>CAVXZU010000010.1:0-126150 GCA_963766185.1 uncultured delta proteobacterium | reverse complement strand
AAACCTGGAAAACGTATACCGGTATAAAAACGAAGAAAACTTACAGCAGCATCATAATCTTTATGAGAGACACCGAATTTCTTGACCGCTTTTATCAAAAACTGCAAAGCTCCATCGGACAAACCATCCGGGAAATAGGCGACTCGGAAATCTAAATCATCATTAACGGGGAGGAGTTTTCAGGATTTGGGCGCCGGGAAACTCGCCGGAGGTTTAACCGCTTCAGGAACCGGAACAGCTCTCCTCTGAGATCCCCTGGCTTTTTCCTCAGCTTAGCAGCGAGAGACCTCGGCGAAAGTCTCCAGCGCGACCGTTTCCCGTCAAAATGGAGCGTCGGCGGCCTCGCCTGCGCCTAAAGGCAGTGGGGAGCCCCGAGGGCGGCTATC
Source organism: uncultured delta proteobacterium (assembly GCA_963766185.1). GTDB lineage: Bacteria > Desulfobacterota > Desulfobaccia > Desulfobaccales > 0-14-0-80-60-11 > 0-14-0-80-60-11. Next base: position 125,764 of record CAVXZU010000010.1, on the reverse strand, counting down.
CTACGTGAGACGTTCGCATCGGTCTCAGAGTGGCATAATCGCGATTCAGGCGAGTTATCCTCATCTGCATCCGGGCCCGGCCGGCGGCGGGGACCGGGTCCAGCCGGGTGCTCAGGCAGGGGGGGTCAGGGGCCCCAGGACCTCAAGGACCAGGGCTTCGCTGGCCGAGTAGGGGTCGGTCCGCCTCGCCAGGATATCGCTGAGGACCCGGGCCAGGCGGCCATCGTTCTCCAGCTGCTTCACCAGGTGCCGGGCCACCCCCTCCCGGAGGAGTTCCAGAAACTCCTGGCGGGCCCGGGCGCCCCGGGCCTGCTCCAGGCCCTCGCCCCCCTCCCGGGTCAGGAACTCCTGGTGGTCCCGAACCGCGGCCATCAATGCCTCGATGCCTTCATTATCCTTGGCCTGGGTCATCAGCACCGGCGCCTTCCAGGCACTCGCCTTCCGGTGGGCCTGCAACTCCAGCATCTGCATCAGTTCCTGGTAAGTCCGGGAGGCCCCCTCCCGGTCGGCCTTGTTAATCACCAGGATATCCGCTACCTCCAGGATGCCGGCTTTAATGGCCTGGATGTCGTCCCCCATGCCGGGGACCGTCACCACCAGAGTGGTATAGGCGGTGGCGGCGATCTCCACTTCGTCCTGTCCCACCCCCACGGTCTCCACCAGGACATAGTCCTTGCCCATGGCGTCCAACACGGTGATCACCGCCCGGGCCGAGGCGGTGAGGCCGCCGAAATGCCCCCGGGTGGCCAGGGAGCGGATGAAGACGCCTTCATCCAGGGCGTGGCGCTGCATCCGGATGCGGTCCCCCAGGATGGCGCCGCCGGAAAAGGGGCTGGTGGGGTCAACCGCCACCACGCCCACGGTCTTCCCCTCCTGGCGCAGATACTGGATGAGACGGTCGGTGAGGGTGCTCTTCCCCACCCCGGGGGAGCCGGTGATGCCGATGATATGGGCCCGGCCGCTATGCCGGTAAATCTCTTTGAGGATCTCCCGGGCCTCGGGCCGGCCGTCGTCCAACTCCCGCATGAGGCGCGCCCCGGCGCGCACTTCACCATGGAGGATGCGGTCCACCACCTCCTCGGTTCGGTTCATTATGCCTCCAATTCGGGGAGACTCAGCGGTCCGAAACCTTTCGGACCCCGGCCCAACCCTGATGTTCTCAATGGTATTTGCCTCCTTACTCCCATGAGGGGCGCAGGCTACGGGTCTTAAGGGCGCGATGCTTTCCCCGAATACCCGGTCCGCCCTGCCGTTCCCGCGAGGTACTCTGTTAATTTATAATTTAAGGCCCCGGCATGGCAAAGAAAAAGCGCCGCCGTCGCCGGAATTGGCCATCCGAGACCGTGAGGGGCCGCCGCCACCCCGAAGTTAATGATTTCTCCGGCCTTATTTTGGAAAAAACCTGCTTCCTCATTTGCTCCCGGATAACTTCTTAGGTAAAATAATTTAAGGGGCCCCTCATAATGCGCAACGCCGTGCAGCGACTCTACCACCTTTTTAGCCATGAAGACCGTCTACTGATCCTGATCGATCCCGATCCGGATGCCATTGCCAGCGCCCTGGCCCTGAAACGCCTCCTGTGGCACCGCCTGACTTCGTGTGTTGTAGTCCCCATTCGCCCCATCACCCGGCCCCAGAATCAGCGGATGGTGCAGCTCCTGAGCATTGCCCTCACGCCCCTCGACGAGATCAACCCCGAAAACTACAACCGCAAGGCCCTGATGGACAGCCAACCGTCGCACCATGAATTATTGGGGCCGTATCACTACGACGTCATTATCGACCATCACCCCCGGGTCCCGGAAACCAAAGCCCGGCTGTTGGATATCCGCCCGGAATACGGCGCCACCGCCACCATCATGACCGAGTACCTGCGGGAGGCCCGGATCAAACCCTCCCTGAAGCTGGCCTCGGCGTTGTATTACGGCATCAAGACCGACACGTCCAATTTTGAGCGCCCCGCCATCGAAGCCGATGTCCGGGCCTTTCATTACCTCTTCGGCTTCACCCGGAAACCCCTGGTGCGGCGCCTGGAATTCGCCGAATTCAATATTCCCATGCTGGGGTACTTCCAGCAAGCCCTGAACCGGTTCCGCATCCGCCACAACCGCCTCTACGCCTTTCTGGGGGCGGTGAACACCCCGGACATCCTGGTGATCCTGGCGGACTTTTTCCTCCGGGCCGGGGAGGTCTCCTGGACCATCGTGGGGGGGATTTACCAGGACAAGCTGGTGGTCATCTTCAGAAACGACGGTCTGCGCAAAAATGCCGGCCGCCTGGCCTTGCAGGCCTTCGGCAAGCTGGGCTCCGCCGGGGGCCACGCCGCCAGCGCCCGGGCCGAAGTCCCCGTGGACCACACCGGCATGAATCCCATCGCCCAGTGGCAGGAATGGCAGGACTTCATCGTCCACCGGGTCGAAGACCACGGCCGCCTGCACCCCAAAGACAACGCCAAGGGGGAAGCCCCGGCCGGTCCAACCGACTGAGGGCGTTCTCGGAGTTATCGAGCCGGGCTTTTTTTCCGGCTCATGTTCTTTAATTGCCGTAGGGGCGGGTTTATAGGGTTTGCCATAAATTCTTTCCACGTGGAGATTCTTAAATCCCCCTAAATCCCCCTTTTTCAAAGGGGGACTTTGCCAACAATTCCTTGCTGTTCCCCCTTTTGATCAAGGGGAGTTAGGGTGGAATAGCATGATGCCGCCCTCGGAAAATACTTTTGGCAAACGCTGTAAAATCCGCCCCGACGGTTCTTTCTGAGGTGCCGGCAAGTCCGCAGGGGCGCGGTCCCGCAGCCTGACCATAAGGAACCACATCATGAAATCCGCTCTCATCCTCATCGATATCCAGAACGACTACTTTCCCGGCGGCGCCATGGAGTTAGCGGGCATGACCCAGGCCGCGGCCCGGGCCGGGGAACTGCTCGCCGCCTTCAGGCAGGCCCGGCGGCCCATTTTCCACGTGCAGCACCTGGCTCTAGGGCCGGATGCCACCTTCTTCCGCCCGGGTACCCCGGGGGTGGAGATTAACGAGAGCGTCCGGCCGCTCCCCGGGGAGGCAGTGGCACGTAAGCATTATCCCAACGCCTTCCGGGACACCGGTTTGCTGGAAGTGCTGCAAGGCGCCGGGGTGGAAGAAGTAATTATTTGCGGGGCCATGAGCCACATGTGCGTCGACGCCACCACCCGGGCCGCCTTCGACTTCGGCTTCACGTGCACCGTCATCCACGACGCCTGCGCCACCCGGGACCTGGCCTTTCGAGGCCTGCCCATCCCCGCGGCCCAGGTCCACGGCGCCTTCATGGCGGCCCTGGGAATGCGGTATGCGACGGTGGTGGCGCTGGAGGAATTTTTGAGCGGATTATCCTGACCAGGGCGACCCGCCGGGTCGCCCCTACGGGGTGGCACGGCGTCCCGCCTGGGCGGTATCTGGTGCGCGGTGCGCACCCTACGTGGCTTTTCCCGGGGCTCAAGAAAGCGGCTTTAGAGCGGCTTTAAGCGTAATAAATTAGGAGCGTTCTCTCTTGATTCAGGGGAGCGAAGGCAAGCAGGCGGGTTGAGCCCTCAGGCTCAACCCGCCTGTTCCGTTGCGGGATTAGGGGTGGGAGTTTGGGGGAGTTTTTCGTAAGGGCAAGGGCTCGCGCCCTTGGCGCCCTCCTCCAAATTCTCTAGCTCTCCCCCCATTCTTGATCCGCTGGATGAGGTTCGAGACCGACACGGGTTCGGTGACGGGTATGAGGACTACCTGGCCGCCGTAGCCGGCGACGATCTCCCGGCCGGCCACCTGGGCCTCCGGGTAATTACTGCCCTTGGTGAGGATGTCGGGCTTGAGGCCGGCCAGGAGCTCCGGCAATTGATCGCTGGTAAAGACGGTGACATAGTCCACCGCGGCCAGGGCCGCCAGGATGCGCACCCGCTGCTCCTCCCCGATGACCGGGCGGCCCTCCCCTTTCACCTGCCGGACCGACGCATCCGAGTCCACCGCCACCACCAGGGCGTCCCCCAGGCCCCGGGCTTCTTCCAGGAACTTGATGTGGCCGCCGTGGAGCAGGTCGAAGCAGCCGTTGGTGAACACCACCTTTTTCCCCTGGGTCTGGAGCTGGGAGGTCAGCAGCTTCAACTCGGCCGGAGTGCGGATTTTTTCTTCCAGCCGGGTCCCCTCCCGGCCCAACTCCCGGGCCAGTTCGGCTCGATAGACCGGGGCGGTGCCCACCTTGCCCACCACCACCCCGGCGCCGACGTTGGCCAAGGTGGCCGCCAGGACCGGGTCCCCCCACTGGGCCAGGCCCAGGGCCATGAGGGCCGCCACCGTGTCGCCGGCCCCGGAGACGTCGAAGACTTCCCGGGCCCGGGTGGGGATGGCCAGGGGTGGCGCCCCGCCGGCAAACAGGAGCATACCTGCCGCCCCCAGGGTGATAAGCAGGTAATCCAGGGATAGATTCTTCCGGAGCGCGGCGCCGGCCCGCAACAGGTCTTCCCGGCGGGCCAGGGAGTAGCCCACCGCCAGCTCGGCTTCCTTGCGGTTGGGGGTGATCACCGTGGCCCCGGCATAGAGGGAATAGTCGGCGCCCTTGGGGTCCACCACCACGGGATACCCCCGGCTGCGCCCCTGGGCGATGAGTTCTTTCAGTACCGCCGGGGTGAGAACGCCTTTGGCGTAGTCGGACAGGACCATGGCCTGGAGCCCCGGCAGGCGGGCGCTCAAAAACTCCCGGGCCGCGGCCTCGAAGGCGGGCTGGGCCGGCACCCGGCTTTCCCGGTCGATGCGCACCACCTGCTGGGAGGCGCCGATGACCCTGGTCTTCCGGGAAGTACGGCGGGACGGGTCCTTAAAGAGGCCGTCCACCGCCACTCCCAGCCGGACCAGTTCCTGGGTCAGCAGGTGGCCGGGGTTATCATCTCCCACCAGCCCCAGGACCTCCACCTGGGCCCCCAGGGCCACCAGGTTGTTGACCACGTTGCCGGCGCCCCCCAGAGTACGGGTCTCCCGCTCCACCTCCACCACCGCCACCGGGGCCTCCGGGGAGATGCGCTCCACCCTCCCCCAGAGATACTCATCCAGCATAAAGTCCCCGGCCACCAGGACCCTGAGGTTTGAAAACCCATCCAGGTTGAGGTTACGGAGGCGATCCCCGCATATTTCCAGCCAATCCGGCGATTCGGAAGACATGGGTTCAGGTCCCTTTAGGGCAGTGCTTCATAAATACGGCAACCCATTGCTTACTTCGGGAAGACCACTTCCGCCTCACCCTGACCCCCTCCTTCGAAGCAGGGGGAGATGGTTGGGGTGAGGGGGGGGCGGATGCAAGATGACATGAGTATATTCATGAAATCTTGTACTTATAGCGTTTGCCAAAAGTATTTTCCGATGGTGGCATCTTTCTAAATCCCCCCTAACCCCCCTTGAGAAAAGGGGGGAACTCTAAGGAATTGCTGTTAAAGTCCCCCTTTGAAAAAGGGGGATTTAGGGGGATTTAAGAATCTCCACGTGGAAAGAATCTATGGCAAACGCTCTAGGCCATAATCAGCTGCGAATTCCCCATCATGCCCCGCCGCAACCAGAAAAAGGCCTGGTGCGCAGGGCGCACCCTACATTTTTGAGGAGACGGGCCCGGCGGCCCGTCCCTTCGGGTTGTTACTCCTTCACCTTCTGGCCGATATGGAAGTAGGTGAATCCCAAATTGGCCAACTTGGCCGGATCGTAAAGGTTGCGGCCGTCAAAAATCACCGGGGCCTTCATCAGGGACTTCATCCGTTCAAAATCAGGCTCCCGGAATTTGGCCCACTCGGTGCAAACAATCAGGGCGTCCGCGCCTTTGAGGGCCTCGTAGGTCGAAGGGGCATAGGTCACGGCCGGATTCTCCCCCAATTGCTGCCGGGTAGCGGGCATGGCCTCAGGATCGTGGACCTGGACCCGGGCCCCGGCTTCCAACAACCGGGAGATGATGGTCAGGGCCGGGGCCTCCCGGATGTCATCCGTTTGGGGCTTGAAGGACAATCCCCAGACGGCAAACACGCGCCCCTTCAGGTCGCCCTTATAGTAAGCGGTGATGACCTCCAGGAAGAGCCGGCGCTGGTCCTGGTTGACCTCCTCCGCCGCCTCCAGCAGACGGGGCCGGTACTCAAAGGAATGGGCCGTATGGATCAAGGCCTGCATATCCTTGGGAAAACAAGAGCCGCCGTATCCCAAGCCCGGAAAGAGAAAGAGGGGGCCGACGCGGCGATCCGACCCGATCCCCCGGCGCACCATACTGATGTTGGCGCCGGTCCGGCTGCAGATGTTGGCGATCTCATTGATAAAGGATATTTTGGTGGCGAGAAAAGCGTTGGCGGCATACTTGGTCAGTTCGGCCGATACCACGTCCATGATAATGATGGGATGGTTGGTGCGCACAAACGGGGCATACAACTCCTTCATCAGTTCCGCCACCCGCACCTCGTCGCATCCCGCCACGATACGGTCCGGTTTCATAAAATCATCGATGGCGGTGCCTTCTTTGAGGAACTCCGGGTTGGAAACCACGTCGAATTCGAAGACTTCACCCCGGGCTGCCAGTTCCGCCTCGATCACCTGGCGCACCTGCCGGGCCGTACCCACCGGCACCGTGGATTTTTCCACGATCACCTTATAGCCGTTCATCTGGCGGCCGATGTCCCGGGCGACTTGCAGCACCATGGACAGGTCGGCGGAGCCATCCTTGTCCTGAGGCGTACCCACTGCGATGAAGCAGACCAGGCTTTTTTGAACCGCCGGGCCTAATTCGGTAGAAAAAAACAGGCGGTGTTCCTGATAATTGCGATTAACGTAATCCTCCAGCCCCGGTTCATATATGGGGATGCGACCCTGTTCCAGGGCTGCCACCTTGGCCGCATCCGCGTCCACACAGATAACTTCGTTGCCCATTTCGGCAAAGCAGGCTGCGGTCACCAAACCCACATAGCCTGCGCCGATTATTGCCAGTTTCATGAATCAGTTATCCTCCTCCTGAGAAAAGTTCAAGGGTAGTCTTATGTAAGAGAAGCGTAACACCGTGATAAAAAGTTTGCCACTTTTCAAGTGATGTGGGAGGGGCAGGGGCTCGTGAGCACCGGCCTAAAACAGATCAGGACTCTCTTTATTTCTGCTTTCATCCGGGAAACGCACCGGCGATCGCTTCATTCTCTCCCCTAACCCCGGAATGAACACGGTAAAACCGAACCGCTGATCATTCGGCCGGTCGGTGTATGACAGGACGACGCCCCAGCAGTCTCGTTGCAGGACCAACGCCATACCTTTTTTCCAGTTTATTATTGGTCTCAAAGGTATGCCCGTAGGTGACCCAGGTTTTTACGGAGCGCATAAGATTAAGATAGGCTTCGACGTTGATTTGTTTGGCGAAATTCTTGACAAAAACATAATTGAGATTGACGTAGTTCTGCCGTGCCTGCTGTCAAGAATCGTCACTTTGAAATCAGCCCGGTCAAATCCTTCCGTGTAGGGGGAAACGCCGATGTTCGATCCCAGGATGAGTTGGCGTATTGGGTGAAACTGCAGTTCTCCCCAGAAGTCGGAAAAGGGATGATGGGGCTCGGAATTGCCATCCAGCCCCATGCTGGACTTATTAAAAAAGGCGCTCTGGCTGAGACGGAACCACAGAACATCCCGCACCGTAGTCTGTCCCTGGTCGTTCTGACTGCGCCAGAGAATGTTGTTGGCGATCGCGTAGGTGAGGGCATTGACGCCGCCCACGGGGTCGTCCCCCTCCCGCACGGGCAGGTTGCGATCGACCCGGGCCACCCAGCCCTGATCCAGGGGGTCAAATTGGGGATAGCGCTGAGGATTGAACCGGGGCAGATTCGTATAGGACACTTCGGGGCGCAGGATGTGCCGGAAAAAATAGGAGGATTCCGTGCCGCGGCCGTAATCCTTTGCCCAGGCCCCGGCCATGGCCACCCTGGCATCGAACAATTGCCGGGGGATAAATTGCTCCGGAGGGCCGTCGGGGACGGCGTGGTCCACGCGAAACAGGGTCTCCCGGAATCCCATCCGGGAACTGTACGATATGCCCGGCAGCGCTTGCCCTTGCAGGATGAGATTGGGATGGAAATCCATCCGGTCTCCGGTCATGCCGTGGGTTTGGTAAAAGTAATTATACGACGAACTCAGTCCCAGATAGAGCGGCAGTCCGCCCAAAGTTATCGGCACCGAATTGAACGAAACCCCCGGCACCCGGTTAAACAGGTTGGGGTCATTGCTGACCAGCTTGTCGTAATAGCGGCTGTAGAGCGTGAAATTGGCCACGGAAAAATTGCGGGCCAGCAAAAGGCTGGAAACCCGGGTATTCACTTCCTGTTGCTCCAGGTCCCGGCCAAATTCCATGAGCAGTTCCCGAGAATAGCGATTGAGGCCCATGTAGCCGAAATTGAAATCGGCGAGATAACTGGAATCGCTGACTCGATCCAGGGTGCCCCGGGCATCCCAGTCGCCCAAGGGCTGGTTGATCATCCCTGAGGCCCAGTAGCGACGGTTGGTAGTGTTCTGGGTATAGCTGTCATTCATATAGAAAAAACGGAAATTGGCGGAGGCTTCGTCGTGTCCCCGGCGCCGGTACTCACCCCCCTGCATGTAACCCCGGTTGGAAAATACGGTTTGGTAGAGCGTCAGATCGGAATAGTTGTTGATGGCCCAAAAAAAGGGCGCTTCCACCACCGCCCCCCCCGCCCGGTGCTGCCCATAGGAAGGGATTAAAAAGCCGCTTTGCCGGGAGGTCATCACCGGCAGGACGGCCAACGGCAAGTAGAGCACCGGTATCCCGGCCAGGCGGAAGAAGCCGTCTTTGCCCGTGGCAAAGCCCTCCAGGACCACAGAGAGCTTGCGGGCCGAAAAGCTCCACACCGGCCGGTCCGCATCGCAGGTGGTGACTTTGGCCTCCTCGGCGTAGTAAGTTTTGTCGCCGGTCTTGCGTATCAGGGGGCTGTCGACGTGAAAGTGGTTTTTTTTCAGGAAGAGCCGCGCCCCTTGCATCTCGCCGCAGCGCGTCGCCAGGTTGAATTCGCCTTCCTGGCCGGTAAAGATATCTTCTCCCAGAACCAGGACCACATTGCCCTTGACCCGGGCTATTTTTGTGGTCTCATTGACCTCTACCTGGTCGGCGTTGATGCGGCGGTCTCCCTGGCGGATTTCCACCCGGCCGGCCGCGGTATAGAGGTGGCCCACGGCATCATAGGTAACCGTGTCGGCACGGATCTTCCAAGGGCCCCCCTCGAAGCGCTGACCCTTGAACAGGTCCATCTCCGAAACCGCCCCGGCGCTCCCCACGCTGAGAAGAAAGATCAGGCACCCTAAGGTTAGGATCACAATGCGGGCCAATAACGACTCCTGGAAATCCGTTCCAAAACCGTTGCATCATACCACAGGCCCCCTGCTCTTTCAAGGAAGCCGGTACCAGGAATCTCTCCCTCCCAGGTAGAGATTGTCTCCATGGGATAGAGGAGCAAGGCTGCCCATGGTTCCGTCCATTCAGAAAGGTATGGACCCAGGGGAACAATCTCCCGACATTTTTTCCCGAACCAGTCACGGTGGGAACAGGAAAGCTCGACTCAGAGTTCAAGCTATTGTATAGACCGGGGACATGGGTAACATATGTTCGGAGACATGGGTAACAGTATAATGGGGGATCGTCTTATTGGAGGTCGATCATGCGGCCACAAAAGTAGCCGTAATAGGTCTCGGCAACCTTCTGCTCCGGGACGAAGGTAATTGAATGCCCCCGCTTCCAGCCCCTCGGGCACATCCTCCAGGTTGGCAAGGAAGGTTAAGAGAATGATCGGCAGGTCTTTCAGGCTCTCTTCCCGTCGGATTACCCGCAGAACTCAAAGCCGCTCATCTCGGGCATGTTGATATCGCTGATCACCAAGTCGGGTTTTACCGGCTTGATTCTGGCTAGCCCTTCGAGGCCATTTAGGGCATGATCAACGGTAATCCGTGCTTAACCAGGGTGCGCCGGATTATCTCCGCCTGGACGAGGCTGTCCTCCGCCACCAGGATGCGGGCCTGATGGTGATGGTCTGGCATGGGGTCCGGCCTCGGGCCGGTTGCATTGGGCACGGAGTCAACCATCAAGTTCTCCTGGATGTGGCGCCCGGTTCAGGTTCACGTCATCGCACGGCGCCTTCTCCTAAGTGCCGATGCCATTTTTCAGGGTCTCAGCCACTTCCGTCAGGGACATGATATATTTGGCCGCGCCCAGCTCAATGGCCTCCTTGGGCATGCCGAAAACCACGGAACTGGCTTCGTCCTGGGCGATGGTGATCCCCCCGACCCGGGCAATGTCGAGCAAACCCGAGGCTCCGTCCCTGCCCATGCCGGTGAGCAGAATGCCCAGCACCTCGGGGCCGTAGGACACTGCGGCCGACCGCATGGTAAGCGTCACCGATGGCCGGTGGCCATCCTTCGGGGGCTCCTGGGAGGTAACGAAGTTACCCGGCTGATCGAAGAGCAGGTGGGTCTGTTCCGGGGGGAAATAAATGGTCCCCGGCAGGGGTTTGTCCCCGGCCTGTGCCACCTTCACCGGCAGACGGCACTCCGCCGTCAGCCATGCCAGCAGGCCCGGCAGAAACCCTTCGCTGATATGCTGGACGCAGACTATCGGCAACGAGAAGCTGGCCGGGAGCCCAGACAGGATGATCCGCAGAGCCGGAGGCCCGCCGGTGGAGGTGCCAATGACCACCAGGCGCAAAGGGCCTTTGGACTTCAGGGTGATGGGCCTGGGGAGGGGCGGTGACCGTTGCCCGTGCCGATGGTCGAGCGGGGGAGCTTTGCGAAACACCCGCACCCCGGCAAGGATCTTGATCTTCTGGACCAGATTGCGGGTGATTTCCGGAGAATTGGCCGCGAGCCCCCCGAAGGGCTTGGGAAAGACGTCCAGGGCCCCGGCCTCCAGCAGATTAAAGATGTTGGCGGAGCCCTCCTCCACCGAAACGCTCACCACCAGGATGGGCAGGGGATGCGTGGCCATGACTTCCCGGGTGAATTGGAGGCCGTCCATCACCGGCATGTGATAGTCGGTGCAGATCACCCCGGGCCGCAGCCGGGGGATCAGTTCCAGGGCCTCCTTGCCGTTTTTGGCGGTCCCCACCACCTCAATCTCCGGAGAGGCCGCCAGCATCTTTTTCAGGACGGTCAAGGCCACGGGGGAATCGTCCACCATCAAGACCCTTATTTTATTAATTATTTTATTTTTCCCTGCTTTGGCTGCCGTATTCATCGGCGCGAGTCCATCATAAGTTTTCCAGCGGTTATACCCGCATCCCATCCCTAACCCGGACACCCAGCGGCTAGATCAGTCTCCTCAAGGTGTCCAGGAGAATCTTCTGGTCGAAGGCGGGTTTGGTGATGTAGGCGCTGGCGCCCGCTTCCAGGCCCCGCTGCCGGTCCTCGTCCGAAGACAGGGAGGTCACCAGGATAATGGGCAACTCCTGGTACTTGGTATGTCTGGCGGACTTTTTCCGCCAGTTCCAGGCCGGTCATATTGGGCATCATGACGTCGCTCACCAGGGCGTCAAAGGCCCGGGTACCTATCTTGTTATAGGCATCCTGACCATCCACCGAGGTGACGACTTCGTACCCGTCCCCTTCCAGAATGCGCTTCATCTGGGTTCGGGTAGTCAGGCTGTCTTCGGCCATCAGGATGAGCTTTTTCTCCACGGCCTCCTCGGCGGCGGCAACAGTCTGCATGGTAAACTCCCGCCGGCGCACCGACTTGATCAGGTCCTGGGGATTCAGCAGGATGCAGACCTCGCCGGTCCCCAGGATGGTGGCTCCGGAGACGTTGCGCACCCGCTGCACCAGCTTGCTCTGGGTCTTCAAGACGATTTCCTGCTCATCAAGCAACTGATCCACCAGCAACCCCAGGCGCTCGCTGCCCATGGCCAGGATAACGCAGGGGATGGTGGCGCCGGCCATCAAGGACCGTGACTTTTCCTGGGTCTCCCCCGGGTCGGTAGCCCGGAGTTCCAGGAGGTCCGTCAGCCAGGCCACCGACACCGGCTGGTTATCCATCACCACGGTTCCCTGTCCTTCCATGGTAAAGATATCCCTCAGGCTAATCAGTTGAGTGGCTTCCACGGTCTCGACCTGGATGGCGTATTTCATGGGTCCCACCCCGACGATGAGCACCCGGGCGGTGGCCATGGTGAGGGGCAGTTGCACCCGGAATGTACAGCCCTCCCCCGGAACCGAGTCGATCTGAACGGACCCTTTGAGCCGTTCCACATTGGTCCGCACCACATCCATCCCCACCCCCCGGCCCGACACGTCCGAGATAAAGGTGCTGGTGCTGAAGCCGGAACGGAAGATCAGATCGCGGATTTCTTCCGGGGGCATGGCTTCCAGGGCTTCGGGGCTGCAGAGTTTTTTCTTCAGGACCGTGTTCTTGATGGCCTCCAGGTCCAAGCCCTTGCCGTCGTCCGCGACCTCCAGGACAATATTGCTGGCGGTCTGGCAGGCCTTGATCCGGATGGTCCCGGCCCGGGGCTTCCCCAAGCGCTCCCGTTCCGCCGGAGACTCGATGCCGTGGTCCAGGGAGTTCCGGATCATGTGCATCAGGGGGTCCTTCATCTCTTCGATGATGCGCTTGTCCGCCGTGGTCTCCTCCCCCTCGATGAGGAGTTGGGCCTCCTTGCCCTGGGACCGGGTTATATCCCGCACCATGCGGGGAAAGAGCTGCAAGATGGTGGCTAAAGGCAAGAGTCGCAGGGACCGGACCCCGCCCTCCAGTTCGTTGGCGACGTAGGTCAGCTTGGAACTGTCTTCAGAGGCGAAACTTTTCAAGTCGCCGAGCAGCACCCCCAAGCGCTCCAGGAGGTCAGCTTCCTGACGGTGGTAGTCCAGCAATTTTTTGTGGAAGCCGTTAGAGTGAGCTCCCCCCATCTCCTGGAGCAAGGACCGGAGATGCACCCCGCCGCGGCTCAGCCGTTCACAGACGCCGGAGATCTCCTCAATCCGGCCCAAACCATGGGTCACCCGGTTTTTGGTGACGCTGAGTTCCCCTACGTGGGTCATCAGGACATCCAATTTCTCCGTGGCCACCCGGATAGTCTCGATGCGAAACTTACCATCAGGAGCCCCGGTCTGGATATTGGCCAGCGGTAGGCTATCTTCCTCTGGCTCTTTGGGAGTTGAGGGCGCCAGCGCCGTGGGGACCTCGGCTGGCGCCGTCTTTGGGGGCGCTCCGGCGAGGATGGAAGCCTCGGCCGCAGGCTCCGGGGGCGCAGGAGCGGCGGACGTCTCCGCCACCGGCGGCGGAGGCTGGGGGTCTACGGCAACAGTCGTCCGTTCTTCCGCCTGAGGCCCGGCCTTCTCCCGTCCCCCCCGTCTCCCCCCGGTCCCAATTGGGCCATGACTTCTTTAACCACTACCCCCGCGAATTCCCCGGTAACCGCCTGATGGACCAGTTTGCGGATGGCATCCAGGGCATGGTAGAGGCGGTCGACGATTTCAAAGGTCAAGGCGGTGTCGCCCTTTTTGGCCCCGCCCAGAATGGTTTCAAAGCGGTGGGCGATGGTCTCGATCTCCGCCAGGCCCAACATGCGGGCCTCGCCCTTGAGGCTGTGGGCCTCCCGGAACAGTTCCTCCAGCATCCCCTGGTTTTGAGGATTCTGCTCCAACTGCAGCAAACCCTGGTCCAGATGCTGCAGGCGTTCTTCGCTTTCGGAGCGAAAGAGGGTCAAGAGTTCCTGATCTTCAATCAACGGCTCACCTCACGGCATTAGGGGTAATCAAACAATGTCCTGCAGGTTCTGGGCGGCCACCTCAAGATTCTGGATGCCCGCCTTGGTTTGGGAAATGCCCGCGGCGGTTTCCTTGGAGCTGGAATTGATGTTGCTCATGGCCTCGCCGATCTGATTGAGCGCGGTAGTTTGCTGTTTGGCATTCAAGAGCACCTGCTGGGAGTTCTCGAATACCTGCTCCGCCTCCCCTGCCAGGTTCTCGAACAGTTCCCCCACCTTGTGGGTGCTCCGGGTGACTTCCTCCACCGTGCTGGTGCTCTCTTCGGTCACCATGATGGTGGCGTTGGTGGCCTTCTGGATGTCGGCAATGAGGGCGCCGGCGTCTTCCGCCGACTTCTTGCTCTGATCCGCCAGCTTCCGCACCTCGCTGGCCACCACCGCAAAACCCTTGCCGTGTTCCCCGGCCCGGGCCGCTTCCACCGCGGCGTTTAAGGCCAGCATGTTGGTCTGGTTGGCCAGGTCCTTCACCAGGTTGGTGATGGAGCCGATCTGGCTGGTCTGCTCCCCCAGACGCAGGATTTGGTCGGCCACCTGACTCACCTTGTCCTTCAGGCTGGTGATGGCCTCGATGGCCTGGGACACTGCCAGGTTGCCTTCCTCCGTCAGGGCCGAGGCCCGCTGGGCCACCTCCACCGCCGAGGTGGCCTGCTCGGCGGATTGCCGGGACGAGGCATTCAACTCTTCCACCGTCACATTGGTCTCATTCACCATGGCGGCCTGCTCCGTGGCGGTGCGCTCGTGCTGGGTCACGGTGGTGGCGATCTCCGTGGCCGAAGAGGAGATGCTCAGGGCCGCAGCGTTGATGGCGCGGCTGGTGCGGGTCGCAATCCACAAACCGATGAGGATGGCCAGGACCATGGCCAGGAGGGTGCCCCCTATGAGAACTTGCTCTAAGATCGCCGTAGCCCTCGATGCGGCATTTCTCATCTTTCGGGCAATCTCCTCCTCTCTCTTCAAAAACCCATCGACCAAGTCTATGATCTTGGCAAAGAGCTTGGAGCCGACCTGGGTCTTATACAGCTCCATTGCTTGGTTCAGTTTGTCTGCCTTCGCCAAGGCAATCACTTCAAGTTGAAACTTGGAAAGCTGGCTCTCCACCTGTTCGAGCTTGTGTATGGCCTCCAGTTGTTTCTCTTCCTTCACCAGCTTTTTTAAGGTTACATTGCCTTCTTTGTAGTCCTGCTCTGCCTGTTGAAACTTTGCAGGTACATTTTATCTTTCACCAGAAGGTAGCCCCGGGTGGCGCTGGCCATTTGTGAAAGGTGGGATTCCATATTCATAATCTTCTTGCAGATTTCATTGGCCGTATCAACCCCGGCTTCCTTCTGTTTCATGGTGGCAACACAACTATACACCACCACGGCCACCACCACGGACAGCAGCAGCGGCACGGCGTAGCCCAGGAGGATGCGGTACTTCAATCTCAGGTTTTGAAACATGGTCTTGCTCCTTGAATAATAAAATTCATTTTCGTGCTCTTACCGGCCTGCCTGACTGCGGACCGGGGCTCCCCCGATCAGGGCTCTTCGTTCACCACCAGGCTCTCGGAGCCCAACAGGTGGGCCAGATTCAGGATGGTCATCATCCTGCCCCCGTGGGGCGCGGTTCCTTCCAGGTACTTATCCCCGGCCTGGTGAATGGCCGTGGGCACCGGACCGAGGTTTTCGGGGTCGAGATAGATGATGTCATAGACCTGGTCCACCACCACCCCGGCGGACAACTCCCCGGTGCCGGCGACGATCACCTGGCTGTCTTCTTTCAAGGGGACGACGGGCAGGTCCAGCAGGCCCCGGATGTCCACCAGGGTGAGGATGTTGCCCCTGAGATTCATGTTGCCCACGATGTGACCCGGGGAGCAGGGGATGGGGGTGAGATGGCGGATGCCGGTAAACTCCCGCACCATATCCAGGTTTACCCCGAAGTATTCGCCGTTCAATCCCACCACCGCGATGGGAATCAGTCCCGCGGTCCCCTCATCCGCCGGGGCCTGGGCCAGGCTCAGGGCTCGCTCCCGGAAAATCGCCCGTTCCTCGGGGCTGGCTTCGGGACAGAAATAGGTCTGCGCCGCGTCGGGCTCCGGCGCAGTTTCCATCACCTCGCCCCCGGGCAAGCCCACGTCCTGTAACAAATTGAGGTGGTTCAATAAAATAATGAGGTCGCCCCCCACCTTGGCCACCCGGGTAGTGAATTTGCGGGGCGTCCCGTCATGCAGACTGATGGCCGGTGCCGGGGTAATATCCTCCGGCGCCAGGTTCAGCACTTCCTGGACTGCCTGGACGATGAGCCCCACCTGGAGCCCGGCCGCGGCCATGACGATGATGCTGTCCGTCAATTGGTACCTCCGGTGTCCATACCCAAGCCGCCGGTTCAGGTCCATCACCGGCAGGATCTGCCCCCGCAGGTTGATGATGCCCGTGATGTGGGCCGGGGTCTCATCCAGGGGAGTTATTTCCCCCAAACCGATGATCTCCCGCACCACCATGGTTTCCAGGGCCAGGAGCTGCCCCTGCAAACCGAAAATTAAAAACGATTCATTGGCCATGGCTCTTCCTCTGTTCCTTTCTGGATAACGCCAGGCGGCCTCCAGCCCCGGAGATGATCACGCCACCTTTCCCATGCGTTCCATCAGTTCTCCGGCAGTAACTTTCTGATAATGCTCCACCCGCTGGTCCGGGGCCATACTCTTCAAGAGAGCCAAAACGGTCTGGCGCATGGTTTCGGCCCGTTTCCCGTCGTGCTCCCGGGTATACAGGCCGGTGAGTTCGAAGTAAGCCGCCACGCAGCCGGGGTCCAGATAGATCACCTTTTTAAAGAGCTTCTTGGCTTCCTGGCGATCCCCCTGGGCTTCGGCGAGGTGGGCCAGCAGAAAATAGGGTGAGGCCGCCTGGGGCCTGATCTGGAGCATCTGCTGACACAGGATGGTGGCCTGATTATGCTGCCCCATATTGGCATGGGCCTGGGCCAGCAGAAGCAGAACCTCGAAATTCTTTGGGTCCTGCTTCAGGAGGCTCTCTCCCAGGACAATGGCGGCGGCATAGTCGCCCCGGCTGAATAAGTCATCGAGCGGGGCGGGGCTCTCCAGAGGCTTCGGCGCCACCGCGGCCACCGGGGTTTTCTTAACCGTCCTGCCGGAGTTATGCTTGAGAGGCGCGGCCCCGGGCTTGGGACTGGGTTTGCAGGCAGCAGGCGCACTTTTGGTGGGCAGCCCCTGCGGTTGCCGAACCACTTCGGTCGCCTTTGGCGCCGGCAGACAGGCCCCGGGGTCAATTTTTTGGTAAATCACAGAGCCTTCGCAAATTTTGGCCTTGAAGGTTTTGAGCCCCAGGCCGTGACCGTAGAGTTCGCCGTGCCCGGTCATCAGGTAGCCGCCCTCCCGGAGCAGGCGGACAAAGGTTGCCAACACCTGGGCTATGGCCTCTGGCTTGAAATAGATGAAGACGTTGCGGCAAATAATCAGGTCAACATCTTTAAGTTCGGAGAGAAGGCCGCTTGGCAGGTCCAGGAGGTTGCCGGCATGGAATCCCACCTGGCTGCGTATCCGCGTCTTGATTTTCCAGGCATCGTGCCACCCGGTGAAATAATCCCGTTGCAGTTCATCGCCGCACATCCTGAAGGACCAGGGGCTATAGATTCCCTGCCGGGCCTTATCAATGGCGTCGCCATCGATGTCGCTCCCCAGGATGCGGACCTGCCAATCTACCTGCCGCGGGAGCAACTCACCCAGCAGGATGGCCAGGGAGTAGGGCTCCTCTCCCGAAGAACAGCCGGCGCTCCAGATCTTGAGAGTCCGCTGCGGCTCCCGGACGGCGATCAACTCCGGCAGGATTTGCTCCCGGAGCACGGCGAATTGCCCTTTATCGCGGAAGAAATAGCTCTCGCCAATGGTGATCAAAGAGGCCAATTTCTGCCATTCCGGTTCACTGGTGACCGCATGGCCCCGAAGCAACCGCTGGTAGTCTCCCGGGCTCGCCAGGCGATGATATTCGATCCGGGCCGCAACTACCTCGCAGAACTTTCCCAGGTCCTGATCCCGGACCCGCAAACCGGTCCTGGCCTCAATCTGCTGTTTGAGGTGTAATAGGGCTTCGGTTTCCATTGTCCTCGTCCATGCGCCTGACTTGATTTCTGCCGGCCTCTTTGGCGGCGTATAAGGCCTTGTCGGCCCGGTTGATCAGGTCCTCCTTATCCTTAATCCCGTCTTGATAGCAGGCGACGCCGAGACTTATCGTGACCTTGGTGGTGTCGGCGATCAATTGCCGAATTCTTTCAGCCTTGATAGAGCCGTTATCCAGATTGGCATCCGGCAGCATGATGAGAAACTCTTCCCCGCCATACCTGGCCACCAGGTCGGTCTGCCTGATTTCCCCGGCAAACAGCTTGGCAACCTGGCACAAGAGCCGGTCTCCTTCCACATGTCCATGGGTATCGTTAAACTTTTTGAAATAATCGATGTCTACCATCACCACGGACAGGGGTTCGCCGTATCTCTTGCTCCGGGCCAGGCTGCGGTCCAGCATCATGTCCAGAAGACGGCGGTTGGCGATGCCGGTCAGGGGATCGGACAGGGAAAGGACTCTGGACTTTTCGTGCAGGGAGGCGTTGTCCAGGGCCACCCCGATCAGACCGCCGATGGTGCGCAGGAGTTTTTCCTTGTTCTCATCCATGTGAAACTGTTCCGAACAGGTGAAGGCCAGGACTCCCTTGACCTCTTCCATATTCTTCAGGGGTAAGAAAACGTGGCCATAACAGACGCCGTCGTGGCACCTCATGACGGCCCTCTCGTCGCCAGCACAATCCTGGCAGATGACGAGCTCCCCTGTTTGGGCTGCCAGGCCGCACAGACATTCCCCCACTTTCAGATTCCGGTGGATTTCGATAAATTCCGGGGATTGCCGGGGATGGGGCACCAGTCTCAGGAAACCGTCGTCAACGACAAACAAGTAGCCCATCTTCATGGCATTGACCATGTCAAGTTCTGAAAAGGTGGTGAATAATTTGGCGAAAATCTCTTCAGGATTTATACTGGTTGCCAGAGCCGCAGACACACCGTAGAGAACCGACGTCTCAGCACTTTTTTCTTGCAGGGCCTCCTCATACTGCTTACGCTCGGTGATATCCCGGATAACCGTAATGAACTTATCCTCGGTGCCGTCAGAGCCTTGCTGTAAGGTGGCATTGATCAGGGCTGGCACTTTGCGGCGATCCCGGGTGATTACCTGGCAATCCAGGTTATTCGCATGGTTCCTGGCAAAACGTCCCTGGATAATCTCTTCCAGGACCGTCTGGACCTCTACCCCCGTTACATAATTACTCAAAGTATCGCCGAGCACCTCTTCGCCCCAGCCAAAAGCCTCTGCAAACCCGTGGTTATATTGGATGATCCTGCCATCCGGGCTGATGATGAGCACCGCATCCATCATTCCGTCAATGGTTTCCGTGGCGATCCGGGCGGATAACCGGGATTTCTCCGCCAGGGCTTCGGCATTCAACTTTTCTGGAGTTCCGGGTACAACTTCATACATCCCGGAGCTGTTGACTTCCACCACCACCACTTCCTTGCCGATAGTTTCCACCATTGCCGGTTGCATATCTGCATGGCCTTTGGTCAGCAGCCTGATTTCCAGGTTTTTGGTGACCCGATCCCCCGTCCGCCTTTCATCAAAAAGTTTCGGGGCATCCTCCGGTTCGGTCAACTTCCCTTCATATTGGGGCAAAACCTGGTCCCGGCTGACCTCTGCCACATCAGCCGGCAGGATGATTTCGCTGAAGTGCTTGCCGATGAGATTCTCGGGCTGAAAACCCAAACGCTTCACGGCATCGTTGACAAAAACAAACTTGCCCTCGCTATCGATCCGGTAGACGATGTCGGGGATCATTTGCACGAGGACGCTGAAGCGCTCATCCGACTCCTGCAACTCGGTCAATTTGAGGTCCAGTTCCTGATTGAGGGCCTTCAGGTTGTCCTGGGCCTCCAGAAGCTGGCGATTCTGGTGCACCGCGTTTTCGTAGGTGGAAATAAGAAAATTCAGAATTTCTCGCCGCCCCGAGGTGATAACATGGGTCTCCCCGCCGTATTCGATCTCAAAGGGCTCACGAGCCGCCAACTCGGAAACCGTGGAGGGGCGTGACAGCATCGCGTCAATCCTGTCGAGGAGCAGTTGGTTGTCATAGGGTTTGGTAACGTAATAGTCTCCCTTGGCATCCAGGCCCTTGATCACGTCCCGGGTGTCCGATAAATCCGTCAGCAGGATTACCGGGATGTCTTTGAGGTCCTCGTCATACTTGATCTCATGGCACATCTTGTAGCCGTCCATGATGGGCATGACGACGTCGCTGATGATGAGAGCCGGTTTTTTCTTGCGGATCATCACCAGGGCCTTGGCGCCGTCTCCCACCACCGTCACCTGATAACCCTCGTCCACCAGTTTGCGGCGCAGGATCTCGGCCTGCAGGGCGCTGTCCTCCACCACCAGGATTTCCACGTTCTGCCGATCAATCATGGGCAACGACTCCATGCTGTTTTCCCAGCCCCCTTCTCATGGATAGTCAAAGCTCCGTTTTTACTTCGCCCTGGGCCACCCAGGCACCGGCTGCGGCTGCGCCGGCGTGGTTCCGGTAGCCATCATCGTTAGGAATGGTGAGCCTCACCACCCGGGTTGAGCCCACCGGCTCTTTGATGGTGTGGGCAGCCCCGGGACCGGACCTCCCCGGCAGACCGATGTCCATGACGACCAGGCAGGAGGATGCGGCCTGCGGCGTGGGTAAGGCTGTCTCGCCGGTGGCGGCTTCCAGCACGTGGTATTTGGGGGAAAGACCTTTACAACCATTTTCGCAGGGAATAGCGGACCCCCTCATGATCGTCCTCGATCTCGATATGCTGGTTCAAGATTGTGCTCTCCTGGTAGCGATGCTGCAGTAACCTGCATGATCTTGGCGATAAATTTAAGAGAAACTATCCCCCGCCTGTAAATCCACTACGACATTTTCAGGGGGGTAGATCCGCTTTTTGAGGACCTTAACAACCTTCCCATTCCGAAAAAAGCTGCTTACCGGGATCAGAAAGTTAGTTCATCCGCGGCTCGACCGGAGAACGGGGCTCATTTTAACCAGGGAAAAGTCGTGCCCGTGCTGTTCCCGCTCCAGGAACAAGATCTCCTGGACGGGTGCGGACAGTGGTCCTCCCCCTTAATAACCCTGCGCTTCTTTCCGGAGCACATTATTGAACACAGGACAGAAGGTGCCAGGGCATCTGCTCCGGTGACAGGATCAGGTTGGCCTGGCCTTTATTTATGGCACTCATGGGCCTGAGGTCATGGCGGGGGTTGCGGGTCCTGGGCGGATGTCATGTCAGACAAGAGGCAGCGACCTGGTTTCCGGCTCCTATTCTGGTTCGCTTAGCCCCAGTTCGCCGACCTCCGGAGATGTAAGTCAGAGCTATGATAGGTTGTGACGCTTCACTAAAATCCAACCGGAGCTGACCTCTCAAACTTTGACTGGACGATGGTGCGCTTGATTTTATGTCTGATCTTCCCTCTCTCTTGGTCTTCAGCCGCTTCAGTCCAAGTCGCTCTGATGATGAGAAAACGTGTCCATATGAGAGATGATATTTTCCTTATCGGTAACCTTATGGTAAATTGTGAACATTTTATCTTGCCTCGCAGGGTTTTTCTCTTATGCAATTACAGGTACTTAATTACAGGTGCCGGACAATTGGGTGCCGCTCTGATGTGAACCTCGTCAAACGGCCGAAAATTCAACATACCTGGACCAATGGTGTATGGTCATAGAAAAAAGGACCAGTAAAAGAGGTTTGGCTAGAGAGAAATGGGACCACCATAGCCGCCCGTTTGGTTACAAGATGGGTGAACAACATCTTGGGCCAAAGGGGAAGAGGAGATAATCACTGTGGACCAGAATAGAGATAATACGCCGAAAGTATTTTCTGAACCGTAAATCGATGCGGGAGATTGCCGAGGAGTTGCACCATGGGCGCACAACGATCCGCCAGGGCATCTATGATCCTGGGATGCCGATTTACAAGCGGAGCGTCCCGTCCCCCAAGAGAACCATCGTCCCTCTGTGGCGGTTATCCAGCAATGGCTTCAGGAGGATAAGCAGCGTCCTGCCAAACAACGGCATGCCGCCAACCGGTTTTATGAACGGCTCCAGGTCGAATACGGTGCCACGGCGTGAAGACCGTGATCGTGGAGAGCATGGAGCGGCTGGCCCGGGAGTTACGGATCCAGGAAACCTTGCTGATCTATCCGGCCTCCAAGGGCGTTGACCTGATAAGCGCCGGCACGGAGGAAAACATCACCCAGGCAGTCAAGTCCGACCCCCTGAAGAAAGCCCTGGTATGGTTTCCGGGGCAGATCCACGGCGTCCTGAACCGAGGGAAAAGAAGGCCTGGATAGGGGCCAATCCCACCTTGATCGCTGCTTGGCCCTGCCCCTACGCCCAGCATTCAGCCATGGCTCCCAGCCCCTGCTCCCATCACCCTCCGGATGCCCTGGTTGCCTGCCCTGCATTCCTGAGCCGGGGCTCCTACGTCCATCCCCAGCGTGGAGCCCCACGGCACACGAGCGGCCCATCCTGGCCTCCTGTGCCTGACCTGCCCTGATCTACCCTACGCTGCACCCTGCGGCCACGGTCGCAACGGCCACCCCTGCCATGCCACCAGCGCGCAAACCATTCGTACTGTCAGCCTCAGCCTATGAACCCGAAGTCGGAGTGGGACTCCGGCTACTCCCATTACTTATATGCTCCGGGCGGACCCGACTTGTATTTTTTCGCCTCTACCGCGTTGCATCCCAGGAAGATCCCGGCCTGAAGAAGCCCCCCTGCCTTCTTTCCTCCAAATAATTTTATAAGCAAAAATCCGGCCGGGTGATATGGCCTTCATAGAGGCGATTCCGGGGCTTCTCAGGGGCACCCCCCAACATAACCTTGGCAAATCCTGATCGTCGCTTCCTGGCCCCCAGGATGGCCGTCAGCCCTGTGTCCAGCATCTGAATGTTTCTGACCTGGTGGGACACCATTTCCACAAATCGGCCTCTGAAACTTTCCATTGAAATATTCAGTTATTTGTGGCACAAATGAACCTAGGGAAAGGCACTCCAACCGGGGGCCATGATGTTCAATTGCGATGATTGCCGCGGTTCCCCTGAGGGTGTATCTCGGCTGTTTTTTTCCACAAGCAGAATTGGCTCCCAAAATCGTTTTTGACCGCCGTGGGCCAGACTGTGGCATAATCTCGGATTATTTTAGAAAGGATGATTTAAGATGCCAATAGGGAAGCCACCGGGACAAGAGGCGCTGCAGCGTATGCAACAACAGCAGCAGCAACAACAGTTAAAGATTCAACAAGATAATATGAAAAAGTATTGGTGGTGGAAACGAAATAAGGAGAGGGAACGACTAAGACAAATGTCAGCGCTGCCCGCAGAAGAAAAGATAATATCTTGGGAAACGAGAAAATCTCCACATGATTACTCAGTATCTCAGCCAAAAAGTCGATGGTTTTGGGGAAGTCTTGTGTTTCTGGTGGGGGCATGGCTATCGTTTCAGGCTGGAAGACATGGCAATCTCTTAATTTTGCTCGTAGGGTTGGTCATCACTATTATTATCTCCCGAAAGGTATGGAGAGGAAATAAAGGCTAATCACTAATAATTATCAATACGATATCAACAGGAAGAGTATCAACAAATTGAACACAAGGTCTTCATAATCTTTCTTATATAATAATCGTTATAACTTATTTATGTTAATCGTATATGTGCTACTATTTCAAGGACGCGGTTCTACTTCGAGCACAGTAGAATACTAATATGTAATTAATAATTTTTTCTTAAGTAGGGTATTACAAATATGACTAAAATAAATAATATTACTGGCATCATTAAAAATTTAAATATTGGTCATGAAGGCGATATTGTCGTTTTACGCTTTAAAATTCAATTAGGCGACGCAAGACAAATTCCTGTTGAGATGCGAGGGCAACGCCTGTTTGGAGTTTTGGAAAATGGCGATCAAGTTATGATGAATATCAAGAGTAAAAAGGATAAATATGGCATTGTCCGGCCATATCAAATTGATAATTTATCTACAAACTCTATAGTGAGAATGACAAGTGCAGGTGTTTTTTCTAAATTTTCCAAATTTATAGCTAGCACTATGGTTTCTATTTTTGGTGGAGTAATCACTAAAGTGGCCCTGGATTTTATTCTTGTCAAAAAGAAGATTCCATATCCAAATAAACTTTCTCCATACTCTCAGTCAGCACCCTCAGCGACCAGTAATCTAATTCCTATAATTATTGCGGTACTGGTTGGATTAGCAATTTTTTATTTTATATACTTTCGTCGCCGAAAACGATAATAATTTTATCGTAATTGATAGCTGCTCTATTGAAACGGGTTAACTCAACAATTTCTTCTCCATAGACGGCTTGGGCTAATTGGCTCTTACTTTATGAATCTACTCGGTTGACCGGGAATTTGATAAGCGTTTGGATGGTTGACCGAGGCGTATTTCCCGAAGAGGTTATTCGCATGGAAAAGGCTCGCCAGGGAGCCGTAATAGGAGGTTTCCTTGACGGCCGCGCCAGATGAGCGAATTTGGGATAATTCTTTGAGGTAGGTTTCCAGAGGGTTCATTCGGCCTCACCAGAGAGCACTATGCCACGGCCGGAGGCATTTGGTTAACAATGTTATTGGGAGTGTGGGCCGTTTAATGTTAGGGCCGGAAAATGATTTTATGGCGATAGGGCACCGGCTGGCCGGGGTGAGGGAGATGGGCTATCATGCCCTGAGACATCAGCAGGCAAGCGAGTTGGCAGACCGGGGGGAATCTTTACCCTATATCCGGGATTTCCTTGGGCACGAGGACATTTCCACTACTTCTCTTTACCTTCAAAGCCTGGGGATAAAAAATTAACGTCCTACCCAAAATACTACCCGATAAAGATAGCCTTTCTGAAACTCTTGTGGTTGGCGCCCCCGGCCCGACTCGAACGGGCGACACATGGATTAGGAATCCATTGCTCTATCCATAACTGAGCTACGGGGGCGTGGGTTTGCGGGGTTGATAAAATCCTTGATGTCGCTATAGGGGTCATTGGTTCAGATTTTCTCCCCCACCAAGGCTCTCAATTCTTCCTTACTCACGGTGTTATATTGTCTGAAAACGGTCATGGTTTGATGGCCAGTCGCCGCCATTATACGAAAGTAGTCATGACCCTGCAACCGCCAGTTATTTATGGCGGTGTGTCTCATACCACGTTGCGCTCATAGAAGTAAGAATATCCATGACCTGTAGGCGCACCTGCGTATGCGCCCTCAACCCAGGGCGGACACCTATCCCGCTTTATTCATGAACTTGCCGACACATGACATAACCTACTAAAATATAACAGTAAATTAAATAACCCTGAAAAACAGAGTGTTTTTTGCACAGGCTGAAAGCCTGTACCACCAAGTTCTTTGCTGTCTGGTGAATTATCCGGGATAGGTCCGCCCCTATAAGAGATAAATTACGTGTATGAGCGCGTCTTGGTATTACACCTCCAAGCTGCGGTGCGTGCTCGGCACCCCAAAAAAAGGCCCATGGAGACCATGGGCCCTAACTAATTGAAATCTTTGGTGGAGATGAGGGGACTCGAACCCCTGACCTCCTACATGCGAAGCAGGCGCTCTTCCAGCTGAGCTACATCCCCACGTTTTTTAATTATGGCGGGTTACGCCCTGATGTCAAGCATATTTGAACCGGGACGCTCTTGCCCCAGGCTGCCGGGGCAGGGGAGAAGCCCGGTGGCGGGGAAAAACCGGAGGCCGGCGGGCAGGACGAACATCTCGTACCGGCCGCTGGCCCACGCCGGTTAAACGGCCTGGACCTCTTTCAGGCCCGGGACTTCTTTAAGGAGCATCTTTTCCACCCCTTGTTTAAGGGTCATTTGAGACATGGGGCAGCCTTTGCAGGCCCCCGTGAGTCGGACTTTGACAACACCGTCGTTCACTTCAACAAGTTCAATATCGCCCCCATCACGCTGCAACATGGGACGAATCTTTTCCAGGGCTACTTCCACCAATTTCTTCGTATCGCTCACGGATATCCTCCAAACAGTTAATTATTATAATGATAACCACTAAATTAGGCCCTTGTAAAGCAAGGCCAGGAAAAACTGCGGCCTCAGGGACTTACTAAAAACACCACCTGGATGTGAGCCTGGATCTCTTCCTCTCCCGCTTCAATAGGGGTAGGAACGGCGGGGCTGGCCGCTCTGGCCATCAGGTAAGGTGCTCCTGCGCCTCGTGGAGCAATGATGCGCATCGCGGTGGAGATCTGGTTTACGCTTTTGATTTTCAGCTTCGCCGCCTGGGCCAGGGCTGCCGCCAGGCCCCGGGCTCGTTCCAGGGCATTCACCGCCGCCTGCCGCTGCAGTTCATCGATACGGGAATGGCTCCAGTAGGGGCCATTGACCCTGGTGGCGCCGCTTTTCAAGGCGGTGTCGATTACCCTTCCCAACCGGGTCACGTCCATGACCTTAACTTCGAGGCGATTGATGGCCCGGTAGCCCTTGATCTCCGGGGGAGAGGACTTGTCTTTATGGGAGTAGAGCGGTACCAAGCTATAGCCCTGGGTCCTGAACTTGTCCTCGGGCCCCAGCCCGGCTTTTACGGCTTTCAGCACGGCGTCGGCCTGTTTGGCGTTTTCCTGGCCAGCGGCCACAGCGGTGGCAGCCTGGGTCTCCACCTCCAGGGTCAACCTGGCCACGTCCGGGGTTGCCATCACCTTGCCTTCTGCGTCCACGGTGATGCTGGGAGGGGAAGTGATTGCCGCCCCCAATAAGGGTTGGGACAGGGCGGCGACTACCAGGGTAACCAGGAAAAACAAGCGGATTATTTGTGGCATGCGACCTCCTTGGCGGCCGTTGATCCAAGGCCGCCAGCGCTCTTTTACGATCCGGGCTTCCTTCAGGGTGGTGGAAATCGGCCCGTTGAACAACTCATCACGCAGCTTTCCAGTGAAGCTTTCGTTGCCGCCGTTCTCCCCAGGACTGCCCGGTTCCCCCAGAGAGCTTTTTGACTCCTCTTGGGCTTAACCGCGCCCGAACCGCCTTGGCCGTAAACTCCGCCCCACGGTCTGGCCGGCTATAGTCTGGCGGGCGCCGTGATAGAAACAGCTCCATCAACCGATACCACACCGCATCGGCATCAAAACGCCGAGACGCCTCGATGGCCAGGCATTTCGGGTGTACTCGTCAATGCTGGTGAACCCAGGGAAAGCCTCGCATCCGTGCGTCCGTTCCATCCCAAGGTCATAGGACCGAACAGGGTTCGGCCAGCCTGGCCGGCGACGAACCCTCTATCCATAGGATCTCACGGAAAAGGGGATTGGTGGAGGAAGGGAGCACGTGTTTTGTTTAGCAAAGGCGACGAACTCCATCAAACCGGGGTTTTTGGGGGCAAATCAAGGCATTCCACCATCCCAACGGGGTATTAACCACTTTTAAATAACCTGGACCACCAATTTTTCGGGGGTGGTGGTACGCTTTCCTGGTCGATTTTTTTCGGTTCCGAGGAATTGAGGCGGACAATATCATCTTCCGACGGTTGGACTGGCTTAGCTGCCTGTTTTGAAAAGATATTAGTGATGGCCGGGACCAACTGACTGGTCATTTCCAGGACCAGACCCTCCAAACGGGTCAACCGGGCCGATAACTCTCCCACCGTGGTTTCCAAACCATGATGAGAGACCGGCGTGCTACTGGCCGGGACGGCTACGGGGACAGTCAGGTCTTCAACGGTTGAGGAGTCTTCGCTCTCGATGCCTTCCAGGCTCCCCCCCTGGGCGGAGATGACGAAATCAATAAACTCTGCGTCTATCTCATGTCGGCCCTCAGCGATAGCCGGCCACCATGGCCAGGTCACACCAGGCGTTTATCCGGCGGGGCACTCCTTGGGTAAATTCATACAGTTTATCCAAAGCCGAGGTGGTAAAAATACCACTGCCGCCGGCTCGGGCCAGACGGAACCGGATATAGTCCTTGGTCTCATCATGGTCCAGGGGCCTGAGATGATAGTGGATGGTCACCCGCTGGGCTAATTGGCGCAGGGCTGGATGCCTGAGCCGCTCCCGCAACCCCGGTTGGCCCACCAGAATTACCTGCAAAAGCGGTTCCTTATCAGTTTGCAGGTTGGATAGCAGCCGCAATTCCTCCAGGGCCTTGGATCCCAGGTTCTGGGCCTCGTCCACTACCAGGACGACGTGTTCGCCCCGGGCATGGGACAACAGCAGGAACTGATTAAAAGCCCCGAGTCGGGACGCCCGATTGGTAAAATGCCCCCGAACTTGAAATTCCTTGAGGAGGAGGTCCAGGAGATCTTCAGCCTCCACGGAAGTCTGATACAGGACGCCCAGACGCTGGGTAGCTTCTTTTTCCCGCAACAAAGATTTTATTAAGGTGGTCTTGCCGGTGCCGACTTCCCCGGTGAGCACCACAAACCCCATCCGCTCCTTGAGGCCGTATTCCAGGTAAGCCCGGGCCAATTTGTGCTGGGAGCCCAGGTATAAATAATCCGGGTCAGGTACCAGGGTAAAGGGGCGTTCCTTCAGTCCATAAAAATCTTCGTACATAATTTATTTAGCCCAGGGCAGTTTATATTGTTTCTGGGAGTCACGATCCGAATAGTATTTGTAGTATCCATAAGATAATTCCACAGGGTCGATCTTATTGAGCACACACCCGAGTACCGGAAATGGTTTGAGCATTGCCAGGGCGTGGGTGATTTCTTCCCGGGGAGTGCTGCCCGCCTCCACCACTAAAATAATGCCATCTACCAGAGGGGCAAAGGCCAAGGGGTCCGCATAGAGCAAGGGGGGCAAATCAAAGAGCACGTAGCGGTCCGGATAAAAATGCTTCAATTCCTTGACCAAATCCACCATGAGGGGAGAACTGAGAAGTTCGCCGGAATGGGTGGCGTGATGGCCCGCGGGGAGCACCACCAGATTGGACAAGCCCTCGGGATGCACCAGGGATTCCGCAATGGGATACCCTGAGGTCAAAAAATCGATAAGCCCCGGTCCAGAGGGGAGATCAAGGTAGCGGTGAATTGACGGACTGCGCAAATCGCCATCTACCAGCAGCACCGTCTGGCCGACTTTCTGGGAAATAGCCAGGGCTAAATTGATGGTTGTGAGGCTTTTCCCTTCATTGGGCAGGGGACTGGTAACCATCAGGGTATTCCGGCCTTCCCGCTTGGTGCCGTGTAAAACGTGGGTCCTCAACAATTTATAGGCTTCCCCCAGGTTTTCGTCACTGCCAGCCACGATCAAGCGATTCCGGCGCAGAAGGTCCATATCCACCGCCACCGTGCGCGTATAGGTGTAATTGATCTCTTCTGGAGTCTCGGCAAAACCCGTGAACTCATCCAGGTCAGGCAAAGGCGCCTGGGGGGGCGGCTGGCTGGGTGAAGGGGTCGGCTTCCCTTTCTGGTGATGCAAAGATTTGGCCTTTTCTAAAGCTTTATTGATAAAACTCACGGTCGTAACTTCCTATTGATTAAATGGTTAAGGTACTTACAACAGGTTGCCACAGCTGCTTTCACGGATCAGGAGTATTTATCCGCCAGGCGCAACAGCTTGGCAGTAAACACCCAGAGATCCATGTAAAAAAAGTGGAAGAGGGCCAATGCCATAATCAGGGAAATGCCGGTAACCGCCCAGATCAATTTCCGTCTTCGACGGGCCCGGTTGACATCTTCGGTGGTTTTGATGGTGATGATCGATCCCAGGATCGGCAGGCCGGTGAGCCGGGCCAGTTCGTCGCTGGTTTTCACCGAGTGATCCAGGTGCTCGGCTAACGCCACGGTGCCGAATCCCGCCCCGAGGCTCAGGATGACCCCGGCCACCAGGATCAACCACCTTTTCGGGGACACCGGTTTCTCAGGGAAACTCGCCGGGTCGATGAGGGTGAATTTTTCCCCTTTCTGATGTTCTTCCATGCCTTCGGAAATGCGGGCTTCCAGGATTTTGTTCATGACCTCCTGGTGCTTTTGAGAGGCGTTTTGATAATCCCGGGTTAGCGCCAGGTATTCCTGCTCCACCTTCGGAGCTTGTTCGAGACGCTGCCGGTACATCTGCAATCTTTCTCGCAAACCGGCCTGCTGACTGCGCAGAGAGCCAATATCAGCTTCGGCGCCCTTGATCTGGGTGGTAAGGCTGATGTATGCCGGGTTCTCCGGTTGAGTTACCGGCTTGGGGGGGCTCACCGTGGCCGGGGTCTGTTCCAGGAGGGCAATCTCATGTTTCAGCTTTTTCACTTCCGGGTGCTGGTCGGAATATTTCCCCTGTTTCTGGGCTAATTCCGCCTTTAATTGGGTTAGTCTTTGGCGGCGGATCGGGGCGCTGCCACCGGTTTGCCCCGTCATTTTCTTGAGTTCGGCGATTTCCCGGCGTACCTTGCGGACATCCGGGTGATCCTCCGAAAACTTCGACTGCAGGTCGGCAAGGGCTACCTCCAGAGCCTTGAGACGGTCAGCCGGGGCCATGACCCGCTCACCGGTGGCGCCGATGAGGGGCGTATCCGGCTTCACCGTGGCTAATTGGCCTTCGATATATATCTTGCGATCCTCGGCGTTCCGGATGGAATTATCGAGCTGTTTAATGTCCATCTCCAGGCGGGCTGCTTGTTGCCGGTTAAATTCCTGCTGCTCCGGGAGCAAACCCTCATACTGCCCTTTGAAGGCGGTGATTTTCTCTCCCAGGGCTTTAATGCGTTCCTGCAATTGTTTCAGTTCCGCTTCCAGGAAATGGGTGGTGGATTGGGCCTGGGCCTCCCGGGTCTTGAGATTTTGTTCCAAATACAGGGAGGCCAAGGTTCCCGAAACCTTTTGCACCGTTTGAGGGTTCTTGCCGCGATAGGCGATGGAGAAGGCAATAGTTACCTCCGGCTGACCACTTTGCCGCCGTTTTTTTCCTCCCACTTCGGCGCTGATTGTCTCCAACTTGATATTATCACGCATGTATTCGAGTACTTCTTCCCGCGTGTATTTTTCCCGCATGTCTTTGTAGAGATCAAATTGCTGAATAATTTCCCAGAGCTTGACCCGGGAGAGAATCTGCTGGCTCAGGGTCTGGATGCGCTGTTCCGCAAAGCCGGTTACCGTGGATCTGACAAACTCCTGGGGGATCTGCTGTTCCTCGATTAAGATGGTTGAACTCGATTCATAAATGGAAGGCAACAGGACAGCTACCAGGACAGCCAGCACCAACACCACTAAGACCGGAATCACGAAGTACTTTTTCCGGCTTTGGAGAATACTTATATAGTGACCGATATCTTCTGTTTCATGAGGCTGCATATCTGGGCCCTCTCCGGTGCCGAGGTTATTTATTCTGCCAATATCCTGCGTTGCCCCCTGCCCGAACCTTAGATCAATTCCGGTTGATAGATGTCATGGATTCGGATTAAGCCCAGGCAACGTTGACTACATGAGTCCACAACCGGGAGGACGGAAATCTGCGAGGGGCGATCTTCCATCAGCCGGGTGGCGTCCCGGAGGCTGGTCTCTGGGGTTACGGTGATTGGTTGCGGCATCATGCAATCGGTGGCCTGGAGCAGACGGATATCTTCATGGGTAAGGAGTGCCCGCCGCAAGTCACCGTCGGTGATGATCCCCAATAACTGCAAATCTTCACCCACGACGCAAGCCGCCCCCAAGGGGCGCTGAGACATGGCAATGATCACCTGGCGCAGAGGGGTGTCGGGCTTCACCCAGGCCACGGCCTCATTTTCGTGCATGACATCTGCCACCTTCAACCATAAATTTCGTCCCAACTGGCCCGCAGGATGGTACCGGGCAAAATCTATATCGGTAAAACGCCGGGCCATCATTAACGCTACCGCCAAAGCATCCCCCAAACCCAGGGCTGCAACGGTGCTGCAGGTTGGGGCCAGATTCAGGGGATCAGCCTCCCGGTCCACCCGGGCATCCAGAACCACATCAGCTTGTTTGGCCATGGGTGAGTTCAAATTGCCCACGATGGCGATCAACGGGGAACGGAATTGCCGGAGAACCGGGATGAGCCGCAGCAATTCCGCAGTGCTGCCGCTTTTGGAGATCAGGATACTGGGGTCCCCCGGGGTATAGATCCCCAAATCGCCATGCACGGCCTCGGCGGCATGGAGAAACACCGCCGGGGTTCCGGTACTGGCCAGCGTGGCGGCAATTTTCTGGCCGACGTGCCCCGATTTGCCGATGCCGCTGACCACCACTTTGCCCGCATGTCCCAGCAGCAGCTCCACGGCTTTGGTCAAGTTATGATCCAGACGATCCGCCACCGCGGCCAGGGCTTGAGCCTCG
This sequence comes from uncultured delta proteobacterium, assembly GCA_963766185.1. Lineage (GTDB taxonomy): Bacteria > Desulfobacterota > Desulfobaccia > Desulfobaccales > 0-14-0-80-60-11 > 0-14-0-80-60-11. The sequence goes on along the minus strand of CAVXZU010000010.1, from coordinate 93,635 downwards.
AGCTTCAGCACCTCCCGGGCAATTTCCTGCCAATCTTTGGTAACAGTGCTCTGGTTCACATTTAAGGTATCCGGTTTCAATTAATCATTAAACCCAATCATCATGAGATAACCAGCTCGTTATTGCCTAAGTTGTGATCGTCATTTTTGATAATGGATCGGATAGGCATAGCTAAGCATCACATAGGCCGAATGTGCATGAGCCGGCTGCCCGGCAGTTACATTATTATATTGGCTAAATCGATAGCCGGGCGTTACTGACAATTTTTCCGTAATCCTATAAGCCAACTGCGCCGAAGCACTATAGTAATTATAATCCAAACTATTCGCCTGAGACGCCTGCGTACTTAAGGAGAAGGTGCCTCCCAAGGATCCGGTCAGGCGTTCTGTAAAACTATATCCCAGGGAAGCGTAAACGCGAGAGAAGTTTGTGACATACCCATAAGCCGATGGGGATTGATCACGGGTGAAGCCCGCCGAAATCTGCAAATTGGTCCAACGGCGTGTGGTAGACACATTGAAGTACGGTGTCCCTTTAGTGTGGGTGACCCTTTTTTGCTGTACCGTAATAAAGAAGGGGAACTGTGAAAAATCCTGCACTTGGGTGGCAAAGTCAGACTTATTGATGTTCAGGCCGCCCAGGAAATTGAACTCCCAGTTTTCCGTGAACTTATGGTTGGCTCCCAGATAAATCCCCAGGGTTTTGTAGCTGTTGCCTCCTGGATAGAGTGTCTCCCGGACCATATTGGTGTTGGTAAGGGTGGTCCTTTCATTTTTCAGTAAGTAATTGAAGCCCAACCCTATCTGATGGCTGGTATAATCAATGTATTGAGGCGCCTGGTACATCACCCTATAGAAGTTATAATTCACCGTGCTCGACAGGCGTTCGGTGATATTGTACGTCATCCCCGGGTTTGCCCTGACGGAGGTGCGGGGGGAGCGGCTCGATAACCAGTCCGGAAGCCAGCAATTCCTGCAGCAGGGTGGTATCCACAATATAAAGGCTGTTCAACGACAGATTAACTTTAGGAGTTGCCTGATATCTGCCATTGATCTGGTAATTCTGGTCGATATGATCAAGATTGCTGTTGGTTATGTAATGCTGGCCACTTAACCCCAAATGCCCCTGCAACTGGGTGATTTCCGTGGTGTAGTTGAAGTCCGCCGCCGGTGTCAGGTAAAAATGTAGTCGCTGATCGGGGCTGCTATAAGTCAAATTTAAATTGCTGTTAAACTCGGATTTCTGAGTCACCGACGGCACCAGAGACCAGTCGGCCGCCACCGCCAGGTTAGCGGCCCCCAGGCTCATAATTATTGCCAGTCCCATCCACCCTTTCATGCCCATAGAGTCCCCCGTTTTTTACTTCTCTTAGGGCACGACCACTACATCTCCCGGTAACAGAGTGCGATTCTGTTCCAGGAATTGACCTTGGGACACGTCCTTATAATTAAAGGGGAAAACCTCCTCTTTGCCGCCCAGGCTCCGGAGGACCGTGATCGATCCCGGCGAGGCGAAGGGGGTCAGGCCTCCCGCCATAGAAATGGCCTGCAGCACATTGACGGGCTTGCCGATGACGAACTCTCCCGGCTTATTCACCTTGCCGGTGACATAGATCTTATAATTCTGCGCCTTGAGGAGGATGACGGTGACATGCGCGTCCGTTACATACTTTTCGAGACGTTTTAAGATCTCTTCCTGGAGTTGTTTGACGGTTTTCCCGGCGGCCTGAACCTCCCCGATCAACGGGTAGGTAATCTTGCCGTCCGGCCGCACCACCAGTTGCTTGGTCAGGTCGGGTTCTTTCCAGACGGAAATTTCAATGGCATCTTCCGGTCCCAAAAAGTATTTGTCCTGATCCGGCGTGGCCACCGCTGCGGCTGCGGCCCGGGCCTCGCTCAGATGGCTCGCCGGCGGGGTACAGCCACACAGCACCACCAGGCTAAAACACACCCCCACGACGCCAATCACCCATTGCCAGAGTACTTGCGAAGGCAGTCTATTCAAATGCATACCGTCCCCCTGGATTCACTTTAAGTCTACAATTGTTACATTAATACAACTCATTTTAATTGTATATAAAAAACTCTCAATATCTTTATTGCCAGTTTTTTTAATGAGGGCAGGCAGATAAATTGTCGACCGGGTCTGGGCCAAAGCTTAGCTGGAACCTGGCCTTCTCCGGGGTGCCATAGTTATCCGGCAATTCTGGGGCAGTTCCACGGGCACGTTGCAAATTATTGCTTTTATCAAAAGTATTTTTCGATGGCGACATCATTCCAATCCCCCCTAACCCCCCTTGAGAAAATGGGTGAACTATAAGTAATTATTTATAAATTAGCCCTATAAAAAGGGGGATTTAAAAATCAGCCAGAGGAATGAATTTATGACAAACGCAATATATGCGTTTTGGGGGCATGGTCCCGCGTAGGAAAGGTTAGCAGCAATCAAACCGTAACCCGCAAAGGTTTGCCCGGAGTCTTCACGGGGAATATTGTTGCCGGGTTCTTTTCCCGCGGCTGGAGGAATATCCAGGAGGCGCCAGGTCAAATCCCCCCCAACCTTCACACCCAACAGATTGGGGGAGGGGAGCTGGGATCAAATCCGGCCCATCTTTCGAAGGGATTCGGCTGAACGATCCTCCCTGGGGGCGCCCGGATTTACCCAATCGGGAAGCCGAGGAGGCGGGGGTGAAGGGGGCGCCGTCAGGAAAAGTCGAGACGCTGTGAACAAGGAGCCTGGCCCGGGCAATCGCCCGGGGTACCCTCTCCCAGGGAAAGGAAAGAGCCGGAAGCAGGGAGCCCGGAGGCCGGCCCCCAATCAGCTATTGAATCGCCCGACGCTGTTCTTGCATTTTGTTCAAGAGAAACTCGAAGCTCTTGGTGTGAATAACCTGGGCGAACTGGGTCTTGTAGTTTTGCAGGATGCTGACTCCGTCCACGATCACGTCATAGAGGATCCATCCCTGGGGGGCCGTGTGCATCAGGTAGGTCACCGGGATGTTCTCATTGGTGCGGACAATGGCGGTGTTCACCCGGGCTTTATCGCCTTCCAAGAATTCCTGCTGGTATTGGATGTTTTCCTTTTTCAGAAAGTTGAGGACCAGCCGGGTGTAGGAGTCCTGGAACAGGTAGCTGAAGGTCCGGGTGAACTCCTGCCGCTGGGCGCCGCTGAGGCGCGCAGAGCTCGACCCCAGGGAGTCCTTGGCCATAAGGTCAAAATCGAAGCTGTGCCCGATGATCCGGTGGATGGCCTGGGACCGGGCCTGGGCGGACAGGGCCGGGTTATTTTGGATTCCCATCACCTGATCCAGGATACCCCGCACGTAATCCGTGGGGCCCCCCGCCAGGGCCGGTCGGGGTAAACCCCAGAAGGCGACCAGGGCCAGGCTAATGATCCAGATCCAACGCAGCTTTTTCATGGTTTTTTTTCCTGATCGCGTGATGTAACCACCGCCCCAGGCTGAGGTAAGGCCGGAAGGTGGGTTCACGACGGTAAGTTTTTTCCACCAGCCGGAGGAAGGCCGGCAGGACGCTCAACGAGGTCAGGAGCACACTGAGACTGCCCACCGTGGCCAGGAGGCCAAGGCTAAAGGTTCCCTGGTGCCCCGACACCATCAAGCTGCCGAACCCCAACGTGGTGGTCAGGGCCGCCAGGGCTACGCCTTTGGCGGTGCTGGCGGGCAGGCCGATAACCCGGGCCGATTCCTCCAGGCGCCACCGGGTCAGAATAATAATCCCGAATTCGATCCCCTCCCCCAGGATCAACGGCACGAAGAGGACGTTGGCCTGGTTAAAGGGGAGGTTCAGCAACCACATCAAGTTGACCGTCAGGCCGGTGCCCACCACCAGGGGGATCAGGGCCAGCATGGCCATTTTCAAGCTGCGGAATAAGAGCACCAGCATGAAGGTAATGGCCAACAGCGCCAATCCCGCCGCCCAGAGGATGGAATTACGGAATCCCAGGGTAAAGCTATACAGGAGGACCGGGTCGCCCACGGCATTGGGGTCGACACTCCAGAGGCTTTTGACAAAGTGTTTCAAGGGCCCGAAATTCCAGGTATCCTCAGAAGGAAAGACCCGGATAAGGTAGGTGCCCTGGGGACTGATGAAGCGGGCCCGCACCGGGGCGGGCAAGTCCGCCAGGGTGGGGGGTGGCGCCGTCAGCCCCGAATCCACATAACCCCGGAACTTGTCCCAGGTATGGCGCAAATCCGAGAAAAAATACCGGCCATATCCCTCCAGACGGCTGGCGACCTCAGGGGCCGCCGGACTGGAGCTGCGGTATAATCTTATTGATCAGACGGTGAGTCTCCTCCACCTGCTTCCGAGTGTCGACCTGGTTCTTATCGAGTTTCCGGGCGGCTTCCGCCACTTTGAAATTGATCCGGCTCAAGATCGCGGCCAGTTCCCGGGGCTCAGGCGCTCCCGCCGGGGCCCGGGGAAACTTTATGGCAGCGAGGATCGGCTGCATCTCTTTGAGGAGGAGGCGCTTAGCCTCCACCTGGTGAGGCAGAAAGGAGAGGATTGATTCCACGTGGGAGACCGTGGGCAGGCGTTTCAGGGCCTCGGACCGGGCCGTCAGTTCCTTCAGGGAGGCGGTGGCCACGGCGCCGTAGGAAGTGGAATACTTGGAATCCTGGATCAGCTTATATTCCCAAACCACCGATTCGGCGGTCGGATTCTGCAGATGCAGGGGATTCAAATCGAAGGGCACGTAGTGCATGCTGAGGCCGCCCAGGGCGGTGATCAGCACCCCCACGCCCACCATCAGCCCGGGCCGGTGCCAATGCAAATGCAAAAAAGGCGAAGGGTGCGGCGGACATTCCTCGGGCACCCCGGAATCCGGACATTTTTCCGTAATGGTCACCAGGGCCGGCACCAGGGTCAGGGTGGCCACCAGCATCACCAGGATCCCCATGGCGAGGATTATCCCTAATTCCGCCAGGCCCTTGAAGCCTACGAACGCCAGGGGCACAAAGGAGACGATGGCGGCCACGCCGGCGTAAACAATCCCTGGGGCGGAGCGGCGAAAGGTGCAGGCCATCACCCCGGGAGTGCATTGGCGCGACGGGCCTTCCTCCTCTTCCAGGCGGCAAAACCAGTGGATGCCGTAGTCGATGGTGAGACCCAGCATGAGCGGCGCGAAGATCAGGGAGAGGAGGTTGAGGTGCCCCACCACCAGGGTGACCAGCCCAAAGGTCCAACAGAGACCCAGAACCAGCACCAACCCCTCCACCAGGGTGCGCCTCAGGCTCCGGAAAAACAGGATCAGCAGTCCCATCTGGCCCAGCAGGGATAACCAGGTGGCCAGGGTGACGTCTTTCATGGAGCTGCTCATTTCGTCAGCTTCCAGGGCGTCGGGACCGGTCACCCCCGCTTCCAGGCCGGGGTACCCGGCTTTGACCTGATCCACCGTCTTTCTGAGGAGGGCCAGGTCTTTGCTGCGGGAGGCGTACCCGTCGCCTTTCGGGGTCACCAGAAACAGGAGGAACTTGTCATTTTCGGTAAAAAAGTACCCTGACCCCTCAATGTCACTAAATTCCTTGGGGAAAAAGCTGGCAAACGGGGAGCCCTTGGGCTGCTGGCCTTCCAGGCTGGCAGAGAGCCCCCGGAGGGAAGCGTTCAGCAGGGACAGGTCCGGGACTGTCGGCTTTTCCTTATCTACCAGGAACCCGGTGAAGATCTCACCGATCATGGCCCGGGCGATCCGGTCATTCACCAGCCCGTAAAAGGTGGTCAGGCTGGGGTCGGCAGCCAGGCCCGACAACAGGTCTCGCTCTTTCAGGAGAGAGGTTTTGATCTTGTCGAGGTCTTGGGGATCCAGATAGAGCAGGGCCGAACGTTTGAACCTTTCCGGGTCCACGTGATAAAAGAGTTCGGGAAAGTGGTCGGGATAGCGCCGCAGCTCCGTGGCCAGATCATTGGCGAACGCAATGGCCCGCTTGGGAGTCCCATTCTCCACCACCACCACCATGCCGTCCCGGCCCCCAAAGGCCCGGTCCATCTTTTCGGTCTGCTGGATGAGGCGTTGGTTACTGGCGACCAGATCGTTGCGGCTGGTGCGAATGGTCAGATGGGTAACGGTATAGTAAACCGACGCCACGGCCAGCACCACGGCTACCGCCAAAAGGGGCCAGGCGCAGACTCGGAACCCGCGCATTAAGGAAACGCAGGATGTTTTCATGTCGTGACGATAAGACAAATTATTCCTCTACCAGTTAAATCGGCTGTTTGGGGGAAAGGGTGAATCTGAGGTTGTGGCGGCGCGTCTATCTTGTCCCAGGCCGGGAAGGCCTGCCCTCCCCCAAGGCGGCTGGCCGAACCGGGACCCGCAAAATCTTTTAATATTCCTCTATAATCAGCTTATTAACGCAATAAAGTCAAGTAAAAACTTATGCTTCCCCGGCCCCGATTGCGCCTGGCGGGGGCCGGCCCCTGGGCCCCATGCCCCGGCCCCTTGTGGTTAAGACTTTGGTTGGCCCAGAGTTGTTAACAAAAATGTCCCGGTGGGCCCGCGAGTCCGAGAAATCGACCCCGGCAAGGCGGGTATTTCTGCCGGCAATAATTTGGTGGGGTAATCGGCCGAAATAAATCTTGGCTTTGGCTAAAATGTTGGCTATTCTTTGGAAAAAATAAGGCTATGATACGAAAAAACCATCATGGTCCGGGCCCGGGCCTGGTTTCCCCCGGCGGGACGGTCATGGCCTGGCTGAGCCGTTGCGCTTCGGGATTCAGAAAAGGAGGAGGGGAAAAATGGTCAAATGGTTTTGCATCTTGGGAGTTTTGGCAATCATGCTAGCCCCGGGGTCGGCCCCGGCGGCAACCCGGATCAAGTGCGCCTCCACCACCAGCACCCAGAATTCCGGCTTATTCGACTACCTGCTGCCGAAGTTCGAAAAGAAATCCGGCATCAAGGTGGACGTGGTGGCCGTGGGCACCGGCGCCGCTATCGAGATTGGAAAAAGGGGCGATGCCGATGTGGTCCTGGTCCATGCCAAGAACCAGGAATTAAAAGCCGTGGCCGAAGGTTTTTTTGTGAATCGTCACGACGTCATGTATAACGACTTCGTCATCATCGGCCCCCCGAATGACCCCGCCAAAATCAAGGGCTTGAAATCCGCCACCGAGGCCTTTAAAAAGATCGCCGAGAGCAAGTCCCCCTTTGTCTCCCGGGGGGACAAATCCGGCACCAACACCAAGGAGCTGGCCATCTGGAAAAAGGCGGGGATAGACCCCAAGGGCCAGAAATGGTATATGGAAGTGGGCCAGGGCATGGAGAAGACCCAGCGGGTCGCCAACGAAAAGCGGGCCTATACCCTCACCGACCGGGGCACCTGGCTGGCTACCAAGGACAAGGACAAGCTGGAGATGGCGGTGGTCCTGGAGGGCGACCCCATTCTGTTCAATCAGTACGGCGTCATGGCGGTCAACCCCGCTAAACATAAAGATCTGAAATATAAAGAGGCCATGGTGTTCATCAATTGGCTGATCTCCCCGGAAGGCCAGGCGGCCATCGGGGACTATAAGGACAAGCACGGGAATAAACTGTTCGTTCCCGATGCCAAATAACGGGGCGACAGATCATGAAGTGCCCGCCCGGCGGGCCGCCCCGATGACGGCCACCCGGGATGGCAACCAGCTGACGCCCTGACCAATGACACCGGGGCAGGTCAAGGGCCGGGACTTTTGACCTGCCCGCCATATTCTTATGCACTCCATCCTCTATGGATTTATCGGGGCCGGGAAGCTCATCCTCACTTTCAATTCCGAGCTCCTGTCCATCATTCTCCTGTCCATCCAGGTCTCGGGATCGGCCCTGGTGATCGCCACTCTCCTGGGCCTGCCCCTGGGGGCGGCCCTGGCCTGGCGCCGGGTGCCCCTCCGGGGTCTGGTCATCAGCCTGATCAACACCGGCATGGGCCTGCCGCCGGTGGTGGCCGGGCTCTTCCTCTATCTCTTTCTCTCCCGGAGCGGCCCCCTGGGCTCCCTGGGCCTGCTCTATACCCCCGCCGCCATGGTCGTGGTCCAGGCCATCCTGGCCTGCCCCATCGTCGCCTCCCTGTCCCACGCCGCCATCGTCAGGGTGGACCCGGTGGTCCGCCAGGCCGCCATCACCCTGGGGGCCACGCCCCTGCAAGAAGTCCTCACCGTCATCCGGGAGGCCCGCTACGGCATTATGGCGGGCGTCATGGCCGGCCTGGGACGGGTGATGGCCGAAGTGGGCGCGGTGATCATTGTCGGAGGGAACATCGCCGGCTATACCCGGGTCATGACCACCACCATCGCCCTGGAAACGGATAAGGGCGATTTCGAACTGGCCATCGCCCTGGGAATCATTCTGCTGCTCATTTCCCTGGGCATCAACCTGGGTCTTCGGTTCTTGCAGCGGGCCGGCCGCGTCAGGGCGGGAGTTATTCTATGGGATTAAACCTGGAAGTCGCCCGCATCAAGAAAAGCTACCACGGCCAGGCCATCCTGCGGGAGTGCTCCTTTGTCTTCGAGGCGGGCCGGACCTACGCCCTCCAGGGTCAAAACGGCAGCGGCAAATCCACCTTTTTGCGGATCGCCGCCCTCCTGGAGCCCCCTGACGCCGGGGAGGTGCGCTATGGGGATCATGACGTCACCCTCCCCCATGATCTGGCTTTGAGGCGCCGGATCACCCTGCTTCTCCCCCGGATCGGGGTCTTCAACACCTCGGTGTTCCGCAATGTGGCCTATGGCTTGAAAATCCGGGGCCGCCGGGGCCAGGAGGTCGAAGACCGGGTCAACGAGGCCCTGGAGCAGGTGGGTCTGGTCCATAAGCGGCGGCATCAGGCCCTGGACCTCTCCAGCGGCGAGACCAAGCGTTTAGGCATCGCCCGGGCCCTGATTATCGAGCCCGAGGTCTTCTGCCTCGATGAACCCACCGCCAACCTCGACCCTAAAAATGCTGAAATCATTGAACAAATAATCTTTAACATGAAAACCGCGGGAAAATCGACCATAATAGTAGTGACGCACGATCCCGCCCAGGCCCGCCGGCTGGGCGATCACCCACTGGTTATGGATCATGGCCAAATCGCTCCCCTCTAGCACCGCTGGCGCCCCGGGGCCGGTTTTCCCCCGGTTCAAGCCCCTGACGTTGGCCGACCGGGAAGTTTTGCGCCCCATCCTTTGGGACTATCAAGCCGAAACTTCGGAGCTGACCTTCACCAATCTCTTTATCTGGCAGTCCCACTATGGCTACCAGTGGTCCCGGGACCGGGACTGGCTCCTGGTGGTGAGCCTTCCGGCTGCAGGTGCGGCCTGGGCCCTGCCGCCGGTGGGCCCCGGGCCCCGGGTCGATCCGTGCCGCCAGGTTTTGGCCTGGCTCCGGGACGAGTGCGGAGTGGCGGACCCCGCCATTGAACGGGCCGATTCCCGGCTGGCGGCGGAACTGGCCGGCCATCCCGAATTTGTGGTGGAGCCCACCCGGGATCATTTCGATTACGTCTACCGGACCAGCGACCTCATCAATCTGGCCGGAGGCAACTATCATGGCCAGCGCAACCACATCAACAGCCTGGCCCGGTCTCACCCCTTCCGCTATGAACCTTTGACGGAAGAGCACCTCTCCCCCTGTCTATCCCTGTCCGCCCGGTGGTGCCAGGTGAAGCGGTGTGAATGTGATCTTTCTCTGCTGGGGGAGTGGGAGGCCATCACGGCGGCCCTGGCCAATTATCAGGCCCTGGAGCTTAAGGGGGGCGTGATTCTCATCAATGACCGGGTAGGGGCTTTTTCCTGCGGCGAATTGCTCAATAAGACAACCGCGGTCATCCACCTGGAAAAGGCCGATCCGGAGTTACGCGGCCTTTACGCCGTCATAAATCAACAGTTCTGCCAGCAGGCCTGGGCCGGGGTGGACTTGGTCAACCGGGAGCAGGACCTGGGGGAGCCGGGCCTGAGAACGGCCAAAATGTCCTATCACCCCCACCACCTGGAGGAGAAGTTCCGCATCCGTCTGGCGTGAGGGGCCAGGGGTAATTCAACCGCTTCCAGCCGCACCGCCGAGGTGAAAAATTCTGTGACCAATCTGGCCGTCCATTCCCGGCGTGACAAGCTCAAGGCTGCAGTCGGGCTTATCCTGGCGGCCCTGGCCTTGTCCCTGATCCTGGATCTCTCCGGGGCCATCCAGCCCTACCGCCTCAAGACCCTGGATGCCCTCTTCCGCCGGGTGCCGTTGCCGGCCGCCTCGCCCCAGGTGGTGGTGGTGACGGTGGATCAGCCCGACCTGGATTTTTTCAAAACCCAGAAGATTACCTGGCCCTGGCCCCGGCAGCTCTACGCCCCCCTCATCGACTATTGCCGGTGGGCCGGCGCCAAGGCGGTGATCTTCGACATCCTGTTCACCGAGGCCTCGTCCTACGGCGCCGACGACGACCAGCGTCTCGCCAAGGCCGCGGCCGCGGCCGGCAACGTGGCGCTGCCGTTCTTCCTGTCCCGGGAGGCCAAGCCGCCCAACCCTTCGGAAGCGGACCTGCTCAAGCAAGCCGGCCTTACCATTCCCGGCCCGGCGCCCCTGGACCCGCAGACTTACCGCTCCGTGGTGACGCCGATTCCGCCGCTGTTGGCCGCGGCCGGCGCCCTGGGGAACGTCCAGTCCCGCCCGGACGCGGACGGCATCTACCGCCGGGTCTCCCTGGTGCTGCCCTTTAAGGATAAGTGGCTCCCCAGCCTCGGGTTCGCCGGCGTTTCACCGCTTCGGGAACCAGGGCCCCCTGCGGTTCGCCCCCGGCACCCTGCACGTGGGAGACCTGGCCATTCCTCTGGACGGCCGGGGCCAGTTCCTCCTCAAGTTTCGCGGCCCCAGCCGCAGTCACAAACGGTTTTCTGCGGCCAACGTCATCGCCTCGGAAGCGCGTCGCCAACATGGGCAGCCCCCCATCTATCCTCCGGCGGATTTCGCCGGCAAGTGGGTCCTGGTGGGGCTTACCGCCCCGGGCCTCCTGGACCTGAAGGCCTCCCCGGTGTCCGCGGTTTACCCCGGGGTGGAGGTCCACGCCACCCTGCTGGATAACCTGTTGCGGGGCGACTTCCTGCGCCCGGTGCCCGTGGGGGTCATGTGGGCCGGGTTCCTGATCCTCAGCGTCGTTATGGTCCTGGTGGTGCTGTTTTTTTCCCGTCTTCTGACCACCCTGGCCGGGTTCGCGGCTTTGACCCTGATTTATCTGGGGCTGGTCGTCGGGGCCTTCCATTTCGGCTGGTGGGCCGACCCGGTGCTGCCCGGGATTGTCCTGGCCTTAAGCTTCGGTTTGGCCGCGGCGTTCAGCTATGGCACCGAAGGCCGCCAGAAGCTCTACATCCGGCGCATGTTCGGCCAGTACATGTCCGGCGCGGTCATTAACCACTTGCTGGAGCACCCGGAAAAGCTGCAGCTGGGGGGCGAACGCCGCCGGGTGACCCTGTTTTTCTCGGACCTGGCCGGGTTCACCACCATCTCGGAGCGCCTCAGCCCCGAGACCGTGGTGGGCCTGCTCAACGACTACCTGTCCGCCATGACCGCGATCATCCTGGACGAAGCGGGCACCGTGGACAAATTCGAAGGGGACGCCATCATGGCCTTCTGGGGCGCCCCCCTGGACCAGCCGGACCAGGCCGCCCGGGCCTGCCGCGCCGCCCTGAGGCAGCAGGCGGCCCTGAAGGAGTTGAATCGCAGCTTTGCCGGGCTCAACCTGCCGCCCCTGGCCATGCGCATCGGGCTGAACACCGGCGACGCCATCGTCGGCAACCTGGGTTCGGAAAAGCGCTTCGACTACACGGTTATCGGCGACACCGTCAACCTGGCTTCCCGACTGGAGGGGGTCAACAAGTTTTACGGCTCCCACATTATGGCCAGCGAGACTACCGTGTCGGAGTGCGCCGGGACGGTGGAGTTTCGGGAACTGGACCTGGTGGCCGTCAAGGGCAAGGAGCAGGCGATCCGGGTCTTTGAGGTCCTGGGCCTTTCGGGGGAATTGGAACCGGAGCTTATGAAGCGGCGCCAGGACTTCGCCCAGGCCTTGGAGCTCTACCGGCAGCGCCGCTTCCCCGAAGCCGGGGCCGGGTTCGAGGCCATCCTGGCGGAAAACCCCGAGGACGGCCCGGCCCGGACCTACCGGGACCGCTGCCGGAAGTTTATAGAGGCGCCGCCGCCGGCTGATTGGGATACCGTCTTCCGGCCGGAGGGGAAATAGAGTATATTCTTAAATATTAAGGAAAAAATTACTTATTCGGTCAAACGGGCTTTTTATTCTCGTTACCCAGGCTCAGGCTGGGGAACGCCAATGGGTTGGAAGCTCCGGCTACGGAAACATGGGCAATACCAAATAGAGAGCTCTGGGAAAAGCTATTTTGTCATCCTGAGCGGAGCGAAGGATCTCGTATTTTCTCGTATTTATGAGATTCTTCGGTCGCTCCGCTCCCTCAGAATGACAGATTGGGGGACTTTCGCAGAGGTCTCAAGTAGTAATGTAGTTAGGCAATCAACCACTTGGGGTGATGGATTATCAGTATTCCAGCAAAAGTAAGGTGCGATGGCTGACTCAGACAAAACCAAGGCGCAGCTGATTGAAGAGCTGTCGAAGTTGCGGCGGCGAAACGCCGAATTGGAGATATTTAAAGACTACCGGAAGCTGGCGGAAGAGGCCCGGCGCCGGGCCTACGGCGAACTGGAACACCTCGTCGCCGAGCGCACCGCGGAGCTGGTGCAGGCCAACCAGAAGCTGAAGCAGGAAATCGAGGACCGCAAGCGCACCGAGGCCGAACTCAAGCGGACCAAGGAATACCTGGAAAACGTCTTTGCCAACTCGGTGGATGCCATCGGCATCGTCGACCGGCATGGCAAGATTATCCTGTGGAACCGGCGGTCCGTGGAAATCTACGGCTACCAGTTGGAAGAATTAGCCGACAAGAAGGCTTTCGAGCTCTACGCCGATCCCGGCGAACTGGACCGCATGCTCGGGAGGCTGCGCCGGGACGGGGTGGTGCGGGAATTTGAGATCCCCATGAAGAAAAAGGACGGCACCATCGTCCCCATGGATATCTCCATCAGCTTGCTCAAGGACGACCAGGGCCGGACCATCGGCAGCGTCTGCCTGGCCCGGGATCTTTCGGACCGGAAAAAGTCGGAGGCGGCGCTCAAGCATGCCCAGGCGGAACTGCGGCGCTACTCCAGGGATCTCGAACGCCAGGTACGGGAGCGGACCCGGGAGATCAACAGCATTCTCCGGTATACGCCGGCGGTGGTCTATATCAAGGACCGGGAGGGCCGCTACACCCTGGTCAATTCCCGCTATGAGGAGTTGTTTGACATGAGCCGGGAGCAAATCTGCGGGAAATGCGACCATGATATTTTCCCCCGGGCCCTGGCCGACCAAATCCGCGCCTCCGATCTCCTGGTGCTCGCCCGCCGGCGGCCTTACCAGGCGGAGGAGGCCCTGCCCCCCCCCGATGGCCGGCGCACGTATCTGTCGGTGAAATTCCCCCTGTACAGCGAGCAGGGAGCCCCGACCGGCCTGTGCGGCATTGCCACGGACATTACCGAACTCAAGCAAGCCCAGGATCAACTGCGTCGTCTCTCAGGGAGCATCATGGCCAACCAGGAGAAGGAGCGCAAGGCCATCGCCCGGGAGCTGCACGATGAGCTGGGCCAGGTGCTCACCGCCCTCCGCATGGATGCGGTGTGGCTCAGCGACCGCCTCCAGGCGCCGGACCCCAAGGCCGGCGACCGGGCCCTGGCCATGTGCGGGCTCATTGACCACACCATTGATGAGGTCAGGGGCCTGGCCACCCGCCTGCGTCCCGGGGTGCTGGACGACCTGGGTCTTATCGACGCCCTGGAGTGGTACATCGCCGATTTCGAAAAGCGCACCGGCATTGCCTGCATCTTCAAACACCGCCAGGTGCCCGACATCGACGGCATCGGGGCCACGGCCGCCTATCGCATTGTCCAGGAGGCGTTGACCAACGTCACCCGGCACGCCGCGGCCACCCAGGTGAGGGTGAGCCTCGAACCGAAACAGGGCATCCTGACCCTGGCCGTGGCGGATAATGGCCAGGGCTTCGATCTTAAGGAGATCGCCGCGTCCGAGTGCCTGGGGCTGGCCGGCATGCGGGAACGCGCCGGCCTGTTAGGCGGCAGCCTCGAGATCCGGTCACGGCCCGGGAAGGGGACGAAAGTGTTTTTCAGATTACCTGCCGATAGCAGCGGGAGCGCTTAAGATGATCCGAGTCCTCCTCGCCGATGATCACGACATTGTCCGGGCCGGCCTGCGCCGCCTCGTGGAAGAATGCGGCGACATGGAGGTGGTGGCCGAAGCCGCCGACGGCCAGGAGGCCATACGCCAGGTCCAGGAGACCTCGCCGGAGGTGGCGGTCGTCGATATTTCCATGCCCGGCCTGGATGGCCTGGAAGTCGTCAGCCGGCTGCGCCTCTCCCACCCCAAACTGCCCATCCTCATCCTCACCATGCACGAGGAGGAGCAGTATGTGGTCCGGGCCATCGAGGCCGGGGCCAAGGGGTACATCACCAAGCGGTCGGCCCCGGAGCTGCTGGTCAAGGCCATCCGCAAGGTGCATGCCGGCGGGCGCTTCCTTACCGATGCCGCCGCCGAGGCCCTGGCCCTGCGCCTGGGCCGGGGCACCCAGGGTGGCCTTCCCCTGGACTCCCTGTCCACCAGGGAAATCCAGGTTCTCCGGCACCTGGCCCTGGGCAAGACGGTCCGGGAGATTGCCGAGGCCTATAACCTGAGCACCAAGACCGTGGACACCTATCGCGCCCGCCTGCTGAAAAAGCTCAACCTAAGGAACAATGCCGAGTTGTCGCGCTTTGCTCTCCAGAACCGGCTCGTGGACCTCTGAGGCCCGGCTGCCACCCTCCCTGTAAGAAAATTTCTGACAAAAGAATCATAGATTGCCCGATTTCTATTTTTGCCGCTTCCCGTTATGTTTTTCAAGTGTCTATCACTGTAGTCTTTGCCGGATTGCATGCACATAGATAGTCCTCGTCTTTTGTAGGGGTGCATTCAGGTTTGCGCCCTGGGCGGGCCACTTGGTCCGTCCCCACACAGAAAACCTGCAGCATAATTTTGGTTGAAGAGGAACCGCCTTATGAAGACCGTGGCCGAGAAGATCCGGGAGTTGAAGGAGAAGGAAGGGCAGATCAAGGGGATGGGTGGAGCCAAGGCCTTGGAGAAACAGCGTTCAAGCGGCAAGCTCAACGCCCGGGAACGTCTGGACCTGTTCTTCGACCCGGGGACCTTCCGGGAAACCGATATTTTTGTGAAGCACCGCTGCGTCAACTTTGGCATGGAGAAGGTGGAGATCCCCGCGGACGGGGTGGTCACCGGCTTCGGCCAGGTGAACGGCCGCCCGGTGTTCGCCTTTGCCCAGGACTTCACCTCCCGGGCCGGGTCGTTGGGGGAGATGCACAGCAAGAAGATCTGCAAGGTCATGGACCTGGCCCTGAAGGCCGGGGTGCCGTTTGTGGGGTTCAACGACTCCGGCGGGGCCCGCATCCAGGAGGGCGTGGATTCTTTGAGCGCCTACGGGCAGATTTTCTACCGGAACGCCATCGCCAGCGGGGTCATCCCCCAGATTTCCGCCATCATGGGCCCCACCGCCGGGGGCGCGGTCTACTCTCCGGCCATGACGGATTTCATCTTCATGGTGAAGAACACCTCCTACATGTTCATTACCGGACCGGACGTCATCAAGAGCGTCACCGGGGAGGAGATCACCTTTGAGGACCTGGGCGGCGCCATGGCCCACAACGCCAAGTCCGGGGTGGCCCACTTCGCCTGCGAGTCCGACGCCGACGCCATCGAGCAAATCAAGCGTCTGCTCAGCTATTTGCCCAACAATAATATGGAAGACCCGCCGATGGCGCCCACAAGCGACCCGGCCGGGCGCGAGGCGCCGGAGTTGGACGGCATCGTGCCGGATGACCCCCGGGCGTCCTACGACGTGCATGATGTCATCCACGCCATCGTCGACGACGGGGAATTCTTCGAGCCCCACGCCCATTTCGCCGGCAACATGGTGGTGGCCCTGGCGCGGTTGGGCGGCCGGCCCGTCGGTATCATCGCCAACAACCCCAGCGTGCTGGCGGGCTGCCTGGACTGCGATGCCGCGGACAAGGCCACCCGGTTCATCCGGTTCTGCGACGCCTTCAACATTCCGCTCCTGACCATCGCCGACGTGCCCGGGTACCTCCCCGGCAGCGACCAGGAGTGGCAGGGCATCATCCGGCACGGGGCCAAGCTCCTGTGGTGCTACTCCGAGGCCACGGTGCCCAAGATCACCCTGGTGACCCGGAAGGACTACGGCGGATCATACCTGGCCATGTGCTCCCAGGATCTGGGCGCCGACATGGTCATCGCCTGGCCCACCGCCGAGATTGCGGTGATGGGGGCCTCTGGCGCGGCCAACGTCATCTTCCGGAAGGAGATCAAGGCGGCGGCGGACCCGGTGGCCAAGCGGGCCGAGATCATCGACAATTACGAGAACCTGCTCTACAACCCCTACATTGCCGCATCCCGGGGGTTTGTCGACCAGGTGATCATGCCCCGGGAGACCCGGCCCCGGCTCATCGAGGCGCTGTCGATCCTGAGCACCAAGCGGGAGACCCTGCCGGCCAAGAAGCACGGCAATATACCCGTTTAGGGCAGTTGTCAGTGGCCAGTTGTCAGTTGTCAGTTAAAGACATAAGCTGACAACCTTGCAGAGGAATGTATAAGCTCTCGGTTTTTTAAGATTTTTGGCTTTTAGCTGGAAGCAGCCGCCAGAGGACGGCGGGCACGGCCCGCCCTATAGGCTGACAAAGAGGAGATTGGCAATGGCAACGGTAAAACCCCAGATTTTAGCCGCTATCAGCGGGGCCATCGGGGCTTATATCGCCGACGAGGAGGCCTCCCAGGCCGCGGCGGCGGGGTTCGCGGCCCCGGCCCCGGGTCCGCCCCTGAACCTCTGGGCCCTGGCCGGGCGCCAGGAGGCCATGCAGCTGAGGCAGTTGATGCAGCGGCGGAGTTTAAGGTAATGCAGCTGTCAGCTATCAGCAGTCAGCTTGCAGCTAAAAGATAAAAGAGGCAACCCCCAGGCCCCGCCTTTGGCAAAGGGGAGGATACTGGGCCGGCGCGGCGAAGTCCCCCCGTGAAAAGGGAGATTGAGTGGTTTTAACCAGCAGCCCTTACAAAAAACGAAAAACGGACAACCGAAAACCCAACCCTTCGGTTTGTTTTAAAGCTGACAGCTGACGGCTGACAGCTGAAAGCTGACGACAAAGGAGTCATCAATGGCCGGAAAAAATCCCATCAAATTCACCGACACCACCTTTCGGGACGGGCACCAGTCGCTGTTGGCCACCCGCATGCGTTCCGAGGACATCATTCCCTTCATGGAGCGCATGGACCAGATGGGCTACTTTGCCATCGAGGTTTGGGGGGGCGCCACCTTCGACACCACTCACCGGTTCCTGGGGGACGACCCCTGGGAGCGGATCCGCACCATCAAGGGGATCCTGAAAAAGACCCCCACCATGATGCTGCTTCGGGGCCAGAACCTGGTGGGGTACCGGAATTACGCCGACGATCTCACCTACCGGTTCGTGCGCTACACCGCCGAGGCCGGGGTGGACATCTTCCGGGTCTTCGACGCCTTGAACGACATGCGCAACTGGGAAGTGGCGGTGAAAGCCCTGATGGACGCCAAGAAGGAGGGCCTCATGGCCCACTTCCAGGCGGCGGTGTGCTATTCCCTCACCCAACGGCGCATGGGCGGTCCCATCTTCAACCTGGACTACTACGTCGACTTCGCCAAAAAGTCCGAAGACATGGGGGCGGACTCGGTGGTCCTGAAGGACATGGCCGGGATGTGCTCCCCCAACGACGCCTACGCCATCATCAAGGGGATGAAGGAAACCATCAAGATCCCGGTGGAGTTCCACACCCACTACACCTCGGGGTCCGGCTCCATGAGCTACTTAAAGGCCATTGAAGCCGGGGTGGACGTGCTGGACACCTGCTTGTCGCCCTTTGCCCTCCGGACCTCCCAGCCGGCCATCGAGCCGCTGCTGGTGGCGGTGGAGCAGACCGACCGGGAAACCGACATGGATCTGGCCGCGCTCATCGAGATCGGCTACGACCTGGAAAAGGTGGCCAAGAAGTACCGGGACCTGCTGGACACCTCCAAGATGGCCCAGATCGACACCGGGGTGCTCCTGCACCAGATCCCCGGGGGGATGTATTCCAACCTGGTGAACCAGCTGAAGGAGCTGGACGCCCTGGACCGGATCCACGAGGTCATGGAGGATCTGCCCCAGACCCGGCAGGAACTGGGGTTCCCGCCCCTGGTGACCCCCACCAGCCAGATCGTGGGGATCCAGGCGGTGATGAACGTGTTGTTTGGGCGCTATAACAAGGTGACGGCCGAGACCCAGGGCCTGGCCTTCGGCCTCTACGGCAAGACCCCGGCCCCCATGGACCTGGAGGTGCAGAAGCACATCCTCAAGGGCTATGACCGGGGCGAGACGCCCACCACCGGTCGCCCTGGGGACATCCTGGAGCCCGAGTGGGACAAGGCGGTGGCGGACACCAAGGGGATCGCCAAGAACGAGGGCGACATTCTGATCTACGCCCTGTACCCCACCACGGGCATGCGCTTCCTCAAATGGAAGTACGGGGTGGAGCCCATCCCCGCCGAGGTCAAGGGCAAGACCCTGGAGCAGATCGCCCTGGAAGACGAGGTCTTACTGACCATCAAGCAGAAGAAGCTCTTCGCCAAGGTCAAAGAGTACCTGGACACGCTGTCCCAGGCGGCGCCGGAGAAGGGCCCGGGGACCCGGGGCTTCAACGTCTTCGTAGATGGCCAGTACTACCAGGTGGAGGTGGAGTGCACCTCCGGGGCCCCGGTGATCACCGGGGTGGCGCAGGCTCCGGCGCCCCGGCCGGCGGCCGCAGCCGCAGCTCCGGCGCCCCGGCCCGCGGCGGCCCCGGCCCCGGCGGCGGAAACCCTGGCCGCAGGGGATGTGCCCCTCAAGGCCCCCATGCCCGGCATGATCATCAGCTATGCGGTCAAGGTGGGAGATGCGGTCAAGACCGGGGACCTGATCTGCGTGCTTGAGGCCATGAAGATGCAGAACTCCCTTCCGGCCCCGGCCAGCGGGGTGGTCAAGGCCATCAACTTCGAGCCCGGCGCCTCCGTTGCCAAAGACGCCACCATCCTGGTGATCGGCAAGTAGGGAATAATCGTAGGGGCGGGTTTTAAACCCGCCCCTACAGGCCCATACCCGCACAAAACCCTTATCTATACCGACCAAAAAGACCGGGGAAGCAATCACCCCGGTCTTTTTTTACCTCGCAACTCTCGCGCCAACGATCATTCCTTACGGACACAACGAAGCATGAAAATGTCGCACCGTCGCCCTCGCCGGTGAAATGTAGGACAGCCGCCCTCGGCTGTCCATGGGCAGGCACGGAGGCCCGACCCACCGAGCTATTTTCTCATCAGCCGTTAAACTTGAGCACGATCCTGGCTGCCGCCCCCGGCTTTCTGAGGGCCAGGGTGCACAGGCTGACCGCGTCGGCGCCCAGGTCGAAGTAGCGCCGGACGTCGTCTTCCCCCGTGACGCCGCAGCCCATAATCAGAAACAAGCCGACTTTTTGGCGCAATTCCTGATTGTACCGTAAGGCCAGGGGGAAGGCCGGCCCCCCGGAGACGCCGCCGCCGCTCACCTCGTTTAAGGGGGAGCGCTGAAACGGAAAGACGATATTGTGGGGGATGGTGTTGATGGCGTGGAGGCCGTTGATCCCGATGCGTTCCAGTTCCTGGGCGAACTCGTAGGGGTGGCAGATGCTGAGCTTGGCGATTAAAAACAGCTGAGGATAGAGGCTGCGCACTTTCCGGGTGGCCTGGAGCGCCTGAACCACGTTTTTGGCAATGGCCTCCTCGGAGTTGGGGCAGGAGTAGTTGAGTTCCAGGGCCTGAAAATGCGGGCCCAGGCTCCGCTGATAGACCGAAACAGCCTCCAGGGTCTCCCGGATAGCGATATCCGTCCCCTTGATAAACTCGGGATAGAGATTGGGGATCACCTTGAACCCCGCCTCGCAGGCCCGCCGGAGATCCGGGGCGCAGGCTTCCACCCCGGCGTTGGTGAGGCCGTAGGCGTTAAGCATGCCCCGGTCCGGGAGCCTCCGGATATACTTCCAGGTGAGGGGGTTGGCGGGGATAAAGTTGCCCCGGCGGTTAAAGCGGGTGGCGGATTTGGTGAACACCGTGGCCCCGGTATCCCGGACCGCCGCCAGGAGCCGGCGGTAGCCGGGGAGCAGGGTATAGGGAAAGATACCCCGGCCGTCATGCCCCAGGGCCGTGGAGATGGCCACGGGGGAAATTTGCCGTTGTGCGGATGAGATCATAAGAGCCTGTACCGTTGATCAAGTAGCCTGGTGGGGCCTTTTTAGGCAACTATAGTCAAATCCGGCCCCCCTGGCAAGGGCTTAGGCCGGGGCCGCAGTAATTAGGTTTCGTCTGTTGTTACCCGATTATTTTTGCAAGAGCAGGAACGGTGTTGAAGCCGGAGCTGAATTCCCCTTGACAATTCAGTAACTCGTGATACATAAAAGAAATCAGGAGTGGCAGGTAATGGTACAGAATAAAGTAACACAAACAACAATGCTGACTAAATTAGGTAACGTTGGCAAAAATCTCTTGGTTTTACTGATAAGCCTGGTTTTAGTTTTAGGTATCTGTGAACTTATCTTGAGAGTTTATAATCCATTAGGCTTCAGAATCAAAGGTAATAAAATTATCTTGCCCATCAACAAGAAGGAAATCATCCATCATGAACACGGCTTGGGGAAACTCGATAAGGTTGTCGTCCAACAACGCAACTCCCTGGGGTTCCGGGGCCCGGAGCCGCCCACCGATTTTTCCCGGGACCTGACCATCGTCACCGTGGGCGGCAGCACCACCGAGTGTTTTGATCTGGCGGAAGACAAAACCTGGCCTTACGATTTGGGAGTGAACTTGCAGCGGCACTTCAATCACCTGTGGCTTAATAATGCCGGTCTCAGCGGCAATTCCACCTTCGGCCACTACATCCTGATGCAGGATTACCTAGTGAAGCTCAAACCCAAGGTGGTGATCTTCCTGGTGGGGATTAATGACCTGGGGATCCGGGGCGAACGTGATTTTGACCAGAGGATTCATGGCGTTAACTTCCGCTCCCTGGAGCGCTTCCTGGCGTCCCTGGCGGTGTACAGCGAACTGGCCACCGCCGCCTTGAACCTGTATCGCTACTATTTTCCCAAGTCAACCATGATTAACAACCAGAACGACCCCCAGGAGACCGACTTTAAGAAGCTGCCCCATTTCGCAGTTTCGGATGCGGCCCGGGCCGCCCTGATTAAAGATCATCGAGACCATTACCTGCGGCCGTATAAAACCAGACTGGAAAAGCTCATCGCTATTTGCCGGGAGCATCATATCGTGCCGGTGTTGGTGACGCAACCGGTACTTTACGGCGGCGGGGTGGATGAGGCCAGCGGGGTGGACCTGGACCACCGGTTTGTGGCTAAGGACATGGATGGCGCCACGGCCTGGCAGGTCCTGGAGCTTTACAACGACATAACCCGGGAAGTGGGCCGTGAACAAGGCGTCCTGGTGATCGACCTGGCCCGGCAGATGCCCAAAAACTCCACCTATTATTTCGATCTGATGCACTACACCAACGCCGGCGCCAAGCAGGTGGCGGATATCGTCGCCAGCGCAGCTGACGCCGTTTTTGGCAAAAAAGTTCCCGGCGTATTATCAGGGCACGGGCGCGGGCGCAGCGCCCTAGGTGCCCAAGCACAGCTTGGGCTCAAAATATCCGTTCCCAAGCCGGAGCTTGGGAACGAGTAGTTAAAAGTCCGTGGGGCTGGCGTCCCCGCCCGCCATACTCTTGGCATAATCGGGGGCGAGGCGCGCCCTGCCTTCAAGAGCCCCGGAGAAACTCTTCCACCCGCCGGGCGTCCTCGGGGCTGTCCACCTCCCGGGTGTCCCCCTCCGTCTCCACCACGTGAATGGCAAAGCCGTGCTCCAGGGCCCGGAGCTGCTCCAGCTTCTCGGCCTCCTCCCAGCGCCCCGGGGGCAGGTGCACGAACTCCTTGAGAAACTGCACCCGGTAGGCGTAGATGCCGATATGGCGGTAGGAGTAAGTCTGGCCGCCGTCCCGCCAGAAAGGCAGGGGGCTCCGGGAGAAATAGAGGGCCCGGCCGGCCCGGTCGAACACCACCTTGACCGTGTTGGGGTTGGCCGCGGCCGCCGGGTCGTTTAGGAGCTTAACCGGGGTGACCATGACCACCCCGGGGTCCCGGCTTAGCCTTGCAGCCAGAGCGCTGATGAGTTCCGGGGGAAAGACCGGCTGGTCCCCCTGGATGTTGATGACGATGTCCTCGGGGGCGAGACCCAGGAGACCGGCGGCTTCGGCCAGGCGGTCGCTCCCCGAGGGGTGGTCCTCCCGGGTCATGAGGGCCCGGCCCCCGAAGGCCTCGACGCACTCTTTAATACGCCCATCATCGGTGGCCACCCAGACGCCATCCACATCCTTCACCTGTTGCGCCTGCTCATAGGTCCACTGGATCAGGGGCTTCCCCAGGATCAGCGCCAGGGGTTTGCCCGGAAAGCGGCTGGAGCCGAAGCGGGCGGGGATGATGGCCACTGTTTTCATAAGTTACCCAGGTCCCGGGGACCTCTGGCGAGCGATAAAAACTCCTCGCCCATTGATCCCTGAATAGATAACCATTTAATATTAGTAAAAAATATACCCATATTTCTATTATTTCATCATAATCCCAAAATCATTGATGTCAATTTATTCACGGGGACCCTCTAAGGAGTTTTTGTTGTCACATGTTCACAATGGCTTGACAAATTTGTTTTGATGCTTACCTTTTTATGATGTAATTTCTAAAGGTTAGCATAATAATCGGAGGTCTAAACATAATGGCAGTGAGAATGGAGAAATTAACCTACAAAGCCCAGGAGGCCCTCTCGGGGGCCCAGGAATTGGCCCGGCAGCTGGGGAACCCCCAGATCGAGTCGGCCCATTTGCTGCGCACCCTCCTGGCCCAGGAGGACGGCCTGATCCGGCCCCTCCTGAAAAAGCTGGAGATCGATCCCGGCAAGGTCACCCAGGGAGCGGATGACCTCCTGACCCGCCTGCCCAAGGTGAGCGGCGAGGCCCAGGTCTATATCTCCCCGGGTTTGAATAAGGCCCTGGACGACGCCTTCAAACAGGCCGACCGGATGAAGGATGATTACATTTCCACCGAGCACCTGTTCTGGGCTTTGGCCGCGGATAAGGCCACCGAAGTAGGACGGATGCTCAGGGCTCAGGGGCTCACTCCCGAGGCCATCCTCAAGGCCCTGGCCGACTTGCGGGGCGCCCAGCGGGTCACCGACCAGGCCCCGGAAGAGAAATTCCAGGCCCTGGAGAAATACGGCCGGGATCTGACCGAAATGGCCCGGAGCGGCAAGCTGGACCCGGTGATCGGCCGGGACAGCGAAATCCGGCGGATCGTCCAGGTGCTCTCCCGGCGCACCAAGAACAACCCGGTGCTCATCGGCGAAGCCGGGGTGGGCAAGACCGCCATCGTGGAGGGCCTGGCCCAGCGCATCGTCAACGGCGACGTGCCCGAGGGTCTCAAAGACAAGCGCCTGGTGACCCTCGACCTGGGGTCCCTCGTGGCCGGCGCCAAGTTCCGGGGCGAATTCGAAGACCGTCTCAAGGCGGTGCTCAAGGAAGTAACCGAGTCCGACGGCCAGATCATCATGTTCATCGATGAACTCCACACCCTGGTGGGCGCCGGGGCCGCGGAGGGCGCCATGGACGCCTCCAACATGATCAAACCGCCCCTGGCCCGGGGAGAATTGCATTGCGTGGGCGCCACCACCATCAACGAGTACCGCAAGTACATCGAAAAAGACGCCGCCCTGGAGCGCCGCTTCCAGCCCATCATGGTGGCCCAGCCTTCGGTTGAGGACACCATCGCCATCCTCCGGGGTCTGAAGGAGAAATACGAAATCCACCACGGGGTGCGCATCAAGGACAGCGCCATCGTGGCCGCGGCCACCCTCAGCCACCGCTACCTCACCGACCGGCAGCTCCCGGACAAGGCGGTGGACCTCATCGACGAGGCCGCCTCCAAACTGCGCATGGAGATCGATTCCCGCCCGGCGGAGATCGACGTGGTGGAGCGCCGCATCACCCAGGAGGAGATCGAGCGCGAGGCCTTGCGTAAGGAGCAGGATGCGGCCTCCCGGGACCGCCTGGAAAAGATCGAAAAATCCCTGGCCGATCTGAAGGAAAAAAGCGCCGCGCTTACGGCCCGCTGGCAGCAGGAAAAGTCGGCCATCACCAAGATCCAGGCCACCAAGGAAAATATCGAGAAGGCCAAGACCGACGCGGCCCACGCCGAGCGCATCGGCGACCTGGCCCGGGCCGCGGAGTTGAGCTACGGCACCCTCCTCAATCTGCAAAAGGAACTGGAGGAGGAAAACCAGAAGCTGGCGGATTTGCAGGCCGAAGGGGCCATGCTCAAGGAAGAGGTGGACGCCGAGGACGTGGCCGAAGTGGTCTCCAAGTGGTCCGGCGTCCCGGTCACCCGGATGCTCGAAGGGGAGAAGCAGAAACTCCTCCACATGGAAGAGCGCATCGCCAACCGGGTCGTGGGCCAGGAAGAGGCGGTACGGGCCGTCGCCAATGCCGTGCGGCGGGCCCGCTCCGGCTTGCAAGACCCTAACCGGCCCCTGGGCTCCTTCATCTTCCTGGGGCCCACCGGCGTGGGCAAGACCGAACTGGCCCGGGCCCTGGCCGAATTCCTGTTTGACTCGGAGGCGGCCATGATCCGCCTGGACATGAGCGAATACATGGAGAAGCACACGGTGTCCCGTCTCGTGGGCGCCCCGCCGGGTTACGTGGGCTACGAGGAAGGCGGCCAGCTCACCGAAGCGGTGCGCCGCCGGCCCTACTCCGTGGTGCTGTTTGACGAGATCGAAAAGGCCCACCCGGAGGTGTTCAACTCGCTGCTCCAGATCCTGGACGACGGCCGCCTCACCGACGGCCATGGCCGCACCGTGGACTTTAAGAACACCATCGTCATCATGACCTCCAACATCGGCAGCCAGTACATCGCCGAGATCAGCGACGAAAAAGCGTTGCGGGACCGGGTCATGGAGGCCCTCCGGCTCCACTTCAAGCCGGAGTTCCTGAACCGGGTGGACGACATCCTCATTTTCCAGCGCCTCACCAAAGAACAGCTCCGGGAGATCGTCACCCTGCAGATGGTCCGGCTGAAGCGGCTGCTGGAAGAGCGGCACCTCACCCTGGAACTCACCGACGGCGGCCCGGGACTTCCTGGCCGACGCCGGCTACGACCCGGTCTACGGGGCCAGGCCCCTGCGCCGGGCCATCCAGACCTACCTGCAAGACAAGCTGGCCCCCATGCTCCTGGCCGGGGAATTCAAGGAAGGCGACACCATCTTCGTGGACGGGGATAAGGACGGCCTGACTTTCAAAACCCAGGAATGACACCGGTAGGGGCGGGTTTTAAACCCGCCCCTACGATTTTGCCCGTCTTTCTCTCCTTTTCTCTCGTATAAGCACCCATTTTTGGCTCATTTTTTCGGTTCTTTTTGTCTCGGTCTCCCTTTGCCGGGGCGGAAAGGGCAGATTCGCGCCGCATCTCGCGCCGCATCCGGGTCGGAGGGTACCCGCAGACATGCGGCGGGGTATCGGGGGGAAGTCATTGACTATCCGCAGGAAATCAGCCGTGGATTGCCGGCGATGCGGAACGGCGGCAGGGAAAATGAGCCTCTTGGGATAGGCGGATATTTTCCGGGCGGAGGAAGAGACGGATGGCCTCCGTAACACCCGGGCCCGCACCGCGCGGTGGCGCGCGGCGGGGGCGGGGTGAGGGCAGATGGAACCGCGTTGAGCCATGGGTTGCCAGCTTTTGGTGGTTAAGAATAATCCGGAGTAAGGTTAGCGCTTAATAAGGCCACAAGCCAGCACAGACGGGACGCCTGACCGAGAAGGTTTAAAGAAGCGGCAGGCGGGAGGCGCGGCGCTTTCTCGGCCTAGGGGCTAGATAATTTTGAGCCGTGAATTGTAAAAACTGCGGAGGTAGTCGCCTGCATCGGCACCACGGAAATGGGTTTCAAGCTGGGTTTTTTCGGTGGAAATTGGCGTACGTTTGTTTCCCTCCCTCGGGGATGGCAAGGGAGGTTGATGAACTTACCTTCATGATCAATTTCATCCCATAAAACGGTCTTAGCAGGTTTCATACAACCCCTAGGTAAACCTTGAGGGGCGGGAACCCCATCCTGAGTATAAAAAAACTTCAGATTTGAGAAAAATAATAAAATGCAATGTTAAAAAAGAAAATTGGGGAATTTACTATTTATTGCTTCGAAAATCCTAATTATGGTTCGCTCTGCTCTCCAAAAACAGGACCGTCCCTCTCGAATCATCTTGTCTATATCCGCTAATCTCTACAAATTTAGTTATCTGCCTCACCGTTCCTCTATACAAAGCCAAGATTAGCATGGTGATGCTCTAGAAGATTAGAATCAAAGTCAGTATCACATCGGTGGTCCCCCCTCGGAAGGGACCTCCACAGTTTGCCATTTTCTCAATTTATCGCCGGTCAGCCAAAAATTGCAGATATGATGTGCATGATGAAATGTGGTTCTGGCAGGGGCCAGCACGGCGTTCCTCAGTACAACTTGGGAAGGAGGGGGGAGGAGCTAAAGAATCGGCAGGCGGGATGCGCTTCGCTTTCCCGCCCTACGGGCTCTACGGGCTCATTCCAGGAGACCCGGATCTAACGTAGTATGAATTTTATCTGCAGCATGCCCAATCAAACTGGCGATTTCATTTTCGTGCATTTTCTCTCGCAAAGACGCAAAGGCGCAAAGAGTAAAACCTCCGGCTCGTTCCCAAGCTTGGCTTGGGAATGCCTTGACTCGCCAGGCTGAGCCTGGCATCCATTGCCGTTCCCCAGTACAACTTGGGAACGAGGGGGGAAACTTGGGAACGAGTAGAAGGTATCATTATCGGGACAGGCGCTGGGGGTCAAGGTAGATATTGGGGAAATTTTCTGATAACATCGCTTCCCTATTCCAATCAAGATGCAAGGGGAGGTGCCCTATACCCGGAAAAGGAATTTTTTGGCCTCATGGAGACGTTGAACAGGTGGAAGGGGTGGAAGCTGTCTTCAAGCAGTGGCAACTTTACGCCAAAATGGAGGAACTTAACTACCTTCATCACCGAGAAGTCTATTCTCTGCTAGGCCAATTTCTGAGCCGCAGATCCCGGCCCTTCACCCTCTTGGACCTGGGATGCGGTGACGCCGGGTTTATGGCAAAAGCCTTGGCAGGAACCACTATTGCCCGCTATACGGGAGTCGATCTGGCCAGGATGGCTTTGACATTGGCGGCAAAGAACCTCGCCAGGCTTCATTGTGAACATATTTTAATGGAAAATGATTTTTATTCAGTGGTGAGTGAAACAGAGATTAAAGCAGAGGTGATCTGGATAGGACTCTCTTTTCATCATCTGCCCCAGCCGCAAAAAGTAAAATTTCTCGGCTTAGCCCGAAAAATCCTGCCTGACGACGGCTACCTCCTGATGTACGAACCCACCCTCTTGGAAGATGAGAGCCGGGAAGAATTCTTGGAACGCTGGGAGCGGATGTCTAAGAACTTATGGGTAAACCTGACCGCAGCGGAACTGGCGAAAATTCACGACCATGTCTTTAATCACGATTTCCCCGAAAAATTATCTACCCTTGACCACATGGCCCGGCAGCAAGGGTTCTCCAGCCTGTCCCTGCTCTATCAGGATCCGGAAAAGATTTGTACCCTGGTCTGCCTGCCAGCCTGAAGACCAGCGAAATAACCCACAGAGGGACCGTTCGCTAAAGTTCTTTCAATGCCAGCGGCAGCAATTCTCCCGCCGAGCCTTTGAGGAAGTGGTCGGTGAGGGAATAGGTGAGGCGGGTGGGTTCCAGGTTGTTTTCGATGATGAGGGCCTGCCATTCCTTGGCGATGGCCGGGATGTAGCTGGCCGGGGCTACCTCGCCGGAGGTGCCGATGACGATCATCAGGTCGCAGTGCTGGGCCAGTTCTTCGGCCTCGGCCTGGGCCCCGGGGGGAATGGGTTCGCCGAAAAAGACCACGTCGGGCCGGATGAGGCCGCCGCAGAGGCAATAGAGCGGGGTCTGGGAAAAATCCAGGCTCTCCCGGGGATGGTGGCCGTGGCAGGTATCACAGATAAAGCGCCGGGCGTTGCCGTGGTATTCCACCACCCGTTTGGACCCCGCGGCCTGGTGCAGGTTGTCGACGTTCTGGGTGATGATGCCGGTCAGATAGCCTTTGGCTTCCAGCTCTGCCAGGGCGTGGTGGGCCGGATTGGGACGGGCCCGGGTGATGAGTGCGTCCATTTCTTTGAGCATGGCCCAGACCTTGGCGGGGTTCCGGCGGAAGGCCCGGATATAGGCATATTCCATGGGGTCGAAGCGGGACCAGAGGCCGCCGGCGCTGCGGAAGTCCGGGATGCCGGACTCGACGGAAATGCCGGCGCCGGTTAAGGCCACCACCCGGGGATGCCGGCGGATGAGTTCCGCCAGTTCCGGGGGGGTGATCGATTTCTGCCGGGCTTTCATGAAGGCTATTCTCCTAATGGTGGCGGGCGCGGAGGGCCGCTCCACCAAGGGGACTCATTTTTGGAAAAAGAGGTAGGCGGCCAGGGCCACGAGAATGCCGGCGAAGATTTTTTTAAAGCTGCCGGTGGAAACGTAATCGATCAGGCGGGAGCCGACCTGGGCCCCGATAATGCCGCCGATGCCCAAAAAGAGGCCGACCTTATAATCCACATGGGCCAGCTTGCCGTGGGCCACCAGGGCCGAAATGGAAATGACCAGGATGGCCAGGAAGGAAGTGCCCACCGCCTTCTGGGCCGAGTAGCCCATGAACAGGAGGAGCGGCACCATGAGGAAGCCGCCGCCCAGGCCGGTAAAGGAGGCGCCGAGCCCGACGATGATGCCGAACAGGGCCATGAGCAAGAGTTGCGTCGTCATAGGGGACCAAATCCTTTCTCGTAAGGTGTCGGACTCACTACCAGGCCGTCACATCAGGCCTGAGCCGGGCTTTCGCCCCAGGCCGCTTTCATTCTCAGGGCGGCGCGGATATCCCGGAGACCCATCCAGATGAGCACCGAGGCAAACACCAGCCGCAGGGCGGCTTCGCTGAGATAGTTGGCCAGGCTGCCCCCCAGGAAGGACCCCGCAATAATGCCCAGGATCAAGCCGGGCAAGATCCAGGTGACGACGTTGCCCAGACGCCAGTGGGTATAAGACCCCACCAGGCCGGTGGGGACCATGGCCAGCAGGGAGGTCCCCTGGGCCATATATTGGCTCAAGCCCACCACCAAAACCATGGCCGGGACCATAATGGAGCCGCCCCCCACCCCCATCATGCCGCCGATAAACCCGGCCACCGCGCCGCAGGCCAACAGGGTGACGATCTGCACCCAGCGGGCCGCGGGATGGGAGAGAACGGCCAGGTGGGCCAGATAAGGTTTGGCCAGCAACAGGAGGGAGACGCAGATCAAAAAGATGCCGAAGGCCCGCTTGAGTTTCCATTCGGGCAGGGAGTGAGCATGCATCGCCCCGAAGCGGGCCATGACCATGGCGGTAGCCGCCAGGCAGGCCGCGGCGGGGATATCCACGGCGCCGTGCCGGGAATAGGTGAAAGCACCGGCCAACCCGGTGAAGACCAGGGCCATGAGGCTGGTGCCGTGGGCCTGGTGCTGGGTGAACTTAAAGCCTTGCACCATCAGGGCGATCATTACCACGCCCCCGCCCAGGCCCACCAGGCCACCGAAGGCGCCGGCCAGCAGGCCGGTGAGAAAACTTAAGAACATAGGCAGTCCCGTGGATTAAGGCAGTGTTGTACCTGGGGGAAGGGTTTTTGGAGCCGGATATAAGTATCCCCATTTTTCGGCATTTGCGCAAGCCTGAGGTCCCGGGAGGCCGCCGGGCCGGGGCTGAGTTTTCCCGGGTCCGGGTGTTTAACGAGGCGGGCCCGGAGGCCCGCCCGGCCGAATTATGTTCCCGGTTTGCCTTGCACCCGGATCCGGGCGTCCAGAGCCGCCAGCCCCGGTTTTCCCGGGAAGGCGCGCACCGGGTTGAGGTCCACCTCCCGGATCTGGGGAAACTGCAGCATCAATTGGGAGAGCAAGCCCAAGGCCCGGCTCAGGCTGTCCAGGTCAGCCGGCGGCCGGCCCCGGGTACCGGCCAAAATCCGGCCGATGCGGGTTTCGGCTATGAGGTCCCGGGCCTGGGCCGGGTTCAGGGGGGCTACCCTGAGGGCAATATCATCCAGGATTTCGGTGTCGACGCCCCCGGCGCCGAAGGCCACCACGGGGCCGAAGGAATCATCCCGGCGGGCCCCCAGGAGCAGTTCCATGCCCCCGGCCACCTGGGACATGACCACCACCTCCCAGGCCTCCCGGGGCGGCAGGTGGTCCTGAGCCACCCGGGCCAGCCGGCCGAAGGCCTGCTGCACCGCCACCGCATCCTGCACGTCCAGCTCCACCCCGCCGGCCTCGGTTTTGTGAATCAGGCTGGGGGCCGAGAGCTTGAGCACCACCGGGAACCCCAGCCGGCCGGCCGCGGCCGCCGCCTCCTCCGGGCTGGCGACTGCGGCCCAGGGGGCCAGGTCCAGGCCCAGGGCTTCGATCACGGTGAGGGCCTGGGCCAGGGGGATAAACCCCTCCGGGTTGGGGCCCGTAAGCATCTCGGCAATGGGGCCGGGCACCTCCCAGGGGGGTGGCTCTGCCAGACGCAGGCTCTCTCTCCGGGCGGCCAGATCGCGGCTCACCGCCAGGGCCTGCACCGCCTCCTCGGGAAAATTAAAGACCGGAATCCCCAGGGTGTCCCGGAGGTAGTCCGCCTCGTTCAGGGTGCACAGCACGGTGATGGCCATAGGTTTTTGGGCTTCCCGGGCCAACTCCAGCATGCGCCGGGCCATCTCCCGGGCGGCCTCCCGTTCGAATTCGGCGACGGGCCCGTAATGGAACAGCACCGCGTCCACCTCGGGGTCCTGGCAGACCGCGGCCATGATGTCAGTGTAGAGGGTGAAATCAAAGACATCCCCCAGGTCGATGGGGTTGGTGGGGCGGATTACCCCGGCCCGGGAGCGCGCCTGGATGGATTGCATCAGGGCCTTGGACAGGGGCGGCAGAGTGAAGCCATGCCTTTGGCAGGCATAGGCGGCGACCACGGCTTCGCCGCCGCTGCGGGAGAAAACCACCACGCGGTTGCCTCGCACCGGGGGCTGGCCCACCAGCCGGGCGGCGTCCAGAAACTCGGACTGGGTCTTGACCCGGAAGATCCGGCTTTGCCGGCAGGCGGCCTCGAGCACCCGCTCATCGGTGGTCAGGGAGGCGGTGTGCGATTGGGCGATGGTGGCCGTCTCCGGCCCCACATTGGCCAGATGCAGATAGATGGGCTTGGTGGCGCGATCGGCGGCGGCCAGGAGCCCCCGGCCGTCTGCCATGCCTTCCAGGTAAACGTAGATGGCCTCGGTGCCCGGGTCCTGGAGGAGGTACTCGATGACCTCGTTTTCGGCCACATCGAGCTTATTGCCCAAACTTAAAAACTTGTTGAGGCCCAGACCTTCTTTGGTCATCCAGGCCAGGAGATGGGTGGCCACCCCGCCGCTCTGGGCGACGATGGAGATGCGGCCCGGCCGGGGGAAGGGCTCTATCTGGGCAAAGGGCAAAGACAGGCCGGTCTCCAGGTTGATGACTCCCAGGCCATTGGGTCCCACGAGGCGCATGCCGTAGTGCGTGAGCGCGGTCCGGACCTCCTCTTCCAGGGCCCCTCCGGCTCCATCCAATTCCGAGAAACCGGCGGACTCCACCACGACCCGGGAAATTCCCAGTTCGCCGCATTCCCGCACCAGGGCGGGCACAACCCGGGCCGGCGCCAGGATAACCGCCAAATCCACTGGCTCAGGGAGATCAGATAAGCGGGAAAAGATGGGTAAGCCGAAGGTGGTGCCGGCCCGGCGCCCCACCAGGAAGATTTTGCCCTGGTACTTGGCCTGCAACAGATTGGCGACAATTCCCTGGCCCAGGTTGGCAGGGTCTTCCGAGACTCCCACCACGGCCACACTGTGCGGATAGAAGAATTTTTGCATATCCAGCCTAAGTAAAGTAATTATGCATATGGGTATTAATCGATAAGTATAACACGATGGTCGAGATCCAAAAACCATCTAAGTTGAGATTGGCGGGTAATTCCAGAGGGGAAGCGGACGGTCGGGACCGGTTCTGGTCTGTGGATGCGGTCTGGGGCTTGTTAAACCTGGTGATCCAGGAATTGCTCCTCGCCGCGGCCGGAGAATCATCCTGATTTTGTTGAAAAATCGCCAAATTAGCAGTATACTGTTATTGATAATCTATTGTTTACAATGAATAAACTGCAAGGGGCGCAAGATCGTGGAAGTGCAAGACAAGGAGCGGGCAGGGCCCGCCATGCATCTTTCCCCGGATGATTGCCACGCGATTCTCGATGCGGTGGACGATGCCATTCTGATCCATGATGCGGCGACCGGTGCGATCCTGGAGGTCAACCGGGGGATGTGCGATATGTTCGGGTACACCCCGGAGGAAGCCAGGCAGCTGAAGGTGACGGCCTTATGCGGCGGAGAGGCCGGGTTGCAACCGGAGCCGGCTTTAAGCTTCCTGGCCAAGGCAGCGGCCGGGGCCCCCCAGGTCTTTGAATGCCAGGCCCGGGACCGGACCGGGCGGGTTTTCTGGGTAGAAGTGCATCTGAAACCCATCCGGCTCGGAGCGCAAGACCGCGTCCTGTCGGTACTCCGGGATATCGACCAGCGGAAACGGACGGAAGAGGCGCTGCAGGAGAGCGCCGCCCGTTACCGCGCCGTCACGGAAGGGTCTCTGGCCGGGGTGTACGTCATCCAGGACGGGGGCTTCGCCTATGTGAATCCCACTATGGCCCAGACTTTTGGCTACCAGCCTGAAGAAATCATGGATGGCAAGGTGGCGCCCGGAGACTTGATTCACCCTGAAGACCTTCCCCTGGTGAAGGAGAACATCCGCCGGCGGCTCTCCGGTGAACTGGATGCGGCGCATTATACCTTCCGGGGTCTGCACCGGGATGGCGCCGTGATTCACTGCGAATCCTTCGGGCGGCCGGTGGAATACCGGGGGCGGCCGGCCATTGTGGGCACCTTGCTGGACATTACGGAGCGCTACAAAGCCGAAGAAGCCTTGCAGAAGAGTAAAGCGCATTATCAGGCCTTGTTCGAAGATTCGCCCATCTCCCTCTGGCAAGAGGATTTGACCGACCTGAGGGCTTACCTGAAGAATTTGCAGGATGCGCGGGGTTCGGGATATTCGAGCCTATTTCGAGGCGCATCCGGAAGAAATGCGCCGGTGCGCCAAGTTTGATTAAGGTGGTGGATATCAACCGGGCCACCCTGGAAATATACGAAGCTGACAGTAAGGAGCAAATCCTCGAAGAGCATGGCTTCGACTTTCTCCCCAGAGTCCTACCCGGCCTTCAAAGAAGCGATCATTGCCCTGGCCGAAGGTCAAACCTGGTTCGAGATAGAGACTATTACGACGACTCTCACCGGCAAGAAAAACCATATTCTGTTGCGTTTACGCGTCCTGCCGGGGTCGGAGAATGTTGGTAACGCAGCCCTGGCTTCCATCGTGGACATAACCGAACAAAAACGGGCGGCGGAGACCCTGCAAACCCAGGCCCGGGTCCTGGAGAGCATGGCGGAAGGGGTCACGGTGACTGACGCCGGCGGCAGGATTATGTATTCCAATCCGGCCTTCGATACCATGTTCGGGTATCAGCCGGGGGAATTAATCGGGCAACCTGCCTCCAGGCTCAATGATTTTTCTGCCGCGGAGGGCCTCAGGTTTGCCCAGGAAATGGTCGAGCAGTTGAAGACGAAACGCCTCTTGTCCGGTGAGGTCAGGAACCGCCGGAAAGACGGGACCCCATTTCACACCTTTGCCCGGATCAGCGCCCTGGAAATAGCCGGGAAGCAATGTTGGATTACGGTTCAGGAGGACATTACCGAGCGCCGCCAAGTGGAAGAGGCCCTGCGGGAGAGCGAGGCCAGCTACCGGATTGTCACCGAAGGGTCTCTGGCGGGAGTCTATTTGATCCAGGATGGCCAATTCCGCTACGTCAACCCGACGCTGGCCCAGGCCTTCGGCTACACCTCCGAAGAACTGATTGATCGTTTGGGCCCCACGGACCTGGTGCATCCGGAGGACCGCGACCGCATCGGCAGAGATATTCGGCGGCGCCTGACCGAGGGGGGGGCAGGGAGCCGCAATTATTTTAAAGGGGTGCGCCAGGATGGTTCGGCCATCTTCTGCGAGGTCTTGACCCGGCAGGTGGAATACCACGGCCGGCCGGCAGTCATGGGCACCTTGCTGGATGTGACGGAGAGGCGGCTGGCGGAGGAGGCCCTCAAGGCCTCGGAGGAGAAATACCGCACGATTTTCAGCGCCATCAACGAAGGCATCGTGGTTATCGACCCGGCGACGGGCGATTTTCTGGAGGTCAACCAGAGATACCTGGAGATGGTAGGCTACGGCAGTGCGGAAGCCAGGGAGCTCAGCCTGGCGAAAGTGTGCAGCGCCGATTCTCCGTTCACGGTTCGGGAGGCCCAGGCGTTAACGAGAAAAGCCCTGGAGGAAGGGCCCCAGCTCTTTGAATGGCTAGCGGAAGCTCAAGACGGCCGGCGGTTCTGGGTGGAGATTAATTTAACCCTGACCTCCCTGGGAGGCCGGGACCGTTTGCTGGCGGTCATCCGGGATATTTCCGAACGCAAACAGGCCGAAGATATCCGGCGCCGGGCGTTTGAAGAACTGGAGCAGTTGGTGGCCGAGCGCACCGCCGGATTGCAGTGGGCAAACACCCAATTGCGCGGGGAAATCGAGGAACGCCAGCGCACCGAGGCGATCATCCGCCTGCAACGCGACCTGGCCCTGACCCTCAGCGGCAAGATGGAGCTGCTCGAGGCCTTGCGGTTATGCGTGGAAACCTCCATCAGCATTTCGGGTCTGGACAGCGGGGCAGTGTATGTGGTAGACCCTGCTTCCGGAGACCTGGACCTGGCCTACCATCAGGGCCTCTCACCTGAGTTTACGCGGCAAACGGCGTATTACGAGGCCGAAGGTCTCAACGCCTACCTGATCATGGCGGGAAGACCCGTGTATGCCCGCTTGGAAGATCTGCCGGGATTAATGGATGCAGATGACCTGCAGGAGGGTTTGCGCTCGGTGGCGATCATCCCGGTAATCCACCAGGACCGGGTTATTGCCTCGATCAACGTTGCCTCCCACCAGCATGAAGAGGTGCCGGCCACGGCCCGGGCAGCCCTGGAGACCCTGGCGGCCCAGGTGGCCAGCGCCATCGCCCGGGTCCAGGCGGAGGAGGCCCTGCACCGGGCCAAGGATGATCTGGAAATCCGCGTGGCGGCGCGCACCGCCCAATTACAGCAGGCCAACGAGGCTCTGGAAACGGAGCTCCGGACCCGCCGCAACATGGAAAAATCCCTGCGCTATAGCGAAACCAAATATCGCACCCTGGTGGAGCAAATCCCGGCCATCACCTATACCATCTCCCTGGCAACCGGGGTCGATTTCCTCTACGTCAGCCCCCAGGTTGAGACCCTGCTCGGTTTTTCTCCCGCGGCCTGGCGGGCCGATGCGGAGAACTGGGAAAAGCAGATCCATCCGGAAGACCGGGAGCGGCTGCTGGAGGAGATCACCCATAGTTTGGAAACGGGTAAGCCTTTCTCCACCGAATACCGCCTGCTGGCCAAATCCGGACGGGTCGTCTGGTTCCGGGATGAAGCCCAGGTGGTTTATGACACGGAAGGCCAGTTCCTGTTCCTGCAAGGACTGGCCCTGGACATAACCGAGAGAAAGCAAGCCGAGGAGGCCCTCAAGCAGACCACCCAAACCTTGCAGACCCTGATCCAGGCGTCCCCCCTGGCCATCATTACCCTTGATCCCGATTTCAAGATCAGCCTGTGGAACCCCGGGGCGGAACGCATGTTCGGGTGGACGGAATCAGAAGTGCTGGGAAAGTATCTCCCAATCATTCCGGAACCGGAGCGGATTGAGGAGAAAGTGAGGCTTGAGCAGGAGATGGCGGGAAAGGCGCAATCAGCCCTGGAACTTAAGCGTGTGCGTAAAGACGGTTCGATGCTTGACGTGCATTTATGGACGGCGTCGCTGGTGGGCTCCAAGGGCGAAATCATCGGCAACATGGGAATTCTTGCTGATGTTACCGAGTCGCAAGCGGGCCGAGGAGGAGTTGCGCCGGCAAGCCGAACTTCTGGACCTGGCCCACGACGCCATTATTGTTCGAGACCTGGACAACCGCATCGTCTTTTGGAATGCCGGGGCCGAGAAAACCTATGGCTGGAGCAAGGCCGAGGCGCAAGGGCAGCAACCCCATAAACTCCTGGAAACGGGGTTTCCCCAACCCCAGGGGGAATTGGAAGCCGAGTTTTTCCACCAGGGACAGTGGCAGGGAGAATTGTCGCATACCAGGCGGGATGGCCGGCGCATCGTCGTGACCAGCCGCTGGGCCCTGCAACGGGACAAGCAGGGCCAGCCTGCCGCGATTCTGGAAATCAACCGGGATATTACCGGGCAGAAGCAAGCCGAAGCCGGGCGGGCCCGCCTGGCCGCCATCCTGGAAGCCACTTCCGACCTGGTGGGCACTGCCGACCAGGAGGGCCGGATCCTCTATCTCAACCAGGCCGGCCGGAACATGTTGGGCATCGGGGTGAAAGAGGATGTCTCCGGGCTTAGGGTGAAAGACTTACAGCCCGGGTGGGCTTACCAACTCATTCTCGACCAGGGCGACGTCGAGCCCCGGCGCCAGACAGTCTGGAGTGGGGAAACCGCGTTCCGGAGCCGCCGCGGTCAGGAAATCCCTACGTCCCAGGTTATCATTGCCCATCATGACCCCAAGGGGAAAGTAGAATTCTTCTCCACCATTGCCCGGGATATCACCGCGAGCAAGCGAGCGGCGCAGGCCTTGCAGGAAGCCAATAACCGACTGCGGACCCTGGTGGAGGCCTCCCCTCTGGCCATTATCGCCAGGGACATGGGAGGCAAGATCATCAGCTGGAATCCGGCGGCGGAACGCATGTTTGGCTGGCGTCAGGAAGAGGTTCTGGGGCGGCCCTTGCCAATCATCCCCAAAGATCAGATAGGTGAATTTAGGGCGCTGGATCAACGCAAGTTTGGGGGGGTTACTTTGCTGGGCCTGGAACTGCGCCGGCAGCGGCGGGACGGCTCCCTCATCGACGTGAGGACCTCGAGTGCGCCCCTCTATGATGGCGCCGGAGCCATGATCGGCCTTGTGGGTATCATCGAGGACATCACGGAACGCAAGCGGATGGCGGAAACGCTGTGGCAAACCAGCCGCGCTCTCAAGGCCATCATGGCCGGCCGCCAGGCCTTGATTCGCGCAACCAATGAGAAGGAATTGTTGAACGAGGTGTGCCGGATTATTATGGAAGTGGGCGGTTATCGCACGGCCTGGGTGGGCTATGCCGAGCAGGATGCCGAAAAATCGGTGCGTCCGGTGACCCAAACCGGGGTCGATGCGGGCTATGTGGCAGCACTCAACCTTTCCTGGGCTGATACACCCCGGGGCCGGGGCCCCGTGGGCAAGGCCATTCGGACCGGGAAACCGGTGGTTTGCCGGGATACCGAGAAGGATCAAGATTTTACGATTTGGCGTGAACAAGCCCAGAAATACCATTATCGTTCGATACTGGCGCTCCCCTTAAAGGGGGTTGTCCCCTTTGGGGCCCTGGCCATTGACGCCAGCGAGCCCAATGCCTTTGACGATGAGGAGATCAACCTGCTTTTGGGCCTGGCCAACGATTTGGCTTATGGCATTATGGCATTACGGGGCCGGGCCGAGCAGTGGCGGGTGGAGAAGGCCTTAAAGGAGTCGGGGCAGGAACTCCGGCAGCTCACCTCCCAACTCCTGAGCTTCCAGGAGAAAGAGCGCCGCCGGGTCGCCAGGGAATTGCATGACGAACTGGGTCAGGCCCTGACGGTTTTAAAAATTAACCTGGTGGCCATTGAAGACAAGCTGGCCCCGGATCAGCAGCACCTGAAGGCAAATTGCGAACACATGCTGTCTTATATCGATACGGTGATTGAAAATGTCCGTCGCCTGTCCTGGGACCTCAGTCCCTCGAGTTTGGAAGATCTGGGCCTGTCCGCGGCGCTGGGATATTTGGTGGACGAGACCTGCCGCAATCATAATATGCAAAGTGTGGTGGCGATGGACGAAATCGATCATCTTTTTTCGCCGGAAATCAAAATCAACATTTATCGCATGTTTCAAGAATCCTTGACCAATGTGGTCAAACATGCCAGGGCCAGCCTGGTCTCGGTGAAGGTTAGCCGAGAGGATGGCAGGGTATCATTTATGATCCGGGATGATGGCCGGGGGTTTAATCTTAAGCAGGTTATGTCCGGCAAAATAGCCAAAAAGAGCCTGGGTTTGACCGCGATGAATGAAAGGGCGCTCATGGCCCGCGGCTCGCTCCAGATATCGAGCCGGAGAGGCCAGGGCACCACCATCGTGTTTTCCATTCCAATAACTAACCAGGGGAAATGATTATGTATAGAATTGTTTTGGCCGAAGATCACGTCCTGGTGCGCGAGGGGATTAAGAAAATCATTGAGGCCTTACCGGGACTGGAAGTCGTGGGAGAGGTGGGTGACGGTCTCCAATTGCTGGAACTTCTCAAAGGCCTGGCTACGGATATGGTGATCCTCGATATCTCCATGCCTTCTCTCCCGGGGATAGAAGCTACCCGGGAGATTAAGAAGGCCTACCCGGCCGTCAAGGTGCTGATTCTGACCATGCACAAAAAGAAAGAATACCTGAATAATGCCATATCGGCCGGAGTTGATGGTTATCTGTTAAAGGAGGATGCCCCCAAGGAACTCCTCAACGCCATCGACATGATCAGGCAAGGGATGACTTACGTGTCCCCCTTGCTTTCCAGTGACCTGGTAAACCTCTATGTCCAGGGCCGGCGCCAGGATGACGCCGAACCGTCCGCGCCGCTCTCGCCCCGGGAAATCGAGATCATCAAAATGATCGCCGAGGGCAAATCGAGCAAAGAAATTGGGGAAATCCTGTTTCTCAGTTTCCGCACCATTCAGAATCATCGCACCAAAATTATGCGGAAGTTAAACCTCAAGAAAAATACCGACCTGGTGCGATACGCCATCCGCAAAGGCTATACGGCTACTGCCACTCCCTAACCCCCGCCGTAGTCCCCCTACCGCCGGATAAACCAGCGAATCCAACCACAAAGGCATGATAAAGAGTACTTTGCTCTATCATAAAGAGTACTTTACCTCATTTTCTTCTGGAAGATAAATTTGTTATGTTCCAAAAAGAGTTAGTTTAAAGAGTAACTTAATATATTTAATAAATAGGTGGACTATGGCGCATCTGTATAAAAAACTGAAAAAGGGCCACGAGTATTTCTATATCCGGGAAACCCAGCGGGTCTATGGCAAGCCCACCACCATTAACCAGGTGTACCTGGGCACCGCCGATAAAGTCGAGGCGGCTTTGGGAAAGGGCGGATTCTCCCCCAAAGAGTTCGGCTCGGTTTTCGCCCTCAACGAACTCGATCGCGCCGTGGACCTGGCCGGCATGATTAATGAGATCTTGCCCCCCAAAAAACGGGTGAGGGGGCCTTCCCTGGGAGAACTGGTCTTCTATGCCGCCTTGAACCGGGCCATCGCCCCCACCAGTAAGAGACAACTGGCGAACTGGTACGAAACCACGGACATCCAGCGGATTCGTCCCCTGAGGCTGGAATCCTTGAATTCCCAAAATTTCTGGAACCACTGGGATCGGATCAGCGATTCAGACCTGGAGAAAATCAAGACGGCCTTCTTTAAAAAGATCCATACCCTCTTGCCGGCCCAGAAACACCGGCTGATTATTGAGGCCGCCGATATCTCCGCGCCTCCCAAGCCGTCGGTTTTTGCCGGCATGCCCCAGCCGGATCAGGAATTCCTGGCGGAACACTTGGCCCAGCAGAAATTGGGATTGGCCCTGATTACCGAGTGGAGCCAGGGAATTCCTTTTTATTACCAGAATTTTTCCGGAGGTGTGCCCGTGAACGGCTTCTACGATCACATGGAACACCTCCTCAGCAAAGTCTCCAACCTGGGTGTGGTCGTCGAAGATGTTACTTTGCTCGTTAATCAAGAAATGGATGCCGCTCCCATTATCGAGCAAATCGATGCCAGAGACGGCATACATTTTATTGTCTCCCGCGCCCCTGACTTTGCCCCTGAGATGACGGAAATCTCTTTGAAGGATTTCCGGCCCCTCCCGGGCAAACGCGGCGCCCAGCTCTCTCCCGTCGCTAAGGAAGATGAGAAGATCCTGTTTTATGAAACGCACGAAACTTTCTGGAACCGCCCCCGCCGGGCAGTTATCACCTTTGATCCCAAGAGCTTTCATAAGAGCTACCAGGACCTGGGCAAGAAAGTGCAGAGAGTACGGAAGGAAATGATGGCGTTGTCCCAGCGCTATGCTCAGGAAGCCAACCAGGCCAACGCCGTCGACTCCATCAAGACTCACCTGGCGGAACTGTGCCTGCGTCTCAAAATCAGTCCGGACCTCTTCCAGTTAAATTTTGTGACGGGAAAGGGTCAGTTCCGCCTGGAGTTCCAGCTGGATCATCGCCAGATGGCCGGCGTGGTGCGCCACTTTGGGAAGAATATCCTCATCACCGATCGCGAAGACTGGAGCGTGGAGGAGATTTATGACACCTGTGTGACCCGGGCCGTCCTGGGACCCGATTTGGGTGATGCCAAAGCCGCGCATGCCAACCGGCCCTACGGCAACTCCAAAGATAATCGCAGTCTTTTCCAAAAAGCTCTGCTGCCTTTATACCATTGGACCGATTCGAAAATCCGGGTTCACCTGTTTGTCTGTGTGGCGGCGCTCACTTACCTCACCCTCCTCTGCCAGCGGCTGGCTGCCGCGGGTATCAAAATGACCCCTACCGAGGCCATGGAGGAGTTGCGGGAATTGCGGACCGCCATTTACGTCAAGGACTTGGAAGGCAAACTGAGACGAGTACTCGAGGAAGTCAATGACCAGCAGGCCGCTATCCTCAAAACCCTCGGATACGTGGTCGAGGATGGCAAAGTCACCCCTCTGACCTGAGTCGCCCAGGGTAGGACTGCCTGCCAGTCCTACCGCTGGTTCAATCCCCGGTGGCCGGGGCCAGGCCACTGCCACCGGGATCTGCCGTTTCCCCTCCTATCGTTGACCCGGCCGCAACGGTCCTGGCCCGGTAAGCCACGGCCCAAAGGGCCTGGCCGGGCCCGGGAATTTCGCAAACCCGGCTTAAGTCCTCTTTCCCCCTCCCTTGCTAAAATCAGGTTATACTATTATTTTATAGTGGGCTCCCTGAAGACCCCGGGATCGTGCCTGAAAGGCCCTGGCGATGAATGAGATGATCTTTACCGACAATCTGGGGAAAAACTACCAGGACCTGGTGGCCCTGGACGGTCTCTCTTTGCAGATTCCCCCGGGAGAGATTTTTGGCTTGCTGGGTCCCAACGGCGCCGGCAAAACCACCACCATCAAGATTTTGACCACCCTGGCCCGACCCAGCCGGGGCACGGCCCGGATCCACGATTTTGATGTGGTGAGACAGCCTTTGGCCGTGAAAAAGCTCATCGGGGTCTGCCCTCAGGAAATCAACCTGGACCGGGAACTGACCGCGTTCGAAAACTTGTGGATCTACGGGCGGCTGCATCGCATGTCGGATCTGCCGGCCCGGATCGCCGAACTCCTCAAGTTTGGCGACTTGCAGGAACGCGCCGACAGCCTGGTACGGGATTTCTCCGGGGGGATGCAGCGGCGGCTCCTGATCCTCCGGGCCCTGGTGTCCCGGCCCCGGGTCCTGTTTCTGGACGAGCCCACCGTGGGTCTCGATCCCCAGGTGCGGCGCCAATTGTGGAATCTCATTCAGGGCTTCAAGCGGGAGGGCATTACCATTATTCTCACCACCCACTATATCGAGGAAGCCGAGATGCTGTGCGACCGGGTGGGGGTCCTGAACCGGGGCCGGCTCATCGCCCTGGACACTCCTGCCGCCCTGGTGGCCCAGGTGGGGGGGTATGTGGTGGAAACCCTCAACAGCGGGCAGCGGCAGTATCTGCTGGTCAAAGACAAAGAAGATGCCTACGCCCGGGCCCAAACCGAGCCAACCGGCGTCATCATCCGCCAGGCCAACCTGGAGGACGTGTTTATCCAGCTCACCGGGGAGCGGCTGACCAATTGAACTGGTTTCCCATCTTCTACCGTGAAATCCTGCTGTTCCGGCGACGATTGCTCCGGCTGGGCTACGTGGTCTCCGCCCTCTTTTCCCCCATGCTCTATCTCCTGGCCTTTGGCCTGGGTTTGGGAAAACGCGTGGCCATGCCGGGGGGCACCTATCTGGAATACTTGCTCCCCGGCCTCATCGCCATGACCTCCATGACCAATTCCTATACCTGGATCGCCACCAGCATGACGGTGGGGCGCCTCCACTTCCGCACCTTTCAGGTTTATATCCAGTCCCCGGTGACTGCGGCCGACATTGTGGTGGGCCAGATCCTGGCCGGCATGGTCCG
This sequence comes from uncultured delta proteobacterium, assembly GCA_963766185.1. Classification (GTDB taxonomy): domain Bacteria; phylum Desulfobacterota; class Desulfobaccia; order Desulfobaccales; family 0-14-0-80-60-11; genus 0-14-0-80-60-11. The sequence continues at coordinate 50,837 of CAVXZU010000010.1, read as the reverse complement.
GGGGTTGTTCGCCTCGATCATCCTCCTGAGTCTGGGGCTGTTTCTCGGGACCGGCTTTCACTTCAACCTGATGTTCATCCTGGTCTTGATCCTCAATTGCCTGGTGTTCGCCTCCTTTGGGGTGATCGTGGGGATGAAGTCCCGGTCCCATGAAGACACCGCCACGTTCACCAATTTTTTTATTATGCCCATGGCGTTTTTCTGCGGCACCTTCTTCCCGGTGGACGAGATGCCCTGGCTGGTCCGGGATATCATCAAGGCGCTGCCTCTGACCCATACCAACCGCCTCCTCCGATTTCCCTTCTGGAATCTGGAGAGCCTGGAGTCCCTGGCCCTCCTGGCGGCCTACGGCGTGGTCTGTCTGGTTTTGGGGATCATCATCATCCGCCGCTACAGCGAGTAGCTTCGGCCTGGCGGCGCGGCCTCGGGGCGGTGGCCTCACCGCCCCGACGGGAACTTTCCGGAAGAGTCTTTCATGAACCTTGGGCCTGCCCGCATAGCATGAACAGGTCAGGCTCTGCCCGTGCTCTTGATTTGAACCTTGGACTACTCAGACCAGGAGATGTCACGATGGACCCTGAATATCCCGCCCCGGAGACCTACCTGCAGAAGCTGGAAGACCTCAAGACCGTGTTCCCGGTGCCGGTGTCCAACCCGATCATGGACGGGTATTTTGTCCACACGGTGTCCCGGTTTCTGGACCTGGTGGATGACTTGAAATCGTCGGCGCCGCTGCTGGGCAGGATTCGGGCCGAGCATTATGAAAGTGGCCCGGCGGCCGGCTTCCCGGAGGCCATGGGTTCGGTGGCCGAGGTCACCCGGACCCTGGCGGACTACTGCCAAGGCATGACCGTTTGGGCCCACCCCCATGCCCAGATCAATGTGATCCCGCCCACCAGCATCCCCAGTATTCTGGCGTTTATTGTCGCGGCCATGTATAACCCCAACATCATCTGGGACGAATACTCGGCCCGGTTTGCCGAGGCCGAGATCCAGTCCGTCGCCATGCTCGCCGATCTCGTCGGCTACGATCCCCGGCGCGCCGGCGGGGTTTTTACCTTCAGCGGCACCGGCACCATCCTCTATGGCTGTAAGTTGGCCCTGGAGAAGCTGTCCGGCGGCCGCACCATGCGGGAGGGTATCCGGGAGGACGTCAAGATCGTCTCGTCCGCCGCGTCCCATTATTCCCGTCTCAACGTAGCGGGCTGGCTGGGGGTGGGCACCGATAATCTGGTGACCATCCCCACCACCCCGAACAACGAGATGTCGCTGCCCGACCTGGAGGATTACCTGCGCCAGGCTCTGGCCCGCAAAGAAAAAGTGGCGGCGATCATCAGTACTATGGGAACCACGGACGCGTTTGGGATTGACGACCTCACCGGCATCGTCCGCCTGAGGGACCGTTTGTCCCAGGAATTTGGCCTGACGCATCGCCCCCACGTGCATGCCGATGCCGTCATCGGATGGGTCTGGGCCGTGTTCCGGGATTACGATTTTGCGGCCAATCCCCTGGGCTTTCATGCCCGAACCCTGACCTCCCTGAAACATACCCTGGGCCGGCTCGGCGATCTTTCCCTGGCCGACAGCATCGGCGTGGATTTTCATAAGACCGGCTACGCCCCGTATATTTCCAGCGCTTTCCTGGCAAAAGACCGGGAGGATCTGGCCCTGCTCTCCCGCCACCCGGATCAGATGCCCTATCTCTACCAGTTCGGGTATTATCATCCCGGCATTTATACCCTGGAGTGCTCCCGTTCCGGCGCCGGGGCCCTGGCCGCTTACGCGAACATGCAGTTGCTGGGCAAGGAGGGTTACCGAATTCTTATCGGCCACACGGTGGAGATGGCCGAGATGCTCCGGGAGAGGCTGGAACGGCACGCCGGCATCCTGGTGCTCAATGATGGCAATTTCGGGCCCGTAACCCTGTTTCGGGTCTACCCTCCGGGGGTGGAGGCGGCCGGGGCCTTTCAGCGGGAGATCGGCGACCCGGCTTACGGGGATGCCTTGAGGGAACACAATGCCTATAATCGGCGAATTTTTACCTTGATTCACGATCGCGCCATGCGGGGAGAAGGGATCTTGTTATCCTGGACCGATGCCTATCGGCACGCGGCCTATGACGGGGAAACCGCCCCCCCTATTCCCGCCTTGAAGTCCTTTATCCTCAGCCCCTGGACGGATTTGGCCGCGGTGGACCTGGTAGCTCGCCAGGTCCTGGAGGCCAGGGAGCAGGTGGCCTCGGAGGCAGCTTCGGGGTAAGATAAACCATTTCTTTGGGGCGGACCTTTTTCGGCCATTTTCACCTTGAAATGAAACCAATTGTCGGGGCCGACCCAGGTGTCGGCCTGTTCTTGCCGTTATGGCGTCTGCCTAAAAGCCAAAACCCCCCTACCCCCCCTTGGTCAAAGGGGGGAACTGCAAGGAATTGCAGGTAAAGTCCCCCTTTGACCAAGGGGGATTTAAAAATCTGCAGTGGGGAGGAATTCTGGGCAAACGCTCTGTGTGGAGGTTTGGTTAAGGGGCGGGGGGCACCTTCTGGGAAAAAACGGTCCGGAATAATCCCCGGTGGTCACTTGAGGGTTTCAAGGAATTGCACCAGGGCCTCCTGCTCCATGGGCGGGAGGTAGGCGTAGCTGGGCATTTGGGCTCGGGGGTGGCGCTGGCGGGGATAGGCGAGGGCTGTCCCTAATTCCCGGGGGGTTAATCGGCCCCCCACCCCGTCTAAAGGTGCGGCGAGCTTGCCCCCTTGCCCTTTGAGGGAGTGGCAGGCCAGGCAGCCCAAACGCCCGGCCAGGTCAAGACCCCTGGGGCCCCTGGGCCTGGGCCCGGCCCCCGGCGTAGGCCAGGAGGCAGGCCAGGGCCAGCCCCATGGCCAGCCGGAATTTTCAAGGCTTTGATTCGCCCGCGGCAATCCGCTTTTGGATATCGGCCTTTTCCGGATGATCGGGTTTCAGTTCCAGGGCCTTTTTGTACAGGACCGCGGCCTTGCCCTTCTCTCCATCGGCATAGTAGTCGGTGGCCAGGTTGATCATGGCCACCCAATTCTTCGGGTCGATCTCTATGGCCTTTTGAAATGCGGCCATCTCTTTCTGACGGAATTCCGGCACCCCCATCTGGTTAAACTTGAAACGGTAGGCCATGCCCATCATGTTGTAGGCGGCCGCGGCCCGGGGTTCTCTTTTGATGGCCTTTTCGTAGCAGGCGATGGCCTCGTCATACTTCTGGTGCTGAATATTGACAAACCCTTCCTGCATATACTTTTCGGCGCTATCACCGCCACAACCCAGGATGGCCGCCAGGAACACGGTGAAGAGGATGAATCTGCACATCTTGCCTCCGGCTTGTCAAGATTGATGAGGTAGGTATCGCATCCGGGCCAGAGCCAGAGAGGGGGCCTGAGCGCCGTTACTCTCCGGACCCACCACCCCCCGGGCTCTTTCCCCTGGCGAACCATGATCCTGTACTCATGAATAATTTAAAAAAATATAATCCATCAGGATCATTACGCAAGCAAAATAACCTCAGGGAAAGATAATCGAGTGACTTGAGAGGGATTGCAGACAGGCGGGGGGTCAGACCGGAAGAAAATCCGGGTGACCCCCCGCCTTTATGGAGGGCTTACCATGATCCCCGCCAGCCGGTATGCTCCCAGGCAGGGATGAAGACCGGGACGCTACCCTGCGGAGGTGGAGCGACGCCGATAAGACCGGAGGATCACGAGGCCAGCCAGCCCGCCACCCAGTAACGGCAAGGTGCCGGGGAGGGGCACAGGGCTGGCGTTGTCCAACTGGTATACTTGAACCACCAGAAAGTTCCCATCCAGATCGGCAAAATTAAAGTCATTTCCCGCCGCCACAAAGGTAATGAGGTATTCCCCGACATAAAGTGGATTAAGCTCGCCCAGGTCGGAGATTAAACTGTCGGCCCAGTGGGGATGACTGGGGGGAGAGTTGTGGTGTGGGGTGTTCAGGAAGGTGTGTCTCGGTTGGAAAGCCTCGAAAAAACCGAAGTGCGAGGCTTTTCTAGAGGTCCTATACCATTCCCAGTGCCTTGATTGCCTCGGGGCAAACCAATGGAAACCATGGTCATGAGACCGGAAGTGACGCTCCGGAATCCACTGTGGCCAATGATGCATACCCCGGGATCGGGGCCCACGCAAGTTTAGGGCATAGTGGTGCATCGAAAACGTATCCGCCGACAGGCCTTCCCAGGGAGTGGTGTGCCGGGAAGGGTGATTATAGGCGGAAAAGCCCCAGGCGGCATGATTTTGGTAGAGATCCGCCTCGTGGGGCCCAGCCCTACATGGAGAGTGAAGGGTAATTGCGGGTGCCGCCACTGCCATGCCCAGCAGTACGGCGAGAATCATGAGGAAAAGCTTCCCTGTCTTCATTTTCTATCCTTATACTGATTAGGTTGTCTCAGGTAAATGCAAGCCTGGTGCCAACCGGTTGGCAGTCGAATTGGTCAATAGAATCAGGATATTTTAAGTTAAGAGCCGGAAGCGCCCTTTAGAGTATAGGTGCAACCAGACCAATAAACCCAGACTTGCGGAGACTTGAGCCGAAAGCATGGGTGTCCAGGAGGACAGGGATGCGAGGCTCACATAACTGCCTGACCGTATCTGGAGGGGTGCAAGCGTTCCTTGACATCAGGGGGCGCGGTGCTCATCCTAAAGGCTAAGTTCACCAACAGCATGGTATGGACCGAAAAATGCAACGGCCCAGACCCGGAGGGTAAATCTATGTCCGAAGAAAGGTATCCCGGCTGGTATTCCTTCATTAAGGAAAAGCACGGGAAATTCATCAAGGCCCTGGAGCAGCTGGGCGAGGCGGTGCGCCAGGAGGGACCTCTGGATGATAAGACCGCCCACCTGGTCCAACTGGCGGGGGCCGCGGCCAGCCGTTCGGAGGGCTCAGTTCACAGCCACACCCGCAGGGCTTTAAAGGCCGGGGCGACCCCGGAAGAGATCTACCACACGGTCATCCTGCTCACCAGCACCATCGGCTTTCCCTCTACGTCCGCGGCCTTGAGCTGGGTCTATGACGTCCTGGGGGAAGAAGCCGAGTGAGCCATTATTGCCCCGGAGCCGCCGGGGTGGTAAGCTTTGGTCTTTGACCCCCCGGCCACCGGGGGTTGATGGAGGCGGGGGCCAGCGGGCTCCCTCCTGGGGCTCTGAGCCGGCCGGGGACCATGACGCGGTGGGCCCGGATCGGTCCGGTCCCGGTCCGGGGCCGATGCAGATAAGCCGCGCCCGGCAGGCTGGCTGCTGCCTCCCTCAGGCGTCACGGCTTAGGGCTGAGGGCCGGCAGGGCACCGCTCCTGAGATCAACCCGGTTCTCCAGGCGGACAAGCAGCACTCCCAGCCCCTGCCTTGCCCTCAGGGTGACGAGCACCCCCGCCGTTCCCCGATCCCCCTCATTATGTTATTATTTCCCCCATGTGGCGGAAGAGCAAAGTCGGGAGCAAGCTTTTAGGGGTCAACCTGCTCTCCCTGATGGTGGCCCTGGTGGGCTTGCTCCTGGTGATCCAGTACCTGGCCACCCGGCAGATCCTGGAACAGCACCGCCAGCGGGTGGAACTGGTGGCCCGGCTGGTGCTGGCCGAATACCGGGGCAAGATTCAGCGGGTGGAGCAGGCCGCCAACCTTCTGGCCGACAACCCCAGCTATGGGGAACTCCTGGCCGCCGGCAACTCGGAAGCGCTGCGGCGCCAGGTTACCCCCATGATGAAGGCCACCGGCCTCCACATCCTCACGGTTACCGACTTCCAGGGGGTCATCCAGGTCCGGGTCCACGACCCCGGGGCCCTGGGGGTGAATATTTCCGGCAATCCCCTGGTGCGGGCCGGCCTCCAGGGCAAAGACGCCACGCGCCTGACCCAATGGCAGGATTCCATCGCCCTGAGTGCCTCGGCCCCCATCCGCTACCAGGACAAGGTGGTGGGGGTAGTCCTCACCGGGCTGCTCATCGACCGGGGTTTTCTGGAGTCTCTGTCCCGCCCCGGAGCCGAGGTGGCCATCTTCTACGGCAACCGCCTGGTGGTCAATTCCTTTAAGAACCTGCCGGAGAGCGCCCTGGACCAGTTTCAGCGGCACCGCGCCCTGGCGGTCAGCGGCAAGGAGCCGATTGACCGGGTGCAGCGGCTCCAGCTGGGGGATGAGGACTATACCATCACCTATCTCCCCCTGGAAGAGGGCGATAAGCCCTGGGAAAGCCTGATTGTGGTGGGGGTCAGCCAGCGGGAGTTGGGACCCACCCTCCTGATGCTGAAGCTGGTCATCTTCGGGGTGGGGGCCGCGGCCGCCTGTATCGGCGGGTTCCTCAGCTTCTGGCTCTCCTCCGGCATGCGCCGCCAGATCGCCCACCTGGCCGAGGGGACCCGGAAAGCCGCCCTGGAGGAGTTGTCCGGGGATATCCCGGTAACCAGCCGGGATGAGTTGGGGGACCTGGCCGGATCCTTTAATGCCATGATCCGGGCCCTGGGGGAAAAGACCCGGCTCCTCCAGGAAGAGCGGGACCAGGTCGCGGCCAACGCCGATTTTCTCGCCATGATCGTCCACGATATTAAAGCTCCCCTCACAGGAGTGCGTCTGACCATCGAGGCCCTGGAGGATGAAACCCTGCCGCCTGAGATCCATCACAAGCTGCAGGGCATCATCCAACGGAGCGAAGGCCTGCTGTTGCATCTGCACAATGTGCTGGATTTGAGCCGGTTTGAATCCGGGCGTCTGGCCCTGAGGCCGGAGCCGGTGCCTCCGAGCTTTATCATCCAGCGCCTGTTCCATCACTTCGGGGCGTTGGCCCAGCACCAGGGGGTAAACCTGGTAGCCTCACCAATGCCGGACCTCCCCCCCATCATGGTGGATGAGCCGTCCCTGGACCGCGTCCTGGCCAACCTCCTGGTCAACGCCCTGGCCGTCACCCCCCGAGGCGGCGAAATCCAGGTGAAAGCTCTCCCGGGGGCTGACCGGCGGGAAGTTGAAATTATCGTGGCGGATACGGGTTGCGGCCTGAGTCCCGAGGATCAGGAGCATCTCTTCGAAAAGTATCGGCTCTCCGGGAATAAGCATGACGGGTCGGGTTTAGGCCTCTATATCTGCAAGACCCTGGTAATGGCCAACCAGGGCCGCATCTGGGCTAAGAGCACCCCGGGGCAAGGATCCGCCTTTCATCTGGCCTTGCCCGCCGCTCAGGAAGAGGCGGAAGCCCCCGCGTTGCAGGGGTAGCGGCGATGAACTGCGAAAACTTCACGGCCCTGGCTTGCGCAAACGGGCAGGTGTCGGATAAAATTAAAGAAAGAAATGTAAGGCCCCTCCTTACCCCAACAATCTGGCCCCTGGCTCCCTGACGGGAACATGGTCAACCTTTAACGCACACCTGAACACGGCAGGTCGATGGGAGGCTCACGTGGACCCAAGTCCCTGGATTTTAGTGATCGATGATGACCACTGGACCCGGGAAGCCCTGGTGTCCATCCTGCGGCGGGCCGGTTACCGGGTCACGCCCCTGGAGAGGTTTGCCCAGGAACTGGAAGCCGGTCATTTCCCCGAGCGTTATCAGGTGGCGGTGTTGGACTATCATCTCCCCGAACTCAACGGGCTGGAAGTGGCCCGGCGCTTGAAACAGTTCCAGCCGGATTGCCGCGTCGTCATGATTTCTTCCGAGCTTCCCAGCCTGGCCGCACTTGCCGACCAGGAGGTCGTAGTGGACCGGTTTCTGGCCAAGCCTTTCTCCAAGGACGCCATTCTGGAGGTTATCTCCCAGCTTTGTCCCGCCCCGGCGCCGTGAGCGGCGCGTTTCTGGAAGACCCCAACTCGGCCGGAGATCTTCCGGAGTGGGTGCTGGCCTATGCCCGCCGGGAACGCCTGTTCGCCCCCGGCGACCGGGTCCTGGTGGCGGTTTCTGGCGGCCCGGATTCAGTGGCCCTGCTCCACCTCCTCCTGGGGCTGGCCCCCGAACTGGGTCTGGATTTGGGGGTGGCCCACTTCGACCACGGCCTCAGGGGCGAGGACTCCCGGGGCGACGCCGGGTTTGTGGCCGACCTGGCCCGGCGCCTGGGCCTCCCGTGCCACCTGGACCGGGGCGAGGTAAAAGCCGCGGCTCGCCGGGACAGAGTCTCTATCCAGATGGCGGCCCGGAAGCTCAGGTTGCAGTTTTTGCAGGACACCCGCCGGGGCCACGGTTACACTAAACTCGCCCTGGGCCACACCGCCGACGACCAGGTGGAGCTCTTCTGGCTCCGGCTGCTCCGGGGCGCGGGGCTCGACGGCCTGAAGGGCATGTGGCCGGCCACCGCCCAGGGCCTGGTGCGGCCGCTGTTGGCCGTGGGCAAGGCGGTGCTCCTGGCCTGGCTGAAGCAGGAGGCCGTGGCTTACCGCGTTGATGTGAGCAACCTGAGCCGGACCTATCTGCGCAACCGGGTGCGTCTGGACCTGCTGCCCCACCTGACCCGGGGCTACAACCCCCGCCTGGCCCAGACCATCTGGCGGACCCAGACCCTCCTCCAGGAGGATGAGCGTCTCCTGGCCCGGGACGCGGCCGCAGCCTGGGACCGGGTGGCCCGGAAACTCACCGAAGATTGCTTCGCCCTGGACCTGAAGCAGTTTTTCAGCCTGGAGCCGTCGTTGCACAGGCGGGTGCTGAGGGAGGGCGTGGCCGGACTCGGGACCGGGGTGAGCCTCACGGCTTCCCAGGTGGCATCGCTGCTGGACCTGGCCACTAGCGCCCGTAGCGGCGGCCTGATTTCGCTTAGGGGAAAGGGGAGGGAGAAAACGTCCAGGTGGCCCGGGCGGGGGCTGTTTTGCATATCATGAAAGCCCTGCCGGACCCACCGCAGGAAACCACCCGGTTGCCGGACTGCCCGGGAACCGTAGAGTCTCCCCCGGGCTGGCGCTGGCAAATTTCCCGGCGCGCCTGCCGGCCCGGTGACCCCTGGCCGCCCCCGGAGGTGGCCTGGCTGAACCCGGCCCGGGTTTCCCTGCCCCTGACGGCGCGCTTCTGGCGGCCCGGGGACCGCTTCTGGCCCCAGGGCGCCCGGGGTCCCAAAAAACTCCAGGATTTCCTGGTGGACGCCAAGATTCCCCGGTGGCTCCGGCCCCACCTGCCGTTACTGGCCAGCCGCCGGCGAGATTGTCTGGGTGGCGGGCGTGAGAATCGCGGAACCGGTGAAGGTCCTGGCTGACAGCCGGGATATCTGGGAAATCACCGTAACTCCCACCAACCCCGACACCACCCGCATCCGGGAAATCCTGCGCCGGGTGCGGGGGGGTGACGCCGTTTAATCTGGTTTCCAAGCTGCGTTTGGGAACCGGCCGCCTAAGCAGAGCTTGGGCCACAATTTCGTTCCCAAGTGCAACTTGGGAACGAGGTAAAGGGGGGGACGGGAGAAAACGTCCAGGTAGCCCGGGCGGGGGCCCTTTTGCATATCATGAAAGCCCTGCCGGACCCACCGCAGGAAACCACCCGGTTGCCGGACTGCCCGGGAACCGTAGAGTCTCCCCCGGGCTGGCGCTGGCAAATTTCCCGGCGAGCCTGCCGGCCCGGTGACCCCTGGCCGCCCCCGGAGGTGGCCTGGCTGAACCCGGCCCGGGTTTCCCTGCCCCTGACGGCGCGCTTCTGGCGGCCCGGGGACCGCTTCTGGCCCCAGGGCGCCCGGGGTCCCAAAAAACTCCAGGATTTCCTGGTGGACGCCAAAATTCCCCGGTGGCTCCGGCCCCACCTGCCGTTACTTGCCATCCGCCGGCGAGATTGTCTGGGTGGCGGGCGTGAGAATCGCGGAGCCGGTGAAGGTCCTGGCTGACAGCCGGGATATCTGGGAAATCACCGTAACCCCCACCAACCCCGACACCACCCGCATCCGGGAAATCCTGCGCCGGGTGCGGGGGGGTGACGCCGTTTAATCTGGTTTCCAAGCTGCGTTTGGGAACCGGCCGCCTAAGCAGAGCTTGGGCCACAATTTCGTTCCCAAGCGCAACTTGGGAGACGAGGTAAACAGAATTATTTGATACTCGGCATAAGAGGTCCTTTCCTTGCCCCAGTCCGGTCCGTCTCTCCTCCTGATCAACCCCTGGGTCTATGATTTCGCGGCCTACGATTTTTTTGCCCGGCCCTTGGGGTTGTTGTATATGGCGGGGTGGCTCAGGGCTCAGGGGTATCAGATCCACTTCCTGGATTGCCTGGGCGGGCCCCACGCCCGGACCGGGCCTTTCGGCACCGGGCGCTACCCCAAGGAGATCATCCCGCCGCCCCCGGCGTTGGCGGGAATCACCCGGCGCTACGGGCGCTACGGCATCAGCGAGGCGGCTTTCCGGGAGCGCCTGGCCCGGGTCCCCACCCCCGCCGCCATCCTGGTGACCTCCCTCATGACCTACTGGTACCCCGGGGTGGCCGCGGCCATCCGCCTGGCCCGGGAGCGCTTCCCCGACGTGCCCGTCATCCTGGGAGGAATCTACGCCACCCTGTGCCCGGAGCACGCCCGGGAACACAGCGGCGCCCACCGGGTGGTGGCCGGGCCGGGAGAAGCGGCCATTGGCCCTCTCCTGGAGGAAATCACCGGCTGGCCGCCGCCGGGGGCGATGGTTCCAGACCTTGAAGATCTGGACTCCCGGCCCTACCCGGCCCTGGACCTCCTGGAGCATCCCACGTATCTTCCCATCCTCACCTCCCGGGGCTGCCCCCTGGATTGTGACTACTGCGCCTCCCGGCAGCTCCAGCCGGTTTACCGGCGGCGGCGACCCCCGGGCCGCGGCGGCCGAGCTGGTTTACTGGCAGGATCAAACGGGCCTCACCGACGCGGCCTTCTATGACGACGCCCTGCTCCTGGGAGCGTCCGACCACCTCCTGGTGATCCTGGAAGAACTGGCAAGGAGCGGCCGCACCTTCCGGTTCCATACCCCCAACGGCCTCCATGCCCGCCTCATCACCCGGGAGGTGGCGGGGTGGCTCAAGGGGGCCAACTTCGCCACCCTGCGCCTGGGAGTGGAGACCACCGCCCTGGGAGACGCCCGCCTGGACGCCAAACTCCAGGCCGGGGAACTGGAAGCGGCCCTGGCCTATCTTAAGGAGGCCGGGTTCGCCCCCGATGAGATCGGCGTCTACCTCCTCATCGGCCTCCCGGACCAGGCCGAGGCGGAGGTGGCGGCCTCAGTCCTTCGGGTCCAGGAACTGGGGGCCACCCCGGTGCTGGCCTCGTACTCCCCCATCCCCGGCACCGCGCTGTGGCCCAGGGCAGTAGCCGCCTCCCGCTATGACCTGGCCGCCGACCCCCTGTTCCAGAACAACTCCCTGTTCCCCTGCTGGCCCGAGTTTTCCTGGGAGCGCTACACGCGGCTCAAACGCCTGGCCGCGGGGTAAAAGTTGTGGTAGGGTTAATTTGGGGAAGGGGGCAAAGGGCTTTTTCGTAAGTGGCCCTTTCCCCTTCCCTCAAACCCCCACCCCCAATCCCTTAGAGGGAGCGGGTAAGGGCGGTGCGCTCACCGCCCCTACGGTTACGTCGGAGTGACGCACAGGCTGGAAAGCCTGTGCCACCAGAAGCCTTTCTTGTCGGGGGTTGTGAGGGGGGTTGTAGGGGCGCGGCGTGCCGTGTTCCAGGGCCGAGGATCGCAGGCAGGGAAGCCTGGGCCACTGATCCCCCGGTCCCTCCCCTCAAAAACGCTCGGAGTCCGTCTATGGGAACGTCCAGTGCCCGGCGGGGGCCCACCACGGCGTTGTGGCGGTCGGCTAAGGCGGCGGCCACCCGGTATCTGTCGCCCGGGGCCGGGGGCGAGGTGAGCGCCCAAGAGGTGGTGGCCCGGTACCTGGCGGCCCTGGCGGAGACCCCGGGGCAGGGGGAGGCGCTGGCGGCCTTTCGGGTTACCCGGAAGGTGGCCCAGGACCTGGGGGCCTTGGGGCAGGAGGCGGCGGCCCGGGGGTGGGAAGCGGCCCTGGCGGGGCGGGGTCTGGCGTCCCTGGCCGGGGGTCCTCCGGAGCTGGTGGCGCCAGGAGTTGCCGGGGCGTTGGCCGGGGACGGCGGGGGGCTGGAAGCGGCCGTGGTCCGGACGGCCCTGGCCCTGGTGGTGGGGGAGACAACGCAATCCCGGGAGCGGATGGAGCCGGCCCAGATGGTGCGCCGGTTTTTGGTCACCGCGGTCCACCTGCGGCTGGCCCTGGACCTGGGGGAGCCCCTGGAAGCCGCGGCGGGCAGCTATGCGCGGCTCCGGGACGGCTTAAGCCGGATCAAGGCGGCGATCGCGGCCAGTGCGGCAGCGGCAGATGCCGCGCCACCGGCGCCTCCGGATACCCCGGGCCTATGGCAGGGGCTGACGGGTTGGACCTGGGTTACGGAAATCACTGGCGGCCCTGCTGAAAAATCTCGAGTAAAAAAAAGAGCACAGAAATCGCGCCAGGCTTGGTGTTCATAGATAATGGCCGGGCCTAGAAGCCAGGTAAAAACCGATTTTAAGCGTCAGTTTGAATCAACCGCAGGAGCTGACGGTGAGGAAGAATCACCCCCCTTTCCTAACGGAGGGCAGGGGGAGTTACGAACCAGCCGACGAAAATAATTGATGGCACATGCTATAAGGATCGCAACTCATGCTGAAAGTTTTGTTTCTCTGCACCGAGAACGCCTGCCGCAGCCAGATGGCCGAAGGCTTGGTGAACCACGATCTGGCCGGGCAGGTGAAGGCGTGGTCCGCGGGGGTGCGGCCCAGCCGGGTCAACCCCCGGGCCATTCAGGTTATGGCGGAGCTGGGCCTTGATATCAGCCGGCATCGGTCCAAGTCGGTGGACGACCTGGCCGATGAAGCCTTCGACCTGGTGATTACGGTCTGCGACCAGGCCCATCAGCAATGCCCCATCTTTCCCGGGGAAACCGAACTCATCCACGTGGGTTTTCCGGACCCGGCCAGGGCCGCGGGCACCGAAGAGGAAGTCCTGGCCGCCTTCCGTCAGGTGCGGGATGCCTTGCGGGAGCAACTGGTGCCGCTGCTCCGGGAAAAAGCCGCGCTGAAAAGTTAGAGAGAATCGGTGCGGTTTTTCCGGATCACGGCGCGGTGTAATTAACCAACAACGGTTTATTTCTCTCAGGATCTTCGGGGGCAAGCCATGTTACTGGACCGGATTGACAACTTTGACATCTTTCGCCCCAAAATGAACGCCACCAAGGAAATTCTGCACGCCATCGCCACGTTCACGACGGATATCTCCCCGGCCTTGCCGTATGTCAATGCCGAGTTGGGCGGCTGGGACTATGATCAAACCAATCAGGCGCTCCTTCTCAAGCTGTCGGACGGCAAATGGATCACCCTGCACCCCCGAAAAATCGCGATTCGGGGAATCCGGGACCTGGAGGAAGCCCACGCCCTCCTGACGTGGATCCAGGGGCAGATCAACGAGATCTATGCGCGCCGGGAGGAGATCACCCCCCGCTATACCGGCCAGGCCGGGCTCAAGGTCTTGGACATCTTGAGGCTGCTGCCCATGACCAACTGCAAGGCCTGCGGCTATGCCACGTGCATGGCCTATGCCGCGGCCCTCAGGGAAGGGGAGGTTCGCCCGGAGGATTGTCCGCCGTTATGGGAAGAGAAGTTCCGGGAAAAGCAAGGAAAGCTGCAAGCCTACCTGGAAAGCTATGGCTGGCGGGCCCTGGACGGGGAATAATTGAGCGTATCGTCCCAGGATGGTCTTACCAAAGGTTGCAGGTCTTTTCTCCCTGCCCCTTGATGGGGGAGGGGGAGTTATTGAGGCCGACGTTTTGGCAGGTATCTGTGGGACACGATCATAGCCTGCCGGGCGTCAATCAGGATCATCCGGTTATCCCCAGGGAACGTCAGACCATAAAGAGATGGTTCACCTCCTGCGCCGATCCAGCCGATAAATTTGACCTTTGCGTTTAATCTGAAATATAATGGTGAGCGTTGGGAACCAGGATTCCAGCCGGCGCGGTTGGCTGGAAACCTTCCTTCTTACGGTTGGGAACCATTTAACACGTTTAGAGGAAACGCGTCAGGCATTTTTTCCCACCCGGGGCGATGCCGACATGGCTTCCAGGAGGCAGTTGATGCGGGTTCTCTTGATCTATCCTGAATTTCCCAGTTCATTCTGGTCATTGCAGCAATCGGGCGAACTGTTGGGGAGGAAAACCCTGATGCCGCCTTTGGGTCTTCTCACCCTGGCGGCCCTCCTGCCGGGTGACTGGGAGTTGCGCCTGGCGGACCTTAATACCCGGCGACTCCGCCCGGACGACTGGGACTGGGCCGAGATCGTCATGCTTTCCGGCATGATCGTCCAGAGGGCAGGACTGCTGGACCTGATCCGGGAGGCCAAAGCCCGGCACAAAACCGTGGTGGTGGGCGGCCCCTATGTGACCTCGGTGCCCCAGGAAGTCCTGGAGGCGGGGGTCGATTTTCTCGTCCGGGGCGAGGGTGAAACGACCATCCCCCTCTTGCTGGCGGCGTTGCAGGCCGGTGAGACCCACGGCGTGATCGAGCCGGACGGCCGGCCGGAGATGACTCTCTCGCCGGTGCCCCGCTTCGACCTGCTGAATCTGGGCGATTACATCATCATGGCCCTCCAGACCTCCCGGGGGTGCCCCTTCAATTGCGAGTTCTGCGATATCGTCAACCTATACGGCCGCAAGCCCCGTTACAAAAGCCCCGATCAGGTCTTGGCCGAGCTGGATTTTCTCTTTAAGCTGGGGTGGAGACGGGAGGTCTTTATCTGCGACGACAATTTCATCGGCAACCAGACCCATGCCCGGGCCATCCTCAAGAAACTTATTCCCTGGCAGGCGAGCCACGGTGAACCCTTCAGTTTCTGGACCCAGACGTCCGCCAATCTCGGGCACCATAGCGCCATGGTGGACCTGCTGACCGCGGCCAATTTCGGCAATGTCTTTATCGGGGTGGAGTCTCCGGACGAGGCGGTTTTGGCGGGCAACCGGAAGTATCAAAACCTGACGAATCCCCTGGGTCAATCCTTGACCAACATCGGTGCGAACGGACTGACGGTGCTCCCCAGCTTCATTATGGGCTTTGATCAGGAGACCACGGGCGCCGGCGACCGGATCTGCGCCTTCGTGGCCCAGCAGAACCTGCCCGCGGTGATGCTGAACCTGTTGCAGGCGCTCCCCAATACGAGCCTCTGGGACCGGCTCCAGCAGGAAAACCGGCTGACCGGAACCGCAGCTACCGCGGACATGATCGAGGCAAGCTTTAACTTTCTGCCCACCCGCCCCGCCTCAGAGATCGTGGCAGAGTACATCCGGACGGTGGATTATCTCTATGAGCCCAGGAAATATCTGGCCCGGACCTACCGGTACTATCTGGCCATGAGGCCGACCCGCTCCGCCGGCGGGAAGAGCAAAAGCCCGGTCAAGCGTAACCGGAAGACGCCCTTACCGTTTCATGCCCGGCGCGAGGATTTGGTGGCGATGCTCAAGCTGTTCTGGCGCCAGGGAATCGTGGCCGGCTTTCGGGGGCAATTCTGGAGACAGTTGCTGGGAATTTACCGGCACAACCCCAGCCGCATCACCAAATATCTGACCCAATGCGCCATGGGGGAAAACCTCTTTCCGATCCGGGAACAGCTGCTGGCCAGGGCGGCCCGGTCCGGGCCGGAGAACCTGCCGCCGGCTTAACCGGGGGACCCGGATGGCGGCGGTGGCCGGCGGCCGCATCTGCAGCACGTCATCTCTTAGAGCAGGTGACGGCATGTGCTATAAATTCATTCCACTCGCTGGTTTTTAAATCCCCCCAAATCCCCCTTTGCCAAAGGGGGACTTTAAAAGCAATTCCTTGTAGTTCCCCACTTTGACGAAGGCGGGTTAGGGTATCGTCCCATGATTATCTTACAAAAAGTTGCAGGGTTTCTCTCCCTCCCCCTTGATGGAGGAGGGCTGGGATGGGGGTGAAATTGCTGAACATTGCTTGAACTTATCCCCCTCCCCCCAACCCCCTCCCACCAGGGGAGGAGGAGTTATTGAGGCCAACATTTTGCCAGGTATCCGGGAGACAGGGCATGAGGGGAGATTTTGCTTTTCAGAGCAGATGCCATGACGGCAAGCACTTCTGACATCAGCTCTTGGCCGGTGACCGACCACGGCCCCCGCCCCCGGTTTCCCGGCGCCGTTTCCCCGGCTAGGGCCCGGCCTCTGTCACAAGATTGTATCTATCTTTTATTCATTTCTGACAAAAATGTGTTAACTGCGGCGAAAAAGTTTACGGGGACAGTATACCGATATTGCCCCGAAGCCTGATAAACCCACGCCACATCGTTATCTAGGCCCGGTTTCCCGGTTCAACTTGCCCCCGGCATATTTCTTGCTTCATTTTTGGAACATGGAAGCTAAGCTCAATGAACTGGAATTAAAGGTTCTCTACGAGATTAGTCAAATTATCGGCCAGGCCCTGAATCTCGATCAGGCCATTCAAGCCGTGCTGGCCATATTGTCCGATTCCCTGGCCATGCAGCGGGGCACGGTCACCCTCAAAGATTCGGAAACCGGCCACCTCCGCATCTGCGCCTCCCACGGCCTGAGCCCCGAAGCAAAGCAGCGGGGCATTTACCGCCTGGACGAGGGGGTCACCGGCCTGATCTTCCGCACCGCGCAGCCGTTTGTGGTGCCCGATGTGAGCCAGGAGCCCCTGTTCCTGAATAAAACCAAATCCCGGAACATCGACAAAGGGCAGATTTCTTTCATCGGGGTGCCCATTATCCTGAAGGGCGCTCCCATCGGGGTTTTGAGCGTCGACCGCCTCTATGGCGAGGATATCGCCTTTGAGGAGGATATCCGGTTTCTCAGCATCGTGGCCACCCTCATCGTCCAATTTGTCAGCCTCAACCTCCAGGTCCGGGCCCGGGAAGAACATCTGCGCCAGGAAAACCTGTCGCTCCGGGTGGAGCTCTCGGAAAAATCCCATGATCTGGTCATCGTGGGGAAAAGTGCGGCGATCACGGAAGCCCGGCAGTTGATCCAAAAAGTGGCCCCGGTCAGGGCCGCCGTCTTGCTGATGGGGGAATCGGGGACGGGCAAAACCCTGCTGGCCCGGGTGATCCACGAATTGAGCCCCCGGGCCAAGTATCCCTTTCTCAAGATCAATTGCGCCTCGCTGCCGGAAAATTTGCTGGAGATTGAGTTATTCGGCCAGGAGAAAGGCGCCTCCCCGGGGGCGGCCCGGGCCAAGCCCGGCCGCCTGGAAGAAGCCGACGGCGGCAGCGTGTTCCTGGATGAAGTTGAGGCGGTGTCCCTGCCCCTGCAGGCCAAGCTGCTGCGATTTCTCCAGGAGCGGGAATTCGAGCGCCTGGGCAGCGCCAGGACCAGAAAGGTAGACGTGAGGATCATCGCGGCTACGACCAGCGACCTGACGACCCAGATCAACGGCGGCGCCTTCCGGGAAGACCTCTCTTACCTGCTCAGCGTCTTTCCCATCCGGGTGCCGCCGCTCCGGGACCGCCCGGAGGACATCCCGCCCCTGCTGGATCACTTCATGGACAAGGTCTCGGAAGAGTATGGCCGCCGCTTTTATTTTACCCAGAAGGCCCAGGCGGTCTTACAGGAATACAACTGGTCCGGGAATGTCAGGGAAATGGAGAACCTGGTGGAGCGCCTGTGCATCCTGGTGGAGGGCTCGGAGATCGATCTCAAGGACCTGCCGGCCTATCTGTCCCCGGCCGGGGTCAAGCCAGACCCCGAAGACCAGGCGTTTCTCTCCCGTCTCAAGGAGATGGAAAAGCGGGAGATCGTGGCCGCCCTGGAGCGCAACCACTGGATCCAATCCCAGGCCGCCATGGACCTGGGCCTGACCCTGCGGCAGGTGGGCTACCGGGTCAAGCAGTTCGGCCTGGAAAGGCTGATCAAGGAGCAACGGGGCCTGGGGCTGGGAGGCAAGCTGAAGAGCATGGCCAACCGGTAGCTTCCACCACCTTGACCCCGCAGCCCCATCTGAGCAACTCCTGCCGGGCCTCGACCCCTTGAGGCCTGAAACCAAGTTGAGACCTCTGCGAAAGTCTCTGGCGCTATCCTTCCGCATCAAAATGTAGCGTCGGCGCCCTCGCCTGCGCCTAAAGAGCGTATGGACAGCCGAGGGCGGCTATCCTCCATTTTTCATGTATTTATAGCGCTTGCCATAGATTCCTTCCGTTTGGAGGTTCTCAAATCCCCCTAAATCCCCCTTTGGCAAAGGGGGACTTTAACAGCAATTCCTTGCAGTTCCCCCCCTTTTTTAAAGGGGGGCAGGGGGGATTATCAGGCTTCCCGGAACGGAAAGAACTTTTGGCAATTGCTCTAAGAGATTCTTCGGTCGCTCCGCTCCCTCAGCATGACAGTTCAGGGGACTTGAGCAGAGGTCTCAAGTTGCGTTCAAAGAAGTAAGAAAATTTCCCGGCTTGTAGGGGGGCACCTGCGTGTGCCCCCTTTTCAGGGCGGACACATAGGTCCGCCCCTACAAAAAATAAATTACGCGTATGAGCGCAACTTGGTCTGATACCAGAGAGCAATCAATGGACTATTTTTTTGTCATTCTGAGGACAGCGAAGGATCTCGTATTTTCTTGTATTTATAGCGTTTGCCATAAATTCCTTCCGTTTGGAGGTTCTCAAATCCCCCTAAATCCCCCTTTGGCAAAGGGGGAGTTTAACAGCAATTCCTTGCAGTTCCCCCCCTTTTTTCAAGGGGGGCAGGGGGGATTAGAAGGCTTCCCGGAACGGAAAGAACTTTTGGCAATTGCTCCAGGAGATTCTTCGGTCGCTCTGCTCCCTCAGGATGACAGGTCGGGGGACTTGAGCAGAGGTCTCAACTTCGGATGCCCCCTAAAGAGAGTTGAGCTGGAGCGTTATGGGCTTGTTGTCCGCGGCGGGGCCGTCGAACTGAATGGGGCCAGGGAAACGGTAGTGATCCTCATCGGACCACTTCTGACGCTGCTCCGTCAGAAACTTGAAGGCCGGCGCCTCCAGGTCAACTTTCTGCTTGGCGATCACCAGTTCCAGGCGGCCCTTGCGCTCTTCCAGATGCATCAGGGGCGCCAGGGGGATGCCGATGGGCTGCCAGTCCGCCACCGGCAAATGCAGGTCTTTGATGGCCGCCATGTAGCCGGAGGCGCCGTTGGCCAGAAGGCTGTAGGCCGCAAACCCCAGGTTATAGCCGTAGTCGCAGTCGAACTTGGTGGGGAAAGTGCCCCGGCCATCATAGCCGTAGTAGTGATTCTGGGTGCGCAAATTGCCCTTATAAATGCCTTTGGCCTTCTGCTTGCGCAGATAGGTGGCCACCATTTCCAGGAGGATGCGCTCGGTGTTGACCATGGAATACTGAAAGTTGCCATGGCTGTCCCGGGGCAGCAGCAGCCCCTTCTGGAGCAGGGATGGAAAGCCCAGGAAGACGCGGCTGTCGTAGTCCCGCCAGATGTCGCTGTTGTCGATGAGCTGGACCTGTTCCTCATAGGAAAGCTGGTGGAAGGACTCGCCTTCCGTGGCCTCCCGGTTGTAGCGGGCGATGATGTAGCTGATCTTGATGATCAGGATGTTGACTTCGTGGATAAACTCCAGGATACCCTCGGGAATCAAGATGGTGCCGTAATTTTTGCCTTCCCGGGCCCGGTCCACGATGACGTCGGCGATGAGGCGCACCACGTTGTGGATGGTGAGTTCGTTTTCCTCGATCTCTTCCCCGATGAGGATGACGTTGGGATGGGTCTGAAAGGCCACTTCCAGGGCGATATGGCTGGCGCTGCGGCCCATCAGGCGATTGAAATGCCAGTACTTCAGGTCGGATTTGCAATCGGAATTGAGATTGCCCACTTCCGTGGCGAAGGCCATGCAGGCGGAGTGAAACCCGAAGGGGATCTGGAGCAGCCCCGGCACCTGGAGGTCCCCGTCGATGGTCTTGGGGATGCCGATGACCTGGGTGCCGATGCCCCGGAGATTTTCCGCCAGAAACGCGGCGTTGGTGTTGGAATCGTCGCCCCCCACCACCACCAGGCCCGAGAGCCGCAAGGCGCCGCAGGTTTCCCGGCACTGCTTCATTTTTTCCGGGGTGTCGATCTTATCCCGGCCGGTGCCCAGCATGTGAAAGCCGCCGGAATTGAGGTGGCTCGCCACCATGTCGGCGGTGACCTCCACGTGTTTGTCGGTGATAATGCCTTTGGGGCCGGCCAGAAAGCCGATCAGCTTGTTGTCGGGATGGGCCCGCTTGGCGGCGTGGAACAGGCCGGCGATGACGTTGTGGCCACCCGGGGCCGGCCCCCCGGAGAGCACGACCCCCAAACGCCAGGGGGTTGCCTGGCGGGGCGGACCATCCGGGATGATTTCCAGCAGCTTATTCTTGCTGACGAAGGGCAGCTGATCCTGGGCCACCTTCATCGCCTCCAGGTCGAAGCCCGGGAGGGGACGGGTGAGGCCGGAGCCCGCCGCCAGGCGCGGGCACAGGTCCGGCTGGTAGACCCGGCGGGTCGCACGAAAAACCGTTTCGTTGCCGAGCAGTGCCTCGATTTTGGTCTGCCGGTGGTTTCCCTGCCATCTCAACTCTCCTTCTCGGTGCCTTATCATGCAAAGATAAGCTGATATCTCGGTGCGGCAAGGCTCTCTGCCTGCCCTGATTCCATACCCTTGGCGGTTGGCGGGCCCGGGGGCCCGGCTATTTCATCAGTGCCTTTAACCGCCGGACGTTGTCCGCCAGGGGCTTGTCGTTGAAGATGCCGGAGCCGGAGACGAAGACGTCCGCCCCGGCGGCCACCAGGTCGCCGACGGTGTCCAGTTGCACCCCGCCGTCCACCTGGATGAGGACGTCCAATTCCTGCTCGTCGATCATCTGGCGCAGGCGCCGGATCTTGGGGAGGACCCCGGAGATGAATTTCTGGCCGGAAAAGCCGGGGTTTACCGTCATCAACAGGACCATGTCCACGTCTTTGAGGACGTATTCCAGGCAGTTGAGCGGCGTGGCCGGGTTCAGGGTCACCGTGGCCTTGGCGCCGGTTTCCTTGATCTGCTGGATGAGCCGTTCCAGGTGAACGGTGGCTTCGACGTGGACGCCCAGCCAATCGGCCCCGGCCTCGACAAAGGCCTCGACATACCGTTCAGGATTGCTGATCATCAGGTGGACGTCCAGGGGCAGCGGGGTGGCCCGGCGCAGGGCCTGGGTCACCGCCGGGCCGATGGTGAGGTTGGGGACGAAATGCCCGTCCATGACGTCCACGTGAATCCAATCAACACCGGCCTGCTCGGCGGACCTAACGTGCTCCGCCAGCCGGCCGAAATCCGCCGATAAAATCGAGGCTGAAAGCTTGCTCATGGGGGCTCCTGGGTTTTCTGGCAACTAACGCCTGGAAACCATTGCACAACCTGCCGGAGGCTGCAAATATATTCTCTCAACCGAGTGAAGGTTAGGATCCGAGGTTTTAAGTCCCCCTCTATCAAAGGGGATTTGGGGGGATTCTCAAGTGGTTATCAAAATCCCCCCTGCCCCCCTTTAAAAAAGGGGGGTGATTCTGCCCCAACTTAAGCTCCTTCGGTTAATTCAACATGACGCCTAAAATCGGTTTTGAAATGGCTGATAGTGTTACGCTTCAGGAAAACCTTAAAAAAGAAAAACCTCTTGTTCCCTCCCCCTTGATGGGGGAGAGCTTAGGGTGGGGGTGACGAAACCATGAAAAGATACAGGGCCTTATCCCTCCTCCCCCTAACCACCTCCCACCAGGGGAGGGGAAATCTTAAGACCCTGACTTATTGAAGCTCCTTCCGAAACACGATACCAGGGTCTCATGATCAACTTTCTCCCGGTATCGGGAAAAAATCAAGGCAGGAATGGCCTCTCCAGGGAGTTTTGTCTGAAATATTTTTCTGAACAAGACGTTGATCAGTAAATCATAGTGGTGGCGGGGCGCAAACCGACCCAGGGGTAGACGGAAACGGTCAAACTCAAACCGGTTTGGGCAGGGCTTGAACGATGGACGCGATCACGCGTAACAAGGATTCGGGCATGATCCCCAGCCCCAGGATCAGCGCCAGGATCAGGGCCCCGGCCAGGCCGATGGCCAGGTCGGTCCCGGGCATCGGGGCGCTTTCGCCTCTTGCATGCATGTAGAGGTGGATCACCACATTAATATAGTAATAGATGGACACGATGACGGTGACCATGCCGAGGACCGCCAGGATGATGAAGTTGGCATGGAGAACCGCCTGGAAGATCGCCAGTTTCGCCATGAACCCGGCGGTGGGGGGCAGCCCCGCCAACGACAGCAGGCAGACGGACAGGACTCCGGCGCGCCAGGGGTGCGTATAGCCCAGGCCCCGGTAATCCGAGAGCTCGTCCCGGTCGGTATCGCCCCCGGAAAACGTCCCCACCATCCCGAAGGCCCCCAGGTCCATGACCGCGTAGATCGCCAGGTAGAACATCACCGCGGCAGCCCCGCCGTCCTTGACGGCCAGGAGCGTCATGAGCAGGTACCCCATCTGGGCGATGGAGGAGTAAGCCAGGAGCCGTTTTACCCGGGTCTGGTAGAGGGCGGTGAGGTTGCCCACCGCCATGGTGAGGAGCGCCAGGCCCCACAAGACCGGCCAGGCGTAGTCCCACACCGCCGGGCCCACGGCCAGGGCAAAACGCAGCGTGGCGGCGAACAGGGCGACCTTGGAGCCGGTGGACAGAAACGCGGTCACCGGGGCCGGAGTCCCCTGGTAGACATCCGGGGTCCACAGGTGAAAAGGCACGATGGAAAGCTTGAAGCCGATGCCCGTAAAAATGAGGGCCAGGGCCAGGAGGATCACCGGCAGTTGGCCGGCAGAGCCGGGGACCGCGGCCAGGGACTTCGTTACCTCCAGGGTCCCGGTCATGGCATAGAGGAGGGCGAGGCCGAAGGTTAAAAACGCCGAGGCCACGGCCCCCATGATGAAATACTTCACGGCCGCCTCATTGCCGTAAGGGTCGCCCCTCCGGATGGCGATGAGGACATAGAGGGCCAGGGACATGAGCTCCAGGCCGAGAAAGAAGATCACCCAATTGGCCCCGGCCACCACCAGCACCATCCCCAGGGCGGCAAAGATCAGGAGGGCGTACAATTCATCCCCGGCAAAACCGTGGGTTAGACTGTACCGGCGCAGGAAAAGCAGGGTGATGATGGTAATGAACATCAAAAGAGAGGTGAAGAACCGGAAGTAGCCGCCCAGGTCCAGCAGGCCCGATAAGCTCGAACCCGGGGATGGCAGCGCCAGGGTCGCGGCGGCCGCCGCCCCCGAAGTGACGAGGGCCAGGGCGAAGAGCACCCCCGCCGGCCGCCGCCGCCAAAAGGCGCCGACCAGGAAGATGAGGGTGCCCCCGCCGCCCAGGATCAGGAACGGGAGCAAGCCGGTCCAATCGATTGACATACGGTTAGCTTCCCTTTACCCCCGGAGCTTTTGGGCCACGTCGGCCACCCGCCGCCCCAGGGCTTTGGCGATGGAAAGGTCCTCCGGGGCAGGTTCGCGGTCGTTCATACCCCCGGCCACCGTGGTAGCGCCGTAGGGGGTGCCGCCCCGGCCCTCGGTATGGAGCATGCCCGGGGTGGAATAGGGCACCCCGACGATGATGAAACCCAGA
The DNA here is from genome assembly GCA_963766185.1 of uncultured delta proteobacterium. Lineage (GTDB taxonomy): Bacteria > Desulfobacterota > Desulfobaccia > Desulfobaccales > 0-14-0-80-60-11 > 0-14-0-80-60-11. The sequence goes on along the minus strand of CAVXZU010000010.1, from coordinate 27,299 downwards.
TGCAGCAGGGGCGCCATCATGGTGAGGCAGGTGGTCTCCTGGCCGCCGTGGGTGGTGGCCGTCGAGACCATAACCCCGGCGGGCTTGCCTTCCAGGGCCCCGGAGAGCCACAATTCACCAGTGCCGTCGATGTACTGCTTCATCTGGGCGCACATGTTGCCGTAACGGGTGGGGGTACCGAAGATGACGCCGTCGGCCGCGGCCAAATCCTCCATCGTGGCAATGCCGACGTCCTGCTGCTGGGCCAGCACGGCCTGGGCGTGTTTGCTACCCTGGAGTTTGGAGAGGTTGGAATCCAGTTCCTGGACCCGGCGCAGGACCACTTCCGCCCCTTCGATCGTCTGGGCCCCTGCGGCCGCGGCCCGGGCCAGCTTCAAGACGTGGCCGTACATGGAGTAATAGACTATCAGGATTTTCATAATTTCGTACCTCATTCCCATAGGGAGTTTAGGGTAATTAGCGGGGCGAGAAAGAGACCACTTCCCCCTCACCCTGCCCCTCTCCGCCACGGGGGGAGAGGGGATAAAACTGAAACTCCTTTGAGCCTGTTCCCCAGATCTCGCCGAGGCCGGAGCAGGCTAAACGGGCCTGAATCCATGGCGGCTCACCCCCGGCGATGAGAAATCCCCCCCCTTTTCCCAAGGGGGGAACGGCGCTGCATCCCTGGGGAAGTCCCCCTTTGAAAAAGGGGGATTGAGGGGGATTTTGGTATGCACGTTCTTGTCTGATTCTCCTGAATAATTACCATCTTAAATCGACTCGCCCTGAACCTTACCCCCCCATGGCCAGCAAGCTGACCTGGGCCAGGAGGTGCTGCACCGGCGGCTCCAACAGGCGCAGGACCGGCCCGGGATGCAAACCGATAAAGAGGATGGGAACGGCCAACATGGCCAGAATACAGCCTTCCCGGACGGTAATATCCGGGATGACCTGCTCCTGCCGGGGTTCCCCGAAAAGAGAGTCCTGCACCATCCGCAAGGTATAGACCACGGCGAGGACCAGACCGGCGAAACTCAGGATGCCGATGACCGGCCAGGCCGAAAAGATGCCCACCAGGATCAGGATCTCCCCGACGAAATTATTCAGCCCCGGCAGACCCATGGAGGCCATGGCAAAAAACAGAAAAAAGGCGCTGAAGACCGGCACCTTGCTCCAGAGGCCGCCCAAATCGGCGAACTTGCGGGAGTGGAGGCGTTCGTCCAGCATGCCCACCATGACGAACAGCGCCGTGGTGGACAGCCCGTGGTTGATCATCTGCAGGAGCGACCCGGTCAGGGTCATCAGGTTCCAGACGGCCAACCCCACGACCATCAGGCCCATGTGGCCGATGCTGGAATAAGCCACCAGGCGCTTGATGTCGGTTTGGGCCAGGGCAATCCAGCCGGCATAGAACATGCCTCCCAGGCCCAGGGCGATGAGTAGCGGTACGGAGGCCTGGGCCGCCACCGGAAACAGGGGAAACCCGAAGCGGAACAGCCCATAAAATCCGGCCTTCAACAAGAGACCCGCCAGGTCCAGGCTCCCGGCGGTGGGGGCGTGGGTATGGGCGTCAGGCAGCCAGGAATGGACCGGAATGACGGGGATTTTGATGGCGAAGGCCAGCATAAAGGCCGCGTAAAGCCAGAATTGGGCGGTGGGGCTTAAATGGGTCTCAAGCAACCGGGCGTAAGCGAAGGTGTATACCCCGGTTTGTTGTCCATGGATGAGATAGAGGGCGATCAGGGCCACCAGCATCAGCAGGCCGCCGCTGATGGTGAACAGGGCGAATTTGAGGGCGGCGTGGACCCGCTTTTCGTGGCCCCAGATCCCGATCAGGAAGAACATGGGGATAAGCTGGACTTCCCAAAAGAGGTAAAAGAGGAAGAGGTCGGTGGCCAGGAAAAGGCCGACGACGCTGGACTCTAAAAATAACAGGAAGAAATGGAAGGACCCCACCTTGGTGGTGATGGCCCGCCAGGAGATGAGGACGCAGAGGATGTTGATAAAAGCCGTCAGCACCAGGAGCAGGAGGCTCAGGCCGTCCAGGCCCAGGCTGTAGCGGACCCCCAGGCTGGGGATCCAGGCGTAATCCTCGGTCAGCAGCCAGCCGCCGCCGGGCCCGGCCTGGGGGTGAAGGTTCAGCCAGAAAAGGGAGACCACCAGGCCCAGTTCGGCTGCCGTGACGATCAGGCTGGTCCACCGGCACAGGCCGGGGCGCCGGGAGAAGGCCAGGGCCAGCAACCCGCCCAGCAGGGGAAGAAAGATAATGATCGTCAGCAGCGGCAAACCCGGCATCATCGTCCTCCGGCTACCAGTTCCAACTCATGGCCAGGACCGTGAAAATCAAAGTCAATCCGAAAAACAGCATGGTGAGATAGGTGGACAGCCTCCCCGTGGTCCACAGACCCATGAAACCGGAGAGGATTTTTAAGCCGCCGGCGGTGGCTTCCAGGCCCCGATCCACCCCGGCTTCGTCCACGTCCTGCCACAGCCAGACGGCGAGCCGCTGGTAGGGCCGGGCCACAAGCCGCAGATAGAGCCAATCCAGATAAAAGGCGCTGAACAGGGTTTCCTGCCAGCTCCCCCAGAAGTCGGGCCGGGGCCGGCGAAAGAGATGATACGTCAGCCATAAAGACGCCAGCACCAGGACGGCGTCCCCCAGGCCCAAACCCCAGGAGACCGCCAGGGACGCCCCCAGGTCCGGGCGGGCCCCCGGCACGGTGGCGAAAAAGTTGGCCAAGAGCATTTTCCCCGGACCCCCGGGGAGATTGAGCAGGCCGTCCCCCAGGGCCAAGATGGCCAGGGGCCACAGGACCCACACCATGAGCCGGGGGATGGGCTTGACCGTCTCCGGGGTCCGGCCGCCGGTCCGTTCCAAAAAGGCGGTGAAGAACATCCGGAACGTGTAGATCACCGTCAGCCCGGCCGCCAGGGTCGCCAGGACCCAATAAACTTTATAGATGGCCTGGGGATGGATGAAGGTGGCCTCGAGGATGCGGTCCTTGCTGAAAAAGCCGCCGATCATGGGAAAGGCGGAAAGGGACAGGGCGCCGATCAAAAACGGCCAGTAGACCTGGGGCAGTAGCCGGCGCAGGTTGCCCATCTTGAAGATGTTGTGCTCTTCCTCCAGGGCCTGGATGACGCAGCCCGCGCCCAGAAAGAGCAGGGCCTTGAAGAAGGCGTGGGACAGGAGGTGAAACATGCCGCCGATGATATCCCCGGCCCCCACCGCCAGGATCATGTAACCCACCTGGCTGATGGTGGAGTAGGCCAGGACCCGCTTGATGTCCACCTGGGCCAGGGCGGCGCAGGAGGAGTAGAAGACGGTCACCGCGCCCACCCCGCCGATGATTATCATGGCGCTGGGTGAGAGGGCCACCACCGGAAAAAGCCGCATGAGGAGATAGACTCCGGCGGTGACCATGGTGGCGGCGTGAATCAGGGCCGAGACCGGGGTGGGGCCGGCCATGGCGTCCGGCAGCCACACCGTCAGGGGCAGCTGGGCCGATTTGCCCGCCGCGGCCCAGAGGAGCAGCAAGGCCAGGGCGGTGGCCAGGGCGGGGCTCAAACTGGCGGCGTGGCCGTTGATGAAGGTGATGGAGAAACTATGAAACAGGGAGAAAAACAGGGCCAGGGCCACCCCGAAGGCCACGTCGCCGATGCGGGTGACGATGAAGGCCTTGCGGCCGGCATTGGCAAAGTCCACCTTGGCGTACCAGAAGCCGATGAGGGCGTAGGAACAGAAGCCCACCCCTTCCCAGCCCAGGTAGACGAAGAGGAGATTGTCCGCCAGGGCGATGACCAGCATGGAGAAGACGAAGAGGTTCAGGTAGCTGAAGTACCGGACGTAATCGGCGTCATCCCGCATGAAGGCCACGGAATAGAGGTGGATGAGACTGGAGACGAAGGTGACCATCAGGACCATGACGGCGGCCAGGGGATCGTAATAGACGTCCATGGCCGCGGAAAAATCCCCCACCCGAATCCACGAGAAGAAGGTGAGGTGCTGGGTGCTGCCGCCGCCCCGGATGAAGGCGATGACGGCCATCACCAGGGCTCCCAGGACCCCGGCGCAGGCGATCACCTCGCAGAGCCGCCGGGGCAGCCTCCGGCCCGCCAGGGCGTTGATGACGCCCCCCGCCAGGGGGAAGAGCAGCAGGATCAGGAGAGTCGCAGTCATGTCAGCCCTTCATGAGGTCGTAGCGGTCCGCATCCACCGTGCCGGTGCGCCGCTGGGAATAAACGATCAAGGCCAGGCCCACGGCCACTTCCGAGGCCGCCACCGCCATGATGAAGATAACGAAGGCCTGGCCATCCAGGTGCTGCCAGCGCATGGCGGCCCCGATGAACGCCAGGCCGGCGGCGCTCAGCATGACCTCCACCCCGATGAGGATCATGATGAGATTGCGCCGGGCCACGGCACACCCGGCCCCCAGCAGGAAGAGGATCGCCGCCAGGATAAGCACATGGCTGTAAGGCACGATGGTGGCCACGATTCAGCCCTCCGTTTTCCCGTTGCTCCGGCCGAGGTAGAGCCCGCCCACCAGGGCCACGAACAGGAGAAAAGACGCAATTTCCACGCCTAACCAGTAGCGCTCATAAAGGAACCGGCCAAAGGCCAGGGGCGCCGCGGTGACCAGGGGCAGAGGCCCGGGCCCCCCCGCCCCCAGGAACAGGAACACGGTCATGACGATGAGGCAGACACCGCTCAGGGCCAGGGCCGGCAACCATTGGCGCAGAAATGCCCCCGGGCTTCTGCGGTCCGGCTTGCTTTCCAGCATCATGACGATGAACAGGAACAGCACCATGATGGCCCCGGCGTAAACGACCACTTCCAGCACCGCCAGGAAGGGCGCCCCCAGGAGATAGAACAGCAGGGCCGTGCCGATAAACGACAGCACCAGGAAAACAATGGCGTGCATCAGGTTGCGGCGCGTGATGGCCAGAGGGTGGCGCCGACAATGACGGCCCCCAGCACATAAAACATGACGGCGTAGATGCTCATGGCATGGTCCTGGTTCACCCTTTGGGGGCAGGCCCCTAGGCCTTTAGGGAAGATTACTCTTGATATTCACCGGGCTGGCTTCGCCGATGTGGGTGCCCTTAGCCCCCACCATGTCCACCCCGGCGAGGCCGGTAAAAATTGTACTCGTTATTTTTGCCGCCGTGGTCCACCAGCAAATCCTGCTTTTCCGCCACCATGGTCAACAGGTCCCGCTCGCAGAATTCGAAATACGGGGTCAACTGGATCGCCAGGGTGGGGCAGGCCTCTTCGCAGAGGCCGCAGTAGATGCAGCGGGCGAAGTTGATGCGGAACCACTTGGCCCAGCGGCGGCCGTCGGCCCGTTCCTCCCCCGCCATGGAGATGCAGGACACCGGGCAGGCGGCGGCGCAGAGAAAACAGGAGACGCAGCGCTCCTCCCCCTCCGGGTCCCGGGTGAGGATGATCCGGGCCCGGGTGCGGGCCGGGAGCACCCGCTTGTATTCCGGGTACTCTTCGGTGACCGGGCGGCGGAAAAGATGCCGGAGCACGATGGCAAAGGCAGACGTGAGCCCGGCCACGGCCCGGCCGCTTAGCTGTAACCAGTTGCGTTTTTCCGGCATGGTTTCGATTCCTGCCTTTTGGGCCAACTTAAATCCTTTGGTGGCACCGGCTTTCCAGCCGGTGCGAGCGCCAGCGAAAAGGCATGAGCCAATGGCGGCTCACCCCCGCTAAGAAAACAATCCCCCCTGCCCCCCTTTTGCAAAGGGGGGTTTTTCGTCCCCTTTATGAAAGGGGGATTTAGCGGGATTTGATAAGAGTTTTTCACGCTAACTTCCTAGGCCCCGTTTTGGTGGGGCGGCCGTCCCTGGCCGCCTCTGGTTGGCGGGCACGGAGGCCCGCCCCAACGGGATATGTTCATATAAAAGCTTGCGGTTACGATTTAATGAACGTAATCAAGTAATTGTAAGGACCGAGCTTCACGGTCCGCGGCCGGGCAAACCCGTAGGGGGCCACCAGGGCCTCCACTTCCGCCGGGTCCAGCCGGATGTGCCGGGGCGGCCCCGGAGGACCGTCGATCTTGTCGAATTCCACGATGGCGACAAGCCCCCCGGGCTTGAGCACCCGGGTCACCTCCGCCAGGGCGCCGGCGGCGGTGCCGGCCTCCACCAGGTCATGGAGCACGGTGGCCATGAAGGCCACGTCCACGCTCCGGCTCTCCAGGGGGAGCCGGCCCGCCGGCGCCACCAGGGGCTGGAGGTTGGCCCGGCCCTCCCGGGCCGCCCGCTCCTTCAGGGAGGCAATCCCCTCCTCCCAGAGGTCCACGGCATAGACCACGCCGGCCGGGCCGATGAGGTTCGCCACCGCCAGGGAGTAATTGCCCTGGCCGCACCCCAGGTCCAGCAAGGTTATCCCCTGGGGGAGATGCAATGCGGCCCACAGGGCGCCCGGATCAATCAGATCGTAACTGCTTTTCCCGGCGCCCGGAAGTTTAGGAGATTCGGTATGATGAGCCATTGTACCACCGATCGTTTTTGTAGTGGGGGATCTGCGTGTCCCCTCATCTCGGGCGCCCGATCAGGTGCGCCCCTCCGTATTACACCTTATCCCTTCAACGCCAGGATAATGCCCCCGGTGACGATGATGTTGATCAGGGCCACGGGGACCAGGAGTTTCCAGCCCAGGTGCATGAGCTGGTCGTAGCGCAACCGGGGGAGGGTGCCCCGGATCCAGATGATGACGGAGGCCACCGCGGCCACCTTGATCAAAAACCACAGCAACGGCGGCAGAAAGGGCCCCCGCCAGCCCCCCAGGAAGAAGACCGCCACCAACGCCCCCAGGGTCACCATGGTGACGTACTCGCCCAGAAAAAAGAGGCCGAAGCGCATGCCGCTGTATTCCGTGTGATAGCCGGCAATCAGCTCATGCTCCGCTTCCGGGATATCAAAGGGGATGCGCTTCATTTCGGCCACCGAACTTACGAAAAAGATGATGAAGGACACCGGCTGCAACAGGATAAAGGGGCAGCGGGCCTGGGCATTGACGATGTCCACCAGGCTGAAGGACCTGGCCATCATGACGATGGGGACCAGGGACAGCCCCAGGGCCAACTCGTAGCTGATCATCTGGGCCGCGCCCCGGATCGCCCCCAACAGACTGTACTTGGAATTCGAGGCCCAGCCGCCCAGGGCCACGCCGTAAACCGCCAGGGAGGAGAGGGCATAGACGTAGAGCAGGCCCACGTTGAGGTCGGTGACGACGCCGGGGATGGGCTGCCCCCGATAGGTCCACCCCTGGCCAAAGGGCACCACGGCAAAGATGAGGATGGCGGTAGCGGCCACCACCACCGGGGCGTAGAGGAAGATGACCCGGTCCGCCCCCGCGGGGCTCAGATCTTCCTTGGTCAGCAGCTTGACGGCGTCGGCGATGGGCTGCAACAGGCCCAGGGGGCCGGCCCGGTTGGGGCCCAGGCGGAGCTGCAGGAACCCCAGGAGCCGGCGTTCCACGTAGATCAGGTAGGCGGCGAACAGCAGCAAAACCACCAACACCACCAGCAGTTTCACCACCAAGAAGACTATGCCGGCCAACCAGAGGCTCATGGCGTTATCCTTGCACCCGGTCGATGTGCGTGAGGGTTAAATAGACCGGCGTCCCGGCGAGCTTGCGCCAGTCCAGTTGGCGGTGCCGGGGGAGCACCAGCACCCCGGGCGCCTGGGCAGCCGCCAGCTTCACGGTGACGGCCAGGGACCCCTTGGGGAGGTGCAGGTTGGCCCGGCTGCCGTCGTCCAGGCCCCACTTCCCGGCGTCGTCGGGATGGATCAGCAGCACCGGCGCCGCTTCCACCTCCTGCATAAGGGGTGCGTAACTCGCCAGTTCCTCGGTGCCGAAGGTCCAGTCCACCAGCAGGAGTTCCACCTGGTCGGGGGCCGGCTCCGGGGGCGGCGCCGGGGGAGGGCCAAAATCGGCCCCGGTTGACGCCGCCGGCAGCAGCCGCAGCCCTTCCGGGTGTTCGGCTAAATCCTGTATCTGCCGGAAGACGGGATGGTGCCGGCCCAGCCAGGCCCACAGGTCCACGGGGGCCGGGTTCCGGCACCCGGACAGGGCCAGGGTCAGCTCTTGAAAAATCTGCGCCGGGGGCCTGGGGTCGCTCCCGGGGACGTGGTCGAGCCAGGTCCGGGGCGGATGGACGTCGGGGCTGATGAGGGCGAGCGGCGTCCCCCCCAGATGGACCGGCAAGGCGGCCTGGGCCCGGCCCTCCTGGTTGACGAAACACCCGGCCGCGCCCTCGAACACCGGGATGGTGGGGAGCACCACGTGGGCCCGTTTGACCACCGCGGACGGCACATAGTCCAGGACGATGAGCAGCTCAAGTCTGTCCAGGGCCCCGGCCAGCCGCGCCTCGTCGGAGAAGCTCCAAAAGGGGTCGTTTTCCACCAGCACGAGGGCCTTGATCCGGCCCTGGTCGATGCCGTCCAGGATGGCCGTCGGCGCTCAAGGCGGGCTCGCCCGGCCCCGTGGGTTCCCCCACCGCCGCCGGTCCCCAGGGCCACTGGCCCCCCGAGGGGTTGCCGGGGTCGGCCGACTCGGGAGCCGAAATCAGCGCCGCGCCGAAGGCGTTGGCCCCGGGCAAAAGATAGAACAGTCCCGCCTCTTGACCGGCGGCCGCCAGGAGCCGGGCGATATCCGCGGCCAGGGCCGGGGTGGTCTCCCGGACGATGTCGGTGCCGCAGACCACTACCGGCTTTTTACTCTTGGCCAGGGCCTCGGCCAGGACCATTAGGCGGGCCGCTACCGCCGGGTCGCCCGGATACCGGCCGGGCAGGGCGTCGTAGAAGCCCCGGGCGGGGCCAGTGAGCCCCGCCGCGGCCTCGGGGGACAGGGCGCCTTTGGCCAGGGCGCCCAGCGCGGCATCGAGCTGGCCGGGGGGAACCGCCAGGGATTCGAACTCGAAGGGCAGGAACACCGGGCGGGGGTCGAGGACCACGACCCTGGCCCCCTGGCGCCAGGCCTGCCGCAGGGCCAGGGCCAGCATGGGGGCCTCGTTGACCGGGTCGGCGCCCGCCACCAGGATAAAATCCGCCCCGCCAAGCTCGCCCATAGAGACCGCCAGGCCCTGGTCCAGCCGGCCCACCGCGGTCTTGACCTTGCGCTCCAGAGCTGGGTCCCAGAAGAACTGGGGGTCCCGCCAGCCCTGGGTGCGGCAGAAGAGTTTCAAGGCCCCCTGGGCCTCGAGGCTGCTGCGGGCGCCGCCCAGGCAGGCCACGGCCCCGGGCCCGTGCTCCCGGCTGATCCGGGCTAATTCGGCCGCTGCGGCCGAAAGCGCCTCGTCCCAGGGGACTTCCCGGCCCCTGAGGCGCGCCCGGTGGGGCCGCTCCGGGTGATTGGCATAGGAAAAAGCGTAACGGCCCCGGTCGCAGATAAAATAGCCGTTCACCGCGTCATTTTGCCGGCCCTCCAGGCGCACCATTTCCCGGTATTTGGCGGCGCCCACGGTGTTGCAGCCCAGGGAACAGTGGAGGCACAGGGATGGACCCCGCTCAAAATCCCACCGCCGGCCCTTGAACCGGGAGGGCTTATCGGTGAACACCCCGGTGGGGCAGACATCGATGAGATTGCCGGCGAAGGGGCTTTCCAGGGCCCCGTCCGTAAAGCGCCCGTAATAGGTGCGGCGGCCGATCTGCAACGCCCCCAGGTCCCGGTAGCCGGCATAGTCCTGATAGAAGCGGCGGCAGCGCCAGCACTGGATGCAGCGGTTCATTTCGTGCTGCACGAACCGGCCCAGGTCCTGGTCCTCGTAGGTGCGCTTGGGGCCCAGGAAGCGCCGGATGCCGTGGCCGCCGGAGACGGTTTCGTCCTGGAGCAGGCAGTGCCCCCCTTCGTCGCACACCGGGCAGTCCAGGGGGTGGTCGAGCATGAGCCATTCGATGACGTATTTCCGGTAATCCATGGCGTCCGGATGGGTGGTCGAGACCACCATGCCGTCCTCGGCCGCCACCATGCAGCTCATCTCCACGCCTTTGATCCTGCCTTCCAGGAACTTGACGGCGCACATGCGGCAGGCCCCCACCGAGCCCAGGGCCGGATGGTAGCAGAAGCGGGGAACCATGATCCCCAGGCGCTCCGCGGCCTCGAGCACGTTGGTGCCCTGGGGGACTTCGATTTCCCGGCTATCGATGATGAGTTTGGGCAATGGCGATCCCGTTGATGGTTCTTATTTTCAGTCCGTCAGTGGTGCGTAAGACGCACCCTACGAGAGACTTCGGCCATGGCGATCCTCTTAGACAGCTAACCGCTTTCAGCCAAGACCACGGTTTTGCGGCCGTTACCGATAGCCGCAGACTTTACCGTAACAAAACTCGTTTCAAATCCCCCTTTTACAACGGGGGACTTGACCCCGTCGTCCTTATTCCCCCCTTTGGAAAAGGGGGGTTAGGGGTGATTTTGGATTGCCGGGGTAAACCGCCATTGGCTCATGCCCGTTGAATCTGCGTTTTCCCCTATCCTCCTGCCGGGACGGCGGCCCGGCCGGTTACTTAAACGGACATTTCTTCTGAATGATGTGCTCCCGCACTTCGTCTTCGAAATACTGCAGCATGCCCTTGACGGGCTCCGCCGCCCCGGGGGCGAAGGCGCAGTAGGCTTTGTCCATGTGCCCGGCCATCTCCCGGAGCCTGGGGATGAACTCTTCTTCGCCCTCGCCGTTTTCCAGGCGCTGGAGCAGGTCCTGGATATAGGGCAGGCCCTGGCGGCAGGGGGTGCAGAAGCCGCAGGATTCCCGGGCAAAATAATCAATCAGGTTCAGGGTGGCGCCCAGGATACAGGTGTTCTGGTCGAAGACCATGATGGCGCCGGTGCCGAAGCGGTGGCCCACCTGTTTCAAGGATTCGATGTCCATGGCCACGTCCAGGAACTTCGGGGGCATGAAGCTGGTGGAGGCCCCCCCGGGAATGAAGGCCTTGAGCTCGGACCCCGGCAGCATGCCCCCGGCCACCTCCTCCAGGATCTCCCGGAAGGGGATGCCCATGGGAAGCTCATAGCAGCCGGGCTTGCACGACCTTGCCGCTGATGCAGTAGAGCTTGGTGCCGGCCCCGGTCTCGGTCCGGGCGAGATTCTTGAACCAGGCGCCGCCGTTTCTGATCACCAGGGGCACGCAGGCCAGGGTTTCAGCGTTGTTGACGACGGTGGGCCGGTCCCACAGACCTGCGTCGGTCATGTGGACGTTTTTCTGGGGGTGGGGCCGTTTGCCCATGATGGCCTGGACCATGGCCGTGGCCTCTCCGCAGATGTAGCGCCCGGCGCTGCGGTGCACCGCGATGTCAAAGGAAAAATCGCTCCCCAGGATATTCTGCCCCAAAAACCCCGCCTCCCTTGCCGCCTGGAGTTCCCGTTCCATGAGCTGGGCGTCCATCTCGTAGGTGGGACGGACGAAATAAAAGGCCTTTTGGGCTTTAATGGCGTACCCCGCCAGGATGATGCCTTCGATGACCAGGTGGGGGTCGGTGTTGACCAGGACCCGGTCCTTGAAGGTGCCCGGCTCCATTTCGTCGGTATTGGCGCCGACGTAACGCGGGTGCGGGGCGTTATCATGCACAAAACTCCATTTGCGCCAGGTGGGGAAGCCGGCCCCGCCCCGCCCTGACAGGCCGGAATCTTTGAGCAGCCCGATCAGGTCCTGGGGAGATAATTTCTTGACCGTGTCAGCCAGGGCCTGGTAGCCGCCGCCGTCACGATACTCGTCGAGGCTGGTGTGACGCCCCTCCTGGCGATTTTTGAATAGGGCTTGCTCGTACATTAACTCACCGGCACAGCACCAAGTCACAGGTTTCGGTTTTCAACTGCTCCAGAATTTTATCGATCCGCTCCGGGGTGAGATGGCCGAAAAACTGGCCGTTGACCACCATGGCCGGGGCCTGGTCGCAGAAGCCGATACAGGCGGTGGGCAGCACGGTGAACAGGCCGTCGGCGGAGACCTCCCCGGCGCAGACCCCCAGTTTGCGGCACATATAGTCGAACAGCGACCCCTCGTGGAACATCCAGCAGACCACGCCGTCGCAGACGTGGAGGACGAAGCGGCCCACCGGCTCCCGGTAGATAAAGTCGTAAAAAGTGGCCAGTTCCTCCAGCTCCAGGGGGGTTACGCCCACCAGGGCCGCGGCCTCGATCAGGCCTTCGTCCGTGAGATAGCCGTAATGCCGCTGGATCTCATACATGACGTTGATGGCCTGTTCCCGGGGATTTTCGGCCGCGGCGATTTTAGTTTGCAGTTGGGCGCGTAATGCTTCCGGTATCATCAGTTATAGAGTCCGTTCCCTGGTCAGGATGAGTGGATTAATCTTTCCCTAACATCACGCTGGTGGCCTTGACCAGCAGTTTGATTTCATCGCCCACCTTGATATTCAGCTCCTTCAGGGCCTCATCGGTGACAATGGCGGTCATTGCCTGGCCGCCGCCGATATCCGCCTTGACTTTGGCCATGACCATGCCTTCCTTGATATCCAAGACCTTCCCCTTGATAACATTGCGGGTACTTATTTTCATAACGTCTCCTCCTTAAAACGTTGTGGGTAAAAAAGCATATTCCGAAAGAACTGCACGACTCACGGCAAGCCAAAGTCGCCAGGGCCAACGGCCCGACGCCCTTCTACCGGTCAATATCCGGCATAACGTAATCGATGGAGCCGATAATCACGACAAAATCCGCCACCAGGTGCCCCAGGGTCATCAGGGGCAGGGCCTGGACGTTGGCAAACCCCGGGGACCGGATGCGCATCCGGTAGGCCATGGTGGACCCGTCGCTGACCACGTAGAAGCCCTGCTCGCCCCGGGGATGCTCCGTGGCGGCATAGGCCTCGCCCCGGGGCAGCGTCGGCCCCCGGCTGACGTTGATGAAATGGTGGATCAGGCTTTCGATATCCTTCAGGGCATCCTCTTTCCGGGGGATGGCGTAGCGGTAGTCATCGGTGATATAGCGCCCGGGGGGCATCCGGGATGCCGCCTGCCGGATAATCCTGAGGCTCTGCCGCATCTCCGCCACCCGCACCAGGTAGCGGGCGTAGCTGTCGCCCTCGGGGGCCGTGGGGATGTCAAAGTCAAAGGCCTCGTAGGCGGAGTAGGGGAACTTTTTCCGGAGGTCCCACTCCAGGCCGCAGGCCCGGAGGTTGGCCCCGGTCACGCCCCAATCCATGGCGTCGGTCAGGGACAGATAACCGATGCCCCGGGTCCGGGCTTCCCAGATGGGGTTCCGGGTCATGGCCTTTTCCAGTTCATCCACCACCTTGGCGAACCCCTTGGCGAAGTCGTCCACCAGTTCTTTCCAGCCCTCCGGCAGGTCCGCGGCCACGCCCCCCAGCCGGAACCAGGCCGGGTGGAGACGGCCACCGGTGATGAGCTCGATGATGTCCATGATTTTTTCCCGCTCGGCGAAGGCGTAGAAGGTGGGGGTGATGGCCCCCGTGTCCACGGTGGCGGTGGAGAACCACACCAGGTGGTTGCTCAGGCGGAAGAGCTCGGTGAGCATCACCCGGATGAACTGGGCCCGGTCCGGGACCTTGATGCCCGCCAGGGTTTCCACCGACTCCAGGTAGCTCAGGTTGTTGGCCACCCCGCAGAGATAGTCGGCCCGGTCGGTGTAGGGGATAAACTGGAACCAGGACTGGCGCTCGCCGATCTTTTCCACGGACCGGTGATGGTAGCCGATGTCCGTGTCCATGGCCAGGATTTCCTCGCCGTGCAGCGCCAGGATGAAGCGGATGAGGCCGTGGGTGCTGGGGTGGTGCGGCCCGAAATTCAGGATGAAATCGTCGGCTCCCAGGCGGCCTTCCAGGTATTTGCCGGCATCCAGGGGCTGATGTTTGCGGGCGGACTCCAGGGTATAGGGGGGCAGATGCGTGCCCCGGTCCGGGTAGCTCTTCCGCAAGGGGTGCCCTTCCCAGTCGTGGGGCATGAGGAGCCGCCAGAGGCGGGGGTGGCCGTCGAAGCGGATGCCGAACATATCGAAGCACTCCCGCTCATACCAGTTGGCCGACGGCCAGATATCGGTGATGCTCGGGGTGACGGGATCGGTCCCGTAGCAGGGGCACCTTGAGGCGCACCCGGGTGGGGGGCTCGAAGGCCAGGAGATGATACACCAGGGTGTAATCCGGATAGCCGGCCCGGTCCCGGCGGGTGGATTCATCCACCGCGGTGAGGTCTTCCAGGCGCAAAAACCGGGGCGAGGCCTCGGTCTTGAGAAAGCGCAGGACCTCCTTGAGCCGGGTCTCGGCCACCGTCAAGGTCAGCATATCGGAGGTCTCGGGCGCCGGCGTGACCGCGTCCGCCGAATTTTTCCCCCAGCACCTGGGCCAGGGATTTATTGCTCTCGCCTAATTCGATCCGGGCCGGGGGCGGGGTCCACATCACCTCGGCGCGGCTCTCCCAAAACCGGGGCGGGGTCACTGCCGTCCCCCGGGGGGGCGTGCCGTAATAGCCGGGGCCCCGGGGGTCCCGGGATTTGTTGACCCCGTCCACGGCCAGGGGCCTTTCGGTCCCCTGGGCGCCGCCCCTGAGGTGGAGGATCTTCCGGGCCGGCCGCTCGGACATTACTTTTTCCTGAAGCTTCACCAATCCCTGGAGGACCGCCTCGGGCCGGGGCGGGCAGCCGGGGATATAGAGATCCACCGGCATGATCTGGTCCACCCCCTGGACCACGCTGTAGCAATCGTACATGCCGCCGCTGTTGGCGCAGGACCCCATGGAGATCACCCACTTGGGCTCGGCCATCTGCTCGTAGAGCCGGAGCACCACCGGGGCGATTTTTTTGAAGACCGTGCCGGAGATGATCAACAGGTCGGCCTGCCGGGGCGACCCGCGCAGGACTTCCGCCCCGAACCGGGCCATGTCATACCGAGGCGTGAGCGCGGTGGATTCCTCGATAAAACAGCAGGACAGCCCGAAAAACATCGGCCAGAAACTGTAGGCCCGGCACCAGTTGACCAGGGCGTCGATGGGCCTCAGTATCAGGTTTTCGAGCTTCCCCGGCGGGGCGGTGCGATGGGACTCCAATCGAGTCCTCCTTTTTTCCAGATATAGAAGAGGCTGAGGAGCAGGACGATGATAAAGAAGGATATCTGCAGCCAGCCGCGCCAGCTCAGGTCCTCCATGGCCACGGCCCAGGAAAAAATAAACGCGGCTTCCACATCGAAGATGAGGAAAAAGACCGCCACCAGGTAAAACGGCACCGGATACCGGAGGCGGGCTCCGCCGGTGGGAATCACCCCGCATTCATACGGCCGGGCTTTTTCCGGATCGGGCTCGCCGCTCCCCCAGCCAGCCGGTCAAAAAGAGCAAGAGGCCCAGCAGAGCCAGGACGATGGCGACAAACAGCCCGAAGCTGAATAACCCCGGCGCCCAGGGGGACAACAGGTCGGGCGCAACCGGATGCATAGTCGTTCCTTACCCCCAGTTCTTATCCCGAATTGTCGTTAAAGGGCGGGACCGGGTTTCCAGCCGGCGGCGCCATAAAATACTTGGTTCCAGCGTTGGGCTGCAACCTGGGCTCGGGCGGCCCCTTAATCGCCGCAAAGCCGGGCTCATGGCGATAATCGGCGGTGAAATCCGGCCCTTGGCCACATACCTATGCAAAACCTAAGAACCCGCGTCCCGCCTGTCAAGGTGGAGGACTACCGCCCAGGCCGAAGAAGTGGCTGTATCTTTTAGGCAATTTTGCTTAAATTTTAATACCCCGCTTCATTGTGCCGCCAGGGGTTGAATGGCCGGCGTCATCTCCGGCCCGGGGCTGCCAGCCGGCCAAGGCCGACCGCGCTGCTTGACAGGCCCCGGACGGGCCTTATTATAATGAAAGATATAAATCTGTTAAGCAATCCCCGGCAAACTTTTTCCAAACTGCGCCAGGTGCGTTCATAAGGAGGTTGGCCCTGAACCCCGCTTCGCCCCCCCTGGCCGTAAGATTCTCCCGGGTCAAGCTGTTTCTGGCCCTGTCCCGGACGCCCCATGGCCTGCTGGACTTAGCCACCCCGGCCCTGGCCGCGCTGCTCTGCTACGGGGGTCTGCCGCCCTTGGGGTTAATCGCCCTGGGCCTGTTGACCGGGTTCGCCGGCTACACCGCGGTGTATGCTTTAAACGACCTGGTGGACTACCGGGTGGACCAGGAGAAGCTCAAGGCGGCCGGGCCGGCCCCGAAACCCGGTTATCTCGACGCCATCTTTATGCGCCACCCCCTGGCCCAGGGACGGGTGGGTTTCGGGGAGGGGGTCCTGTGGGTGGCGGCCTGGGCCGGGGTGGCCCTCACCGGGGCTTACCTGCTCAATCCCCTGTGCGCTTATATCTTCCTGGCCGGCTGCCTGCTGGAGGCGGCCTATTGCTGGCTGCTCCGGGTCAGCCATCTCAGGACACTGGTGGCTGGCGTGGTCAAGACCCTGGGCGGGATAGCCGCGGTCTTTGCCGTGTCCCCGCACCCCTCCAGCGGCCTTGTGCTCCTGTTGTTTCTGTGGATTTTCTGTTGGGAGATCGGGGGGCAAAATATCCCCGCCGACTGGCATGATCTGGAGGAGGATCGACGCCTGCGCGCCCAAACCATCCCGGTGTACTGCGGCCCCGAGGGAGCCGGCGCCATTGCCCTGGGGGCCCTGGCCCTGAGCCTGCCCTTGAGCGCGCTGCTGCTCTGGGTCGCCCCGCTGCGGTTTTCGCCGCTCCTGGTGGGCCTGGCCCTGGCCGCGGGGGGCTATCTCCTCCTGCTCCCGGGCTATCGCCTCTACCGGACCAAAAACCCGGCCATGGCCGCGACGCTCTTCAACCGGGCCAGCGCCTACCCCCTGGCCATGCTGGGCCTGGCCCTGGCCAGCCTGGTGTATTAGAACCGTGGTTTCCAACCGAAAACAGATGCCTAGCCAACCATCTGTTAGGGGCGAGTGCACGTTGTATGGGATAAACGAGCCATATCTGGAATACCGGCTATTTTAAGTCCCCCTTGTTAAAGGGTGATTTAGGGGGATTATTAAAGAGTTATGTAATCCCCCCTACCCCCCTTTAGAAAAGGGGGGAGAAAAAACCTCGTTGAAATACTAGATTAATTATGGAGCGTAACCATAAGGGTGGATATCCCGCGGCCCCGGCCCCGGATTACCCGGAGCTGCCGGCGACGCTGGCCCGGCTCCTGGAGCGTTTTCCCCAGCTCCGGCGCCGCCCCCATGCCATGCTGGCCCATTTCCCCATCGTGTTCATGCTGTCCGCCACTTTTTTCAGCGTCCTGTATGTCATCACCGGGGAAAAATCATTCGATGACACCGCGTTTTATTGCCTGGGGGGCGGGCTGCTCACCCTGCCGCCTACCGTGGCCACGGGTTTGTTTACCCAATGGCTCAATTACCCCGGCGGGGCGGACCGCACCGGGCGCATCGAGAAAGCCCTGTCCTACGCGGTGACCTCCATCGCCGCGGCGGCCTTTGTCTGGCGCTGGCTTAACCCGCTGGTCCTCACGGACCTGAGCGGCGTCAACCTCATCTATTTTTTTCTGGTCCTGGCCCTGACGCCGCTGGTGACGGCCAACGGCTATTTCGGGGGCCTGCTCACCTTTCCCCTGGAAGAGGTTTAGTACGGGATTTCATCAATGCGCCCGCGGCATATATCGCCCCCCTCACCCCGAAGCGGGGGGAGAGGGCCAGGGTGAGGGAGAAGTGATCTTCACGGAGTTAAGCAAGACGTTACCCTATTTATGAACCACTGTCTTGAGGCGCCGGGCGCCCCAAAAGGATAATCGACTTGAAGGAAAAACCTGACCAGAAACGAGAAGTTACCCCTGCCGAACTGACCGCCGCCTCCGGAACCGATGGCGCGCCGGTCTATATTGCCTTCCGGGGCAAGGTCTACGACGTCAGCGGCAGTGGCCTGTGGGCGGACGGCGACCACATGGGCCAACACCACGCCGGACACGACCTCACCGGGGAGTTCCCGGACGCCCCCCACGGGGAGGAAGTCTTCGAACGCTATCCCCAGGTAGGGGTCCTCAAGGAAGAGACGGAGCCCCCCGCCGCCGCGGCCCAGACCTCGGCGGCCCGGGAGTTCTGGCGCCGGATGGTGAAACGGGTGCCGCTCCTGCGCCGCCATCCCCACCCCATGGTGGTCCACTTCCCCATCGTCTTCATGATCGCCGCCCCGGTCTTCAGCCTCCTCTCTCTCATCACCGGAGTAACATCCTTCGAAGTCACGGGCTTCCACTGCCTGGGGGGCGGCGTGCTCTTCACCCCGGTGGCCATGGTCACCGGCTGGTTCACCTGGTGGCTGAACTACGAGTCCAGGCCCCTTAAACCCGTGGTCATCAAGCTCATCCTGTCTCCGGTGCTGCTGCTGGCGGGGGTCTCCGCCTGGGTCTGGCGCTATCTCAACCCGGAAATCCTGGCGCAGTTCCCCGGGGGGCCCAGCCTGGTTTACCTGGGCTTGCTGTGCGCCTTAATCCCCCTGGTGGGCGTGATCGGCGCCTGCGGGGCCGAACTGACTTTCCCGGTAAACCGTGAATGAGCCATCTTTGTGGCCCCGGGATATTGCCAAACGGGGTTTCGTTATTAAGTTTAGTAAAAGCATACCGCAAACCTTGGCTCGGGCCAGGACAATACCTCCAAGTACAGGATGACTCGATGGCGACCCTTTAAGCAGGGGTGTCATTAATTATTAAGTTCGGAAGCGTTTCATAAGGAGATTGACAGAAAAGCAGGCGTGGAGCACCGGATCTGGCAGGCTAAGTCCCCCTTTGAAAAAGGGGGACTTAGGGGGATTTCACGCTCTTAAAAAATCCCCCCTCCCCCCCTTTAGAAAAGGGGGGAAGAAACTGCTTTTTCCGTGTCACCTCACATATAAAGCCCGCCACAACTCTATAAATGCCTTGGTACCAGATTTTTCTGGTGCCCAGGCAGAGCTCTTCAAGCCGGCCCCAAGGAGGATATGCGACATGACCGAGGCGCAAAAGTTGGAGCACCTGCAGAAACTGGCCACCCTGATGCGGTACTCGATTCTTACCATGACCACCCAGGCCGGGTCCGGCCACCCCACGTCGTCCCTGTCGGCCACCGAACTGATGGCCGGCCTCATGTTCGGGGGCATCTTCCGGTACGACCTGGATCAGCCCCAGCACCCCAACAACGACCGCCTCATTTTTTCCAAGGGCCACGCCACCCCGCTCTTTTATAGTTTATGGGCCATGGCCGGCAAGCTGACCGCGGCGGAACTCATGACCTACCGCCATTTCGGCAGCCCCCTGGAAGGCCACCCCACCATGAGCTTCCCCTACACCGAAGCGGCCACCGGCTCCCTGGGGCAGGGCCTGTCCATCGGCCTGGGGGTGGCCCTGAACGCCAAGTACCTGGATAAGCTGCCCTACACCACCTATGTGCTCCTGGGCGACAGCGAAATGGCCGAGGGCTCCCAGTGGGAGACCATGCAGCTGGCGGCTCACTATAAGCTGGACAACCTGGTGGGCGTCCTCGACGTCAACCGCCTGGGCCAGCGGGGCGAAACCATGTACGGCTGGGACCTGATGGCCTACGAGAACCGCATCAAGGCCTTCGGCTGGGAGACCATCATCGTTAAGGACGGCCACTCCTTTCCCGAGGTCCTGGCTGCCTATGAGAAGGTCATGACGGTGACCGACAAACCCATTATGATCATCGCCCATACCATCAAGGGCAAAGGGGTGTCGTTCATCGAAAACAAGAACGGCTGGCACGGTAAGACCCTGAGCCAGGAAGACCTGGCCAGGGCCCTGCCGGAGTTGGGCCCGGTGGACCACACGGTCCGGGGGGTCGTGAGCCGGCCCGAAGACCTGAAGCCGGCGGAGGTTAAGCCCCAGGCCGCCGGCGCCCCTGGCTTACAAAAAAGGCGATTCCCTGGCCACCCGCAAGGCCTACGGCAACGCCCTCAGACGGCTCTATCCCCAGTTTCCCCAGTTGGTGAGCCTGGACTGCGAGGTCAGCAACTCCACCTACGCCGAAATCTTTGAAGACGCCTACCCCAAGCAGTTTTTCGAAATGTACATCGCCGAGCAAAACATGGTGGGCGCCGGCCTGGGCCTGGCCACCCGGGGCAAGATCCCCTTTGTCTCCACCTTTGCGGCCTTCTTCTCCCGGGCCTACGACCAGGTCCGCATGAGCCAGTACACCGAGCCCAACCTGAAGTTTTGCGGGTCCCACGCCGGGGTCTCCATCGGCGAAGACGGGCCGTCCCAGATGGGCCTGGAGGATCTGGCCATGTTCCGGTCCATCCGGGACAGCGTGGTCCTCTATCCCGCCGAGGCGGTGTCCACGGAGCGCCTGGTGGAAGCCGCCCTGGAACACCCCGGCATCGTCTATATCCGGACCACCCGCATGGGCACCCCGATTATCTACGGCCCCGAGGAAAAATTCCCCCTGGGCGGCTGCAAGGTGCTGCGCCAGAGCGACAGCGACGTGGCAACGGTCATCGGCGCCGGCGTCACGCTCTTTGAAGCCCTGGCCGCCTATGATGCCTTACAGCAAGAGGGCATCAACATCCGGGTCATCGACCTCTACAGCGTCAAGCCGGTGGACGTGGAAACGCTGATGGCTGCGGCCAAGGCCACCAAGGCCCTGATCACCGTGGAAGACCATTATCCCGCCGGCGGCATCGGCGAGGCGGTCTTGGGGGGCCTGGCCCCCAATCCGGTGAAGGTCTATGCTTTGGCGGTGACCAAGAAACCGAAAACCGGCAAGCCCACGGAACTATTGGATTTCGAGGACATCTCCCGGAGCGCCATTATCAAGTTGGTGAAGCAGATAAAGCAGGGGAACTAGCCCGAGAGATGATTGCGGTGAGGGCGGCTGGGAAACACTCTCAAGGATATCCACGGGCATTTATAACGAATGCCAAAAGTTTTTTCTGTCATGGCACCGGCTCAAAATCCCCCCTGACCCCCGCTTGTCAAAGAGGGGAACGACAAGGAATTGCGTCAAAAGTCCCCCTTTGGCAAAGGGGGATTTAGGGGGATTTAAAAATCAACAAGGTGGATGAATTTATGGCAAAGGCTCTATACGCCGGATGAGGAGACCGTTATGCGCCTGGGCATTGCCGCGGATCACGGCGGCTTCGAACTGAAAGAGCAGATGAAAGAAGACATCAAGGCCCTGGGACTCGAAGTGGTGGACTACGGCGCCCATGAATATGTGCCCACCGACGACTTCCCCGACCTGGTGGTGCCCCTGGCCCGGGCCGTGGCCAGAGGCGAGGTGGACCGGGGTATCGCCTTTTGCGGCAGCGGGGTCGGGGCCTGCGTGGCGGTGAACAAGGTGCCGGGGGCCCGGGGGGCGCTCATCACCGATCCCTACTCCGCCCGCCAGGGGGTGGAAGACGACGACATGAACATCATGTGCCTGGGGGGCCGGGTGACCTGCTACGCCCTGGCCTGGGAGCTGATCCAGATTTTTTTGCGGGCCGGCTTTAAAGGGTCCGAGCGCTTCCAGCGGCGCCTGGGCAAAATCAAGGCCTTGGAAAAATAGGAGAATCAGATATGGGCGAGAACCCTTTGGTGAAACTGGGTACCTTTGGCCAGAGCGTCTG
Source organism: uncultured delta proteobacterium (assembly GCA_963766185.1). Classification (GTDB taxonomy): domain Bacteria; phylum Desulfobacterota; class Desulfobaccia; order Desulfobaccales; family 0-14-0-80-60-11; genus 0-14-0-80-60-11. The sequence goes on along the minus strand of CAVXZU010000010.1, from coordinate 5,781 downwards.
GCTGGATTATATCCGCCGGCAGATGATCGAGTCCGGGGAGTTGAAAAAATTGATCGATGCTGACGGCCTGAAAGGGGTCACCTCCAACCCGTCGATTTTCCAAAAGGCCATTGCCGGGAGCACCGACTATGACGCGGCCATCCGCAGCCTGGTCCAAGCCGGCAAGTCCGTGCAGGAGATTTACGAGACCCTCACCGTGGAGGATGTGGGCAGGGCCGCGGATGTCTTCCGGCCCCTCTATAACCAGGTGGGTGGCAGAGACGGCTTTGTCAGCCTGGAAGTCAACCCGCACCTGGCCCGGGACACCGACGGCACCATGGCCGAGGCCCGCCACCTGTGGCAGGCCCTGGACCGCCCCAATGTCCTGATCAAGGTGCCGGCCACGAAAGAGGGCCTGCCGGCCATCCGGCAACTCATCAGTGAGGGCATCAACGTCAACGTGACCCTGCTCTTCGGGTTGCCCCGCTACCGGGAAGTGGCCGAGGCCTATATCGCCGGGCTGGAGGCCCGGGCGGCCCAGGGCCAGCCCCTGAACCGGGTGGCGTCGGTGGCCAGCTTCTTTTTGAGCCGCATCGACGTGCTCCTGGACCCCAGGCTGGAAAAACTGGCGGCCGCCGGCGGACCCGAGGCCCAGAAGGCTAAGGACCTGATCGGCCAGGTGGCCATCGCCAGCGCCAAGGAAGCTTATCGCATCTATCAGGAAATTTTCGGAAGCACCCGGTTTCAGAAACTGGCGGCGGCGGGGGCCCGGCCCCAGCGCCTCCTGTGGGCCAGCACCAGCACCAAGAACCCGGCCTACCCCGATACCAAGTACGTGGAGCCCCTCATCGGACCTGATACCGTCAACACCCTGCCCCCGGAGACCCTGGAGGCCTACCGGGACCATGGCAACCCGGCTTCCCGCCTGACCGAGGCGGTGGACCGGGCCGCCAGTTACCTCCAGCGCCTGCCGGACTTGGGGATCGATCTCAACCAGGCGACCCAGCAGCTGGAAGACGAGGGGGTGGAGAAGTTCAACCAGCCCTTCGACTCCCTCATGGCCACCCTGGAGAGCAAGCGCCGGGAGGCCCTGTCGGGAGGCAAACCGTGAGCGCCACCCCCATCACCCACCTGTTTCTGGATATCGGCGGCGTCCTGCTGACCAACGGCTGGGACCGCCGCATACGCCAGGATGCGGCCCAAAAATTCGGGCTGGATTTTGAGGACTTGAACGAGCGGCACACCATGAGCTTCAACACCTATGAGGAAGGCAAGCTCAACCTGGACACCTACCTCAACCAGGTGGTGTTTAACCGGGAGCGGCCCTTCACCCGGGAGGAGTTCAAGGCGTTCATGTTCGCCCAGTCCAGGCCCAAGGTGGAGATGATCAACCTGATGAGCGGCCTCAAGTGGAAGCACCGCCTAAAGACCGCGGCTATCAGCAACGAAGGCCGGGAACTCACCGTCTACCGCATCCAGAAGTTCGATCTGACCGCGTTCATTGATTTTTTCGTGTCGTCCTGTTTTGTCCACTTCCGCAAGCCCGACGTGGACCTGTACCGCATGGCCCTGGACATCTCCCAGGCGGAGCCGGCCCGGTCCGTGTATATCGACGACCGGGAATTGTTTGTCGAAATTGCCCAAAGCCTGGGGATCAACGGCATTCACCACACCGATTTCGGGGTCACCCGCAAGGCCCTGAAGGACCTGGGGCTAACCGTGGAGGATTGAGGGCAGGAAACCCGGCGAAAACCAGAGATGCATCTGCATTCCAGGCGTAAACGCGGACCCGGGGTTCCGCCCGGCCAGGACGCACACTTGAGAAGGTTACCTTAATCGGAGATCGTTTATGAGCAATCAGGGTTGTGACATCGGCTTGATCGGCCTGGGGACTATGGGCCGCAATTTCGTCCTGAACATGGCGGACCACGGGTTTGCCGTGGCGGTGTATAACCGCACCACCGAGAAGACCAAGGACTTCATGGAAAACGAGGTGGGCGCCCGCCCCATCCAGGCCGGCTATGATCTGAAAGAGTTCGTCGGGCTGCTTAAAAAGCCCCGGGCCCTCATCCTGCTGGTGGCGGCCGGAGACCCGGTGGACGCGGTGATCCGGGAATTTTTGCCCCTGCTGGAACCTGGTGATCTCATCATCGACGGCGGCAACTCCCATTTCACCGATACCAACCGGCGGGGCCGATTTCTCTCCGGCAAAAAGCTCAACTTCATGGGCATGGGAATCTCCGGGGGCGAAGCCGGGGCCCGCTACGGCCCCAGCCTGATGCCCGGCGGCTCCCGGGAGATGTACGACCGGGTGGCCCCCATCCTGGAGGCGGCCGCGGCCCACGTCAAGAACGAGCCTTGCGTCACCTACCTGGGGCCGCGCTCCGCCGGCCACTACGTCAAGATGGTCCACAACGGCATCGAGTACGGCCTCATGGAACTCATCGTCGAGACCTATGATCTGTTCAAGCGGGGTCTGGGGCTGACCGCGGCCGAGCTGGCCCCCATCTATGACCGCTGGAACCGGGAGGAGCTCAATTCCTTCCTCATGGAAATCACCGCCAAGATCTTTACCCGGCAGGATGACCGCACCGGCAAGCCCCTGATCGACATGATCCTGGACAAGGCCAAGCAAAAAGGCACCGGCATGTGGACCTCCTGGGATGCCATGGACCTGCAGTCGGGGACGCCCACCATCGACGTGGCGGTGGTCATGCGGGATATGTCGGGCGCCAGGGAGGAACGGCTGGCGGCGTCCCAGTTCCTCACCGGGCCCACCCCGGCCTTTACGGGAGACCGGCAGCGCTTAACCGGCCAGGTGAAAAACGCCCTCTACGCCGGCATGATCGCCACCTACGCCCAGGGGATGGCCCTGCTCCAGAAGGCCTCCGCCACCTACAGCTATGGCCTGGACCTGGAGGCCGTGGCCCGCATCTGGCGGGGCGGCTGCATCATCCGGGCGGCCCTCCTGGAAGACATCCGCACCGCCTACCAGGCCAAAGCAGAGTTGCCCAACCTCCTGATGGACCCCCACCTGGGCAAGGAATTCATGAGCCGGGAGGCGGACTTGCGGGAAGTGGTCATCACGGCCGCCACCCTGGGGCTGCCGGCCCCGGCCTTGATGGCGACCCTGAGCTATTTCGACGCCTACCGCAGCGCCGGGCTGCCGGCCAACCTGATTCAGGCCCAGCGGGACTTCTTCGGAGCGCATACCTACGAGCGCCTCGACGCCCCCGGCACCTTCCACACCGAGTGGGAGGAGGAGTGAGTGGGCAGAATATCTGAGTAGGGGCGCACCTGTGTGTGCGCCCTCTTGGGGGGACACGCAGGTCCCCCCTACAACAATTGTCCGTTGATCGCCAAATGGTATAAGGAGTGCTTATGGGAACCGATCACCGGCCGGAGCCCACGGTCTTCGTCATTTTCGGGGGGGCCGGCGACCTCTCCTGGCGCAAGCTCATTCCCGCCCTGTACAACCTCTACCTGGACCACTGGCTGCCGGAGCAGTTTTTGATCATCGGCACCGGCCACCGGCACACCAGCGACGAGGACTTTCGCCGGCATCTCCGGGAGGGCGTGGATAATTTTTCCCGCCGGGGCAAGACCACCGACGAGGAGTGGCAGGGTTTTGCCGCGCATCTCAGTTTTATGGCCGCGGACCTGGATCAACCCGGGGTCTTCAACGAGCTGGCCAAGAAGCTGGCGGACCAGGATAAGACCTGGGACGCCAGGGCCAACCGCATTTTTTACCTGAGCCTGCCGCCCCGGATGATTGACCCGGTGGCCCGGGAACTGGGCAAGGCCCGGCTGAACCAGGACCGCAAGCGCTCCCGCATCGTGGTGGAAAAGCCCTTTGGCCATGACCTGGCCTCGGCCCAAGCCCTGAACCGGACCCTGGGTGAGATCTTTCACGAATCCCAGATTTTTCGCATCGACCACTACCTGGGCAAGGAGACGGTCCAGAACATCCTGGCCTTTCGCTTTGCCAACACCCTGTTCGAGCCCATCTGGAACCGCCATTACATCGACCACGTCCAGATCACCGTGGCGGAAACCGACGGGGTGGGCAGCCGCGGCCACTATTATGACCATGCCGGGGCTCTGCGAGACATGGTGCAGAATCACCTGCTGACCATCATGTGCCTCATTGCCATGGAGCCGCCCAACTCTTTCGACGACAATGAGATCGCGTAACAAGAAGGTGGACGTGCTCCGGGCCGTCCGGCCCATCTTCCCGGAGATGGTCCATAACCACGCGGTGCGGGGCCAGTACGGGGCCGGCAGCATCGATGGGCAGAAGGTGCCGGGCTACCGCAGCGAAACCAACGTGGCCCCGGATTCCAGCATCGACACCTTTGCCGCCCTCAAACTCTATGTGGACAACTGGCGCTGGGAGGGGGTGCCCTTTTATCTGCGCACCGGCAAGCGATTGCCCGCCAAGATTTCGGAGGTGTCCATCCAGTTCCGGCAGGTGCCGCACCAGACCTTCCCGGCCGGGGCGGTCATGGACTGGCGGCCCAACCGGCTCATCATTGCCATCCAGCCCGAAGAGGGCATCTTCCTCCGTTTCGAGGCCAAGTACCCGGGCCTGACCATGCGCCTGGCGCCGGTGATGATGCAATTCTTCTACCGGGAGGCCTTCAAAATTGCCACCCCGGAGGCCTATGAAACCCTGCTGCTGGACGTCATGCTGGGCGATGCCACCCTGTTCATGCGGGCCGACCAGACCGAGGTGGCCTGGTCCATACTCATGCCCATTCTGGAGGCCTGGGACAGCATCAAGCCCACGGATATTCCCAATTATGCCGCCGGCACCTGGGGTCCGGAAATGGCCGAGATCCTGCTGGCCCAGGAGGGGCGAAGCTGGGTGACCCCCACCTTTCTCCAATGCCAGGAAGACCAGCCCGTCTGCCGGGTCACCACGGTTCAGCCATGATCGAAGTCTATCCCGATTTGGAGTCGCTGAGCCGGGCCGCGGCGAGCTTCCTGGTGAAGCAGGCGAACCTGGCCGTGGCCGCCCGGGGCCGCTTCAGCGTGGCTCTCTCGGGGGGCAATACCCCCCGGCGCACCTATGAGCTGCTGGCCGCCCCGCCCTGGGTGGATCAGGCGCCCTGGGACCGGGTCCACGTCTTCTGGGGGGACGAGCGTTGCGTGCCCCTGGACGATCCCCGGAGCAACGCCCGCCTGGCAAAGGAAGCCTGGCTGGACCACGTTCCCATCCCCGCTGACCAGATTCACCCCCTGGACTGCGCGGCCGACCCGGCCGCCGCGGCCCGGCAGTACGAGGCCCAACTCCGGGAGTTCTTTGCCGGGCAGCGCCCGATTCTGGACCTGGTCCTCCTGGGCCTGGGGGACAACGGCCACACCGCCTCGCTGTTCCCGGGGACCACGGTGCTGGCGGAACGGGAGCGCTGGGCCGCCGCGGTCCTCCCGGCCGGGACCGACCTCCACCGGGTCACCTTGACGGCCCCCCTGATCAACCAGGCGGCGCTCGTGGCCTTCCTGGTGGCGGGCACCTCCAAGGCCGGAGTCCTCCAAGAAGTCCTCCACGGCCCCCATGACCCCGAGCGCCTGCCGGCCCAACTCATCCGGCCGGAAAACGGGGAGCTTTTATGGCTGACGGACCTGGCAGCCGCCGCCCAACTGCCGCAGGGGTCCACTCACCTGGCCTAGACGAAATTCTGGGCATCTGGGGTTTGCCCTTCATTCATTCCGCTTGCTGATTCTTAAATCCCCCTAAATCCCCCTTTTTCAAAGGGGGACTTTTAAAGCAACCCCGTAAGTTCCCCCCTTTTCTCAAGG
>CAVXZU010000009.1:0-184664 GCA_963766185.1 uncultured delta proteobacterium | reverse complement strand
ATAGGGATGAGGTCGCTCTCCTCAAACTCCGCAGTCGGTCCAGCCGGTTCGTCCATCATGGCGCACGCCTCCTTGGCCTAATTACCACTTCAGCCCTCCAGGACGGTGAGGGTAACGCCTTCGGGCAGGTCCTTCGGGGCCGGCACGGAGACTTCATAGTCGCCGAACCGCCGAGGCGGGGCCTGGGGGTCCCGCCGATCCACCCGGATCAAATCGAAGAGTTTGTGGGCCGGGGCTTTACCTAACTTGCTGTCATGGGTGAAGACATACAGGCCGCGGCAAGCCATGCGGCCCCGGGAGGCGGAGTGGTCCAGGTCCCACATGCGGGTTAAGGCTTCCCAGAAGATGGCTAAGTCTTCCTGGGAGAAACCGGTCTGCTCGGCAAAATGGGGATTAACAAAGCCGTAGCCCACGTAGAGGCCATAGGGCACCAGGGCCTTGCGGCCCATTTCGGTGGTCTTGCCGCCTTCGGTGCCTTTTTCGGTTTCCACAAAGTCCACATCTTGTCGCTTGGTAATCGCCACCCGGGTGATGGAGAGGTCCAGGGGGATAATGGGGTCAACGGAGCGGGCAAAGGTGAGCTGCACCGGGCCACGCACCTGGCCGCAATTGACTTCGGTGGTCATTACCGCGCCGAAGGTGCGGATGTCATAAAAATTACGGCACATCCAGGGCCGGGTTTGATCAACTTCACTGCGCTTCTGCTTGGTGCCGGTAGATTTGATGTGCAGGTCATCATAGGCCCGTTGGTGCAGGGCATTTAAGGCAATGCCCTTGTTTTGCACGTAAATTTTGAAATTAGCCTCGTCACCCTTGGTGGCGTCCACCCAATCCCGCACCTTGCGCTTCAGACAGACATCGGTCACCAGGCCCTGCATGGTCTCCGGGTCCACCCGGGGCAGGTTGCCGGCGTCCGGGTCGCCGTTGGGGTTGCCGTCAGTGACTTCAAAGATCAGGACAAAATCGTGCCGACGAGTCGGGTCTTGGTAACTGGGGGATTCCATATTTTTGTCTCCTCTTTATTCTTTATTCATCAGTGGGGGTTTCTTCGACAACCGCTTCCTCGCCGGGGACCTGTTCTTCTTTCCGGGCCTTGGCTTGAGCCCGATCCCAGGCTCGCTGGTGATAGTAGCCCAGGCTGAACCAGCCTTGGTCCGGGAGAGACAGGATGGTGGGAAAGGCGGTAAGTTCACCCATGATCGCCCCCAGGTGGTCCTGGAGGGCGGTGTAGGCCCCGAATCGCTCTTTGCGCAGTTTTCCTAAGTGGGCCTGAGCTATTTTGATGAGGCGGGGGAAGACCGAACCCGGAGCGGTAGAGGCGGTGCCGTAGAACCGGTCAATGAGGGTAGCCTTTGGGCTCACCGCCAAAAACTGCACCTGCTCCAGGACGGCCAAGAGGCGGCCGCAGAGATAGGCGGGATGGTTATTGGTGTCATCCAGACGAACCATAGTATTCTCCTTAGGTGTAGGTTCTTGGGAGAGAATCACCATCTTGATCAGAGCGGCCCGGGGCCGGGTGAGCTGCTGTTCTGCCCGGTTTCTTCTGATAGCCTGAAATAAGAGCCAGGCTGGCAAAGGCCCTCCCTGGAGGGCGACTTTAAGCATGGTTTTGGGGACGTTGGGGGGCAAGTCCCGGCGCGGGTCCCGAACCAGGGAAGCGGCCAGGGGATATAGTCCGTAAGGTTTGCCATCGGCGCCGTCCCAATCCACGATATTTTGAAGCGCAAATCAGCGGACCAGGTGCTTCTTGACTTCCCCCACGGTGGTTTCCAGCCAGTCCCGCACCACCACCCGAGCGCCGCTGGCGGACAGGGCGGTGGCATAGAAGGCCTCAGTGTCCAGGGCGCCATGTAACCGCCCCCGGCGGGCAGAAATGAGCAGGGCTTTGACATCTTCTGGTTGGGGTTGAGAGAACATGGCGGCAATGTTGAAAGAGGTCTCCCGGCGCGTCCAAAACAGATAGACCAGCGGACCGATATTAAGACGCGAAATCTTCTTTTCCCAGCAGGGCATTGTAGGCTTTGGCAGAACGTTCGGCGCAATCCCGACACACCGGGGCAATGAGGGAGGCTTTCAGGCCATATGATTCAAAGGCATCGGCATTGGCGGAGACTAAAGTCATGCCGGAGGACTGGCCGCCGGCAATGACTTTGAACTTAATGGGAAAACGTTCGGTGGGGATGCAGTTGATGCCACAGACCAAACACTGGCTGGACGCTGTCGTGGGTGCGGGAGCTTGTTCTCCGCCCTGGAGCCGGGCCCAGTAGGAGCGCACCTCGGGCAGGTCAACGGGCAAGATGCCATCCACTTGAAAAGACAGGTTCATAGCCGCATCAAAGTCCCCCGGCCATGGCAGGGACTGCCGGTCCAGGGATTCCAAGAAATGGAGTACAGCCTTCAGGTGAGGGCTTTCAATAGATTTGATACAGTCCCGCACCTCTTGGACAAAGGCTTCATGGCATTTGGCCACTCTATTGACCTTTTTGATAAGATCTTCTGGCTTCAGATCTTTTTTAAAAGAAGGGCGAGGCTTCCCCAGGACGTATTCGCCATTGCCTACCAGGAGGCTGGCCTTCACATTGACGGATTTCATCACCGCAGGGGCGAAAAACGCCTGGCCCCGATCATTTTTTTTGCCGCTGCTGGTACTGATAAACCCCAAAAAATTGCCGTCAGCATCAAGATTGATCAGCCAGCGAATCGTCGTTTTGTCATAGCCGAAGGGGGCCAAATCCTCCAGGCGTTGCGAATATTCGCAGAGTTTTTCCAGGAGCATGCTTCACCTCCTTTCATCATAGAGCTCCGGTTTGATACGCAGCACCCCCTGCTCTATCCGTGCCTGGAAAAAACGGGGCTGCCCCCGCACGCCCCGGCCCTGGCCATCATGTTCATAGTCCAGGTCGAAGGGCATCAGGCCCAAATCCGAGGTTTCCGGGAGGGGCCGGTCCTCGGCCTGGGGATAGCCGAAGCCGGCGGCGAACTCCCTACATCCCAGGTAAGGTGTGTGATGATTCTGGCCCCGGGTCACCCGCCGGCGGAACTGGTCCCGGTACTTGGCCGGATCGGCATCGGCATGGGGCTTGAGGGTGATGTCGGCCTTGATGACGTAGGCCACATCCCGCAAGGCCAGGGTGTGACGTTGGGCCCGATTCTTTTCGTCATCAGTGTAATATCCCCCACCCTTTTCCCGCTAACCCTTGGCGGAGCCGGGAGAAGCCTTCTGGTTCACTTCATTGCGCAGAATCGAAAAGGACCGGATGGGCCTGAGCACCCAGATTTCCCGCACCTGCCAGGAAATCTCCGGCTTCCAGAAGATGGCCTCCAGCACCCCCCGGGCCGCAGCCGGGGTCATGACCGGGTAAGAGACCCGCTCCACCTTCATTTCGGGGCGGGTGAAGCAGGCCCAGTCACCCCAGACCTTTACCTGCAAGCAGCCGTTATTCATGGAAACACCTCCTTGCCATTAGATTACCAGAGGTTCCGGACCAAGGGCCGCGTCGTGGAGACCCTTCACCGGATGATAATTCCCCTGCCACTCCCACAATCCCAGGGGCAACTCTGAGACGAGACCCGCCTGCTGGTACCGGACCAGAGGGCCACGGCGGACATTGACCAAGTAAGGCTGGAGCCGCCTGAGGAGCCGACGAGCCTCCCTCCCCAGAAGAACTCCTGGGTTCTGTAAACGCTGCAACAACTCGTCCACCTTGGAACCGTTTTTGGGATAGCGCACCACCAGAGGCACACTGTCGTCGTCAATAAGCCGGAATCGGGCGGCCACCTCTGGAAAATCCAAACGTTGACGCAATTCATTAATGCCGTGCTTATGGGTATTTACCGCCTGGTAGAGTTGTCGGAAGTAGCTTTCATAAATTCCGGGGGAGTGGAGATCGACACCTGGACTATTCAGCATGGCCCGGGCAATATCGTGGCCGGTGCGGTAATCCCCCGGGGGGATTCGCCCCTCAGTAGGCTGAAAAATAATCACACGCCCCTGGGAAAGCCGGCCTTCCCGGTTACATCGGCCAGCGGCCTGGACAATGCGGTCCAAGGGTCCCATAGCCCTGAGAACCACCGGGAAGTCCAGGTCCACCCCTGCCTCCACCACCTGGGTGGCGACTACCCGGCAAGGTTGGCCAGTAGCAAGGCGAACCTTTATCCCCTCCATTACCTTTCGGCGGTGGGCCATGCACAAAAGAGTGGAGAGGTGCAACGCCTCAGGATCATTTAGGACGTCCAGCAAGGCCAATGCATCCATTTTGGTATTCACCACTGTCAAACAATGCGGCTCGGCGGCCATCTCCTGGGCCACCCGCTCCCAGGACCAGGCCTCCCTGGGGCAGTCATAAGACACCCGCTTGAGGGCCTGAAAATACCGGGCCGGGTCCGGTACGATCTCCCTGATTTCTCCGCGCAACCCTTTCAGGTAGGGCGATCCGGAGTCAACGAGGGAAGGTTGGGTGGCGGTGGATAAAACCACGGTCACCCCGTAATGGTCAACCAACTGCTGCATTACCTCCAGGATCGGCGATAGCAGGCCCGTGGGCAAGGTTTGGACTTCATCCAGGATAATAATGCTTTGGGCCAAGTTATGGAGCTTTCGACAGGCTGCCGGCCGGTTAGCAAAGAGGCTTTCAAAAAGTTGGACCGTGGTAGTAACTACAATGGGCGCATCCCAGTTCTCTGCTGCCAACCGGGTCCATTGCTGTTAGACGAAGAGATATTCATCTTCAAGAGAAGCTACGGCACTGTGATGCTCCAGGATGTTCTCATCACCAAATATCCGCCGGTAGACTTGTGCTGTCTGATCGATGATGCTGGTAAAAGGGATTGCGACGATGATTCGGTGTTTTTGATACTTTAAGGCGTGTCGCAGAGCAAAGGCCATTCCGGAGAGGGTTTTGCCGCCCCCGGTGGGGACGGTGAGGCGAAAGATCCCTGGAGGACACTCCGCCGCCGTCAGACAGAACTGGTAAATTTCATTCCGGGCCCGATTCACCAGACTTTGGTCATGACCGGATAGTTTATCCTGCCCCTTCCAAAAGCTCTCGGCCAAGGCCTCTAAGCTAATGGGACGATAGCGAAAACGGGACTTTCGGGAATCAAAGTGGGCCTCGGTATCCAAATAATCTGCATCAACCAGAGCCGAGAAGAGAAATCGCAAAAAGAGTTCTGCTTGGGTGGGGGATTTCAAAGGAGGTAAGGGCGGGCGTTCCGGCAATGTCAGTATTTTTTCGGCCCGTCGCAGGACGTCCTGTAATGCAAGATCATTGGACTTTTTCTCGATGCGACCTTTTAAGCCGGTAGGGCTGGGCAACCCTCCATGATGCCCCCCCAGTAAGCAGGCCAAACCTTCCCAATATCGTTGCCAGGCCAGGACTGCCCCAGCGCTGCTATGGTCTGGCCCCCGTATCTTCTTCTCGGGGTGGTTCTGACACTCCTCTAAGTAAACTTGAAAATCTGGCTGGCTCTTACCCAAGTCGTGTAATAACCCAGCCACATATCCCCAAGATTCGGCCTGAAACTTTTTTGCCAAGTCAGCGGCCAGGCGGGCCACTGTCTGTAAATGTTCCTGGAGCGGGTGCCGTCTGCCTTCGCTATTTTCTGAATGTGCATACATAAAATATTAGTTCCCGTCTTCATGGTAGACAACTGATGCGGATTTCCTGGCCCATAGATGGGGATGCGGCTCATACCCAAACCTCCGGCTCACTTCGTCCGGTAAACGTATAAACCTCTTTTCCCGGTTCGTGATGGAAACGTTACCTTCGGTGGAGGCGATGATAATGCTTTTCTTCGATGACGAGGGGCCGAACTCATTCTTTAGGATTACCTTGATGATGCCACCGTCTCCCTTTCCCCGACTGCGTTCCTTCGGCAGAATCTCCGACCATTTATAACCTATAGTCCTAAAGGGGGCTCACACTCAACAAATCTCGGATGATATCCGTTTGACCATCGCTGAGGCCGCCGCCGATGCCAGGGATGATTCCCTAATACTTCTCCGTAGCATCTCTGGCTTATAGCAGGTGTAGTCCTGGGACATATGGCTCACCGGCTTTGACGTCTTCTGCTTACAAAACCATATATGGATAAACAGATGCAGGGCAACGGGCCGATACAGTCTATTGCCCGGGCGAACAGGGTATTCCGGGATAAGCCCGGCCGCCCAGTTATGAATTATCTGGGACTCGCCGATGACCTGCGGCGGGACCTGACGGTTTATACCCAGAGCGGCAGGTAGGGTCGGATGGCCATTGATCGGGATAAACCCGTCGCTGCTATACTGGCCCGCCATGAAATCTTATCTGATGTAGCACAGTCCCTTATAGCAACTTCCCCCAGGAAGACGACGGGGCTATCGAGCCTCTGCCGTTAACCGCTGAAGAGATGGCCCAGGAGGCTCCGGATTCGGAGTTCTCCGGCTACGTCGGCCTTTGGCGGGAGAAGAAGTGATACAAGTGATACAGACTGTCGCACCGTGCGACACATCGTACCCCTTGTGAAATTTAAAAAGGTGCGGTAACCATGGCTCTATTGCCCGAAGAACTGCATAACTACAGCATTTACGGACTTCCGGCCATGGCTGATCTCCTGACCGAGATCGAGGCCCGGGCAGAAGTTTGCAACACTTTCGTAGAATTCCTGGAGTCCCTGGATGAACTGCGGGAGAACATCGAACAAGAAATTGTCACGGTTATGGCGGATATGGAAAGGCAGGAGATGTCCTGGCTGCCCCGGGCGGCCCCGGAGATAGAGGTATGCCAATCACCCAGGTGAGAATAATCGACCCTCAGTATGCTTTTGAAGAGCAGCCGGGGATGGTTGTCAGAATTTTCCAGGGTCCAGGTAAAACCCCAGTAGAGTTTGCAACCGGGGCCGACCAGCTCACACTGATTGCTTCCAGGCCTTTCCTCCCGCAGCTCTTCCTCCGGGGTTGACGGCTGAGGAACCTATATGAGAATGGGTGAATCGTCTCAAACCAATTCAGAAGGAGAACTGCTTATGGATTATTATCTACCCGATGCCTTCGCCATTGCATCGGATTACGCTCAGCTGTGGCCAGTCCTGGCACTGGCCGGGATCACCGAAGATGACGATTGTGACTGTAGTAAGGGGCCTGATTGCCCCCGTCCCGGAAAGCATCCCCTCATCAAAGGCGCCCTGTATCGCGCCACCCAAGATGAGGCCACCATCAAAGGCTGGATGGCGATTTGGCCCCAGGCCAATATAGGCATCTGTACTGGCCGGGAATCTGGTCTGTTAGTGCTGGATGTGGACCCCAGAAACGGCGGCAGAGAATCCCTGGATAGGCTGAAGTCTCACTACGCCATGCTACCGAGGACCCTCACGTGTCTTATAGGAGGAGGCGGCTGGCATTATTATTTCCAGCATCCTGGCATAACCCCACTTAGAGGGCAAGTTCCCGGCTACGCCGGCCTGGATATCAAGGGCGACGGCGGTTATGTGGTGGCGCCGTCATCCCTGCACCACAGCGGCAGGCGGTACCAATGGTTGACGGACTGGCGCACGACCCCCATTGCACCTCTACCCATGTGGCTCCTGGGCTTGATCCGGGCCGAGGAGAAGAGTATCGAGCGGAGTATATGCCCAGGGAAGCGGACGGGTACCCCGCCCGGCTGGGTAGATGTTGAACTCGGCCCCGAGGATTGGGAGATTCTGGGCCGGTTGCAAGATGGCCGGGAAGGGGAACCCTACCGGCTCCTGTTCGAAGGGCAGTGGCGAGCGGCGGGATATCCCACCCAGTCAGAGGCCGACTTGGCTCTCTTCAACCGGCTGGCCCGACTTACCCGCGGCGATGCCGGACGCATGTATGCCATCTTCGGGAGGACCGCGTTGATGCGGGACAGCAACACCAAGCCTTTTACCTACTACCAGCTGACCATTCAGAAGGCCATCGACGGCCTATCCTATTGGTCTGGAGGGCAGGGCCGCCGTTGATGTTACCCATGAACCACGAGGCCGGTTAGCCGAACTGAACACCGATCAGATAGCGGAGGGTTGCGGTCTGTACCCCCTCCCACTGGGGGGTGTACAGCCTTACCCCACTGTGGACCCTCCATAGGGGGTCAAAAAGAGGAGGTTAACCCCCAAGTCATCCCTGGGGTTCGGGTCCCAGGGTGGCTTGGGGGGATGAGGGCTCTTTTGGGGGTGCTCTAATAAAATTTTATCTCTATAAGGGGGACGACATTTCACCACACATTTCACCCTCAGCCGAGGCATCAGCCCCGGTCAAAACCCAGGAAACCTCTATGGCTTCCCGGGTTCGAGAAATTGTCCAAGCGGCCAGCGGAACATTTACTGTTGATGAAATAACCAGGGAAGTGGTGAATTCACCATCCATTTCACCACGTCCTGCCACCCCGGAGGAATTGGAGTCCTGGAGAAAACGGGTCTCCAACAACCTGGCGCGTTTGGTTGACAAAGGATTGCTGGAGCGGGTCAATGGAAAGAAGGGCATCTATCGCCGAGCCGGTGATACACCTGAGACTGTTCAGGCCGATGCCATTGAGGAGAGCAGAACTCTTGCAACCCATCAGGTAGATGCCGAGGGCCAAAGGGCCATTTGGACCGTCATACGGGATTCTTGCCGGACGGATTTCTTCGAAACCTCTATCGAGCCTCTGCCTCTGGACTTGCCCATAGACCTAGGAAATGATTTTCATGTCTACCAGGGTGACGAGATCGTGATTGGCGGATCCAAGAATGTCGGCAAAACCCTCTTTGCTTTAGATATCATGTGGCGGAACATGGACAAAATGCCTTGTGCTTATATCAACTCCGAGATGCGGGGCGGCGAACTCAAGAGTCGTCTAACAGCTTTGGGCCAGACATATGACATCGCCTTTGAAGATTTCAAGGCCAAGATAGAATTCTTCGATTGCAGATGCAACGCTATGAGTCAGGGTGACATGGACCAGCTTGAGGCCCTCCTGAACCCTAATGGCTGCAACCTTATTGACTACGTTAAGGTCACTGACACCTTTTATAAGGTGGGCGAGTGCCTGGAGCGCATCCACGCTCGACTTAATAGGGGCATTGCCATCATCTTTTTCCAAAAGAAGCCGAAAGCCAATGAGCTCCTGGGCGGGCACCACGTCACTCATCTTCCCCGGACGGTGATATTGCTTGACTACGACAAGAGGACTCAAGTGCGCCAGCTCTCCTTTGAGAAAGTCAAGTTTCCGGCCTGGAAGAACTCCAACCCCGAGAGTGCCACCATCTATTACGATATCGTGGATAAAGTGCGTTTGGTGAGGAAGGCATGACTGTGGATAGGGGGCAAAACGGTGAGGCGGATGGGCAATAGTTGTCCCCCAGAAGGAAGAGGAAAAACTAGGACATCAAGTAACCGAATTCTTTAGCGCCCCGGGCCATGTCCTAAACCGGAGGCATGGCATCTGCCTGGGCCAGTAAAAAGACAGGCAGGGACGCAAGCCCTCGGCCGAGGAGAAGCACTATCTGACGCAGTACGGAGAGGCCTATCGGCTCAATGGTTAATTTACCCACGTAAGACCGATATTTTGGCTTAAATTGAAGCGATCACCATGAACCCAAGGGGTAACCCCACCCCCGGTATTTCCGGGGCAATTCCGGGTCTTTTAGGGGCCCGTACGTGGATGGAGGTGAATACCGATTTGAATAACACAATGGTTTTGGAGAGGAGAATGTTAAGCATCCAGGAACTCTCGGATTACTTGGGGGTGAGCCCGCAGTCCATCTACAACCGGCTGTCGGCCGGCACCTTTCCTATCAAGACCAGGCGCATCGGCCGGCGCTTAAAATGGGATCGCCGGGACGTGGACCACTACTTGGACCGGTTGCCCACCATCAACTAACCCTCAACAATTTGAATTGACAGCAGGGACGGGAACTGGCATATCTCCGACAGAGGAGGTGATCCGTTTTCAAGCCAGTGCCCCCGTCTCTTGCTGTCTTCTTAACCTATAAGGAGAGGCAAGAATGAATGTGTACCAGAAGTACAAGGATGGCCAGGGCCGGAAGACCGGGCCTTGGTTCATCAAGTACCCCTGTGGCCGGGACCCCTTGACCGGCAAGATCAAGTACAAGATCGAGAAGGTTGGTGAATTCAAGAAATTGGCTGAACGGGCTTACCAGAAAAAGATGGTGGAGTGGGCCGAGAAGAAGTATCTGGACATCAGGGAAGAGTCCAAACTGACCTTCAGCCAGATGGTGAAGTGGTTCCTGGAACTCCCGGTGGTCAGGCAGAACAAAACCATCAAGGACATCGAGCGGGCCTGCCGGGACCTGGAACAGGTGTTCGGCCCGATGCTGGTTAAGGATATCAAGCCCGCCATGGTGGAAAGGTATCAAAGCCAGCGGTTGCAGATGCAAACTTAGAAAAGGAAAGCCCGGTCAACCGCTAATGGCAATCGAACTATCGCTGTGCTGAAACGCATCTTCAATCTGGCAGTCCGGGAAGATTTGGTACCTAAAAACCTTTGCTGGAAGGTCAAGATGCTACAGGAGAACAATGCCCGGGACCGTGTGTTGTCAGTGGAAGCAATTGATCGGCTTCTTTGCCACCTGCCCCGATATGCTGCCCTTGTAGTGCATTTCGCTTACTTAACCGGGATGCGGTCCGGCGAAATCTTTAACCTCACCTGGGACAGGGTAAGCCTTAAAGATAGGATAATTAGGCTCCAGGCCGAGGACACAAAAACATCTGAGCCTCGGGTGATTATCCCGTCGGGCCAGCTCCTGGATATAGTACTTGAGGCCCAAAAGGTTCGTGCTCTTGGGCATAACCAGGTGTTTACTTATAAGGGCCGCCAGCTCAAGAGCATCAGAAAGGCCTTTATCAGTGCTTGTCAGCAAGCTGACATCACTGACTTTCGGTTTCACGACCTACGGCACACCTTCAACACCAATATGCGCAAAGCTGGAGTGCCTCAGGCGGTTATTATGAAGATGACGGGGCACAAGACTGCAGCCATGTTCCACCGCTATAACACTGTTGATGTCGACGATGGCCGGGAGGCCCTGCGGAAACTGGAGGAGTACCTGCTCCAAGAACGAAATCTGGCAATGGGTAACCCTACCCCCGAATCAGCAAAGAGCTCCCATAGTGCTCCCGTCAATAAAAATGGGTAGCGGCGGCTACCCATAAGTCCTTGAAATCAGTGGTGGCGGGGCCCAGAATCGAACTGGGGACACGCGGATTTTCAGTCCGCTGCTCTACCGGCTGAGCTACCCCGCCTCCAGTTGTTTGGTTTATCCCGACCTCCCGGTTTTGTCAATACAAAATCGCCCTTGCCAAATCGTTTAAATCCATGGACAATGTCTTCCATGAAACGGAGCCTGAGCATGGCGCCGGGCCGGGTTGACCCCTGGCCCCATTTTCTGCCGGCGCCGGGCTGAGATCAGGCCGGAGAAAAAGCTCCATTTTTTTGACATTTTGGGTAACCCAGGCCTGGGGAGACCGGGAGAAAATCTGGTCAGGGAGGTGAGCCCCCGCCCAGCCGCAGGGGCGGAGGGCGCCGTTCCCGACCCGGGCGCAGGCCATAAGGAATTTTTTTTGCCGGACCCTTACCTTCTCATCGTCGGCCCTGAAGCCGAGCCCCGCCAGCGATTGGCCGACATCCTGGCCGGGGCCCCCTACGAGGTGGGGTGGTGCCGGTGGGACCAGCTGGCCGCCGAACTCCAGTCCCTCTCCCCGGACCTCCTGGTGCTCCTGGAAGAGGCCGGCGTCCTGCAGCCGTTTATTCGCCGCCTCAAAAATGACGATGCCACCTGGGACCTGCCCATCATCGTGGCCCTGGCGGAGTTCTCCGACACGGCCGCGGCCTGGGTCCTGGAGGTAGGCGCCGACGAATTTCTCCTCCCCCCCTTCGAGCCCCGGGAAGTCCTGGCCCGGGTGGCCGTGGTCCTCCGCCTCCAACATGACCGGCGCCTCCTTTTGGCCTCCCACGAGGAGTTCTCCCGGATCTTCCAAGAGACCGGCCATCCCCTCTTCTTCTGCGACCGCTATGGCACGGTGTGCAATCTCAACCCCGCCCTGCGGCGCCTCCTGAGCTATCCGGGCAAAAGAAGGACCCCGGTACCCGTGCCCCTGGAGCAACTCCTCTATGCCGCTGAAGATCGGGAGCGCTTTCGACAGATTATCGCCCATCCCGGGGAAACCAAGCATATGAAGCTGCACCTGGTGAACCGGGAGGGCCAGCCGGTGACCGTGTTGATCAACGACCTGGCCCTGAAGGATACCCCGGACAAGGTGGTCAGCTTCCAGGTGCAGCCGGTGGGGTCCCCCTCCCCCCTCAAGCGGGCCCTCCAGGGACTGGTGGACCACCTCCTGCCCAGCGCCCGGGATTATCTGGCCCTGCTCCAGATGACCCCCCTCCTGGGTGGCCGCTATGAAAAAGTCAAAAAGCTGGGCCAGGGCAATTTCGGCGAGGTCTGGCTGATCGCGGACACCGAGGCCCTGGGACCGGAGCGGCGCTACGTGGCTAAAATCCCCTTCCTCAAGGCCGCCAATGCCAAGTTTCGCAAGGAGGCGGCCATCTGCCAGAAGCTCGACCCCCACCCCGGGGTGGCGCACCTGATTGACACTGTGGAAGATGACGGTAAACTGATCATCATTCAGGAATATGTGGAGGGCAAGACCCTGGGGGACATGCTGGATCAGGAGTTGCCCCGGCCCCTGGTGGAGCGCCTCATCCTGCAGCTCATCGAGGTGGTGGCCCACGCCCATAAGAACCGCATCATGCACCGGGACATCAAGCCCAACAACATCATCATCCAGCCCAACGGCAACCTGAAGCTGCTGGATTTCGGGGCGGCCAAGATGCTGGGGGAAAAGGAGATCAGCGCCACCATGGTGGGGTCCCGGCCCTTCATGGCCCCGGAGCAGATCATGGGCCAGAGCGAACGCCGCAGCGACATCTGGGCCATCGGCGTGCTCATGTATCTCCTCTACACCGGGGAGTTGCCGTTTTACAGCGAAGTGGAGAAGCTCCTCATCGACCAGATCCTGGAGCAGGAACCGGCCCCTCCCCGGGAGGAAAACCCGGAGATTCCCCCGGCCCTGGAGGCCATTATCCTAAAATGTCTCAAGAAAAAGCTTGAGGAGCGCTACCCCAGCGCCGTGGCCCTCCGGGATGACCTCTTGCGCCAGTTCCCCCACTACGGCACCCAGACCGGGAGGTGGCCATGGATCCACTGACCCACCTGGCCACCGGGGTGATCTGTTCCCAACTGCTGCCGGCGCCCTCCCGGTGGTGGGCCGCATTGGCCGGGGCCCTCTTCGCGGTGCTCCCGGATGTGGATTATTTTTTCATCTATTGGGACCGCCTGGCCTTTATCCGCTATCACCGGGGGTTTACCCACTCCCTGGTGGCCGTGCCCCTCCTGGCCCTGGCCGGGGCGCTCCTGGGCCGGTTCCTGGGCGGCCCCCGTTGGTTCAGGCCCCTGCTCATCCTGGGGATCGTGGTCCTGTTGTCGCACCTGCTCCTGGACCTGGCCACCTCCTACGGCACTCAACTACTCAGCCCCTTTTCCCGGCGGCGGTTTTCCCTGGACTGGATTTTTATCATCGACCCCTATTTTACCGCCCTGCTGCTGGCCGGGGTCATAGCCGCCCTGGCCTTTCCCCGCTGGGGCCCCCGGGCCGGGGCCGGAGTTCTGGCCGCGGCCGCGGTCTATCTGCTGGTCTGCGCCTCCTATCACCACCAGGCCCTGGACCTGGCCCGCCGGGTTTTCCGGGAGGTCAACCCCGGGGGACAGACCGTGGCCGCCCTGCCCCAACCCTTTTCCTGCCGCCGCTGGCAACTGATCGCCGCGAGCCCGGCCGAAATCCGCCAGGCCTTTGTCCAGCTCCCTTGGGCGGCCGCCCTGGGGCGCCGGGCCCCAGGGGGGCAGGCGCCGGTGGTCCCCGTCACCCGGAGCCAGGACGGCCCGGCCCCGGCCAGCCCTTACCAGGCCCCCGGCCACCTGGCCATCCAGACCTGGACCCCGGCCCCGGCGGCCGCCGCCGCCTATTCCCCCGAGGCTGAGGCCATCCTGCAGAGCTACCTGGAGTTCGCCCGGTTCCCCCTCCTCTGCCAGGCCGGCTCCCAGGGGAGCGAACAGCTTCTGGAGTGGCGGGACCTGCGGTTTTCCATCCCCGGCCGGGGCATCCCCTTCGTCCTGGAACTGCGCCTGGACGCCCAGGGGCATCTCCGGCACTGGCTCATCGGCTACCGGGGGTAAAATCAGTGGTCAGTGGTCAGTGGTCAGTTGCCAGTGGTTTGTTGTGTTGCTGATTCTTAAGCTGGACTTGAAAATCAGGTGATAGTCTCAACTTCCTCAATCTGACTACTGACTACTGACCACTGAGAACTTTTTTTATGAGGTCTCCCATGACCAACCTCTTTGCCCCCATTCCCCCCGAAATCACCGAGGAATTCTTCCAGGTGCTCTTGTCAACCGGCAATTTCCGTCTGGAGCGCATCGTCTCCAACGGCCAGGCCACGCCGCGGGGAGAATGGTACAACCAGGACACCCACGAGTGGGTGGCGCTCTTGAGCGGCGGCGCCGGATTGCGCTTTGAGGACGAGACGGAGCCCCGGGTACTGCGCCCAGGCGACTACCTCCTCATTCGGGCCCACCGCCGCCATCGGGTGGAGTGGACCGACCCGGAGACGCCCACCGTGTGGCTGGCCCTGCATTACCCTGAAAATCGCGGCCAGCCTTCAGCCGTCAGCTCTCAGCCCAACGAATTGAAGTAATTGCAAAACCGATTTTTGGCGTCATTTTGAATCAACCGAAGGAGTTTACGTTGGGAAAGAGTCACCCCCTTTTCTAAGGGGGGGAACTGCAAGGAATTGCTGTTAAAGTCCCCCTTTGAAAAAGGGTGACTTAGGGGTATTTGAGAACCTCTAAACGGAAGGAATTTATGGCAAACGCGATAAGCGCCGTTCATGGACTTCCCGGTACCGAGGTCTTACGATTAAATCTGCTCTAAAATCGGCTCTCATCCTGGTTCAGATCGTGGCCGCCCTCATCGGGCTCACGCTGACCCCGCTGATGGGTGAATCTATGGATCGCGACGCCATCCGCGCCAACCTGACCCGACATCTCACCTACCTGAGCGTCACCCTGGGGGATCGCTCCATCCACCGCCCCGAGACTCTGAAGGCCGCCGAGGACTACGTTTTTCAAAATTTTGCGGCCCTGGGTTATGGACCCCGGCGCCAGGCCTTTCGCTACCGGGAGGAAGAAGTGGCCAATGTCATTGCCGGGGACGAGCACCCCGCCGGTTACTACATCCTGGGGGCCCACTTCGACACCGTGGCCGGCACCCCCGGGGCCGACGACAACGCCAGCGGCATCGCCGTGCTCCTGGAGGTGGCCCGCCTGGCCCGGAACCTGACGCCGCCTAAGCCCTGGGCCTTTATCGGCTTCACCTTGGAGGAACCCCCGGTCTTTTCCACCCAGGCCATGGGCTCCCGGGTTTACGCCCAGGAGGCCCGCCGCCAACAGGCCCGGATTCTGGGCATGCTCTGCCTCGAGATGGTGGGATATTACTCCCAGGCCCCGGGCAGCCAGTCCCTCCCCCTGCCCCTCAAGCTCATGGGCTACCCCACCACCGGCAACTTTATCGGGTTGGTGAGCGACCGGAACTCCCGGCCCCTCATGCTGCGCCTTGAGGCCGCGATCAGGGCCGGCGGTCGTCTCCCCGCGGTCACCCTGGCCGTGCCCCTCGGGGGCCATATCCTGCCGGAAGTGCGCCTGAGCGACCACGCCAGTTTTTGGGATGAGGGTTACCCCGCGGTCATGCTCACCGACACCGCCTTCATGCGCAACCCCGACTACCACGGCCCCGGGGATGTCATGGACCGCCTGGACCTCAGGGCCATGACCGAGCTGACCCTGGCTCTGGTGAATTTTATCGAAGCCGAAGGCCGGTGAGCCGAAAAACCGGGAAAGCCCCCTGCGCCCGGCCGATGGATATGATAAGATTTTGCCGAGCCCTCAGGAGAGGCAAATCTGCCGCTTATTGCTTAACTCCCCTTGCTTCTTCACGTAGGGGCGGACCTGTCTATCCGCCCAGGGCGCACACAAAGGTGCGCTACCAGAAAAATGAGGTGGGAACCTGAGACTTTTTTAAGCAGAGGGAGTGTACCCCCTGGGCTCATTCAAACATACATTGAGGTACTGAACGTCATGTCCGATAAAAAATTTAAAGGCAAAATCCTGGGAGAACCCTGGGAGGCCCTGGCCAAGGGCCCCCGGGAGGCCCTGGGCACCATCTGGAACGACTACCTGGCCGAGGTCCTGCAAGTCTCCCCCAAGAGTGGGCGCTACAATATCCTGCGACGGCAGATCGAGACCGCGGCGGGGTTCAAAGAGGTCTATGAGAATTGGAACACCCTGAATCCCGAGTCCCGGGCCGTCGCCTGGCGCCGCCTGATGACCGCCAGCCGCAACTTTCTCCTGGAGCGCGGCGGCAGCTGCGTGCGCTGCGGCGAATGCTGCGAGCTGGGGAGCCCTACCCTCCTCGGCCCCGACCTCGGGCTGTTTCAGCGGGACGTCCTGACCTTAAACGACGTCTATACCCTCAGACCCGGAGAGAAGGCGACCAACCGGGAAGGCGAGGTGACCGCCCTGAAAGAGGAGCGGCTGAAGGTCCGGGAGGTCCCGGGCACCCGCCAGTGCTGGTTTTACCTGGCGGCCAACCAGACCTGCCGGATTTATGCCGACCGGCCGGAGCAGTGCCGCCGTCAGAATTGCTGGGGCGAACCCCCGCCCCCAACCGCGGCCGAAGAACTCTTACAGCGCCAGCACCTGTTCGTGACCGTGCCCGAGTTGTGGACCTTGATCCAGGAGCACCAGAGCCGCTGCGACTGCGCCGAGGTGGTCCGCCGCCTGGCCGACCTGGGAGCCGGGGACGAGGCGGCCGGCGATGCCCTGTTCGAGGCCTTGCACTTCGACCACTACCTGCGCCAGATGCTCATCGACGACTGGGAGATGACTCCCGAGGCCACCGAATTTGCCCTGGGCCGCCCCCTGAGCCAATTCCTTGAGACCTTGGGCCTGGATGTCACCCTCACCCCGGAGGGGGTCTTTTCCCTGTCCCCTCGCCAGGAACCCGCGTGAGGTGCGGCCCCGGGGCCCAGGGGCCCAGACCGGGTCCCGTCCGCCCCGGGTGGCCTCGCCGTTATTATTGACGGGAGCGTAACCAGGCCACCATTTCCCCTTCGCTGGGGGAGGGTGAGGATGGGGGATAAATAATCCGCCTCTTCCAGCAGTTAGCTTCCCACTCTTCTTAATCCCCTCCCGCCCGGGGAGGGAAAATTGACTTTGTACGAGTTGAGCCTGAAGGAGAGCGATACATGGACTCCAGCTTTTTCCCTCCGACGTTGTCAACCCTTAGGCCCGGGGAGCTATCATGATCGAGGACCTGATCAAGAGCAACCGCAGTTGCCGGCGTTTCGTTCAGAAGGAGGAGGTCCCGGTGGACACCCTGAGGTGGCTGGTCAACCTTGCCCGCATGTCAGCCTCCTCCGCCAATCTCCAACCCCTCAAGTATATCCTCTCCAACGAGCCCCACAGGAACGAGATGATCTTCTCGTGCCTGGCCTGGGCCGCCTACCTGAAAAATTGGCCCGGCCCCCCGGAAGGAGAGCGGCCGTCCGCCTATATTATCATGGTGGGGGATTGGCACCTCGCCAAAAGCTTCGGCACCGACCTGGGGATCGCAGCCCAAAGCATGCTCCTGGGGGCCCGGGAGCAAGGCCTGGCCGGGTGCATGATCGGCTCCATCAACAAAGAACTGCTCCAGGAGATGTTCCATCTCCCGAAACGCTTCGAGATCCTCCTGGTCCTGGCCCTGGGCAAACCCAAGGAGATTGCGGTCCTGGATGAAGTGAAGCACGGGGACGGCATCAAGTACTGGCGGGATGAGCACGGCGTTCATCACGTGCCCAAACGGCATCTGGATGAACTGATCCTGAGTGAATAGACCTTCTCGGATACGGGTGTGACCTTATCTGGCGGTTGAGACGCTGGCTGCGGCAATTGAGGCGCTGCCCCCGTATTCGTGCGGGTCTCGGGGTTTAACCCGGCCCGCGCACCACCTTCCTGGCCCCTGGCCCGGCCCGGCCGGCTTTATGGGTTTTCATTAAGCCGATTATTTAGGATTATCCCCATCTCAATTGAGGTTTTTCCCAATTGTTCGTTGAAGCCGGCGGTATTAAACTGCCTGCACCTGGAGCAAGGAACGCTACCCTTAAAGGGGAAATCCATGGACCTGATCGCCTGGACCGGCAGTTTATTCTTGGGGGGAGTTTCGGCTTTGTTGATTATGGGCCTGCTTTTTCGCTTCCTGCACCACCCCCGGAAAAGGGTGAGGGATGACCAGATTCTCCAGGAGATCGCCGGCGCCCTGCTGACTGGACCGCAAATCAAGCAACCGGACGGAAGACTCAAGGTGTCGGGTGCTGAAACCGCGGGAACCCTCGACATGAGGCCCGAGAAAGGTTTTTCTCCAGGTCATCCCGTGGGGGCCCCCAGGGTGGGCCTGGCCTATACCCCGGTCTCCGAGCTCCATTAACCAGGGAAAAGGCCGGGAACCGCTGAGGTTGATTGGAGCCGTCCCCTTGGATCCAGGCTAGTGATTTGGTCCGGGGTCGCGCCACCCGCGGAGAGAACGGCAAGCATTTCCGGGGCGGACTTGGAGTCACTCGGCGCCACCCTTTCCTTTACAACCTCCCGCCAAAGAATACCGCTTAACCCCGATTTTCTCCCGCGCCTATCCCGGATTGTTGGCAGAAGCTCCGGATTGGCCCGCGCCCCAGCCTTCCCGACCATCAGCAGTGCCTGCTGGCCCGTTATACCGAGTTGCGGTCATACAGGTAATTTTGATTTTTGCAGGGGCGCACCTGCGTGTGCGCCCTGGGGCCAGGGCGGACACATAGGTCCGCCCCTACAGGACAGAGGTGTTTTTTACTTCTATGCGGGCAAATTGGTATTAGCCGTTGGCGCCGGAGCGGTGCGGTTCACCGCGAGCGCGGCGTCGTCAGGCCAAGTTCCTCCCCATAACTGCAACGACCAGGGGACCCGGAGGAAGATTAGGGGGAGGTCAATCCTTCCCGGATCGCGAACTTGGTCAGCTCCGCGATGCTCTTGATATCCAATTTCAGCATGATGGCATGGCGATGGCTTTCCACAGTTTTGATGCTAACCTTGAGGGCCTCGGCTATCTTGCTGTTGGTTTGGCCTTCGACGATAAGCTGCAGGACCTCTATTTCCCGGCCCGTGAGCAGCGCCGAAGACGATTCCTCAACGGGACCCGTGGTCGCCAGGTAGTCTTTGACCACCAGGTCGGCAATTTCATGGCTGATATAGGTCTTGTTGGCAATCACCAGACGGATAGCCTTGATTAAGTTTTGAGAGGCGCAATCCTTCAGCAGGTAACCTCTGGCGCCGGCCTTGAGCATGTTCAAGACGAAACGCCGGTCGTTATGCATGGAGAGGGCGATAACCTTGATCTCGGGAAACTCAGCCACAACCTGGCGTGTGGCCTCGATGCCGTTTAACTCGGCCATCACCACATCCATGATAATGACATCAGGGACCAACTCCCGGGCCAATCGCAGGGCCGTCCGCCCCTCCCCGGCTTCCCCGACTACGGTGATCCCGGGTTCTTTTTCCAGCAGGGCCCGGAGACTCTCCCTGACAATCTGATGATCGTCGGCAATCAGGACCTTGATATTCATGTTTTTCCCTGGAGGTCGAAATGCCCGCTGGTCAAGCCCCGGTCAGCTTCACAATACCGTGTTTTTCCCCTTGCTGAAAACAATTATCAGAACCATCTTAATACTGTCATTCATATTGTCAAGAACAATTTTAATAAAATTAAACACGATATATCTCTTTATAAATTATCCTATAGTTGTGCGCCAAGGTTTAATCAGCCGGTTTCTCCCGAAACGATCCGACTGTTGCAAGCCTCCGGCCCAATGCAACCTCTTACCAAACCGGTTATGCGTCTCATTCTGAACCGAGTGAAGAGTCGCAACTCATAAAGAATGCGAGATTATTTACTGCGCCAGCATGACGCATTCCCGAGGTCGAGAGTTCTTGAAAAAGCTGGTTCAGTTGATCTTGGCGGTTAACGTGAATTGAGGCATGATACGTATGGCGCGGGTCAAAGCCGCGGTTCAACGTGGGGAATAGATCTTCGTGTCCTTCCCTGCCGGCCCCGGAATAATCTTGCCTTGCCGGTGAGCCTTCCGGGGCCTGGCGTTGCCGGCACTCACCGGCTGAGCCCGGTTTTAGCCGGGGATCACTTCTGGGTGGCCGCGTCCGGCCCGAATAATCTGAGATACTTGCCGTAGCCCTCTTTTTCCAGGTCCTCCTTGGGGATGAAGCGCAGCGCCGCGGAATTCAGGCAGTATCTGAGGCCCGTGGGCGCCGGGCCATCCGGAAAGACATGCCCGAGATGGGTATTGCCGTGTTTGCTCCGCACTTCGGTGCGCTTCGAGAACAGGTGCCGGTCCTCCCGCTCCACGATGTTGCCCGGCTCCAGGGGCTTGGTGAAGCTCGGCCAACCGGTCCCGGACTTGTACTTGTCCATGGAAATAAACAAGGGCTCCCCTGAGACGATATCCACGTAGATGCCGGGCTTTTTGTTATCCCAGTATTCGTTCTTGAACGCCGGTTCCGTGCCCTCTTTCTGGGTCACCTCGTATTGCAGCGGCGTCAGCTTCTTGCGGAGTTCTGCATCACTGGGCTTGACATATTTCGCCTCGCCCGGGGGATCAGTTGCGGCGTAAGCGACGCCGGTTTTGGCCTCTCCCCAGACCTTCTGGATGAATTGATCCCGGCCCGAATTCCAGCGGTAGTATTTGTACTTGATGGCGTGGGTCTTGTAATAGTTCTGGTGGTAGTCCTCGGCGGGGAAGAATTTCGTGAACGGCAAAATCTCGGTCACAATGGGTTTGGAGAAACGTTTTGACTTCTCCAGGGCCTGTTTGGATTCCTCCGCCAACCGCCGCTGTTCCGCATCCTGGTAAAAAATGGCGCTGCGGTACTGGGGACCCCGATCCACGAATTGTCCCCCGGGATCGGTGGGGTCAACGTGCCGCCAGAAATAGTCCAGCAGCTCTCTATAAGTGACTTTGGCCGGGTCATAGACCACCCGGACCGCCTCCACATAGCCCTTACTGGCGTAATCTCCATAGGTGGGATGGTCTCCGGAGCCGCCGGTATAGCCGGAAACCACCTCGACCACCCCCGGGAGTTTTTCAAAATCCGCTTCAACACACCAAAAACAGCCCCCGGCAAAGATGGCGGTGGCGAGATTTTTTTGCGGTTCAGACATGGCGGCACCCCGTCCTGGCTTTTTCGTGGCCTTCTGATCGGCAACGCCCGTTACCAAAAGCGCTGCGGCCATGAGCAGCATAAGCATAAACCCGGTTTTCATATTTTTTCAGGCCTCGTTCATCTCATAATGGGTTTTTCCTGTACTTTATTACGATAAGGATAATCCGGCCGAAATCAAGGCTCGATTCCGGGACGCCTCCCGCGAGCCCTTGAGGGCCCCTTCCCGGCAACCGTTGCCGCCCGGTTCAACGTCCCGGGAGCCCAGGAGACCTGCATACCCCGGCCAATGTGCCGAACCTGACCGGCGCAACAAAAAACCGCGCTGCCTGAGGCAGCGCGGTTCGTAGTTTATCGGCAAGCATACTGCCTCTCGCCGGGGGCTGGCTAGTCCTTCTGGCCGGTTTCGCCTTCCTCGGCCGCGGCTTCCTCTTCGGCCGGGACTTCCTCCACCACGGCCTTCTCTTCCCTGGTGGCGGAGGCGACGACGATCGTCTCGCCGGGATCGCCCAGGATTTTCACCTTGTCCGAAATGACGACGTCCCGCACGTGGATACGCGGCGCCGATCTCAGTCAAACCGGAGATGTCGATCACGACCCGGGCCGGCAGGTCCTGAGGCATGCACTCGATCTCCAGCTCGTTCAGGACGGTGACGATTACGGCGCTGAACTCCTTGACCACCGGGGCTGTACCGGTCAGCTCGATGCCGACCTTGGTGGTGACCTTTTCAGTCATCGAGATAACCTGGAAATCTACGTGCAGCAGACGGTTCTTGAGATAATCCTTCTGCTTTTCCCGCACCAGCGCCGGATACTCCGTGCCCTCCAGATCCACCATGACCAGGCTGGACGTCGTCAGGTGGGACAGCCTCAAGGCCGCCTCGTGGGCATCCAGGGTAATCGGGGTTGTCTCGATGCGGTGCCCGTACAGTACGGCCGGGAGGTTCCCGGCCCGGCGCAGGGCCCCCACCTTCTTGCCCACTACCTCACGCCTGGTGGCCTTCAGAACAACTTTCTGCATATGGTTTCACTCCTCGAGCGCCTTTCACTCAACGGACCTCGACCGGCTCGGTGCGTCGAATTATCCTCGCTCTTTTTTAAGGTTGGTTCTGTAGAGAACCACTGCCGGGGCATCTCTGGACAGAATCATGGACGCCGGCAAACCACCCGGCCAGGTAAAAAATCTTGAGGCCCGCACCCTTGCCAAAGCCCCCTCCCCCCACCTGGGTCAACCCCTGGGGGTCGGGAAGGCGTTCTGGCGTGCGGCATGCGCCTGGCTGCCGGTTAAATCGCTTATGCCATTATTTAACAAATTATTTTATCAGTAAGGACATGGATGGTCAAGGTACAGGGCCTCTTTTACGCGGCTGGAAGCCGGGAACTGGCCGGCAGCTCCCCCCGATAAGAGGCCAATCCCATGGCCGCCCCGAGGCCCCTTGGAACCGCCGGCCCTTACAGTCAGGCTCGCTTCCAGGCCGGCCAGCAGCCGCTCCCAGAGCCGGTCCCGTCCTTCCCGGGTGAGGGCCGAATACCAGATAACCTCCCCGGGGTCCACCTCATACGGCGCCAGGGCCTCGGTAAAGAGGTGCAGCTGGCGGCTCCGCTCCCCCCGCTTCAGTTTGTCGGCCTTGGTCAGGACCGGTATCACCCGGCGCCCCTGTTCCCTCAAGAATTCCCAGAGGAACAACTCCTCGGAGGCCGGAACCCGGCGGCCATCCTGGAGAAAGACCACCGCGGCCAAAGATTCCCGCCGGGCCAAATATTCCAGCACCAGAGGCCCCCAAGCGGCCTTGACGTCCTTCGACACCGCGGCATAACCGAAACCCGGCAGGTCCACGAAATTCCAGCGCTGGTTGATCAGGAAAAAATTCAGGGCCCGGGTGCAGCCGGGCCGGGAACTGGTGCGCACCAGTTTCTTGCGCCCCAGCAGGCTGTTGATCAGGCTGGATTTCCCCACGTTGGAGCGCCCCAGAAAAGCCGCTTCCGGCAGCCCTCCCGGGGGCCACTGGTCGCCCCGGTGGGCGCTGAGGCTGTATTCGGCTGAAATGATCTTGGGAATAGTCATAGTCGTGAACGGGCGGCCACAAGTGCCGGAGTTTGGGCCATTATAACCCGGCCGGCCCGATAATTCCACGTCCGGGGCAGTATTTGGCTCCGGCCCGGGCCCCGGCCGGAATATTGCCGCCCCCGCCCTGCTGCCGCGTCCGCCATAAATATTGACGGGCCGTGCTTTTCCAGGTTAAGGTAGAAACATGCATGGGAACGGGAAGCGAGCCCTGGCTTGGGGGTTATGGTTTAATTTCTGGCTGGGGGTGCTCACCTTTTGGGCCGGTATCCTGGTCATTTTCTGGTCCTACGTCGACCGGAACAGCCCCATGATCCACCGCGCCTGCCGGTGGTGGGGCCGCACCCTCCTCAAGGTCGCCCACATCCCGGTCCAGGTTGAGGGCCTGGAACACCTGGTCCCCGGACAGGCCTATGTCTATGCCGCCAACCACCGCTCCAACTTCGACATCTTTGCCCTGGTCGCGGTCCTGCCGGGCCGGTTTCTCTGGGTGGCCAAGAAGTCCCTCTTTCGAGGTCCCGATCCTGGGCCAGGCCCTCTCCCGCATGGGCTCCATCTCGGTGGACCGGGCCAACCTCCGTTCCGCAGTCCAGAGCCTCGACCGGGCCACGGCCATCGTCAAACGCGGCGTTTCCCTGACCATCTTTCCCGAAGGCACCCGGGCCCTGTCCCGGGAGCTCCTGCCCTTCAAAAAAGGCGTGTTCATCATGGCCATAAAGGCCGAGCAGCCCATCGTCCCGGTGAGCATCAACGGCACCCGCTTCATCCAGCCTCGCGGCACCATCCGGATGACACCAGGACCGATAAAAATAGTCGTCTCTCCTCCCATCGCTCCGGGCACCTTCCGCCGCAAAGAAGAACTCATGGCCGCAGTGCGCCAGGCCATCGACGCCCACTACGACCCCGACTTTCCCCATGGCCCCGGAAACCTCGACCACTGACCATTGGGTCGATCTGACCTTCCTGGGCGGCCTGGGGGAAATCGGCCTCAACCTGATGACCCTCGAGACCGACGACTGCCTGGTGGTGGTGGACGCCGGCCTCATGTTCCCCGAAGATCACATGCTGGGGATCGACATCGTCATCCCCGATTTTACCTACCTCAGGGAGCGCCGGGACAAAGTGGCGGCCGTGGTCCTCACTCACGGCCACGAGGACCACATCGGCGCGCTGCCCTTTCTGCTCAAGGAAATCTCCGTGCCAGTGTACGGCACCCCCCTGACCCTGGCCCTGCTCCGGGAAAAGCTCCGGGAACACGGCCTCCTGGAGGACGCCGACCTGAGGGAGATCAGCCCCGGCCCCCCCCTGGCCCTGGGGCCGTTTGAGTTCGAGTTCATCCGGGTGTGCCATTCCATCGTGGACGGCGTCGGGTTCGTGGTGCGCACCCCCCAGGGCCTCCTGGTCCATTCCGGCGATTTCAAGATCGACCAGACCCCGGTGTCCGGCGGCGCCATGGACCTGAACCGCTTCGCCCACTACGGCGAAGCCGGCGTCCTGGCCCTGATGTCCGACTCCACCAACGCCGAGCGTCCCGGCTACACCCTGAGCGAGCGGGAGATCGGCATCACCCTGGAGGGCCTCGTCCGGGAGGCCGCCGGCCGGGTCATCATCGCGGTCTTTGCCTCCCACATCCACCGGCTCCAGCAGATCGTCAACATCGCCGCCAAGTTTTCCCGCCAGGTGCTGTTCAACGGCAAGTCCATGGTGACCAACACCCGGCTGGCCAAGGAACTGGGCTATCTGGACGTCCCCGACGGCCTGGAGATCACCGTGGGAGCCCTGGAACGCCTGGACCCCGCCCGGACCATCATCGTCACCACCGGCAGCCAGGGAGAGCCCCTCAGCGCCCTGGCCCGCATCGCCATGGAGGCCCACAAGCAGATCCACATCCAGGCCGGCGACCTGGTGATCCTCTCCTCCAAGTTCATTCCCGGCAACGAACGGGCCATCACCACGGTAATCAACAACCTCTACCGCCTGGGGGCCGAAGTGATGTACCAGGAGGTGGCGGCCATCCACACCTCGGGGCACGCCTCCCAGGAGGAACTGAAGCTGTTGATCAACCTCACCCGGCCCCGCTTCTTCATCCCCATCCACGGGGAGATGCGCCACCTCATCAAGCACACCCGGCTGGCCCGGGCCATGGGGGTGGCCGACGACGGCATCCTCCTGGCCACCGACGGCGCCCAGGTCCGCTTCGACTCCCGGGGCGCCACCTTTAAAGACCGGGTGGACACCGGCCGGGTCTTCGTGGACGGCAAAGGGGTGGGGGACGTCAGCCGCATCGTGCTCCGGGACCGCCGCCACCTGGCCACGGACGGCATGGTGATCGCGGTGGCCGCAGTGGACCCGGTCGCCGGCAAGATCGTCACCGGGCCGGACCTCATCACCCGGGGCTTCACCCTGGAAGAAGAGCAGGCGCCCCTGTTGGAGCAGGCCCGGAAGATCTTCCAGGAGATTCTGGACAAGGCCCTGACCGAACCCACCCAGGACTGGCTCGAGGTCCAGACCCAGGTGAGCAAGGCCTTGCGCAAACTCTTCTTCAAGCTCCTGGAGCGCCGCCCCATGATCCTGCCGCTGATTCTGACGCTCTAGGACCAGGCTTCTCGCCCCGGCGTTCATGCCCCTGATTGTTAACCAGGTTGAATCTGGCGATTTTATGCTTACTTTAGCGGATAACGCCGGGTTTACATTATCTTGAGGGTGATCACCAACGCGGTTGATTCCGGATCGGCTGTTTGATACCAGGTCGGGACCTCTGCCAAAGCCATTTTGTCATCCGGAGCGGAGCGCAGGATCTCGTATTTTCTTGTAGTTATGAGATTCTTCGGTCGCTCCGCTCTCTCAGAATGACAGGTGAAGGGACTTTCGCAGAGGTCTCAAGTCGCAATCACCCAACACGACATTGTCGGGGCGCACCCGCTTGTGCGCCCTCAATCATGGGTGGACCTCAGGTCCGCCCCCACGGAACAATTACCGTTTGTCTGCGGCCTGGGGGAGAGCCGGGAAACTGATAGCTGCTCCTGCTACAATGGCACAACCCCTGGAAGAAACTCCTTACAAATAATCTTTGTCAAGCCCGCCGTATATATGTTATTCAAGAGATATACTAAAGTAACTGGACAATTGGCCCGCCTGGGGGCGCGGGATTATCATCTTTCTGGGGGGTAAGGGTGGTAACGTACAAGTGCCGCAACGTGCTGGCCGCGTGGGTATTGTGTTTGGGGCTGGGGCTGGGCGCCGCCAGCCAGGCCTGGGCCCAGGGGCCCAATGCCGGCCTGCCGCCGGATTTGCAGGGCCTCATCAATGAGTCCCTCAAGGCCAATCCCGAAATCAAGCAGAAGTCCCAATTGAAAGCCGCAGCCCAGGAAACCATCAGGCCCGCCGGGGCCCTGGACAATCCCCAGGCCGGCTTTGCTCTCCTGAACCTGCCCACCGACACCTGGAGCTTCGCCCAGGAACCCATGACCCAGAAGGCCTTCACCGTGTCCCAAAAGCTTCCCTTCCCCGGGAAGCGCCGCCTCCGGTCCGAGGTGGCCGAAGAGCAGGCCCGCTCCGACGACCTGGTTTACCAGGATAAAAGGAACGAAATCCGGGCCCTGGTGATCCAGCGTTACTGGGGCCTGGCCCTGGCCTACAGCGGCTATGAGATCACCGAGCGCAACAAGCAGTTCTGGGACCAGGTGGTGCAGGTGGCGGAAACCCGCTACAGCGTGGGCCAGGCCCGGCAGCCGGATGTCCTCCAGGCCCAGGTGGAACTGGGGAATTACCTCAACCGGTTGCTGCAGTGGCGCCAGCGCCGGGAGTCGTTTGTGGCCGACCTCAACGCCCTGCGCTCCCAACCGCCCCAGACCGCCATCCCCCGGCCCCACGCCCTGAAAGCCAGGCCCATGAATCTTAAGCTGGCCGACCTCCTGGCCCGGGCCAAGGACCGGCCCCAGCTGGAGGCCCTGAAGGCCCTCATCGACAAACAGGAAAAGGCGGTGAAACTGGCCCACAAAGACTACTACCCCGACCTCAGCATCGGGCTGGCGTACGGCTTGAGAGAAAACCTGGACCCGCCTCAGAAGCGGAACCAGGCGGATTTTTTCAGCACCAGCTTTATGGTGGACATCCCCCTCTGGCGGGCCTCTAAAATCGAGCCGCGCATCCGGGAGCAGATACAGCGCAAGGGCGCGGCCCAGGACGCTTACCGGTCCTTTGCCGACCGGCTGGGCGCGGCTATCAAGGACCGCTTCGTCAAGCTCCAGCGTCTGCACCAGCAGATCACCCTCTACGACCGGGGCATCATCCCCCAGGCCCAACAGGCCGCGTCCGCCTCCCTGGCCGACTACTCCGTGGGCATGCTGGATTTCGCCCGCATGTACCAAAACCAGATCGCCGCCTTTAACGCCGAGCTGACCCTGCAGGAATTCCTCAAGGATTTTGAAGAAAACTGGGCCGAATTGGAGTGGCTGGTGGGCGTCGAATTACCCCGGTCCTCTGGAGGTAAACCATGAGTGCTTCCTCCCGACGCGGACTCTGGAGTGGTTTAGGGCTGATCGTCCTGGTGGGCATCCTGGCGGGATTATACTTTTCCGGCGTGGTGAGCCTGCCCTTCGGCGCCAAAAAGCCGCAAGCCCTCTGCTACGTCTCGCCCAAGAACCCCAATTTCATCAAGGCGGCCCCGGGCCAAGACCCTGAAGGCAACCCCCTGGTGCCGGTCTATGCCACCCCGCCCTCAGGCCCGCCTCCCGCCAAGGCCGCCGCAGTGGCCCCCGCCGCCAAGCCGGAAGCCAAAACCCAGTATTATCACTGCCCCATGCATCCGCAAATCGTCTCAAAATCTCCCGGCAAATGCCCCATTTGCAATATGGACCTGGTGCCGGTCCACCAGAATGAGACCCCGGCCCCCGCGGCGACGGCCCCGGCGCCGACCAAAGAGCGCAAGATCAAATACTGGGTAGCTCCCATGGACCCCAGCTATATCCGGGACAAGCCGGGGAAATCCCCCATGGGCATGGACCTGGTGCCGGTCTATGAGGAGGCGGCCCCGGCCCCGGCCGCCCAGGGCGAACGCAAGATCAAGTACTGGGTGTCCCCCATGGACCCCGGCTACGTCCGGGACAAACCCGGCAAGGCTCCCTGCGGCATGGACCTGGTGCCGGTTTATGAGGACACGGGAGCCGCGGCGGCAGCCCCGGGCGCCATCTCGATCTCCCCCGCCACCATCCAGTCCATGGGGGTGCGGACCGCCAAGGTGCAGGTGCGCCCCCTGTCCCGCCTCACCCTGGCCGTGGGCCGGGTGACCTTCGATGAACGCAACCTGGCGGTCATCACCACCAAGGTGGACGGCTGGGTGGAGCGCCTCTACGTCAACGCCACCGGCGACCCGGTGCGCAAAGGCCAGGCGCTTTTGAGCATTTACAGCCCGGATCTGGTGAGCGCCCAGGAAGAATACCTCCTGGCGGTGCGCAACCTCAAGGCTATGAAGACCAGCCCGGTGAAGGAGATGGCGGAGGGCGCCCGACGCCTGGCCCAGGCCTCCCGCCGGCGCCTGTCCTATTTCGACATCAGCGCCGGGCAGATCAATGAACTGGAGCGCACCGGACGCGTCAGGAAGCACCTGACCCTCTATTCCCCGGCCAACGGCATCGTCACCAAGCGCATGGCCACTCAGGGCATGTATACCCGGGCGGGCATGCCGCTTCTGGAGGTGGCCGATCTTTCCACCATCTGGGTGGACGCCGATATTTATCAGTATGAACTCCCCTGGATCAAGGTGGGACAACCGGTGACCATGACCCTGGAATACCTGCCCGGCGAGACCTTCCCGGGCAAGATCGATTATGTCTATCCCTACCTCAAGGAGGCCACCCGCACCGCCAAAGTCCGCCTTCGCTTTCGCAACCCCGGGCTCAAGCTCAAGCCCGAGATGTTCGCCCAGGTGAAGATCGAGTCCCCGGTGGCCCACAATGCCGTGGTGGTCCCCGCCGACGCGGTGATCGACACCGGCCTCAAGCAGCACGTGTTCATCGCCCTGGGCCAGGGCCGCTTCGAGCCCCGGGAGGTCAAGCTGGGGGTCCTGGGCAATGACGGGGTGCGGGAAGTGCTCTCCGGCCTCAAGGGCGGCGAAGACGTGGTGGTGTCGGCCCAATTCATGCTGGATTCCGAATCCCGCTTCCGGGAGGCGGTGCAGATGATGATGCCGCCGGAGTCCAAGGCCAAGAAGGAGGGTGCGCCCGCCCCGGCGCCGGCCCCCACACCGCCGGGCATGAAGATGGAAGGCCAGAAACAAGCTCCCCCGGCCGCCATGCCCCCCGGGCCTAAGCATTAAAGGCAGACTATGATTGCCCGGATCATCGACTTCGTCGCCAAAAACCGCTTCCTGGTGGTGCTGGTTACTATCCTGATCACCGCCGGCTCCCTCTATGCCACCTACAACCTGGCGGTGGACGCCATCCCCGATCTCTCCGACGTCCAGGTCATCATTTTAACCGACTATCCCGGCCAGGCCCCCCAGGTGGTGGAAGACCAGGTCACCTACCCCCTGACCACCGCCATGCTGGCCGTGCCCCAGGCCAAGGTGGTGCGGGGTTACTCCATGTTCGGGGAATCCCTGGTCTACATCATCTTCGAGGACGGCACCGACATCTACTGGGCCCGGACCCGGGTGCTGGAGTACCTCAATTTCGTCCGGGGCAAACTCCCCAAAGAGGTCAACCCGGCCCTGGGACCCGACGCCACCGGGGTGGGCTGGGTCTTTGAGTACATGGTGGAGGACCCCACCGGCAAGCATGACCTGGCCCAACTGCGCAGCATCCAGGACTGGTACCTGCGCTACCAGCTCCAGACCGTTTCCGGGGTCTCGGAAGTGGCCAGTGTGGGCGGCTTCGTCAAGCAGTACCAGGTGGTGGTGGACCCCAACACCCTGGCCTCCTACGGCATCCCCCTATCCAAGGTCAAGAACGCCATCATGCGTTCCAACAACGACGTGGGCGGGCGGGTAATCGAGCGGGCCGAAACGGAATATATGGTCCGGGGGCTGGGCTACATCAAGAGCATCCAGGACGTGCAAAATATCGTGGTGGGCGCAGATAAACAGGGCACCCCCGTCTTGATCAAGGACATCGGCATCGTCCGCCTGGGGCCGGAACTGCGCCGGGGCCTGACCGAAGCCAACGGCCAGGGCGAAGTGGTGGGCGGCATCGTCATCGCCCGCTACGGGGCGAATGCCCGGTCGGTCATCGAGGGGGTCAAGGCGAAGTTAGACGAGCTCAAGTCCGGTCTGCCCCCGGGGGTGATCGTCACCACGGCCTATGACCGTGCCAACCTGATCGACCGGGCCGTGGAAAACCTGACCCACAAGCTCATCGAAGAAATGGTGGTGGTGGCCCTGATCTGCATCATCTTCCTGCTGCACTTCCGCAGTTCCCTGGTGGCCATCGTCACCCTGCCCCTGGGGGTCCTGATCTCCCTGGCCATCATGTACGCCGCGGGCATCAGCGCCAACATCATGAGCCTGGGAGGCATCGCCCTGGCCATCGGGGTGATGGTGGACGCCGCGGTGATCATGATCGAAAACGCCCACAAGCACATCGAGCACGCCCCGCCGGACGCGCCCCGGGGCCCCCTGATCCTGGAGGCCGCCAAGGAAGTGGGCCCGTCGCTGTTCTTTTCCCTCCTGGTGATCACCGTCTCCTTCCTGCCCATCTTCGCCCTGGGCGCCGAGAGCGGCCGTCTCTTCAAGCCCCTGGCCTACACCAAGACCTTTGCCATGGGCGCCGCGGCCCTGTTGGCCATCACCCTGGTGCCCATCATGATGCTGGCCTTCCTCCGGGGTAAAGTCCCGGCGGAATCCAAAAATCCCATCAACCGGGTGGCCCAGGCCGTCTACCACCCCCTGCTGAAGGGGGTGCTGCGGTTCCCCATGCTGGCCATCGCCGTGGCGGTGATCCTGGTGGCGGTCACAATCTACCCCTTCTCCCAGCTGGGCTCCGAATTCATGCCGCCCATCAACGAAGGCGACCTGTTGTACATGCCCACCACCATGCCGGGCATCTCCATTACCGAAGCCAAAAACATCCTCCAGCAGACGGACCGCATCATCCGCACCTTCCCGGAGGTGGAAAATGTCTTCGGCAAAGCCGGCCGGGCCGAAACCGCCACTGACCCGGCGCCGCTCAGCATGCTCGAGACCACCATCCGCCTCAAAGACCCCAAGTATTGGCGGCCGGGCGTAACCATGGAAAGCCTCATCCGGGAGATGGATGAGGCGGTGAAATTTCCGGGGCTCTCCAACTCCTGGGGCTATCCCATCAAGATCCGCATCGACATGCTGTCCACGGGCATTAAGACCCCCATCGGCCTGAAAATCACCGGTCCCGACCTCGAAGTCCTCAACCGCCTGGGGACCCAGGCCGAAGCCATCTTCAAGAGCATTCCCGAAACCGCCAGCGCCTTCGCCGAGCGCACCACCGGGGGCTATTACCTGGATTTCGACATTAAGCGGCGGGAGGCGGCCCGCTACGGCCTGACCGTGGGGGACGTCCAGGACGTCATCCTCACCGCCCTGGGGGGCATGAACCTGACCTATACGGTGGAGGGCCTGGAGCGCTACCCGGTGAACCTGCGTTACTTCCAGGACTACCGGGAGAACCTGCCGGCCCTGCGCCGGGTGCTCATCCCCACTGCCACCGGGGCCCAGATCCCCATGGAGCAGGTGGCCGATCTCAAGATGCACCAGGGCCCCCCCATGATCTTCAGTGAAAACGCCCGCCGGGCCACCCTGGTCTTCGTGGACATCCGGAACATCGACGTAGGCTCCTATATCAAGAAGGCCCAGGCGGTCATTGCCGACAAGCTGAAAATGCCTCCGGGCTACAGCTATTTCTGGAGCGGCCAGTTCGAATACATGGAGACGGCCCGGAAGCGCCTGAGCATCATCATCCCCATCACCCTGGCCATCATCTTCTTCATCCTCTATATTAATACCCAATCCATCACCAAGGTCATGATCGTGCTCCTGGCGGTGCCCTTCTCCCTGGTGGGGGCCATCTGGCTGCTTTATCTTCTGGGCTACCACATCAGCGTCGCCGTGGTGGTGGGGCTCATCGCCCTGGCGGGGCTGGACGCCGAAACCGGGGTGATCATGCTCCTCTACCTGGACATCGCCTATCACCGGGCCCAACGGGAGGGGCGGCTCCTCACCTACCGGGACACGGAGGATGCCGTCATGGAAGGCGCGGTGCAGCGCCTGCGGCCCAAGCTTATGACCGTGATGGCCATCCTGGTGGGCTTAGCGCCCCTGATGTACGGCAGCGGCACCGGCTCCGAGGCCATGAAGCGCATCGCCGCCCCCATGGTGGGCGGGGTGACCACGTCGTTTCTCCTGGAGCTCTTTATCTACCCGTCGATCTACCTGCTGTGGAAGTGGCACTTCGAGGTGAAGAAACAGCAGTTCCCGGACGCCTGAAATCAATCCTTCCCGGTGCGGCGAGACCCTGGGCCTTGGGCCCCGATCTTTGCGCGCGATCGCCGGGAGTATGGTGGTTTGGCGGCAGAGTAGGCTATATAGCGTTTGCCAAAATTTTCTTCCGATGGCGGCATCATTCTAATCCCCCCCCTTGAGAAAAGGGGAGAACTATAAGGAATTGTTAGCAAAGTCCCCCTTTGAAAAAGGGGGATTTAGGGGGATTTGAGAATCTCCAGGTGGAAAGAATTTATGGCAAACGCTATAATTATTGGGGGCAGATTCTGTCTCCTTGATCAACTGAGAGACCTCTGCGCCAGTCCCTTCACCGGTCATTCTGAGGGAGCGGAGGGACCGAAGCATCTCATAAATGCGAGAACAGACGAGATCCTGCGCCGCGCTCAGGCTGACAAGATGGCGGTGCGATGAGCTCTCAACCTAGCAGCATCACCATATTTCCCCTGCCCACCGGTCAGGTGGAAATTCACTTTTTGCAGGCCCGGATCATACCTGGCTTATGGATGAAGAAAAATGACCTCTCAAAAACGCCTGGACTTTATTGATCTGAAAACGCAACAAGGGATAATTTCCGACCGGCTCGCCCAAAACCTCCAACGCGTTCTGGCCCACGGCCAATACATCATGGGGCCCGAAGTCAACGAATTGGAGACCCGGCTGGCGGCGTATGTCGGCGTCAGGCACGCCATCTCCTGCTCTTCCGGCACCGATGCCCTGCTCATGCCCTTGATGGCCTATGGAGTCGGCCCCGGCGACGCTATTTTTACCACTCCCTTTACCTTTATCGCCACCGCCGAAGTGATCCAACTGTTGGGGGCCACCCCGGTCTTTGTGGATATTGACCCCAAAACCTTCAACCTTGACCCGGAGTCCCTGGCCGAGGCCGTCGGCAGCCTGGGGCAAAACCCCGGCACGGCCCATCTTAAACCCAAAGGGATCATTCCGGTGGACCTCTTCGGCCAACCCGCGGATTATGACCGCATCAACGCCATCGCCCGGGACCATGGCTTATTTGTCCTGGAAGATGCGGCCCAATCCTTCGGAGGGACGTATAAGGGGAGGCGAGCCGGGGCCCTGGCGGAGGTCGCCGCCACCTCCTTTTTCCCGGCCAAGCCTTTGGGATGCTATGGTGACGGCGGGGCCATTTTTACCGATGATGACGAATTGGCGGAAGTTTTGCGGTCCATCCGGGTTCATGGCCAGGGGAAGGACAAGTATGAAAACGTCCGCATCGGTTTGAACGGCCGTCTGGATACCCTGCAGGCTGCGGTGCTCCTGGCCAAGCTGGAAATCTTCGCTCAGGAGGTAATGGACCGGCAAAAAGTGGCCCGGCAATACTGCGAGGCCCTGAGCCCCCTGGTGACGGTGCCCTCGGTGGCCCCGGATTGCACCTCGGTCTGGGCCCAGTTTTCGGTGCAGAGCGACCATCGGGAGCTTTTGCTGCAGAAATTGCAGACGGCCCAAATCCCCGCGGCCATCTATTATCCCGTGCCCCTACACCTCCAAAAGGCTTTTGCCCATCTGAGTTATAAGCCGGGGGATTTCCCGGTGAGCGAACACGCTTCCCGGCGCATCTTCAGCCTCCCCATGCATCCCTACTTAGGGCCGGCCGACCAGGAACGGATTGTCCAGGCCCTCTTCGCCTGACCTTGACAGCAACCCGGAAAAACTTCGTTCGATGACAAATTTTCCTTACTTAGATATTACTTGTTAGATGGCGACTTGGCATAAATCCCCCTTTAAAAAAGGGGGACTTTAAGGAAGCCGCAGTCTTTACCCCCCTTTTCTAAAGGGGGGGAGGGGGGATTTTTTTCTCCGGGATAGACCAACCCCAGGGTCACGAACCTTTCGCTTGCGCCAGCCCGGGCGAGACGCCTGTGTCGCCAATCGATTGCGATTCGGTATCAGACCCTGGACAAAAATTCGATCACTGCGGCGATGGTATAATCAATCTCTTCATCCCCCAACCCGGGATGCAAGGGCAGGGTTAACAACTCTTCATAGAGCCTCTCGGTGACCGGCAGCGCCTCCCGGCCCCCGCCATAAAACGACAAGAGATGGTTCGGCTTATAGTGAATGCCGGTTTCAATGCCCCGGTCCTGCAAAAACTGCCGAAGCCCATCCCGCCTGCCGTTCAGCACCCGGACGGAAAAGATATGGGGCACAATCGGTCCCGGCTCTCCCGCCAATAGGTGGAGATTGCCCGTGCCGGCAAAAGCCTGGCGGTATTTTTGGGCCACCTCGACGCGCCGGGGTTTGAATTCCCCTTCAAAGCGCCCCAGTTGCACCCGGCCCATGGCCGCAAACAGGTTGCTCAGATGGTACCGGTAGCCCTGATGCTGGACGTCGAACTCCCAACTCCGGGCCCCCTGGTAACGTTTTTCGGTGTCCCGTTGCACCCCCAACAGCCGGGCATCCTGAATTGCCTGGATCACCCCGGGGTCCGCGGTGACCACCGCCCCCCCTTCCCCGCTGGTGATATTTTTCAGCCCGTCAAAACTGAAACAGGCCAGGTCCCCGAAGGAGCCGATCTTCCGCCCCTTGTCGGTGCAGCCGAAGGCATGGGCCGCGTCTTCAATCACCCTGAGGCCATGGCGCCGGGCAAAGTCATAGATGGCCTCCAGGTCCCCGGGGTTGCTGGCGTAATGGACCGGCATCACGGCCCGGGTCCGGGGCGTAATTCTCCGGGCGGCATCCTCCAGGTCCAGGGTTACCGTCTCCGGGTAGACTTCGCAGGCCACCGGCACCGCCCCCGCGGCGCTGATCGCCTGGAACGTGGCCACAAAAGTCAACGACTGCACCAGGACTTCATCCCCGGGGCGGGTGAGGGCAGCCACCGCCAGATGCAGGGCCGCGGTGCCGGAATTGAGGCAGATTACCTGGCGGTCCGCCGGCCCGCCCAGATAAGCCTTGAGCTCTTCCTCAAAAGCCCGCACTTCCCGGCCCATGCCCAGGTAGCCGTCTTCCCGCATTACCCGGCCCATGGCCTCGAGTTCAGCCGCTCCCACCACCGACTTGGAAATCTTAATCATGAGGTTCAATCCTGTTCCGAAAAGTTCAAGGTTAGGATATTTCCTGTAGGGTGCGCACCGCGCCCCATGACATAACTCCTGCCATTGCGGTTATTTACTGATGAACCGGCAACTCATACGCAACTGTCCGGAAAAGATTGCCGTAGGGTGCGTCTTACGCACCGCTTGACCCGGCTGGCGGCGGGCCCGGAGCCCCGCACCAACCTTTTCATGATTTATGGGTGGGCCTGAGGCCCAGGTAACTGCCGGGTATACACCCGAAAGAGCTGCTTCACCCTGGCCTTTAAAACCCGATCATGATAATACCAAATATCCGGAAATGGTGCGAGACGCCACCGGAAATAGCCCTCTCACCTCTGACGTAACCATGGAAAAGCTCAGCTGTTTTAAAGCCTATGACGTCCGGGGCCGGGTCCCCGGCGAACTCAACGATGACCTGGCCTACCGGATCGGCCGGGCTTATGCCGCGTTTCTGTCCCCGGCCCGGGTGGCGGTGGGGCGGGATATACGCTTCTCCAGCCTTCCCCTGGCCGAGGCCCTGACCGCGGGCCTCAACGACGCCGGGGTCGAGGTCTGGGACCTGGGGCTCTGCGGCACGGAGCAGATTTATTTTTCCACCTCCCATCTGCGCCTGGACGGCGGCATCATGGTCACCGCCAGCCACAATCCCCCGGAATACAATGGCATGAAGTTCGTGCGGCAAGGGTCCCGCCCCCTGAGCGGCGACTCCGGGCTCCACGACATCGAACGGCTGGCCGCGGCCCCGGAATTGCCTCCCGCCCCCGGGCCCCGGGGCGACCAGGAAAACCACGGACGCCCTGACCGATTATATCGCCCACCTGCTAAGCTACGTCGATCCCTCCAGCCTCACGCCCCTCAAGGTGGTGGTGAACGCCGGCAACGGCTGCGCCGGGCCGGTGCTCGACGCCCTGGA
Organism: uncultured delta proteobacterium; assembly: GCA_963766185.1. GTDB lineage: Bacteria > Desulfobacterota > Desulfobaccia > Desulfobaccales > 0-14-0-80-60-11 > 0-14-0-80-60-11. The sequence goes on along the minus strand of CAVXZU010000009.1, from coordinate 147,822 downwards.
GCCCCACCTGCCCTTCCGGTTCATCAAGATCTGCCATGACCCGGACCCGACTTTTCCCCAGGGGGTGCCCAATCCCCTGCTGCCGGAGAATCGCCGGATCACGGCCGAAGCGGTGCGGGACCATGGCGCCGACCTGGGCCTGGCCTGGGACGGCGACTTCGACCGCTGCTTCTTCTTCGATGAACGGGGAAATTTTATCGAGGGGTACTACCTGGTGGGGCTGATCGCCGCCGCACTCCTGGCGCATCACCCGGGCGCGGCGATCATTCACGACCCGCGGCTGACCTGGAACACCATCGACATGGTCCGGGACTCCGGCGGCCGCCCGGTGATGAGCAAGACCGGCCACGCCTTCATCAAGGAGCGCATGCGGGCCGAAGACGCCCTCTACGGCGGGGAGATGTCCGGCCACCACTACTTCCGGGATTTCGCCTACTGCGACAGCGGCATGATCCCCTGGCTGCTGGTCCTGGAGCAGATCTGCCGCGCCCATCAGCCCCTCTCCGCCCTGGTGGCGGCCCGCATGGCCCGCTACCCCTGCAGCGGCGAAATCAACCGCAAGCTGCCCGACCCCGACGCCGCCCTTAAGCGCGTCGAGGCGCGCTATCAGGCCGAAGCCATCGCGGCCGACCGCACCGACGGCCTCAGCCTGGAATTCCCCGCCTGGCGGTTCAACCTGCGCCCATCCAACACCGAACCGGTCCTCCGCCTCAACGTCGAGACCCGCCAGGACCCGGCCCTGCTCAAGGAAAAGACCGCCGCACTCCTGGCCCTGATGACTTAAGAAGGGCGGCCGCGACGGATCGGGGCACGCCCTTAAAAAGTTATAGCGTTTGCCAAAAGTTCTTTCCTCTTATCCTTTCTCCCCCCAGCGGGGGCTTAAGAAAAAACTTTTGGCAACGGGTATAAGGTTGCGGTTTTCAGTTTCACGCCGACGTTGGTCGGGCCGAACCCGGGGGTTATTATCCTGTTCTCTCCGAGGCCTTTCTGCCTTTGACTCTGAGGCCCACTTTTATCTGGGCCTTCTGCTCCAACTGCCTTTGCAGGGCCATAACGTCCCTAATGTAGTGGTCTTTGTACCACTTGGTGTTGTAGCGCTTTAAGACCGCCGGGACTGGGCCCCGTAAAGCGCGCACCCCCAGTTCAATGTTGGCCTGGTCGTCATAGATTTTCCAGCGGGGAATCTTCCCGCACCGCTCGTTAATCCCCATAGGCCCCCAGAAGGGGCTATGGCCAATCCGATCGCCGTCCCAGCCATTTCCTTCAATCCAGGCTACGGCGGCCACCAGGAAAGGGTTGACATGATAACGCCCGCTCGAGCGCTTGACCTCTTCCCACCAGGGGGACGGCATGACCTGACCGTGTACCACCGGGGGTGGGGCCTGCTCCCACCAGGGAGTGCCAGATCCGGCACTGCCTGGCGAGAGAAAGAAAAAAACCATTAGGGCCAGGGAGGCCCGGGTTATCCCAAGGTTTCCTCCCTGAAAGATGTGATGCTGGTCATGGAGATGCTGCTCTCCTTTCTGTTGGTTTTGTTGGCTGCTCCAGGGTTTGGAAATCCAGTTCCTAGCTGTCCAGGGAGGTTGGCTCCAATCTATCGGGATGATTACCGAAGATCATACTGCTGGCCGGGGGATATTCTTGGTAGGCCTTGATGGATGCAGAGCGGATTTTAGGACAGCCGCCAGCTCAATTTCCCAATGCCGTTCCTCTGGGAGGCAATTACGTTGCCGGGGCCAGGGAGGTTGCTTGGTCTACTGGGCCGGGGATTGGCTAGATCTCCAAGGGGTGAAACAGTTTTTTCGCTAGAGTCTAACCCAAAAAGGCCGGGATGGCAACCTGGCGGCCTCCCGGGGGAGTCTGCCGCCGCCGCAGGGGCCGGTTTCGTCCATCCAGACTTGTTCTCCGGCCACCACCACACCGCCGCCAACTCCGGCAGGGCCCTCAGGTTCACCGGGAAAACGGCGTCTCTCCGGCAAACGCCACGCCGAAAATTATTCTTTGGGCAACGGCTTCACCCGATAATTTTCCCGGGAATTCCCGGCTTGGCCCACTTATAGAAAAGAAAACGGGCATGCAGCGGAAACACCCGGATACAGCCGTGGGAGGCGGGATATCCAGGAACTATGCCTTCATGAATGAAATAAGCATTGCCAATATTCAGAGCATGATCCATGGGCGCCTGATCAAATATCGTGGAGTTATGAAATTCATCCATATGGATTACCACGAATTTTTTTAAAGGCGTCGAATTCGAGGTTCCGGACGAAATTGGATAACAGTATTGCAAATTTCCCCATTCATAAAGGCCGAGATATTGCTGGCGGCGATCTATCAGAATGTACTTTTCATGATTGGCCGCACCAGGGAGAAAATCGGGCAGAATTTTCGGCTCGATCGCATAGTCAAGGGGCACGAATATGTTGCTCTTGTCGGTGCTGACGTTACCGGACGCATTCACGACCAAGAGATAGTGCATTCTATTCAGGAGAGCAATCCTGTCCTGAACCATAAGAGACTTTTGCTTTAAAGAAGGTATGGATTGGACAAATGTCCTTATGCTTTCACCACTATTCAGCATAACTTCTACGCATGGCACCCCATAAACAAGAGATATCTCTCCTGTAGTCATCCTTCCCTGTTCAGCCAATTCCTTATAAATAGGATTATTGTGCTCCAGGCCTTGAGCTCGAAGTGGTGGACTCCAAAGTACCAATGAAATGAGTGCACTCAACCAAATTATTGCTTTCATAAATTTTCCGCTTATTTCGTATTGGGGCTCATAGGGTTAGCCCTGGCCGCATCCAAGTGCGGATGATAATACAGAGCCGCCAGAGTCAGCCTGAAAATATATTCGGAAGATACGGGCCATTCAATAAATTTACGGTTCAGATTGGTTTCGAGAAACTCCTGTAGTTGGCGGTTATCTGGCGTGCGGCTTGCAAAGTTTGCGGTGATGTGCTCCGGCGCCAGGGGCCGCGGCTTGCCCCTGGCACCGGTGGCCACCGCACCATTGAGCATGAATGCCTGATACCCAATTGAGATCATACAGTTAATTTATCTTTTGTAGGGGCGGACCTATGTGTCCGCCCTCAGGTTGGACGCACACGCGGCGCGCCCCTACAGACCGTGAACTTTTCTTACTTCTATGAGCACAAGTTGGTATGAGATGCTGTCTCCCGAACCTTTCGGCATAAGCATATAAGCAAGATAAGAATAGGAGGGCGCCCGCGCAACCTTGGCCGGAGGGATTAATCTTCACCGCGGCTGGCTTTCTTTTAGAGCATCAAGGCAATCTCAGAGGAGAAACTGACTGACCCCCAGGGACACATCCAGTTCGCTCTTGAGGACAGTCGGCCTGGCCCGGAAGGAAGATCAGGCGTTATGGGCCGTTCGCCCCGGCACCAACAGTGACATGGCCGTACATGGCAAGCGCATTGACCGACCAGAACCACCGAGGCAAAAAAGACTGGCCGAGAGGGGGAGTCCCGGCCAGTCTAAAGGAGAAAATGGTATGAACCTTAAGGGGGGTTGGGGGGTTCCTTATAAGTTCATGTATGCAACTATCTATTGCACTAATCGTACCAAGTTATCCTATTAACATAACCTGTTGATATATAATAATAATTATGCTGTTCTGCCACATCGTTCAGGTCTTTTGGGTTTAATAATTTGTACTGCAAAGGGAAAATCACCAGGAATCTTGTACCGGAATGTTAATCAAGTGCCCCCTATATTCAGGTGGCGAGGAGTCTTGGATTGCGGTTTCCCCAATAATTTCGTCGCGGTCCGGGGCGCAGATTGAATGACCGGGTACCCAAAATATTCCTGCTATAATGTTAACCTAATTAAGCTGAAAGCTCATGAAAGCCCCCACAACCCTCTCCCCAGGAACTCATGCCTGCGACTTAATCACGCCGGGTAGATGTGCTTGCCGTCGATCCCCTTGAAGGCGTTCCGGGTGTCGACGATGAGGCGGGCCTGGGAGGCGATCCAGGCATAGTCGTAGGCCGAGTGGTCCGTCACCAGGAGCACCAGGTCGGCTTCTTTAAGGGCGCCTTCGTCCAGGGGCGTCGAGGCCATATCGAAATGGGGGTAATGCCGCATCCCGGCGCATCTCGGGATGTGGGGGTCATTGTAGCTCACCGCCGCGCCCTCTTGCTTGAGCAGGTCCATGATCTTCATGGCCGGCGATTCCCGGTTATCATCCACGTCCTTCTTGTAAGCCACCCCCAACACCAGGATCTTGGCGCCGTTCAAGGCCCGGTTGTGGTCGCTCAGGGCCCGGGCCACCCGCTGCACCACGAAATAGGGCATCGAGCTGTTGATCTCCCCGGCCAGTTCGATAAAGCGGGTGGAAAAGTCATATTCCCGGGCCTTCCAGGTCAGGTAAAAGGGATCAATGGGGATACAATGCCCCCCCAGACCCGGACCGGGATAAAAGGCCTGGAACCCGAAGGGCTTCGTACGAGAGGCCTCGATGACTTCAAAGACATCCACCCCCATCCGCAGGCAGAGCATCTTCAGTTCATTGACCAGGGCGATGTTCACCGCCCGGTAGATGTTCTCCAGGAGCTTGCTCATCTCGGCCGCCTGGGTGGAGGACACCGGGATCACCCGGTCGATCACCTGGGAATAGAGCGCCACCCCGTGGGCCAGGCACTCCGGCGTCACGCCGCCCACCACCTTGGGGATGGTACTCACCTGAAAGGTGGGGTTCCCCGGGTCTTCCCGTTCGGGAGAGAAGACCAGGTAAAACTCCTCCCCTACCTTGAGCTGCTGGCTCAGGAGGGGCAGGAGCAATTCCGCCGTGGTGCCCGGGTAGGTGGTGGATTCCAGGGAGACCAGCTGACCGGGGCGCAGGTAGGCGGCAATTTGGCGGGTGGTGTCCGCCACAAAGCGCAGGTCCGGCTCCCGCTTCCCAGTCAGAGGGGTGGGCACGCAGATAATCAAGACATCCGGTTCGCCCAAGCGCCCCATATCGTGCGTGGCGGCAAACTGCCCGGCGCCCTCCCGGGGCGTCAGCAGGGCGGCCAGCCGGGTGGACGAAATGTGCTTGATATAGGACTCGCCCCGGTTCAGGCATTCCACCTTGGACGCATCCGTGTCAAACCCCAGGACCTGAAATCCCACCTCGCAGAAACGCAACACTAACGGCAGCCCCACGTAGCCCAAACCGATAATGCCCACCACCGCTTCCTTGGCCTTGATTTTGCCCAGCAAATCCGTCATATGCTCCGCCTTTATGGGAAAAATACCCGGTGGGACGGGCCTCCGGGCCCGCCAACGCCAGGCGGCCGGGGACGGCCGCCCCACCCACGCTTTTATCGACGCGCCAGGTGGTGATAATCAAAATACCATTGTACAAAGTGGGGGATCCCCACGTCAATGGGGGTTGCCGGCTCGAAACCCAGCTTGGTCCTGGCCCGGTCAATGTCCGCATAGGTGGCCGGCACATCTCCGGGTTGGATAGGCAAGAGCTGTTGCTCCGCGGTCAGGTTCAGTTCACTCTCCAGGATACCGATCACCTTGAGCAGTTCCTCGGCCCGGTGGTTCCCCAGGTTGATGATCTCGTAGGGGTCCAGGTTAGGTGCCATCAGCGCCCCCACCACCCCCTGGACAATGTCGTCGATATAGGTGAAATCCCGTTGCATCTTGCCGTAATTAAAGACTTTGATGGGTTGCCCCTTGAGCATGGCCTCGGTAAACAGCCACATGGCCATGTCCGGCCGGCCCCAGGGGCCGTACACCGTAAAAAACCTCAATCCCACGGTGGGCAGGCCGAACAGGTGGGAGTAGGCATGGGCCATGAGCTCGTTGGCCTTTTTGGTGGCCGCATAGAGGCTGATGGGGGTGTCCACCCGCTGGGTCTCGCTGAAAGGCATTTCCGTCAGCCCGGCATAGACACTGGAACTCGAGGCGTAAACCAGGCGCTCCGGCGGGAAGCGTTTGGCCAGCTCCAGGAGATTGAGGAACCCCTCCAGGTTGGACTTCTGGTAGGCAAAGGGGTTGACCAATGAGTACCGCACCCCGGCCTGGGCCGCCAGATGGCAGATTTTCGAAGGCCGGTGAGCCCTGAAGAGGGCTTCAAGAGCCGGCAGGTCCGCCAGGTCCGCGGCCACGCCGACGAAATTGGGGTAGCCGCGCAGTTCCTGGTCCCGGTCGTGCTTCAAGGCCGGGGAATAGTAATCGTTGAAGTTGTCCAGCCCCACCACCCGGGCCCCGTGATCCAGCAAGGTCCGGGCCACATGATACCCGATGAACCCGGCGCTGCCGGTCACCAGGAACGTATGATTCTTTACTGCAGAGGTGTGATCCGCCATAAGCTCTATCTTCCTCTCAAGAGTCTCGGGGAAATCGCCCGAACTTCGGGTGGCCATAGGCGCCAGCCGGCGCTATGGGGTATTGGAGGAGCAACCGCGTAACGTTTCAGCCTCCAAGAGAATTTCGCCAGAGGCTTAAGTTACCCGGCCATGGTATGCCGCCTCTGGGCCCCGGATTCGCCCCGGCTACCAGTATTCTTTCCGGTGTTCCCGGTAATAAGCCACGGTGCGTGCGATCCCGTCCTTCAGGGTGGTTTTGGGCCGCCAGTCCGAGGCCGCGGTGATCCGGGTGATGTCGCTGAGATAATCCCCGGTCTCGACGAAATACCGGTCCTGGGGCCACGGAACCTCGCGCACTTCGGTGCCGGGCACCGCCTCGGCCACCAGGTGGGCCATCTCGATAAACGGCACCCCGGTGCCGGTGCCCAGGTTGTAGACCTGGCCTTCGGTTCCCGGGCTCAGGATCAGCGCCACACAGGCTTCGGCCAGATCCTCGTTGAAGATATAATCCCGGCGCTGCTGCCCGTCGCCGAACACCGTCAACGGCTGCCCCATGAGGGCCAGGCGGATGAACCAGTTGACAATCCCGTATTTGCTGTGTTTCATCTGCTGCCGGGGCCCGTAAGGGTTGGCAATGCGCACGCTCACGGTGTTCATGCCGTAGGCCTCGTGATAGAAGCGATAATACTTTTCCCCCGCCAGCTTGTGGATGCCATAGATGCTCAAACAGTTAAACGGGTGGTTCTCGTCCACCGGAATGTATTCGATCCGGCCATAGACGAACCGGGAACTGGCAAAGAGCAGCCTGGCCGTGGGGTTCTCCAGGCGGCAGGCCTCCAATACCTGGAGGTGCCCCTTGCAGTTGATCTCCAGGTCCAGGAGGGGCTCGGTGTTGCTGTCCACGTAACTCACCTGGCCGGCCAGATTGAAGATATAATCATATCCGGGCACCACCCGCCGCATCAGCTCCAGGTCCCGGATATCACCCTCGATAAACTCGATTTGATCGAGAATGCCCCGGAGATTGAAGCGGTTGCCCCCATACAGGGGCAGCATGGCGTCCAGGATGCTGACCCGGGCCCCCTGGGCCGCCGCCAGATGGGCGATGGTGCTGCCAATCATGCCGGCGCCCCCGGTGATGAGCACCCGGGCGTCTTTGAGTCTCCCTAAATCAGAAATAATCCACCTCGGTTCTGAAAAGTCTTCAAATTAGTGGCACAGGCTTTCCAGCCTGTGTCAAATAAGCAGGTTAGTCGTGCACAGCCTGGAAAGGCTGTGCCACCAGCCAATACCACCTTTTCAGGTCTTACGACAGGGCCACAGACCCATTATATCTGTGCTCTCTGATCACCAAATCGCGCCACACCCGCTAACTCTTCTAGCCCCTCGCCTTGAAACCGGCCCATCGCCGGGGATGCCAGGCCGCCGGCAGCAAGGGCAGTTCCCGCACGGTCCGGTACCACAGATACAGGGCCACCCAGATAAACAGAAAATTGGACAGCCAGGGCGCCAGCCCCGGATCGATCCGGGCGTTGACGGCCAGGCGCCAGGAAGCAGTAAATATTATATAATACACCAAAAATACCACCAGGCCCAGAATCAGGCCCCAGGTGCGCCCGTGCTGCCGGGGGTTCAACCCCAGGGGCATGGCCATCAGACAGAGGAGCACCGCCCCCACCGGCATGGCAAACCGCTGGTTCAGTTCCACCAGGGCCCGGTTGGAGAGGTCCGATCCCCTCGGCTGCTTGGCAATAGTCTCCCGTAATTCCCCCAGGGACATTTCCGATTCGGATTTGGCCCCCTTCAGGGCAAAGCTGAAGACCTGCAGGGGCAATTTATAGGTCTTGAACTCCAGAGTTTGCCAGCGGTTCGGCGTCTTCCCCCACCGGATGATGCGGCCGTCATAGAGCTCCATGAGCATAGTTTCCTGGGCCCGGTCGTAACTCAGGTCCCCTTTCTCGGCATAAACAGTCAGGGGATTCTCCGCATCCCGGAAATCATAGACGAAAACTCCTTCCAGGTGGCCCCCCTTGGGCGCCACATGATTCACAAACAGCGTCATACCGTTGAAGTCGGTATTAAACGTCTGTTCCTGGATGCCCATATCGGCCCGGCGCTTGACCACATCCTTCAACAGGTCTTTGGTCGCCTGCTGCCCCCAGGGGCTGGCAAACATCGTGATTCCCAGGGTGAGCAGTCCCACCGCCAGGGAAAACCCCAGGACCGGCGGCAGCAGCTGGCCATAGCTCAACCCCGCGGTCTTCATGGCGATCATTTCCTGATCCACCGTCAACCGGGTCATGGCCAGCAAGATGCCCACCGTGGCCGCCATGGGGAGGGTGAACACCAGCAGATAGGGCAACAGAAAGGCGCACGTCTTCAGGACGTCGATGATCCCCACCCCTTTGACCACGATCATTTGGGTGATCTTCATCATGCGGCCCAGAAACACGATGGAGGTGAGACCCAGGAGGCTCACGCTGAAGGGCGGCAGGATTTCCAGGATCAAATAGCGGTAGAGGATACGGGGCATGATGGATTGGGTTCCGGGACAAACCTGGGTGGCAACTCTGCGATTCGCCTTATTCTCCCTCATAGGCCGTTAAAATACAATCCTTATGCGCAGCCACCGGGTGGAATTTCCCCGGCAGACCTTCGGCCAGCCAGGGGAGGTCGTGGACCTTCAGAAAAAAGAAGGTCACCGGATGGGCCGCAGTGAAGGCCGGCAAGGCCCCCTTGTCGGCCAGACATAAACCGAGATCCGGCCGCAAGAGCACCCCGAAATCCAGCTCCGTCCGGCAACCCATCAGATGAAAGATATGGCCGCTGTAAAAGCTCAACCCCTGGGAATAGAGCTGCACCCCCACCAGGGCGGCCCCGGGCTGCCAGCGGGACTTGAGGGCCAGGCCCATGTCCTTAAACGACCGCCCCGGGCTCACCTGGTCGATGCCCCGGGGCACCAGGGCCGCAAGCAGCAGCGCCCCCAGCAACAGCGCCCCCAGGTGCCGCCGGATCAGGGCCGCCAGGGGAGTAAGGGTCCAAACCAGGGAAACCGCCAGGAGATAGGTGAAGGAGAGGTTGGCCCGGGCCAGGGCCCGGACCAGCGCCCCGGGAGGCCAAACAGTGAGCGCCACCAACACAACCCCCGTAGAAGCCCAGACCAGCAGGCCGGTCTTGAGGAACCGGCTGTTGAAGTTAAGCCGGCCGGCCCCGGCGAGCCGGGTCAGCCCGTGTCCCACCAGGAGGGCCAGGGGTAAGAGCGCCGGCAGGATGTAGGGCACGAGCTTGCCCCGGGACAGAGAGAAAAAGACCAGGATTACGGCCCCCCAGATCACCAGGAAGCGCTCGTCCGGGTCCCGCCACCGGTTGCCGGCCGCGAAGGCCCAGGGCAGCAGCCAGGTCCAGGGCAGCAGCAGCCCCAGGAGCACGGGGACATAATAATAAAGGGGCTCGGGGTGGATAGCCGGAGTTAAAAACCGGCCAAAATGCTGTTCTATGATAAAAAATCGGAAGAACTGCGGGTAGACCCACTGCACGTAAACAAACCACGGCAGGGTGATGAGCGCCAGTAGCGCCCAGCCGCGGATTTGGATGAGGCGCCGCCAGCCGCCACTGCTCGCCATCACCCAAATGCCCCAAACCAGCCCGGCCAGCACCAGGGCCACCGGTCCCTTGGTGAGGACCGCCAGGGCCAGGGCCAGGTAAGCCCAAAGCCACAGCCGGGACCGGCCCCGGCTCAGGGCCAGGTACCCCAGGCCGATCCCCAGGTTCAGGCACAGGGCAAAGGTCATGTCCAGGGTGAGGATACGCCCCAGGGCCACGTAACCCGCGGTGCTGGCCAGCACCAGGGCCCCCAGGACCCCAGGCCCCGGCCCCCACAAGGCCCGGCCCAGCCCGTAGGCCAGAAACACCCCGCCCAGGGCGGCAACCGCTGACGGCAGCCGGGCCGCCGCCTCGGTGAAACCGAACACCTTGAAGCCCAGGGCCGTCAGCCAGTAGACCAGGGGCGGCTTCTCCAGGTAGGGCAGCAGGTTGAGGTGGGGAATAAGCCAGTCTTTCAGGACCAGCATTTCCCGGGCAATCTCAGCGTAGCGGCCCTCGTCCGGGTCCATGAGCCCCGGGGCCCCCAGCCGGTAGAAAAACAGCACCAGCCCCACCAGGGCCAATCCCAGGAGGAAGGGCCACTCTGGTTGACTGGCGTTGGAGCTATGATCGCGGGTTTTAAAAATCATCAGTGTCGGGGCTTAGAGGCGAGATGGCCGCGCCTGGCGGTTTTTCGTTTTTTCGTAGGGGCGCACCTGCGTGTGCGCCCTAAATCAAGGGCGGACACATAGGTCCGCCCCTACAACTGCCGTTTCACAGCAACTCCCCCTGCTTTTCTTCATCGCTCTCCCTCACGCCAAGACGCCAAGGCGCCAGGAGTAGGGTGCGCTCCGCGCACCATGTTGGTATTACCGCTTGGCGTCTTTGCGCCTTGGCGTGACATAAATTCACATCAACTCCCCCTGCGATCTTCATCGCTCGGGCCTTTGCAGCGGCGGGTCCAGGTAAATCAGGTCCACGCTCCCCACGGGGATGCGCCCGCTCCGCAGAATCTCCAGATTGTCACCGAAAAATAGCTGGTTCTTCCAGGCTTCCATTTTTCTCCTCACGCAAAGACGCAACGGCGCAAAGATAAAGATACTATTTAGGTGCGCCCCGGCGCACCCTGATTGCTTGGCGTCTTTGCGCCTTGGCGTGAGATTATTCTTCCAACCGGTTGACTATTCTGGTTATGCCATGCTTAATCAGCGCCTCTCCAAAATTAATCAATAACCCAAGCCGCTTATCAGCCAATTTTAGGTAAGTGAGAAGCTGTTTCTTATGAACCAGCGCCACTTTCTCAACGGATTTCAGTTCTACAATCACTTTCCCGGCTACTACCAAGTCTGCACGAAAGCCTTCATCAAACTTAATTTCTGCATAAACCACGGGGATGGGAACCTGGCGGGCCACTACCAACCCGAGTTTCTCCAATTCATAAAAAAGGACGGCCTCATAAACCGATTCCAGAAGACCCGGACCTAAAGTAGTATGAATTTTATATGAAGCATGCACAATCAGCCTGGCGATTTCATTTTCGTGCATTTTTCTCTCGCCAAGACGCCAAGGCGCAAAGAGTAAAACCGACTCCTTACCAAGCTCAGCCTGGGCGCTACCGGGGATTCCCAAGTGCAACTTGGGAACCAGGGGAAAATCCTCCTGCCTAAATATTTGGGTATATTATCACAAATTTCTCGCGGCTGGCTGAGTCGATTCGACCATAAAAAAGCCGGTCCCCAGGGGGACCGGCTTTGTGGTGCACTGCGGGTGCGCGGGCGCACCCGGCAAGAATTTACTTCACGTATTTGACCAGCAGGGGCACGATCAACAGGGCCACGATGTTGACGACCTTGATCATCGGGTTGATGGCCGGGCCAGCAGTGTCTTTGTAGGGGTCGCCGACGGTGTCGCCGGTGACTGCCGCTTTGTGGGCGTCAGAACCCTTGCCGCCGTAGAGGCCGTCTTCGATGGCCTTCTTGGCATTATCCCAGGCGCCGCCGCCGGAGGTCATGGCAATGGCCAGGAACAAGCCGGTGACGATGGAACCGATCAACATACCGCCCAAAGCTACGGGACCGAGACCAGGGGTGAAGCCCACGATCAGGGGCGCACACACCGGGATCAGGGCCGGCAGCATCATCTGGCGCAGGGCGCTTTTGGTGACGATGTCGACGCAGGTGCCGTATTCGGGTTTAGCGGTGCCTTCCATGATGCCGGGGATTTCCCGGAACTGGCGCCGCACTTCCTCAACCACGCCGCCGGCGGCCTTACCAACGGCCTCCATGCACAGGGCTGCGAAGAAGTAGGGCAGCAGGCCGCCGATGAACAGGCCGGCGATGACCCGGGGGTCGGACAGATCAAACTTCATGGCCCCGGGGAAGGAACGGGAGAACTCGGCGAAGAGCACCAGGGCGGCCAGACCGGCGGAGCCGATGGCGTAACCCTTGGTGACGGCCTTGGTGGTGTTGCCCACCGCATCCAGAGGATCGGTGATGTTGCGGATCTCATCCGGCAGTTCCGCCATTTCGGCGATGCCGCCGGCGTTGTCGGTGATGGGACCGTAAGAGTCAATGGCTACGACGATACCGGTCATGGAGAGCATGGCCACCGCAGTCAGCGCAATGGCGTAGAGGCCGGTGCCGGGGTGAGCCAGACCGCCGCCCAGGTGGAAGGCCGCCAGGATGGCCGCCACGATGACGATAACCGGCGCCGCGGTGGACTTCATGGACATGGCCAGACCCTGGATGACGTTGGTGCCGTGGCCGGTGGTGGAGGCCTTGGCAATGGATTTTACCGGGTTAAAGCTCTTGGAGGTGAAGTATTCGGTGATGGCCACGATGAGGCCGGTGAGGGCCACGCCGATGACGGCCAGCAGGAAGACGTTCATGGGCGGAATCACAAAGCCTGCCGCGCCACCCTTGATAGCCTTGGAGGCGACGCCGCCCATAAACTTGTTGGCCAGGGGCCAGAAGGCGATGATGGCCAGGACGCCGGACACGATGAGGCCCTTATACAGGGCGCCCATGACGTAGTCGCCTTTGCCCAGACGGACAAAGTAGGTGCCGATAACCGAGGCGATGATGGACACGCCGCCGATAACCATGGGGAAGACGATGGCGTTGGAGCCGGCGCCGTACACGGTGAAGGCCAGCAGCATGGCGGCCACCACGGTCACGACATAGGTCTCGTAAAGGTCAGCGGCCATACCGGCGCAGTCACCCACGTTGTCGCCGACGTTGTCAGCGATAACCGCAGGGTTCCGGGGGTCGTCTTCGGGGATGCCGGCTTCGACCTTACCAACCAGGTCGGCGCCGACGTCAGCAGCCTTGGTGTAGATGCCGCCGCCCAACCGGGCAAACACGGACACCAAAGAGCAGCCGAAGCCCAGACCGATCAGGGCATGCATGGCTTCATGGGGAGCCGCGGCCATCAAGAACTTGTAGTAGCTGGCCACGGAAATCAGGGCCAGACCTACTACCAGCATGCCGGTGACCGAACCGCCCCGGAAGGCTACCTTCAGGGCGTGGGCCATGCTGGTGAAAGCCGCCTGCGCGGTGCGCACGTTGCTCCGCACCGACACGTACATGCCGACATAACCGGCCAGGGCCGAACCCACCGCGCCGATGACGAAGCCGATGGCGGTGTATTTGCCCAGAGAGAACAGCAGCACGAAGACCACCGCGCCTACCATGGCTACGGTCTTGTACTGCCGGTTCAAGAAGGCATTGGCGCCTTCCCGCACCGCCGCGGAGATTTCCTGCATCCGGGGGTTGCCGGCGTCCTGTTTCAGGACCCAGGTGGTGGTGACCAGGCCATAGGCCACGCCCACCGCGCCACAGATCAACGCAAAACTCATAATATCCATACTGTCCCCTATCCTCCTATAAAGTATTGATTTCCTTAAGGTTTAAGGTCTTTTATAAGAACTGCCCAGCTAAACGTACATCACCTCCCCTACCCTGTTTCTGGAACTGTGAGCAATTTATTGTCGGAATGTTAATTCATACCCCAGAATGGCACCGGCTGTAAAGGAAAAATTTCACAAGTCCGATTTATTGGGGCCGGAGTCTTCAGAAAAATCCGGTCCAGCCAGCAGAGTCACGGTTGGTGGGGCTAAATTTTTTTTCGCCTCCAGCTCGGCCGCCAACTCCGGATAGCGTTTCGGATCCACCACCACCACCCCATGGCGCTCGGCCAGGGTCAGGAGATATTGATACTCCATGGCCTGCTTCTGGAGCCGGTAGCGCAGCCAGAGGCGCAACGGCAGATAGAGCAGCGCCAGGGCCAACAGGGCCACGAGCCCGTAGGCGCCCCCCAGCCCGATGAACTTGATGGCCCCGGCCACCAGGGGCAGGGCGTTCCTCCCCTGCACAGCGAACCAGAGGACCGCCATGCCGGCCAGAAGCCCCAACAGATAGGGGAGACGCCGCAGCCCGACGCCCCACCTGCCCCCGGGGGCCCCCGGCGCCCCCTCCGGCGCTTCCTGGCCCAGCATCTCGAATCCCTGGATGACCACCCCGAAAAGAAATACCAGGGCGATGGGCGCGACAAAGGCCGCCAGCAGGTAGGTCGTCCAGGGGAAGGGGATAACTATCGGATGAGCGGTGAAGATGCCCTCATCCAGCTGCCAGATGAGGGTGAAGATGAGGATGAGGATCTCCACCAGCCCCACCACCACCAGGAAGCTGTTGAAGACGTACCGTTTTTCCAGGGGATCGTAAAAATTAAAAAATCTGCCCATAATTTTGGCTATCTGGTCTCGAGGCTCAGCTCTTCAGAGAGTCGTATGGTTTTGTTATCCATTGCCTCCCCGGAAGGAGGATTATGCGAACCCGGCCAAACGTGCCGCAAAATCACGCCTCAGCGGATTTTACCCAACTCCCGCGGGGGTTTATGACTGCTCCAGTGTGCTTCGATCTCCTCCAGGGAGATGCCTTTGGTTTCCGGGACCAGGAAATAGACGAAGACCCAGGCGATGATTCCCAGGAAGGCATAGACCCAGAAGGTGGCGGTCCGGCCCAGGAGGTCCATCAGGCTCAAAAAAGTCAAAGTGTCGACCAGATAAGCCCCCCAGAGGATGGCGGTCACCAGGCTCATGGCCAGGCCCCGGACCTGCATGGGATAAATCTCGGAGACCAGCAGAAAAAAAATCGTTCCCGGCCCAATCACCCAGGCAATGGAAAAAAATATCAGGCTCCCGACGGCCATGGCTCCCCGGAGTTCCTGCAATTGCGGCAAAAAGGCCAGGCCCAACCCGAGCAAGCTGACCACCATGCCGGCAAGTCCAATCAACAACAACGTGCGGCGCCCCCAGTGGTCCACCAGATACATGGCCACAACCGTGGCCAGTACCATTGATATGCCGATGCTCAAAGTGGCCAAAATATCCACCGATTCAGAGGCGAACCCGGACAACGCAAAGATGGTCGGGGCATAAAAAATCGCCGTGCTCAACCCGGTCATCTGCCGGAAGACTGCCAGGCCGGCGCCGATAATCAACACGATGCGCAAAGAGGGGCCCCATAAATCGCCCCATCCCCCCAGTTTTTGCCCCAGGCTTTGAAAAATGCTTTTGACCTCTTCGGTAATGTCCGATGGTCCCCGGAGTTGCCGCAGGGCATCGCAGGCCTTATCCGAGAGGCCCTGCAAGATCAGCCAGCGGGGGCTCTCCGGCAAGATCAAACTGCCGATTCCCAGGATAAGTGCGGGGATGCTGCCCAGGGCAAACATGTAGCGCCACTGGTGCCGGGTGGAGAAAGCGTAATCCGTCAGGTAAGCGAGCAGAATCCCCACCATCACCGCCAGGGTGTAAATTGACACCATCCGGCCTCGGGATCGGCTCGGTGACAACTCGGCGATATAGAGCGGGGCCACAAAGGAAGCCATGCCAAAGCTGGCCCCGGTGAGAATCCGGCCCAGGATGAGCCAGAAGGTATTGGGGGCCAGGGAAGTGGCCAGGGGTCCCAGAACCCCCAGGACGGCAATGATCATGAGGGGTCGCCGGCGGCCCCAGAAATCCGCCAGTTTTCCTCCCGCGGCCGCTCCCAGCATAGCTCCCAGCAAGGAGGCGGATACCGTTACCTCTATAAGGAACGGGGTCAAGGCAAACTCGTCCCGGATAAAGAGAATTGCCCCGGCAATGACCGCCAGATCAAAGCCAAAGATCAGACCCCCCATCGCCGCAATCCCGGCTGCCAGGGGGAGCAGAGATCTCTTCCGGACCGCATCAGGAGGGACTGGCGTTGGGGTCGTTGCCTCCACCCATTATCTCCTTGGCACAAACGTTCCTGACGCCGGTTTGGCGCCTTTCCCACCAGAAAAGTCCACCGGACCACACCAACAAAACCAGGTCTTCCAGCACCGCCGCGGGCCCCACCTGCCTTTGCGAAAACAGGCCGCAGCCGCAATCTATCTTCAGCCCCCGGGCCATGGTGATCAGGATGACAACCAGGAAGCCGGCCACCAACCCCGCCAGGATGAGCAGGCAGCTGCGCCGTTTGAGTCCCGCGGCCAGACCCAGTCCCGCCACGATCTCCACCCAGGGCAGCCCCGCCGCCGCCAACCCCACCAGGCTCTCCGGCAGCAGTTGGTAAGCCAGCACAGCTTCGGCAAATTCATAGGGGTGCAGGATCTTTTGCAGCCCGGCATAAAAAAAAAGCCCGCCTAAAATCACGGCCAGCGTCCGAGCCACGACGATACTGCTGCTTATCCGCAAGTCTCACTCCTAAAAGGCCAGGGGCGAAAAGGTAAAGAACGCAATGTTTCCCTGGAGCCGGCGCCGGTTTATTGAGGAACCAGGGGATGGTCAAATCACCTGAACCTGCCCTCCCTTTTCCCCTTTTTCCCTCTCTCTTTTATTTACCCGTGTCCGCCGGGTAGCCGGCTTCATCCCAGGCCCGGAATCCCCCGACATAGGCCGTTACCCGGGTAAATCCCAGGGCCTGGAGTTTTTCCGCCACCTTCAAAGCCAGGTCGCAGCTCACCTGGCCGCAGTAGACCACGATCTCCCGGTCCTTGGCCAGGCCCGCCACTTTCTCGGCCACCCCAGCCGCCATCATGTCCGGGGTGATATTGAGGGCCTTGGGAACGTGCAACTCCGCGAACTCCTCGGCCGGCCGGGCGTCAATAAACAGGGCCTGGCCTTGCTGAAACCGGGCGTAAGCCTGGGCCAGGTTAAGGGTTTTCACGCCCTGGAATTCGTGCTGCCGGCGCTGATCCCGCGCCTGGGAAAGGCGCGGGGCCAGTCCGCCCTGCCAGGAGGTGCGCACCAGCTCCCACTGCTGCATCAGCCCCAAGAGCAAGGCAACCCCCAGGATAAGCCCGGCCCAGGCCAGGTCCTGCCGCCACAACCGGCTCACTGCGGCTGCTTCCCCGCCGGGGCCGCGTGGGGAGCCCCCCCCGGTGGGGCGGGGGGAGCCTCGATCTCCGAGGCGGCGTAATGCTTCTGGCCGGCGTAATACAGGGGCATGGGCAGGAAACCCTCGTCTTCCTTGCTGAAACCGGCTTCCTTGGAGTTGTGGAAATACCGCCACACCCGACCGTTCTTCAGGTCCGCCAGGAACACCTGCTTGCCGTCGGTCACCATCTGATACCGGGACCCCAGGGCCTGGAGAGGCAGTTTTTTAAAACTCCCGGGCCCGCCTTTAACCTCTCCGGGGATTGGTTGGGTCTTCAGGTCCCCGGCAATCTCCTGGGCCAGCCGGTCATGGCCATAGGGGCTGTACAGCCAAAAGAAGCTGGCGCCCACCACCCCCGCCAACAAACTGATGATCGCCGTCCACCTCCAGCTCCTACTGCGCGCCATCCGGCACCTCCCTGTGGCGAATTTGGCCCGGGGCCACCGGAAGCCTCCGGGGGCCCTCAATTCTCCCCCGGCTGGACCCGGGCAGGATGTTCAGGACAGCAGTCCGGTCTGCCGATTGTGCCGTAACTATATCATAATCGCCTTTAAGGGGCTTGCCACCAGCTTCAGAGCAGATAAAATGACACTGCAGGGAAAAGAGCCCATCTTCAGGAAACTTGAGGCCCATGACCGCACCGGATCCCCGCCCCATCACCGCCATCACCTTTGACCTGGGTAACGTCCTGATCAGGGTCGATCACCTGCGCTTCTGCCGGCGCCTGGCCGCCCTCACCGCCTTGAGCCCCCAGGAAGTCTATGCCCAGGTGTTCGAATCCGCCCTGGAACCGGGCTACGATACCGGCCGCATCAGCTCCCGGGAGTTTTACCAGCGGGTCACGGCCCATTTCGGGGTGGCCCTGCCCTACTCCCGATTCTGCGACCTCTGGTGCGACCTCTTCGACCCCATGGAGGGCATGGCGGAACTGGTACAGCACCTGGCGTCCAGCTTCCCCCTGTTTCTGCTGTCCAACACCAATGCCTTGCACTTCGATTATATTCAGGAGCGCTTTCGCGGCGCTCCTGGAGCCTTTCCGGGCCTTCGTCCTGTCCTATGAGGTGGGCAGCCGCAAACCGGAGCCGGCCATCTACCAGTCCCTCATCCGGCAGGCGGGGCGCCCCCCGGAGGAAATCCTCTTCCTGGATGATAAGGTGTCCTTTGTGGACGGGGCTTTAACCCAGGGCCTCACGGCCTGGCAGTTTCACTCGCCCCAGGAGTTGCGCCAGGAGTTGGTGCGGCACGACCTCTGGTAGGGGCGGACCTAGGTGTCCGCCCTGGCCTAGGGCGCACACGCAGGTGCGCCCCTACGAAGCCATTCCCCTGTTGCGAAGAGACGTTAACTCCTGCCCCAGGCTCAGGTTGACCTGAAAACCCATTTCAAGAGCTTGATCTCGCCTCTCTGTCGCCCCGACCCCACGGAAAACGGCAAACGGAAAACGGAAAACTAATAAGGTTTGCCGATGGCCTTGTCCAGTCTGGCCTCGAACACCCGGTAATCATAGAGGGCCTGCACGAATTTCAAATCCGCCTGGGAAAATTGCACCTGGGCATCGGTGAATTCGATAATGGTGCCGACGCCCGCCTGGTAGCGGCCCCAGGCCAGGCGCAGATTTTCCCGGGCCGCCTCCAGGGCCTTTTTGGAAGCCCGGATCAGCTCCCAACCCGACTTGACATCCAGGTAGGCCTGCTCCACTTCTTTGGTGACGTTCTGCCGCAGCACCTCGTAATTTGCCATGGTGGCCCGCAGTTGCGCCTTGTTCTGGTTGACCGCATAGGTTGTGGACAGGCCATCGAACAGCGGAAACGTCATGGCCGCGCCCACATACCAGGTGCTGGGCTGGTTGGCAAAAGGCCGGTCCAAGCTCTGCCAGCCATAGGCCATATTTGAAGTGAACACGGGGAAATAACCCGCCTGGGCCACCTTAATCGCGGCTTCGTCATAATTTTGCCGATACCGGTTTTTTAACAGCTCCGGCCGCCGCTGCTGGGCCTGGGTCTTCAACGCTTCCAGAGACTGGGGCCGGGTCTTGACTTCCAGCACGTCCTCCACCCGGGTAAACGGCCAGGTCTTCAATCCCAGAGCGGTCATCAGGGTGACCCGGGCCAGATCCACGGCGTTCTTGGCCTTGATGAGGTTGGCCTCGGCGTCGTACAGGTTGGCCTCGGCCTTGGTCACGTCGATCTTGGCCTTCAAGCCCACCTGATAAAACCCCTGGGCCTGCTTGAGCAATGCCTGGTATTGCCGTACCGTCTCTTCCTGCACCTTGGAGGCCCGCTGGGCCGCCAGGTAGCCGAAGTAGCCGGTCCGGGCGTCCAGCGCCACCTGTTGCCGGCTGCCGGCGTAATCTTGCTCGGATTGGCCGAAAGAGGCCCGGGACTCCTTGATGAGGCCGGGGGTCTTGCCGAAATCGTAGAGCAGTTGGGTGGCCTGGAACTGATAAAAATAGTAGTGGGTCGTGTCGGCGCTGGATACACTGCTGATCGTCCCGCCCGTCGCCGCGGTCAGGGGTTTGCGCGCCGAGGTCGAAAACGCGTTCCCGTAATAATAGTTGGTCACAAAATTGACCTGGGGTAAATAAGCGGATCGGGCCACCCCGATGTTATAACGCGCCGCGGTGGCAGTTTCCCGGGATTGCCTGACCGCGGGATGTTCTTTGAGGGCGATATCAATTGCCTGGTTCAGGCTGAGGCTCCCCCCCGCCTCTGCCGCGGCCGCGGCCGACGCGCCGCCCCACCCCAACCCGGTGAGGACGATAAGGAGAACAAACGCCTGGGCCCGCCTGAAATTCTGCCTCATGATCTTACTCCACCCTGGCTGCGCAAGGCGCTGCGGCCTACGGCCCCGGTCCCCGGCTTGACGCCCGATGCCGGAAGCTCCCGGGCCGGCCTTCTGCCCCTAGAACCTGCCTCAGATGATATAGACCTCGACCCGTTAATGCAAGCCCGCCGGGGCAAAACCCCCCTGAACCACGAATGTCTCACCCCAGAGGATGAAAAATCCCCCCTGCCCCCCCTTTCCAAAGGGGGGTATTAAAGTCCCCCTTTGGAAAAGGGGGATTGAGGGGAATTTGGAGTTTTTCACGGGCAAGCCCCCGCCCATCGAAAGTTGTCCCGGCCTGCCACCCATAACCCTAAAAGGGAGCCTTCCGCCGGTGGAACTCGGTGGCCTGCTCGAAGGCGTACGCCGCTTGCAGCAAGTCGGCCTCGCCGAACACCGGACCCATGAGTTGCAGGCCGATGGGCAGGCCCTGGCCGGAAAAGCCGCAGGGTACCGAAATGCCGGGAATCCCCCCCAGGTTGGCGGAAATGGTGAAGATGTCCGACAGGTACATGGTCAGCGGGTCATCCACCTTTTCCCCCAGGCGGAAGGCCGGGGTGGGAGCCACCGGGGTGGCAATCACCCGGCACTGCCGGAACGCGGCCTCGAAGTCCCGGCGGATCAGGGCCCGCACCTGGGAAGCCTTCTTGTAGTAGGCATCGTAATAGCCGGCGGACAAGGTATAGGTGCCCAGCATGATGCGCCGCCGCACTTCGGCCCCGAATCCCTGGGCTCGCGTCTGGGCGTACATTTCCAGCAAATTCTGGCCCTCGGCCCTCACCCCGTACTTGACCCCGTCGTAGCGGGCCAGGTTGGAGGAGGCCTCGGCCACCGCCAGGACGTAGTAGGCGGCCACCGCGTACTCCGTGTGGGGCAGGCTGACCTCCACCAGTTCGGCCCCCAGGCCGGTCAGGGTCTTCAAGGCCTCCTGGACCGCGGCTTCGACCTCCGGGTCCAGCCCCTCCCCGAAAAATTCCCGGGGGACCCCGATCTTCATGCCCTTGATCTCTTGCCCCAGCCTCTCCTGGTAGTCCGGCACCGGGGCCGGCACCGAAGTGGAGTCCTTGGGGTCGTGCCCGGCAATGGCCTGGAGCAGGATGGCCGCATCCCGCACTTCCTTGGTGAGGGGGCCGATCTGGTCCAGGGACGAGGCGTAGGCCACCAGCCCGTAGCGGGAAACCCGGCCATAGGTGGGTTTCAGCCCCACCACCCCGCACAGGGAGGCGGGCTGCCGGATGGAGCCGCCGGTGTCGGACCCCAGGGACCCGGTGCACAGGTCCGCGGCCACCGCCGCCGCCGAGCCCCCGGAGGAACCGCCGGGAATATAGTCCCGGTTCCAGGGGTTGCGGGAGGGGCCGAAGGCCGAGTTTTCCGTGGAGGAGCCCATGGCGAACTCATCCATGTTGACCTTGCCGAGAAAGACCGCCCCGGCCCGGCGCAGCCGGGCGCAGACGGTGGCGTCATAGGGGGGGATGAAGTTCGACAGGATCCGGGAGCCGCAGGTGGTCCTGAGCCCCCGGGTGACCATGACGTCTTTGAGGGCCAGGGGGATTCCCGTCAGCGGCGTGGCCTCGCCCCGGGCCAGCATGGCCCCGGCCTCCTGGGCCATGTCCCGGGCCCCGGCTTCGTCCACGGTGATATACGTATTGAGTTCGCCGTCCCGCTCCTTGATGCGGGTGAGCATCGCCTCGGTCACCTCCGCCGGCGACACCTCGCCGGTGGCCAAAAGCGACGCCAACTGGCTGATGCCTAAGCTATATAAAGGTTCCGTCATGCAAACATCCTATGTTGTTCACCGAAAACGGAAAACGGAAAACTGAAAACCGCCTTAAATGATCCGGGGCACCACAAAGGCCCCCTCTTCCCGGGCCGGTCCATTGCTCAGGGCGGCTTCCCGGTCAAGCCCCGCAGCGACCACATCCTCCCTGAAGACGTTGAACACCGGAATCACGTGGGCCAGGGGTTCCACCCCTTCGGTGTCCAACTCCTGCAACTTCTCCACGTAGGCCAGGATGTCATTGAGCTGCCGGGTGACGACTTCGATCTCTTCGGGGAGCAGATGCAACCGGGCCAGATCGGCCACGTGGAGTACTTCATCTCGGGTCAAGGCCATGAACTTCTCCTTCGGATCCCTGGGCTGGGCCGCCGCCGTTGACCGGCGGGTTCTCATAGTCTCATAGGAAGTTACCGTCAAAAGACCATGAATATTTATGTCATTCTGAACGGAGATGAGCTTCGTGAAGAATCTCGGAGGCTTTAAAAGAGAGATTCTTCGCTGCGCTCATTAATGACAAAATACGTGGTAATAGAGTCTCTCTTTGGTATAAAAACCCGGCCACTGTGCCCAGGCCAATTTTTTGACAATCTTTATTATATACTGCAAGGAGCCGGTGGGAACCAAGAGAAATCCTCCTTTCCGGATAATCTCCCTCACGGAAACACCCGGGGCGCCGCCGGCGGCCCGGCCCGGGTAAATCTCTCGCTCACCCCGATAAATCGGGCCGGACCTTAACAAACCTTCTCTCAAAGCAATCTCTATGATAAATGAAATAGTTACCCGTCCGAGCCGTAATTTTTGGTATTATAGTGGAAAAATCTTTGCTGATTGGATATAGTTTATTGTAGTGTTAACTATTTCAGGGGACCTATCCTCAGGCGCCCTGTATTGAGCTGGAGAGGAGATCATCGCCATCCCGGACCACCATCAACTGCAAGAGATCGCCCGCCAGGTTCGCCTCGACATCGTTGAAATGCTGTTCCGGGCCGGTTCCGGCCACTTGGGCGGCTCCCTGTCAGCCACCGATATCCTGGTGGCGCTCTTTTTTGGCGAGATGCAGGCCAAAGCCGGCGACCCCTGCTGGATCGACCGGGACCGGTTCATCCTGTCCAAGGGTCACGGGGCCCCGGCCTATTACGCCGTTCTGGCCCGCCTGGGTTATTTCCCCCGGGAAGAGCTCCTGACCCTGCGCCAGTTCGGCAGCCGGCTCCAGGGCCATCCCGACTCCGGCTGCACCCCGGGAGTGGAGATCCCCACCGGCTCGCTGGGCCAGGGCCTCTCCATCGCCAACGGCCTGGCCCTGGCGGCCCGCCTCAACGGCCACGGCAGCCGGGTTTACGCCCTGTTGGGGGACGGCGAAGTCCAGGAAGGCCAGATCTGGGAGGCGGCCATGACCGCGGCCCACTACGGCCTGGACAACCTGGTGGCTATCCTGGATCGGAACCGCCTCCAGATTGACGGCCACACCGCTGAGGTCATGAGCATCGAGCCCATCGCCGACAAGTGGAAAGCCTTCGGCTGGCATACCCTCGAGGTGGACGGCCACGACATTCCCCAACTCCTGGCGGCCTTTGCGGCCTGCAAGGAGGTCAAAGGACGGCCCAGCATGATCATCGCCCATACCGTCAAAGGCAAGGGCGTGTCCATCTTCGAGGGCCAGAAAAAATATCACGGCACCGCGCCCAACCCGGAAGAATATCAGCAGGCCCTGAAGGAGTTGGGGGGCTGATTTTTAACTTGGCGGCCTTGCCGCCTTGGCGTGAGGTATTTTTACTCTCGCCGGGATGCCAAAGACGCCAACCACCGATTTGAGGCAAAACTTGTCCGCCAAAGAGAGTACCCGAGTCGAATACGGCAAGACCCTGGCGCAGTTGGGGGCCGAAAATCCCCAGATCGTGGTCCTGGACGCCGACCTGTCCGGCTCCACCCAGACCCACCATTTCGCCAAGGTCTTTAAAGACCGCTTTTTTAACGTGGGCATCGCCGAGCAGGACCTCATGGGCACCGCCGCCGGCCTGGCCCTGGGCGGCAAGATTCCCTTTGCCAGCACCTTCGCCATGTTCGCCACCGGCCGGGCCTGGGAACAGATCCGCCAGACCATCGCCTACGGCAACCTCAATGTCAAGGTCGTCGCCTCCCACGGCGGCATAACCGTGGGGGAAGACGGCGGCTCCCACCAGGCCGTGGAAGACCTGGCCCTGATGCGCATCTTGCCCAATATGGTGGTGCTGGTGCCGGCCGACGGCCCCGAAACCCGGGCCATGACCCGCTGGGCCGCCGCCTACCAGGGGCCGGTCTACATGCGCACCGGCCGCATGTCCTTGCCGCTGATTTACGACGACAGCTATGTTTTTGAGTTGGGCCGGGGCTCCGTCTTGCGGGAGGGCGGTGACGTCACCCTGATGGGGATCGGCATCATGGTCCAGACCTGTATCGAGGCCGCAGCCGGGCTCGCCCAGGAAGGTGTTGAGGCCAGGGTCCTTAACCTTGGCTGCCTCAAACCCCTGGATTGGGAACTGGTGGTGGACTCAGCCCGGCGCACCGGGGCCGTGGTCACTGCCGAAGAGCACATGGTCAACGGCGGCCTGGGCAGCGCCGTGAGCGAAATCCTCGCCGAACATTGCCCCGCGCCCTTAAAGCGCATCGGCTTGCGAGACACCTTCGGCATGTCGGGGAAACCCGCAGATCTTTTGAAACATTACGGCCTGACCGCTGACGATATTAAACAGGCGGCTTTAAAGGTCATCGCCCGGAAAGCCAGTCACCTGGCCCCGCCGGTCATGGATCTCAAAGCCACCAGTCTGGCAGGGAGGTAAAGTTAGTCCCGTGAATCGACCCAAAGTCTTGAAAACCCCAGGTCTCGGATGGCTCCGGTCACCCCGGCGGTTGGTAGTGGTCCTTTTGTCCCTGGTTCTGGCGGGGTATTTCCTGCTGCCGGCCTGGGCGGCCCCCCCCGCCACCAACTATGACTCCCTGCGCCTCTACACCGAGGCTCTCTTCGAGGTCTCCCAGAAATATGTCTGGCCCAAGAATGAAGAGGACTTGATCTACGGCTCCCTCCGGGGCATGATGAACTCCCTGGATCCGGACTCCTCCTTCCTCACGGCCAAGGAATATCAGAACTATCTCCAGGGATCGAGCCGGGCCCCGGCTGAAGCGGGAATTGATTTGATCGTCAAAGACGGCCTCCTCACCGCGGCCAGCGTCATCGATGGCGGCCCCGGCGCCCGGGCCGGTCTGAAGCCCGGCGACCACATTATCAAAATTAACGGGAAGATGGTGCGCAACCTCACCACCCAGGAGGCCAACCGGCGGTTCCGGGGCGCCCCCAACACCTCCATAAAGTTGCAGGTGATCCGCAGCAGCGAGGTCAAACCCCTGGATCTGACCGTTACCCTGGAACCCCTGGGAGTGAGCACCGTCACCACCGCTTACCTGGATAACCTCGTGGCTTACCTGCGCATTCGGTATTTCAACGATGAAACTCCCGGCGAGTTGGCCACGGCGCTCAACAAGATCAAACAGCATCAACCCCCGGTCAAGGGCATCATCCTGGATCTGCGCAACAACGCCCGGGGCTCCATGGAGGAGGCAGTGCGCAGCGCTTCCCTCTTCCTGGGTAACCAGCCGATACTGACGGCCAAAGGCCGTTCCGTCAAGACCGAGCAATCCTTTACGGGCAAAAACCGGGACCTGGTTTTCAAAACGCTGCCCCCCATCGTGGTGCTGGTGGACCATGGAACCGCCCGGGCGGGGGAGATCGTGGCCGCAGCCCTCCGGGATCAGGCCCGGGCCACCTTGCTGGGAACCAAAACCCTGGGGCTGTGCGGCCTTACCAAAGCCTTTCCCCTGGAGGATGGCTCCGCCCTGGTGATGACCGTGGCCCAGTGTTATAGCCCCAAGGGTATGAAAATTCAGGGAAAAGGCCTGGAACCCGCGGTTCCGGGGGCCAAGCCCCAGGCCGCTAAAGCTCAAGAGAAGGGGCCGGCCCCGAAAAAGGCGCCGGCCCAGGTGAAAACCCCGGAGCAGGACCCCTGGGTGCAACAGGCGAAGGACCTGCTGATTTCCGGCAAATCGAAGCCGGCGGCCACCAAAGGACCGGTTTCTTAACCAACCCTATCAAGCGGGAAGGCCGGCAACCGGGACGCATGGTCCCCTGCCGGGCCTGGCCCGCGCATCAAGGTGATAAAGGCAGATGATGTTACGGAAATTGTGGCTTTGGGGTGGCGTGGCCTTGGTCTTCGGCCTGGCCCTCGGCTGGGGTCTCGCCGGACCCGGTGCGGTCTTTGGCCAGAACCCGGTGCTTCCGGGGGTCGTCAGGAGTCTGCAACCCTCCCTCTCCCCTGCTCCGGTCAGCGACGCCAAGCTGAAAGTGTTCGCCCAGGCTCTGGCCCTCATTGAGCAACAGTATGCCGAGCCCAAAACTACCAAAGACCTGGTCTACGGCGCTATCCAGGGTACCTTGGGGACCCTGGACCCCCACTCGTCCTTCATGACCCCGGAAGAGTTTCGGGAATTGCAGATTGAAACCAAGGGGCAGTTCAGCGGTATCGGCATCGAAATTGCCTTGAAGGACCGCGTCTTGACCGTGGTGTCTCCCATTGAAGGCACCCCGGCCTACCAGGCCGGTCTGAAGCCCGGCGACCAGATCGTCAAAATCAATGGCAAGCCCACGAAAAATATCACCCTCATGGAAGCCGTGAAGTTGATCCGTGGAGCCAAAGGCAGCAAGGTAACTCTCACCCTTAACCGTGAGGGCTTTCAACAGCCCAAGGATTTCGTCATCACCCGGGAGATCATCCCCATTCGCAGCGTCAAGGCCCGCATCCTGGACGATGGCATCGGTTATGTCCGGGTCACCCATTTCCAGGATAAAACCGATCACGATCTCCGGGCCTACCTCAAGAAGATGAAGCAGCGCCTGGTGCCCTTCAAGGGGTTGATCCTGGATCTGCGTAATGATCCCGGCGGGTTGCTGGAACAGGCGGTGCGCGTCTCTGATGAATTTTTGAAATCCGGCCTCATCGTCTACACCGAGGGCCGCAACCGCAACCAGAACATGCGGTTTTACGCCCGGGCCGACCAGGAAGGCAAGGTGGCTAGCATCCCCATGGTGGTTCTCATCAATGAGGGCAGCGCCTCGGCCTCCGAGATTGTCGCCGGGGCCCTCAAAGACCAGAAACGGGCCCTGATTGTGGGCACCAAGAGCTTCGGCAAGGGCTCGGTCCAAACCATCATTCCCCTGGAGGACGGTTCGGCCCTGCGGCTGACCACCGCCCTGTACTTCACCCCCAGCGGGGTCACCATTAACGAAAAGGGCATCCACCCCGACGTGGAAGTGAAAGACAAGCCCCTCGCCAAGGATACGCCGCTCCAGAAACTGCGGGACGAACTCCTCACCCAACACATGCGCCGGGAGGGCCTGACCGATAAGCCCTGGAACCAGCCCATCACCCCGGAGGAACTGGATAAAGATCCTCAGTTGAAGAAGGCCGTCGAGATGCTCCGGAACTGGCCTCCCAAAAATCTGGCCCAGAAGCTGGCGCCTCAATCATGACGTTGGTCCCGGCCGAGCAAGCTTTGGTGGCCATCATCGGCCGGGCCAACGTGGGGAAGTCCACCCTCTTCAACCGTCTGACCCGCTCCGCCCAGGCCCTGGTGGCCGATATCGCCGGGGTCACCCGGGATCGTCATTACGCCAGCCTCACCTGGGATGACCACTCCATCTTGCTGGTGGATACCGGCGGCCTGGTGGGGGGCGAAGAAGATCTGTCCGGCATGGTGCGGCAGCAGGCCGAAGCCGCGGTGGAGGAGGCCGACGCCATTCTCCTGGTGGTGGACGGCCAGCAGGGCCCCCAGACCGGCGATGCCGAGGTGGTGGACTACCTCCGGCGCACTGCCAAGCCCATCCTCCTGGTGGTGAACAAGGTCGACCACCCGGGCCAGGAAGCCCATGTCCCGGAGTTCTACCGGTTCGGCCTGGACCAGCTCCACCCCGTGTCGGCCACCCACGGCCTGGGTCTGGGCGCCCTGCTGGAAGCCCTGGCGCAAGTCCTGCCGCCGCCCCGGGAACTCCCGGCGCCGGCCTCGGGGATCCGGGTGGCCGTCATCGGCCGCCCCAACGTGGGAAAATCCTCTCTGATCAACCATTTTCTGGGCGAATCGCGCCTTATGGTGAGCCCCCTGCCCGGGACCACCCGGGACGCGATTGACACGCCTTTTACCTATGAAGGGGTGGACTACGTCCTGGTGGACACCGCGGGCCTGCGGCGCCCCAGCCACGTGGAGCGCGGCCTGGAACGCCAGATGGTCCTTAAGACCATCAAGGCCCTGTACCGGGCCGACGTGGCGGTGCTCATGCTGGACGCGGCCGAAGGCCTCACCGGCCAGGACCTGCGTATTATCGGGCTCATCGAGGACCAGGGCAAGGGCTGCCTGGTCCTGGTTAACAAGTGGGACCTGGTGCGTCATGACCTGAAAGAGGCCAGGACCCTCCTGGACAAGGCGACTTCGGGCCTTGAGTTTATGGCCTACGCTCCGATCCTGCCGGTGTCGGTCCTGACCGGCTACAACCTGAGGCGGGTCTTTCCCCTGATTGCGGCGATGCACGCCCAGAGCGGCACCCGGGTGGGCACCGGGGAACTCAACCGGCTCCTCCAGCAGATCACCGAACGGACGCCCCCGCCCCGCTTCCGGGACCGCCCCGTCAAGTTCTTTTATCTCACCCAACCCGAAATCCACCCTCCCACCTTCGTGGCCTTCGTCAACCAGCCCCTGGGGGTGCCGGACCACTACCGCCGCTACCTGGTAAAGCAGCTCCGGGAGAAGCTGGGGCTGACTTACGCCCCGCTGCGCCTGCTCCTCAAAGGCCGCAAGGGCCGGCCGCCGGGCCGGAAATAGCCGGGCCGACATTCCTGCCGTGGACCCCTCGTAATACCAAGTGGAGACCTCTGTGAAAGTCTCATGTATAGCGTTTGCCCAAAGTATTTTCCGATGGCGGCATCATGGTAATCCCCCCTACCCCCTGGAGAAAAGGGGGGAACTATAAGGAATTGCTGTTAAAGTCCCCCTTTGAAAAAGGGGGATTTAGGGGGATTTAAGAATCTCCAAGTGGAAAGAATTTATGGCAAATGCTATAGGATAGCTGCCCTCGCCTGCCCATGGACAGCCGGGGCGGCTGTCCCACCTTTCACCGCCGCAGCCGACGATGCTGCATGTTCCTGTTTCGTTGTGTCCATCGGGAGATGATCGTTGGTATAAGTGACATTGCTGAGAGGTGGGGTGAAAAAACCAAGGGCCGAAACCCTAAAGTTTCGGCCCTTAGCCGATGATTCTGGCCCAACGTGATTCTGGACCCGGCCTATTGTGACTTGGGTTTCTTTTTAGTTTTGCCCGGCTTTTCTACCGGAGGACAATCCACCGTGGCCTTGCAAACGGTTTGCCCCGGGGTCTTGAGGGGGGGGCATTCGATCTTGACCTGACAGGTTCCGGCGCCAGGCGTCGCGGGGCACAATTGCTGCCCCTGAGTCGTTTTCTCTTCCGCTTTGCCTTTGACCTTGGCCTCGGTGGCGTAGCTCGCAGTAACCGTGGCCAGGAAGAGCACCGCCGCGGCCACTCCTACGCAGGCTCCCAGCCGGGTATTTATCCATTTGCGCATATTCTGCATCATCTCTCTCCCTCTCCGTGCCTCGGATCACTCGTCCCGATCAGGCACGGGATCGGCAACCAATCCTAAGGTTGGACCAACTGAAAATTGCTGAAGGCCACAGAATTTGATCCTTCCGGGCCCGAAGCCACTTTAAACCCGATGAGGCTGCCACCCTCGGGCGGCTGCCCGGACAGACTGATAACCTCCTTGCCATTAATAGAGATCGTGGCTTTGTTGCCTTTGGTCACCACCTTGACCTGGTTCTCGGCGCCCACGCCTTTCTTGATGGCGTCGGACTGGCGCCAGGCCACGGGCAGCAGGAAACGACCGGCTATATGACGTTGGACCCCAAACCAGCCCTCGGCGTTAACCAGGACGGCATAATATTCGTTATAATCTTTGGCCCAAAAGACCAGACCACTGCCCCAGGTAGGAGCCGGAGCCTTGACATAGGTCATGGCGTAAGTGGCCTCCATGTCGTTGGGAAAAACGTTGGCCTGATTCAGGATGGTTTGGGTGGTGTTCTTCTGGGGAGTGATGGTAAGTTTTCCGTCCTTGGCGTCCATGATGGGTCCGGGAGCACCCCAAGAGGGATCCAGCGAGGTGAATTTGTCTTCGAAAAGCACCTTGCCGGCCAGACTGGCGGTCACGGCCAACAATACCAACGCCATCGCCATCATCAACGCTACCGCTTTCGACTTCATAACAGGATTCTCCTTTTGGAAAAAATTATTTGATCAGTTTATTTCCTAAAAAAGATAACCAGGAGTGGGAAATTGTCAACCGATGTGAGAAGCGAAATTAGTCACCTGCCTTACTGCAAGAGGCTTGCAGCCTCCCCTGCCCTCAAACCAGGCGCCCCGGGGAAAGCCCGGGACTGCGCCCAGGGTGTTGCCGCGGTGTAGACAGGCTCACGAAGGTGGCAATACGACAAGGGGATTACAGAAAAAAACGGTATTTTCCCCAGACCCTCCACCGGATGGCAGGCAGTCACGGAGTTAATTTCAGGAAGGAAAAACAGGGTTCGCTTATTTTACCACCCGCAGCGCCGGTCGGCTGCCGGGAGCGAGTTCCTGGCTGTTCATCTTGCCCTGCTTCAGGGCGTTTTTGACCCGGACGCCGTTAATGAGAAAGTAGGCGATCACCGCCCGTTCCCAGGCGGGACCCGGTTCAAACTGTTCCATGCGTGATTTAAAATGGTTGAGAAGGGCGGTGAGGTCGGTTTCTTCGTAGGCCAAGACCCGGTCGGCAATATGTTCAATGGTTTCAGCGATCATTAAAGATATTCCCTCTGTTTTCCGATTATATACTATTCTACCTTTGTATGCTTGTATCTTTGTATATTGCCGAAATAATGTCAAGGAAAAAACTATCGGCTGGCCTATTCCTCTAACAGGCTGATTATTCTAACCAATCTGTCTACCTCCGCCGAAAGGATAGTCTCGCCCTGGGCCGCCGTGGCCGGGGCCGGATTGCCCCACACCCCCCCGGGCCAATAGCGCCTTTTATCCCGCACCAGCACGTACTTGGGAAACCGGGGCCATTCCTCCGGCGCGGTGCCCCGGACCAGCTCGGGGTAAGCCGCCATCATGATGGCCGTCTCCACCTCCCCGGCATGGGAGTCCCCCCGGGTTTTTACCAGGTCCGGCCGGTCGCTCAAAACCTCCCGGAGCAACTCCAGCAAGTTGACCACCGCTACCCTGACCTCGGGCAGCTCCGCCAGCAGACATTCGGCGGTCTCCACGATGGCGCTGATGTGGGTGCCGCCGGCGTGGCCGCTGATGAACACCAGGTTGTGCCAGCCCTGGCGGCAAAATTCCCGGCCCACCGACAGGAGGAGGGCCCGCAAGGCGTCCCCGGAGATGCTCACCGTGCCCGGGTGCTCCCGGGTCGAGCGGCACATGCCGTAATACAGGGGCGGCGCCACCGCCACGGGGCGGAGCCTCGCCGCTCGCCGGGCCACCTCCAGGGCGTGAAAGGTATCGGTCCCCAGGGGCAGATGCGGCCCGTGCTCCTCCAGCGACCCGATCGGCAAGAGCACCGTCCGGGTTTGCTGCCTCAGGGCCTCGAGACCCGGCATGGTCAAATCTTCCCAGTTCGCCATAGATCTGCCGCGCTCCTCCCCAAAAGTGGCCAACCCGATCAGACCCGGAAGGCCCGGGACCGGCACGTTCCTCCCCTCTGCTGATAACCTATATGCTAACATGGCTGGAGAAAAAGCGGCTGCGAAAATCCGGCCGGGGGCTGATTTTTCTTTTTTCTGCGCTAAGCCGAAAATTTCCTTGCAAAGATACACTTATCCCGGCCGCGGAAATATTTTCCCCTTCGCGGAGAAAAACCCCTTGACGAGGTTTCCTCCCTTGGGGTATAAAAGGCGAGGTTGTACCAAAAAGCACAAGGAGTCGGGCGTTGGAAATACCGCAGGCCTTGAGCGATTTCTCGTTTGTTCTCGTTTACCTGGTGGCGGCTGGTCTGTTCGCCGCGGGTCCTCTCCTCATTGCCAAACTGATTGCCCCCCGAAGCTTCGGGGCCGCCCGGGACGCCGTTTATGAATGCGGCATGCCCACCATCGGCAGCGCCTGGATTCAGGTGGCGGTGATCTACTATCTCTTTGCCCTGCTATTTTTGGCCTTCGACGTGGATGTGCTCTTTCTCTTCCCGGTCTTGTTGGCCTACGGCAAAGGCTATGTTTGGCGGGACTTTATCGAGGTAACCATCTTTATCGGCATTCTGTCCCTGGTCATCATTTATGCCTGGAACAGAGGAGTGTTCAGTTGGAAACGAAAACAGGTGAACCCCTAATCCATTTTGGACTCCTGGAAGAGGCCCTGAACCTGGCCCGGGCCAATTCCCTGTGGCCCATGACCTTCGGCCTGGCCTGCTGCGCCATCGAAATGATGGCCGTGGGCATGGCCCGGTTTGACCTGGCCCGTTTCGGGGCCGAGGTCTTCCGGCCCTCCCCTCGCCAGTGCGACCTGATGATCGTGGCCGGCACCATCTCCAAGAAGATGGCCCCCGCGGTGGTGCGGCTCTACGAGCAGATGCCCGCCCCCAAATGGGTCATCGCCATGGGGAACTGCGCCATTTCCGGTGGCCCCTTTTATTATCCGACCCAGTATGCCATCGTCCCCGGCGCCGACCTCATCATCCCCGTGGACGTCTATGTCCCCGGCTGTCCGCCCCGGCCTGAGACGTTGATCGAAGGCATCCTCCTTCTGGAAGAAAAAATCACCAAACGGGGCCGTCTCAGGAAGTTTAGAGATGCTAAAGGATAATCTCCACAAAGCCCTGGCCCCCTTGAATCTCGAAAAGGTGGCCGACGGCGACTACGCCAAGACCGGATACCACCTGGAGGTGGCAGCCCTGCCGACCCAGATGGCGGACGTGGCCCAGGTTATGCTGGGCGCCGGCTGCTTCCTGGAATCCTTCACCGCGGTGGACCTGAGAGACTCTTTCGACCTGGTGTACCACTTCGCCAGTTTCGATGAACTGTGCCGGACCGCAGTGCACGTGCCCCTCGGCAAGAAAAAGGGCATGTACACCATCTCCCGGATCTATCCGGGGGCTGATTGGTATGAGCGGGAGGTCTTCGACCTCTTCGGCATCCATTTCTTCGGGCATCCCAACCTGAAGCGGATCTTGCTGCCGGAAGATGCCGATTTCCATCCCTTACTGAAAGATTTCGGAGAGTCCCAGGGCAATGATTGAGCTATTCGGACTGGAAGAAAAGACCTATACCCTGAACCTGGGTCCGCAGCATCCCAGCACCCATGGCGTCCTCCGGGTGCTCTTGGAGATGGACGGCGAGTTCATCACCAAGGCGGAGCCGGTCATCGGTTACGGCCACCGCGGCCACGAGCACATGGCGGAGAATCGCACTTACCAGCAATTCCTGCCGAATATGGGCCGGGTGGATTACCTCCACGCCCTGGCCTACAACCAGGGCTATTGCATGGCGGTGGAAAAACTCCTGGGCCTGGTGGTGCCGGAGCGGGCCGAGTTCATCCGGGTGATCACCGCCGAACTCAACCGCATCTCCTCTCACCTGCTCTGGTTCGGCGCCTATCTCCTGGACCTGGGGGCCTTCACCCCCATCATGTATTGCTTTGACGACCGGGAGCATCTCCTGGACCTCCTGGACAGCCTCACCGGCTCCCGCCTGACTTATTGCTTCTTCCGCTTCGGCGGCGTCCCCGTTGACGTCGACGCCGACTTCGTCGCCGGCTGCCGGGCCTTCGTGCAGCCGGCTGCGCAGCCGCTGGGCCGACTACGACAACCTGGTGACCAAGAATGTCATCTTCATCAACCGGGCCCGGGACGTCGGCCTCGTCACCAAGGATCAGTGCGTCAAATACGGCATCACCGGCCCCAACTTGAGGGGCAGCGGTATCCCCTACGATATCCGCAAAAGCGAGCCCTATTCCGCCTATCCCCTCTTTGATTTTGAGGTCCCCGTCGGGTCCAAGGGCGACATTTTCGACCGCTACCTGGTGCGCCTGGCCGAGATGGAACAGAGCTGCCGCATCATCGAGCAGGCCTGCGATAAGCTCCCCGAGGGCCCCGTCATGGCGGAAAAGGTGCCCAAGCGCATCAAGCCTCCCGTGGGCGAGGTCTACCAGGCCGTGGAAACCGCCCGGGGCGAATTCGGCTGCTACATCGTCAGCCAGGGCGACGTGAAACCCTATCGGATCAAACTCCGGGTCCCGTCCTTTGCCAATCTCAGCCTTTTCCCGGAATTGGCCGTTGACACCCTGGTGGCCGACCTCGTGGCCAACCTGGGCTCCATTGACGTGGTCATCCCGGAGATCGACCGGTAATATTCAGTATAGTGATCAGTGATCAGGGAAATCAGCGTATATCTGACCGAAAACCGAAAACTGAAAACTGAAAACCGTTGTTAACCGAGCGCAAACTATGGAACTTGTGGGTCAATTAATGAGTAATGCTGGGGCCCGGATGATCGTGGGCCTGATCGGGGTCATCACCCTGGTTTCGGTGAACGCCTTGTTTCTCATCTGGGTGGAACGCAAAGTCTCGGCGCACATGCAGCTCCGCCCCGGTCCCATGGAGGTGGGTCCCCACGGGGTCCTCCAGTCCCTGGCCGACGCCCTCAAGCTCATGGGCAAGGAGCTCATCACCCCGTCAGAGGTGGACAAGCCCATCTATTGGCTGGCCCCCATCGTGGTCTTCCTGCCGGTTTTGCTCTCCTTCCTGGTCATTCCCTTTTCCCAAACCCTGATCGTCCGGGACATGAACGTCGGCATCGTTCTGATCCTCGCCTTCTCCACCCTGTCGGTGCTGGCCATCCTCATGGCCGGATGGTCTTCCAACAATAAGTACTCGGTCTTCGGCGCCATCCGCTCCGTGGCCCAGAACGTGGCCTACGAGATTCCCCTGCTCGTCACCGTCATGAGCATTATCCTCATGGTGGGGTCGTTCAAGCTCTCCGACATCGTCGCGGCCCAGAGCGGTTACTGGTTCGTCCTGGTGCAGCCCCTGGCCTTCGTGCTCTACATTATTTGCGCCACCGCCGAGACCAACCGGGCCCCCTTTGACCTCCCGGAAGCGGAATCTGAACTGGTGGCCGGGTTCCACACCGAATATACCGGGATGCGGTTCGCCCTCTTCTTCCTGGCGGAATATACCAACCTGTTCATCGCCGCGGCCGTGGCCACGGTCCTCTTCCTGGGCGGTTGGCATGGGCCGATTCTACCCGGCGCGGTCTGGTTCCTGATCAAGGTCTATGCCCTGGTCTTTCTGTTCATGTGGTTCCGTTGGACCTTTCCCCGGGTGCGCTTCGACCAACTGATCACCTTCTCCTGGAAGATCTTGATACCCCTGGCCTTTGTCAATCTGCTCATAACTGCCTTTGTGCTGAAACTTAGATGAGGTAGGCCGGTCAACTGCCGGAATAAAGGTTGAGTAGCGATGATGAGTTATTTCAAAGAAATTGCGGTGGGGTTTTGGAGTCTGTTGGCAGGCATGGCGGTGACCATCCGCTACTTTGTCAAACCCATCGTCACCGTCCAGTACCCTCGGGCCAAGATCCAGATGACCCCGAGGTATCGGGGCTATCCCCAGTTTATCATCGACCCCGAGACCCACACCCACAAGTGCATCGCCTGTGAGATGTGCGCCCGTATCTGCCCCTCCCAACTGATTACCGTCGAGGGCGTCAAGTTCCCCGGGGAAAAGCAGAAGCGGGCCACCAAGTACATCCATGAGCATCAGTATTGCAGTCTTTGCGGCCTGTGCGTTGAAGTCTGCCCCACCTCGGCCCTGGAGTTCTCCAAGGTTTACCGCCTGGCGGGCTACACCCGGGAAGACTGCGTCCTCGATCACCTGACCTTGCTGCAAACGCACCAGAAGGCGGCCGGCCTCCCCGTCACTCCCATCCCCACGGCCGCGGACATCGACGCGGCTCTGGCGGCTGAGGCGGCGGCGAAAGCCGCCAAAGAACAAGAAGCCAAGGCCAAGGCCGAGGCCAAAGCGGCCGCCGCCAAAGAGAACCAAGAGGTCAAAGAATGAACTTCGCAAGCGCCTGGTTGACTCCCCAGACTGCGGCCACCGCCGCCTTTGTGATGGTGGTGGGACTCACCATCCTGGGCGCTCTCATCGCGGTGGGAGCCCGGAGCATCTTCCACAATGTCCTGGGGTTGTGTCTCTCCCTGTTCGGGGTGTCCGGTATCTTTCTCTTTCTCAACAGCCCCTTCGTCGCCCTGATGGAGATCCTCATCTATGTCGGGGCCATCTGCATCGCCATCTGCTTTGCCATCATGCTGTCCGAGCCCCTGTATCTGCCCCCGCCTCCCCGGAACCGGGTCAAGGTCCTGGGGGCCGCGGTGGGCGCCGGCGCCATCTTTGTTTTCCTGGGACTGTTGCTGAAGAAGACCCATTGGACCGCAGCCCCGGTACGGAGCACCGACTGGTCCATTACCACCATCGGCCATTACCTCCTCACCAATTACGCCTTGATCTTTGAACTCGTTTCGCTGCTGCTGCTGGTGGCCATGATCGGCGCCATCGTCACCGCCCGGGGCGGCCGCAGCAAACCTTAACTCGAGGGCTTGAGATGTTGCTGTTCAACCAATTGCAGACTTACCTCTATCTGGCCCTGGTGCTCTTTGTCATCGGCCTCTACGGGGTCCTGGCCCGGCGCTCGCTCATCGCCATCCTCATTTCCGTAGAGCTGATCCTGAACGCCGCCAGCATCAATTTCATGGCCTTCAACCGCTTCCTGGCGCCCCACCCGGCCGTGGGACAGGTCATCACCCTGTTCATCATGGCCGTGGCCGCGGCCGAAGCCGCCATCGCCTTGAGCATTATCGTGGCCGTGTACCGGAAAATGAAATCCATCAACGTCGAACGCGCCACCGAGCTTAGGGGTTGATCATGTTCTTCTGCTGATCCGATTCTCTTGGGTTGTCTGCTCACGGTCTTTTTGCCGTTGACGGCCTTCGCCCTGATCATGATTTTCACCAGGGATAATCACAAGCTGTCGCTGGCCATCTCTCTGGTGGCCTCCACCATCCCCCTGATTATCGCCTGGACCTTTTTCTTCAAGCTGGGCGGCCGCGCCCCATCATCTACAACTTCGACTGGCTGGTCTCCGACCTCGTCAAGGTGCCCTTCGGCTTCCTCCTTGATCCCACCAGTCTGGTGATGTTCGTGATCGTGGCCACCATCAGCTGGCTGGTTCAGGTCTACTCCATCGGCTACATGGCGGGGGACCCGGGCTTCGGCCGGTTTTACGCCGACCTGTCCCTCTTCGCCCTGGCCATGCTCACCCTGGTGATCTCCAGCGGTCTGTTGCAGCTGTACATCTGCTGGGAGCTGGTGGGCCTGGCTTCCTACCTCCTCATCGGCTTCTGGTACGAGAAATTCTCCGCCTCGGAGGCCGGTAAAAAGGCCTTTGTGGTCACCCGCTTCGGGGATATCGGCTTCTTCATGGGCCTGGTCTTCCTGGTCATCTTCTACGGCAACCTGGATATCGCCTCGGTGAACTCCGCCGCGGTGGCCCACAAGATGCCCCCCTGGCTCCTCACCACTTCGGGCCTGTTGATCTTCTGCGGGGTCATGGGCAAAAGCGCCCAGTTCCCGCTGCACGTCTGGCTGCCCGACGCCATGGAAGGTCCCACCCCGGTCTCGGCCCTGCTCCATTCCGCCACCATGGTGGCCGCCGGCGTCTACCTCATGACCCGGATCTTCCCGTTCTTTGCGGCCTCGACCACGACGATGACCGTCATCCTGATTATCGCCTCCATCACCCTGATCCTGTCTTCCACCATCGGCATGGTGGCCACCGACATCAAGCAGGTCTGGGCCTATTCCACCGTCAGCCAGCTGGGCTTCATGGCCATGGGCCTGGCCGCCGCCGCCCTGGCCTCCGGCACCCTGTTCGCCGGCTACTACCACCTGACCACCCACGCCGGCTTCAAGGCTCTGCTCTTTCTCTGTTCCGGCGTGTTCATCCACCATTTCGGCACCAACGACTTCTTTACCATGGCCACCCAGGGGGGCCGCAAGCTGCTCATTCCCATGGTCTGCATTACCATCGCCGCCCTGGCCCTGGCCGGCATCTTCCCCTTTTCCGGCTTCTTCAGCAAGGAGCTGATCATGACGGCCCTGGCCCACCTGGACAACAAGCTCTGGTTGTTCCTGGGCCTGTTGGGAGCCTTCCTGACCGCGTACTACGCCTTCCGGGTGATCTTCGTCATGCTCTTCCCCAAGGACCCGGAGGCCTACAGCAAGGTCCCCGGCCATGTGGTCCCCGTTGAAGAGGCCCACGGCCACGATGACGACGCCCACGGGCATGGCAACGGCCACGACGAACACCACGGCGTCCCCTGGGTCATGGCCATTCCCCTCATCATCCTGGCCGGCTTCACCGTGAGCCTCGGGTTCTGTGAGGGCTATCTCCAGAAACTGCTCCTGGGGGAAGTGCACCACCACGCCATGAATTATTTTCTCCTGGTGGGCGCCGTCAGCTGCGCCCTGGGGGGCATCACCATGGCCTGGGTCGATTGGGGGGCCAAAGACGCCAAGTGCGTGGGCTTCATCAGCAAGTTCCCGGCCCTGGAAAACTTCTTCATCCAGAAATGGTATATGGACCACTTCTGGCGCTGGTTCCTGAACCGCTTTATCTATGGCCTCTTCTCCAAGTGGTTCACCCTCAACGACCGCCGGGTGGTGGATGGCGGCGTCGACACCGTGGCCTTCTCCACCGTTGGCAGCGGCCGGCTCCTGTCCTTTATTCAAACCGCGTTCTTACAATACAACCTGCTGTTTATGGTAATGGTCCTGGCTGGCGTCGGGATCTATCTCGTGATGGGTCGCTGATATGACCGAACATGCTGCTTCATTTCCGATTCTGAGCTGTATGCTGCTGGCCCCGTTTACCGGGCTGCTCATCCTCCTTACCCTCAAGGAAGAGCAGAAGTTCCTCATCCGGGCCGTCAGCGTGGTGGCGTCGGGGATCTCCCTGGCCCTGGCCATCTTCGTCTTTGTGACCTATGACAAGAGTCTCGGTGGCCTCCAGTTCGTCGAGAAGTATGAGTGGGTCAAGACCTTCGGCATCACCTACTTCGTGGGCGTCGAAGGCCTCAACGCCCCCATGCTCCTCCTCACCGGGATCGTCATCTTCACCGGCTGTCTCACCATGTGGGAGCTCGAGACCCGCACCAAGGAATACTTCATCTGGATGATGGCCCTGGTGACCGGGGTCTTCGGCGTGTTCATGTCTTACGACATGTTCTTCTTCTTCCTGTTCTATGAAATCGCCGTGGTGCCCATGTACATCCTCATCCTGGTCTGGGGCTCCACCCGCAAAGAATACGCCGCCATGAAGCTCACCTTGTACCTCATGGCCGGCAGCGGTCTCATCATCCCCGGCATCCTGCTCCTCTATGCCAGCTCCGGGCTCAACACCTTCAACATGCTCATGCTCCACGGGGCCCATTTTACCCCCTGGGTTCAGAAGGTCGCCTTCATCCTCCTGTTCTTCGGGTTCGGGGTCCTGGCCGCGGTCTGGCCGCTCCACACATGGTCGCCCGTCGGCCACGTGGCCGCGCCCACCGCTGTGTCCATGCTCCACGCCGGCGTGTTGATGAAGCTGGGCTCTTTCGCCATCCTCCGGGTCGCCATGTTCCTGCTCCCCGAGGGCTTCCAATATTGGGCCAACCTCATGATGATCCTGGCCACCGTCGGGATTGTCTACGGCGTCTTTGTGGGCCTGGCCCAGACCGACTTGAAGTACGTTATCGGGTATTCTTCGGTCTCCCACATGGGTATCGTCTGCCTGGGCCTGGCCACCGGCACCGTGGACGGCCTCAACGGCTCGGTCTTCCAGATGTTCGCCCATGGCGCCATGACCGCCCTTTTCTTCTCCTCGGTAGGCTACATTTATGACCGCACCCATACCCGGGATATCCACCAGTTGGGGGGCTTCTCCCGAATCATGCCGGTGGCCTCCGCCTTCTTCATCACCGCCGCCCTCTGCGGCGCCGGGGTCCCGGGGTTTGCCAGCTTCTGGGCTGAATTGCTGGTCTTTGTCGCCGCGGTCAAGGTCTTTCCGGTGGCCGGCCTGCTCGCCATCGCCGCCCTGGTGGTGGGCGCCTTGTTCGCCTTGCGGGTGGTGCAGAGTTCCTTCTTTAACGAACCCAACCCGAAGTTCGTGCACTTCGAGGACGTCAGTCCCTTCCTGGCGCTGCCCCGGATGATCCTCATCGGCACGCTCCTCCTGTTCGGGTTCTTCCCCCAGATCATGGTCAGCATGATTAAATTATCGGTCGTACCGTTTCTCCAGGGAATGTAAACCATGAACATGATGCTCTTCGGACCTGAACTCTACTATCTGGCCATGGCCCTGGTGTTCTTCAGCCTCACCTTGAGGCGCCAGGTGCAGGTGCGGTCGGATTACCAGGTGGCCCTGGCCTTGTCGGCCATCGGCGTCCTGATCACCGGCCTTTGCCTGTTCCAACAGGGGGATTTGTTTTTCAAGGCCTACCGGGTTGACCTGTTCAGCCAGATCTTCAAGTTCGCCCTGGCCCTGGGACTCTTCCTGGTCCTGATGATCTCCCACAACCTGGCCCAGATTGAGGAACGCTACCAGGCGGAATTCTATCTCTTCCTCACCACTACCACCATCGGCATGATGATGCTGGTGAGCTCGGTTGAGCTCCTCACCATCTACGTGGCCCTGGAGCTGTCGTCCTATTCCCTGTATATCCTGGTGCCCCTCCGCCGGGGTGACGGCATCGACGTGGAAGCGGGCATCAAGTATCTGTTCATCGGCGCCGTGTCCTCCGGCTTCATGCTCTTCGGCCTGAGCTACATCTTCGGCGCCACCGGCTCCACCTATCTGGCCGACATCCTCCCCAAGATGGCCCAGTTGGTCAACAGCCCCATCGGCATTATCGGGCTGCTCCTGGCCATGGCCGGCTTCTTTTTCAAGCTGTCGGTCTTCCCCTTTCACTTCTGGGCCCCGGACGTCTACCAGGGCGGTGCCAATCAGGTCGTCGCCTTCATCGCCACGGCTTCCAAGGCCGCCGCGGTGGCCCTGCTCCTGCGCCTGGCGGTCCTGGGACACGCCTTCGGCTATAACTTCACCGTCGCCCTGGTCATCCTCTCCATCGTCTCCATGACCCTGGGCAACCTGGTGGCCATCGTCCAGAAAGACTTCAAACGCATGCTGGCTTATTCCTCCATTGCCCATGCCGGGGTCTTCCTCATGGGCGTGCTCACCATCACCGAGGCGGGCTACATCGGGGCCATCTACTACGCCCTGGCCTACCTGGTGATGAACTTCACCGTGTTCATGGTCCTCTCCGAAGTGGCCACCGACGGCCGGGACCTCAAGATCGCCGAACTGGCCGGGCTCTACCGCCGCAGCCCCCTCCTCAGCATGAGCCTCATCCTGGGGATCTTCGCCCTGGCGGGCGTGCCGCCCTCCATCGGCTTCACCGGCAAACTGCTCATCTTCACTTCCGCCATGAAATCAGGATACTTCTGGCTGGTGCTGATCGGGGCGGTGAACGGCACCATCTGCCTCTATTACTATCTGAAAGTGATCTATGCCGCCTACTTCATCGATGACCCGGGGCTGCCGGCCATCACCCTGACCATGCCGGTCAAGCTCCTCAACTATGCCCTGGCGGCCATCATCATCGGCTTCGGCTTCTTCCCGGACCGCATCGTCGAACTGGCCAAGGCCGCGGCCAAAACCCTCCTCTGAGCCCGACCCCGATCCGGTCACAAAAAAACCGCCTTCCGGCCCGGAAGGCGGTTTTTTTGCCGGTGAAAAGCCAGCGTGCTGGCGGCCTAGCCCCCCTGCCCTCCTGCTTTCCCAGCTCTCCTTCGTCATACGAAGTTAAGACCTCTGCGCCAAGCCATTTTGTCTTCCGGAGCGGAGCGAAGGATCTCGTATTTTCTTATAGCTCAAGCATTTGCCATAAATTCTTTCCACCTGGAGATTCTTAAATCCCCCTAAATCCAATGATGTTCACTTAAAGCGCAGAAACAATTTTTGTCATGCTGAGTGAAGCGAAGCATCTCGTATTTGGATATTCTTCGGTCGCTCCGCTCCCTCAGAATGACCGGTTAGGGGACTTGAGCAGCGGTCACAACCCGGCATTATCCCCCCTTAATTCCATAGTGAGACCTCTGTGAAAGTCTCATGTAGGATAGCCGCCCTCGGCTGTCTATATTCTCTTTAGGCGCAGGCGAGGGCGCCTACGCTACATATTGATGCGGAAGGAAAGCGAAAGAGACTTTCGCAGAGGTCTCATAGTGCAATACAAGCCAAGTTAGGCCCTTAGATCAAGCTTGTCTAAAAGAATCAGCATTAATTACCAACAACTTATCACCGCAATATTTTTAAATTAAATAGTCAACCTACAACAAGCTCTTATAATGTTCCATTTAAATATAATTTAATCAACGTGTAATATATCATACTTCAATAATTTTATAGCTTATGTTATTGTTTACGTTTTTTAATACCTTAATTTAATAATTAATTCTGCGTTTTTGATTTATTTGATCCTGCCTATGGGGAATATGTTTCAGATAATAATCACTGAGTCCAGATTAATGGACAGTTAATAACTATTTGTAGTGTTTAAATAACCTGGATTGATAAGTTAACTATAATTTTATCCAATAAATTCAACTATATATGTTACGGCAAACTGGTGGCATGACTATTGCTTAACCATTGTGACCAGAAAAACCCGAACCCGCCGCCAGGCAGGTGGATGGAAAAACCCGGGTCCCCCAGATGGCGGGACCGAAAATACCTAAAAAGGAAGGAAAACTATGAAATCGGTAAAGTGGATAAAACGGGGGGTTATTGCTCTCTGCTTCGTCGCCGGCACCGCTGGACTGGCCAGCGCCGACTTATTGGTCTCATACCAAGGGACTAGCTCCTTAGGAGCGACCAATCAGAACCAAGCTCTGGCCAAAGTCGTTGTCGGCGCCTCCGATGTGATCATCGGCAGCTTCGGCGTGTATGGTCAGGCTCAGGTCGACACCAACGTCAAGTGGTTGATCTTCGACAGCACTCAGACTTCCTCACCCGTATACATCTCAGCCGCCCAGACCGTATCGGGCAACCCCGGTGCCTTCGCGGCTGAAGCCCAATGGTACGATTCTCCCGCGATTGCCGGGAATTTCACTCTGCTTGCCGGACATACTTACGCCATGGGCCTGATCGCCAACCAGGTAGGTACAGGCAGTTTCCAATGGGGCGCCTCTCCTGACAGTCCGTTCGGCCCCGGGCCATCGGTCGCGGGTGGCGGCCTGACCTTGGCGTTCATGCAGTCGTTAGACAACTCCGGGCTGGTAGGTAGTGCGTTTGCCAATACTCCCACCCTTTATACGGTTAACAATTCCAACCGTAGGGAAATGTCGCTCCGGGTCTTTTCCCCCGCCGCCTCCGAAGTTCCCCTGCCTCACACCGCTCTACTGCTTGGATCTGGCTTGGTTGGATTGGTAGGGTTAGGCAAAAAGCGTTTATTCAAGAAATAGATCACGAGTACAATCTCCACAGAGAAAAGGCAGGGGCAGCCATAGCCCTGCCTTTTTTATGGCCCTCCGCTGCCTGGATGATCCCCAGACCCTCTCCGGGCCTGGGAGCCGGAATCCCCACGTAGCGGGGCCTCCCTGGGAAGGACCTGAGAACCTAACCGCTTAAACCTCCCTAACGCGGTGTGCTGATTCCACCCCTCCTGCTCCTAGACAAATACCTCATCAAGCCGGTGCCGGAAACGGGCCGGAGCGGTGCGCCGCCGCCCCTGCCCTGGGAGCCTGGATAACCTTTATCAGGGCGTTCCTGATCAGGCTCAATTAACCTCCACCGCCCGGCTGCCCATCAGGTCGATATGATAGGTTCTCGCCCACCGGTAGATAGTCTTGCTGCAGACCTGGAGGCGCCGCGACAGGGCGGAGACGTTCCCCCTCTCCGAGTCCAGGAGTTCCTTCAGCTGCACCGCCGAAGGCCGGGACGCCGGCATCCCCTCCCCCGCGGTCTGGCTTGACGGTGC
The DNA here is from genome assembly GCA_963766185.1 of uncultured delta proteobacterium. Taxonomy (GTDB): domain Bacteria; phylum Desulfobacterota; class Desulfobaccia; order Desulfobaccales; family 0-14-0-80-60-11; genus 0-14-0-80-60-11. Next base: position 103,734 of record CAVXZU010000009.1, on the reverse strand, counting down.
CGACAGAGACGGATACGGCGTAAAAGCAAGGTCCTCTTCCCTGATCAGGCTCCCGGTGCTGAATAACACCGCCCGGGTCACCACGTTCTTCAATTCCCGCACATTTCCGGGCCAGGGCTGTTTCTTAAGGCGGCTCCGGGCCGCCTGGGTGAACTCCGGGGACCGCTCCCGGCCATAGCGCCGGCCCGCCTCCCGGGCGAAATGACCGGCCAGCAGCAAAATGTCCGACGGCCGCTCCCGCAGCGGGGGCAGATGGATGGCCAGGACTGCCAGCCGGTCGTAAAGGTCCTGCCGGAAGCGTCCCTGGGCCACCAGCTGGAGCAGATCCTGGTTGCTGGCGGACACCAGGCGCACATCCACCTTCTCGGCGCCATCGCCGCCCACCGGCTCGATCTCCCCCTGCTCCACCGCCCGGAGCAGCTTGGGCTGAATGGCCAGGGGCATCTCCCCCACTTCATCCAGGAAGAGGCTGCCTCTGTGGGCCAACCGGAATTTGCCCGGACGGGCATATTCAGCGCCGGTAAAGGCCCCCCGGACGTGCCCGAACAGCTCGCTCGTGGCCAGAGACTCCGTCAGGGAGGCGCAGTTGAGGCGCTGGCAGGTCCGACGCCGGGATGGCCCCAGGGCGCATAGAGCCGTGGCCACCAGTTCTTTACCCGTGCCGGGCTCCCCCGTCAGCAGGATGGGGAGATCCGATTCGGCATAGACGGGCAGCCACGACAGGATTTCCGTTAAATGGGGGTCTGAAGTGATAATGTCGGTGAATTCGGGGATGCGGCCGGGATCTGACTGGCCGTCTTTCACCGGAACCACACGCTGATCACTCGCGATCATCTGAGCACCTCCTTGTGCTTGGTCAGCTTAATCACTCGTTTTATTATTAATTAATTAAATAATAACTACTATAAATTTTTACATAATTAAATTAGGAGTTTCCTTATATTGTCTAAGGATTTTCCTAATATTATTTACGATTTTCCTAAAGAATAATTGGCAGGGGGAAAAATAATAGTCAGGTTAATTCTGTGGAAATCCGCTTCTTCGCCTGGAGCATGACCTGCTAAAGATTGCCCAGGATCTCCTCCGCCGTCCGCCTGATTTCCGGATGGGGGCTGGTGAGGGCCAGTACCTGCAGGCGGCCCTTGAAACCCTGCTTCTCCACCCGGCTGCGCTGCTCCGCCTGGCCCGCCATGGCCTGGAGCACCTTTACCCCGGCGGTGGCATCGTCATAATCCAGGAGCCGAATCAGGGCCCCCCACTCTTCCGGCACCCCGTACTCCTCTAAAAACTTCTTCGCCAGGGCGGGAAATTTCTTGCTGCCGTGAGCGGCTTCCAACTTTTGCAAATCGGTTCGATATTCCGGCCGGGCCCGTTTGCCCTTAAACAGGGCCTCGGCCTGGGCCAGGGCCTGTTGCCGGACCGATTCCGCCTGGGCTTTGGGCACCGGAGGCGGCGCCGGCCCCCGGTGGCGGCTGCCATCCCGCCGCTGATCGATCTCCCGCCAGCTGGGCCGCTCCCGCTCGTCATCATCCTTTCTGGGCGGCATGCCTCATCCCTCCTGGTCTGACCATAAAAAAATTGTGCTGGGAAAGTTCCGAGTCAAACTGGTGTTCTAGGCTGGTGAATCCGTCGGCTCCCCATGGAAGCGGTTTTGGGCCACGGCCCGCCCTTCCCTCAGGAGGGTCGCCACCGCCTGGGCCCCCCGTTCGATCAACTGCGCCACATTTTCGGCCTCCTCGGCCGGGAAGTGCGACAGCACGTACTTTTCCGTGGGGAGACCGGGGCGGGGCCGCCCGATGCCCAGCTTGACCCGGAGAAACTCCTCGGTGTTCAGGGTGGCGATGATATCCAGAATCCCCCGATGGCCCCCGGGACCACCCCGCTCCACGATCTTGAGGCGCCAGAGCGGCACATCCAGGTCGTCATGGATAATCACCAGATCATCGGGGCTGAGCTTGAAATAGGCCATGAGGCGGGACACCGCCCGGCCGCTCAGGTTCATATAGGTGGTGGGCTGCGCCAGAATGACGCCCTCCCCTGCCACCCGGCCCTGGCCCCAGACGGACTCCAGGCTTTTCTTGCTCAGGGGAATCCGCCATTCCTCCGAGAGCAGGGCCACCACCTGCCAGCCCAGATTATGCCGGGTCCAGGCATACTCCCGGCCCGGATTCCCCAACCCCACGATTAAGCGCATAGGAGCCTTTAGCAGTTAGCTGTCAGCAGTTAGCAGTTAGCGCTGTAGGGCAGCGTCTCACGCGCCGCACCATACATGAACTTATCTATCTTGGTTAATTTCAAATCGATTTTTGCAGCTTGAACAATCGTAGCTATGAGTGTCGTCTGAAACAGTGCCATCTTTCCTTACATATCCTCTTGATTTCATTTTACCCCTGGACACGTTTATTAAGTCCGACTTACAAATAGGGCAGTACTGTATATCTGGTTGTGGGCCAGGTAAGTTAGCCATTTGGACCCCCCTATTGGAAATTACTTGCTTTGCTCGCCGAACGTTCCAGGCGCATGGATGAAGTTATGGGATCAATGGAAATTAAGGCTGTAGGAAGCTAACTGCTAACTGCTGACTGCTCCCTACACAAACAGGGAACTCACCGAATCCTGGTTGTGGATCCTTTTGATGGCCTCCCCCAGGAGGGGGGCCACGGACAGAACCCGGATTTTCTCCAGGCCGGCGGCTTCAGGGGAAAGCGGGATGGTGTCGGTGACCGCCAGGGTCTGGACCATGGACCCCTGGAGGTTGCTCACGGCGTTGCGCGACATCACCGGATGGGTGACGCAGGCATGGACCGTGCGCACCCCGTGGCGCATGAGCAACTCCGACGCCATCGTCAGGGTGGCCCCGGTGGTGACCATGTCGTCCAGGATGATGGCCTCCTTGCCCCAGACATTGCCGATCAGGGTCATGGCCTTGATACCCGCGGCATCCCGCCGTTTATCGATGATCGCCAGGGAGGCGTTCAGGCGCTTGGCAAAGGCCCGGGCCCGCTCCACCCCGCCGGAATCGGGCGACACCACCACCACGTCTCCGGTGAAATTTTCCCGGATATAATCCAGGGTCACCGGCGCGGCGTACAGATGGTCCACGGGAATATTGAAAAATCCCTGAATCTGCCCGGTGTGCAGGTCCATGGTGATCATCCGGTTGGCCCCCGCGGTGGTGATGAGATCGGCCACCAGCTTGGCGGAGATGGGGGTCCGGGGCGCGGTCTTACGATCCTGCCGGGCATAGGCGTAGTAGGTCACCACCGCGGTGACGCACCGGGCCGAAGCCCGCTTCAGGGCGTCCAGCATGATGCACAGTTCCAACAGGTGTTCGTTGCAGGGAATGGAGGTGGGCTGAATGACGTAAACGTCCTTGCCCCGGACATTCTCCCGGAACTCCACCGAAATTTCCCCGTCGGAAAACCGCCCCACCGCCGCGTCTCCCACGGCGATCCCGAGATACTGGCATATTTTCTCAGTCAGGGGTCGGTTGGCATTGCCGGTAAAGACTTTTAGATCGTCCATACGTGGTGCTCCCAGGTCGTCTCGGATTCCGGGCCGGTGAGGCCCCGGGCCACGGTCAGCCAGCCCCGGAAAGTCCGGCGCAAGGCAAGGCCCGCCTGATGCGCCGCCTCCCGGGTATGAAACAGGCCGAAGAGGGTGGGCCCGCTCCCCGAAACCCCCTGGCACCAGGCCCCCGCGTCCTTGAGGCCGGCCAAAAGCTCTGCCAGTTCGGGAAAGCGCTTCACCGCCACCGTCCCCAGATCGTTGCCCACCCAGGCTTCCGGATGCTCCGGGTCCCAGGCCTCAGCCGCCGGCGGCCCCGGCAGGGCGGCAAGATCCAGGTTTTCATAGACCCAGCGCGTGGACAGGGGCACCCCGGGGTTAACCAGCAGATACCAGTAGGGGAGCAGGGTCACGCCACTGAGTTGGGTGCCGGTGCCGCGCCCCACCGCCGGCTCCCGGGCCAGAAAAAACGGCACGTCAGCCCCCAAAAGGCTGGCCAGTCGGTGCAGGTGGCGGTCAGCCAGCCGCTTCCCGGTCAGCTCATTCAAAGCCAGCAACGTGCCGGCGGCGTCGCTGCTGCCGCCTCCCAGTCCGGCGGCCGCAGGTATGCGCTTGGCCAGGTTGAGGCGGACCCCCCGGGGGACCCCGGTCTCCTCCTGAAATCGCCGGGCCGCCCGCCAGACCAGGTTCTCTTCCCCCTGGGGCAGCTCCGGCCGGTCGCACGTGAGGCTGATCCCTTCCCCGCCCAGGCTGACGGTCAACACATCGGCCAGGGTCAAGGGCTGCATCACGGTCACCAATTCATGGTAACCGTCCGGACGGCGACCCACCACTCTGAGATAGAGGTTGACCTTGGCGGGGCACAGCACCCGGAGCGCGTCCCCGGCGGCCCCCTTAATCAGCCTACCTCCCTGACATACGACATCCGCAAATCATAGAGCAGGTGATCGAAGAGGGCTTCTTCCTCTTGGGTCAGGTTGTTCCGGGTCTTGTCCCGCAGCAGGCCCAACAGGTCGATGGTCTGTTTGACCAGGGGCAGATTCTTCTCCACCTTGCCGGTGTTGGGGTCCGGAATGGCTCCCAGGCTGACGAAAGCCGATGAACTCAAGGAAAACAGCAGGGAAGAAAAGGTGATTTCCGGAAGCAGGAATTCCTGGGCACTCTTGTCGGCCTCGGACGCCGCTTTCTGGGAAGCCTCCTGAAAGGCCTCTTCAGCCGCCGCCTCCTTGGCCACCTCTTCGGTCCCCGCCTTCTCCCGGATTTTGGCCTTCTCCTCCTCGCTCAGATGGAGAAACCGCCGGTCTTCGACCGTATAACCTTTATCTTCGTCCTCACCCATACCTGCCTCCGGAGTTATGGATCCCACCGTTCTCTCGGTCTATTGAAAAAATCCCGCAATTGCAACCAGGTTATGCGGAACGAAGCGAATAATCTCGTATTTTAAACCACTTAAGATTATTCACTCCGTTCAGGATGACAAGAAAAATCCGTTTTTCAACCGCCTGCTAAAGCTCTAACTGGTAGGCCATGGCCACATGTTCCAGGGCCAGCACATCTTTGAAACATTCCGGGGTGACGGGGGTGTCGGTGGTGAGCAGGATGATGTTCTGCCCCCGCTCCTTCTCCTGGCCCACGGTCATCCGGGCGATGTTGATATGGTGCTTGCCGATGGTGCTGCCGATGGCGCCGATTACCCCGGGGCGGTCGGTGTTATAGATGAACAGCATGTGTCCCTCGGGGACGACCTCCATGCGGAACTTGTTGATCCGCACCAGACGCGGCTCGTATTTCCCGAAGATGGTCCCGGCCACCACGTTTTCCTCATTCCCGGCTTTGATGGTCAAGCGGATCAGGGTAGAGAAATCGTCCGTGGCGTCCGCCTTTTCTTCGCTGATGTGAATACCCCGGGAGGCCGCCATGGCGGGGGCGTTGACATAGTTGACTTCATCGCCCACCACCGGAGAGAGCAAGCCCTTCAGGATGGAATGGGTCAAGGGCTTGGTGTCCAGCTTGGCCACTTCGCCGGTATAGGAGATGGCCACGGAAGTGACCGCGCCTTCGCTGATCTGGGCCTGAAAAGCTCCCAGGGCCTCTGCCAGGGTGAGATAAGGCTTCAGTTGGGCCATGGCTTCCTGGGAAACGGAGGGGGCATTCACCGCGTTCTTGATGGTCCCGTAGAGCAGCAGTTCCAAAATCTGCTCGCATACCGCCACCGCCACGTTGGCCTGGGCCTCCTCGGTAGAGGCGCCCAAATGCGGGGTGCAGACGACATTGGGCAGTTCCCGCAGCGGCCAGTCGGCCCCCGGCGGTTCGGTCTCATAGACGTCCAGGGCGGCGCCGGCCACTTTGCCTTCCTTCAAGGCGGCCAGCAAGGCCCCCTCGTCGATCAGACCGCCCCGGGCGCAGTTGATCAGGCGCACTCCGGGCTTCATCTTCATGAAGGCTTCCCGGCTCAGGAGCTTGGCCGTATCCTTGGTCTTGGGGGTGTGGATGGTGATGAAGTCGGAACGGGCCAGGAGTTCGTCCAGGGAGACCAGTTCCGCCCCGATCTTGGCGGCCAATTCCTTGGTAATGAAGGGGTCATAGCACAGGACCCGCATCCTTAGCCCCAAGGCCCTCTCGGCCACCACGGTGCCGATGCGCCCCATGCCGATGATTCCCAGGGTCTTGTTGAACAGTTCGGTGCCCTGGAATTTCTTCTTCTCCCATTTGCCGTCCCGCATGGAGTTGGCGGCCTGGGGAATGTTCCGGGCCAGGGCCATCATCAGGGACAAGGCGTGCTCGGCCGTGGTGATGGTGTTGCCCCCGGGGGTGTTCATCACCACGATGCCCCGTTTCGAGGCCGCCGGGATGTCCACGTTGTCCAGGCCGGTGCCGGCCCGGCCCACCACCTTTAACCGGGGGGAAGCGGCGATCAGATCCGCAGTCACCTTGGTGGCGCTGCGGATGACCAGGGCGTCGGCGTCCTTGATCTCCGCCAACAGCTCTTCCGGTTTCATGCCGGGGCGGGCCACCACGTCGATATTGGGGTGCGCTTTAAGAATGTCAATGCCCGCCTGGTGCAGATTATCGCTGATCAGGACTTTCATGCCCCTGCCTCCTTGGTCAGTCTCGCCTGGGCGGCCCGCAGCCCGGCGCCCGACTCGAGCTTATATCCCAACTCAGTGAGCACCGTCTCCAAACCGCCTAAGGTGCCCAGCAGATCCACGGTGTCGATGAAGCCCATGTGGGCGATGCGGAAGATCTTGCCCTTGGCCTGGGCCTGGCCGCCGGCGATCCAGATCCCCTGCTCCCTCAACTTGCTCACCACCTTCTGGCCGTCAACCCCGGCCGGGGCTTCCACCGCGGTCAGGACCACCGAAGGAAAGTCCTTGGAATAGAGGCTGAGCCCCATGGCCGCCATGGCCGCCTTGGTGGCCTCGGACAGTCGCCGGTTGTGGGCATAGATCTTGTCCCGGCCGGATTTCTTGATCTTGGCCAGGACTTCCTGCAGGCCCAAAACCAGGGAGACCGGCGAGGTGTAAGGCGTCTGGTTCTTCCCCTGGGATTTGAGCTGCTTGGTGAAATCAAAGTAATATTTGGGCAGGGTGGACTTTTTGACAAATTCCCAGGCCTTGTCGCTCAGGGCCGCAAACGCCAGCCCCGGGGGCAGCATCATGGCCTTTTGCGAACCCGCCACCAGCACGTCGATGCCCCACTCGTCCATGGGGATGGCGTAGCCGCCCAGGGCCGAAATGGCGTCCACGATCAGGATAGTGCCCGGACGGGTCTTGGTCACCGCCGCCAGTTCCTTTACCGGATGCTGTACGCCGGTGGAGGTCTCATTGGCCTGGACCATGACCGCCTTGATCTCCGGATGGGCATCCAGGATCTTGGCCACGGCTTTGGGGTCCACCGCCCGGCCCCATTCCACCGCCAGACGTTCTACCTTAACCCCGTAGACGTTGCACAGCTCGGTCCAGCGTTCGCCGAACTTGCCGCCGTCCACCACCAGGGCCGTGTCCCCCGCGGACAGGGTATTGGCCACCGACCCTTCCATGGCGCCGGTGCCCGTGGCGGTAAACATGAGCACTTCCTGCTCCGTCTGGTACAGATATTTCAGACCCTCCCTCACCTCCGCCATGATCTCCATGAATTGGGGCGAGCGATGGTGAATGATGGGCTGAGCCATAGCCAACTGCGTTTCCGGGGCGACCGGGGTCGGTCCCGGGGTCATCAAATACATTTTCATCGTGTGTACCTTACCTTGCGACCTCCCAAACCGGCGAGGGAATTTGTTAGAAGCCTGTAGAATTAATAATTTTATTTTGAATTGTCCATACTGTCAAGTCTGCGATGGCCCAGGGGGAAGATTCCCCGCGCTGCTCCACGGTGACAGCCGGGTTCCCTCCTGGGCCCGGGCCCACCACTGCCGTGCGGTGGCGGGGCCTGGGATTCTCACCTCACCCGCCCTGAGGCATCTAACTTCTGGGGGGGAGGTATGCTCAAAACAATAGAGATATACCTTTTCAGGGCAACTTGTGGTATCATGTCTTCGCTGCCGGATTCTGCTTCCAGAACCATAGCTTGGGGATATTTTTTAGGGAGATACGCGGCAAAACCTTGTGGCGCATACGAAGGTCAAGGCAGCCGCATAATCTCGGTAAAAAAACAGTGGACAAGGCGGGTTGCATGAAAAAGCACTTTATCCTTTTTTCTTTGGTTTTATTCTTGGGCGTCTGTACCAGCATGGTGTCTGCTCAAAATTTCCCGCAAATAAAAGAAAAAGCCGCGAAGGGCGACGCTCAGGCCCAGCGTGATCTTGGAGACATGTATTTCAAAGGTCTAGGTGTCAAGCAAGATTACTCACAAGCAAAGTCGTGGTGGGAAAAGGCCGCCGCTCAGGGAAACGTTCCGGCGCAGTTTTACCTGGGGATCTTGTATTACACCGGCAGAGGGGTGAAGCAAGACTTCTCGCAAGCCAGGTTCTGGTGGGAAAAGGCCGCCGCCCGGGGATACGATAGGGCCGAATATAATCTTGGCGTCATATATGCCAAAGGTCAAGGGGTCAAACAGGACTTACCACAGGCCAGGTTGTGGCTGGAAAAAGCCGCCGCCAAAGGCAACACTCGCGCCAAAGCATTGCTTAAAGCCCTGGCGCCGCATTAACATGCTCTTTATGTAAAGCGTGAAAACCCTGCCAACAGACCCGATGAACTCCATCGGTGATCTTGGTAACTGAACTTCGCCAACTTCCGGAGGTTGATTATCTGCTTCCCCAATGCTTCCCATTCTCTGGTTGCCCTAGATGGGTTCCCTACCCGCCATTCTCTTAAACTTTAGTCCTTATTCTGATCTCGATTTGAGGCTGCCGGCCTCAGTTTTTTGCCGGAGCCTCCCCTGCAGGGCCGCCGCCGAGACCGGTCTTGCCCCACCCCGGCCCGGTTTGACATTCGGCCCCAAAACGGATACAATTCCCAAGATGTCGACGACCGCAAATGCGCATGAAGATTGGAAATTTCGTATCCTGCTTCGGGATGCCCGCCCTCGCCGTCTCATTCTGGAAGGGCACGTCTCCCCGCCTTATGAGCGGCCCTATCACGATCCCCTCTACTTTTATGCCGTGATGGGCCGGGAGTTTCTCTCCCTGGAAGTAAGCCGGGACTTCGACGGCGAACGGCTGCTGGACTATCTGTTCCTTCAGTTGGGCGCCTCCGAAGAATTGCCCCGGACCCAGGTGGGCGGCCGCCAGGATGAGGAAGAAGGCTCCCTGTTGCTGGTGGAATGGCGGTTCCCCGCCGAGGGGCGCCAGGCCATGCTCCGGCGTCTCGAAGCGATTATGGGCCAATCCCTGGCCGACACGGCCCCGGGCAAACAATCAGGTCAGGAGGAGCAATGATCCATCTGGGCGAATACGACCCACGGCTTGAAGGTATCTGGTGGGTGGAAGAAGCCGGCATGAGCTGCAATGTCTATGTCCTGAACGAGGGCCGCACCCTCATCGACGCCGGCAACTATTACGGCATGCTCCACGAGTTGAGCCAGGAGTTCGATATCTCCCTCCTGGAACAAATCTTCATTACCCATTGTCATTTCGATCATGTCGGCGGGATGGGCGAGCTCTTTGACTGGTCCAAGCCCAAGGTCTATGCCCACATTGACACCCTGCCGTATATCAATTTTCGCAACGTCCCGTTCATGCAGATCATGGAAAAATCCGGCCGGATCGACCAGGTGGTAATGCTCCGGGGCGGCGAGCGCATCCCGGTGGGGCCCTATCTCCTGGAGGTCATTCCCACTCCCGGCCATACCAAGGGGGACATCTGTCTCTACGAGCACAATAACCGCATCCTCTTCTCCGGCGATACCGCCTTCCCCAGCAGCCCCACGGAAAACATCCTGTCCGACGCCGATCAGCAGTTGGGCGATATGGAGCAGCAGATTGCCTCCCTGGCCCGCCTGGTGCCCTACCCGGTGGATTTTCTCCTGCCGGGACACGGCATGCCGGCCTTCTCGGACGGCGGCGACCACGTGCTCAACGCCTATATCGAAACCCGGAAGGCGAAGGAGGAAGACCCCCGCCAGCCCTATTTGGACGCGGCCCGGATGCTGAGCGAGGCCGGCCGCCCGGAAAAGGCCCTGGAATGCTACAACCTGACCCTGATGCACGACCCGGCCAACATGGAAGCCCTGGTCTATAAGGGCACCACCCTGACGGAGCTTTCCCACTATGACGAGGCCCTGGCGGTTTTTGACCGGATATTGAAGGTGGCCCCGGACCTGGATGAAGCCTTGACTGGCAAAGGCTTCGCCCTCCTGGGCCTGGGCCGGGTGGAAGAGGCCCTGCAACTCCCGGGCTTTGCCGCCCGCTTAAAAGAGCTGGTCTGACCTGACCCCGGGCGTTTTCACCAGGCGCCCCCTGTCCACTCGCCCTCCCGGGCGAGCCACCGTTAATCAGGAGATGTACTGTGACTGATCCAACCCCACCCACCGAGCGCTGCGACCTGGACGACCTCACCAGGTTTATCCATTTAGGCCTGACGGTTTTCGGCATCCTGGCCCTGCTGACGGGCCTGTGGGCCGGCGACTACAAACGGGCTCAGCACTTGGGATTCAGTGCCCACAAATGGCTGGGGCTGACCCTGAGCTTTTTCATGGCCTGGCGTATCTGGCACGGGTTTTATGGCCCCCGAGAGGCCCGCTTCAGCCAGTGGGTCCCCTATACCCCGGAACGGCTCAGGATGGCCTGGGAAGATTGCCTGAACTTCCTGCGGCTGAAACTCCCGGACCGGCCCTCCCACCAGGGCCTGGCCGGAGTGGTCCAGACCTTCGGCCTGGCGGTCTTTGCCTGGATGGCCCTGACCGGCAGCTTGATGGCCCTCTGGCTCACCCCGGGGCACAAGGCCGGCGGCTTCGTCCACGCCCTCAAGGAAATGCATGAACTGGGCCCGTGGCTCCTGATCATTTTTCTCGCCATCCACGTGGGGGCAGTTACCCTGCACGCTTTAACGGGCCAGAACCTCTGGCGGAAGATGTTCTTCCTGGAAAAATAACGGCAGACGCCAGGAGGCGGCGCCCCCGATCGAAGACCTTGAACTGTTGAACCTTGAACTTTATGTTATCAGGTGGCCCGATGTCTCCAGAGTGGCGCATCAGTATCGATAACCAGGAGCAGCGCCGCAAGGTGGCTATGGTGGAAGGGCGCGCCCGCCGGGACGATCACGCGACGACGAAGTGGAATTCTCCCTCACCCTCTACCCTGATCAGGCCTCTTTAAACGTGCCGGCCTCCACCCAGGGACGGGAATTCATCGCCCGGCTCACGGACATCCTGGGACCGACCCAACTTGCCCCCACCGTTAAATGCAGCTGCTCCTGGGGGGATGGCGTCATGGGGGCCATGCTCATTGTGCTCTGGGACCTCCCGGCCGACCCCGCCTCCCCCGTGGTCCCGAACCTGAACGCCTTCCTGGGAACCCGGGCCCCCGCCTTTTCAGGGTAAGCCCGGCCTGCTCCGGCAGCCTCCCGCCTCACCGGTCTTCTCCTCCTGGATAACCTATTGATCTCGAGCAATCGGGTGCGGGGTTTATACCGAATCGCCATCAATTGGCGACACAGGGTCTCGCCTGAGACCTGGCGCCGACGAAAGGTTCGTGACCCTGAAGTTGGTCAATCCCGGGGAGAGAAATCCCCCGCTTTCCTCCTTTTATAAAGGGGGTAGGGAGAGATTTCGGCTTCCTGAAAGTCACCATCTTTAAAGGTCAGGGATTGTGGGGGATTGTGCAAGTTTCACTGGGAAAGCCTTCGTCTGCCGATTGATTGCTACTCGGATCACCGAGGGCGGGTTTTAAACCCGCCCCGACACAAGGAACACGGTATCAGAGTCCCAGGGGCTGACTCTATGGAACGGCAGGCTCAGAGGGGGGAGCGGTGGGCTGGGGGTGGACGATGACGATCCAGGGCAGGCACAGGGCCTGTTTCTCCGAAGCATAGGGAAACCCGGAAGGCAGATAGGCCCCAAACGGGCATTGGACGCAAAGCTTGCCCTCGGTGCCGCAGATATCCCGCAGACGCTGAGGGTCGCCGATCAAGCGCCGCAATTCCGCCTGCAAGGCCTGGATGTCCGCCAGTTGGGGCCGCTCGAGCTCCTCGACCATCCGCCGCATCAGCCGCGGCCAATTCCAGCAACAAAGGCGGCAGGCTATCCTCCGCCTTCTTCAATCGCGTCAAGAAATCGTGGGTTTGCAATCCAGAGGTGGTCATAGGTCAACCTTCTATTCCTTCCGGTCCCCCGGGAAATCGGATGTGGTCCATCATGCCGGTCACCCAGGTAGATCTTGTAGAGCGTATTTAACCACTTGTTGGGCCTGGAAACATAATCCAGTTCCGGCCGCCGCCCGGCGCCCCATTCCACCAGGAACTGGGTGAAGATAATCCACTGCATCAGCTCCTCCGGCTGCTCCAGCACGGAAGGATAATAGCGAAATTCGATGGTGCCCCGATACCAGTAAGAATGCAGATTGAGGCCGTGGTAGCGGGTGGGATGGAGCCGGCGCTGCTGCGGCGTCTTGGCGTCATCCCGGTTTTCGGGGGTATACCAGAGGCTTTTCACCAGCGGGTCCTCCCGTTTTGAGCCGTTGCGCCGAAACCACTCGTAGAGATCAATTTCCAGAGGCCGGCAGGTGTCGGCGCCGCGGCGGTCTTCGGGCAGCAAGTGATAAGATGTAATTTTCAAAGATCGCCACTATCCTGAGCAACTGGAAGAGTTCACGATTGCCGAACTTCTCCGGGTCGACCCCGTGGTGGACGTGGAAACCGCAGGTTTCGTTCACCAGGAGTCTCCGGGAACTCCCGGAGCAAATTTATGGCCTGGTAGATCTGGACCAGCCCCTTGACTCCCGAGAGAATGGGGCTCACCAGTTCAGCCCCCCCGGCCCCCTTGATGGAGTCGTCCAGCACAAAGGACCAGGCTTCGTAAGGAGCCTCGGAGGGAGATAACCGTTCAGGACCATGCCCCGCTCCTGAAATACCCGGGGCATCAAGATCCCCTCCGGGGTGCGGTTCATGATCTTGTAAGGCGGAATGATATCCTGGTCCCCGGCGGAAACGCTGTATTTCAACCCGAAAAACTCGATTTCGACCCCGAAAGAGCGGGTCGTAAAATATCGGAGCATGGGGTAGCGCTCTTTCAAGCGCTCTTCCCAGTAGTCAAGTGAGGCGCAATCCTCCATCCTCCCCCTCGCACTGCCGTTGATCTCGGCTGGTCGGTTCCACCTCCCCGAGGACGGGGCCCGGCCTCTGTCGACCATTAGTCTATTTGTATCCAAAATAAACTGATAAATCAAGGGATTGCTCTTAAAGACCGTAAAAATGATGCTGGCCCAGGAAACCCGGTCTTTAGCCTCCCCAAAATCCGCAGGGTCGGCTAGACCGGCCTGGGCCAGTTCACTCGAATATTTCTAGCGCAAGGTGCGAATAATACGGTCTGAAAAGAGAAATCTCTCAAAAATAAACATTAATGGGGGTACTTCACCTCAAAGACCCGTTTGGCCACCTCGAACGTCCCTTCGTAGTAGGGTTGGCGCAGGTCCGTGACGGTCACGCCATAGCGATGGTTGGAGGCGTGGATCATCTTCCCTTCACCCAGGTAGATGCCCGCATGTCCCACGGGGCCGCCCCGGCGGAAGAACAGCAGATCCCCGGGCAGCAGTTTGGAGAAATCCATTTGGCGGGTCACGACCTTGCCCACCTCGGCCTGTTCGGCGCTGGAGCGGGGCAGATCGATCTTAAACCCATGGTAGATAAACTGGACAAACCCGGAGCAATCCGTGGCCGAGCTGGTCTCCAAGGAAGCCCCCCGGGCGTAAGGCGCATGCCGGTAGGCTTTGGCCTGAGACAGGATCAACTCGGAGAAATTCCAGGGTTCCGAGGTATTATATTTGGGATGGCTCCGAAGAGATGCGGTCGTTCTTGTCCTCTTTCCTGGACGGCTGAGTCAGCGGGGTGTTCAGGGTCTTCTTGGGGGTCAACGGCTCCAGCAGGAAGCGGCCGTCCCGTTGGGGGATAACCTTCATCAGCGGCGGGGTTTCCGTCACCGATCTCCGGGAGTAACTGGGAACCATGGAGGATTCTACCACGTCCCGTTCCCGGTAGGTCCTCCGGGTAGCGCGCCGGTGAGTCCTTTTCGAACTTTTACTTTTGGAAGATCTGCTTTTCTTAGCAATCTTCACCTGGGACTTCGAAGATTTCTTTTTTACCGTCTTGGTAGGGGTTGAAAAAGCCAGGTTAGGGGACAAGATTAATGCCAGGGTTATTACCGTACTCCATAATATCCGATTCACCATCCAGAACCTCCTTTGCTATGGGACAATCCTGAAGGGAACTAAAATCCGTTTTTTAGCTCCGGTCGCTTGGCCGGTCATGCTCAATTATTTCCTCTACAGAGCATTCCTTTCTGGTTTAGGTATTTTTACCGAGCTTGGTACGGTAGTTTTGCCCAGGCCAAATTAGGTAAAACTACCTAGTCAATTTCATGCACCTTAATATAGGCAAATTCGGAAGTCAACCTCTTTTTTTGGCTCAACCGGGCGCATGTATAGATTGTGGCTGATATTAACGGGTTATCGAACGGTAAATCCCATAGGCTCGGCCGAGTTGCCCCGCCCAAGGGAAACTCCCGGCGCAAGGCATAAAAAAACCCGGGCCTGGGCCCAGGCGGTAATCCGGAGTCTTTAGGCCCCCCGGAGCAGACCCGAGAAAAACCCAAGGGGACAGGGGTCCTCTCTCCAGACCCCTTGCCCCCCGCGATGGCCAATAAGCTCAGCCTTCCGCAGCCTTCTTTTTCTTGGCCTTGGGAAGGGTTTCGGGGCGATCCACCAGTTCCAGGATGGACATGGCGGCCCCGTCGCCCAGCCTCACCCCCAGAGGGATGATCCGGGTATAACCCCCGGGGCGATCCTGATACCGCTCCCGCAATTCTCCAAAGAGTTTAGCCACCACTTTCTTGGAGCGCACCACCGCCAGGGTCAAGCGCCGGGCGTGCAAGTCGCCCCGTTTGGCCAGGGTAATGACCTTCTCGGCCCACATGCGGGCCTCTTTGGCCTTGGCCCGGGTGGTTTCTACCCGCTCTCTTTCCAACAGCGCCGTCACCAAATTCCGGAGCATGGCCAAGCGATGCTCCGTCGTCCGGCCCAGGCGCCGACCAGCCTTTAAGTGTCTCATGCGACGTCTTCCTTCCTTTCCGGCATCTGATCGGGGGGAACAAAGCTCTCGAGTTTCATCCCCAGGTGGAGCCCCATCTCCATGAGGATCTCTTTGATCTCATTGAGGGACTTGCGCCCGAAATTCTTGGTCTTGAGCATCTCCTGCTCGGTCTTCTGGACCAATTCGCCGATATAGCGGATAGTGGCATTCCTCAAACAGTTGGCGGCCCGCACCGACAACTCCAGTTCATTGACACTCCGATAGAGGTTCTCGTTAAAGGTCGGCGGCTCATCCGTGGACTTCTCTTCCTGCCCCACCGGTTCCTCTTCGAAGTTGATAAACATGCTCAGATGTTCTTTCAGGATCTTGGCCGCGAAGGCGATGGCATTTTCCGGGGTGATACTGCCGTCGGTCCACACCTCCAGGGTCAGCTTGTCATAGTCGGTCCGTTGCCCCACCCGGGCCTGGCTCACCAGGTAATTGACCTTGCGCACCGGAGAGAAGGTGGAGTCCAGGGGAATATATCCGATGGGCTGGTCTTCGTCTTTATTGGCCTCGGCGGGCACAAACCCCTTGCCGCTTTTGACCGTCATTTCCATCGCCAGTTCGCCGTCCGTTCCCAGCGTGGCGATGTGATGCTCGGGGTTGAGGATCTCCACCATCCCATCCGTCTGGATGTCTCCGGCCTTGAGCTCCCCCGGGGTCTTGCCCTCCAGGTGCAGCATCTTCATCCCTTCGGAAAGTATCTTCAAACGCACCTGTTTCAGAGTTGAGCAGAATCTCGGTGACATCTTCCAACACCCCGGGGATGGCCGAAAATTCGTGATAGACATCCTTGATCCGGACCGCAGTGATGGCCGATCCCCGCAGGGAGGAAAGCAAGACCCGCCTCAGGGCGTTCCCTAAGGTGGTGCCGAAGCCCCGTTCCAGGGGCTCGCAGGCGAACTTGCCATAAAAACGGTTATGGGTCTCGCTATCGACTTCCAGCCGTTTAGGCTTAATAATATCGGTCCAATTTTTGTAGATCATGGCTCCTCAGAAAACTACTAGGACTTTTATGTCCCGAAATTCTAGCCGGCCTCCGCCGGCTTGACAAAAAAACTGCCTCTCCCTTGCCTGCCTGGCCGCCCGGGAGAGTTTGGGAACATAAAGGATCATGATGCTATTTGGAATAAAGCTCCACGATGAGATGCTCTTGGATCGGCATGGTAATATCTTCCCGCGTGGGAAACATGACCACCCGCCCTTGGGCCTCTTCCTTGTTGAACTCCAACCACGGAGGGCAGCCTCGCCGGGCTACAGCTTCCATGGCATCCTTAATTAACGCCAGGTTGCGGCCCTTCTCCGTCACCACAATCACATCTCCCGTCTTGACCAGGAATGAAGGGAGATTTACCCTGGTGCCGTTTACCTGGATAAAGTTATGCCGCACCAATTGCCGGGCCTGGGTCCGAGAGTTGGCGAACCCTAACCGGTAAACTATGTTGTCCAAACGCCGTTCCAGAAACACCAACAGGTTAGTGCCGGTGACCCCTTTCTGCCGTTCGGCCTTTTCAAAATAACTGCTGAATTGCTTCTCCAACACGCCGTAAATGCGTTTCACCTTTTGCTTCTCACGGAGCTGGGCGCCGTAGTCCGAAAGTTTGCTCCGGCGTTGGCCATGCTGTCCCGGCGGATAATGACGCCGCTCGATGGCGCATTTGTCCGTGTAACAGCGATCCCCCTTGAGATACAGCTGCATCCCCTCCCGGCGACAAAGCCGGCAATCTGGTCCCACATATCTAGCCACTATCGATCACCTCTCCAGTTAAACCCGACGACGTTTGGGGGGGCGGCAGCCATTGTGGGGAATAGGGCTGACATCCCGAATCAGGTTGACGCTCAGACCGGCGGCCTGCAAGGCCCGAAGGGCGGCCTCCCGGCCCGCGCCCGGCCCCTTGACAAAAACATCCACACTCCGCATACCGTGGTCCATGGCCTTACGGGCCGCATCCTGGGCCGCCAGCTGCGCCGCAAAGGGCGTCCCCTTCCGGGAGCCCTTGAACCCCTGAACCCCCGACGAAGACCACGATATGACGTTGCCCGCCGGATCGGTAATGGTCACCAGGGTGTTGTTGAACGTGGCCTTGATATGAGCCACCCCCGTGGGGATATTCTTCTTTTCCTTTTTCTTCTTGGTCCGTATCTGCGCTTTGGCCATCGCCACTCCTTAAGCCTTCTTCCGTTTGCCCACGACACTGCGCCGCGGGCCTTTGCGGGTACGGGCGTTCGTATGGGTCCGCTGTCCCCGGACCGGCAGGCTCCTGCGGTGCCTGAGGCCCCGGTAGCACCCCAGGTCCATCAGACGTTTGATATTCATGGAGACTTCCCGACGCAGGTCCCCTTCCACCTTGCATGTATGGTCAATCGCCTGGCGGATACCGGTGATCTCGGCGTCGGTGAGGTCGGACGTCTTGGTGCTCGGGTCCACCTTCGCTTCCTGGAGCACCCGGGTCGCCGTGCTTTGCCCAATGCCGAAAATATAGGTTAGGGCAATCTCGATTCTCTTGTTTCGGGGTAAATCTATCCCGGCGATTCTGGCCAATTCCTTACCTCCCCTTTAGCCTTGACGCTGCTTATGCTTGGGATTCTCACAGATCACCCGCACCACGCGTTTGCGGCGAATAATCTTGCATTTGGCGCACATCCGTTTGACTGAGGCTCTGACTTTCATAGTTTTTCCTATCTGACCCGGTAGACGATGCGCCCTCGACTCAGATCATAGGGCGACAATTCCAAAATAACCTTATCTCCGGGAAGAATCTTGATATAGTGCATCCGCATCTTCCCGGAAATGTGAGCCAGGACCTTATGCCCGTTCGGCAACTCCACCCGGAACATGGCATTCGGGAGAGGCTCGACCACCGTCCCTTCGACTTCTATGGCGTCTTCTTTTGGCATCTACCTTGTCTTTATAGTTATTTCAAATGGTTAATGAGAATATAAATTAGAGCCGGCTCAAAATCAAGACGCCGTTCTCCGTCAACGCTACGCTGTGCTCAAAATGCGCCGCACAAGAACCATCCTGGGTGACCGCGGTCCAGCCATCCTGCAGAATCCGCACCTGCCAGGAACCCATGGAGGTCATGGGTTCAATGGCGAACGTCATGCCCACCTGCATGGTCGGGCCCCGGTTCGGCGGACCGAAATTGGCGATCTGCGGGTCTTCGTGGAGCGACCGGCCGATGCCGTGCCCGACAAACTCCCGGATGACCCCGAACCCGGCGCCTTCCACCACCGTCTTGCACCGCATGCGAGACGTTCGACAGGCGCTCGCCTGCCTTGACCTCGGCGATGCCGGCGTACAGGGATTGCTCCGTGGCTTCGCATCAGGGCCCGGGCTTTCTCGCCCACATCCCCCACGCCCACGGTGATGGCGGCATCCCCATAGTAGCCTTCGTACTTCACCCCGAAATCCAGGCTCACCAGGTCCCCGGCCTTGAGGCGGCGGGGCCCGGGAATTCCGTGGACCACCTCCTCGTTCACCGACACGCAGAGGGACCCGGGATAGCCCCGATAGCCTTTGAAGGCCGGCTGCACCTGATGCTTGCGGCACAGCTCTTCCGCCAGCTCATCGAGTTCCCGGGTTTCGATCCCCGGCTTGATCCTTTCCTTCACTCCCTCCAGGATTTCGGCCACGATGCGGTTGGCCACCTCCATCTTGCCGATCTCCTGGAGGGATTTTAACAGTATCATAAAACCGTTACGCCTTGGCGTCTTGACGAGAGATGACGCCAAGCACGCCAGCCGGCTTTAGTGCTTGCAACCGCAGCTGCAGCCGGTTCCCGCCGAAACGATGCCCACGATCTGGTTAAAGATATCGTCGATGCCCCCCACGCCTTTAATGGGCCGCACCAGGCCTTTGGCGGAGTAGTAGCCGATCAGCGGCGCGGTGGCCTGGTTATACGTGGCCAGCCGGGAACGCACGGTGGTCTCGTTGTCGTCGTCCCGCTGGTAGAGCTCGCCGCCGCACTTATCGCACACGCCCTCTTTCTTGGCGGGGGTGAACTTGACGTGGAACATCTGGCCGCAGGCCGCATTTTTGCAGGTGCGCCGCCCGGTGAGGCGAACCACCAGCGCTTCTTCGTCCACGTCGATGCTGACCACGTGGTCGATTTTGGTACCCAACCCGACCAGCACCTTGTCCAGGGCTTCGGCCTGGGGGACCGTCCGGGGAAACCCGTCCAGGATGAATCCCTTTTTGCAATCCGGCTGCGCCAGCCGGTCTTTGATGATGCCGATGACTACTTCGTCAGGCACCAGTTTTCCGGCATTCATGAATTCCTGGGCCTTCTTGCCCATTTCCGTCCCTTCCTTCACCGCTGCCCGGAGGATGTCCCCGGTGGAGATCTGAGGGATCTGGAACTTTTCGATGAGTTTCTTGGCTTGCGTACCTTTGCCCGCACCAGGGCCGCCCAACAGGATCAAATTCATAACTTCCTCCTTCTTAAGGTCAACGCCGTACCCGGCTCATACGTTTTTTGGTGAACCCCTCGTAGTGGCGGGTGAGCAGATGCGACTCGATCTGGCTCATGGTGTCCATGGCCACACCGACCACGATCAACAGGGCCGTACCCCCGAAATAAAAGGGGACATTGAATTTCCGAATCAGGATGGAGGGCAGCACGCACACTGCCGACACGTAAATGGCGCCCCCCAGGGTGATGCGCGTCAGGATCCGGTCGATATATTCCGCCGTAGGCTTGCCCGGCCTGAGACCCGGAACATAGCCGCCCCACTTTCTCAGGTTATCCGCCACGTCCACCGGGTTAAAGGTCACCGCGGTGTAGAAGTAGCAGAAGAACACGATCATCGCCACGTAGACTAAATCGTGAATCCCGCCCCCGGGAGACATGGCGTCCGCCGCCCATTTCACCCACTCGTTGTGGAAGAAGCTCGCCACCGTGGCCGGAAACATCAACAGCGACGATGCGAAGATGGGGGGAATGACGCCCGCGGTGTTCACCTTCAGGGGCAGAAAAGTGGTCTGGCCGCCGTACATCTTGCGCCCCACCACCCGCCGGGCGTACTGGACCTGGATTCGTCGCTGGCCCCGCTCCACAAACACGATGAAAGCCACCACCACCACCATGACCACCATCAGGAGGACCATGAGGACGGGCATGATTTCACCCGACTTGATCAGGCTGAAGGTATTGATCAGGGCCGAAGGCATCCGGGCCACGATCCCGGCAAAGATGATGAGCGAAATGCCGTTGCCGATGCCCCGCTCGGTGATCATTTCACCCAGCCACATGATGAACGCGGTGCCCGAAGTCAGGGTGAGTACGGTCATCAGGCGGAAGGCCCAGCCGGGGTGCAGTACCACCGTTTGGTGCGCCGCGCCAGCGGTCATGCTCTCCAGGCCCACGGCAATCCCGATTCCCTGGATGGCCGCGATGACCACCGTGCCGTAGCGGGTATACTGCTTGATCTTCTTCTGGCCCGCCTCCCCTTCTTTATAGAGCTTTTCTATGCTCGGGATCACCACCTTGAGGAGCTCGATGATGATGGCGGCGCTGATGTAAGGCATGATCCCCAGGGCAAAGACGCTCAGGCGCTCCAAAGCGCCCCCGGAGAACATGTCGAACAACCCGAAAATCGTGCCCCGTTGGGCCGCAAAAAACCGCATCAGGGCATCCGCATCGATCCCCGGCGTGGGGATCTGGCAGCCCAGACGGTATACGATCAGCATCAACAGGGTAAAGATGATGCGGCGTTTCAGCTCCGGAATCTTGGCGATGCTGGAGAATGCCGACACTTAGATGACCTCCACCCGCCCCCCGGCTGCTTCGATCCGGCTCCGGGCCTGGGCACTCACCGCCTGCACCTTGACAACCAGAGCGACAGTCACTTCTCCCTGGCCCAAGAGTTTGATCCGCTTAACCCGGCTTTTCACCAGGCCGGCTTCCTGGAGAACCGCTTTATCTACTACCGTTTCCGCCGGAAACTGGTTCAGGTCCCTGAGGTTGACGATGGTCCAGGTCTGCCGGAATATGTTGGTGAAGCCCCGTTTGGGAATCCGCCGCACCAGGGGCATCTGGCCCCCTTCAAACCCCGGCCTGGTGCCGCCGCCGGCCCGGGAGTTCTGCCCTTTAAAACCTCGGCCCGCGGTCTTGCCCCAACCCGAACCAGGGCCGCGGCCGACCCGTTTCTTACTATGTTTTGACCCCGGACTGGGCGAAAGTTCAGAAAGACGCATCTGCTATTCTCCTTCGGGGATCTGCCGCACCTGGAGGAGATGCTCCACCTGGCGCACCATCCCCAAAATCGCAGGGGTTTCCCGGTGCCGCACCGTTTTCTGTAAGCGGGTCAGCCCCAGAGTCTTCAGGGTCAGACGGTGCTTCGGCGGCCGGCCGATGGGACTTTTCGTTAAGGTCATTTCCAAGATCATTTTTTCGCTCTCAAATATCAGCTTTCAGCGTTCAGCTCAAAGCTGGAAAATTATGAATCGCAATGTGCTTTTTCCCTTGTGGGCATGCCCCGTGGAGTTCCCAGGCCAAAATCTGCGGCTACCCGGGCAATCTGAGGTCGGCGGCTGGAAACCGCGTGAAGCTGACCGCTGATTGCTGCTGGCTGCCTGCTACCCCAGAATTTCTGCCAGAGACCGGTTCCGCCGTGCCGCCACGTCTTCCGGGGACGCCAGCATCTGCAAGGCCACCATGGTGGCTTTCACCGCGTTGTGCGGGTTGTGGGAACCCAGACACTTGGTGAGGACGTTTTTGATCCCCGCCACTTCCACCACTGCCCGGACCGGACCGCCGGCGATAACCCCGGTGCCTTCCGAGGCCGGTTTGAGGAGGACCCGCCCGGCCCCGAACACCCCCACCACCTGGTAGGGAATGGTGCTGTTCTGGATGGGTACCGTGATCATGGACTTCTTGGCCTGCTCCACCGCCTTGCGGATGGCTTCGGGCACTTCGTGAGCCTTGCCCAGGCCCGCCCCCACGCGCCCGGCGCCGTCACCTACCACCACGATGGCGCTGAAGCGGAAGCGACGCCCGCCCTTGACTACCTTGGCGACGCGATTGATGCTCACCACTTTATCGGTTAACTCGGTTCCCTCTGACTCGAACAAGCTTATCTCCTTTTAGCGTGAGCCGTGCGCCATAATCACCATCCATCGGCTTACGGCTCACTGCCTCCTGCTCACTTAAAAATTCAGACCGTTTTCCCGGCAGCTATCCGCCACGGCTTTCACCCGCCCGTGGTAGAGAAACCCGTTGCGGTCGAAGACGACTTTGTCAATTCCTTGGGCCTTGGCCTTGTCCGCCAGGAGCTTACCCACAGCCTTGGCCGCGTCGGTTTTCTTCAACCCGCCCAACTGCTCCTTCAGCTCCCCGCTCAAGGTCGAGGCCGCCGCCAACGTCTGGCCCTTGCCATCGTCGACGATCTGCACATAAATATGTTTCGAACTCCGGAAGACCGAGAGTCGTAACCGCTCTCCGCCGCCGATTTTCTTTCTGATCCGCTTTTTCCGCTTCTGCCGCGCCGCTTCTTTGGTGTTCATGTCACCATTCTCCTTTAACGGCCACCGGCCTTGCCCACCTTGCGCCGTATCACTTCTCCGGCATACCTGATCCCCTTGCCCTTATACGGGTCGGGCGGCCTGAGCCTCCGAATCACCGCCACCGTCTGTCCCAGAACTTCCTTGTTGGCGCCGGTGAATTCAATGCGGTTGGCCTTTTCCACCTTGGCCGTGATCCCTTGGGGCAGAGGAAACTCCACGGGGTTGGAATAGCCGATGTTGAACACCAGCATGTCGCCCTTGGCTTCCACCTTGTAGCCGGTGCCCACCAGTTCCAAAACCCGGGTGAACCCGTCGGTGGACCCGACCACCATGTTGGACACCAGGGTGCGCGCCAGGCCCCAGAAGGACCGGGTCAGCCGGCTGTCGTCCTGGGGTTCCACGGTGATCTCCTGGCCCCCGATGTTGATGTTGACCCGGGGAGGCATCAGCTGCGTCAAAGTCCCCCGGGGTCCGGTGACCACCAACTTCCCGTCTTCCATCTTGACCTTCACCCCTTTGGGCAAAGGTACCGGTTTCTTTCCAATGCGGCTCATAAGCTTACCCTTACCAGATCTCGCACAAGACCTCGCCGCCCACGTTCAGCTTGCGGGCCTGGCGGTCGGTGATGACCCCCTGGGAGGTCGAAATGACCGCCACCCCCAGACCTTCCCGCACTTTGGGAAGCTCGGCATGGCCGGTGTACACCCGGCGCCCGGGTTTGCTGACCCGTTTCAACCCCTGGATGAGCGGTTGCTGATGATCGGCGTACCGGAGGTAGACTCGCAGGATGCCCTGGCGATTATCTTTTATGACCTTGTAGTTTTTAATAAACCCTTCTTCTTTGAGGATGCGTGCCAGGTTGATCTTCATGCGGGAAGCGGGAATATCAACCTTGTCGAACCGCGCTCCCCCGGCATTGCGAATCCGGGTCAACATATCGGCGATGGGATCAGTCATGCACATAATCTATCCTACCAGCTGGATTTAGTGACCCCGGGAATCTCTCCCCTGAGGGCCATGCTGCGAAAACAGATGCGGCAAACGCCGAACCGCCGGAGAAACGCCCGGGGGCGGCCGCACACTGGACAGCGGTTATATTGCTGCACCGGATACTTGGGTTGGCGCTTCGCCTTGGCTATTAAAGATTTCTTGGCCATCCTTATCTCCTGAAGGGCAAACCCATGAGTTTCAACAAGAATTTCCCTTCTTCATCGGTGGGGGCGCTGGTGACTATGGTGATATTCATCCCCCTGACCTTGTCGATCTGGTCGTAGTCGATCTCCGGAAAGATGATCTGCTCCCGGATGCCCAGGGTGTAGTTGCCCCGGCCGTCAAACGCCTTCTCGCTCACCCCCCGGAAGTCACGCACCCGGGGCAGCACCACGTTCATCAGCTTGTCGAGAAAGTAGTACATGCGGTCCCGGCGCAGGGTGACCATGCAGCCGATGGGCATGCCTTCTCTCAGCTTGAACGCCGCGATGGACTTCTTAGCCCGGGTCACCACCGGCTTTTGCCCGGTGACACTCATTATTTCCGCCGAGGCCGACTCCAACAGCTTGATGTTCTGGATGGCCTCTCCCAGCCCGATGTTGACCACGACCTTCTTCAGCCGGGGCACCTGCATGGAGCTCTTATACTTGAACTCCTGCATCATTTGGGGGACGCACTCGGTCCGGTAGAATTCCATGAGGCGCGGCGTCCCTTTCGGGCCCTGCGCGGCCGGGGCTTTCTCCCCAGCTTTGGCCGCGGCCGGAGCCGCCGTCTTGGCCGCTTTTTTATCCGCGCCTTTGGCCACACCCTTGGCCGCACCTTTGCCCGGCGTCTTGGCCTTGTCTTTTGATCCCTTTTCAGCCATCAATCATTTCCTTGCATTTCAGACATACCCGGGCTTTTTTGCCTTCCCCGGTCTCGGTCATTCGGATACGGGTCCCGGTGGCGCACTTGGGGCAAATCAACTTCACCTTGCAGACGAACACCGGCGCTTCTTTTTCCACGATCCCCCCCTGGCCCGACGTGGGGCTGGGGCGGGTGTGCCGCTTGATCATGTTGATCTTTTCGATCAGCACCTGGTTCTTTTCCCGGAACACCTTCAAAACCTTGCCGGTCTTGCCCTGTTCCTTGCCGGTGGTGACCTCCACCAGATCGTTCTTCTTCAACCGAACCTTGACGGGCGCCGTCGCTTTCTTGAACTTGGCCATTAGAGCACCTCCGGGGCTAATGAGATGATCTTCATAAACCTCTTGGCCCGCAGTTCCCGGGCCACCGGTCCGAAGATCCGGGTGCCGATGGGGTCGCCCTGGGGGTTGATGAGCACCGCCGAGTTATCGTCGAACTTGATATAGGAGCCGTCCGGGCGCCGGGTCTCTTTCACGGTGCGCACCACCACGGCCCGCATCACGTCGCCCTTTTTCACCTTGGAGTGGGGCAGGGCCTCCTTGACCGCCACAATGATGATGTCCCCCACCCGGGCGTACCTTCGCCTGGTGCCTCCCAGGACCCGGATGCAGGATACCTTCTTGGCGCCGGAGTTGTCCGCCACTGTCATTTGTGTCTGAACCTGGATCATCTGTCTATCCTCGCGCCCACGGGCAAAAAAGGCTTACTGGGCTTTCTCCAGAACTTCCCTGACCCGCCAGCGCTTGTCCTTGCTCAGGGGGCGGGTCTCTTCCAGGAGCACTTTGTCGCCCACCTGGCATGAATTATTGGGGTCATGGGCCTTGATCCGGGCCCGGCGCCGGATAATCTTATGATAGAGGGGGTGGGCCACCAGGCGTTTCACTTCCACCACCACGGTCTTTTCCATCTTGTCGCTGACCACCTTGCCAATCCTGGTCTTGCGCACACCGCGCTGCTTTTCCATACCTGCTCAACCCTCCCAGGCTATTCCTGCCCGGCCTTTCCCCTCAATACTGTCTTGACCCGGGCCAGGTCTCTCCTGGCCTGCCCTAAGCGGGCGGTGTTGTCCAGTTGCTGGCGGCTATGTTGAAAATTCAGATTGAAAAGCTCTTCCGAAACCTCTTTCAACTTGGCCATAAGTTCCGCCCGGGTCAGATCCCGCAAATCTGCGGCCTTCATAAGCTCGCCTCCGCTGCCGCCGGCTGGTGCTCCCGCTCCACGAACTTGGTGGGAATGGGCAATTTGTGGGAGGCCAGACGCATAGCTTCCTTGGCTACTTCCCGGTCCACTCCGGCCATCTCGTAGAGGATGAGGCCGGGCCGTATTACCGCTACCCAACCCTCAGGCCCCCCCTTCCCTTTCCCCATGCGGGTTTCCGCCGGTTTCTTGGTGAAGGGCTTGTCCGGAAAGATCCGGATCCACACCTGGCCGCCACGTTTCACGTGCCGGGTGATGGCGATCCGGGCCGCCTCGATCTGCTGGGCCGTGATCCAGCCGCATTCCTCGGCCATGAGGCCGAATTCCCCGAAGGCCACGTAGTTGCCCCGGGAGGCCTTGCCACGGCGGCGGCCCCGCATTACCTTACGATGTTTTACCCGTTTTGGACTCAGCATGTTATTTTCCTTAACCACCCCCCGTGCCTGCAGAGGGGTCGGAAGGGATTATCATTTATTGAACCGTGCGCAGTCAGAATAACCCGATTTTGACTGCTTACCGCTCTCTGCTCACTGCTCTAGAAGGTCGTCGCCTCTTCGTGGCCCAGGACTTCGCCGTGGAAGATCCAGGTCTTCACCCCGATCAGTCCATAGGTGGTCTTGGCTTCGGCAAACCCGTAATCAATCAGGGCCCTGAGGGTGTGCAACGGCACCCGGCCTTCCCGGTAGGTTTCCTGCCGGGCGATTTCCGCCCCGGCCAGGCGACCCTTGCAACGGATCTTGATGCCCTTGGCCCCGAACTTCAGGGCCTGGCCCACCGACTTCTTCATGGCCCGGCGAAAGGACACCCGGCGCTCCAGCTGCTGGGCGATGTTTTCCGCCACCAGCTGGGCGTTGATCTCGGGTTTGCGCACCTCTTGCACGTCGATGACCAGTTCCCGGCCGACAATCTTTTCCAGCCGGCGACGCAGGTCATCAATTTTCTTGCCCTTTTGGCCGATAACCATGCCTGGCCGGGAGGTATGGATTTTAATGGTCAGCTTGTTGGCCGCCCGCTTGATATCCAATCCGGCGATCCCCGATCCCTTGAGTTCCTTGTCGACCTTGATGAACTCTCGAATCCTGCGGTCTTCTATAACCAGGGACGCGAAATCCTTCCGGGCGAACCAAACGGAATCCCATTTGCGATAGCTCCCCAGGCGAAAACCGATGGGGTGAACTTTCTGGCCCAATCCATGCCTCCTTATCTACTGATCACTTCCCGGTCCCTTCCTTCAGGACCACGGTGATGTGGCTGCTTCGTTTGAGGATGCGGTTGACCCGCCCCATGGCCCGCGCTTGGAAACGCTTGAGGCTCGGGCCCCCGTCCACCTGGACGCCTTTGATTACCAGGGTATCCACGTCGATCTGGGGCCGCTGCTCGGCATTGGCCACCGCTGACATGACCACCTTGCGCACCAACCGCGCCCCCCGTTGCGGCATGAACTGGAGCATGGCCAGGGCCTCCTCCACTTTCTTGCCGGGGAGGATCCGGGCCACCAGCCGCAGCTTGGTGGGTGAGATGCGCAGATATTTGGCGCTCGCCTTGATTTCCATGGCTACTTCTTACCCATTTTGGTTTTGCGGTCCCCGGCGTGGCCCCCGAAATGCCGGGTGGGGGAAAACTCGCCTAACTTGTGCCCCACCATGTTTTCGGTGACGTATACCGGTATGAACTTCCTGCCGTTATGGACCGCCAGGGTTAATCCGATGAATTCCGGAGTTATGGTGGACCGCCGCGACCAGGTCTTGATCACCCGGCGATCCTGGCTCTCCCTGGCCTTATACACCTTGGCCTGGAGGCTGTCCTGCACATAGGGTCCCTTTTTTAATGAACGGGCCACGATTCCCCTCTCTACTTCTTGGACCGGTGTTTAACGATATACCGGTCGCTGGCTTTAGGCTTTCTGGTCTTATATCCCTTGGTGGGCACTCCCCAAGGCGTACACGGATGACGGCCACCCGAGGATTTGCCTTCGCCGCCCCCCATGGGGTGGTCCACCGGGTTCATGGCTACCCCACGGACATGGGGCCTTTTCCCGACCCAGCGTTTCCGCCCGGCCTTGCCCAGACAGACGTTTTCCTGTTCCACGTTGCTGAGCTGCCCGATGGTCGCCCGGCAATCCACCGGCACCATCCGCACTTCGCCCGACGGCAGCTTCAGGTGGGCCTGCTTCCCTTCCTTGGCCATCAACTGGGCGTATGAACCCGCGGCCCGGGCCATCTGGCCCCCCTTCCCCGGCTTCATCTCCACGTTGTGCACCAGGGTGCCGTTGGGTATGGCCAGCAGGGGCAGCGTGTTCCCCGGTTTGATGTCCGCCGTGGCGCTCGAAACCACCATGTCCCCCACCTTCAGACCCTGGGGCGCCAGGATGTAACGCTTCTCGCCGTCCACATAGTGCAGCAGGGCGATCCGCGTCGTCCGGTTGGGGTCGTATTCGATGGTGGCCACCTTGGCCGGGACCTCCAGCTTGTTGCGCTTGAAATCGATGAGGCGATAGCGCCGCTTGTGTCCCCCGCCCCGATGGTAGGCCGTGACCCGGCCGTAACTGTTCCGACCCCCGGACTTCTTCAGGGGCCTGACCAGGCTCTTTTCCGGCTCACTCCGGGTGATCTCGGCAAAATCCGTGGCCGTCATGAACCGCCGACCTGCGGAGGTGGGTTTTCGGGAAATCAAAGCCATCTGCGTTTTTCCTTATCTGCGCCTTTGCTCTGCGTCTTGGCGCCCTGGCGTGAGGCTCTTTTTCCTCACCCCGAGACGCTTAATCGTCAGGTTATAATCCTTCGAAACCGGCAATCTTTTCGCCCGGGGCCAGGGTAACGACCGCCTTCTTCCAGTCCGGACGCACCCCCTGGGTCTTCCCCATCTTCTTCTTCTTGCCCTTGAAGTGGATGGTGTTTACCCCCAGGACCTTGACCTTGAAGATGTCTTCAATGGCCTTCCGGATCTCGATCTTGTTGGCCTTGACCGCCACCCGAAAGGTCAGTTTGTTGGCCGCCTCCCGCATGGAATGGCTCTTTTCCGTGATGATCGGCCCCTTTATCAAATAGTGGTACGCCTTCATTTGGCCAACCTCGCTTCGATCTGATCCAGTGCCGGGGAAAACAACACCAGGTACTCGTATTTGAGAATATCGTACACGTTCAGGCCCATGGGCAGCATCACCTGGATCCCCGGGACATTCCGGGCCGAAAGTTCCAGGGCCCGATTTTCTTCCGGGGTGATGAACAACGCCTTGTTCAGGTCGAAATTCTGCATGACCTTGACGAAATCTTTGGTCCTGGGCTCGGTGTGGGGATAAGCGTCCAGCACCACCAGCTGACCTTCGGCCAGCTTGCTGGACAGCGCCATCTTCAGGGCCAGGCGCCGCACCTGTTTCGGCAGCGCATAGGCATAGCTCCGGGGCCTGGGACCGAAGGTGGTGCCGCCGCCCCGCCAGATGGGGGACCGGCTGCTGCCCACCCGGGCCCGGCCGGTGCCTTTCTGGCGCCAGGGTTTACGCCCGCCGCCCCGCACTTCGCCCCGGGTCTTGGTACAGGCGCATCCGGACCGCCGGCAAGCCAGCTGCCAGGTCACCACTTCGTGGAGCAAATGCCCCTTGACCTCAACCCCGAAGATCTCGTCTTTGAGGTCCAGCTCCCCTACTTTTTCTTTCGCAATATTATAAATATCCACTGTTGCCATAAGATCACCCGGCCTTCTGGATGAGCACCAGGCCCTGGCGCGGGCCGGGTACGGCCCCTCTCACCATGAGCAGGTTCTCTTCAGGGCGCACATCCACTACTTCCAGATTCTTCATCGTCACCCGGGCATTCCCCATCTGGCCCGGCATCTTCTTGCCTCTGACCACCCGGGAGGGATAGGCGCTGCAGCCGATGGACCCGGGCGCCCGGTGGGACATGGAACCGTGGCCCATGGGACCCCGGTGGAAGTTCCACCGCTTGATGGTGCCCGCGAACCCCTTGCCCTTGCTGGTGCCGATGACGTCCACCCGATCACCGATCTCGAACTGCTCCACGGTGATCTCCTGGCCCTCTTCGAAACCCGAAGCCTCGTCCACCCGGAATTCCCGGAGACATTTAAAGCCGCTCTTGGCCCCGTGCTTTTCGAAGTGCCCTTTGTCCGGCTTGTTGCACTTGGTCAAGGCCTGCCGGTCAAAGCCCACCTGCAGAGCCTCGTAGCCGTCTTTGCTCCCGGATTTCTTCTGCACCACAAAGCAAGGTCCGGCTTCGATAACCGTGACCGGCACTGCCAGCCCGTCGTTGTCGAAGATCCGGGTCATGCCCAATTTTTTGCCGATTAAGCCCCCAGGCATTGTATCTCTCCAGTTGTCAGCAGCCAGTAGTCAGTGCGAGGCCATAACCTGCCGGCCCCTGATCCCTGATCCCTGACCCCCGCTTTTAAACTTTTATTTCTACGTCTACCCCGGCTGCCAGGTCCAACTTGCTGATGGCGTCCATGGTCTGCTGGGTCGGCTCCAGGATGTCCATCAGCCGCTTGTAGGTGCGGACTTCGAACTGCTCCCGGGACTTCTTGTCAATGTGGGGGGAGCGCAGCACCGTCCATTTGTTGATCTCCGTGGGCAGCGGTATGGGTCCGGCCACCCGGGCGCCGGTGCTCCGGGCCGTCTCGACGATCTCCAGCACCGATTTGTCCAGCAACTTGTAGTCGTAAGACCGCAAGCGAATGCGAATCTTGGGCGTTATCATGTTTTAACCTTATTCCAAATTTTCCGTAGGGCAGGCGTCCCCGCCTGCCAACCTTATTAATTTATTCCACAATCTCGCTCACCACGCCGGCGCCCACGGTGCGGCCGCCTTCCCGGATGGCGAAACGGAGTTCTTTTTCCAGGGCCACCGGGGTGATCAAGGTCACTTCCATGGCCACGTTGTCCCCGGGCATCACCATCTCCACGCCCTCGGGCAGCGTCGCCACCCCGGTAACGTCCGTGGTCCTCAGGTAAAACTGCGGCCGGTAGCCGCTGAAGAACGGCGTGTGCCGCCCGCCCTCTTCCTTGTTCAGGACGTACACCTCGGCCTTGAATTTGGTATGAGGCGTAATCGACCCCGGCTTGGCCACCACCTGGCCCCGTTCCACTTCGTCTTTCTTGATGCCCCGGAGCAACAGCCCGACGTTGTCACCGGCCTGGCCGTAGTCCAGCGTCTTCCGGAACATCTCCACCCCGGTGCACACCGTCTTCTGGGTGGGGGCGAAGCCGACGATCTCCACTTCCTCGCCCACCTTGATCTGGCCCCGCTCGCAGCGGCCCGTCACCACCGTGCCCCGGCCACTGATCGTGAACACGTCCTCGATGGGCATCAGGAACGGTTTGTCCACGTCCCGCACCGGCTCCGGAATGTAGGAGTCCAGGGCGTCCATCAGCTCGAAAACCGGCTTCACTTCTTCAGAGTTGAAATCGTCCGACTCCAGGGCCTTCAGGGCGCTGCCCCGGATGATGGGAATGTCGTCCCCGGGAAAATCGTACTTCGAGAGCAGCTCCCGCAGCTCCAGCTCCACCAGCTCGATGAGTTCCGGGTCGTCCACCAGGTCCACCTTGTTCAGGAAGACCACGATGAAGGGCACGCCTACCTGGCGGGCCAGCAGGATGTGCTCCCGGGTCTGGGGCATGGGGCCGTCGTCCGCGCCCACCACCAGGATCGCCCCGTCCATCTGGGCCGCCCCGGTGATCATATTCTTAATATAGTCGGCGTGACCCGGGCAGTCCACGTGGGCGTAATGCCGATTGGCGGTCTCGTACTCCACGTGGGCTAAAGCGATGGTGATGCCCCGCTCTTTTTCTTCCGGCGCCTTGTCGATCTGGTCAAAGGGAATGTAGGATGCCCATCCCTTCTTGGCCAAATGCTTGGTGATGGCCGCGGTCAAGGTCGTCTTGCCATGATCGATATGACCAATCGTCCCTACGTTCACGTGCGGCTTCTTGCGCTCAAATTTCTTTTTGGCCATGAGGACCTCCTAATAAGTAAACTGGATCATGCCCGGGCTTGGCGCCGGCCTAAAATCTCTTCCGCCAACGAGGCGGAAACAGGTTCGTAATGGTCGAACTGCATGGTGAAAGTGGCCCGCCCCTGGGTAGCGCTCCGGAGCGTCGTGGCATACCCGAACATGGTAGCCAAAGGCACCTGGCCGTGAATGATCTGGGTTGACCCCCGGCTCTCCATGCCTGTCACCCGGCCCCGCCGGGCGTTCAATTCACCCATCACCTCACCCACAAAATCTTCCGGGGCCACTATTTCCAGGTCCATGATGGGCTCCAGGAGCACCGGCTTGGCCCGCTTGGCGCCTTCTTTGAAGCCGATAGACCCGGCAATCAGAAAGGATCGTTCCGAGGAGTCCACTTCGTGGTAGGAGCCGTCCACCAGGACGATTTCCAGGTCTACCATGGGGTAGCCCAATATTCCCGAGGCCGCGGCCTCCCGCACGCCTCTTTCCACCGGAGCGATATATTCCCGGGGTATGGAGCCCCCCACGATTTTGTTGGTAAAAACTACGCCGTCGCCGGCCGGCAGAGGCTTCAGGTTCAGGACCACGTGCCCGTACTGGCCCCGGCCGCCGCTCTGGCGGACAAATTTCCCTTCCGCCTTGGTCTCTTCGGTAATGGTTTCCCGGTAGGCCACCTGGGGCTTGCCCACCCGGGCATCCACCTTGAATTCCCGCATCAGGCGGTCCACGATGATCTCCAGGTGGAGTTCCCCCATCCCCGAAATGATGGTCTGGCCGGTGTCCGTGTCGCTGTGGACCCGGAACGACGGGTCTTCCGCGGCGATCTTGCTCAAGGCCTGCCCCAGCTTGTCCTGGTCCGCCTTGGTGGCGGGCTCGATGGCGATATCAATGACCGGCTGCGGGATGTGCAGGGTCTCCAGGACCACGGGGTCCTGGGCATCCGCCAAAGTGTCGCCGGTGGTGGTGGTCTTGAGCCCCACCAGGGCCACGATATCCCCGGCATAAGCCGTGGTGATCTCTTCCCGCTTGTTGGCGTGCATCTTGAGGATCCGCCCGATGCGCTCTTTGGTCCCTTTGGTGGCGTTCAGCACACTGGACCCGGCGGTCATCTCCCCGGAATAAACCCTGAGAAAGGTCAGATGCCCGATAAACGGGTCGCTCAAAAGCTTGAAGGCCAGAGCCGACAACGGCGCCGCATCCGAGCAGGGCCGCTCCACCACGTTGCCCTTGGGGTCCAGCCCTTGTACCGGGGGAACATCCAGGGGCGACGGCAGGTAGGCCACCACCGCGTCCAGAAGCGCCTGCACCCCTTTGTTCTTAAAGGCCGAGCCGCACAATACCGGCACGACTTCCAAGGAAATGGTGCCCCGCCGGAGCGCCGTCTTGATCAGGCTGTCCTCCACCGGTTCGTCGGCCAGGTAGCGCTCCATGATGCCCTCATCCACTTCGGACAGGATCTCCAGAATCTCGGTGCGCGCCTCGGCCACGGCTTCGGCGTAAGCCTCGGGGATCTCCCTGACCTCAAAATCCATGCCTTTGCCAACATTGTCATAATAGAAAGCTTTCATGTTGACGAGGTCGATCATCCCCTGGAATTTGTCTTCTTCCCCGATGGGAAGCTGCAAGAGCACCGGCGTGGCCTTGAGGCGCTCCCGCATCATTTTCAGGCACCGGGGCAGGTCCGCGCCCACCCGGTCCATCTTGTTGATGAAGGCCAGCCGGGGGACGCCGTAGCGGTCGGCCTGGCGCCATACCGTCTCAGACTGGGGTTCCACCCCGCCCACCGCATCGAAAACCGCCACCACCCCGTCCAGCACCCGCAAGCTGCGCTCCACTTCAACGGTAAAGTCCACATGCCCCGGCGTGTCGATGATGTTGATGCGATGGTCCTTCCAGTAGCAGGTGGTGGCCGCGGAAGTGATGGTGATGCCGCGTTCCTGTTCCTGGACCATCCAATCCATCGTGGCCTGGCCGTCGTGCACTTCGCCCAAGCGGTGCGTCACTCCCGTGTAGAAGAGGATACGCTCCGTGGTGGTGGTTTTACCGGCGTCGATGTGGGCCATAAACCCAATATTCCGTACCCGGTCCAGCGGGGTCTGTCGAGACAAATTACTCGTTTATCGTTTTTTAGTTTTTCGTTTTATCATATTTTAATTGGTTTGCCATAAAACCGAAAACGAAAAACCCAAAACGGTATTTTACCATCTATAGTGGGCAAAGGCCTTGTTAGCCTCGGCCATCTTGTGCGTGTCTTCCCGCTTCTTGATGGATGTGCCCCGGTTGTTGGCCGCGTCTAAAAGCTCGGCGGCCAGCTTGGCATCCATGGATTTCTCGCTCCTGGCCTTGGAGTGCTTGATGAGCCAGCGAATGGCCAGGGAGAAGCGGCGGTCGGCCCGGACTTCTATGGGCACCTGATAGGTGGCGCCGCCCACCCGGCGGGATTTCACTTCGATCAAAGGCTTGACGTTTTCCACCGCCTGGTGAAAGAGCTTCAGGGGGTCGTCGTTGCCCCGCTGACCCACAATCTCCATGGCGTTGTACAGGATGCACTGGGCTGTACTCTTCTTGCCCCGCTCCATCAGGCCGTTGATAAACCGGCTCACCAGGACATCGTTGTATTTCAGGTCGGGGGTAACAGGCCGCTTGACCACTCCGCCTTTTCTGGGCATCTTTGAATCCTCGTTTTTCGTTTTTCGGTTTGTGGTTTGCGGCTTCCGGAAGGGAAAACCTCTGGCCAATCCCGATTACTTAAAATTTCATTCGGTTCCCATTTCCGGCGGCTCAATTTTTCGCTTCTACCGAAAACAGAAAACCGAAAACCGTTTTACTTGGGCCGCTTGGCCCCGTACTTGGACCGTCCCCGCCGGCGATCCTGCACTCCGGAGGCGTCCAGGGTGCCCCGGATGACGTGGTAGCGCACCCCGGGCAAATCCTTCACCCGGCCTCCCCGGATCAGCACCACTGAGTGCTCCTGGAGGTTGTGCCCCACTCCGGGGATATAGGTGGTCACCTCGATGCCGTTGGTGAGGCGCACCCTGGCCACCTTGCGCAAGGCCGAATTGGGCTTCTTGGGCGTGGTGGTGTAAACCCGGACACACACACCCCGTTTCTGGGGACAGCTTTGCAGGGCCGGGGACGGGGTCCGCTTCTTTTGCGCCTCCCGGCCTTTGCGAATCAACTGGTTAATCGTAGGCATACGCGCTCCGCTTCCAACTGCTTGATTAAAAGGCTACCAAAATTAATTATTTTATTATAATCAGCCGGTGATTGTCAACCTATTATTGTTCGGGCGAGACCGCAGCCTCCGCCTCCACCTCCACCTCCAGGCTTTCCGGAGCCGGCAGGGCCGCCTCCTCTTCCTCGCTCAGCTTGATGTTCAGGTCCCGATACTGCGCCAGGCCCGTACCCGCCGGGATGAGCCGCCCCATAATCACGTTTTCTTTGAGGCCCCTGAGATAATCGATCTTCCCGGCCACCGCCGCGTCCGCCAGCACCTTGGTGGTCTCCTGGAAGGAGGCCGCCGAGATCCAGCTCTCGGTGGTCAGGGAGGCCTTGGTGATCCCCAAGAGCAGCGGCTCACCCGTGGCCGGCTGTTTGCCCGCCGCCATGGCCTTGTCGTTCCGCTCTTCGAAGACCCACTTCTCCACCTGCTCGCCCATGAGGAATTCCGTGTCCCCGGGGGTCACCACCTTGATGCGCCGCAGCATCTGGCGCACGATCACTTCGATGTGCTTGTCGTTGATCTTGACGCCCTGGAGCCGGTACACCTCCTGGACTTCGTCCACCAGGTACCGGGCCAGGTCCTTCAAACCGCTGATGTTGAGAATGTCATGCGGGTTGGGGGAACCGTCCATCAAGGGGTTGCCCGCCAGCACATAATCACCTTCCTGGACGGCCACGTGTTTCCCCTTGGGGATCAGGTATTCCTTGGGTTTGCCCACCTCGGGCGTCACCACGATCTTCCGTTTCCCCTTGATGTGCTTCCCGAAGGACACCACCCCGCCGATTTCACTGATGATGGCGGTTTCTTTGGGCTTGCGCACTTCAAAGAGCTCGGCCACCCGGGGCAGGCCCCCGGTGATATCCTTGGTCTTGGTGGTTTCCCGGGGGATCTTGGCGATGACGTCTCCCGGAAAGACCTCCTCGCCTTCGTTGACCATGATGATGGCCCCCACCGGCATGAAGTACCGGGCCGAGGCCACCGATCCGGGAATCTTGGCGGTCTGGCCCTCGATGTTCTTCACCGAGATGCGGGGACGCAGTTCGGCATCCTTGCTCTCCGTAATGAGGCGGGAGGATTTGCCCGTCACCGGGTCCACCCGTTCCTGCACCGTGAAATTTTCGATGATGTCGCCGAACTTAATGGTCCCGCCCACTTCCGTGAGCATGGCGTTGGTAAAGGGGTCCCATTCCGCCAGGATCTTTCCCGCCGCCACCTCATCGCCGTCCTTGACATTGAGGTGGGCCCCGTAGGTCAGGGGATACCGTTCCCGCTCTACTCCCTTGTCGGTAAAGATCACCATTTCCGCCAGGCGGCTCAGGTTGACCTGGTTGCCGTGCCGGTCCACCGCCGCTTTCATGGGGCAAGGGATTTCTTTCTTGGAATCCACAAAGTTTTCAAAACGGACGATCCCGGGGCCCCGGGCCACGTGGACGCTCTGTTCCACCCGCCGGGAGGCCGTGCCGCCGATGTGGAAGGTCCGCATGGTCAGCTGGGTGCCGGGCTCGCCGATGCTCTGGGCCGCCAGGATGCCGATGGCCTCCCCCATGGACACCGTGGTGCCGTGTCCCAGGTCCCGGCCATAGCACTTGGCGCACACTCCCCGCCGCGTCTGGCAGGTCAGCACCGAGCGGATCTGCACGCCCTTCTTTTCGTCCTGCCCCAGCCCCGAGTCTTCGATGCGCCGGGAGGCGTCCTCGTCGATCTCCTCGTTGGCCGGCACCAGAATTTCCCCGGTGTGGGGATCGATGATGTCATCCAGGGCCACCCGGCCCAGGACCCGGTCACCCACCCGTTCGATGATCTCGCCGCCTTCCACCAGGGGCTTGACATAGATGCCGTCGATGGTGCCGCAGTCGTCCTCGGTGATCACCGCGTCCTGGGCCACGTCCACCAGCCGCCGGGTCAGGTAACCGGAGTTGGCGGTCTTCAACGCCGTATCCGCCAGACCTTTCCGGGCGCCGTGAGTCGAAATGAAGTACTGCAGCACCGTGAGGCCTTCCCGGAAGTTGGCGGTGATGGGAGTCTCGATGATTTCGCCGCTGGGCTTGGCCATCAGGCCCCGCATGCCGGCCAGCTGCCGCATCTGGTCCTTGCTGCCCCGGGCGCCGGAGTCGGCCATCATGAACACCGGGTTGAAGGAGGCCACCTCTTCCTGGCGGACGATCGTCTCACCGGGTTTATCCGGGTCGGGCTCCTCCACCGAGATTACCTCCCGGGCCATCTCCGCCATCATCTCCGCGGCGATCTCGTCGGTGGCTTTGGCCCAGATGTCCACTACCTTGTTGTATTTTTCACCCTCGGTGATCAGACCTTCCTGGTACTGTTCCTCCACCTGGCTCACTTCGGACTGGGACAGGCCCAGGATTTCCGGTTTGCGGCTGGGAATCACCATGTCCTGGATACAGATGGAGATGCCCGCCTGGGTGGCGTACTTGTAACCCAAATTCTTCAGTTGGTCCGCAAAGATGACCGTCTGCTTGATGCCGCAGGTGCGGTAGCCCACCGAAACGAGCTTGCGGATCTCCTTTTTGGTCATGGTGCCGTTGATCAGGTCAAAGGGGAGCCCCTCGGGGAGGATCTCCCGGAGGATCACCCGGCCCACCGTGGTGTTATAAATCTTGCCGTCGATCCGCACCGGGATCCGGGCCTGGAGGTGAACCGCGCCCTGGTCGTAGGCCACCCGTACCTCCTCGGGAGAGGAATAGGGCAGGGGTTTCTTGCCGTTGATGTCCACCCGCTCGCCTTTGGCGAAGGGGCGTTCCCGGGTGAGGTAGTAGAGCCCCAGCACGATATCCTGGGTGGGGATGATGATGGGGTCCCCGTTGGCCGGGGAGAGGATGTTGTTGGTGGACATCATCAGGGCCCGGGCCTCGATCTGGGCCTCGATGGACAACGGCACGTGCACCGCCATCTGGTCGCCGTCAAAGTCGGCGTTGAACGCGGTGCAGACCAGGGGATGCAGCTGGATGGCCTTGCCCTCGATGAGCAGCGGTTCAAAGGCCTGGATCCCCAGCCGGTGCAGGGTGGGGGCCCGGTTGAGCATCACCGGGTGCTCCCTGACCACTTCGTCCAGGATGTCCCAGACCTCCGGGGTCTCCCGGTCCACCAGGCGCTTGGCCACCTTGATGGTGGTGGCATAGCCCTTGGCCACCAGCTTGTGGAAAATAAACGGCTTGAAGAGCTCCAGGGCCATCTGCTTGGGCAGGCCGCACTGGTGCAGCCGCAGCTCCGGCCCGATGACGATGACCGAGCGCCCGGAGTAATCCACGCGTTTGCCCAACAGGTTCTGCCGGAAGCGGCCCTGCTTGCCCTTGAGCATGTCCGAGAGCGATTTGAGGGCCCGCTTGTTGGGGCCGGTGATGGTGCGGCCCCGGCGCCCGTTCTCGAACAGGACGTCCACCGCCTCTTGCAGCATGCGCTTTTCGTTCCGGATGATGATGTCCGGGGCGTTGAGTTCCAGGAGCCGTTTCAACCGGTTGTTGCGGTTGATCACCCGCCGGTAGAGGTCGTTCAGGTCGCTGGTCGCGAACCGGCCGCCGTCCAGGTGCACCAGGGGCCTGAGGTCCGGAGGCAGGACCGGAATCACTTCCATGACCATCCACTCCGGCCGCTGGCCGGACTCCCTGAAGGCGTCGATGATCTTGAGCCGTTTGCCCAGCTTCTTGAGCTTGGCCTCGGAGCCGGTCTTGAGCATTTCGGCGCGCACTTTCTGGGACAGGGGCTCCAGTTCCACCACCTTCAACATCTCCCGGATGGCCTCGGCTCCCATGCCCGCCTTGAACCGGCTGCCAAACTCTTCCCGGGACTGGCGGTATTTTTCCTCGCTCAGGAGCATGCCCTTGGTCAGATCAGTGTCGCCCCCGTCCACGACCACGTACGCCTCGAAGTAGAGGATCTTCTCCAGCTCTTTGAGGGTCAGGTCCAGGAGGTTGCCGATCTTGCTGGGCAGGCTCTTCAAAAACCAGATGTGCACTACCGGGCAGGCCAACTCGATGTGGCCCATCCGTTCCCGCCGCACCTTGGACTGGATCACCTCGACGCCGCATTTTTCGCAGGTGATCCCCCGGTGCTTCATACGCTTGTATTTACCGCAGTTACATTCGTAATCCTTGGCCGGTCCGAAAATTTTGGCGCAGAACAGGCCGTCCCGTTCCGGTTTGAAGGTCCGGTAGTTGATGGTCTCCGGCTTTTTCACCTCGCCGGAAGACCAGTCGCGAATCATTTGTGGAGCCGACAACGACAACCGCACGGCCTCGATGGCAATAGGGTCTTCCGGCCGGGCAAACAGGCTGTTCAAATCTTCTAAAGCTACTTCGCGCATTTTTTCCATATAAGGCAGGTCCTCAGGACTTGTCCTTGTCCTTTTTCAGGAGTTCCACATTGAGCGCCAGGCTCTTGAGCTCCCGCACCAGGACGTTGAAAGATTCCGGCAGCCCCGCTTCCAAATCGTACTCGCCTTTGAAAATCTTTTCGTACATGCGGGTCCGGCCGGCCACGTCGTCCGATTTCACTGTCAGGAATTCCTGCAGAGTGTAGGCCGCGCCATAAGCTTCCAGGGCCCAGACCTCCATTTCCCCCAGGCGCTGGCCGCCGAACTGGGCCTTGCCGCCCAAAGGCTGCTGGGTCACCAGGGAGTAGGGGCCGATGGACCGGGCATGGATCTTGTCCGCCACCAGGTGATGCAATTTCATCATGTACATCACCCCCACGGTCACGTCCCGGTCGAACTCCTCTCCGCTGCGGCCGTCCCGGAGGCGCGACTGGCCGCCGGTGGGCAGCCCGGCCTCCGCCAGGTAGGCCTGAACCTCGGCCTCATTAACCCCGTCAAAGACCGGGGAGGCCATGTGAATGCCGTCGTGGTAGTGTTTTTGCCAGATGTCCCGAAGTTCCTCGTAGGTCAGGGAATCAATCTCCGCGGCCAGCAGCTCGTCCGGATTGAGGATCCGCTTCAGCCGCGCCTGGATGGATTCCAGACTGTAGAACTTGTCGATCATCTCGCCGATGCGCTGTCCCAGGATATGGGACGCCCAACCCATGTGGGTTTCCAACACCTGGCCCACGTTCATGCGGGAAGGTACCCCCAGGGGGTTGAGAACGATGTCCACCGGGGTGCCGTCGGCAAAATAGGGCATGTCTTCTTCCGGCATGAGGCGGGACACCACCCCTTTGTTGCCGTGGCGCCCGGCCATTTTGTCGCCCACGGCCAGCTTGCGCTTCATGGCCACGAACACCTTGACTTTTTTGATCACCCCCGGGGGCAGTTCGTCCACTTTCCGGAGTCGGCCCAGCTTGGCTTCGAACACCATGTTGACGATGTGGAGCTGTTCCTGGTATTTGTCCAGGAGTTGGTCCAGCTGGTCTTCGATCCCCGGTTCCTCAAAGGACACGTGCCGCCAGAACTCCAGGTTGTGACGCTTCACCAGGTCAGCCGGCACCGGGTCTCCCCCATGGAGGAAGGTATTGCCGGTGCGCTCGTCGTCCAGGTTTTCCACCACCTTCTGTCCCACCACCAGGTCTTTCACTTTCTGGCGGTAGGTCTGGGTGATGATGGCGATCTCGTCGCCCTGGTCCTTTTGCAGCTTGGCCACCGCTTCGTCTTCGATGGAGCGGCTGCGGTCATCCTTTTCCACGCCCTTCCGGGAAAAAACCCGGGCGTCGATCACCACGCCTTCGATCCCCGGGGGGACCCGGAGCGAGGTGTCTTTTACATCCCCGGCCTTCTCGCCGAAAATGGCCCGGAGGAGCTTCTCTTCCGGGGTGAGCTGCGTCTCACCCTTCGGGGTGATCTTGCCCACCAGGATGTCCCCGGGCCGCACTTCCGAACCCAGCCAGATGATGCCGGAATCGTCCAGGTTGCCCAGGGCGTCTTCCCCCACGTTGGGGATATCCCGGGTGATCTCCTCTTTCCCCAGCTTGGTGTCCCGGGCCATCACCTCGAACTCTTCGATGTGGATGGAGGTAAAGACGTCGTCTTTAATCAGGCGCTCGCTCACCAGGATGGAGTCTTCAAAGTTGTAGCCGCCCCAGGGCATGAAGGCCACCATGACGTTCTTGCCCAGGGCCAGTTCGCCCATGGCCGTGGCCGGACCGTCCGCGATGATCTGGCCTTTCTCCACCGTGTCTCCCGGCACCACGATGGGCCGCTGGTTGAAACAGGTGTTCTGGTTGGTGCGCTGGAATTTCGTCAGCTTGTAGATGTCCACCGGGGAGCCGTTGCCGCCCTGGACGGACTCGGCCCGAATCACGATGCGGGTGGAATCCACGTCCTCCACGGTACCCCGGCGCCGGGCCGTCACCGTAACCCCCGAGTCCCGGGCCACCACGCCTTCCATGCCCGTTCCCACCAGGGGCGAGCTGCTGGTCAAAAGCGGCACCGCCTGGCGCTGCATGTTGGAGCCCATCAGGGCCCGGTTGGCGTCGTCGTGTTCCAGGAAGGGGATCAGCGACGCGGCCACGCTCACCAGTTGGTTGGGGGACACGTCCATGTATTCAATATCTTTGGGGTGGGCAATGATGAACTCCCCCCATTTCCGGGCCTCGATCATGTCCGCCAAAAACCGCCCTTTGCCGTCCAGGAGGGCGTTGGCCTGGGCGATGACCTTGTCACCTTCCTCCAGGGCGCTCAGGTACCTGATCTTCTTGGTGACCCGGGTCTCCACCTTGCCGCTCTTCTTCTCCACCTTTTCCACCACCCGGTAAGGGGTCTCGATGAACCCCAACTCGTTGACCCGGGCAAAGGTGGACAGCGACACGATGAGCCCGATGTTGGGACCTTCCGGGGTCTCAATGGGACAGATGCGGCCGTAGTGGGTGGGGTGTACGTCCCGGACCTCGAACCCGGCCCGTTCCCGGGTCAGACCCCCGGGTCCCAACGCCGACAGGCGCCGCTTGTGGGTGATCTCGGAGAGCGGGTTGGTCTGATCCATGAACTGGGACAGCTGGGAGGTGCCGAAAAATTCCTTGATCACCGCCTGCACCGGCTTGGCGTTCACCAGGTCGTGGGGCATCAGGGTGTCCAGGTCCTGGATGGCCATGCGTTCCTTGATGGCCCGCTCCATCCTCACCAGCCCCACCCGGAACTGGTTCTCCAGCAATTCGCCCACGGCCCGGACCCGGCGGTTGCCCAGGTGGTCGATGTCGTCCACGGGTCCTTCCCGGTCCTTCTGGGTGATGAGCTCTCTGACCGCCAGGAGAATGTCCTCCTTGATCAGGGTGGTCTGGGTCAACGGCAAATGCTCTTCCGCAGGCCTGAGTTTCAGGTCCAATTTGAGCCGGCCCACCGGGGACAGGTCGTAATATTCCGGGTTGAAAAAGAGATTCTGGAAGAACGTCGTGGCCACTTCGTCGTTGGGGCGATTGCTGGGCCGCAGACGCCGGTAAATCTCCAGGATGGCCTCTTTGACCGTGGCGCTCTTGTCCGCCACCAACGTGTTTCTGAGGCAGGCGCTGACGTTGACCCCGTCGATGAACAGCAGGTCGAGTTCCTTGATGCCCTTCTCCTGGAGCAGGGCAATCTTGTCTTCGGCCAGCATCTCGTTGCACTGGGCCAAAACTTCGCCGCTCGCCGGGTCCAGGATGTCATGGGCCACCACCCGGCCCACCAGGTCGGCGGGGAGCCCCGTGACGGTCTCCACCCCGGCCCGTCTCATCTTTTGAATCAACACCGGGGTCAGGCGCTTGCCCTTCTTGATCAGGACATCCCCCTTCTTGGGATCGAGGATGTCGACGGCCGTGGTCTTGTCCACCAGCAACTCCGGCGCGAAGGCCTGCTGGATGGTCTCGCCCTCCAGAACCACCCGCTGGGTCTTGTAGAAGAAATTGAGCAGCTCTTCCGTCGTGTACCCCAGGGCTTTCAGGAGGATGGTGGCGGGAAACTTCCGCCGCCGGTCGATACGCACGTACAGGATGTCCTTGGGATCGAACTCAAAATCGATCCAGGACCCCCGGAGCGGAATCAACCGCGCCGAGTAGATGATTTTACCGCTGGAGTGGATCTTGGCCCGGTCATGGTCAATGAACAACCCGGGGGAGCGGTGCAACTGGCTCACCACCACCCGCTCGGTGCCATTGATAATGAAGGTGCCGTGCTCGGTCATCATCGGCAACGTGCCGAAATAGATTTCCTGTTCCTTGATGTCCCGGATGGTCTGGGCCTTGGAATCCGGACCCAGATCGTGAACCACCAGGCGCACCCGTATCTTCATGGGCACTTCAAAAGTCATGCCCCGCTGCTGGCATTCGTCCACGTCGTACTTGGGATCGCCCAGCCCGTACTCCACGAACTCCAGGGAGCACACGCCGGAAAAATCCCGAATGGGAAAGACGCTCTTGAATACCCCCTGGAGGCCGAAGTCCGAGCGCGCTCCCGGTTCCACATCTTTTTGCAAGAAACGATGGTAGGACTCTTTCTGCATCTCGATGAGATTAGAAATGTCCACCACCCGCTCGATCTTGCCGAAATTTTTGCGGTACACCCTTAAAGGCGATAGTGCGTTGGCCATGAATACTCCTTAAAGGTATGGCCTGAGTCTTGGGGACTGCTCAGATTGCAACGGATAAATCCCATTCTCTGGCGGTGTAGGGGAGACTAGGCAAGAGGGAAAAGGGGAGAAAAGGAAAAAATAACCAAACCTTTTAGCCTTTTGACCTTTTAACCTTTTCGCCCGCAAAACCCGACCCCAAATGCTACCAGCAGGTCCTACTTGATTTCGACGGTTGCTCCCTGAGCTTCCACCTTCTTCTTGACTTCTTCGGCTTCCGCTTTGGTAACCGCTTCTTTCAAGGTGGTGGGCACATTTTCCACCGCTTCTTTGGCCTCTTTCAGGCCCAGATTGGTGACGGCCCGGACTTCCTTGATCACCTGGATCTTGTTGGGGCCGCAAACCGTCAGGATCACGTCGAATTCGGTCTGCTCTTCCGCCGCCGGAGCCGCCTCCGACGCCATGGGGCCTGCCGCCATCATGGCCACCGGCGCTGCCGCCGACACCCCAAACTTCTCTTCCAGCTCCTTGATGAGCGTGGAAAGTTCAAGCACCGTCATGTTGGCCAGGTAGTCAACTACCTCAGCACGGGAAATACTCATCTTACCTTCCTCCTTAGTCCTCAAGCAAATAGTGTCCCAGATGTTGCTATGATTTCGGCTGCGTGTTTCGCCGTAGCCTTCTGCTGCAATGATGCCTCTTACTCGCCGCTCTCCGGCTTCTTCGCCGCCTCGGCCTCGGCCTCGGGAGCCCCAGCCTCGCTTTCGGCCGGCGCGGCCGCTTCGGCCTCGGGAGCCGCCGCCGCGGGTTCCGCCTCCGGGGCTGCCACCTCGGGAGCCGTCTCCTCCGGCGGCGCCGCCTCAGCCTCCGGGGCTGCCGTCTCTGCCGCGGCTTCAACCGCCGCCGGCTCGGATTCGGCCTTCTTGTCCTTCAATGCCACCAGCACGTTGAGCAGGTTCCGGACCACCCCGGCCAAAACCGTGACCAGACCCCGGGGTACGCCCTGCAACACCCCCAACAGCTGGGCCAGCAGCACTTCCCGGGCCGGGAGCTTGCTCAGCGCCTCCAGGTCCTTCAGGGTCAAGGCCTGGCCGCTCAGGGCCGCCGCCTTGATCACCAGCTGCGGTTTCTCCTTGGCAAACTTGATGAGCACCTTGGTCACCGTCACCGGGTCGGCATACCCCAGGGTCAGGGCATTGGGACCGGTGGCATGGCTGATCAAGGGCGCCAGGGGAGAA
Organism: uncultured delta proteobacterium; assembly: GCA_963766185.1. Taxonomy (GTDB): domain Bacteria; phylum Desulfobacterota; class Desulfobaccia; order Desulfobaccales; family 0-14-0-80-60-11; genus 0-14-0-80-60-11. The sequence goes on along the minus strand of CAVXZU010000009.1, from coordinate 59,005 downwards.
TCATCGGCCCCGGCGAGACGCAGCAGGGTGTTCTTCACCACCGTGAGCTCGGCGTCGTTTTCCTGTAACTGCCGCCGGAGCCTGGTCATATCCTCTACCTTCAATCCCTTGAAATCCGTCAGGATGCCGATTTGCGACCTCGCCACCTTCTCCTGGATTGCCTGGACTATTTCGGCTTTCTGTTGCTTACGCACCCTCTCTCTCCTTTACAGCAGGCGCACCAGGTTCTTGACATCGCTGGTGTCCACCGGAATTCCCGGCCCCATGGTGGTGCTCAGATGGATTCCCTTCATGTACGTCCCTTTGCTGGTGGTGGGCTTCAGCCGCACCAGGGTGTCTAGAAAGGCTGCCAGGTTTTGCAGGAGTTTCTCGGCCCCGAAGGAGACCTTGCCCATGGGGGCATGCACCACTCCGGCCCGGTCCACCCGAAATTCCACCTTGCCGCCCTTGAGCTCACTGACGGCCTTGGCCACATCAAAGGTAACGGTCCCCACCTTGACGTTGGGCATCAGGCCCCGGGGGCCTAAAATTTTTCCGATCTTCCCCACCGCGCCCATGAGGTCCGGAGTGGCCACGGCCTTGTCAAATTCCATCCAGCCGCCCCTGATGCGCTCGATGAGGTCTTCGGCCCCTACGTGGTCGGCCCCTGCGTCCGCCGCCTCTTTTTCCTTCTCGCCCTTGGCGAATACCAGGACCCGCACCGTTCTTCCCGTCCCATGGGGCAGGACCACCGCCCCTCGGACCATCTGGTCGGCGTGCCGGGGGTTGACTCCCAGGGCTACCGCGATCTCCGCGGTTTCGTCAAACTTGGCGGAGGCAGCCTCCAAGGCAAGGTTGACGGCGTCCTGGAAGAGATAGCGCTGATTGCGGTCCACCTTGGCGGTGACCTCCCGATATCGTTTGCCATGTTTGGCCATCGGTATCACTCTCCCTATATATTCAATTCCCAGTGGTCAGTTGTAAGAGGTTATCCTGCTCACTGCTCACTGCTTCCTGCCTGCTGTTAATCAACGACCTCGATGCCCATGCTCCGGGCCGTCCCGGCAATACTGTGCATGGCCATTTCCAGGTTGGTGGTGTTCAGGTCGGTCATCTTCTGCCGGGCGATGTCCTCCAGCTGGGTCCGGGTGATCTGACCCACCTTCTCCCGGCTGGCCTCCTTGGCGCCCTTGGCCACCTGGGCCATCTGCTTCAGCAAAACCGACGCCGGCGGCGTCTTGGTCACAAACGTGAAGGAGCGGTCGGCGAAGACCGTGATCAGCACCGGAATGATGGTCCCTTCCTGGCCCGCAGTCTTGGCGTTATAACTCTTGCAGAATTCCATGATGTTGACCCCATGCTGGCCCAAAGCCGGACCGATGGGCGGCGACGGGTTGGCTTGCCCCGCAGGAATCTGCAATTTGATCTGGGCGATAACTTTTTTTGCCATGATTATTTCCTTCCTTTACTTTGCGCCTTTCCGTCTTGGCGTGAAAAACCTCACGCCAAGGCGCCAGGACGCCAAGGCAAGGCTTAAATTTTTTCTAACTGCGTGAACTCCAGTTCCACCGGCGTCGGCCGCCCGAAGACGCTGATCATCACCCGCAACCGGCCCCGGTCCGGCCGCACTTCGTCCACCACCCCGGTAAAATTGGTAAAGGGGCCATCCGTCACCTGGACCTTGTCACCGGTCTCAAACTTGATCTTGGGCTTGGGCCGCAGCACCCCTTCCTGCATCTGGGCGATGATCTTCTGCGCATCTTCTTCGGGAATGGGCACCGGCTCTTCTTTACTCCCGATGAAACCCGTCACCTTGGGGGTGTCTTTCACCAGGTGCCAGGATTCGTCAGTCATCTCCATCTGCACCAGGATGTACCCCGGGTAAAATTTTCGGGTGGAGAGCTTGCGCTCCCCCTTGACCATCTCTTCCACCGTCTCCGTGGGGACCAGGACCTGCTCCACCAAGTGTTCCAGACCATGGGCCCGGGCCCGCTCCATGATGGCGTTCTTGACTTTCTGCTCAAAGCCGGAGTAGGTATGGATGATGTACCACTTTTTGGACACGGGATTACCTTCTTCCATCAGTGGATGAAATAGCGCACGAAATGGGACAGGAGAAAATCCACCAGTCCCAGGTATGCCCCGATAAAGAACACCAGGATCAGAACCACTCCCGTGGTGCTCAGGGTCTCTTTGCGGTTGGGCCAGGTGACCTTCTTCAGCTCCTGGACCGCTTCCGACAGAAAATCCTTGCTATGAGCCCAGTACTGCTTGACTGGCGCCACCCTGGCGAACCACCCCGGGCCCGCTTTGCCGGCCTTGATCTTGACCACCTGCCCCCGGGAAGCGTCGCCGCCGGCTTCCTTCAGGGTCGATTTGGGCTTCGTCTTGGTCTTTTTCATACTGGTTTCACCCTACTGCTCCCCTGACACGGAAAAACCCAACCCCTCCGACGCCAGGCACCTGCGCCCGGGGCAAGGTCATATCCAGGCTTCTTCTTATGTAACCCTGAAGCACCTCGATTAAGGGAATTCAAGGAGAGAATCTACGTGCGCGGCTAGATGGCGGGTACTCACCAACCGACCCCTTGGTCCCATGTCTTACATCATAACTGGCAGGCCAGGAGGGATTCGAACCCACAACATCCGGTTTTGGAGACCGGCGCTCTAGCCGTTGGAGCTACTGGCCTGTTTTTCCCCCTACTTGCTCTCTCGATGGAGGGTGTGAGTCCGACAAAATGCACAAAACTTTTTAAAGGCAAGCCGGTCCGTCGTCCGCCGTTTGTTCTTGGTGGTCGTGTAGTTCCGGCGCTTGCACTCCGTACAAGCCAAGGTAACGATGTCTCTCATAATTTATTCCAGAATTTCTCATGCCCGCCGCCGGGCGTGGGTGCCGCGGCGCGGGCGTTCCGTGTGGGTCGGGCTTCCCCGTGGTGGGGCCGGCGCCCGGTGGGGCGGGCGTCCAGTGGGGCAGGCGTCCCCGCCTGCCATCCCTATTATCCCCTCAACTATTCCACAATCTCGCTCACCACGCCGGCGCCCACGGTGCGGCCGCCTTCCCGGATGGCGAAACGGAGTTCTTTTTCCAGGGCCACCGGGGTGATCAAGGTCACTTCCATGGCCACGTTGTCCCCGGGCATCACCATCTCCACGCCCTCGGGCAGCGTCGCCACCCCGGTGACGTCCGTGGTCCTCAGGTAAAACTGCGGCCGGTAGCCGCTGAAGAACGGCGTGTGCCGCCCGCCCTCTTCCTTGTTCAGGACGTACACCTCGGCCTTGAATTTGGTGTGAGGCGTAATCGACCCCGGCTTGGCCACCACCTGGCCCCGCTCCACTTCGTCTTTCTTGATGCCCCGGAGCAACAGCCCGACGTTGTCACCGGCCTGGCCGTAGTCCAGCGTCTTCCGGAACATCTCCACCCCGGTGCATACCGTCTTCTGGGTGGGGGCGAAGCCGACGATCTCCACTTCCTCGCCCACCTTGATCTGGCCCCGCTCGCAACGGCCCGTGACCACCGTGCCCCGGCCCGAAATCGTGAACACGTCCTCGATGGGCATCAGGAAAGGCTTGTCCACGTCCCGCACCGGCTCCGGAATGTAGGAGTCCAGGGCGTCCATGAGCTCGAAAATCGGCTTCACTTCCTCGGAGTTGAAATCGTCCGACTCCAGGGCCTTCAAAGCGCTGCCCCGGATGATGGGAATGTCGTCCCCGGGAAAATCGTATTTGCTCAGCAGCTCCCGCAGCTCCAGTTCCACCAGCTCGATGAGTTCCGGGTCGTCCACCAGGTCCACCTTGTTCAGGAAGACCACGATGAACGGCACGCCCACCTGACGGGCCAGCAGGATGTGCTCCCGGGTCTGGGGCATGGGGCCGTCGTCCGCGCCCACCACCAGGATCGCCCCGTCCATCTGGGCCGCCCCGGTGATCATATTCTTAATATAGTCGGCATGACCCGGGCAGTCCACGTGGGCGTAATGCCGATTGGCGGTCTCGTACTCCACGTGGGCTAAAGCGATGGTGATGCCCCGCTCTTTTTCTTCCGGCGCCTTGTCGATCTGGTCAAAGGGAATGTAGGATGCCCATCCCTTCTTGGCCAAATGCTTGGTGATGGCCGCGGTCAAGGTCGTCTTGCCATGATCGATATGACCAATCGTCCCTACGTTCACGTGCGGCTTCTTGCGCTCAAATTTCTTTTTGGCCATGTCACATCTCCGAAACTTGATTAACCCCTACTTATAAAAAACCCCAAAAACCAAAAATTACCAAGAACCTGGCTTCAGGGGCGGAAAACTCTGGTTCTTCCCAAGCGTCCGCCGCTGTTGCCGAGATTTACTCATTAACTATATGGAGCCCACGACCGGGATCGAACCGGTGAACCTCATCCTTACCAAGGATGCGCTCTACCGACTGAGCTACGTGGGCTCAAATGGAGCGGGAAACGGGACTCGAACCCGCAACCCTCAGCTTGGAAGGCTGACGCTCTGGCCATTGAGCTATTCCCGCGACCTGAGAAGTGATGGTGGAGAGGGGAGGATTCGAACCTCCGTAGGCTGCGCCAACGGGTTTACAGCCCGTCCCCTTTGGCCACTCGGGTACCCCTCCGGTATGAAAAATTACGCCTCCCTGGAGCTGGCGATGGGACTCGAACCCGCAACCCCCTGATTACAAATCAGGTGCTCTACCATTGAGCTACGCCAGCGTCGCGCCCCATATGCCTAGGCCAAAACTGCCCAAATTTTAACTTTATAAGTGTATGAGGCCGTGGAAACATTGTCAATGTTTTTCTGAAATATTCGCCTCAACGTCTATGCTTCCCGGGGGTTACCCAGCCGGCCTGCTCCCCGGTCGTCCCAACCTTATGGTAATCGTTTATTATACGATATCCATTCTGTCGGTCAAGTCCCCCATGGCGCCAACCCTCCATCAGGATGGCAAACTCCCATCCCTCGCGGTCCCAGACGTAACCTCGGGCTCAGGATCACTTCAGGCTGGGTGGATTTTTTGAGGGAAGAGGCGGTAAAAAGCAGGCTGAGAGGCCGGGGAGACCCGCAAAGATTCTTTGAGAACCGGGAACCAGGATTTTCTTAAGGCACTAAGCTTTTCCCCGGGAGTAAACCCGACCCCCCTGGATGCTCGCTCACCATGCGGCCCCGTGAAGAGATTAGAGCATGGTCAGGCCTTCCCGGATGGCATACTTGGTAAGCTCAGCCACGTTTTTGATCTGTAATTTGCCCATCACCTGTTGACGGTGAGTTTCCACGGTCTTGGGGCTGATATGGAGCTGTGCAGCTATTTGATTTGAAGTCTTCCCTTCCGCCACCAGCTGGAGGACTTCCCTTTCTCGGCCAGAGAGCACCTGACTGTCCGCTGATTTCAGGTCATGAGAGGGAGGGAAACCATGGTTCTCCAGCATATCGGCTATCGAATTGCTCAAATAACTCTTATGAAGCATCACCGTTCGGATCGCCTTGGCCAGGCTTTTAAAGGCATCATCCTTGAGGATATAACCAGCCGCCCCCGCCTTGAGCATGTTGAGCACAAACCGCCGGTCGTCATGCATGGACAGGGCGATGATCTTCACCCCGCTCAAGGTGGCGGTAATTTGCCGGGTGGCCTCGATGCCGTTTAAATCGGGCATCGCCACGTCCATGATGATGACATCCGGGGCCAGCTCCCGGGCCAGCTGCTCTGCCATGCGCCCATTCTCGGCTTCTCCCACGATGGTGATATCATGCTCTTTTTCCAGCATGACCCGGAGACCCTGCCGTATGATCTGGTGATCGTCGACCAGCAAAACCTTAATGCTCATATCTTCCCCAGGGACAGGAGTTGGTTAACCTCTTTCGCCCTATTCAATAGTATGTGGTTACCCTATTCAATAGGGAGAATCGTGGATTCTTGCTTCAGAAAACCTGATATTCGTCTCAGGTTTCACGCCTGCTCCCAAAAAAATGTTTGGCCCTCAGCTTCGCGTCGGCCCGGGAAATCATCGCCCCCGCATTGTGCCTCTGAGAAAATCTGCGGCTGGCGGCCAGGGGCAAATGGTTTTTCCCTCCCCGCCGGGGATAAAAATTCGGCGATTTCCCCGGCCGGATCCTCTAACCCTTTTGGGCCCTGCCAGGCCGGGACAGGCATGGTATAATTATCAGGTGCGCCAAAATACCGGTTCTGGGAGTGAGCCTATGTCAAAAGTCATGATCCATCCCGCGACCTATGACCTTGTCCGTCCGGCAGTCGACCGGGCTTTTGAACTTTTTCCCCTGGAAATCCGCGGGAAAACCGTGTTGATCAAACCCAATGTGCTGCGGATCTCGGCCGCCGCTGAGGGCATCGTCACCCATCCGGCGGTGCTCCGCGCCGTGGTGGACAAGGTGGAAACCCTGGGGCCCGCCGCCATTATCGTCGGCGACAATCCCGGTCTGTTTGATTATGGGGCCAACGAGGCCAGCTTTGAAAAAACCGGCCTGATGGAAGCAGCCAAGGGGTATTACCGGAACATCGGCGACTATTCCCTCCAGGTCGACTTCAATCCGGATTTCATGCCCACGGTGAGCCTGTTCCCGGATTGTCCGGGAGGCCGATATCATCATCAGCCTGCCGAAATTCAAGACCCATGGCCTGACCGTCATGACCGGGGCCATCAAGAACAGTTACGGCTTTTTGCCCGGCGCCCAGAAAGCGATGCTGCACAAGGCCGCGGGCAACCCCGAACGCTTCCACGAGATAATCGTCGAGGTGTTCCGGCTCCGGGTCCCCGACTTTTTCCTGGTGGACGCCGTCGTCGGCATGGAGGGCAATGGCCCGGCTTCCCCCGACCTGCGGGACATCGGCCTGATCCTTGCCTCTGACAATGCTGTGGCCCTGGACGCTGTCATCGCCACGATGATGGGTTGTGAACCGGGTCGGTTGCCCTTCCTGCAAAAGGCTAAAGAAAGCGGGCCTGGGGGACTACGACCTGAGCCGGATCGACGTCATCGGCGATTTGAAACCGCTGCCCGATTTCAAGCTGCCGCCCTTAGGGGGTGAAGCGATCTTTCACAACGAAACCATCCAGACCCTCATCCACGGCCGCACCTTGCTGCGCCCCCAGGCTGATCCGGAGTGGTGCACCGGCTGCGGCACCTGTATCGAGCAATGCCCGGTATCGGCCCTGTCCCTGTGCGACAACCTGCCCCAGGTGGACCCCGATACCTGCATCACCTGCTTCTGCTGCCAGGAGATCTGTCCTGAGAAAGCCATCACCCTGAGATAAGCAAATCATGAGATCTGGAATGCATTTTGGTCAGCTGCGCCTGATTATTTCGAGCGTGGCTATCTTCACCCAATTTTACCTCTTCCTCCGCATCGGGCAGGTCATCAGGGCCTCCCGGCGTTCCACCCTGAGTAAATCCCTGCTGATCGGCGCGGTGGGCCTGACCATCGCCGCGCTCTTTGCCATGAACACCTTCATCCTGTCCAGGCCGATCCCCTGGGTGGACCCCCCGGCAGTGGCCGATGTCATCCTGTTCTATTTCCCCGCGGTCTGGACCTTCGGGTCGATCCTCTCGGCCCTGCTCCTCGGCCTATCCCAGTTGCTGGGGGGATTGGGGAGGCTCGTGGTTCTCTGCAACCGCGCCCTGGACCGCCAAAAAGCCGCCGCGCCCGTGAATCTCCAGCGCCGCCGTTTCCTGGCCGCCGGCGTAACTGGGCTGGCCGCGGCGCCCTTCCTGCTTTCCGGATACGGGGCCGCCTATGGCAGCAGGGCTTATGAGGTCCGGGAGCTTACCGTCCCCTTCGGCCGCGCCCTGCGGGTGGTCCACCTCACCGACATCCATGCCGGGCTCTACATGACCCGGCCCGAGATCCGGCGCTATGCCGACCAGGTTGCAGCCCTAAAGCCCGATCTGTTTGTCCTCACCGGAGATTACATTTCGAATTCCATGAAGTTTCTGCCCGAGTGCGTGGAGGAGATGGCCCGGGTCCGGCCCCGGTACGGCACCTTCGCCACCATGGGCAATCATGAGCGCTGGTATGGGCGGCAGCAAGATATCCTGGCAGTGTTCCGGCAGCACCGGATCACCTTTCTGCTCAACGCCCACCGGCTCATTCAGACCGGGCAGGGCCCCCTGGCGGTGGCCGGCATTGATGACCTCCGGTTCGGCTCACCCGATTTGACCGGCGCCTTGCAGGGGCTGGATTCCGCCATCCCGACGATCCTGCTCTCGCATCGGCCGGAGATTTTCCCTCTGGCCGCGGCTCACGGGGTGCCCCTGACCCTGTCGGGCCATTATCATGGGGGCCAGGTTGTCCTCGCCCTGCCGGGCCAGAGGCTCAGCCTGGCCCACCTGATGAGCCCCTATCCCGAGGGGCTCTACCGGCTTAAAGACTCACATCTCTATGTAAGCCGCGGCATCGGCACCACCTTCACCCCCATACGCCTGAATGCCCGGCCGGAGGTGACCCTGCTCCGCCTTACCTGAACCGCCCCGCCCTTCGCCGGATCAAATCTCCATCCGCCTCACCGTGCCGATAGAGATTCTTCCCAAAATTCCTTTCCATTGCTGATTGATAAATCCTCCTTAATCCCCCTTGTCAAAATGGGACTTTGAAAGGAATTCCGCCAAGTTCCCCCCTTTGAAAAAGGGGGGGTAGGGGGGATTTGGGTTCTTTGACTATGCGACATAACCAAAGAATTTTTGCGGCTCTGGGAAAACTCCGGATTGACCACCTTGGTCATGCTGAGCGGAGCGAAGCATCTCGTCTTTTCAGCAGGTTGAGATCCTTCACGTCGTTCAGGATGACGGAAAAACCGTTGTGCCGGAGGCTCTTCCGGCAATCAGGATAATCTATCCCGCCAGGCCCCGACGGCGCTTTTCCAGGCGGACGACGCATTCGGTGTGGGCCGTGTGGGGGAAGAGATCGAAGGGTTGGACCATCAGGATATCATACTGATCCTGGAGGAGAGCCAGGTCCCGGGCCAGGGTGGCGGGGTTGCACGAAACGTAGATGATCCGCCGGGGAGAAAGCTCCTGGAGGGCTTTCACCACCTGGGGGTGCAGGCCGGCCCGGGGAGGGTCGGTGATCACCACCTCGGGGCGCGGCTGGGAGGCGTCCTGCAAAGTCTCCTGGATGCGCTCTTTCAAATCTCCCGCCAGGAATTGGCAATTGTCCAGACCGTTGATCCGGGCATTCGTGTAGGCATCGTTCACCGCTTCCGGGACCAGTTCGAATCCCACCACCCGGCCCACCTGGGAGGCCAGGTAGAGGGCGATGCTGCCGGCGCCGCAGTAGAGATCCCACACGGTCTCCCGGCCGCTGAACTCTCCCAGCCGGCTGATGGCGCCATACAGGCCTTCGGTAGCCAGGGTATTGATTTGAAAGAAAGATTGGGGCGAGATCCGCAGGCGCAGCGGGCCGAGCTGCTCTTCAATATACCCCGGTCCCCAGAGGGTGCGGCTGGACTCGCCGCTGGCTATCTGGCCCTTTTGCCGGCGCCGGGAATGGACCAGGGTGGTGATGGACGGAAAGCGGGCCTTAAGATTGGCGGCCAGAGCGTCCACCGCAACCGGGTCCCCCTGGTCGGTGGTGATGAGGTGCACCAGCGTCTGCCCGGTGCGCTTCCCTTCCCGCAGCACCAGGAAGCGCCAGAAGCCGCGCTGGCTTTTGGGGTTGTAGGATGCCAAACCGCTGGCGCGGCACCAGCCCCGCACCTCCTGGACCATGGCCGGCGACTGGGGGGATTGCAGAAAACAGTGCTCCAGATTGAAGATCCGGTGGGAGGAGCCCTCTCCGTGCAATCCCAGGGCGCAGGCGCCGCGCCCCGAGCCCCTGGCCCCGGCGGGGTCTTGGGAAGTCATGGGGGCAAAGGTGAACCCCATTTTGTTGCGGTAATAACGCAGCTCTGGTGAGGCCACCGCCGGCAGGATAATCCCGGGGCTCAGTCCTCCCAGATGCCGGAGACATTCCTGCACCTGGGTCCTCTTCCAATGCAGCTGCTCCGTATAGGCGAGATCCTGCCATTGGCAGCCGCCGCAGACCCCAAAATGGGGGCAGAAGGGCGGCGTATACGCCGGGGATTGGGCCAGGAGCTCCACGACCCTGGCTTCCGCGAACTGCGGTTTTTTCCGGGTGATGCGCACCCGGACCGTTTGCCCGGGGATGGCGTGATCCACGAACACCACGAAGCCATCGACCCTTCCTAAAGCTTTCCCGCCAAAGGCGATCTTATCTATGGCCAGATCGACCTCCGCACCCTTGGACAGGGCGGGGAGCAAGGGCTTGCCGTTAACCGGAGGCATGCCGGGAGACCCGCGGGGTAGAGATAAAGGTGAGAGCCCCAGGGACAAAGGTCGGATAAAAGCTTCTCATGGCTCTAAGACTCCATTATCCTGATCATATCAAATTTTTGGATTTCTTCTCAAGTTCCGGTTGAGACAGATGATCACCCACTCATTTATAGCGTTTCCCCAAAGTATCTTCCGATGGCGGCATCATCCTAATCCCCCCTGCCCCCCCCTTTGTCAAAGGGGGGAACTACAGGGAATTGCGTTTAAAGTCCCCCTTTGGAAAAGGGGGATTTAGGGGGATTTGAGAATCTCCAAGTGGAAAGGATTTATGGCAAACGCCATAAGGTCTGTCACCAGCCCCGATTCGAAAATTCGCGGTTCTACGAGTTTTTATCTGTGCGCACTGCGCACCACGCCAGGATTGGCGCCGGCCCGGGCGCAACTGTCCTGAAAAGTTCTTAACATCAGTGGCGCCGGCGTCTCACCGGAGCGGGTCAATGCGACGAGCGACAGAGACAAAACCCTTATCCCCAGGTTGCAAAAATCAGCTCAGGCATTATACCTTTGAGGTAAACCCACTCCGGAGGGATCAATCACCATGAAAATCCTGGTGAGGTATGGCGGCTGCAAATCTCCTGGCGGGACTCCGGGGCGATCCTCCCCCCAACTGCCTCAACCGGGCGGAACTCAAAAGAAATCCTGCCTGATGGCTTAACACCTGCACAGAGGCGCCATGGAAAAGACGCACCAAGACCTGCTCACGGCAATCTTCAACGCCGGGCTGCGCGCCGTTGATCCTGAAGCGGCCGTCCGCTCCCAGGTAAGCCGTCAGGGACATTTCTCACCGTTGCCGGGCGGACCTACGACCTCAATGATTTCCGCCGGGTCAGCCTCATCGGCGCCGGCAAGGCCGCGGCGCTGATGGCCAAAGCCTTGGAGGAGATCTTGGCGGACCGCCTCACCGAGGGCCTCATCCTGGTAAAGCCTGGCCATGCGACTCCCTTGCGCACCGCCCGGGTCATTGAGGCCGGCCATCCCATTCCCGATCAATCCGGCCTGGAGGGGACTGCCGAGATTATCCGCCGGCTCAACGCCGCCTCGGAGCACGACCTGATAGTCTGTATCTTCTCCGGCGGCGCCAGCGCCTTGTTGCCCGCTCCCGTACTCCCCCTTGACCTCTCCCAGAAACAATTGACCACCCGGCTCCTCCTGGAATGCGGGGCCGAAATCGGCGAGATCAACCGCATCCGCAAGCTTCTCTCCCGGAGCAAAGGCGGCGGACTGGCCCGGGCGGCTTATCCGGCCACCCTGATCTCCCTCATCCTCTCGGATGTGGTGGGGGATCGGCTCGACGTCATCGCCTCCGGCCCCACGGTCCCCGATGACAGCCGCTTCGCCGATGGTCTCGCCGTGGTGGAGCGGTATGGACTCGCTTCCCGCCTGCCGGGTCCGGTGTGGCAGTACCTCAAGGACGGCGCCGCCGGCCTTCACCCGGAAACCCCCAAGCCCGGCGACCCCATCTTCGCCAAGGTCCAAAATGTCGTGGTGGGCAATAACCTTATGGCCCTCCTGGCCGCCCGGGACCAGGCGGCAGCCCTGGGGTTTCGCGCCCTGGTGCTGACCGACGCTCTCCAGGGCGAGGCCCGGCAGGTGGGGCGGATGCTGGCCGCCCTGGGGAAGACCGTGAGTTTTTCCGGTCACCCCCTGGTTCCGCCTGTCTGTCTCCTGGCCGGGGGGGAGACTACCGTCACTCTGAAAGGCCGGGGGAAGGGCGGCCGTAACCAGGAACTGGCCCTGGCCGCGGCCCTGGCCCTGGAGGGATCAAGCCGGATCAGCCTCCTCAGTGCCGGCACCGACGGCACCGACGGCCCCACCGACGCGGCCGGGGCCTTCGCCGACGGCGCCACCTGCCAGAGGGCCCGGTCCCGGGGCCTCGACCCCGGCGACTTCCTCTCCCGCCACGATTCCTACCATTTCTTCAAATCCCTGGGGGATTTGCTGATCACCGGCCCCACCCGCACCAACGTCATGGACCTCATCTGCCTGCTCATCGACTGAACCTGATATGACATATAATTACCTTTCAAATGCAACTAATTGACTCTTTATCTATTTGAAATTACTTAATCTTTTTACGGAAAACGGAAAACGGCAAACGGTATGAGATATCCAGATCATGTCGAAACCTCTTTAGAGCTTGGAGATAATAGTTCAGTTTGGCAAGCTGTACACCGTACAGGCCTTATGGGGGGAACCTTGTCACGATGATTTTATTTTGATATTCTTTTAATTATGAAATAATAAATAATATGCGAAAAGAGTTTGGAGGTTGAGCGATTGTGCCGACGGTAAAGGGTATCCTTGGCCCATACCGGTTTTTCTTTTACAGCTTTGACTGCAATGAACCTAAACATGTACACGTCCAAAGGGAAAATCTTGTTTGCAAGTTTTGGCTGGATCCTTTGGATCTGAGTAAAAATTATGGCTTCCCCCCGAGAGAGTTAGGAGAAATTCGTCGTTTCATCCAATTGCACAAGAGCAACATTGTGGAGGCATGGCATGAGCATTGCGGTTAAGGCAATCGAACCGAGACTTGTAAATGTTCAGGTTTCAGAAGATGAAATCACCGCCTTTCTGCTTGACGGTAGAACTATTAGTGTACCCATGGCCTGGTCCTGGAGACTTTCTGAAGCCACCCTGGAACAGCGGTTGAATTTCGAAATTATCGGCGATGGCCTTGGTATACACTGGCCTGACATTGATGAAGATATCAGCGTGGAGGGCATGCTTTACGGCTCGCCCGCTCCCCGCCCCCATAGCCAATAGGCGGTTATTCAAATCATCGCCGCCACGCAAACCCTGCCGGCATGATAAATCCTGGCTTTCGATACCAGATTTAATCTAATCCCGATTTGATGGCGGCCCATGCAGGTCCCGGCCGCGTTCTCTTTTCCCTTATTTCGCCCCAAACCTTCTTCCCCGTTTTTCCGGTTATTTTTTCCCAGTCCGGGCTTCCCCCACCCCTGCCCTGTTACCCTTTGGCCGGCGCCGGTGTTCTTTCATTTGACAGACCCTCTCCCCGGTGGCATATTTCTTGGCAAAGGAGCCGATTATGGACCCCAAATGCGCCTCTCTGCTGCGCCAATTGCCCCAGGTGGACGACCTGCTGCGCCACCCTGAACTGGCCCCGGCCGTCGATCCCCTGCCCCGGTTGCTGGCGGCGGCGGTGGTGCGCCGGGTCCTGGCCGCCGCCCGCCAGACCATCACCGCCGGGCCCCCGGAGGCGCTGCCCCTTGAATTGGATGAAGCAGTCCTGCTCGACAACCTCCGGGAGGCTCTCCTGGCCGCGGCCAAACCGATGCTCCGCCGGGTGGTCAATTTAACCGGGGTGGTCATTCACACCAACCTGGGGCGCTCACCCCTGGGAGAGGCCTGCCTGGGGTCGCTGCTCGAGGTGGCCAGCCGCTACAACACCCTGGAGTACGACCTGGCCAAAGGGGCCCGGGGCTCCCGCCACGATCACCTGGAGGGGGTGCTGAAGGAGGTGACCGGGGCCGACGGGGTCCTGGTGGTCAATAATTGCGCCGCCGCGGTCTTCCTGGCCCTCAACACCCTGGCGTCGGGCCGGGAAGTGGTCATTTCCCGGGGCCAACTGGTGGAGATCGGCGGCTCCTTCCGTATGCCCGCGATCATGGCGGCCAGCGGCGCCATCCTCCGGGAAGTGGGCACCACCAACAAGACCTATCTCAAGGACTTTGAGCAGGCCATCACCTCCGAGACCGCCGTCCTCCTCAAGGTCCACCCCAGCAACTTCCGCATCATGGGCTTCACCCACGAAGTAACCCTGGGGGAGATGGTGGACCTGGGACGCCGTTACGACCTGAAAGTCGTGGAAGACCTGGGCAGCGGCTGCCTGGTGGACCTGAGCCGGTACGGCCTGGAAAAGGAGCCCACGGTCCAGGAGACCCTCAAGGCCGGGGCTGACCTGGTGCTGTTTTCCGGCGACAAGCTCCTGGGCGGGCCCCAGGCCGGCGTTATCCTGGGGAACCGGGAAGTGGTGGGGGACTTGCGAAAAAATCCGTTGACCCGGGCCCTGCGCCCCGACAAGATGACCCTGACGGCCCTGGAGGCCACCCTGCGCCTCTACCTGGACGAGCCCCGGGCCCTCATGGAGATCCCCACCCTCAGGATGCTGACCCGGCCTTTGGCCGAGTTGGACCGCCAGGCCCGGGCCCTGGCCCGCCGGTTGCGGCGCCGCTTCGGGGCCCGCCTCCAGGTGGCAGTGGTGGAGAGCGAAAGCCGGGCCGGCGGCGGGACCTTACCCCAGGCCCCCCTGCCCAGCCGGGCCCTGGCCATCACCATCCCTCCCCTGGCTCCCCAGGAACTGGAAGTCCGGCTGCGCCGGGCCGCCACCCCGGTCATCGGCCGGGTGGAACGCGGGGTGGTGATGCTGGACCTGCGCACCCTGCTGCCGGGAGACCAGGAGGCCCTCATGGCCGCCCTGGCGGAGGTGCTGCGGATGGAGAACCTTTGACCTGAATTCCTGCCGCTGGCCGGTTCTGAAATCCTCCTAAATCCCGGCAATATCCGGTGTGGGAAATTGCCCGTGGGTCCTGTTCCACCCTCCTCCCCCCAAAGCCTAGGGAGAGGGAGAAGTATAAAATCCCCCGTGAAATAGGTCCCGCCTTGTTTGAAGGGTGACTTTAGTAGTGATTCCTTAAATCACGCTTCTCCACTTCTTCCCCAATGGGGGAGGCTAGGGTGAGGAGTAAGCAATGTTCCCGGCAAAAGGAAGATGAGCGATTTTATGCATTGTTGGACGACGTGATAACGCACCTCCCCCTTGTTTAAAAGGCGGCTATGAACAAAAATCCGCTCAGGTAACTCATGGCGACAAGAAGGGAGAGAGGGGCGTTAAGATTGTTGCAGCAAACGCCATAACGACAAAAGTTATCCGCAGGCGCGCTCAAATAACGTGAGGGCGGGAACCGGTGCATTCCCGCCCTCATATCATTTTCTAAAACCGTTACTCAGTGATGGGGTTTTGGGGTTATGGTCGGGTCAAGAAGCACCCCGGGCCGGTTTGCGGTTCAGCGCCAACCGATACCCTGTCGAATAATCACCACTTCTCACCGAATTGACCGAGGCCCACGCTAACTATTGAGCGGCCCCCTGCTGTCCGTTAACTCGTGGTTTCTCCGGAGAACTTTCAAGGGCAGACGCGACCTTAACCCGCCAAGGTGTAACTCTCTTCGGAACTGCCGCGGCTGCCTTGCACCACATTGGAGATTTTACCAGGTTGCCGCTCTTGCCGGTCCGGGCCCTGCCGGGGGGAGCCGGTATAGGTCCCAGCCTTTCTCTGCCTCTGGCCCCAGGAGATTACTCCCGGGTGTCAGTCGGGGCGGCCCTGGTCCTGGCTCTCTACTTAACGGAATCTTTCAGTTGTTTCCCAGGTTTAAATTTAACCACCTTGGTGGCGGGAATCTTGATGGGGGCGCCGGTCTGAGGGTTCCGGCCTTCCCGGGCCTTGCGCTCCGTCACCATGAAGGTGCCAAAGCCCGCCAACGCCAACCGGCCCTGGGATTTGAGCGCCGATGAAACAATCCTGATCAAGCTGTTGATGGCCTTTTCCGCGTCCACCTTCCTAACCTGCGCCTCTCCCGCCACTTGTGCAATCAATTCTGCTTTGGTCATAATCCTCTCTCCCTTCCTCCTGGTTAGCGGTTGACTACATAACCATGAAACCCACGCGTGAAATTCGGGAAATGGACACCCCGACGCCCATCTCCCTTTTAAGTTGTTTTTGTCCCCCGGGTGCCGGGTCCTGAATTATTCTTAAACCCCGGGGCCACCTGAGGTTGCAGTTTCCCCTTGATAGCACAAAATCCCGGAGGTTGACAATAAAAATGTTAAAAAATACTGGCCCCGTGGTTCCATTTTTCAAAACTATTCCGGGGCGGCCGGGAAAATGACCCCGCAACCCGGCCGAAACTCAGCCTCGCAAATACTTAATTGTCTAAATTAACACCACTTTTATCCGTACCGCTTGACGTGCAGGGATATCAGCCTCATTTTTCCCTCTTAGTCGGGCCGGCGCCTAAAAATCCAGGCGTTGTTGAGGGAAAAAAGCCGGGCAGTCAAAGGAGGAATGCTCCGCCGGGACCGGCCCGGTCACCGGGTCACCTGGCGCAACAACCCCACAGCCGCCAAACCGAAGGCCACATGGGGGAAAATAACGGCCACCAGCGCCGGAATGCTGCCGGCTTGGCCGAAAGAGGTGCAAAATCCAAAGAACAGCCAATACACGAACATGAGTCCCAGGCCCACCGCCACCATGGAGGTAAGGTAAATCTGTTCATGGCGCAAGGCCAGCCCCAGCCCCAGCATTACCAGGACCAGGGGCGTCAGCGCCAGGGAAAACCGGCTGTAAAGGTCCACCCGGTAGGGGGTGGACTTATAACCGTCCCGTTCCAGACGGGCCGTATAGTGATAGAGTTCATTCACATCCATTTCCGTGACTTTCTTTTCCAGGTCGGCGAAGTCCTTGGGGTGTTCCGTGAGCACCAGGTCCCGCTGCTGGAACTTTTCCCCGGTAACCGCCCCGGTGCCGGGGGCAAAAAACTGGATATAGCCCTCAAAGAACCGCCAGTGGTCACCCTGCCATTGGGCCCGGGCCGCGGCGATGATTTGCACCAGGTGAAACTGGCGATCAAAGAGGTAAATTTTTACCCCTTCCAGGGTCTGGATATCTTTCCGGAACATGACAATATTATAGATGGCTTGGTCGCCCTTGTACCAGAAGTGTTCCAGGTTGTGCAGGTTGCGAGGCGCCTTCTTGTTCACCTGGGTCTGCCAGAACACGTCGAGCCGGGCCTGGCTCCAGGGTATCAGATAGAGATTCAGCGCCAGGAGGAGAAGGGCCACCACCCCGGAATAGATGATGGTCGGCCGGATCAGGGACAGGATGTTCAGGCCCGAGGTCCTGATGGCCATGGTTTCATGGGATCGGGACATGAGGCCGAACGTCAGCATGACTCCCAGCAACACCGCGGCGGGGAGTACCTGGCCGATGGCGAAGGGGAGCTTGAGGATGAGGTATTCCAGCAGCGCCCCCGGTCCCAACTGGGCCCGGACCAGGCGGTCGATCTTTTCGAAGAAATCCACTACGATGAACAGGGAGACGAAGGTCACCAGGCTCAGGCCCATGAGCTTGAGGAACTCCCGGGCCACATAGTTTTCCAGAATATGGGAACGCAACACTACCCGCAAAGTCATGGTTTTTATATATCAGAAATTCCGGTAGTTTTCATTTACTTCCCCGGCCTCACGGCTGGGAAAAAGGGGACAAAGATTGGGGGGAAAGAGGGGAAAAAGGCGAAGAGGGGAAAAGCAAAATAGATTTGATGGATTCATGGCCCGGTATAGAGCTTAGATTCCCTGTTGCTCACCTTGACTATGGATCGGACTTCATAATGGCGAACTCTCCAAACTTTTTTGGTTTTTTCCCTTTTCGCCCTTTCCCCTTTTAACCTTTTCCCCCAAGGTTTTTATGCGCATAGGATTTCATCTCTCCATCGCCGGTTCATTGCGCCGGGCGGTCAAAGAGGCCCAGGTCCTGGGCTGCGAGGCTCTGCAGATCTTTGTCCAGAACCCCCGGGGCTGGAAATGGCGCCCGGTGGCGCCCGGGGAGATTCAAGCTTTCTCCCGGGCCAGAATCCAGGCGGGCCTGGGACCCCTGGTGGTGCACCTCGGTTACCTCCCCAATCTGGCGACTACCGATCCGGCCCTCTATGCCTTGTCCACCGAGCGGTTGGTCCGGGAACTGGACCTGGCCCGGGCCCTTAAAGCCGACTACCTGGTGGCCCATCCCGGCCACGGGCCCCTGGGGGAGGCCAGCTTCGCACAGGCGGCCCGGGCCCTGGCCCTGGCGGTCTCCCGGGTGCCGCCGCCTCCCCTGGTGCTCCTGGAAAACACCGCGGGTCAGGGCCAGGTACTGGGCTGGCGCTTCGAGCACCTTAAACGCATCATCACCGCCAGCGGCGTGCCCCTGGGAGTGTGCCTGGATACGGCCCATGCCCATGGGGCCGGGTATGACCTGAGCCGCCCCCCGGGGGTCGCCCGGCTGCTGGCCGACCTGGCCCGGGGGCCGGGACTGGACGCGGTCAAGATCGTCCACCTCAACGACTCCCGGGTCGCCTGCAATTCCCGGCGGGACCGCCACTGGCACCTGGGCCAGGGCGCCATCGGGCTGACGGGACTGCGGCACCTGCTCTCCCACCCCTGGCTCCGGCCCGAAGCCGCCATCCTGGAAACCCCGAAACCCCACCAGGGCTATGAGTGGTACAACCTCCTGGTGGCCCGAAGCCTGGTCCCCGGCACCCTGCTCCTGCCGCCGGGAGAGACCGGGCCCGGAAGCCATGGCCGCCTTGGCCGGGTATTTTAGACTGCCTCTGGCCACACCCTGCCCGCTTGCTCAAGGGGCGCTCCCAAGGGTAATTTCCTTCGGTGCGTCCTAGGCACCAAAGATGGCGCGTACAGACGCGCCCTACGGTTTTTTGTTAGTACCTTGAGAAACGCCTCTCGAGATCTGATCCCCCTTAGCTATCAAGCGACAATCTTCCTGTAGGGGCGGACCTATGTGTCCGCCCTGAATTGTGGGCGCCCACGCAGATGTGACCCGACAATGCCGCGTTTTGTGATTGCACCTTGGTCTCAACCCATGAGAAATACGAGATTTATCGCTCGGCTTAGCATAACCCTTACGGGCAAAGGCGGGTTTTGCCAGGGCCTCAAAGCTAAAAGGACACAGCCTGCCAGCTCTTGAGAATAATCAGTCGTTCATGGGCTTTTGGCCCACTCATGAACTATAAAAAGTTCCTGATGAACCTACTCACAACTTTGAACCTTGAACTTTGAACCTTGAACTATGCAAAACCGGGTAAGGGCCATGCCCTCACTCTTCCGGACGCCATTGCCGGACCCTTACTCCGGAGGCGGCCAGGTAGGAGGCTCACCGCCCCATCCCGGGTGAACTGGCAGGGCACCGGCCAGGGGGACCGGGCCACCGCGGTCCGGCCGGGGTCGCCATAGACCACCACCCACCCGGGGTTCAGGCGGTCCATGATGGCTTTGCGGTCCCGGGGCCCGGCCAGCGCCCCGGGGATGACCAGGGCGGCAAGCGGCCCGGTGGCGCCCGGCAGGGCGTCAGCCGCCAGCCTCGCCACCGGCGGCACCAGCAGGACCCGCTGGCCCTGATAGGCGACTTCCAGGGCCGGGGCCGCGGCCGCCGCCAGCTTCACGTACTTCAGATCCACGCTCCCCAGGGCCCCGGGGGTCTGCCCCGGTCCAGGGATTGCGGCGTGGCGCCCCGGTCCCCCAGGTAATTGGCGAGGTCCCAGGAGCCCGGCCCGGCCCGGCCCCGCCCCCTGTACCAGTATGACCCCACGCTGAACTGCCGGGCCAGAGTGAGCAGTTCCCCGGCGTTGGCCTCGTTCAGGTTCAAGGCGATGGCCAGGTCCAGGCGGCGGAACTGCCGCCAGTGAAGATATCCCGGCAGCGGCCCCCACCCCGGGCCGGTCCGGCCCCACCGGGGGGCCGGCGCTGCGGTCACCACCAGGCGGCGGTTCTCCGGGGTCACCACCACCCCCTCCAGCCCCCCGTAGGCGTCCAGGCAGGTCACTTCCAGGGCCTTCGGCGCCGTGGCCAGGGGCAGGGCGATGGCCCCCGCCAGCACCGCCCCCGAGAGAATCGCCCCGGCCCAGGTCAGGAAGGTCCGCCGGGGATAAAAGACCAGGACCAGGACGGCATAGTAGGCGACGATCATCACCCAGGTAGGGGTGGGCACGGTGACGGCGCTGCCGGGGACCCGGGCCCCCCACTGGACCGCCTGGTAGCCCAGCCACAGGGGGATTTTGCCGAGAAAGAGCAGGGCCTGGGCCACCGGGGTCAGGGACAAGGCCTGGGAGATGACCGCGGCCTCCCCCAGGGGCAGGGCCAGGAGCAGGACCAGGGGAATGGCCGCCAGGTTGACCAGGATGCCCAGGAGGGAGACCACCTGGAAGTAGAGGGCCACCAGGGGCGCGGTGGCCAGGCAGGCCACCACCGACACCATAAACCACTCCTTGATTCGGAAGAGGAGGCGGGAAACGACTTCCATGATGGAGTGAGCTGATTTCGCTTCCTTAAACCACTCTTGGATTGCGAAGAAGAGGTTTGAGGGAGTACCCGTGATGCTGGGGTCTGGTTCCGACTTCTCCGGAGGGCTGGCCAACCGGGGCACCAGGTAAATCAGCAAGGCCACCGCGGCAAAGGAAAGCTGAAAGGAGATGGAAAAGAGCCGCAGGGGCGCCAGGCTCAGGATGATGAGGGCCGCCAGGGCCAGGGCGCTCCAGACCTCTCCGGGCCTTCCTAAAAAGACCAGGAGCAGGTAGGCCAGCACCATGACCTCGGCCCGCTGGGTGGAGGGCGACCCCCCGGCCACCCAGGCATAGAACACCACCGGGATCGCCGCCAGCAGGGTGGCGATCTTTACCGCGTTGACCCGCAACAGCAGCCGGGGAAAGCACCGCAGGAGCCAGAAGCTGAGAAAGTAAGTGACCAGGGCCACCATCCCCAGGTGCAGCCCGTTGATCACCAGCAGGTGGCTGGTGCCGGTGCGGGCGAAATTCTGGCGCATCATTGGGGTGACCTCGCCCTGGTCCCCCAGGAGCATGGCCAGATAGATGGCCCGCTCGGCCGGGTCCAGCCCTTTGAGCTGCTCCCGGATGCCCCCCCTTAGCCGCTCGGCCCAGGGAGAGGCTTCCGGGGAGGGCAGAAAGATGAGGCGCTCCGGGTCCGCCAGCCGCACCTCCCGGAACAGCCCGTCCGCCGCCAGGTACCGGGGCCGGTTGAAGGTGCCGGGGTTTTGCAGCATCCGGGGCGGGACCAGGCGCCCCCTCACCACCAGGCCGGTGCCCACCGGCGGGGGCTCCGGCACCGGGGCCAGCACCAGGAGATTCCCGGACGCTCGCCGCCAGCCCCAGGGACTCCGCCAGGCGAGGACCTCCATGAAGAGCTGGACCCGTTCACCCCCCAGCTTGCCGGGGCGGTTCAGATGGCCGAAGATGGTCAGGTTTTGGTGCTGGGGCAGTTGGGCGAGGTGCCCGGGAGGAAAATCCGGCTGCCGGGCCTGCTGCGTGAAAGCCATGCCCAGAGAGCGCGAAAAAAATCAGGGGCAGAAACCGGGCCGGACGCCCCTGCCACCAGAGGAGGGCCAGGGCGGCCCAGAGCGCCAGCCCCCCCATCAGCAGCCAGGCCTCCGGCAGGTGCAGGCCCCAGGCCGGGGCCGCGATCCCCGCCATCAGGGCCAGGGTCACCGGCACCAGGGGCCGGACCACGGGCCGGTCCCCCAGACCGGGGCCGGGCAAACGCGGCTCCCGGGGGTCGGCGTTTAACTTTTCCGGGCTCGCTGCCGATGCGGAAAAAAGCATGCAGGACCATCCATGGTCAACGGCTGGCAAAATTACCTGGGGTAATATTACCTCGCATTATCTGCTTTGACAAATAATCTTTAATAGAAGCGTTAAATTAATTTTGAAAATTATTACTTTCGATGAATTTTTGTTTTCATAAGCTCTCGCATAAGTTAACCAAGAGTCATTCATAGGCTTATGGCCCATCCGCAAGGCCTGAAAAAATGGCATTGGCTGGTGGCCCAGCCTTTCCAGGCTGTGCAGGACTAACCTGCTCCTTTGCCACAGGCTGGAAAGCCTGTGCCACCGATTTAAAGAACTTATCGGGATCGGGCATCCGAGGCTTAGGGGCGGAGCAACGGTGGCTGGCCCAGCTCCGGGGGCCGACTGGGACAATGGTGTAAGAGGTCGGAACTGTTCTTGGCTTCGACAATAATGCGGAAGTCTGGAGGGGAATCATTACGTGCCGGGGCAATTTGTTCTTGACAAAATCGCTGAAATGTTAAATAAATCAAAGCTATGAGGATATTTTTACTTATCCTGGCCGTGTTGTTGACCCAGGCCGCCCCGGCGGGCCCGGCCCTGGCCGCGCCTAAGATCATGTCCCGGGACGGCAGCCTGGTCATCGCCAACCCGGGTGCCAAGCTGGGCAAAAAGAAATCGGGATCGGAAGATACCCTCTACGACCTCCTGGAACAGGAAGTGCAAGTCTATATTTTCAACAAGAAGACCCGGGTCCTGCCCCGGGTTTATGGGCGCACCATCTCGACTCCCTACCGGGGAACCTCAAGGCTCCAAGACCCCCAGTTAGAGGCCTTGATCCGCAAGTATTCCCAAATCTACGGGGTTGACCCGAGCCTGGTGCGGGCCGTGATGCGCCACGAATCGGGCTTCAAGTCCACGGCTGTGTCTCCCAAGGGCGCCCAGGGGTTGATGCAGCTCATGCCGGGCACCGCCGCCCTCATGGGGGTCAAGGACCCCTTTGACCCGGAGCAGAACATCGCCGGAGGGGTGGGATATCTGCGCAGTTGCCTGGACCGGTTCCAGCACAATGTGCCCCTGGCCGTGGCGGCCTATAACGCCGGCCCGGAAAGCGTGGCCCGGTGCGGCGCGATCCCGCCTTACCGGGAGACCCAGACCTTTGTCCACAACGTCATGGGAGCCTATACCGGACCCAGCCAGATGAAACCCGGGGCCCCGGGCGCCGCCAAGGGGACCATCCCTCCCCCGGGGAAAGCCGCCAAATCACGGAAAAAGAACGCCCAGGCGAAAGACCTGGAGGCGGAAATATCCCCTGAACCCCGGCATCGCCCCCGGCCCAAGATTATCGAAGTCAGGTCTCATAAGGCCAGAGACGTCTCCCCCCACTAGGTCGGCCTCGCCGTCGGCCCACCGCCTTGAGCCCCCACCGGCCGCCTCGCGGCGCTGACCCCCTCTCCTGCCCCTGAATCAGGCGCTAAGCCGGATCACCTTCTGCCTTTTTCTCCAACGCTTCCGGTCTCTCCGATGCCTCCGGCCACTCCTTGATGTGGAGGTCCCGCTGGGGAAAGGGGATTTCGATGCCGTGCTCGTTAAAAGCCTCAAAGATGGCGCTGTTCAGCTCATGGGTGGCGGGCATGCGGTCGCCGGGGATTCTCACGTGCACCCAGACTTTGAAGTCCAGGGAGCTGTCGCCGTAGGCCTCGAAATAGACCTGCGGCGGCGGCACTGCCACCACCCGGGGGTTGGCCTGACAAATCTCGGTGACCAATGCCGTTACCTGGCGCACGTCCGAACCGTAGCCGACTCCTACCTTCAGAGTGAGCCGGTTGATGCCCGCGCCATAATGGGTCCAGTTGAGGACCTTGTTGGACACCAGTTCCGAATTGGGAATAATCAGGATATATCGGTCGAAGGTCTCGAAGATGGTGCTCCGCACCCGGATCTCTTTCACCAGGCCCCACTGGCCGTCGATCACCAGCATGTCCCCCACCTTAATGGGTCTCTCAAACAGGAGGATGAGGCCGCTGATGAAGTTATTGACGATATTCTGGAGGCCGAAGCCGATCCCCACTCCCAGGGCCCCGAACACCAGGAGCAGGTTGCCCAGCTGAAATCCCAGGATGTTCAGGGCCACCAGCCCGGCCAGGATCAGGATGACGTAATGCACGGTGGTGGAGATGGTGTACTGCACTCCGGTGTCCAGGGCGGTCCGGGGGAAGATGCGGATATGCATCAGTCCGCGCACCAGACGGGACAGGACGAACCCCAGATAGATAGCCAGGATGGTGCCCATGACGTTCAGGGTGGTCAGCCGCACCGGTCCCAGAGTGGGTCCCCAGGTCATCCACTGGAAGGCCCAGGCCACCTGGTGCGGCGTAATCCCCCAGGAGTTGAGGGACCACAGGACTATGGCCACCCCCAGGACGACGCCTAAGGCCCAGCGGCTGAAGACATAGGACCTCTGGATCAGTTCGACCCGCTCCGGAAAGAACCGCGTGGCCCGGCCGGCTTCCGGATGGAGGAGGTGGAGGATGACGGTCTCCCCCATCATCCACAGGAACCACAGGAGCACCGCGGCCAGCATGGTCCAGGCGGCTGCCTGGGCCAGGTACATGGACAGGTTCTGAAATCCCAACAGGTCGGCCAGGATAATGATCACCAGCAGGAACAACAGCAGGCCCCGCAAAAACAGGCCCACCACCGGCTGGTGCAGCCAGGTGGGAGCCGACAGCTCCGGCAGGAGCCGGGTCAGGTAAGGGCGGCGCAGGAGCCACAAGCCCCAGACGAGAATGCCCATCAGAAAGAAGTGTTCCACGAATAACCGGCTGGTTTCGGGAAAATTAAGCAGGCCGGCGCTCTTGAAACCCAAAATACCCAGGCCGAGGTACACCAGGAAAAGTTTCAGGGAGCGGCGGTAAAACCTGGCGACGTCCCCATCCAGGACCAGCACTCCCCCTGCCGTCTGGCCGGCAAAAAACCCCTGGACCCACTGGATAGACAGGCGCAGGGCCCAGAGCGCCACCATCGCCGCGAGGATTAACTGGGCCGGAGCCGAGCCTATCAAGGCAAAGGTCCAAAAAAACAGCCCCAGCCATAAGATCAGGCCCAGCCCAAACAGATTGGCCGCCAGGGCCCGTCCCAGGACATACAACGGCAGCAGATGGGTATCGGTAGCCCGCTCCCTCCAGGTCTGGAATCGCCGGGCCACCTGGGCATTGAACCGCCTGGTGCTCCACCCCAGCAGCAGGATGAAGCCGAGCAGGCCGAGGATGGGGGCCAGGTGCCCCCAAAGAAAGGCGCTCAGGCGTCCTGATTTCACCAGGCCATTAAGCCAGTCCCAGCCCCGCTGGGGAATGACGGCCAGGCCTTTCCAGGCCTGGGCCACCTGCTCCCGGAAAGGCACCGCCGCCGCCGGCCGCTTCAGGAGCTGGCTCTTCCAGGTCGGCCTCCAGTTGGTGCAACTGCGGCATCAAGCCGGTGAGCAATTCCTGCTCCTGCTCCAGCAGCCGGCGCCGTAGCGCCAATTGGTCCAGCACCCGGCCTATCAGGCGGTCCCGGTCCCCCGCCAGATTCAAATAGGTCAAAAAGGCTTGTTGCAGTTCCGGGGTCGCGGCCTCGGGATTTTTGGCCTGGATTATGCTGAGCTGGACCCTCAGGGCATTTTGCGATTCGATGTGTTCCTGCTGGCTTTTCTTGAGATCGTCGATCTCCTGGCCCAGGTCCTTGAGTCTTCCCTTGAGCCCCTTTTCTTTGTCGCCATATAAGTCCAGAAGTTCCTCAACCTGGACCATCGGCAGCTTTTCCAGGACCATAGTGGCTTTCGCCGAGGCCACGGCTACCTGGAGGTTGTCCAGCTCTTTTTGGGCCTGGGCCAGGTCGGCCTCGGCGGCCGGGACCCGGGATTCCCACTTCTTGAGGCTCTCCTGTAAATGGACGATACTTTGCTCAAATCCCCGGGGCAGGGTCTCCGGCGAGGCAATAGCTTTATCCGGTTTGTCCGGCGGCGCCGCCTGGGCCCGGATCGCCCCGGGAAAAGCCAAAAATCCCGCCACGATCATCGCCACCATGAGCCGGTAAGGTGCATATTTCCGCGCCATGAGTCCTCCTGGGTTTTTTCCTCATCTTTTAACTATATAAGTATATTAGGTAAAAGGTCGGATTGCAAACTGGCGGGCCCGGGGCGTGTCCTTCCGGGGAGTTCCAGGTCGCGATAGTATGACGGCAAACCCGCCATGACGCCAGGCGGCGCCGTCTTAATCGGCTCCCCCCGGCTTCTGGGCCCTGAATCCCCCGGTTGACAGATTTTTTCCCCTGGCATACAGTAAATTCACCTCAGTTAGGTGAGGCTCCTGCATAAATAAAGGCCACTACCCAGAAACGTCGAGAGACGCCAATGGGCCGAACCGGTACTGCCGGCTTAAGGTTTTACTTAATGTGGCTGAGTATGACGACCCTACGTTATGCAGTGCCGAAGCTCCACGAGTGCGGCAGGTCGCTTGCGCACTGTCCCGTCCGGGGCCTTCCACCAGCGTGGCAAGGCCCTTTTGTTGTCCCGGGCTATCTTCCGGAAAGGAAACTCCCCGGAAAAGCTAAGGTTTTAGGAAATTGGTCAGCGCGACCCGGAGACCCCCTTGATGGTTGCCAGGGCCCATCGGCAGGGAAACCGGGAGAAGATAACCGGCGAAAAATTTCTCCTCCTCCGGACCGCGGCTTTTTCCATTTACTTCCTCGGTGCCATTGTCTAGAGTCAGAGCAGGGAGACCCATGAGCCAGCCGTCCCGCCTGTTCCGAACTGCCCAATCTCTCCTGCGTCCTCCCACCTGGGGCGATGCGGTGGTCTTCATCAGCCTGACGTCCCTTATTTACCTGGCCG
Organism: uncultured delta proteobacterium; assembly: GCA_963766185.1. Lineage (GTDB taxonomy): Bacteria > Desulfobacterota > Desulfobaccia > Desulfobaccales > 0-14-0-80-60-11 > 0-14-0-80-60-11. The sequence continues at coordinate 32,457 of CAVXZU010000009.1, read as the reverse complement.
TGCATCTGGGGCTGAGCGCCCCGCCGTCCATCAAAGGGCCGGAAATCAGCCTGTCCCCCAAGTATTTACTTTATTATGCCGGCCTCTCCACCGGCCGCATGGCCGCGGCGTATATCCTGTCGCTGATTTTCTCCTTGATTTACGGCACCTTTGCCGCCAACCATCGCGGCGCCGAAAAAATCCTCATTCCCCTCCTGGATGCGCTGCAAACCATCCCCATCCTGTCCTTTTTGCCGGTGGTCCTTTTAAGCTTCATTGCCATTTTTCCTCTCCGGCTGGCCCTGGAGCTCTCCTCCATCTTCCTGATCTTCACCAGCCAGACCTGGAACCTGACCTTCGCCTGGTACCAGTCCCTGACCACCATTCCCCGGAATCTGACCCAGGCCAGCACCATGTTTCGCTTCAACCCCTGGCTGCGCTTCAAGACCCTGGAACTGCCCTTCGCGGCCATCGGCCTGATCTGGAACAGCATGGCCAGTTGGGCCGGCGGCTGGTTTTTCCTCATGGCCGCCGAGATCTTCAGCGCCGGCGAGCGCAACTTTCGCCTGCCGGGGTTGGGGATGTACCTGCAAGAGGCCGCCAACCAGGGCGACCTGATGGCCATCGCCTGGGGCGCCGGCACCCTGGTGCTCACCATCGTCATCCTGGACCAGTTGATTTGGCGTCCGCTTCTCGCCTGGTCCGACCGCTTCAAATTCCAGTTGTCCGAAAGCGAAACCCCGCCCACCTCCTGGTTCTATGACGCCCTGCGGAGTTCCACCCTCATCCGGGGGGTGACCCATTATCTTTTTCACCGCCCCTGGGATTTCCTGGATGAATGGCTGACCTCCCGGGTCCCCAAGACCCCTGGGGTCCTCCGGGGCCAACGCCGCATCTGGCTCTGGTACTCTCTGGGGCTGGCCGCCGCCCTGGGCCTGACCTACGAAGCCTACCGGGCCGGCTTGATGCTGTGGGCCGTCCCCTTAAAACAATGGGGCATCATCGGCCTGGGACTCCTGGCCACCCTGGTTCGGGTGGTCGCCGCCCTGACCATCGCCCTGGCCTGGACCCTGCCCGTGGGGGTCGCCATCGGGACCAACCAGCGCCTGGCCGCCTGGCTGCAGCCGGTAGTCCAGATCACCGCCTCGGTCCCGGCCACCGCCCTCTTCCCGGTGTTGCTGCTGATACTCCTGGGCCTGCCGGGCGGCCTCAACCTGGCCGCGATCCTCCTGATGCTCCTGGGCACCCAATGGTACCTGTTATTCAACATCATCGCCGGGGCCAGCGCCATTCCCCAGGATTTACACTATACCGCCACCCTGCTACAATTGGGGCGGTGGGAACGCTGGCGAACCTTGATCCTGCCCGCCCTTTTCCCTTATGCCATCACCGGGGCCATCACCGCCGCCGGGGGGGCCTGGAACGCCAGCATCGTGGCCGAATACACCCAGTTCGGCGGCCACACTTTCAAGACCATCGGTATCGGCGCCGCCATCGCCCAATCCGCGGCCGCGGGTGATTATTCCATGCTCCTGGCCTCCACCCTGACCATGCTTCTCACCGTGGGCACCATCAACCGCCTGGTGTGGCAGCGCCTGTACCGCGTGGCCGAAACCCGCTATCGCATGGAGTAATCTATGCCTGATCCCAACGGCTCCCTCCTGGAACTGCGTCACATCAACCAGATTTACGGTGGCGGCGAGAAGATATTTACGGCCATCCAGGATGTCAACCTGGCCCTGAATGAAGGGGAGTTTGCCACCCTCATGGGCCCCACCGGCTGCGGCAAGAGCACCTTGCTCCGGATCATCACCGGACTGCAAACCCCCACCGCCGGGGAAGTGCTCTACCGGGGCAAACCCCTGCACGGGGTCAACCCCCATGCCACCATCGTCTTCCAGACCTTTGCCCTGTTCCCCTGGCTGACGGTCCAGGAAAACGTCGAAGTGGCCCTCAAGGCCCGGGGCGTGCCCCCCAAGCTCCGCACCACCCGGGCCCTGGACCTGCTGGACCGGGTGGGCCTGGATGGCTTCGAAAACGCCTACCCCCGGGAACTTTCCGGCGGCATGCTGCAGAAAGTGGGATTTGCCCGGGCCATGGCCGTGGAGCCGGAACTCCTGTGCCTGGACGAGCCCTTTTCGGCCCTGGACGTCCTCAGCGCCGAGTCCCTCCGGGGCGAACTGATGGAACTGTGGACCGGCGGGGTTATCCCCACCCGGGCCATTCTCCTGGCCACCCACAACATCGAAGAAGCCGTGTTCCTGGCCGACCGTATCCTGGTCATGGACAAGGACCCTGGCCGCCTGATCATGAATCTGAAGGTGGACCTGCCCCATCCCCGGCAACGCAAGGACCCCAAGTTCCTGAACCTGGTGGATAGGGTCTACATGGTCCTGGCCGGCCACACCCAGCCGGAACACGTCGAGATGGGCACCGCCCCCGGCGAACCGGGACGCACCCGGGCCCTGCCTCACATCAACATCGACGACCTGACCGGGCTCATGGAACACCTGGACGGCATGCCCAACAACCGGGCCGACATCTACGCCATGGCCCGGGAACTCCAGATCAATTCCGACGATCTCCTGCGCCTCATCGAGGCCGCGGAATTGCTGGGCTTCGCCACCATTGCCTATGGCGATATCACCCTGAACCCCCTGGGGGAGACCTTCGCCGAGGCCAGTATCCGGGCCCGGAAAGAGATTTTCGCCACCCGGATTCGCCGCCTGCCCCTGTTTAAATGGCTCCTGTCCATTCTCCGGGCCACCGATAAAAAGCAGCTGGAGTGGGATGTAATCCAGAAGGCCCTGGAGCTGGAATTCCACGAAGAGGAAGCGGAACGCCAGTTGGATACCGCCATCGACTGGGGCCGCTACGCCGAACTCCTGGCCTATGACGACAGCACCCAGGTCCTCTTCCTGGAACCCGGGGGGGCCACCCCGTTTCCCCGGGAGAATTTCAACCTGCCCGGACAGCCATAGCGGTTGATTGCCTTATCTAGTGGGACTTTACCAGCAATTCCTTAGAGTTCACCCCTTTTCTAAAGGGAGGTTAGGGGGGATTAGAATGATGCCGCCATCGGAAACTACTTTTGGCCAACTCTTTAAATAACCGCTTGATAATTCCGCTAATTCACCGTAGTGTCCGGCAGAGATTTTGCATGAGCGGTGGCAGAATTAAAACGGAAAATGGAGCAGCCAGGCTTTAACCGGAGGCGGCGATTTAATCCTTTTGCGGCCCGGGACCGAAATACTGAGGCAGACCCATGGCCGTCAATCCAAAAAATTTTTGGAGGTACACGTATGACCAATGGCACCGCAACATCCCCGGCGATAGCGCCACTTCCGGTTTTGGGGGACCTGGTCCACAACTGGGGCTGGCTCCTGGCCCAGGGCCTTCTCCTGGTGGTCCTGGGCACTGTCGGGTTGGGAATGACCATCTGGCTGACCCTGGCCTCCGTCTTCATTTTCGGGGTCTTTCTGGTCATCGGCGGCGGGGTGCAGATATTTCAGACCTTTAAATGCAAAGGCTGGGAGAGCATCCTGTGGCACGGGCTCATTGCCGTCCTCTACCTCCTGGCCGGCCTCAGCATCATGACCGACCCCCTGGCGGCCTCAACCCTGATCACCCTGCTTCTGGCCGGGGCCCTGATCGGCATCGGGGTCGTGCGCCTGATCATCGCCTTCCAGATGCGGGGCCTCAAAAACTGGGGCTGGCCCCTGTTCGGCGGCGTCGCCGCCATTGTCCTGGGGTTCATGATCCTGGCCCGCTGGCCGGTGTCGGGATTTTGGGTGATCGGCCTGTTTGTGGCCATCGAAATGATCTTTAGCGGCTGGTCCTCCATTTTCATCGCCCTGGCCGCCAGAGAGGAGGGCCGGAAACACGCCCCCGCCGCCTGACCGCCCCCCGGTAGGTCAGCGCCCCGATTCAGTTAAGTTTTGTCAATAAATCAAGGTGCCGGCGAATATCCGGTAGTATAAGTCCCCCTTTTTTAAAGGGGGATTGAGGGGGATTATGAGGCGGTTAGATAATCCTCCTGCCCCCCTTTTAAAAATGGCAGTGAAAATCTTGAGTTTACCGCGAGTTGCGGCCCCCAATATACCGACGAAGCCTGAGGGCGCACCCATGGGTGCGCCCTTATGGCCGGCTCCAACCCCCAAGTTCTTGCCATATCCATTATCCGTACTTATCTTTAAAAGTTAAGCGGCGGCGCCCCCCGCCGGACGCCGCCTCTGGCGGCACGTTCCTGAAATATGCTGGCGCGGGAAAAGCAGGTTTTTTTACCCCCCATCCCTGTAGGGGGGTAGAGGGGATTTTTATAACAGCTTGAGACCGCTGCGAAAGTCTCATGTAGGATAGCCGCCCTCGGCTGTCCATACTCTATTTAGGTGGAGGCGAGGGCGCCTACGCTACATTTTGATGCGGAAGGATTGCCAAAGAGACTTTCGCAGAGGTCTCAGCTTGAGATTCCCCTCCGTCATCCTTTTACACCGGGGATTTATTTTGCCAAGTCCGCGGCTCCAAGCCTGCTTTTATGGCCTGGGGAAACGTCAGGCGAGGTGCGGCGGCTGCGGCCCGGTCTCAGGACCGGACCCTGAGCCCCGGCCCCCCGGAAAGCGAGGGCAGTTATCGTGAAAGTGTTTATGACCGGCGGTACGGGCTTTGTGGGCACCTATCTGTCCCGGGAACTGGCCCAGGCGGGCCACACCATCACCATCCTCAGCCGCAGGCCCCAACCCCCTGCCCCGGGCCAATCCGGCATCAGCTTTCTCACGGGCAACCCCACCCAGGCGGGGCCCTGGATGGCGGCGGTGCCGGAACATGACTGGATCATCAATCTGGCCGGGGCCTCCATCTTTGCCCGCTGGAGCGAAGCCCACAAAAAGGAAATCTTTGAGAGCCGGGTACGCACCACCCGCAACCTGGTGGCCGCCCTGGCCCCGGGGGACCGGCGGCAGCTCTTCTGCAGCACCTCGGCGGTGGGCTACTACGGACCCCGGGGCGAGGAGGAACTCACCGAAGACTCGCCGTCGGACGACGGCTTCCTGGGGGAACTGTCCCGGTTATGGGAGTCCGAAGCCCTGAAGGCCCAGGACCTGGGAGTCCGGGTGGTAATCACCCGCTTCGGCATCGTCCTGGGCCGAAACGGCGGGGCCCTGGGTCAGATGGTGCCCCTGTTCAAGAAGTTTTTAGGGGGGCCCATCGGCTCCGGGGACCAGTGGTTCTCCTGGATCCACCAGGCCGACCACGCCCGGGCCTTCCGGTTTATCCAGGAAAATCCGCAAATTTCCGGCCCGGTGAACTTCACCGCGCCCGCCCCGGTGCGCAACCGGGAATTAGCCAAGGCCCTGGGCCAGGCCTTACACCGCCCCAGTTTCATGCCGGCCCCGGAATTCATGCTGCGCCTAACCCTGGGAGAATTTGCCGACACCCTGCTCACCGGGCAAAAGGTGTTACCCCAACGGCTGCTGGATGCAGGCTTCACATTCAACTTCTCCACTATCGAGGCGGCGTTAAAAGACCTTTTAGGGACCAAATAAGTCAAAGGCGAAAAGGGAGACCTCCCCTTTTCGCCCTTTCCCCTTTTCCCCCAGCCCTTAACCCTACTGCTTCTTGGCCACCAGTATGCTGGCATCCATGCCGCTTTGCATAAACTCCGGCGCCGCCAAACCCGCCGCCGCCATCCACTCCGCCACTTCTTTATGCGTGTAGGCCCGGCCCCCGGGGGTCACGGCCAGCATGTGGACCCCGAACATGGTCGCGCCCGGGGGGCTGGCCCCGTCGGCGTTGAGGTAGAAGTCCTGGATGGCCAGGGTGCCGCCGGGGTTGAGCGCCGCCACCGCCTTGGCGATGATCTGCTTACACTGCGCCTCGTCGTGGCTGTGCAGGATCTGGGAGATCCAGATAAAATCGTAGCCCGAGCCGATGTCATCCTTCAGGAAGTTCCCCGCCAGGGTGTCCACCCGGTCGGTCAGGCCGTTGTTGGCAATGTTTTCCCGGGCGATTTCAATGGGCATGGGCAGGTCGAACACCGTGGCCTTGAGTTCCGGGTTGGCCTGGGCAAAAGTGATGGCATAGGTGGCCGGGCCGCCCCCCAGGTCCAGGAGATGGCGCACGGCCTTCAGGTCCAGCATGGCCGCCACCTTGGGGGCCAGGTCCCGGGCGATGGCGTGCATGCCCCAGATGAAGGCCCGGACTTCGGCTTCGTCCCGTTCCGGCCGGCCGTCCACCCACTTCTCGGTTTCCGCCGCCGGGGGGTGGCCCGCCAGGACCGTCCCCTTCAGGTCTTCCCAGCCCCGTTCCCAGGTGTGCTCTATGTGCTTGACGATGGCCCCCCGGTAGTTTTCCGTGCCCCGCACCAGGTAGCGGGAAGCCAGATCGCTGTTCTTGAACTTGTCCCCTGCCTTCTCCACGAGTCCCAACCCCGCCAGGCCATGTAAAAAGATGCCCGTGGCCCGGGGGTCGGCCTTGAGCCAGGCCGCGGTCGCCGCCGCGCCCTGGGGTTCTACCAGGAAATCGAACAGGCCCAGGTCCACGGCCACCATGAGCATCTTGGCGACCTGGAAGCCCCGGGTCATGGACATGATTTCTCCAAAACCGCCTTTAGGGTCTAAAGTCATGATGTACTCCCTTACTCCTGAACCTCGAGATTTATGTTCCCCTGCCGATTTTCATGCCGGGTAAGGCCCCGGCAGCCCAAAAATTCACGGTCGGGCCATTGCTCTCGCCAGCCCAGGGAAACCCGGGGGGCGGCTGTCCAACCTTTTCTCTCCAAGCATACACGTATGGATGACTGCTTCATTCCGTTTCCGGCGCCTTCTCCTCCTTGTGGTCGAACCGCCTGATCCAGCGGTACACCGGCTCCCGGTAATACCCCAGGGCCAGGACGAACACCAGGCACAGTCCCAGGATGATCAGGGTGCTGTAATAGTCGCCCTTATACACCTTGGCCCCCTGGAGGGTCAACAGCAGGGTGCCGGGAATCCGTCCCACCACACAGATCAGCAGAAACAACTTGAAGGGCATGCGGCTCAGGCCCAGGACAAAGCAGAGATAGTCCTTGGGAAAGCCGGGCAGGAGAAAGAGGATGAACGAGACCAGGGCCCCCTGGCGTTCCATCAGGAAGTCGAACTTCCGGAGGATTTCCGCTGGAATCCACCGCTTGACGTAGTGCTCTTCCAGCCAGCGGGCGATGAAAAAGGCCCCCACCGAGCCCAGGGTCAGGCCCAGGGTGGAGTAAAGCAGGCCCAGGGGCACCCCGAACAGGTAGCCGCCGATGAAACCGGTGGCCTCCCCGGGGATGGGGGCAAAGACCACCTGGAGGGCCTGGATCACGATGAACGCCAGGGGCGCCAGGGGCCCCGCGGCCTTGAGGACGGTCTTGATCCAATGTTTATCGGCGCAGAGGCCCGTTATATGGCACACCTGCCCCCACAGGAAGCTGCGGTAGTGAAACCCCCAAAACAACAACCCCAGGGTGAGAAGGGCCAGAACCACCAGTCCCCAGAGCCAAGGTCGGTTCTCTCGCTGCGAAGATTCCGCTCCCCTCTTCAGTCACTGAGCCAAGCACTCCTTATTCACCAGTAACCCCGCGCCCTTCGGTGTAAGCAGACAAGCGGGGTTCTCTTCGGGTGATTATCCGGCGTTAAAACGGCTGCTCCGCCGCCAGGCGGCAGAATTGAGCCTATCACCGCGCCGCGGCAGCAGGCGTTCTATAATTCCTCCAAATGCCAGGCTCTGATCCACTGGTACAAATAATCGCGATATCGGTAGATCAGAACGGCCAATACATAATTGAAGCCTATCAGTCCCACCGACAGCCAATAATTGCCTTTGGCGGCTTCGGCCCCCTGCAGGGTGAGGAGAAACGTGCTGGGCACCCGGAAGATCGCCACCGCCACGACAAAAAATTTCAACGACAACGTCGTAAAGCCCAGGACATAGCTGACAAAATCCTTGGGTATCCCGGGAATGAGAAAAATGATGAAAGCCGCCACCGCCCCTTCCCGCTTCATCAGGCTTTGAAACCTCTGCAACTTCCCGGGATCGATAATGCGGCGGAGGTAAGTCCGTTCCAGCCAGCGTCCCAAAAGAAAGGCCAACACCCCTCCCATGGTGAGTCCGATCATGGAATAAACCAGTCCCCAAGGACAGTCCGAACAGAAAGCCTCCGGCCAGTTCCAGCGGCACCGGCCAGAACATGGTGAGCACCTGGGCCGCCTCCAGCAGGATGTAGACGATGGGTGCCCACTCGCCTGCAGCCCGGAACAGGCCGCTGATTTTTTCCTTATCGGAAATGATCGCATAATAAGGTTTCAACCACGGCCACAGATAAATGTATCCCAACAGGGCGAGAATTCCCACACAAACCAGAAGGGAAGCGCCGAGGAAGAAAAAGTACTCCCTCCGGTTGGCCATGGAGGGACCTACCCCCAGGTATTCGGTGATCCCGGCGGTTATGTCCTCTTTAACTTCCATAACGCCAGCAGTAACCGGATCCGAATTCACCATTTCAGATTTCATAATCTCACGCCTTCCTGCGGCTCGAAATGAGGGAATGAGGCAAAAGTCTTACCTGGCCAGTTGGCTCCCCTGGCGGGTGCCCCGGCGGGCAAATTCCTCCCGGATACGCCGCAAAACCCGGGTTTTATCCAGGCACCAGGCCGGGGCCACCAGTTCTCTGGCATGGGGGTCGCCGGTCAGGCGGTGGATCACCAGGTGGGGAGGGAGCCGTTCGATGAAGTCCACCACGCCGTTGACGTACTGGTCTTCGCTGAGGCAGGCGTACTCCCCCTTCTCGTGGAGCCGGGACAGTCCGGAATCCTTGATCACATAAAGCAGGTGGATTTTGACGCCGTGCACCGGCAGCCGGGCCAGAAACTCAGCCGTGGCCGCCGTTTCCCGGGGGCCCTCTCCCGGCAGCCCCAGAATCACGTGGGCCACCACCGTGAGGCCCCGGGCCGCGGCCCGGGTCGCGGCATCAGAGAAGCAGGCCGCGTCGTGGCCCCGGTTGAGGCGGGCCAGGGTGCGGTCATGGGCGGACTGCAACCCCAGCTCCAGCCAGATCAGCCGGTCCCGGGCGTAGCCGGCCAGGAGGTCCAGGGCGTCATCCTCCAGGCAGTCCGGGCGGGTGCCGATGGCCAGGCCCACCACCTCGGGAGGCGCCAGGGCCGCCTCGTAGATCTCCCGGAGCTGCGCCAGGGGCGCATAGGTATTGGAAAAGCTCTGGAAATAGGCGATGAACCGGGCCGCCCCGTAGCGCCGGGCCAGGCGGGCCATCCCCGCGTCCAGCTGGGCCGGAATGCTCTCACCCCGGCTCCAGGCGCCGGTCCCGGAGCCCCGGGCGTTGCAGTAGAGGCAACCCCCGGTGGACACCCGGCCGTCCCGGTTGGGGCAGGTCAACCCGGCATCCAGGGTGACTTTTTGGACCCGCTGGCCGAACTTGTCTTTCAGGTAGGAATTGAGATCCCGGTAAGGCAGGTCGGCGGCCATCAGGCCAGGTCCCCCCAGGCGTACTGGATCAGGGTAATGGCCGCCAGCGCCGCGGTGGCCACCTTGAGGCGGCGGGGTCCCAGGCTGGCCGCGTGGAAGCCGGCCTCCCGGGCCAGGGCCGCCTCGCCGGCAGAAAACCCGCCTTCCGGCCCGATGAGGAGCCTAGCGTCTCGGGGCCGGGGGAGCTCAAGCAAAGACTTCAGGCCCCCGCCCCGCTCCTCTTCCCAAAAGATGAGCTTGACTGCCTCCGGGCCTTCCAGGGCCCCGGCAAAATCCCGGTGCGGCTCGATGTCCGGCAGCCGGGACCGCTGACAGGACTTGATGCTCTCCCGGGCCAGGCGCTGCCACCGCCCCCGGCGCCGTTCCAGCCGTTCCGGGCTCAGCCGTTCGGAGCGCTCCGAAGTAAAGGAGAAAATTCGGGTCACCCCCATCTCGGTGGCCCGGCGCACGGCCTCGTCCATCGCCTCCCCTTTGGCCAGGCCGATCCCCAGGACCACGGGCAGGGGCGACTCTCCCCAGGCGTCCAGCTTTCCCAGGATGCGCAGCGTCGCCCCCCGGGGTTCCAGGGTGGCGACCTGCGCCGCAAAATTTCCCCCCTCGCCGTCGCAGACCTCGACCTGCGCCCCTACCCCCAGGCGCAGGACCCGGGCCAGATGCAGGGTCTCCTCCGGGTCCAGGGTCACCTGGTCCTGGCCAAATTGACGGGGATGGGCGTAAAACCGGCGCATAGGCGAAGTTCAAGGTTCAAAGTTCAAGGTTTTGGGAGAAATCTCGTATGATCGCGTTTGCCCTGGATTCCTGCCGTTTGAGGGTTCTAAAATCCCCCTAAATCGTCCTTGATCAAAGGGGGACTTTAACCGCAATCCCTTGTAGTTCCCCCCTTTTCTCAAGGGGGGTTAAGGGGGATGAGGATGCCTCCCCTGGCGGGAAAAGCGTTGAGCAATGGCTCTAACTGCCACCCCCCCCCGCCCCTAACGCTCCTTCAGCGCCTCTTCCAGGGCGGCCACCCGGGCCTCCAGGGCCTCCAGATCAGAGGCCTTGGCCACCTTCATTTCGCCGACGGCGCTTTTGGTGATGTCCTTGACTTTGGCTACCAGGCCCTGCTGGGCCTCCTGGGCCTTGGCCAACAGCGATTTTACGGCTTCAGAGCTTTCCTGCTGGGTAATTTCACCCCGCCGCACCATTTCCTGAACCAGGGCCTCCACCTTATCCTTGGTGAAATCGAACACCCCTGCGCCAAACAGCCACGCCTTTTGCAAAAATTCTTTCATGGTATTCACCTCTCAATTTTCTGTATGGGTTAATTCAATCCTTGAATTTCAGAGACCCAGGAAATTCGCTATTGAGCTGCCTGCCGTGCGTCCGTTGGTGCGACGGCTCAGGCAGGTTTCTCGCCGACGACCACCACAACGGGGTAGACAAAATAAATTTCGCCCCCTTGCCGATGCGCCCCAACCCCCAGATCGTCAACCCCCAAATCCGCCTCGAATAACCGCCGAATCCGGTCCGCATCCCCGGGGTTGGGAAACGAGGCCCCCAGTTGTTTTTCCAACTCCATCTCGACCTTATAATGCCCGGTTTGTAAGTTGGTTAAGCCGCTGGCGCCAATTATTGCGGCCATCTCAGGGTAGGTCAGGGCGCGCGTATGGGAGGGGTCGCGCAGCCTTTCCATGTGGTTGAAGGCCCCGGCTTTTTCGGGCGGCAAGACGACATCGGCCACCAGCACCCGGCCACCCGCCCGGCAAACCCGCACCATCTCCGCCAGGACCGCGGCGGGATGTAAAAAATGATGAAAGCTATAGCGGGTCAGGACCACCGAGAATGAGGCCTCGGAAAATGGCAGCGGCAGTACATCTCCCACCTGCCAGGTAAGATTTTCAAGCTTTTTTTCGCCCTGGAGGACTCGGGCCTGTTCTATCATCGCCGGCGTGATATCAATGCCGGTAACCTGCCCGGCGTGGGGGGCGAAGGCGCAGGCCACGAGTCCGGGCCCACACGCTACATCCAGAACCTGATCCTCCCCGGACACCCCCGACATGTCGATCAGCAACTGCATCGAGTCCGAGTGCTCCACCTTTTTGGCGAAGGGAACGGCCTGCTGAGAAAATTGCTCAATGATGGTTTGATTGTGCTTCACTTTGGCATCGTGCATGGTTTTACCTTGACTGCTTGACCTCACCCTAAGGACGACGGAAGATCAGGGCGCCCCAGTCCTCCTGGGTAAGAAAACCGGTCTTTTGCAAGCCCAGCCCCTGGTAGCGCTCCGCCAGCCGCACGGCGTCCTCGGCCAGGAAACCGGAGATGATCAAAACGCCGTCGCTCAAAAGCCGGGCGGTCAGGGCGTCGGCCAACTGGAGCAGGTCCGGGGCGGTGATGTTGGCCATAATCAGGCCGAACTGCTGCCGCAGCGAGGCCAGGGGCGTTTCCTCCACCAACACCCGGTCCACCAGATTATTCAGACGCACGTTCTCCAGGGCCGCGGCCACGGCCTCCGGGTCCAGGTCGATGGCCAGCACTGCCGCGCCGTAGCAGGCCGCGCTCAGGGCCAGGATGCCGGTACCGGTGCCCACGTCCAACACCTGCCAGGGGCTGTCGGCCCGGGGCCGGTCCTCCTCCCACACCTCTTCCAGGGCCCTCAGGCACAACAGCGTGCTGGCGTGCCGGCCGGTGCCGAAGGCCATGCCGGGATAAATGGTGATCACCGTCTCCCCCGGTTGGGCGGCGTACTCCTCCCAGGGCGGCCGGATGACCAGGCGGTCCGTCACCTTCACCGGCTTGAAATGAGCCTTCCAGGCCTCGGCCCAGTCTTCCTCCGCCACCTGGCGGACCTCCAGGCCCAGGGGATAGAGATCGTAGCCGCTGAGGCGCTTGATATAGTCCTGCAACTCCTGCCGCTGCCAGTCGCCATATTCCTCCGGCCGGAAATAGGACCGGATGACCACGCCGCCGGCCGGGACATTCTCTTCTTCGATGATCACGCCCCGGCCGCTGAAATCGGTGAGGTACAAGGAGGCCTCTTCCTGCATCCGGGCCGGCACGACCACGCGCACCTCGATCCAGATTTCTTTTGCCATAAGCACAGTATAGTCACCCACCGGCTGGTTTGCAACGTACCGGGAATCTTGATGATGCTGGTTATGCCGGGGTGAAGTGGCGAAACCGGAGTTTTCGCCGGGCTGGAGGTTAAAACCCGGTGGCCCGGCCTACCCTTCCGGAGCCAAACTTTGCCTTCCTTGACTAGCGGGTCCCGCCATCTTATTTTTTATTTGAGAGGACTCGAAAAGAATGGCCGGTTTGGGTCAATTATCCACACTGGCCAAAGGAAGGTGAGACTGATGGGGACCCAGGAAGAAAAAAGGGAATGCGCCCTGTGCGGATTTACCGCTGCCGGGAAATTCACCGGGGACATCTGCCCGCAATGCAACCTGACCTATTGGCGATGCAGCAAGTGCAATTTTACGATCAGCGCCGCCAGGCCTCCGGAAGAGTGTCCCGGTTGTCACCAGAAATGCGATTTTCTGAATATCACCTGTTACACCCCGGAATGCGGCGGCATCGGTAATATTGATCCGCAGCTTTAACGCCTGGAAGGAGGGGGGGGCCAGGGATTTCAGGCGTCCGGTCCTGTCCCCGGAATCCCCCGGCCCAGCAGTTTCAAAAGGTGCGCCGGCAAGTCGTCCCGGTTGGCCGGGGTTACCGTAATCAGGGTTTTTCCGGGCTTGGCCTTCAGGGCTGTGATGTACCCGCCGCCTTGCGCCGCCACGGTGACCAAAAGCGGCGCCGCCGCCGCCCAGAGGTTTTCCATGGCCGCCACGAACCGGGCCGACAGGCACTCCATCTTCCCCACTTCGTCCACCACGATAAGGTCCACGCCCGGGATCACCTCCAGGGCCGGCAGGGCCACCCGGTGGAAATTCTCCAGGTCGACCCCGTACTTCCCTACCCGATAGGGGCCGGGAAAGTCCACGTGGCTGAGAGCCGCCGCCTCCCCCGCCAGGGTGACGATCTCAAACCCCAGGCGCACCCCAGCTCGCCGCACCTCCCGGGTGTAAAACCCCCCGGCCTTGCCGGGCCAAGCGGCCGCCACCTTCTGGACCACCGTGGTCTTGCCGCACCCGGGCGGCCCGGTGAGGAGGATGCGAATCATTTGGTTGCCCGCCGCCAGTGGTGAGGTTTGGCCTTATGATCTCCATGACTACGGAATAACTGCAAATCGCCAACACCCCTTTTTGCGGGCCGGCACGCCGTGCCCCTACCTGTGAACAGGAATCGACCCAGCCCATCTCATCCTGGACGTCTAACCCAGGGCAAAGTCAACTGACCCCTTCCCCCCGGCCACTGACTACTGGCTACTGGCTACTTCCCCCCGCCTCCCGGCCCTCGATCTTCCGGATCACCGGCAGGACCCAGGGGAGCAGGGCGAAGGCGGGCCAGGCCGCCAGAAAGGCCAGGAAAAAGAAGGTGGCGTAGCCGAAATAGGCCGCGGCCCACCCCCCCAGGTAGCCGCAGACCCGGGCGCTGAGGCCGAAGAGCATGGACAGGAAGGCGTAGTGGGAGGCGCTGAAGCGTTTGTCGCACAGGCACATGAGGAAGGCCATGAACGCCGCCGAGCCCATCTGCCCGGCCAGGTTTTCTATCAGGGTGGCCAGGTAAATCGTGTAATGCCAGCTGCCCGGCAGCGCCGCGGCCCAGTACCCCAGAATGGAGCAGGCCTGGAAGATGCCCAACAGCCACAGGGCCCGGCTGATGCCCCAGCGGGCGGTGATGACGCCCCCCAGAAAACCGCCGGCGATGGCCGGAAATTTCCCCACGGTGATGGAGGCCACCCCGAACTGGGTGCCGGTAAAGCCCATGTCCCGCCAGAAGGGGCTCACCATGGCCCCCATAAAGGCGTCCCCGGCCTTATAGGCCAGGATGAAGACGATGATGGCCCCCATGTGGGGATGGCGCATCAGGACGTGCAGCGACTCCTTGATCTGGCTGAGGCCTGTGCCGGTTTGCGCCCGGGCCACTTCGGGCCGGGCCTGGTGAAAGGGGCCGAAGGCGACGACCGTGAGGGCCAGGGCAGCCATGATCACCGCCACCCCCACGAAGGTGGGACTCCAGCCCACCAGGTCGCTGGCGATCAGCACCCCGCCGCCCGCGGCGATGAGGCCCACCCGGTAGGCCCCGATGCGGATGCCGTTGGCCATGCCCAGTTCGTCGGTCTCCAGGAGATCGATGGTGTAGGCGTCCACCGCCAGGTCCTGGGTGGCCGAGGCCAGACACAAGACCCCCACCAGGACCCAAAAGGCCAGGGTGACCGGGGCGTCGGCCACGTAGGCCAGGCCCAGCATACTGAGGATGACCAACGCCTGGGCCGGCACCAGCCAGGCCGCCCGGCTGCCGAAGCGGTCTGCCAGGGGACTCCACAGGACCTTGAGGCTCCAGGCCAGGCCCAGGAGGCTCAAAATGCCGATCTGCTCCAGAGGCACGCCCCGGCTGCGGAGGTAGTAGGACAGGGTGGTGTAGACGAACCCAAAGGGCACCCCCTCGGCAAAGTAGAGAACGAAGACCACCAGAAATTTCAGGTTCCGGGACAGGTTGGCCGGGGGCTTGGGGGGCATGGACACGTTCTAACATACGGGGAAAAAGGCGAAAAGGGGAAAGGCGAAGCGGGCAGGAAAAAGATTATAAACGTGCGGTCTTGAAACGTGTTTCTGTAGGGTGCGTCTTACGCACCATGAACTCAGCTCATGTAGGGTGGGCACCGCGCACCATCCCGGCGCGGCGGACCCGAAGGCCCGCCCCACCGGGTTTTTCATCGTTTACGGGCGGGCCCGGGCGCGACTGCTTCCTGCCACTTATCCTCAGAGCCATAAGGCGGTTTAGGGTCGGAATAAGCCGCCAGGCCGCAGCCTCTCCCTTTTCGCCTTTTGCCCTTTTCCCCTTTTACCCCCAAAATCTTTTACTTATCTTCGAGACTCTGGGCGATGCTTTCCGCCACCTGGAGCAGGGCCGGCACCGCCTCGTAGGGCGGGCGCCCCTTCAGGTCGGCTTCAATGATCTTGTCATCGAAGGGGATGAACCCCAGGATGTCAAAATCCGGCAAATGCTTTCTGAGAAACTCCTCGTCCGAGGCGCTCCGAATCTTGCTGCCCACAATGGCGATCTTCTTGAGGCCCAGGTCGCCGGCCAGATCTTTGACGTGCCTGGCGGTTTCGATGCTGCGGCGCCCGGGCTCCACCACGATAATCAGCCGGTCCACCCCCTGAGCCGTAGCCCTCCCTAAGTGTTCGATGCCCGCCTCCATGTCCATGACCACCACCTCGTCCCGAAGCAGCACCATGTGGGTCACCAGGGTGCGCAGCAGCACGCTCTCGGGGCAGACGCAGCCGCTGCCGCCCTTTTTGACCCCACCCATGATGATTAGCTTGATGCCGTTCATCTGCCGGGCATATTTCTCGGGGATGTCGTCCACCTTGGGGTTAAACTTGAAAAAGCCCCCCATGGACCCGGGCTTCGAATCGGTGCGCTCGGCGATCATCTCCTTCATCTGGCTCAAGGGGACGAGGTTCTCCGGGTCGGGAACCCCCAGGGCCAGGGCCAGGTTGGCGTCGGGGTCGGCGTCCACCGCCAGCACCTTCTTGCCATGGCTGGCGTAATAATTAATCAAAAGGGCCGCCAGGGTGGTTTTTCCCACCCCGCCTTTGCCGCTGATGGCGATTTTCATAGGGTAACTCCTCAAGTTGGTGAAAATTACTTAGGCTATCTAGATAAAAGTATGTCTTTCCGGCGATAATGCAAGAGTCTTCGGCTGCCGTTTTTTCGCCTTATTCCCTCTGCCCACCACCCTGGCGACGACATGGCAGCCTCGGGTGGCAACGGCACCCTCCCTGTGCTATGGTTTGAGAGAAAAGCAGTTATCAGCTTTCAGCAAAAAGTTGAGCTTAACGGCAATCGACCTTGAGATGGAGCGTGGGCACCACCCACCATACCTTGATGCTGTCCTGAAAAATCTTTCGTAGTGCGTCCTGCGCACCATTTGCTTATCGTCCCACAGACTTTTCATGCTTTACGGGTGGGCCGCAGGCCCATGAGGAACTGTTCCGAAAAGTTCCTGGTTCAAAGTTATAGGGCGGCCTGTGGCCGCCGCCATTCCGAGTCCAAATCTTGTCAGGAGATACGCCCATGCAGGTGAAAATCGAACCGTTAGCCCCGGAACGGGAAGCTGCCATCCGGCAAAAACTGGCGGCCAATCCCTTTATCAAGTTTGTGGGCATTAAAGTCCCGCAGTTGGGCCAGGGCTACGCCCGCTTCCTGCTGCCCTTCAAGCCCGATCTGGCCAACTCCATCGGCCTGATGCAGGGGGGCGTCATCGCCGCCCTGGCGGATGAGGCCGTGGCCTACGCCCTCTACAGCCTGGTGCCGGAGGGCGAGACCTTCAACACCGTGGAGATGAAGATCAACTTCCTGGGGGCGGTGAAAGAGGGCGAGGTGACCGCCGAGGCCCACATCGCCAAACGGGGCCGCACCATCTCCCTCGGCGAATTCGAGGTGCGCCAGGCCGACCGGCTGGTGGCCAAGGGGCTCTGCACCTATATCCACCTGGCCGGGAAAAAATAAGACCTTAATCCCTCCCCTGGCGCCGGGGCCACCGGGAAGCAGCATCGTGTGGTGCCCGGCGGCAGGATAACCCTACCCGTCCTGGCCTCGCCTTTTTCCTTATTTCGCCCTCTTACTTATACCCCACCGGCATCACCAGGAACGGGATGTGGGCCGGGGGCAGTTTCAAGGCCTGGCCCAGGGCCTTATCATTCATCCCGCCGGCGATCCCGGCCCCCAGCCCCAGGGCTCCGGTCTGGAGAAAGATGTTTTCGGCGATCAACCCCGCCTCTATGTGGGTGTACAACGGCCCCTTATTCCCATTCTTGGCCTCGGAACGTTTATAGTCGCCGGAAATTACCAGGATCACCGGAGCTTCAGTCATCCAGACCTGGGAATTGCAGGCCTTGGCCACCGCGGCGCGGAAATCCCCCTTGGCCACCGGTTCCAGGGCATGGTCCGCCACGTTATAGTGGTATATCCCGGGGGCCAGGCCGGTCACGCCCCGCTCTCCCGCCACCAGGTAGAGGTCCATGGGGTAGGCGGCCTTTCCGGAGGGCGCGGTCCTCTTGCCCTGGGGATTCGTGATGCCGTCCCCGGCCCACAGCAGTTGGGAGATTTGCGCCAGTTCCAGGGCACGGTTGGCGAATTTGCGGGTGGTGCGCCGGTTTTGCAAGGCCTCCTCCACGCTCATGGTGCCCTTGGTGACCGGGGCCGGCAGTTTGATGGCCTCGGCCCCGAACCCGGCGGTGAGATGCACCAGGCCAAGCCCCAGGGCCATGACCAGACTCAACATGATTTTCATTATTTTCATGAGACGTAACCTCTGCCTTCAATCGGGTAGGATAACTGCAATCGAGACTCCCGGGCGGACCGCCGCCTGGCGCGGTTTCCCGCCGGCGCCGCCGGGTTTACCGGGACCCCGGACGAGCCTCCAGATGTATTGCTAGGGAAGATAGTGCCGGTGATGTACCGATGCCAGTCCCCTGGAGAAAAAACCGACTGCCCCGGGGGGACCCAGCCACAAAAAAAGGACTGGCCGAGTGGGGGAGACCCGGCCAGTCGTGAAAGGAGAAAATGGTATATGAACTTTGATTAAGGGGGGGAAGTGGGTTTCCTTAATGGTTCATATCTTGTTATATATTCATGCAGCAACCGTGCCACAAACTGCGCAATTATTATTTGCTGTATATTCAATGGGTTATATTTTCTGGTCTCGGAACCCTGGTTTAAATATTTGTACCGCCTCAGGCCAGCTTTGGGCGCTATATCGGTTAACCTATTGAATTTAATATGTTATATAGTAAATATAAATTGTCCCCCACCCGTACAAGAAGTCGCGAGGCGTCCGGCATACGGGCCGCAGTCTCCATCCTTCGCGCCTTCTTCCCCTAAGGTTTATACCCCACCGGCATGACCAAGAGGGGCTCATGGGCCGGGGGCAGTTTAGCGGCCTGGGCCAGGGCCTTGTCCTCGAAAGCCCCGACAATCCCGGCCCCCAGGCCCAGGGCCTCCGCCGCCAGGAACAGGTTCTGGCTGACGTTCCCGGCTTCCATGTGGGTGTAGCGCACGCCCCGCTCCCCATACCGGCCGGTACAGCGCCGGTATTCCCCGGTGATCACCACCATCACCGGGGCCTGGGTCATCCAACTCTGGTGCAACGAGGCCCGGGCCACGGCGCCCCGGAGGTCCCCCGGAGCCATCGGGCTCAGGGCCTGGGCCGCCGCCTCGTAGTGGTACACCCCCGCGGCAAGATCGGTCACCCCCCGCTCTCCCACCACCAGATAGAGGTCCAGGGGATACGTGGCCCCCGCGGACGGCGCGGTCCGGAGTCCCCGGGGGTCGGTCGGACCGTCGGCTCCCCACAGGAGTTGGGAGATCTGCCCCAGGTCCAGGGGCCGGGAGGCAAAGCGGCGCACCGTGCGCCGGACTTTGAGGGCCTCCGCCAGGGGCATGCCCCCCGTCATGACCGGCGGCGGCAGTTTGATCGCCTCCGCCGCCTGGCCGCCGGCCGGCTGCAGCAGCATGATCCCCAGCACCACGACGAGAATCCACCAGATGTGCATCAGAACCCTCCGAAACTAACCCTCAGCTGCGTACCGGGGCACGGGCGGACACTCAGGTCCGCCCCTACAGCCCAGCCCGGGCCAGGCTGAGCACCGAGGCCACCAATCGGGCCATGGCGGCCTTGGTGAGGTGGATAACCAGGTCGGTTTCCCGGCAGGGGACCCGCCGGGCCTTAAAGTGACCTTCCACCGCGATTTCCACGGTGTCCCCCCGCCTTTTAACCACCAGGTGCGGTTCTTCGGCAAAGACGAACAGGTTCTGCCCCGGCAGGTGACAGGCCGCCAGGACGCACACCTCCAGCAGTTCCGGGCCCGGGGGCGGGGACTGCGGGAGTTCCTGCTGGGCGGCGAACTCTTCCAGGCTGCGGATCACTTCCTCCCGCCGGGACAACGGGATTTCCAGGATAATGCCGGTTTCCGACTGGCCGGCAGGGACTTCCGTGGCCGCGAGGTCGTCCACCCGGAGGATAAAAGTCCCTCCGTGTTCGTCCCAGACCATGGAGCCCGGGGTCTGGCGCTCCAGCCGGATTCCAGGCTCCGCCACCACCACCTGGACCCGGGAGCACGGTATCAGCATAGCAATCCTCCCTTGGCGCCGCGTACCGGGCAGCCCCGGGCTTTCGCCTGGGCCACCGGGTTCATGACCGGTGCATCGGGGCGAGGAACACTCCCCCTGAAACGATTTTACCTCCATTGCCGCAATTATCCAGCACTATTTTACCGGGCCGCAGCCCCTTGGGGCCGGCCCGCCCTGAAGGAAAATCTCGCCTTTATGCAAAGAATTCCTGAGTGTGGCCCCGTTCGGCCTTGACCCTTATCTTGAGAAAACTTACTATTTATAGGAGATAAAATTTACCGAAATAACCTGAATGGGAGAAGGACATGGCATATTCCCCAATAGTACTGGATCACTTTAAGAATCCGCGCAATGTGGGCGAAATCATCAGCGCCGACGGGGTGGGCGAAGTCGGCAACCCCGTGTGCGGGGACATGATGAATGTGTATATCAAAGTCGAAAACGACCGGCTGGTGGACGTCAAATTCAAGACCTTCGGTTGCGGCGCGGCCATCGCGGTTTCCAGCATGATCACCGAAATGGCCCGGGGCAAAACCCTGGATGAGGCCATGAAGATCACCAACGCCGATGTGGCCGAGGCCCTGGGCGGCCTGCCTCCCAACAAGCTCCACTGCTCCAACCTGGGAGCCGACGCCCTGCACTCCGCCATCAAGAACTACCGGGACCGCAAGGCCGGCAAGGTCCCCGACATTGAACTGGACAAGGAACCCCATCACAAACAGGAAGGCGAAGGCTGCTACTGCCCCTACTGCCAGAAACAGGTGGAGGAAGAGTCGCCCCTGTGTATCTTCTGCGGCAAGGATATCCCCCATGATCACGACCACTGAGGCCCCGGCCGGGGAGATAAGGACGCTGACATGGGTGTAATCTATCTGGACCATCTGGCCGCGACGCCTCTCCACCCCCGGGTGAAGGAGGCCATGATCAATTATATCAATACCGTTTTCGGCAACCCCTCCAGCGACAACCAGGTGGGGATACCGGCCGCTGAGGCCCTGGAGCAGGCCCGGGGCCAGGTGGCCGCCCTGATCAACGCCGAACCCAAAGAGGTGGTGTTCAACTCCGGCGGCACCGAGTCGGTCAATCACGCCATCAAAGGGGTCGCCATCGGGCTGCGGGAGAAGGGCCGCCACATCATCACCTCCAACATCGAGCACAAGTCGGTCCTCAATTCTCTCCGGACCCTCCGCCTCCTGGACTACCGCGTCACCTCCCTGGACGTGGACAAGTACGGCATCGTCGACCCGGCGGAGGTCGAGAAGGCCATCACTCCCGAGACCATCCTCATCAGCATCATGCTGGCCAACAACGAGATCGGCACCATCGAGCCCATCGCCGACATCGCCAAAATCGCCAAGCAGCACAAGGTGATGATGCACACCGACGCGGTGGCCGCCACCGGTGTCATCCCCGTGGACGTCCAGGAGCTGGGGGTGAACCTCCTGAGCCTGGCGGCCAACCAGTTCTACGGCCCCCCCGGGGTCGGCGCCCTCTATATCCGCAAGGGCACGCCCATCTGGCCCCTCATCGACGGCGGCCTCCAGGAGAACAAGCGCCGGGCCGGCACCGAAAACCTCATCGGCATCGTGGGCATGGGCGTGGCCGCGGAGGCGGCCAGGCTCGAGATGCCCGAACGCCTGCCCCGGATTCAGGGTCTCAAAAATCGCCTGGCCAAGGCCCTGACCGAGCGCATCCCCGAGATCAAGATCAACGGCGACCCCAACCAGTGCCTGCCGCATCTCTTCTCGGTGTCGGTGGAATACATCGAAGGCGAGAGCCTGGTCATGATGCTGGACGAGGAAGGCATCATCGTGGCCACCCGGTCCGCCTGCGCCTCCGGGTCCCTCCGGGCTTCCCACGTCCTCATCGGCACCGGCCTGGGCCACGCCCTGGCCCAGGGCACCCTGGTCTTCACCCTGGGCATGGACAACACCGAGGCGGACATCGACAAGGTGATCGAGGTGATGCCGGCCATCGTCCAGACCCTCCGGGAGATGTCGCCCCTCTACAAGAAAGAGCACACCGGCTGAGGCGTATCTCGCAGGTGCGGATCGGTTAAGAACGAGGCAGGGGCGGGTTTAAAACCCGCCCCTGCCATTTTTATCCGTAATGACCGAAACTTGAGCCGACTATCATCAAACCGGAAACAGATTAAACCTGACACCCGGAACGAAAACGTTACCCGTCACCAGGGCCTTATACCAAGTTGCCGTTATAGAGGTAAGAATCATTGGCACAGGCGTATCACCTATACAGGCGCAGCTAAAGGTTCATGACCACTTGATTGGTTTATCCCGGGGATGAAAATCCCCCCTAACCCCCCTTTAAAAAAGGGGGGAACTATAAGGCATTGCTAATAAAGTCCCCCTTTGAAAAAGGGGGATTTAGGGGGATTTGAGTCTTCACGGTTAAGCCTGCGGCTACAAAGAAATTACCCGTTTAATCGCAACTTGATATGAGACCCGGCTATGATATCCATATCAGTCAACTTGAATGGATGTTATAAGGGGGGATAGAGAGCAGATATCGACATACCCAACTTACCTCTCGAGTATCCCTGATTCCCAACTCCAGGCCTACTTTTCCAGCATAATCAGCTCTGCTATCGGACGCCGGTTTGACTTCTGGCTCCGGCTCGCAGGATGCCCCACAGCCACGACGGCCATAAGTTCGAGCCCGCTCCGGAAGACCCAGAATCTCGGTGACACGCTCCTTGTTCTTGAGAATTTCGCCGATCCAGACTGCCCCGAGGTCCATGGAGTGAAGCGACAGGAGCAGATTTTGCAAGCAAGCCCCGATAGCCTGGCAATCTTTGGTGTAATCGTATGAAGCCTCTTTATCCAGAAAACCGGCAATGAGGACAGACGCCGATTTAAGGGTGTTTGAGTATTTCGTGAGGGCGGCCAGGGCCTCTTTCATTGCCTGGTCCCAAATAATCGCAAAACGCCAGGGCTGGTTGTTAAGTCCTGAAGGGGCCCATGAAGCTGCTTCAATTGCGGTCATGATCAAATCCCGGGAAACCGGCGTATCCATAAAGTGTCGGACGCTGCGCCTTTCATGTATGGCCTTCATTATGGGTGAATCAAGTATGTGCATCATTTTTCCCTTCTATTTTGGGGGGTGAAGTATCCCCGAGGACAGACTCCCTCGGTGTCCCTGACGGTGATCTGAATCCTGCGCTATGGGGTGAATATGGTCAACTTTGATTATTCATCCTCCCGATAAACCAGGACGGGGCGAGTGGTTAGCCTAACCAAATCCAGAACTTCATTACTCATGACCTTTAAGTATTTGGGATTATGTTCATAAGCCGTGAGAACCAGAAGATCATAGCGTTCAACCGCCACAGCCTTGAGAACTTCCTCCACGAAGTCACCTTTGGCAATCTTTTTTAAGGGAGCGTATCCGTACCGCAGCAGGGTCTCGTCCCCGCTCCTCAGACAGGCATCCAAAGCCTCTACGGACTGCCCCTGCTCCGTTTCCTGGACATGCAAGACCGTGATTTGCGGCTTCTTCCTGGCAAACAGCGGGGCGATAAACTCCAGGGCCCCCGGGTCACATTGGGACCCGCGATAAACCACCAGGATCTTTTCTATGGGGCGGAATTTTCGCAGGATTAACACCGATTGCTGGGCCTGGCGCAGGACCTGGGCGGGCACCGTCTCCAGCAGGAGGCCGCGGACCAAAGACCTGCCTTGGGAGCCTAAAATGATAATGTCAGAGTAATCCCGGTTGGCATAGTTGAGAATCTCTTCCGCGGGGTCTCCACTCGCTACAAAGGGATTGCAAGGTAATCGCTTGCCCACGCAGATGGCGCAAGCCTCGACGATCTCCTCCACCGTTTTCTGCGTCTCTTTGTCAATTTCCCGCTTCACGTCGCTTTCGGTGGTGAAGGGGGCGTATCTGCCGCCTCCGGTCGCGGTACCGACCACATCCGGTTTGACATACAGGGCGTCTACAATGGCAATAAAATGTTCCATCAGATGACAAGCAAAGCGCAAGGCCACCTGGGATTCTTCGGTTTTATCCACGGCAACCAGAATTTTCATTTTGCACCTCGTTTGATAAGTTACCCCCTTAGCATCAACGGGTCCAGTGAAAATCTTGATTGCGGTGCAGTTTCAGGAGGTTTTGAAACAGATCGCCGGTGAACTGCGGAAACCGTAAGAAGGGAACCGAGATTTGGTTATAAGCCAACCTCTCAAGACAATCCTTCGGGAAAGATTATTCCATAAACCCGTGCGAAGATGCGGTGACCGTCCTTGAAGAAGGGCAGATTGATGCTCCATCACTTCCCACCTTCGACAATCATCCCCCTACCCGAAAAAATTCCCGATATGATCTGATGAGCGCCACTGACCTTGTCCGGGGGGATTTTCAGAATCCTTTCTTGTCCAAAGATAGTATGCCTGGATGGAGAGGTTGCCAGGGTAAATCGTGACCGTTATAATTTTTCACCTGTATCTGGCCTAAGGTATTCTCCACCCAACGCAATCTGCGGCCGCATAAGGTCAGCACACCGACCTGCATCCCCGAGCCTGCCGCCAGTTGGGTGCATATCTCGTTTAAGGAGCCCTTCATCCTATGCCCCACGCCCCTGATAAACCGGAACCCAGCCCCACCCCCGGGATAGAGATCAAAGATGAGGATATCCTGGAGGCCATGCGGGCCATCCCGGGGTACCTGGATATCACCCCGGGCGATTTCAAAGAAGTCTACCGCCTGGCGTTTCAACACGCCCTGGAGCGCCTGAGCCGGGCCGTTACCGCCGCCGAGATCATGACCACCGACGTGGTGGCGGTCACTCCTGAGACTCCGGTCGCCGAGGTGGCCGCCGCCATGGGCCGCCGCGGGGTCTCCGGGGTCCCGGTGGTGGACGCCGGACATAAGGTGGTGGGGGTCATTTCAGAGAAGGATTTCCTCTCCCGCATGGGCGTCGTTGAGCCCCGGAACTTCATGAGCCTGGTGGCTGGCTGCCTGAAAACCAAGGGCTGCGTGGCGCTGCCCATAAAGCACGCCCTGGCCCGAGACATCATGACCTCCCCGGCCGTCACCGTGGCCCCGGACACCCCGGTGCGGGACCTCGCCGCGCTTCTCACCCAAAAGTCCATCAACCGGGTGGCGGTCACCGACCCGGGCGGCCGCCTCCTGGGCCTGGTCTCCCGGGGCGATATCGTCCAGGCCACCATGGGCCAGGGGCCGTCATGATCCGCGACTTACTTCCGCAAAATGGCCGGCACCACCCAAAGCCCGCCCCGGGTCAGCCTCTCGGAAATCCTCTGGTCCTGGCTGGGGGCCTTCCTGGGGATTGCCGCGGTGGCCTATATCAATTACGGCCTCCTGGATAAGACCGACCTGGTCATGATCATCGGCTCGTTCGGCGCCTCGGCGGTGCTCATTTACGGGGCCATCAAGAGCCCCCTGGCCCAGCCCCGGAACCTCCTGGGCGGCCACGTCCTCTCGGCCCTCATCGGGGTGACGGCCTTCAAACTGGTGGAACCGAATCTCTGGCTGGCCGCGGCCCTGGCAGTGGCCACCAGCATCGCCGTGATGCACGCCACCAAGACTCTCCACCCCCCGGGCGGCGCCACCGCCCTCATCGCGGTGATCAGCGGCGCCAAAGTGCACAACCTGGGCTATCTCTACGTCCTGGTGCCCGTGGCCGCCGGCGCCCTCGTTATGCTGGCCGTGGCCCTGCTGGTGAACAACCTGGCCCCCCGGCGGCGCTACCCCGAATTCTGGTGGTGAAGAGGAGATAACTTGAGGGGAGGGCCGGGAGAAGTCAATTCCCCCGCCCTCCTTCTGCACTACTCCACCGCCCGGCGGTGCGGGAAGGCCTGGGGCCAGTGGGAGGGATTGGCGCGCCGGTACTGCGGCGGATATTCCAGGTCCGTCCATAATTCTCTCGCGGCGTGCCAGGTCCAGCGCGGGTCGTACAGCATCCCCCGGGCCAGCGCCACCAGGTCGGCCTGCCCCCGGGCAATGATCTCTTCCGCCTGCTGCGGCTGGTTGATCATGCCCACCGTCATGGTCGGAATCCCCACTTCCCGGCGGATACGGGCGGCCCAGGGCACCTGGTAACCCGGCCCCACGGCCAGGCGCTGCGCCGGCACCAGCCCCCCGCCGGAGACGTCGCAAAAATCGCAGCCCCGGTCTTTCAGGGCCTGGGCGAACACCAGGGCATCCGTGATATCCCAGCCTCCTTCGGCGTAATCCGTGGCGGAGATCCGTACTCCCAAAGGTTTTCCCGCCGGCCAGGCCTCCCGCATGGCCGAAAACACCTCCAGGGGGAAGCGCATGCGGTTTTCCCGGCTGCCGCCGTAGACGTCTTGGCGCGTATTGCTCAGGGGCGAGAGAAACTCGTGGAGCAGGTAGCCGTGGGCCGCGTGCATTTCCACCAGGTCGAATTTGAGGCGCGCCGCCCGGCGCGTAGCCCGGACAAAGGCCTCCTGGACCGCTTGCATACCCGCCGCATCCAGGGCCTGGGGCCGGGGCCAGGCGTCCCCGTAGCTTATCGCCGATGGCCCCACGGTGGTCCAGGCGCCTTCATCAGGCGCCAGGGGCCGGCCATGCTCCTCCCAGGGCAGGTGGTCCGAGGCCTTGCGTCCGGCATGGGCCAACTGGAGGCCCAGGCGGCTGCCGCCGTATTGCCGGCAGAATGACACGATCCGGCCCAACGCCGCTTCATTATCATTCGAATATAACCCCAGGTCGCCGTAGGTGATGCGCCCCCGGGGTTCCACCGCGGTGGCCTCGACCATCACCAGCCCCGGGCCGGAGACACTGAGGTTTCCCAGGTGCATCAGGTGCCAGTCGCCGGCATTGCCCTCTGCGGCGCTATACTGGCACATGGGCGAAACCACGATACGGTTGGCCAGGGTCAAATCCCCCAGGGAAAAGGGCGAAAACAAGGCGCTGCTCATAGGGGCCTCCTGATTCGACGTGAGGGGCGGATTGGGGATCAATCTTTTTGCGTGCTACTGCCCATTGCAAAACCTGTCTTAAGCCATAAATCTGTTCCTTGAACCAGTTAACGGTTAGGGACAGAGGTCGTTAAGCCCCTCTTGGTTAAAGGGGGATTGAGGTGGATTATCAAGCGGTTATTTAATCCCCCCTGCCCCCCTTGAGAAAAGGAGGGTGATTCTGTCCCAACGTAAGCTCCTTCGGCTAACCCCAAATGATACGGAAATCAGTTTTGACATGACTGAGAGAATGATAGGTCTTCCGGAAGGTTGACGCCAGAGGCCCGGATGGCATTCCCGAGAGCCCGGCCCGGCGGCGGGAATCTCCTGAAAATTAACCCATGCAGAGGGGAAATGCGGCCTCAGGGGCCCAGCGGAGGCAGGGTCAGGGCTTCTCCCGGCCGCGGCCCGATTCCACCTGCTCTCGGAAGCTACTCACCGCCCGGGGGATGAGCCGCCGCAGGAAGACCATCCGGTCCATGCCCTTGAGCCGGGCGTAGGCCGGGTAGTCCGGATGCTCCGGGGAGAGGACCGGGGGCTCCTGGCCCACTCCGGCCCCCAGGCGCCAGGCCTGCCGCACCAGTTCGATGATGGGGTCCTCCGACTCCGGCATCACCGCCACCCACCCCAGGCGGCGCATAACTTCAAACCGCACCCGGTCCACCAGGGCGAAAGCGGTGTCCATGATCTTCATCTTGAGGTCGTTATCCAGGTCATCCAGTTGGAAGCGCACCGACCCCCCCAGCCCCTGGGCCCCCATGACCAGGTCGAAGAAGACGAACAGATTCTCTTCCCCGGGGGTGGCCAGGTACAGGAGGGTGGATGGACTCAGATCTTGAAGCCGGGTGTCGGGGCCGAATTGTTCCTGGAAGCGGGCCAGCCAGGAGCGGAATCCCTGGTCCGCGGCGATCTTGGACCGAAAGCGCGACAGATTGATGATTTCAGCCACTGCCGTTCTCTTTGGTCCCGTTGCCCTGGAACATGTTCGTTTGCTTGATGCCGCGATAAAAGTATTGCAGTCCGGAAATGATGGTCAAGGCGCCGGTTACCCAAAAAAGCCCCAGCAAAAACAGCCGGGGAAAAGTGACGATCTTGCTCAGCAGCACGAAACCTATGGTGACGAGTTGGAAGGTGGTCGTCCATTTCCCCGACAGGGTGGGCCGGATCACCAGGGGAATATCCGCCAGCCGGAAAATCACCACCCCCAGGGCCAGGATCACATCCCGGCTGAGCACGACCACCGTCAGCCAGGAGGGAATCTGGTGATAGATGCTCAGAGTGACGAAACTGGCCGCCATCAGGATTTTGTCCGCCAGGGGGTCAAGATAACTCCCCAGGAGGGACTTCTGCTGCCAGGTCCGGGCGATGAGGCCGTCCGCCATATCGCTCACCCCGGCCAGGACAAACACCAGCAAGGCCTTGCGATAGTTCCCCTGGATCAAAAAGATGATGAACAGGGGCGTCAGGATGATCCGAAACAGGGTAATGACGTTGGGAATAGTTAAATTGGCTTGCGAGTCGGGGCGGGCCACCATGATGCTGTAATCATTTTCCTCTAAAGAAGTTTTACTGCCAAACTTTAACATACCCGCAACCGATAAAACAATCCATTTACTGAGGGGCACGGGGATTTAACCGCTCTCGGGAAAGGTCCCGAGACTACCGGCGGCACGGTGAACCGGAACATAACCGAAAAACCTCCCCTCGCCCCGGAGAGCGACAGGGGCGCCACCCCCGCATGGGCTAAATCTTGCTTGACTATTTTTAATAAAGATGTTTCGATGAAACCTCACAATAAGGTCAAACCTGCTGTCCCGAATAGTTAAGGACCGAGGAGGGGATGATGCGCCGGCTTATCAATTGACCGGCGGTGATCATGCGCATGGCCGCTTTAGGGAGTAGTTGTACCGTATAATCTAGATTCTTAGAGAATTTCCAAAAAAGTGGATAATTATAACTATTTAAATTTATTAATATAATTGGCAGAAGCAGAAAATGAGTCCAATTTTTCATAATTACCCTTTATTAAGTTAATTTCACCCATAAATGATAATTATTGAATAATCAATAGGTTTGCTCAATGGCATGATAGGTGCATCTTTATTTTGCTAGCGTAAAATCAATAGTGAGAGGTCGACATGAAGAAGGGCTTGCTGATCGCATTAGTGCTGGGCCTCCTAGCGATGCCGGCGCTCTCCCTGGCCGGAGAGTCCGGAAGCCAATATCGTTTTGGTGTCCTCAAACCAGCTGGGCGACCAAGAATTGGCCGTAACCTCGGGTCACGGTTGGGGTCCTCACGCTGGGGCCACAGGGCAAGACGGACGCCAAGTCGCGACCAATGGCGGCGGGAACTCAGCCGTTCCCGGCATCAGCTCCGGAGGTGACATGGGAGTTGGCAACATGAGCAACGTTAGTGCCAACAACAATTATAATTCTTCCGGCTCCCATATTGTCGACAACGCCATGTTGATTAATGGGAATGTGGGAGCTCTATCCACCTCCAGGTAAACTTTCTTTTTGGCCAACCATCTTTGCAAAAATTGGTTCAACCGCTGCGCCTCGGACCCCTGATCATGCCGGCCTCCGTTGAGTTTTGTGATCCTTAACGATGGCGGCTGTCTCTCCGCCATGCCAATAATTATGAGTGAGTGATATTCTCACTGGTTATCAGAGTAAAACCCCGAACCCAACCACATGGTGCCTTGGGACCCCCCTCTAAATTCAGATTCAATCTGATCCCGGTTGGATGGTTATCAACGTAACTCCTGGTCATGACAGATTTTAATCTATCGGACTGTCGAGACCCGGCGCCCCTTGGGGAGCTGCCGGGCACATCTCCCCGGCTTGACATCCTGGCCGGGCTTCCTATATCCTGACCGGGAGGCCACGGCTGCGGGTTTCCAGGCGCCGGCGCCATGGCGGGCCGCGGCCATCAACCGGGTCCAGTCCGGCTCCCGCCCCGTTGGTCGTGATCTCCATTGTCATGAGCCGGTTCGGCCAAGAGATACGGATAGCCGGACTCGGCAGCGTGAGTCCCCGCGAAATGGGTATTTATTGGAATTTAAAGCGCTTATAAAAAACCTCTCGATTCCCTTGAGGAACGGGGGGCCCGGGAAACGCTTACTGCTGCAATCGCCGGCATACGGGGGATAGGCATGCGCGCCGTGGTTCAACGGGTCAAAGAGGCCTGGGTCCGGGTGGAGGGGGAAGAGGTGGCCAGGATCGGCCCCGGCCTCCTGGTTCTGGTGGGAGTGGCGGCCGCCGACGGCCCCGGAGACGTGGCCTTCCTGGCTCAAAAGCTGGCTCACCTCCGGGTCTTTGCCGGGGACGGCCGTCTGCTGCATCTTTCTCTCCTGGACCTGAAGGCCGAGGTCCTCCTGGTATCCCAGTTCACCATCCTGGGGGATTGCCGCAAGGGACGGCGTCCCTCCTTTGATGCCGCGGCCTCCCCGGAGGTCGCCGAGCAGCTCTATAACGACCTGGTCCAGGCCATGTCCGGCTACGGCCTGCCGGTGGCCACCGGCCGCTTTCGCCAGATGATGGACGTGGGCCTCATCAACGACGGGCCGGTCACCCTGCTCCTGGATAGCCGGAAGGTATTTTAGGCTCCCCGGCAGGATTGACAAACCCGGCCGGGAAAATTATGATTTTCAAACAGTTATAACGTTTGCCATAAATTCTTTCCCCTTGGAGATTTTTAAATCCCCCTAAATCCCCCTTTTTCAAAGGGGGACTTTAGCAGCATTTCCTCTTGTTCCCTCCCCCTTGATGGAGGAGGGTTAGGGTGAGCGGCGATAAGGACAAACTTTTAAGGCTCTTGCAAAACTCCTCCGTGACCACAATTGTCATTCTGAGCGGAGCGAAGAATCTCGCATTTTCAGGAGGTTGAGATCCTTCACTTCTTTCAGGGTGACAGAAAAACCGTTTGGCAAGAGGCTCTTTTGGCAACGGGTATATCTCCGAACCTGACACTATTCGGCCCCAGGGATCTATGCTACCCATTTATCTGAAAGACCGGGATTTCACCCCGCCCGCCGACACCATCTATTACCTCCTCACCCGGGATGGCTTATTTCTGGTGAAGCGCACCCCGTTCTTTGAGGCCGTGGTCCCGGCCCCGGGCATCCCCTGGCTTGAGCCCCAGGGGCCCGAAGTCCTGCTCACCGCCCCTCCCCTGCCCGCCGCCCTGCTCCTCCAGGCCCTGAGCTTTTTCCGGGCCGTTTATAGCCGCTACGCCGCCGAAGCCGTGGCCCTCCTGGCCTGGCGGGAGGCCGCCCGGACGTATGAACTGGTCGTGCCGCACCAGACCGTGGGGGGCGGCCACTGCGATTACGAGGTCAGGGACTTCCCGCCGGGGCTCACCCGCCTGGGCACCATCCACAGCCATGCCGGGATAGAAGCCTTTCACTCCTGGCGGGACCTTGAGGACGAACGCTTCGAAGACGGCTTCCACCTCACCCTCGGCAACCTGGACACCGACCTCACCCTGTCGTGCTCCGTGGTCGTCCAGGGGTCCCGGGGCCAAATCCCCCCGGAGCGCCTCTTCTCCCCCTATCCCATCCCCTGGGACCAGGCCCCCCCGGAGACCGACTGGACCGAAGAACTGGACCGCAAAGTCACCCCCCTCCCCCCGCCCATCGAGTTCGGGCCGTGAACAAAGTGAGCAGTAAGCAGTGAGCAGTGGGCAGCAAAGAACCAATCTATATCTGCAAGTTTAATGATTTTGTGATAATGGCAAGCTATGTCTTCTCGTAGGTCATTCTTCCGGTTTCTCCATTTCAATGGGCTTTTAAGACCATAAACCAAATAATTAATCATTGAAGACTTGCATCTCGCGCCGTGCTTCCTATTTTATTGGAAGAGGCATGCCGTGGATACATTAGTCGTTTGTGCTGGCCGGATGGATTGTAAGACTTGGCCGGCTGGAAAAAAACTTAGGGGAGGATGCTATGAACAAAGAAATGAAAGAACTCCAAAAACTTAAAGGGATAGGGGAAGTCCTATCGCGGCGATTGATCGAAGCTAGTTATAACACGATCGCCAAGGTTGCTGCTGCGGAAGAGCACGGGTTAAAGGAAATATCGGGGATGAACCCGCAAAAGGTGCGATCGATCGTAACCCAAGCAAGAGAGATGACGTCTGAAGCTGAGAAAAGTCGGCCCAAGACGTGGAAGCACTGAAGCAACGGGCAGCTGGATTGGTTTTGGAGGCTGTCCGAGAAGGCGTAATTTCTCTCCCCTGCGTAGGGGGAGAGTTTATTCGTGGGAAAACCCTCGATCCCTTTGAATGGGTAGTAGAGCGAAATTCGTCACGGGCCACCATCGTCCTGGTGCCGGCCTGCAGAGTGAGTCCCTGTCCACAGAGGATTTTTGCATAAATTTAATTTTCTGAATTGTGTGAATCCCTTATAAGGAAATCCACCATGAGCAAATACATGCAACTCACCGTTACGGTACGTCCTTATTATGAAAAAAATCTGGAACAGGCCTACCCAAAACTGGCACGTAATCTGAGAAATCTAGATGCGAATCTGGTGGAGCGGAATCCTTCCCTTTATGAACTAGTGGGACAATTGGATAAACTTCTTCATGCCTTCGAGGGTACGAAGTTCAGAGAGGTGCTTTTCCCGCAGAGAGAGAAACTTTTGAACCTGCATAAGAGTATTGAAGAGAAGATCGCCGACTGGAATCTCGCCCAGGCTGACCGGCTCCTTTATAACCTCGAGGATGCATTTGATAAATTAGAATCTGCATTGGATAATTAGGGTTCATCCTTAAACTCTCTCTCCCCTGGTGGT
>CAVXZU010000008.1:0-180492 GCA_963766185.1 uncultured delta proteobacterium | reverse complement strand
GCCGCCTCCACCATTAAATTGGTTAGTTATTCAAAGTAGTTATCTCATCAAGGCGACCCGTATTTTGGCCATTGTGCCTATCCAGGTTGCCTTTTTCATTTTCAATTCCACTTAACAGAACTTCCACCCCCGAACCATCTGGCCTGCCCCCATGGATTATACCAGAACTTAAGTTAGAGTTGGGACCAAGTCAGCCCAGAGATCCTGGCGGAGCATAGTAGGCCAAAGCGGAATGGCTGGCTCAGGACTCCCTTGCCAGGCCGGCTTAAAAAAACTTGTGTCCAGGAAACCGGATGCGGTGTAATATTTGTTTCAACCGGCCACGGCGAATTCATTGCCAGTCCAGGAACGGGTTCTGCAAAATGGGAACTATCAAGTAACCTGAATTAATAAAAGATTTGCCCCACGGGCCCGGAGGCCCAGCCCCGCCGGAGAAACCCATTTTAAGGAGATCAGAGGGATGAAAGGAAACGGTCCGATGGCGGCTTTGGTGCTCATCCTGGCTCTCACCATGGCCTGCGGGTCCGAACCCCAGGGGGGCCCGGGGCCGGGAGGAGGGGCCGGGTACGACCGGATGTACGACCCGAAAACCGTGACGACGGTAAGCGGCGAAGTCGTATCGGTGGACAAGATCACCGACCCTGGTATGGATTCCGCGGTGAGCCTGACCCTGAAAACGTCCAAGGAGACCATCCTGGTGTACCTGGGCCCCGGTTGGTTCCTCGCAAAACAAGCCCTCAGCTTGGCTCCCAAAGATCAGGTGGAGATCACCGGCTCCCAAATCACCTTTCACGGGAAACCGTCTCTTATCGCCGCGCAGGTAAAAAAGGGCGTCCAGAGCCTGAAACTGCGGGACCCCGCCGGCATCCCGGCCTGGGCCGGCGCTGACAACCACAGCACGGCAATAGTTGGCAAATGGCTGTTGCAAGAGATGATCGAAAATAGCGAGTTTAAACATCCCAACGAGACTGCCGAAAAAAAATGGGGTAATCTCGAAATATTTAGCAATAACACTTTGGAATTTTACTCTTCTGATTCGCGGGGAAAGTGGAAGGTACTCAAAGACGAACGAATAGAAGTTATCTCCGATTATTGGGGAACATTTTATTTGTCAACTAAAGGAGATAAGTTAATAATGAATATCCCTGATGATAAAAATCAATATATTTATAATAAATTAAAATGATAATAGTTGTAATTATATAACATTATCACATCGAAGTTAATTATGATTAAGTTTAACCCTGCAACTTGAAATAAGGTTCCGCAGCAGAGGCGGACAAACCGCGTCGCTCCATGTCGTCGTTATGCTCTGACGATGAGTGAGAAGTAAGGGGAGGTACTCTATGCGCAAGCGCATTATCGGTAATGGCCCGGGTGAGGTCGCAGCCGCCGAGCCCGACTGGATGGACCTTGAACACCTGGCACAAGTCGAAATCACGTCCGAAGAAGTCGACTACCCCATTGAATCGGCCCTGATTCCCCGTATGGGTCCGGGTTGGCGGGCGGCGCAACCGGGGGAGCAAATGATTCGCCTCCAGTTTGATGAACCGCTAAGAATCAAATGGATTCGCTTAGTGTTCCATGAAGAGGAGCAGGAGCGCACCCAAGAGTTCATTTTACGGTGGTCGCCAAATGGCGGTCAGTCATACCGGGAGATTGTGCGCCAGCAGTACAACTTCAGTCCACCGGGGGCGGAGCGTGAACTCGAAGACTACGAAGTCGATCTCCACGGGGTAACCGTTCTCGAATTGAGGATCGTGCCGGACATAAGCGGTGGCACCACCCGGGCCACGCTGGCCCAACTGCGGGTGGCGTAATTATCAGACAGGCTTTGCCATGAGTATAAGGGGGGCCAGCCTAACTGATCGCTCCAGCTTACGCCGCCGGGCCAGAGGAGAGTGAGATGAACGAACAGGAAGCCAAAAAGGAAATAGCCCAAGCAAAAAAGGAGCTTCTGGAAGCGAAAGTCAAACTGGAAGAATTAAACGCTAAACTGAAGGACCTCGGGGACGTGATGAAAAAAATAGAAGCAGCCCAGGGCCGACTGCAGAAAGTAGAAGAAAAACTGTTTCTCGAAAGTTTCGGCAAAAAATCTTTTTTCGACCGCATCGATAATGGGAAAAGTTAGAAGGTGCTTAATTTAGCCTAAGACCATCGGTTGGAAAAGATTAATTGGCTCGTGGTATAATATAAAGTTGTAGTAAAATAACTATGAATATTCATGTCATATGCGAACTCGAAGCAAGAGGCAATGCTTTTGTTAAAACTGGTGGCAACTGAAGTTCTGCCATGAATGGCTAATCTAATTCAGATTCTATTTTGTCAAATGCATCCTCAATTTTATAAAGAAGCTGGTCAGCCTGGGCGAGATTCCAGTCGGCTATATTCTCTTCAATACTCTTATAAAGGTTCCGAAGATTCTCTCTATGCCGGAGAAGCACCTCTCTGAACGGCGTACCATCGGAGGTATAAAGAAGTTTATCCAACTGTCCCGCTATTCCATATAGTGAAGGATTCCCCTCCACCAGATCAGAATTGAAAAATTTTAAATAACGCGCCAGTTTTGGGTAAGTCTCCTCCAGATTTTTTTCATAATAAGGACGTACAGTAACGGTGAGTTGCATGTATTTGCTCATGGTTGATCTCCTTATAGCGTTGTGTAGGTCAAGTTGTGAAAATTGGTCGCAGCTGAAAGGTTTTTGTTCTCCGGCGCTGGTTTGGCTGAGGCGCACCGGGTTGCCGGGAATGCGCCTCAACTGAAAAGCCGCCGCTCAGAAGTACGACTGGAGCTCGCCTCGCCGCCGCACGTCGAGGGTGGCGCAGTGGAAGGAGCCGCCGAAGGGAGCATAATTGGCGAACGAACAGGGGATGGGCGTAAAACCCCAGTCTTTGAGCTTCTTGATGAGAGACTCCTGCAACCGCTCCACGATGACGCGCTTCTCGTCGAGCATCAACACGTTGATGCTGAGCCAGCGGCTGCACATCGAGGGGATGCGCCACGGGATGGGGTTCGGTTCCGGGGCGATGAGGATGTCCCACGAGTCGAACATCGGCGGCAGCCGGCCGGGTCAATATAGTCCGGATTGACGAGCAGCTTCCCCGGTGCCAGCGGCATGAGGCTCGAGTCGATGTGCATGGGCTGGCGACAGCGGGTCTCAAGCAGGGTGAGGCGGAATCTGTCGCCTAAGTGATTCCGGAGCCAGTGAATGCCGGACTCGTTGGTCACGTTGCTGCGGATGCCGAACAGGTCCCGGCCGCAGCGGACAAAGTCGGCGGCGTCAAAGACGGGCTCATACTCGTTGACGACGAAAGGGATCGGCTCGCCTGCCTCGGGGAGGCGATAGTCGTGGTTGTAGAGCGCATCGACCAGCGCCGGGCGCGGCGGGGTGGTCCACGTCGCCCCTGCCGCGGTATACTCCTTGAGCAGCGGGCGGTAGGCGTCCACCTCGAAGTAACGAGACCGCCAGGCCATGGGCGTCTCGATGATCTCATCGCCGACGACGAGCAACCCGTCTCTCGGGCAGGCGGAGCAGAAGCCCTTCGACTTCCAGTGCGGCGTCTTGAAGGTGACGGAGAAGTCGGTCACCGCCGGCCGGCGCACGGTGACGCCTTCCGCCTCGAGGATGTGAATGAACTCGTCCAGTTCGCGCTGGGCCGGGCGCACGACAAAACTGGGATAGGGCAGCCCGGCGATCAGCTTATAGATCTTCATCAGCCTCTGGGGGATGTTGAAGGTGACCGTGAGGTGTCTGGACGGGATCCTGGCGCCCTCGAGGCGCCCGACCACGACCTCCTCGAGGGGGTCCCACTCGTTGTAGGAACAAACCGGTGAGCTCGTCACCCCCTCGTTCTCCCAGCCGTCAATCTCTAAGCTCTGCGGCCCGGATCGGCCTAAACCGGGACTCCCTATATGGACCATATGCTCTTCCTCAAAGTTCAGCCCTTTATTATTTATAGCGTTTGCCAAAAGTTCTTTCCTCTTATCCCCTCTCCCCCCAACGGGGGGAGAGGGCTAGGGTGAGGGGGGGAAAAAAACCTTTGGCAACGAGTATAGTTTTCTCAGAAGATGCCCTCCACCCCTTGCCTCCCACCATGGTGTTGTCCTTGAGCCCCCCTTTTCTCATTCTATAATCTTGACATTCAGAAGCAAAGTCTTATCAAGAATACAGGAGGTCAAAGTACTATGAAGAAATTTTTGGTGTTATTTGTCGCTTTAACGTTTTTTGCAACTTTTTCGTTGATGGGCTGTAATCAATCACCGCCGCCGTCGAAACCAGCCGCAACGAAGGGAGCACCGGGAGCGAAGGGAGCCCCGGGAGCGCCTGGAGCGCCTGGAGCGCCTGGAGCCCCTGGAGCCCCTGGAGCCCCTGGAGCGCCGCAACATAAATAGACGCGATATATCGGGGTATATCCTCACCAAGGGGATATACCCCAAGTTTATAGCTCTGCGGCCCGGATCGCCCTAAACCGGGATTCCCGAGATGGACCATATTTTCTTTCCTCTGGCGCGGTTGCACGGGCCGGCTGAGGGCGCGCCCTGAAGTGCGTCCCGGCGACCGAACCACATGAGCCGCCATGCGGCGGCCAGCCCGCCTCGTCTGTCCCGAATTGCTGCTTGGAACCCAGGTTTCGAGTTTAACCCCCCAAACCTGCCCCTATGGTTGCCGATCTTTTGATAGACATGCTTTTTGTATAAGTCAAGGTATTCCCGGAGTTTTGGCCTGCGGGCCGTAGGCCGTGAATCGATGCGGGGCCGCTTTATTGATGGCGTGGTATGCCCGAACGCCTATGGATTCTTGACTTTTTCAGTATTATGCCTAAATTAAAAGAAATATCGCTTGCGAAAATGGGGCGTTTTGGCGGTTAAACCCGGGATGAGAAGTTCAAAAAGATATTTTTGGACTGCGGGGCCCAAGGTTGCCGAATAATCTCAGTTTACATGGGGTCATGCCCCTTTGACTTGGAGCTGTCTATGCGCCGACAAGCGGACATTTTTCGGTGGAGGCGCATACGGCTGGTCCTTTTCTTATTCCTTTTGCAGCCACTTGCCTGCGGGGAAAGGAAAGAACCAATCGGGATTATAACCACAACTAATTATTGTCAGGGCACAACCACGGCATCGGACACGATAGTAAAACCCGGTGATATTGCTCTCAGCCATGATATTGAAAAGAAATATCGACTAAAATTTGGTGATTTGATCTATCTTGAAGGCGAGACAGAACCTTATACATTCACGGATAGAATGCCGGGGCAATGGTCGAGACGCGCAGATCTTTATAGTAGGAGTTGCAAGACGGCAAAAGAATACGGAGTTAGGAAACGTATGGTATGGTTTGCCAGAAAAAAATAGGGGAAGGATTACTCGTCTGATTTGTGGAACTCTTTGGCCAGAACAAAAACTTTGAGGAGATTTTCCCTGGGCCGGGAGGCCCCAAAAACCATTGTAATAATGATGGCCAAGGTTGCCGCATAATCCTGGTTTACGAGAGAGAGGAAAGCCATGCCTGGTACAGAAATGATGCGATCTCTTGGAGAAAAGGTTTTCTTGCTCTTGGTGGCGCTATGCCTGGTGGGGGTCTTTTCTTCCGTCTCTGGTGCGGAGGAGGCAACAGTGAACAAGCCGGCGCCAGAACCTCCGGCAGCGGCAACCCCTCATAGTGCGCCTCCGGGAAAGATCGAACGCGCCGGGCAGGCCACGGGCAAGGGAATTGAGCAAGGTGCGAAAGCCACTAAACGGGGGGTGAAGCGTGCCGGCGAAGCAACCGGCAGTGGAATTGAGCGAGGCGCCAAAGCCACTGAACGGGGAGTGAAGCGTGCCGGCGAAGCAACCGCCAGTGGAATTAAGCGAGGCGCCAAGGCCACTGAGCGTGGAGTAAAGCGAGCCGGCGAAGCGACCGGCAGGGGACTTAAGAAGGCCGGCGAAGCAATCGAAAAGACTTTTTCCGGCGAGTAAGTTCAAGCGTGCCGAACCATCAATGAGCCAGTGCGTCCTTGAAGTGCCGATTGACTTCCCAGCCATCGGCCTCGACCCGAAAGCCCCACGAAATCTTTCCAGAAATGCCACGCCCCTTATCCTTGGAGACCGGGGGTCTTGTTGGCTATTCCACGGCAAACGGCTAAGATTTTAGCCGTTACCGCAAGGCAAAGATCATTGAAAGCATTGGTAACCGGGGCGGCAGGATTTATCGGCAGCCATCTGGTGGAAGCCCTTCTGCAACGAGGCTTCCAGGTCAGATGCCTCGTCCGGCCTACCAGTCATTTAACGTGGCTGCAGGGCCTTCCCGTCGAGATTATCTATGGAGATTGCCAGGAAAGAGATTCTTTAGGGCCGGGAGTGAAAGATGTCGACCTGGTGTTTCATCTCGCCGGCACCACCCGGGCCATCGACGCCAAGGCCTATTTCGCGGGGAATGCCCTGGGCACGGAGAATCTCATCCAGGCCTGCCTCGAACATAACCCCCGGCTGCAAAAATTTATCTATCTTTCCAGCCAGGCAGCCGCGGGTCCGGCACGAATCGGTGGGAAGAAAAAGGAATCCGACCATTGCTGCCCGGTCTCGCCCTACGGGCTGAGCAAACGGCGGGGGGAGGAGTTGGCCCTGGCCCAGGCCCACGAACTGCCTCTCCTGATCCTCCGGCCGGCTGCGGTCTATGGGCCCAGGGATAAAGCCTTTCTTTTTCTTTTTCAATGTCTCGCCAAAAGGATCAAGCCCTTTATCGAAGGCGGCGTTGAACATCTTAGCCTGTGCTCGGTCCAGGATCTGGTCGGTGCCATCCTCTTGGCGGCCTTGACCCGCACCCGGAGTGGGGAAATATTTTTTCTGTCGGATGGGCAAGACTACCGGATGGAGGAAATTAACAACGTCTTCGCCCAAGCGATGGGGGTAACCGCCTTTCGCCTCCGCCTTCCCGCACCGGTGCTCTTCGGCATTGCCGCGGTGGGGCACTATATCTCTAAAATCTCCGGGAAGCCTGTCCTCATCAGCCGAAGCCGGGCCGAGGAAATGATCCGGCCGAACTGGCTCTGCGACATCACCAAGGCCAAAACTCTCCTGGGTTTCGAGCCCCAAATTTCTCTGACCCAGGGAGCCAAACTAACCTTCGACTGGTATAGAAAAGAAAAATGGTTATAGATGATGCGACATTGAGCCTTGAACTAGTAGGCCAGACTACCTTATGTTATTTTATCCGTAACGTTTAGAAAGCCGCGACGGTCTTCCTTTAAAGAAGGGTTACATGCGAATCTTGCTCCTGGCCATGCCTGACATTGCGCAATTTACCGATTTTATCACCCGTCTTCCCAACCTGGCGCTCATTTCCCTGGCCGGTAATCTGCCGGGACACGAGGTTCGGGTCCTTGACCTGGTCCTTTTTAGGCCGCACTTCGAGGCCGCGCTGCAACAAGCTCTATCCGGTTTACGCCCTCAGGTGGTCGGCCTGAGCGCCATGACCTTCCAATTCGATACCCTCTTGCGCGTGGCCCGCTTTATCCGTGCCTTTGACCCAACCATTAAACTGGTGGCCGGCGGCTACCATGTCAGCCTGATGGCCCGTGAACTGACTGCGGAGGCCGAAGAATTGCCCCTGGATTTCCTGGTCCGGGGTGAAGGGGAGACCACCTTTCGGGAATTGGTTACCGAACTGGAGAAACCAGTCCCCGATCTGGGCGGCATCCTGGGCCTCAGTTATCGCCAGGACCCGGAGTGGGTCCACAATCCCAACCGCCCGCTGCAGGATCTGGATACCCTGGCCTTGCCCCGGCGCCAGGCCAGACTGGCCAACGGCTTTTATTTCTTGGAGATGCCCATGGAGGTGGCCGAAACCTCCAGGGGCTGCCCGAATAACTGTAAATTCTGTTGCATCACCCATATGTACGGCCATACTTTCCGGCGGTTTTCCTTAGAGCGCATCATTGCCGACCTCAAGGCGATTCGAGACCAGGGTGCCAAGGCGGTGTTTTTTGCCGATGACAACATTACGCATGACATTGATCATTTTCGCCAGGTCTGTCAGGCCATTGTCCAACACCGATTAAATGACTTGTGCTATCTGACTCAGGTGAGCGCCGCCGGGATTGCCCAAAATCCCGAACTGGTGGCTGAAATGGATCGGGCCAATTTCCGCATCGCCTTTGTGGGGTTCGAGTCCATGGATCCAGAGGCCCTGAAGGGCATGAAGAAGCCCACGAGTCCGGAGCTCAACCGCCGGGCCGCAGCCCTGCTCCGGCAGCACCACATCGCCATCATCGCCGGATTAATTATGGGGTACCCGGAGGATACCCGGGAAACCGTGATCCATAACTGGCACATGATGGAGGACCTTAAACCGGATTTAATCTATTCGCAGTACCTGACCCCGTACCCCAAAACTCCGGTGCGCCAGGAACTTTTGGAGGCCGGCCTCGTCGTCAACGTGGATGATTATCCCAAGTACGACAACTTCCATTGTAACATTCGCACCCGGCATCTAAGCCGGGACGAACTTTACCATCTGATGAGCGGCTTGGGCTTTAAGAGCAACTTCAAAATATCCCTGATCCTCCACAATCAATTTTTGCGGCACCATATGAGATATTTTCTGCGCAGCATAGGCAAAATAGTGGGTGAGGGGGTATGCAATCTAACTCGTGATCTTCTTCCGAAGTTTTTGCAGCCCAGAAAACATTAATTGCATATTATTCATTGTATCTGGAGTGGCATAGTGAGATTTTATAAAGTTCATTACCCTTGCGGGATATCTAACCTTAATTACTGGAACCATTCACGGTTATCAGTATTTCAGCGCCTTGACGAAACCATAATGGCCGGCCTGGAAATCATTGCTGCGGAAGGAAGATCGGCCCTCAAGGACTTCATTGATCTGCCCTGGGAGATCTATGCCCAGTACCCCGAATGGGTGCCCCCTCTTAAGAAGGAGGTGCGCCGGATGTTGGACCCCCGGCAGGCATCCTTTCTGGGAGTTTTCCGAGCGCCGCCTCTTTCTGGCCCGACGTGGTTCGGAGACGGTGGGAAGGATCGCGGGCATCATCGACCGCCATTATAACGAGTTCCACGACGAAAAGATGGGCATTTGGGGATTTTTCGAATGCCTGACGATCCGGAGGCGGCGGCGGCCCTCTTTTCTGCCGTGGAGA
This sequence comes from uncultured delta proteobacterium, assembly GCA_963766185.1. Classification (GTDB taxonomy): domain Bacteria; phylum Desulfobacterota; class Desulfobaccia; order Desulfobaccales; family 0-14-0-80-60-11; genus 0-14-0-80-60-11. The sequence continues at coordinate 171,354 of CAVXZU010000008.1, read as the reverse complement.
CCTGGGTTCGCCAGAAGGGCATGACCTTCATCAGAGGCCCGCTCAACCCGTCGCACCAATTACGAGGTGGGCTTGCTCATTGAGGGATTCGATTATCCGCCGGTGTTGGTGATGACGTACAACCCGCCGTACTACCCGAGGTTGGTTGAATCGTGCGGTTTCACCAAAGAGAAGGACCTGCTGGCCTTCCTGATCGAGGGCGATTACCGGCTTCCCGAGTGGATGGATCGTCTGGCGGAACGGATCGCCCAAAAAAAGGGGGTCCACATCAGGCCCTTCCGCCCCAAGGAGCATGGACGCCGAGTTCGCTGCTGATCAGGGAGATATACAATGACTCCTGGTCGGGCAACTGGGGTTTCGTCCCCTTAAGCGATCATGAAATGCGGGACATTCAAAAGAACGTGATGAAATTCGCGGATCCGGACCTGGTTTTCTTCATCTATTATGAGCAGGAACCCGCGGCGGCCTGCGTGATCTTTCCCGACATTAACCCGTTGCTCAAGCGTCTCAACGGGCGGATCGGTCTGCTGGGTTTGCTGAAGTTCCTCCTGTATCGGCGGGAGATCAGGGGATTGCGGGTGTCTGATCTTCGGGGTCAAGGAGAAGTACCGGCAACTGGGACTCCCCCTGTTAGCCTTCCACCACATCTATGAGATCGTGAGGAAGAAAGAGAAATATCATTATCTGGAGATGGGCTGGACCCTGGAGGACAACGAGTCGATCAACTCTCTGATCGAGGAAGCCGGGGCAAAACCATACAAGAAATATCGCCTATTCAGAAAGTCTTTATAAGTTTAAAGGTTAAATGTTCGGCGTTGACGAAGGAGGTCCGGATATAGTGGCTGAGCACCGAGCCCCCATCATCGCTTTCGTCTGGCGGCCCGAGGAGATCATCCCGGCGGTGACCCAAATGGCGCATCGAACCGGGAGCCGGGCGATCTTCGATTTTTCCGCGATGGGGGTGGAAGCGCTGCGTCCTTTCTTACGAAAGGCTGACCCTGCCGGCCAGGTGCGGGATATCAAGATTTCTGCCTCTACCTTGATGGATCCATCTTTGGGACCATGGTTGCAGGAAACCGGGGTCCAGGACATCTGGGTAGAATGCCACCCCCAGTTTTTCCCAGGCGATCCTGCCGCCGTTCTGGAGAGATTGAGGGAATTGTCGGAAAACCACCGTTGCTTTCCGATCATCGGGGACCTAGATTTCCTGGCCGCGGTCGTTGAAGGATAGTTCGGGAATCGGGCGCATCGTCCTGAAAGGCTGCGAGGCCTCCGGATTCGTGAGCCCTGAGACGACCCTGGCGCTCTATGCCGCGGTCAAGGAAATGCGGCGCCACCGCCTCAAATTCTCTGGACATCCTGATCTGGGGAGGCGTCGCCACCCCTGAGGCGGCTGCGGCCTTCCTGGCCACCGGGGCCGCCGGGATCGTCTTCGAGAGCGTCCATTGGCTGACCGACCTGGTTGGCCATTGATGATCAGCAACGGCAGCACCTCGTAAGCCTCCGCCTGGATTCCACCGATCTGGTGGGCCTGGACCTGCAGGTTCCTTGCCGCCTGTTCAACAAAGGCAACTCCCTGGCCTTCAAGGAGATCAAGGCGTTCGAAAACTCGCTAGTGCGGCGCCGAGATCACGGAGGAAAGCCGCCGTGAATTCGCCAGCCGGGTCCAGACCGGGGCCATCCACCCGCTGGCCAGCCGGTTCAGCCAGGATGAGGTTATCCCCCTGGGGGTGGAGGCTACCTTTGCGGCGTCGTTTGTGGAGCGTTTTGGGGCCGGAACCGAAGAGGCCGTCCAGGCCTTCATGGACGAGACTGCGCCTTGCCTGCGGCCTGGCTGAGATGAAAAAGGCTGCCTGGGTGGACAATCCGGTGGCCCAGGAGATGGGCACTCTCTACCCCTTTATCCAGGGCGCCATGTCCTGGATCACCGAGGTCCCGGAGTTTGCCGCCATGGTTGCCGATGCCGGGGGCCTGCCCACCATCGCCCTGGGCCTGATGGACGCGGCGGCCCTTGACCAAAAGCTGGGAAGCCTGCCGGAGATCATGGGAGGCCGCCCGTATGCCGTCAATGTCGTGTCTTTGGCGGAAAACCCCTACCGTCAGGTGCATCTGGACTGGATAAAGCAGCACCGGCCCCGTTTTGTGGTGATCGCCGGCGGGAATCTCTCCTTCGTGAGAGAATTGCTGGAATGCGGCCTTGAGGTCATGTATATCGCCCCGGATGAGGCCCTGATGCGCCTCGCCCTGGAAGCCGGCGTCCGGTACGTGATCTGCGAGGGCTATGAAGCCGGCGGCCACGTGGGGCCCCACAGCACCCTCACCCTGGCTCAAATGGTGGTGAATCTGAAACGGCGCTCCCCAGCTCTGTGCCAAAACTGCCGCGTGGTCCTGGCCGGAGGCATCTTCAACCGGGAGACCGCCTTTATCGCCGCGGTGCTCGGGGCGGACGCCATCCAGATGGGCACCGCCTATCTGGCCACCCGGGAGATTGTGGAAACCGGGGCCCTGGCGGCGCTCTATCAGCGGCTGATCCTGGAATCGCCTCCGGGGGAAACCGTCGTCTCCGGCCGGGAAACCGGGCTGCGGGTGCGTTCCTTGCGGACCCCGAGCACCGCGGCGATCTTATCCCTGGAGCGGGAGTTTGCCGCGGGCCGCGCCGACGAGGCCGCCTTTCGGACAAAGATGGAAGAAATGGCCGCGGGGAGCCTGTTCGCCGCGGCCCGGGGGCTGGACCGGCCAGGCGGGTCGCCTCTGTCGGAGCAGGCCTGCCGTGAACGCGGGCAATTCATGAGCGGGGCCTGCGCCGGGGGCATCCATAACGTGTCCTGGATCTGCAGTCCTTTCACCGCGACCTAGCCACAGGGCCGTTAAAGCTCTACCAGCCCTTTGCCGGGGCGGCCGACTCAATCTCGCCAGCTCCACCCGGCCCCGGGCCTGATGGAGAAACCCCTGCCAGGGGGAGTGGCCATGGAGGGCCAAGGCTTACGCCCCGGACGAGACGCGCCCTGACCGGGTGGCCATCACGGGGATGAGCCTGGTAAATGCCCTGGGGCAGAGCCCGGAGGAGGTCTGGGCGGCAAGCCTGGCCATGAAGAGCGGGATTATCCCGGTTCCGCCTTCCCGGTGGGATCACGGGCTCTATTATGATCCCCGCCCGTTCGTTCCCGACAAGACCTACTGCAAGGTGGGCGCCTTCCTGGACTTTCAGGTCTCCCGGACGGAACTCGGGATCCCCCCCCATGATTTCCGGACCATGACCGAGTCCACCCGGATCACCCTGTGGCTGGCGGACCAGGCCATCCGGGCCTCCGGCCTCCTGGCGTCCGGCATTCCCCCGGAGCGCATCGGGGTCCTCATCTCCCAGAACTCGGGAGAGGCGGCAGGGAGCCTCGCGGGTATCATCATTCGGGCCAACATTTGCCACATCCTCGCCGACATCAAAAGGGCGGTTCCCCTGACGCCGGACCAGGTGAGCGCCATCGAACAGGAGATGAAGTCCGATCGCCTGGCTCCGGACGACACCACCCTCCTGGGCCGGCTCAACTGCGCCGCGGCCGGGTTCATCTGCAACCGCTATGGGTTCATGGGACCCAGCTATTCGGTCTCCGCCGCCTGCGCCACCTCACTGGTCGCACTGTACAGCGCCATCCAGATGATCAAGAGCGGCATCATCGATGCCGCGGTGGTCGGCGGGGCCGAGGAGATTCTCAAGCCCTTGCATTTTCTGGAATTCGCAGGATTAGGGGCACTTTTCGGGCTGTCCGGGCAGGAACGGCCGGCGTCCGAGACCTCCCGCCCCTTCGATGCCCAAAGAGATGGGATGGTTTTAGGCGAAGGCGGGGGCATAATCGTCATCGAGCGGGAAAGCTTGGCCCGGGCCCGGGGAGCGAGGGTCCACGCGGTTATCACCGGCATGGGCGCGAGCAACAACCCTCTGGGCATGGTGGAATCCTCCAGCGTTTCCCAGGAGATGGCCATCCGCGCCTCGTTCCAGGGGTTGCCGTATGGCCCCGGGGCCGTGGACCTGGTGGAATGCCATGCCACGAGTACCCGGCAGGGAGACGTGGAGGAGGCCCGGGCCCTGAAGACTTTCTTCAATGGCGGCAGGCGCACCGTGATCACTTCCTTCAAATCCCAGATCGGCCACACCCTGGGCGCTTCGGGTGTTAACAGCCTGATTCGCGGCGTGATGGCCATGCAGGCGGGGATTTTCCCTCCCACCCTCAATTATCTGTATTTAGACCCGGAAATCGACCTGGAAAATTCGGGGCTCCTCATCGCCACGGAGCCGCTGACGTGGGAGTCTCGGGCTGGCCGGCCCCGCAGGCTTCAGGTCAATGCCTTCGGGTTTGGCGGTTCCAACTATGTCGTGCAGGTGGAACAGGCCATGGACGCCGCGGCTACGGTCCTGGTCGCCCCCGAGCGTGAGCCGGGTTCGAGTCCTCCCCCACCCCAGGGCGTCTCCTTTTTCAAGACCGAGATTGATGGCCATAACTGGCGTATGGCCGTGGTGGCGGCATCCGAAGCCGAGGCGCTTACGGTCATCGACAAGTCAGCCCCCCTGGCCGAGGGCGACATGGTCTCCCCCAGGGCGCTGAAGTCGTGGGCCCGCCAGGGGATCTTCCTGGGCCGTGTGGATCAGCCGGTGCTGCCCCTCGCCCTGGTCTTTCCCGGGCAGGGGTCGCATTATGCCGGCATGGGGCAGGAACTCTACGAGTCCTTTCCCGTCATCAGGGAATGGATGGATCGGGCCGCGGCCGCGGCGGACTTCGACCTGCTGCACCTTTTATTCCACGATCAAGAGGAAAATCTCCAGAAAACCCGTTGGCAGCAACCGGCCCTGTTCGCCGTGGAACACGCCGTGGCTCGCTACCTCATGGGCCTGGGCATCCACCCCGCGGCTATGGCCGGGCACAGTTTGGGCGAGCTGACCGCCTTGTGTCTGGCCGGGGTCTATTCCCTGGAGGACGGGTTCCGCATCGTCAACCGGAGAGCCATCTGCATGGATAAGGCCGCGACGATGGGTGTTGGACCCCGGTGTCATGGCGGCCGTGGACGCCCCCCTGGATCTGCTGCAGGAGATGCTCCAGGGACAGGATCAGGTCTACATCAGCAATATCAATTCACCGAACCAGGTGGTGCTGAGCGGCAAGACCGAGGCGGTGAAAAATTTCGGGGACCGGCTGAAGGAGATGGGCTACCGGGCTACCCGGTTGCGGGTCAGTATGGCCTTCCACTCGCCCATCATGAGGGTCATCCGGGATGAGCTCGAGGCGTTCATTGGACCCATCCCCTTTCATGCCCCCCAGATCCCCGTCATCTCCAACACGACCATGGCGCCGTTTCCCGCCGATCCCGGTGAGATCAAGCGCATCCTGATGGCCCACCTGGAATCCCCCGTCCACTGGATGCCAAACGTCCAGACCCTTTGGCATGACTATGGCATCCGGCTGTTCACCGAGGTGGGCCCCGGGGATATCTTGAGCAATCTCATCTCCGACACGCTCCCTGAAGCGGCCTGCATCCAGACCTGCCTGCCCGAAGCCGAAAGCCTGACCTGCAAGAGCGCCCTGGCTCAGCTCTTCACGCAAGGGCATTTGCCGGTGCCACGGGAGCCGCGGTTTGTTTCCCTGCCCGGATTCGGCAAGGCTGCCGCCGCTCCCCGCCCCGCCCCGGCGCCAGGACCCCCAGGCTTTAAACCGGTGGAAAGGATTATTCAGAGGGAAATCAACCGGTTCGTGATGCAGACGTACGGCCGCTTTTTTGAAGGCGATATCCTGGCAGCCATCCGCCAGGAGCATGACCCAACCTTCCAGGAAAGCGATCTGGCCGCGGCTATCCAATCCATGCTCCGGGGGGCCGGCCCCTCCGAACCCCGGCAACCGATCTCGCTGGAAGAACCGGCGCCCCCGCCTTACCAGCCTATCCGGGCGATTCCGGCACCGGCCCCTCCGGCCTCGGAGGAGGCGCCCGGGGACCAGGGTCACGTGGAGACGCTGATTCACATCATCATGGATGCCACCGGGTTCAACCGGGACGAAATCGAACCCGACATGGATCTCAGGCGGGACCTCTCCATCCGCTCCAGCCGTCTCCCGATCATTATGGATGCCGCGGAACGCCAATTCGGGATCACCATCGAATTGGAGGATTTTCTCCATGTCCGGACCGTGAGGGACATCGCCCAGAGGATCTCCGAGATCATCTCCAGACAGGAGGGCGCCGGTCCAGGGTCGGCCGCACCGGGGGTCAACCCCGGCCCGGGGCGGGCCGAAAACCTGAAGCCCCCACCGGATGAGGCGAGTTTAAAGCGGCTCGTATTCCAGCCGGCCGAAGTGGAGCCGACGGCGGCTATCCCCACGGAATTGAGTCCGGGCGAGTCAGTCCTCCTGCTCTCACCCAACCGGGATGACCGTCTGGCCGGAAGTGTGGAAGACGTACTCCGGCTGGATTACGGGGTTGAGACGGTCCCCATGCTTTTCATGCCGAAGAACTTGGGTCCGGGGATAGAGACCTTCAATCTTCTGACTGATGGGGGGTCCTTGCGGGCTGCCGAAAGAATATCGGGCCTGGCGTCCTTTGCCGGGATGGTCATCACGCTGCCTCAAGACGGATCGGCAAGGATAAGAGACATGGCGGCGGCGGCGCGGCTTCTCAGGGGGCTCTTCGGTGTCCTGAAGGCATTTCTGCTCTCGCCGGCCAGGAAATTCGTCGTGCTGATCCATTCCAGGGAAGATACCGAAGCTCTCGGGGGGCTGGTAGCGGAGGGGATGCTGGGGCTGTTTCTGTGCGCCGCCCAGGAATACCCGGCGGTCCAGTTTCGCACGGTGGCAATCGAGGCGGATACCGACCTGGGCCCCGTCTTGGGCCCGGCTCTGGACCGGGGCTACCCCGCGGTGGAGATGATGCATCGGGATGGCAGGGTCTTTACTGCGGAGGGGCGCATTGCCCCGTCGGTCTTCAACGGCCCGGCAAGTCTGCATCTGAGCCCTGGAGACGTGGTCGTCATGTCCGGGGGCGCGGCGGGAATCACCGCCTACCTGGCCCGCAGCCTGGCGCCCTTCAGGCCCCGCCTGGTCTTTCTGGGAAGGACGCCGCTCAATCCCGGCATCAAGCCGGGCGCCGCACCGGCCCCGTCTGAAACGTTCACCGCCGACCACCGGGCCGCGGAGATGGCTCAGACCCTGGCGGATTTACATGCCGCCGGGATCGAGGCCGCGTACCATACCTGCGATGTCACCGACCCCGAGGTGGTCCGAATGGTCCTGGGCGAGGTGGCCAGCCGTTATGGCAAAATCGACGGCATTATTCACGGGGCTGGAGTCCTCAGAGACGGTCTTCTCAGTCACATGAGCCTGGATGACCTCTCCCTGGTCACGGACGTAAAATTTCTGGGGGCGTGGAATCTCTTTTCGGCGGCGGAGGGGGCCGGCCTGAAGTTTTTCGTGGCCCTGTCCTCGGGGGCGGCCATCCTGGGAAATCCCGGCCAGTCCAATTACGCCGCCGCCAACCGGATGATGTCGGCGCTCCTCAGCTATCTCGGGCGGAAAAACCCCGCCGTCCGGTTCAAGACCTTGATGCTGCCTCCGGTCGAGGGCGCGGGCATGGCCGACGATCCTGCAGTCCGGGAAGTGATGCAGCGGAAGGGGGTGGGGTACATCCAGGTAAATGAGCTTGCCGGGCTTTTCTGCCGGGAGCTCCTGGTAGCCCCGGCCGACGACGATCGGGTGATGTTCATGCGGACCCTGCCGCCCGTAAAAACGGCGCGGCTCAATGCAACCACCCCCCCGGGGCTCGAAGGAGAACTGGCCGGCGGCACCGTGGCCTTTAGCCCCGAAGACTTCCCCCTGATCGACCGCATCGCTCATGTGGACCTGCGCCGGGAACAGCTGGAAGCCTTCCGGTCCTTTTCCCCGGAGAAGGACCTGTGGCTCTCGGATCACCGGCCCCTCACGTTCGTCGAGCCCCCTCTGGTCTCAGCCGCCATGGTTCTGGAGACCTTCATGGAAGCCGCCCGGCTCCTCTATCCCCACCTCCAGGTGCGGGGAGTTCGCCAGGTGCGCTTCCTGGACATGATCCAATGTCCTCCCGGGCTGCCGCGGACTGCTCAAATCCTCTGCCGCCGAGCCGACCCCTCCCTGGGGGAGGTATGGTGCGAGGTCTCTCTCTCAACCCCGGCGATCTCCCCCACCGGCAGGATGACGGACCGTTTCACTCCGGACTGCCAGGGCCAGGTGAGCCTGGATGGCGGGGGAGGTTTTCTCGGGGAGGAGTTGACGGATTTCCCGGTCCGGCTGGACGAACTCCAGACAGCCGCCCCTGGATCAGGCCCAGGTGCTGGCCTGGTACGAAGAGCGCAGCGGCCTCAACGGCAGGTATCGGGTCATAGAGTTGCTGGACGGCGCCGGTCCGGGGGTGGCCCGGGGCCGCACCACCTACCGGGAGACCGGTGATTTCGCCCACTTGCGGAACACCCGGTACCAATACTCTCCCTACCTGTTCGAAGCCCTGATGCAGTTGGCTTTTTTCGCCGTCGTCGCCATGGACCCGTCGGAGCGGCGCGCCATGCTTCCCGTCGAGATCGGGGCGATGAGGTTTTTGCGGCCCTGCCGGGCGGGGGAACAGATAACCGTGGAGGCCCGCCGGCGGGCCCAGGACGAGGCCGGCCAAACCTGGGACGCCAGGGGGCTTGACGATCAAGGCCGCCCCCTCATGGAAGTTTGGGGTATGCGGCTGCACTGGGTTTCGGAGTGAGCCGCACTCCCGGGGATAGGCCCCGGGCTCAATGCGGTCTGTGGGGAGGGGCGAGAGTCCGGCTTTTTTGAGGGCCTCGAATATTTCTGCAAAGGAGGTTCAGAAATGGACGTCAAGAATCTATCTCAGAACGTTAGGCCGGGCAGGGCTAAATTCGTCCTAATCGCCGCGGCCCTTCTGGTGTGTAGTCTGGCGCCAACCGGGGCCCAGGCTATTTTAGGCGTAGGTGAGCCCGCCCCAGCTTTCTCACTGGAATCCGGAAATAATCAAAAGCTCACCCTCGGCATGCTCAGGGGCAAGGTTGTCGTCTTGTTCTATGCCACCAGAGATACCGTCGAGGTTAACGATGCCTTATCACGTTATCTGGATGCGCTTTACGCGGCTCAACCGCAAAACATTCAAAATCAAATATTCAGATTGCTGGTCGTCAATGCCATGGAGGCAACCGCGGTAACCACCTGGAAAGAAAAATTGAGTGAAACCTCCGCCAAGCTGAAGGTGACTGTTTACGGGGATTGGACCGGAAGCATGTTTGTGGCGTACCGGATGAGAGATGATGACAGCAATTTTGTCATTATCGATAAGAAGGGCATCGTCAGATATGCCGCATCCGGCAAGATAGCTCCCAGCCGGTTTGAGGCCATAAAAAAACTCCTCTTAGAACTGGCGACCGGCAAGTAAGAACCGCCGGGGGCCAGCCGCGGAACTCTTTTCAAGTCGCCGAACCGGAGAATCGCCTTCCCCCTGATTTTTCCGCGTAGGGCGCAGCATTGAGGATTTTAGTGCTTAACTTTGATTTGAAAGTGTAGGGTAGGCGCCCTCGCCTGCCCATGGACAGCCGGGGGCGGCTGTCCTACATTTCACCGCCGAGGGCGACGGGGCTCTATTTTCATGCTTCTTGGTGTCCGTAAGGAAATGATCGTTGGTATTAGATTGGCAAAAGAGGTTTGCAGCACCTGAGATTAATCCCGGCCCCTGTAAAGGTAAAAAATAGAAATCCATGGCTAACCGAGCTGAATACGCCGTCGAAGTCGAGAACCTGACGAAGCGCTACGGGAATTTGCTGGCGGTCAACGGCATATCGTTTACGGTCAGGAAGGGCGAAGTTTTCGCCTTCCTGGGCCCGAACGGCGCCGGCAAGTCCACTACCGTCGAGATCATCGACATGATCCGCCGGCCCACGTCGGGAAAAGTAAGACTGCTCGGGATGGACGTCACCAAGAAGAAGCGCGTCATCGTCCCCCGGATCGGCGTCCTGCCCCAGGACTTCAGCTCCTTCGACCGATTAACGGTCCGGGAAACCATGCAGTTCTATGCGCGGCTTTTCCCCCGTTGTGCTCGTACCCGGCGGAACGCCGATATCGACAAACTGATAGACCTCGTGAACCTCGAGGACAAGGCCGAAGAGCAGTATAAGAACCTCTCCGGGGGCTTGCAGCAGCGCCTCGGCATTGCCATTGCCCTGGTGAACGACCCCGAGGTCGTATTCCTCGACGAGCCGACGACCGGGCTCGACCCCCGGGCCAGGCGCGAGGTGTGGGACGTCCTGCTGGGCCTGAAGCAGCAGGGGAAAACCATATTTCTCACCACGCACTACATGGAGGAAGCGGAGATTTTAGCCGACACGGTCGCCATCATCTCGAAGGGGAAGATAATCGCCACGGGCTCTCCGGCGGCGCTCATCGAAAACCACTCGAACTACCTGGTCCTGACGCTACAGAGCGTTGACGCCAACGCGATTGAGATCATCCGGAAGCTGGGCTACGAGCCGGTCCATGACAACCACCAAGACCTCAAGGTCAGGGTGGAGCACACGGAAGACATCCTGAAGGCCCTCAATGCCATTAAGGACGCCGGGGGGTCGTTCCTCAGCCTGGACGTTCGCCGACCCAACCTCGAAGAGGTCTTCCTGAAGCTCACCGGCGAGGCGCTCCACACCGGCGCGGCCGGAGGCGGGGAGGTGGTATGAAGCTCAGCGTCATCGGGGCCAATCTCGTCGTGAAGCTCAAGACCTTCTACCGGGAGAGGACCGCGATGTTTTTCACGCTGGCCTTCCCGATCATCCTGATTCTCGTGTTCGGCACCATTTTTCTGGACCGGGACAAGTTGAGCCTGGACCTTTACGTCCAGGACCTCGACCACACCGCCGCCTCGGCGAAGTTCGTCAAGACCCTGCAGTTCAACGGGAACTTCAAGATCATTGAGGTCGATCCTGCCAGCAACGCCAGGGAGTACGCCCAGAAGCACAAGCTGAACCTTATCCTCGTCATTCCCAAAGACTTTGCCAACCTGCTCAAAGCGAGGGAGGACCTCAAAGCCCCTGATGCCTCCGTTATCCTTACGTATATTTACGACCCCAGCTCCACTTCGGTGAAGACGAAGATGGAATACCTGAACATGGAGTTTGCGGGGATGAACCAGAGGATGTCCGGGAAGCCGCCGTTCTACCGCTGGGAGGAGATCTCGATCCTCACCCAGAAGTACCGGTTTATCGAGTTCTTTATCCCCGGCGTCATCGCCATGGCGGTGATGATCGCCTCCCTGTTCGGCACGGTGAACCTGAACACGGAGCTGTTGCAGAAGGGTATCATCAGGAAGCTCTCCACCACGCCCATCACGCGCACCGACTGGATACTGTCGAACATCCTGTACCAGTTCGCCCTGGCAATCATCTCGACGATAGCGATGCTGCTGGTGAGCTACGGGGTGTTTCACGTTGACCTCCATATCAACGGCTGGCTCCTGGTGTTCATTTTGCTTGATGTCTTCGCGTTCGTCGGCATCGGCATGATACTCACCCGCTTTGTGCAGGAGGCGCAGAGCGCCGCCGCCGCCGCCAACGCCATCGTGTTCCCCATGATGTTTCTGTCGGGGAGCTTCTTCCCCATCGAGATGATGCCGGGCTTTTTGCAGACCTTCGCCCGGCTGCTGCCGCTGTATTACGTCAACGAGGGCCTGCGGGCCGCCATGATATTTAGGGACAGCCTGGCCGCCCTGCATTACGCCGCGATCATCGGGGTTTTCGCGGCCGTGCTCTTCGCCCTGGGCATCATAGCTACCAAATGGGAAGAGAGTAACTGATGGCCCGGGGGCTGGATGGTTCTCCAGTAATTCCCTTAAGGTGAAGACGTGAAAATAAAGCTTATCGCCCCCCATGAACAACATGAAGACACCAGTAGTTTCAGGCTCCTGAGGATTAATCTGCCTCTGATCGCGGCGCTGACCCCGCCCGGCCACACGATTACCATCGTCGATGAACTTTTTGCTCCCGACGACCCTCATCAAGAAGTGGATTTGGTGGGTATCACCGTCATTACCGACATGGTGCCCAGGGCCTATCAGATCGCCGACGCCTATCGGCAAAAGGGGGTGAAGGTGGTAATGGGAGGAATACACCCCACCCTTTTGCCGGAGGAAGCGCTGGGGCATGCGGACGCGGTCGTCGTGGGGGAAGCGGAGGGTGTCTGGCCCCGGGTGGTGGCTGATGCCGCTTCGGGGCAGCTGCAGCGGCTCTATGGGGGCGGCGCCAAGACCGATCTCGCCGGCCTGCCAATCCCGCGGCGGGATCTCTTCCCCAGCCCCAAACGCCGGGGTGCCGCTTCTCTCCATATCGGCATCGAGGCCTCCCGGGGGTGTCCGTACGATTGCGAATTCTGTTGCAATGCCCAGACCTCGGGGCAGCACTATCGAGTCAGGCCGCCTCAAGAGGTGATTGCCGAGATCGAGTCGATTGATGCCTCCCGGTTCTTCTTCGTGGATGACGCCCTGGGACTGAACCGGGAGGCCGGGAAAAAGCTCTTCACGGAAATGATCCCCCTGAAGCGTCTCTGGATGGGGCAAGGCACCGTGTCGTTAGCTGAGGATGCGGAGCTGCTCAGATTGATGCGGCGTTCGGGGTGCCAGGGACTTTTGCTCGGGTTCGAATCGGTCCAAAAAGGCGCTCAGCATGAGATGAAGAAAATCAAGAACCTGAAGATCGATTTTCTTGAGGCCATGCGCCGGTTTCATGGCGAAGGGATCAGCATCCTCGGCGCCTTTGTGTTTGGCTCCGATCACGAAAATAAAGATGTGTTCGAGCAGACCTATGAGTTTATCGTCAAGGGTCGTCTGGATTGTGTCCAGTTGCGGATTCTCCAGCCTCTTCCCGGCACCCGGCTATATACGCGCCTGTTGAGCGAAGGCAGGCTGTTGGCCCCTGACTGGTGGCTGCACGGCTATCCTCCTGATACCCTCCTGTTTCAACCCCAGGGCATGACTGCCGACGAACTCCTGAGCGGCTACGCCCGCCTGAACCGGCAAACCTACTCCTTCGACTCCATCCTCAAACGGTTTTTTGGCATCAGCCCGGGGGAACGGAGTCTGCGCGGTTGTCTGACCTACGCCGGCATCAATCTTTCTTACCGCTACCGTTATCTCAAGGGCCTGAAGAAACCCCAGCCATTTCTCGCGGCTGCCAACGCCAGAGGCGAGGCCTAGAAAGGACCGTAGGGCGGGAAAGTGAAGCGCATCCCGCCTTTCCCATCATTCAATCTCCAGACGCCGAACGTCATCATCTGCCGCCCGCTCCAGGTTATATAGCGGTTGCCATAAATTCTTTCCACCTGGAGATTCTTAAATCCCCCTAAATCCCCCTTTTTCAAAGGGGGACTTTAGCAGCAATTCCTTATAGTTCCCCCCATTTTCTCAAGGTGGGTCAGGGGGGATTAGAATGATGCCACCATCGGACAATACTTTTGGCAGACGCTATAAAAACCATTTTTCCCGTTCCAGTTTTCCGTGGAGCCGGCCCGGTTTCATCCAGCCTCTCTCTTCCCCCGGCCGCCTCCCCCCTCCCACCAGCGGTAAAGCCGAGGGCCGATGAGGCCGCACCCGGCCGCCAACGCCGCTCCGGCGATGAGATCGATGACATAGTGATACCTGAGGTAGACCGTGGAGAGGATGAGGGCCGCGACGATGGGGCAAAAGAGATAGAAGAGCAGCCGGGCGTAACGATAGGAGAGAAATAACACGATGAGGGCGATGGCAACGTGACCGCTGGGCATGCAATCCTGTTTATTGCCCTCTACCAAATTGATGAGGCGGCTGACGAAATCGCCGATCAAATTGCCGTTGAGGGGAACCGACTGGAGGTGGGCCAGGGTGTAGCGCGGGCCAATCGCCGGAAAGAGCATGTAGCCGATGAAAGACAGATACCAACCCAAGAGCAGGACGAAGACCGCCAGATCGAAATCCCGCCGGGAATCCTTCAGATAGAGCGTATGAACCAGTCTGGCCGGCAGGAAAAAATAACTTAAATAAGCCAGGGACAGAACGCCGGTGAGCCAGGGAACGATCCAGCGCTCCATCCACACCGTTGGATTGACCCCAAAGAGGAGAAAATCGATGCGGATCAACTGGGCATCGACGTCGGGACGGAGATACTGGCTCAGGTCACCGAGGGATTGGTAGATGAGGATAATGTAGAGGATGGGGGAAAAATCGTTGATAAATCTCCCCACCCGGCCCATCACCCCTCGGTCGGCGCCCCATTTCAAGACCAGGAGGAGGCCGGCCACCAGGGCATAACGCCAGAGCAGAGACCGCCAGAGGGGAATTTGGTGCCGAAAGAAGACCACTACCAAGAACAGCCCGATGAGAAGGAGCAGGGTCAGCCCTTGGATAGGATTGAGGCGTTTCATCGGGGGGAAATATATCCTAAACCGGAGGGGAAATCAAAAATCTCCCCTCAACGTCAAATCAAGGGGATGATTTCCTCAACGTGGCGCCTGAGGCACGGGAGCAGAGGCGGCGGGCAGGCCCAACAGTCCCTCCTTCCTGATCCCGCCGGGGTTTACCAGGTGTCCGGCGAGCTTGCCAAAGAGGGTTACCCGGGTCCAGGCCAGGGTAGGGACCCGTTCCGGGTTGAGAAAGATAAAATACTGATCCGCGTCACCCGCTGCCCGGCGCGCAACTGTTGACCATCACCTTGAGCCCCTGGTCGGTTTGGGCGCCGATGCAAAAGACCAACTCCTGGGGTTTGGGGTTCGGCATCATCATGACCCGCAGGCTGGCGCCGCCGGGGGTCGGCCCCAGGGCGTTTAACCGGACATTATAAAACAGGCTCAGGAGGTCGTAGACCGGGCCGGTCAAGGGAACTTCCCATTTCTTGATTTTCTCGCCGTTGTCAACCTGGCGCCAAAGGGTCAGCCGCTTATGGTCGTAGTCGAAACGGTACTCCTTCAGGATTTTTTGTCCGCCCTCCTGGAATTCTTCACGATACACCACGGGTTGCAGCCGCCCGTCCCGGTACACCATCTCGCTCTGGTAACGTTCGGGCAGCCACCGGCTCAACAATTTCCACATCCCCTGGGCCGCGCCGGAAAACTCCGCCAGGTAATGTCCCGGCTGCAATTCCTTAAAAACCAGGTGAACCCGGGCCACATCCGACCACGGGCCCAGGCTGATGCGATATTCCAGGTTTTCCCTCACGTCCGGCGGGGCGGCAATCGCGGCCGGGGCGGCGGCGTGCGCCCCCGGGGCCAGACCCAGCAGGAACACGATAATGATGAGCCAAACCCTGACGATAGGCATCAATTATCCTGGCGAACTCATTTTTCGGGGGCATCTCAGCCTCCGTTCTTTTAAGATAAGAACGATTTATGAGGCTGGAGGGAGAAGAAGTGAGAAAAACCCGGGTCCGGCGCAAAAAAAAAGGCAACCTCGATCTGCTCACCGGGGCGGGTTAACTGGAAGGTCCCGGCTTCCCGTGACCACGAAAGCGTGTGTCCTTTATCCCCAGGGATAAGGCGTCATCCCAAAGCCCAAACGTTCTGGTCTGCTCCCCTGCCGGCAAATTCTCCCGGCGGGTTGCAGTGGGTTATGAAAATTGGCAGCAGGGGACAGGGGGGGATGTCAAATTGTTGGCGGACTGCCTTCAGAGCCAGGCAGGTACCGGTGTAATCGCCTATCTCCCTGAAGCTCTCCGGTTGATAAGATCGTGGGCCACCTGCCCGGTCTTAAACAGGAAGATGGGGCCACCGACGATCAAATACCAGTAGAAGGTATAAGTTCGCCACACCAACAGCGTAAAGGCGAGAGTTTCCCGGTCCAGGTAAGGGCTGAGAAATGCCGCATAACCCGCATCCACCGTGCCGCCGCCCCCGGGCATGATCAAGATTTGGCTCCCCAGATTCAGCGCCCCCTGGACGAGGAACAGGTAAGACAGAGGCACCGCCTGGCCCACCAGGTAGATGATCAAGAACAAGAGCAGGTAGCGGGGCAGCCAATAGCCCAGAGTGACCAGATAGAGGGAAACATACCGGGGCCATGACATTTTCTTTAAAAGACGCAAGGAACGGACACACTGGACCGTGGCCCGGGCCAGCCGGTAGCGGTACCGGGCCAGCCGGGGCACCTTGCCCATCTGGCGGCCAACGCCGATGCAGATCTGGCGATAGTGGCGCCCGAGGGTCCAGACGATCGCCGCGGCTCCCGCCACCACCAGCATGACTGCCACCACCAGGTGCAGAACATCAGGTTTGGCGCCGACCTCGAACAACAGAATGAGAGCGGCCAGGGGCATCACCGTGACATAAAATACCAGGTCAGTTACCACGATGAGACCTTCCAGACCGACGGCCTCGGGCACCCCGACCCCCAGATGGTGAAACAGGAATACGAAGGTGGCGGGCATGCCCACTCCCCCTGGAGTGGCAACCCCGGCAAATTCAGCGGCAGCCGTGGTAAAAACCGCCTCCCGCCAACGCATCCGGCGTCCGCCGACCCCCATGAGCATGCGGATACGCCAGGAATTGAACCACCAGCTGACCAGCATCATCAGCGCAAATAAGAGGGCTGCCCACCAGGAGAGGCGGTCCAGGAGTTTGAACTGGCCCAACCCTCCCAGCGCCAGGGGCAGGGCCAGGCTCAACCCGAGACTGGCTGCCAGCAGCCAGAGCCAGGATTTCTTCAGGCGCATGGGTTTAGTCTCAGTTGCGGCGGCTTTCCGGCTCGCGTCGGAGGCTTCCGGAGGCCGCGGCGGAGTCGCAGCAGGTATTTCTCTTCATTGCACGTTGGTAGCATTGCGGACTGCATCAGAAACCACACACCTTATCTTCAGTTGCGCTCCTAGAGATAAAAATAGGCGATATGGTGGGGAGGGCGAAATGTCTGCGCCCAGGTGGGCGGGTAGATCATGCCCTTCTGGGTAAATTACCCGGATTATGGGGCCACTTGGCCCCATAGTCAACTAATGGTTTGGGGAGCATTTCCACGGAGCTTAAATCCCGAAACTTTTCTTTTTTTGAAACCGAATGGTTTTGTGGCAGGCATGATAGCAAATTCTTGCCGAACCCCTTGCACGACAAGACCCGGACCAGTTCCCTGTTCCCAGCCGCTTCCTCCACATTTTACCACGGTCTCAAGGGAAAAACACTGGCACGCTTGATGATCTCTCCCGGCCGCCGGTTGGCAACCTCTACGCACTATTTGGCCCACTGCTTGACAATGTCTTCAGCGTTGCCGTACCAGGTAAAGCCCTAGAGATCGATGGGTCGTGCGGTGGCAAATGCCCGGTCGGCAAACATGGCCACTGTCTGGCCGGTAGTGGTGTCTTTGACCCTGGCCTCGAAGGCCACCGTGCTCTGCGCTTCCGTGCCCCTCTCCAGGGCCGCGGCGGCAAGACCCGAGCCGTAGGGACCGGCGATTTTTATGGCATTGAGCAGCACGTGACCGGAAACCAGTCCCATGATGGCCATTGCCAGGGTCAGAGGGCCTTTCTCCGGGGACATTACCACTCCCACGCAGTGGTTTGGGGGGATCATTCTGAAAAGCCATGATGAATTGTGTCCGCATGAAGGTCGCCATCTTTTGGACATCCTGCTGCATTGGTTGGCACGGATGCTCTCCTGCCACCAGTTGGCCAGCATAAGGTAATCCGTGTTCACCGGGGCAATATACCTGGTGCGGTAACGGTGCCAATCTACCCCTTGCTTGATCCAGGCCTTATCGAAGGGGAGATTGGGATTCTTGGCCAGCTGCTGCCTAGGCACATAGCCGATACCTGCAGCCGGCGGGGCTGTCAGCTTTTTGTCCATCGATGATTTCATCGCGTCCACCGAAGCCTCCGCCGAAAATTTCAACGTATCTACGGGGGAGCAGGCAGGCAGGAGAATACTTGTCATGAGGATTAAGTAAAACCAGGGGTCGGTGCGACATATGCCTGTTGCCCTTTTATCGCTGGAGTTGTAGGTTCCTTCTGCGTCATTTTCCTTAACCTTCTGGGACCAACCAAGCAGTCAGCGAAGCGCGACGAAGATGATAAGGAGTGGATTTAACTAGATGATCTTCCGGGGCCAAAATCATAGATATGTTTCTGAGCAGAGGGAAGGTGCCTCAGGAATACGGGGTGAGAGATCGCATGATTTCCCCCCGTCCTAAATTTCTGAACAGATACCAGATGCCGCCAGGAAGTGAGATCATCTTACCATATTTCACCGAAATTTCCTGAAGATGTGCTGGGGATAATGCTGGGGATAAAAGAAAGAAGGGTTAGGCCGAATGACCTAACCCCTTGATTTCGTTGGCGGGGACGACGAGACTCGAACTCGCGACCTCCGGCGTGACAGGCCGGCGTTCTAACCAACTGAACTACGCCCCCGGGTGATAAGTTCAAAGTTCAAGGTTCGAAGTTTGAAAGTTCAAAAGTTAAGGGCAGAAATCTCGAACCTTTAACTGTGAACCTTGAACCAAATTCTGGTAGGCGGAACAGGGTTCGAACCTGTGACCCCCGGCTTGTAAGGCCGATGCTCTCCCAGCTGAGCTACCCGCCCGCCCCCGTAATATTCGCTTATGGAGGTTCCGCTGTCAAGGACTTTATGCCCCCGCCAGCCTATCGGGGAGTCCAAACCGTTCGTGCCGGTATCCTTTTTACGCCATGAGGAGAAGTGGTGCGCAGAGCGCACCCTCCAGCCCCTAGCGGGTCGGACCCACCCACATTTTCCCAGGGGAGGATAGGGTGAAACGCAAAGGCATTTTACCTTTTCGCCTTTTACCCTTTTCCCCCGGTTAGTTAATGCGCCTGAATCTCGGCGGCGGGTGGCTCGGACGAGACATAAACCGGTTCCGGGGCCACCGGCGGCGGCACCTCTTTAAACAGGCTGTCGGGATCGTCCAGCACCAGGGCGGTTTTCAGGACCTCGTCCATGTGGTCCACGGGCACCAGGTCCACCGCCTTGAGAATCCGGGCCGGGATCTCTTTGATATCCTTTTCGTTGTCCCGGGGGATGAGCACGGTCTTGATCTGATGGCGGTGGGCCGCCATGATCTTTTCCTTGAGGCCGCCGATGGGCAGGACCCGGCCCCGGAGGGTGATCTCCCCGGTCATGGCCACGTCGCGATGGACCGGAATCTTCAGCAAGGCGGAGACGATGCACGTCGCAATGGTAATCCCGGCGGAAGGGCCATCTTTGGGAATGGCGCCCTCGGGCACGTGGACGTGGATGTCGATCTTGCGGTAGAACTCAGACGGCAGCCCCAGGCTTTCGGCCTTGGAACGCACATAGCTCAAGGCCGCCTGGGCCGACTCCTGCATGACTTCTCCCAGTTTGCCGGTGATCAGGAGCTTGCCCCGGCCGGGGAGGACCACCACCTCGGTGTGGAGGAGTTCGCCCCCGAATTCGGTCCAGGCCAGACCGGTGGTGAGACCCACTTCGTCGGCTTCTTCGGTGCGGCCGAAGCGGAACTTGGGGACCCCCAGGTACTTGGGCACCAACTGGCTGGTGACCTTGATCTCATGGTCCTTGCCCTGGGCCGCCACTTCCCGGGCCACCTTCCGGCAGATGGAGGCGATCTCCCGCTCCAGGTTGCGCACCCCGGCCTCCCGGGTGTACTGCCGGATGATGGTGAAAATGGCGTTTTCGGTGAACTGGATGTTCTCCTTGGTCAGGCCATTGGCGAGACATTGCTTGGGGATCAAAAACTGTTCGGCGATGAGGTGCTTTTCGACCTCGGTATAGCCGGCCAGCCGGATGATCTCCATCCGGTCCTGAAGCGGCGGCGGAATGGAGAAGAGATTATTGGCCGTGGTGATGAACATCACTTCGGAGAGGTCGTAGTCCACGTCCAGATAGTGGTCGTTAAAGGCGAAGTTCTGCTCGGGGTCCAGGACCTCGAGGAGCGCCGAGGAGGGGTCGCCCCGGAAATCCGTGCTCATCTTGTCCACTTCATCCAGGCAGAAGACCGGGTTGTTGGTCTTGGCCTTTTTGAGGGACTGGATGATCTTGCCGGGCAGCGCCCCGATATAAGTGCGCCGGTGGCCGCGAATCTCGGCTTCGTCCCGGACGCCGCCCAGGGACAGGCGCACGAAGTTCCGGCCCATGGCCCGGGCCACCGACTTGGCCAGGGAGGTCTTACCCACGCCCGGCGGTCCCACCAGACAGAGGATGGGGCCCTTCATCTTTTTCACCAGGCTTTGGACCGCCAGGTGTTCCAGGATGCGTTCCTTGGGCTTCTCCAGGCCATAGTGGTCTTCTTCGAGGATGCGTTCGGCCTCTTCCAGGTTGAGCTTATCTTTGGTCTTGTCCTGCCAGGGCAGGGAGAGGAGCCAGTCGATGTAGTTCCGGGAGACCGTGGCCTCCGCCGACATGGGGCTCATGAGCTTCAGTTTCTTGAGCTCGTGCTTCACCTTGCCGGTGGCCTCGGTGCTCATCTTCTTCCGGCGGATGCGGCGCTCGAGTTCCTGGATCTCGCCCTTGAGGTCCTCTTTTTCCCCCATCTCCTTCTGGATGGCCCGCATCTGCTCGTTGAGATAGTATTCCCGCTGGGTCTTTTCCATCTGCTTTTTGACCCGGTTCTTGATGCGGGACTCGATCTGGAGGATTTCATTTTCCCGGTTCACATAGCCCACGACCTGTTCCAGGCGGCGGGAAGCATCCAGGTTTTCCAGGAGGCCCTGTTTTTCATCCGCCTTGATGGACAGATGGCCGGCGATGGTGTCGGCCAGGCGCCCCGGGTCATCCACCCCCACCAGGCTCTGCAAGGCTTCCTGGGGGACCTTTTTGTTCAGCTTGGCATAAGTCTCGAACCCGGCGATGGCGGTGCGGCGCAGGGCCTCGGTCTCGGGAGTGATATCCCAGGACTCCAGGAGCTCCTCGGCTTCCACCTGGAAGAACTGGGAAATGGGCAGAAACTGGCGGGCGATGGCCCGGCTTTTGCCTTCCACCAGGACCTTGACGGTGCCGTCGGGCAGCCGCAAGAGCTGCAGGATGGCCGCCAGGGTGCCCAACCGGTGAATTTCGCCTTCCCGGGGTTCGTCCTTGCGCGGGTCCTTCTGGGTGCACAACAGGATATATTTTTCCTGGCCCATGGCATATTCCAGGGCATGGATGGAGCGTTCCCGGCCGATAAACAGCGGCACCACCATGTGGGGAAAGATGACGATATCCCGGAGGGGCAGCATGGGCACGGTGAGCAGGGTGCACTTGTCATTCTCTCCGGCGCCGCGGGTCTTGGGTAATCGGAAAATCATTGTTGCACCGCCATCCCGGGCTTATCCCAGGGAACTTCCTCCGCGGTCCGGTAGGTGAAAATCGGCGCCGCATGTTTGCTGATGAAATCCTCATTGATCAAGCATTCCTCCACGTCTTTGAGGGAAGGCAGCTCATACATGAGGTCCAACATGGCCCGCTCCAGGATGGCTCTCAGCCCCCGGGCCCCGGACTTGCGGATCAGGGCCTCTTTGGCCACGGCCTCAAGGGCGCCGTCGGTGAATTTCAAGGCGACCCGGTCCAGTTCCAGAAGTTTCTGATACTGCTTCACCAGGGCGTTCTTGGGCTCCTTGAGGATGCGCATCAGGGCGTCTTCATTGAGCTCATCCAGGGTGGCGAGCACCGGCAGGCGACCCACGAACTCGGGGATCAGACCGAACTTCAACAGGTCCTGGGGCTGCACCTGGACCAACGTTTCTCCCAGGGGACGCTGGCTCCGGCTCTGGATGTCGGCCCCGAAGCCCATGGACTTGCGGCCGATGCGGGCCCCGATGATGTCCTCCAGGCCGTTGAAGGCGCCGCCGCAGATGAACAGGATGTTGGTGGTGTCCACCTTGATGAACTCCTGCTGGGGATGCTTGCGGCCGCCTTTGGGAGGCACCGACGCCATGGTGCCCTCGATGATCTTGAGCAGGGCCTGCTGCACCCCTTCCCCGGAGACGTCCCGGGTGATGGAGGGGCTGTCGGTCTTCCGGGCGATCTTGTCCACTTCGTCAATATAGACGATGCCCCGGGAAGCCTTCTCCACGTCGTAGTCCGCGGACTGGAGGAGGTTGAGGATAATGTTCTCCACATCCTCGCCCACGTAGCCGGCCTCGGTCAGGGTGGTGGCGTCGGCAATGGTGAAGGGCACGTTCAGGATCCGGGCCAGGGTTTGGGCCAGCAGGGTCTTGCCCGAGCCGGTGGGGCCCACCAGCAGGATGTTGCTCTTCTGGAGTTCCACCCCGTCCAGGTCCACCCCGGCATTGATGCGCTTATAGTGATTATAGACCGCCACCGACAGGATCTTTTTGGCGCGTTCCTGGCCGATGACATACTCGTCGATCTGTTTCTTGATGATCGCCGGTTCGGGAATCGACAACCGGGAGTGTTTGGCTTCGTCCTTCTCGTACTCTTCGGCAATGATGTCGTTGCACAGTTCGATGCACTCATCGCAGATGTAAACGCCGGGGCCGGCGATGAGCTTCTTCACTTCCCCCTGGCTTTTGCCACAGAAAGAACACAACAGGTCGGCACTCTTGTCGGTACCGCGCTTACTCATATAGGTTTTCCTCCACAAACCCCGAAAAAGAAGCGGTTCGAGGGTTTGGCTGGTTTGCTCGGCTGCCGCCGCGTCTGCCTTGCCTGATTACATCGGCATGGGGCGGCTTTTGCTTCAGCATTTATCAGGCGCTTAATCCTGATGATGCCGGGCCGGGAAGAGAATCCCCGGTTCCCGGTGGGTGATGACATCGTCAACCAGGCCGTATTCCTTGGCCTGGAGGCCGGACATATAAAAATCCCGCTCAGTATCCTGGTGGATGCGTTCAATGGTTTGGCCCGTGTGTTTGGCCATAATCCCGTTCAATTCTTCCCGCATCCGCAAAATTTCCTGCGCCTGGATACCCACGTCGGTGGCTTGGCCCTGAAAGCCGCCCAGGGGTTGGTGGATCAAGATCCGGGCGTGGGGCAGGGCAAATCTCTTGCCCTTGGCGCCGGCGGTCAACAGCAGCGCCGCCATGGACGCCCCCTGGCCCATGCACAGGGTGGCCACCGGGCTCTTGATGTACTGCATGGTGTCGTATATCGCCATCCCCGAGGTCACCAGACCGCCGGGAGAGTTGATGTAAAAGTTGATTTCCTTGTCGGGGTCCTCTGCCTCCAAAAACAGCAGTTGGGCGATCACCAGGTTGGCGACATCGTCGTTGATGGCCGTCCCCAAAAAGATGATCCGGTCCCTCAGAAGCCGGGAATAGATATCGTAAGCCCGCTCTCCCCGGCTGCTCTGCTCCACCACCATGGGAATTAACTGCATGCTACTCCTTTTCAATTGTGTCCGCCTCTGGGCCCCCCTCGGCAGGGGCCGGGTTGGTGACCGTGCTGATCTCGGCTTTGTCCAGCAACAGTTTCATGGTTTTGTCATCGAGGAGTGTCCGCCGGAGGGTACCCAGCAGCTCGTGTTCCTCATAAAACTTCCTGATCTCGGGCACCTCCCGGCGGTTGTTGACCGCGATCCGGGCCAGGGCGGCATCCATTTCGGCTTCGTCCACCGCCAGGTTCTCCTGGTCGGCGATGCGGGACAGGACCAGCCTGACCTTCACCCGGCGCTCGGCCATGGGTTTCATGACCTCCAGCATCTTGGCCGTGTCCATGCCGTCCGGGCTAAATCCTTGCTGCCTGAAGCGGTCCATCTGGTCCCGGAGCATGTTCTCTTGTTCCTGGGCGATCAGGGAGGGGGGCGCCTCAAATTGATGACGGGCCAGCAACCGGTCTGCCACCTGGTTTTCCAGGTAGGCCTGGCGCTCCCTTTCCTTTCCCTTAATAATATCCTCTCGCACCGCGGTGCGCAAGTCAGCCAGGGTCTGAAAGTTGCCGCCCAGGTTCTGGGCGAAGGTGTCGTCGAGTTCGGCCACCACTTTCTCTTTCACTTCCTGGACCTTCACGGCAAAGTCGATCACCTTGCCGGCGATGAGGGGATTGGCGAAATCGTTGGGCAGGTCCACGGCGAAACGGGTCTCCGCCCCGGCCTTGAGGCCCAGGAGGTTGGTTTCGAACTCGGGGTTGAACTTACCGCTCCCCACCTCGATATAGGTGCCTTCCGACTTGGCGCCCTCCGCCGGCTCCCCGGCGAAGAAGCCCTGGTAGTCCAGGACCACGAAATCCCCCGCCTGGATGCCCCGTTCTTCCGCCGGGGGTTTCAACAGGGCGTTGCCCTGGCGGATTTCCTCCATGCGGTCGTCCACCTCGGCGTCGGCTCACTTCGACTTCCGGCGCCTCCAACTTCAGGGCCAGGTAGTCCTCGGCCTCGAACTCCGGCGCGACCTCGATCTCGACGCTGTAGCAGAAATCCTCTCCGGCCACCACCGGGGGCACGGGTTCCGGCCAGCTCAGGTTGATGGCCTCCAGGCCCTGGTCCTTCAAGGCCTCTCCCAGGGACTGGCGCACCAGGGTTTCGGACACCTCGTGGTCGATGTCTTTGTGGTAATACATCTCGAGGACCGACCGGGGCACCTTGCCCGGCCGGAAGCCTTTGACTTTGGCTTTCTTCCCCAATTCCCGGTAGGCCCGGTCCACTTCCTGGGTCACCTCGGCGGAGGGGACCTCGATCTTTAATTTCCGCTTGACTTCGCTGAGATTCTCCATCTCCACCTTCACGGCGCTTTCAGTCATCTTCTTGGCTCACATTCTTCCGTTAATTTAAATTCTTTAATTTTATATGCGTTCAGGAGGGCATGCCCCCGATCTGGCGCTTCCCCGTACCGGTGTGCGAGAGGGGGGACTCGAACCCCCACGGTTTACCCGCTGGACCCTAAACCCAGTGCGTCTGCCAAATTCCGCCACTCTCGCAACGTTGTCGATTCATCTAATAAATTTATTAACTTTCACCGCTTAAGTCAACTGTCTCCGGCCCGGTTTCGTCTCCCTGCGTTGTTTCTTGCCCGGAATCATGGTATCAATTAAAGATTCGAGCTGACTGCGGCCCAGCTTGGGGGCCAGGGCCAAACCGGGTCGGGACGGGTATAAAACCCGCCCCCACGGGAACGGAGAGCCCCAAAGAGGGGACAGGCTCCGCACCGGCAAGCGGCGCTTAAGACGCGCCTGATCGGCAAAGATCACCACCCCGTAAAATTCAGCAAATTCTTGGCGCCGCCCGACGGTGATGCTTATCATGATAAGCGAGCCGGTTCCCAAAACCACCAGCCTTGGCGGCACCGGTGGCTCACATAACGCTCTTTTTTTACATTTTTTCCAAATTTTCCGCCCATGGAGGATGAACCGGAATGGAGGTCCAGGACAAGGACGAACTGAAACAACTGTGGGACCGTCTGGCCGTAACTCCCAAGATGGTGTGGGACCAGGTGGATGAGGCCGAACGAGCCGCGATTTTCGCCTATGGCGATCATTATAAGACATTTTTGGACCGGGCCAAGACGGAACGGGAGGCGGTGACCGAGATCGAACGCCAGGCCAAGGCCCTGGGCTTTGTGGACCTGGCCGGCAAGGAGACCGGCCCCCGGGGCTACTATAATTACCGGGGCAAGAACATCGTCCTGGTGGTCCGGGGCCGCCGGCCCCTCACCGAGGGCCTGCGGATCGTGGCCTCCCACATCGACTCGCCCCGCCTGGACCTGAAACAGTATCCCCTCTATGAAGACACGGACCTGGCTTTCTTGAAGACCCATTACTACGGCGGCATCAAGAAATACCAGTGGCTGGCCCGGCCCCTGGCCATCCACGGGGTGGTACTCAAGGCCGACGGCAGCCGGGTGCAGCTCACCGTCGGCGAAGACCCCCATGACCCGGTCTTTTCCGTACTTGACCTCCTGCCCCACCTGGGCAAGAAGATCATGGACAAGAAGGTGTCCGAGGCCTTCGAGGGGGAAAAGCTCAATGTCCTGGTGGGGTCCCTCCCCCTGGGAGACGCCGACACCAAGGAACGCGTCAAGCTCCACCTCTTAAAATACCTGGAAGACCAGTACGGCATCGGCGAGGAGGACCTGATCAGCGCCGAACTCGAGGTGGTGCCGGCCGGGCCCGCCCGGGACCTGGGCTGGGACCGCAGCCTGGTGGGAGGCTATGGCCATGATGACCGGTGCTGCGCCTACGCCGCCCTGGCCGCCCTCCTGGACGCTCAGGAACCGGAGTACACCTGCCTGGGCCTGTTCTATGACAAAGAGGAAATCGGCAGCGAAGGCAACACCTCGGCCCGGAGCTTCCTCCTGAACGAGATCGTCGAGATCCTCCTGGAACGCCAGGGCGAAAGCCACCAGGCCCGGCGCCGGGTGCTCATGGCCAGCAAGGCCCTGTCGGCCGACGTCACCGGGGCCCTGGACCCGGATTATCCCGAGGTCCACGAAAAACGGAACGCCGCCCGGCTGGGGTACGGTGTCTGCTTTCACAAGTACGGCGGCAGCGGCGGCAAGTATTCCACCAGCGACGCCAATGCCGAGTACGTGGCCTGGATCCGGAAGATCTTTCAGGAACACGGGGTGGTCTGGCAGGCGGGGGAGTTGGGCAAGGTGGACGAAGGCGGCGGCGGCACCATCGCCAAATTCCTGGCGGTGTACGGCATGGAGATCATCGACTGCGGCACGCCTTTGCTCTCGATGCACTCGCCCTTTGAGGTGGCCTCCAAGGCCGACCTGTACATGACCTTCAAGGCCTTCAAGGCTTTTTTCCAGGCCGGGTGAGCCTGACCGGATTCCCGTGGGGCGGGCCTCTGTGCCCGCCGTTTTTAGTGGCACAGGTTTTCAACCTGTGCACTCGCACCGGTAAGATACCGGTGCCACCAAAAACTTTCCAGGACTGACCCTCATGGGCCAAAGGCCCATGAGGATCGGTCCCCGGCTGAGCCCCGGCTCCGGGTTGGCAACCTGGCGCAAACTATGGTACACTTACAGAACTGCAGTTTCAAACTGCTTCGGACTGCTTCGGAAACGACAACATGGGCAAATTCTTTTCCCGCTTTAAGAAAGATCCGGTAGACGCCTCGGTTTCCTCTCTGGGGAATATGGCCAATTTTTATAGCCTGCTGATCTTTCTTATTGCCATTCCCTTTGTTCTCATCATAGCCCTGGTGTGGGTCACCGGCATCCTGGGCTTCAACGCCTATATCTTCGCAGGGTTCGCCGGGCTGCTGGCCTATATCGTCTGGCGCCTCTATCGCCGCTGGGGGGTCATCAAGTCCAAGATGGCGGCCCAGACCGGCGACTTCCAGGACCTGATGCGGGAGGCCACCCAGAGCGGCAAGGACGTGGAAATCTCCCTGATGAACGGCATTTTCACCCTGCGCTACACCGGGGCCCATGGCCTGACCCAGGCCAGCCTCCCCGGGGGGCGGCCCCAGGCACTGGCCCTGGCCGGGCCTCTCAGCCTCGAGGACGAAGCCGTTGCCCCCCACGCCTGGCTGCCGCCGGAACGCCTCCGGGAGGAACTGGCGGAGTTCATCAAGCTCCGGGACGAAGGCGTCATCAGCCCCGAGGAGTTCGACCGCATCAAAGCCAGCCTGCTGCAGCGCATTTCCGCCTGAAAACCTGGCGCCCGGCGCCATCCGGGTCCCCTGGCTGATTTTCCCTATCTGTTCTTAACGACCTAAAGCTCGGCGCCTCCTTCCCCTCGCCTTTCCCAAACCGCGTTGCCTCGGCTCAACCAATAACAAGGATTGACATTTTGTGTCATTAGAGGCATATTAGCAATGGGAGCTAAACACCATGAACATTTCACTTACGCCACAGCTTGAAGAATTGGTCAAAAGGAAGGTGGACAGTGGACTTTATGTTTCGGCGAGCGAAGTTATGCGGGAAGCCCTGCGTCTTCTCGAAGCACGCGACCGTCTCAATGCCATGCGCCTTGAAGAGTTGAGGGCGGAAATTAAGAAGGGCTTGGACAGCGGGGCGGCAACACCCTTGGATATTGGAGTTATTAAAGCCCGGGGCCGTAAACGGCTGGCAGCAGAGCGGGAGAAAGTGAGCCCCTGATGTCGCAGGTTGTTAAACTCCCGCTGGCTGAAACCGACCTTGATGATATCTGGTGGTATATAGCCCAGGATAATCCAGACGCCGCTGACCGGTTCCTTGATAAGATTGAGGAACGATGCCAGAAACTCGCGCAATTCCCGAATATGGGGATTGGCCGTGACGAACTGCTGGCATCTCTGCGCAGTCTTCCCATTGGCAAATATCTCATTTTTTATATGCCAATTGATGACGGGATTCAGGTCGTCAGGGTTCTGCCCGCAATGATGGATATCAACGCCTTCTTTTGAGATCCAAAGAGGCTAAAGGCCAGGCCGGGGCCGCTTCATGTGGAAATTGTGGACTACCATTAGGAGGTGACTTATGGCACGGTTAATCATCCATCCAGGGGAACATCTGGCCGACGAGTTGCAGGCCCTCGGTATGAGTGCCAACGAACTGGCCAAAAAATTGGGGGTGCCGACGAACCGGATCACCGAGATCATCCGCGGCAAGCGCGGCATCTCGGGTGATACGGCCTTGCGCCTCGGCCGGTGGTTCGGCACGGGACCGGATATCTGGATGAACCTGCAAAAGCTCTACGAACTGCGCCTGGCCGAGCAGAAAATCGGGAAAACCATCAAGGACTTGCCGACCCTCGCCCAGGCGATGGAAAAACCGGGCGACAATTCATCGCCACGGCCCTGATGAGGTTCCGCCACTATGCCCCTAGCGTGGAACGAGATTAAAGACCGCGCCTAAAAGTTTTTCCGTGAATGGGCCGACGAAGCGTCAGAAGCTGCCCAAGCCAACTCTTTTTTGGATGACTTTTTCAACGTCTTTGCGGCGCGATAACCACAACCGTTCAAACCTTTCAGTCCCGCCTCAAATCAAGCCGCAATCAACCAGATATTTTTCGTAGGGGCGGACCTGCGTGTCCGCCCGGAGCCAGGGCGCGCAACTATAGCGTTTGCCAAAAGTATTTTCCGATGGCGGCATCATGCTACCTCCGCCCTAACCCCTTTGAGGAAATGGGGGAACTATAGGGAATAGCTGCTAAAGTCCCCCTTTGAAAAAGAGGGATTTAGGGGGATTTAAGAATCTCCAAGTGGAAAGAATTTATGGGGAACGCTCTAGGTGCAGCCCTGCCTTGAGCCATCGGTTTATTGAGGGGAAATTGCCCTTAAAGTTCCGGGGTGGCGGCTTCGGGGTGGATCTCTTCGGTGCCCAGGGCGAAGGCCGGGCCGGCGGTGAGGGCGCCGCCTTCCCAGAAATCCCGGCGGTAGCGGTAGTAGAGGTGGAGGCGCACCAGCCCCCGGGTCAGGCGGCGCAGGGCGTCGTCCCCCAGGTGGTCGAGGCAGGATTGCAGCAGGGCCAGGAAGGCCCCGGGCAGGTAGAAACCCTCTTTCCCCAGGCTCCCCTGAAAGTCCAGGCGAAAGCCGCCGGCGGCGAACTCGTAGAACTCCGCCTGGTAAGATCTGGTGGCGGGCTGGCCGGGTTCGGCCCCCAGGGTCAATTGGCCCAGGGGCAGGTGGGGCCGGCGGGGCGGGCCGTCGCCGTCCAGCACCCGGTCGCAGACCTGATCGAGGAAGCGGATCAGTTCCCGGGCCACCCGGCCTTCGTTCAATTCCGCCAGCTCATAGAGGATACGGGCATAAACCAGGAGGACCAGGGGCACGGTGTCGGCCTCGGGGGAGTTGCTGCTCAGCCAGGTGATCAGGGGGGTAACCTGGTTTTGGGGGAAGAAGTCGACGCGCACCGTGGCCTTGTGGAGACCGCGATCCTGGCGAAACCGCTCCAGTAGGCGTTTAATCATGAGTTTGCGAGCTTATGGCCGATGGCGTGTGTTGTTTGCACCCGGACCAGGGGAGCCTGCCGTGCGTTAAGGCTGTCCGCCAGCCTGAAGCTCCCGAAATAATTAGGTAAAAACTCTCTTAATTGTCTACCATACCGAATGACGCCAAGAAAGTCAATATATTCCCCGGCTGCCGCCCGCTTCAGGCCCGGGAAAATTACGGTTTACATACCCTCCGAGATATTTTATAAATAAACGATAATCTAAAAAATGAGGATGAAACCTTGAGCCCTGCACCCCCGCCGTTGCCCAAAAAAATACCCGAACTGCCTGAAGAAAAGGCAGTTGCTCAACGAACCGGTAAGCCCGGACGTCTGCCGGGAGTATGGCCAGAAGTTTCTGGAGTTGGGGTGGCGGGAAGATGCCCTGGAGTTCTTTAAGAAAGGGGGCTTGGCGGACGATCTGGAAAAGCTCAAGGCGTACTGCCTGGAAACGGGAGACGCTTTCATGCTCTGGCGCCTCGGCCACCAGGAGCCGGGAGACTGGCGCCAGGTGGGCGAGCGGGCCCTGGCCCTGGGAAAGCTTTATTTTGCCCGGCGGGCCTTCGAGTTCGCCGGTGATGACGAGAAAACCGCCATGGTGGCCGGCCTGATCGCCGGACAGACCCTGCCCGAAGAAAGATAACTATGGCTGCCCTGGATTACTACCGGATTTTAGGGGTGAAGCCCACCAGTACCCCGGAGGAGGTGCGCCGGCGTTACCGCTTGTTGGCGCGGCGGCACCACCCCGACCACAACCCCGGTGATCCGGAGGCGGCGGCGCGTTTCCGCCTGATCGCGGCCGCGTTTGAGGGCATCCAGGCGGCCAGGGCCCAGGCCGAAGTCAAGGGCCGCAGCCGGAGAAACGCGGGCAATTATCGGCAACCCCGGTTTACCGGCCAAGAGGACGTTTTTGAAGAATTTTTCGGCATCTGCCAGGATGGTTCCCCCCTGTCATGGTCGGCGGGGGCCGATTTCCGGTACGACCTGGAGATTTCCCTGGTGGCGGCCGTCAAAGGCATGATGACCGCCATTACCTTGGACCATCAGTCGCCGTGTCGAGCGTGCGGGGGCGTAGGGTTGGCCCCGGGCACCACCTACCAGGAGTGTCCGGAGTGCCAGGGCCGGGGCCGACGCTTCGGGGGACCGGGAGTCCTGAGGTTCGGTCCCGTGTGCGGGCGCTGCCGGGGCCGGGGAAAAATCGTGGCCGTTCCCTGCCGGCACTGCGGCGGGTCTTGGCCGGCGCTCCCGGCCAAAGGAATATCCCCTGCGGATTCCTCCGGGCACCCAGGATGGCGCCCGTTTCCGCATTATGGGGGAAGGTGGGGAAGGTTTCCGGAATGGACCCCGGGGCAACCTGCTCGTGGTGATTCATGTGGCCCCGCATCATTTTTTCACCCGGGTGGGGAACGACATCCACTGCAAGGTCGAGGTTTCTTTTGCCGAGGCAGCCCTGGGCTGTGCCATCCGTATCCCCACCCTGGACGGCTATCAGTGGGCCAATCTCCCCCAGGGCACCCAAACCGGCTGGTCTTGCCGGTTTCCCGGGGCGGGGGCGC
Organism: uncultured delta proteobacterium; assembly: GCA_963766185.1. Lineage (GTDB taxonomy): Bacteria > Desulfobacterota > Desulfobaccia > Desulfobaccales > 0-14-0-80-60-11 > 0-14-0-80-60-11. The sequence continues at coordinate 140,031 of CAVXZU010000008.1, read as the reverse complement.
CGGGGACCCCCACGCAGCCGCCGGGTGATCAGGTGAACGAGGTTATCGTCACCACTCTGCAAAACCTCAGTCTTCAGCAGCAGTCGCTCCTGAGGGAGTTGGACCGCCTGGAGGAGGGGCAGTTGGACCGGGCCGGACATGAATAGCTTCACCCATCTGGATGAGAAAGGGCAGATGCACATGGTGGAGGTCGGGGACAAGCCCGAGACCCTGCGCCGGGCCACGGCTGCCTGCCGGGTCGTGGTGGGTCCCAAGGTCTACCCCCTGCTCCTGGCCGGCCGCCTCCCCAAAGGGGACGTTTGGGCCGCGGCGAGGCTGGCTGGCATCATGGCCGCCAAGAATACCTCCCAGCTCATCCCCCTGTGCCATCCCCTGCCCCTGACCGGGATTGACCTGGATTTTATCCCGGAACCCGAAGCGTGGGCGGTGGCCATCCGGGCGAAGGTCAGCACCCGGGCCCGCACCGGGGTGGAAATGGAGGCCCTGACGGCCGCGGCGGTGGCCGCCCTGACGATATACGATATGTGCAAGGCGGTGGATCGGGGGTTGATGATAACCGGGCTGATGCTCTTGGAAAAGAGCGGGGGAGCCAGTGGTGAATACCACCGGGTGGCGGCCACCCCATAAATTATTTTGTGGAGACCGGAGTTGAGTAATGGAACCTGAACGACTGGAATATTTCCGCACCCTGTTGCAAGAACGCCTGGAAGAAATCTTGGGAGAAGCCGACAAGACGCGGACTGACATGACCGGCGTCACCGCTCCCTTTCCGGACCCTACGGACCGGGCCACCCTGGAGACGGATCGGAACTTCACCCTCAGAATCCGCGACCGGGAACGGAAATTAATCAGCAAGATTAGGGAAGCCCTGGACCGGATCGATGCCGGCACCTATGGCTACTGCGACCTCTGCGGCGGCGAGATTACCGAAAAGCGCCTAACGCCCGGCCGGTGACCACCATGTGCATCGCCTGTAAATCCAGGGAGGAGGCCCTGGAACGGTCCCGGGGCCAGTAAGCGTTTGCCTGTCGCCAATCCTCCGGGCTCATCAGCCGGGCGGGGGGGGGGCGCTGCCCTCAACCGGAACCAGAGACAGCCGCATCCCCTGGCGGCGCCATTTCCTCCATGACTCACCCTGTTGATCTGAAAAACTTCACCCTCCCCGAACTGGAGCAACTCGTGGCCGCCTGGGGCCAGCCGGCCTTCCGGGCCCGGCAGTTGGCCAAGTGGCTCTACAAAGGCGTCGGCAGCTTCGAGGACATGACCGACCTGGCCCGGCCGTTTAGGGCGGAGCTGGCGAATCGGGCCCGGATCAGCGGCCTTGAGATTGCGCAGGTCCAGGGGGCGGCGGACGGCGTCCGGAAATTCCTGTTCGCCCTGGAAGACGGCAACCTGATCGAATCGGTGCTGATCCCGGAAGAGGGCCACTATACCCTGTGTCTCTCCACCCAGGTAGGCTGTGCCCAGGGGTGCCGGTTTTGTCTGACGGCCCGGCGGGGCCTGATCCGCAACCTGGAGGCCAGCGAAATCGTCAATCAGGTCATGGCGGTGCGCCGGGAACTGACGGATGAGCTGCCCCTCACCAACCTGGTCTTTATGGGCATGGGGGAGCCCCTGGCCAATTTCCCGGCCCTGGTGCGGGCCCTCACCGTGATCAGCTCCCCCTGGGGGTTGAACTTCTCTTCCCGGCGGCTCACCGTCTCCACCGCGGGGGTGGCCCCCTTCATCCCCCGGCTGGGCCTTTAGGCCCGGGTCAACCTCACCATCTCTCTCAATGCCCCGGATGACGAGACCCGGAACCGGATTATGCCCATCAACCGGCGCTATCCGCTGCCAGAGCTGATGGCGGCCTGCCGGGCCTTTCCCCTGCCCCATCACCGACGCATCACCTTTGCCTACGTGCTCCTCCACGGCATCAATGACGCCTTGGACCAGGCCCGGCAACTGGCCCGGCTGCTCCGGGGTTTTCGGCGCCAAAATCAACCTGATCCCCTTCAACCGCCACCCGCTCCTGCCCTATGAGCCGCCGCCGGAGTCGCGCACTCTGGAATTTCAGGAAATTTTGCGGGAAGCCAATTACGCGGTGTTTATCCGGGAGAGCCGGGGGCAGGAAATCAACGCCGCCTGCGGCCAACTGGCCGGAGAAAGAACCGGGGAGCCCGGCGGCTGAGCGGCGCCCCCCTTTATCAAGTTGCGATCAAACGGGTAATTTCTTTGTAGCCGCAGGCTTAACCGTGAAAACTCAAATCCCCCTAACCCCCCTTTTACAAAAGGGGGACTTTTAGGAAGCCGCGGTCTTTTCCCCCTTTTCTAAAGGGGGGTTAGGGGGATTTTCATCCCCGGGAGCAACCAACCAAGTGGTCATGAACCTTTAGCTGCGCCTGTACAGGTGATACGCCTGTGCCAATGACTCTTACCTCTATTACGGCAACTTTTGTAAAACGCACCCTACAACGGGAAAATGCCTTCTTGAGCGCAGATTTATAGGAAGATATCTCGGTGGGGCGGATCTCAGTGCAGTGGGGCGGGCGTCCCCGCCCGCCAACCGATATGGCGGCCGGGGACGGCCGCCCCACCAACACCAGCCATTATTCATCTTTCGTCGTGTCCGCAAGGAAATGGTCGTTAGTATGAGCCGTGGCCACGCCGAGAGGGGAGAGGACGACTGCCGCCTCCCATCGCCGCCACCCTGAAAACGGCCTGGCTTTGCCACAGGTTGAAAGCAGCCCATAAGGCCGTGACCAAAAAGCCGCGCCGGATCATGCCGAGGCCCAGGCGTTACGCCCCGCCGCCGCTCTTGAAGCCGATCCGACCGATAAACCGCATGACCGCCGAAATGTGGGTGGATAACAGGGTTTATAAGGCCGCAGGCTTGCTCAAAGAGTGGCGCAGGAAGTGGGGAGCCCATCTGCTGCGCCCCAGATAATATATTACTTTGGTATAACTGGACAATTCGTGCTAATTTGCCCAATTATGAAAACCATATCGGGTTCCGGGGGTTTATTTACACCCCGAATACTGGACAACATGAAGCAAATCTCCTAATATTACAATTTCGTACGGATTGCATTTAAAACTGATTAGTGTCTGAAAAAATTACGGTACCCGGCTTTTTGGATAACAAATTCATTGAAATTCATGCGATCTTCGTTGCCGATAGACAATTCGGCTTCTCGGGGTTAGAATCAGTAGGAGTGCTCCGAAAACCGTCTTTTGACTGCGGTGGCCGAGATTCCGCATCATCTGAGATTGCAACGACGCCGACTAACTAGAGGCAGTCAAGCTGCCTCAAAATCTCGTATATAGATGAATGGAGAAGACATAATTATGGAAAATTTGAAAATGAAAACGAAAGGTCTTATTAGAAAAATATATCATAAAATTCCTTGGGCATTCCCGCCAATTATTAAAGATGCTTATCTTACGAGATCTTACATAAATTTTTACAAAAGAAAAAAATTGCCTACAATCTGGTTAGAGACAACTAACGCATGTAATTTAAATTGTATTATGTGCCCTACTCAAAGAAAAGAAGCTAAAGAATTTAAGCACGACGGGTTTATTAGTGTTAATCTTTTTTGTCGTATGGTTGACGAAATAGCTTCTGAAGATAAAACTATTAATTTACGTTTACATAAGGATGGTGAACCGCTTTTACATCCAAATATTGTTGACCTTATAGAGTATTCCTCTTCAAAACTGCTTAATGTTAGTTTAGTAACTAATGCTACCTTATTAAATCAAGACATGGCTAATGCTATATTAAGTACAAATCTGAGCAATATAAGATTCTCTATTGATGGATCTAAAAATACTTTTGAAAAAATTAGAATACAATCTAAAAACAATCCGTACGCCTCTCCATTAGTACCTGTAGATTACGACAGCGTAATTTCTAATGTTTTATATTTTTGTAAAAGAAAGAGTGAATTAAAAAAAAATATACGGATAGGCGTTCGAATAACAGATTTTAAATCTACTAGTAAAGAACAAGATGCCTATAAATCTTTTTGGAAAAAGCATGTAGATTATGTAGAAATCGCAAGATATATATCATGGACAGGGAAAATATATAAAACAAAACAAGAGTGTGTGAGGTATCCTTGTTTGAATCTCTGGCAATCATTAACTGTAACCTGGAATGGTTTGCTGGTTCCCTGCTGTACTTATGTGGATTATACAGGTGATGGCAAAGGAATTTTAGCAGATTTAAACAATTCAAATTTAAGTTTAAAACAAGCCTTTTATGAGTCAACAGCCATCAAAGAAATTAGGCGTGCTCATATTGATAATAATTTGGAGGAAATTGCGCCTTTTTGTATACAATGTGATGATTGGAGAATACCTAGAATAGATCATATTTGGACAAAGAATATGAGACGAGAACTAAAACGGTAAATCAGCCACTTTGAACCCAAAGAACATTGTATGCTCTTTAAGCAACTTCAACTAAATAGCTTGTTCAACATTTCTTGTCAAGATCACCAATTCTCGTCGGGCCTCTAAAAATCCAAGATATGATATGGATAATCAAAGCGGCAACCATTAGGCAAAAGGTACTATTTTGTCTGGTGCCAGACCTCGGAGCACCATAAAAACAAAACTGGAAAAAATCACATCAATTGTCCATATTCGGAAAAGCGCCCCGCACCATACCTAAAGGCGCTGGCCGACTTCGCGCTGGTAAACTGGACAAAACGACAGATTAGCGTAAACACCTCAACGGCAGCGAGGTCGAAAAGTTTCTGGCCGCCACCAAGGGCAGCCGCCTTGGGGCCCGCGTCAGCCGGGCAGGGGCCGATCCCATCCGGGGCGAACCGGGGACCGGCTTAGGTTGGGGTGTTCTGATACCAAGTCGCCGTCATAGAGGCAATTCTGGTTCTATGGTTACAACCCTCGTAGGGGCGGTTCGCGAACCGCCCCGACAATTCGGATATTTACCTGTTTGACGGCAACCTGGCAGGAGGGCCTAAATCAGAGCGAGTCTTGACTGCGGGGTATTCACCCCCGGGTCATTGGGTCCGACTCCAGGGCAGGCTCCCGGCGGGAACCCCCACGGCTTCCGGGCGGTCCACCGCTTGACGGTAATCCCGTTTGCCGATACCGACCAGGCGGTCATTTTTGAATACGAGAGGGGTATAGCCGTTCCGGACGGTGTTGCTCTCGTCGAAGTCCATGCTGTGGGTCAGGTAGAAGAGGACGGTGTAGCGGCCGCCGCGGTATTCGCCTGATTCCGTGGTCCCGGGGGACCCCATGATTCCCAGCACTTCCGCTTTGCTCATCCCCAACTTCAATTCATTCACGTGGGAGTAGTTGGACCACATGCTTTTGTCGAAGCGCTGATACATGATCTGCTCGCCGCAGCCCGTCGTCAATATCCCCAGTGCCACTATCAGGTATGCCCAAGCCATGAGTTTCTCCTGCCCCAATTGGCGCTAACCCAACTATAATCAACGCCGCCCCGACCGTCAAGCAAAGGTATGCATACGGGAGAGAATTGGCGGTATTTCCCTGGAAATTATGCTCCGGGGTGGCAGGCTAAGCAGGTGAGGAGGCGGATTGTGCTCTGTCCGGCCCGGCGGCCGGAGGCGATGGATCAACTAAGGGGGCCAGGCTCCGGCTGGGATGGACGGCGGGAAGCTGGAGACCAGCCGGGGCAAATTCCCGACACCCCTGTCGAGATTTCCACGCCAGGTTTCGAGGTGGGGGTATCCCGGGACCCCCGGACTGACACTGAAGCCTATACTTGTCTCATATCGGCACCCATACTATCGACCCGACTTCCGAGTCCGGGGCGCCTCGGATAAAATGAGCCGGTTCAGGCAGCCGCAGGCTTCAGCCCGGGCCGGCACAGGCTGGGAAGCCGGGGCAGCCGGGAATTTTGGCGCACGTCATGACCCATCAGCCTAAGAGCGCATTTTGCCAAAGGCTCCGGGGGTCTCGTCCAACTCCGGGGAGGAGGCGGTCTGATCCCGGCGTTCCCGAAAAACCGCGGGGTTATTAAGGGAGCGGCGGCGATACAAGTTCTTTAATCTCTTGCGAATTTCAGCCCCTTCGTCACCCATTTGCGCCAAGATTAACTCCGTCAGGGGGGTCAAGTCCTGGTGCCCCATGGTTTCGGTGCGCTTGTTTCGTTTCATTCCCCGTTCTCCGATGTTTATTCAGCATAACTTCAAGTTTTATGCCAGGCATTCAAACACCGAAGTTGTTTTCGCCAGGGCCTCCTGAACGGATGGCCTCCCATGGTTCAGCCCTTGACGGCTTTCCCGGGGAAAATTAAGCGCTCCAGATCAACCGGAAGAAATTGTCCATGAAACGGCGAAATTCGCGGCCCATGGCCGCCTCCTGGGCCACGGCGCTGGCGATCATGGCGGCGGGGTCGGCCCCCGACCCCGCCAGGGCCCACTCGCCGTCGTGCTTGAGCCAGTTGGCCACATCCAGGGCCGCGGCGTGGTTATCGAACTGCAGGCCGACCACCCGGGGGTTGTCCGCCAGACCCAGGGCCTCCACCGGCGCCGCGGCTGACCGGGCCAGGAGGCTGACTCCGGCCGGGAGGGGCGGCAGGACGCCCTGGCCGTGCCACTTGAACAGGTTAAGCTGAGGCGGCAACCCCTGAAAAACCGGGTGGGCCATACCCGCGGGGGTCAACTCCCCGGTGATGAAACCCACGGACTTTTGGAGGAGGGGGCCGACCCGGCAGCCCAGCACGTGAGCCAGCAGCTGGTGTCCCAGGCAAAATCCCAGATAGGCTTTCCCCGCAGCCAGGCCTTCCCGGATGCGGGCCTTGAGCGGGATGAGGTAGGGGAACTGCTTTTCTTCATCCACATTGGGTGACCCTCCCAGGACAATCATGCCGTCAAACCGGTCCAAGGCGGGGAGGGGCTCCTGCCAGGCCTCCACCACCCGGTAACTGATCTCCGCCTCCAGAAGCGCGGCCAACAGGTGCTGGCCGGGCCCTTCCCAATCCAGGTGCTGCACGATCAACAGGCTCTTTGCCGCCACGCGTGATTACCTCCCGTAAGGATCATTCCAGGGCGAATTTCGCCAATAATCTTATATTATATTCAATTACTCCAGGGTTCGCAGGCAATTTGATCTCGAGATTAGATGGCGATATGGAGCGGATGGAGCCTCGGGGGGAAACCCGCGCCGTTTTGGTCTGAAAGCTTGAGCCGGCCAGGGTTTTTCTGATTATGGCAGACTTCCCGGCAGTCCAGGCCGGGAGAGAAAAATCTCCGGCAGGGCTCCCCCCAGGGAAAAAATGCTTGATTATCAAGGGGTTTCATGGTATCGGGCTTATCATTCCTGTTTTTGAGACGGCAAATTTCCGGGAAAAACCAATGAAGCTTGACCGGAAAAATGAGGCGAAAGGGAGCGAGGATCATGGAATTCGAGGCGATCAAAGCGGCGGTCATGAATCTTGATGAAGGTGAGCAGAGGCGGGTGGTGCTGGAGTTACTGCCGGCAATCTGGCCGAAAATAGCCGCAGATGAGGCGTGCCTCAAGCTCATTAAAAAGTTGATCGATGCCGAAAGCGTTAAAAGATATCAGGAAGAACACCTGGACCATATCTAAGCTTATGACGGAGTTGAAAGTATTGACGTCATCTTTTTGGAGGAGACCGTCAGAGGAGTGACTGAATGGCAGGCCATACACTAAAAGCACGCTGGGGCCAACCCGCGACGGGAATTGTCGCATTGCTCGCTTTCTTCCTCATCGCCTGGCTCATCTGGTTCATCTTTAGTGACCCGCGCGGTCCAGTCGCATCTTTTCCCTACCCTTTTGTCATGTACCTGGCGATGATGATTTTGGTGGGGCTCTGGCAGCACATGTTTCTGGGAGACTGGCCATTCCAGGACCTAGCGCAGCCGGCCCGGGGCCTCATTGAAACGGTGGTCAACCTGGCCCTGGTGTGGTTCGTCATTCATGTAGTTTTTTATCGCATTCTCGGGGTAGGCTTCAACTTTTTCAGCCAGGTCAATCTGGAGGCCCTGGCCGCGGCCGGTAAAACCGCGCTGCCGGAGGTGTGCGGCAAGACCCTCAGCCTCCAGACTTTGATCAGCCCCGTCGCCCGCTACGGCGAACGGGCGGTGGTGACTTTCGTGTTGATCGGCTTTTTTTCCTATCCCTTTGTCACCATCCTGTTCGGGAAGTGGCCCATCCGACCCAGCGATTTGACGCAGCCCCAGGCCGGTCTGGCGGAACTTGGCTGGTGCAGCATGTTGACCCTGTTTTTCTTTACTATCCTGATTGTGCCCTTCTGGGGGGTAGTCTACGGCAAGGTCTTTGGGACCTCCTACGGCCTCAATTTCCCCTGGTGGGGGGGCATCGCCGGCACCGGTCACGTGCACTGGGTCTTTGGCTGGTGGGAATGGGCCATTATCATCCTGTTCATGACCCCCAATGTCTGGCGGATGAAACCCTGGTCGGTGATCACCCTGCCCCAGCCCTGGAAGGGGCTGATCTCATTCGCCGGCACCATAGGTCTCGGCTATATCCTGGCCCTGATCTGTGTGAAGAGTGCGCCCGCCTGGTTACCCATGGCTGACGTCATCCACCATTTGCCGGCCGGAGACAAGGGCGTCCCCATCCGGTTTCTGTGGTATCACGCCGCGGAAATCGCCGGCTTCACCCTCATCCCCTTCCTCATCTGGCATCATTACTTTGACGATTGGGCCCCTCAGGCGGACAAGGACGCCTGGGGCGCCTTCGGGTTCCGGACCGTGGGGGTGCTTATCCTGGGCGCCCTGAACTATCTCTTTGTTCTATTACGCCAATTTTGGCCACTGGGGCCTGGGCAATCACCACATGGCCGGAGGCATCGTCGAGCGGGTGGTGGGCGGCGAATCCCTCATCTGGAATTTCTGGTGGATCATTCCACTGCTCTGGAATGAATGGTTTTTCCATAAATGGCCGTTCTATACGGCTTGAACATTGACGGATAATCCGATGGTGCGGGCGGTAGACCGCCCTCGCTATCCCGGATCGGATTGTTTTTCGAAGAACGTATAGGTGCATGGCCTGGGCAGCGGGGCCGGCCGGAGCTCTTGAGGAGAATCAGGCGGATGGCGGGATGGCAGGCAACCGGCAGCCCCAGGTATTATCGCAGCCCCCTCCTGGCCGGCTTGCCGGAGGTGGTGCACGGGTTTTTCACCCGGCAGGGGGGCGTGAGTTCCGGGGCTTATGCCAATCTCAATGTCAGCCTGGCGGTGGGGGACCAACGGGAGGCGGTGGCGGAGAACCTGGGCCGGATGCGGCAGGCCCTGGGGCTGGCGAAGCTGGCCGGCGCCGTCCAGGTGCACGGCGGCCGGGCCGCGGTGATCACCTCCCTGGATCAGGCCCGGGAGGAGGACATCTCGGAGGTGGACATCCTGGTCACCACCGTCCCCGGCCTGGGTCTGCTCATCAAACAGGCGGACTGCCAGGCGGTGATGTTCTATGACCCGGTCAACCGGGTGGTGGCCAACGCGCACTGTGGCTGGCGGGGCCAGGTCCACAATATTCTGGGGGAGACGGTGCGCCTGCTGCAGTCCAGGTTCGGGACGCGGCCGGACGACCTCTATGCCGCAGTGGGCCCCAGTCTGGGCCCCTGCTGCGCTGAGTTTAAGAACTTTCGCGGGGAATTTCCCCCGGACCTGTGGCCCTATCAGGTGCGGCCCACCTACTTCGACCTCTGGCGGCTCAGCCGGGACCAACTGGTGGCTGCGGGGCTAAGGCCGGCGCGCCTCGACCTGGCCGGCCTCTGCACCCGTTGCGGCGCCCAAGAGTTCTATTCCTACCGCCGGGACCGGGTGACCGGCCGCCAGGGGGCCATCATCGCACTCCAGGCCTGAACCCGGTAAGGCCAACGCCGGACGCGGCCCGCCTGGGCCCCAGCCGCGCCCTCTTTGGGGCACTCCCGGCGAGGGCCCGGGGGGCACCTGGACAAGCCCCTCCGGAGGGAAAGGCAGCCGCTGCCGGCACGTCTTTTCCCCCGGAAGACAGACCGGGGGCAACCTTACGAGGACTTATTGGAAAATTTATCCTTCAGATCGTTGAAGACTTTTTTGCTTGACTGGACAGCCTGATCCACTTGCTGGGGGTATTTATAGCCCACGAATACGCCAACGGCAAAAACCACAATGAGTAAAAACATCTGAACCTTCCTTTCTTATCTGAGTTTAATCCGGTGCGCATGCACAGAAAAGTTTGAGCCTCGCGTCTTGCCGGGGTCAGGTCAGGGCCGCCAGGGCCTCCATTGCTATCTGGCCCACGGTGGTCTCAGCGAGATGCCCGGAGTCATAAAGTTCCACCGGGTGCTGGTCCCCGGTTAAAGCCTGGATCGGGCCGGCGGCCGGCCGGTACCGGGCTTTACCGAGACCCCAGGCGGCCAGGGCCCGGACCTGGGGTTTGGGGCTTGTGAGAAAAGGTACAATTACTGGCAAAACTTCATGGAGAAGTTCTCCATGCACTTCCGCCAACCGGCCTACTCCCCAGAGCATGGGCTCCCGGGAGAAGGATTCCTCCAGGATGCCGACGAACATGGGGATGATTTCTTGCACCAGGGCGATCTGGTGGCGCCCGATCTCCCCCAGGGCTGCGGCCGCGCCCCAGCCGTTGCTGCCCGAATCCTCGTTGAGCAGGTAGAGGAGCCGGTTGATGAGTTTATGTACCTGCTCCGGATGGGAGCCGGCCACCCGGCCCAGGCCTTCCAGGGCCCGCCAATAGAGGAGGGCGCCCGGGTCGTAGAGAAATTGCATCAGGATGGCAGCCACCCCGGATTCCTGTCCGGCCAGGTTCGTCAGGCCGGGGAAATCCCCCGCCTGGAGCAACGGGACGATCTTCGCCCGCAATTGGCCGCGCTTGTTTGGCAAAACCGGGTTATCTCCTCTGGCCGCGTAGGTTAAGGGGTAGAGGCAGGGACGGCGGCTCCCTAAAAGGGGATATCATCGTCCGGCGTCCCGCCCTGGGGTTGTCCAAAGGGCGGTTCCGGCTCCCGGTCCTGGCTGCGGCCGCCGGGGCTGCCCAGCATCGTCATATTTTCGGCGACGATGTCGGTGGTATAGTGCTTGACGCCGTCTTTTTCGTAGGACCCGTACTCAATCCGGCCTTCGATCATCACTTGTTTACCCTTGCCGAGGTATTGGCCGCAGATCTCCGCCAGTTTGCCCCAGGCCACGATGCGGTGCCACTCGGTCTTTTCCTGCTTCTGTCCATCTTTTCCGGTGAATTTACGGCTGGTGGCCACGGAAAATTTGGCCACCGCAGTGCCGCTGGCGGTATAGCGCATCTCCGGATCAGACCCCAGATTACCTATCAGAATAACCCTGTTGAACCCAGCCATTTTCCCTCCTCTCCCGGCGCGTGGGTTTCACAATCCTCTATCACAGAAACAGCGGCCGGGCAAGGTCTTATAAGGAAAATGCGGAAAACTCGATGCCGGGCGGGTCGGGCCGAACCTGGCTTTTCCCGGCAAACCCGCCGGCCGGGGTTGGCAAGAGCTTATGGGGGCATTATACTTGCAAAATGCAGATAATTGTGGCGGGTAGCGGCAAAAAGGCCAGCCCCTCACCCATAAATCGACCATCGAGGTGCCGGCTATGAGACTTCACAGTGCGCTGTTGACCCTATTCCTGCTCATGGCGTTAAACGGGTGCGCCACCATTATGCACGGAACCACCCAGGATATCGACGTCAAGACAGACCCCGCCGGCGCCGACCTGCTGGTCGACGGGCAAAATCATTATAAATCCCCGGCAGTAATAACCATGAAACGTAAAGACGACCATACCGTGGAAATTTCCCAGGAGGGGTATAAAAGAGCAGCCGTTGAGATTAAAGGAACCATAAGCGCGGCAGTGCTGGGAGATTTTATCGCCGGTGGCGCTATCGGGTATGGAATCGACGCGGCCACCGGGGCTCAAAGGCGATTAGAGCCGGAAAAAGTTGAGGTGCGCTTGCAGCCCCTCACCTCCCAGCAAGACCGGGATGAGGCTAAAAAACTGGAGGATAAGCTGAACCAGCTCAAGATCATGAAAGATGAGGGGAAGTTGACCCAGGAGGATTATAATCAAGTGCGCCTGAAACTTATTGCTGCATCCGGAAAGGGAATGAGCGCGCCTCTGGCGCCCTAAAACCCTATAAGTCATCTCAAAACCGATTTTAGGCGTCATTTTGCATCAACCAGGGGAGCTTAAGTTGGGTAAGCATCACCCTCCTTTTCTCAAGGGGGGCAGGGGGGATTACATAAGCGCCTGATAATCCCCCTAAATCCCCCTTTAAAAATGGGAACTTAAAACTCCCGTTCCCATCCCTCCATCGGTTGAGAGAAAATCTTTGCAGCGGAAGAAAGGTTTTGCAACAGGTTCTCAAGCCCGGAATTTTCCCGGATCGCCAGGGGTGAACCGGGGCTACCCGCAATTGGCCTCGGCGCCTCAAACCGGGCCATGCTGAGGCCCGTAACCGGTCCGAGGTGGCCCTTAACAAGGTGAAAAAATGAAAAAAAAGCAATTTACCCGGGGCTTGATGATCCTGGGATGCATCGCCCTCGCCTCCTGGGGGCCACCGCCGGGCTGGGGGCGGGGTCCGGCCCCCTGGCCGAGGCCGACGCCCTCCTGAACAGCCCAAACCTGAATATGAGCCAGGCCGCCCGGGCTCTGAGCCTTTACCAGGGGGTCCTGGCCACGGCGGGGGCGCCCCGGGTGGCGCTCCTGGCGCACCTGTCCCAGACCTGTTTCGTGCTGGGCCAAATGGCCCCCAGCCGGCAAAGTATGGGGTACTATGAACAGGGGCAGTCCTACGCCGAGACCCTGATTCGGGAGGCCCCCGGCCGGGTCGAGGGCCACTACTGGCTGGCCATGAACCTGTGCGGCCGGGCCGACGTGGGCGGCAAGCTCCTGGGACACCGGCTCCTGCCCCGCATCCTCGAGGAACTGAAGCGCTCTATTGCCCTGGGTGAAGCCTACGACCAGGCCGGGGCCCACCGGGTGCTGGGGCGCATCTATTACGAGGCTCCCGGCTGGCCCCTGTCCGTGGGCGACCTGGAAAAATCCCGTCAGCACCTCCAGGCGGCGGTGCGGCTGTCCCCGAATACCAGCACCAACCACCTCTACCTGGCCGAGACCCTGTTGCGCCTTAAGGACGACCCGGCCGCGGTGCGGGAACTGGAGCAGGTGCTCAAGTCCACCCGGGGCGCGGTGAAACCCCAGGACCTGGAGGAGGACCGGCGGGAAGCCCGGCGCCTGCTGGGGGAAATCCAGGGCGGCGCCGCCCGGTAACCGGGAGTGCAGGTTTAGGGCAGCCGCCCGGCGTCAAAATCACCAAAAATTATAGCCAGCCGCACTCTTACCGGAGTTGCAGATGACTCGGCTATACTGCCATGGCCGCAGAATGGGCCACCCCCAAGAATAACATTCGCTGTAGGGACGGGTTCTTAACCCACCCCTACGTCTGGACTTTTACGCCAAACGGTTATCGCCCCGGGTTTGGTCACCAACGGAGATGAAAATGTGCCAGGAGAAAAAACGCACCTAACCTGGAGGGCGCGTCCCACGCGCCATCTTTTGGTGCGTAAGACGCACCCTACGCTGGGCTGCGTTTGGGGTAGGCTTTGGTGAATCCATCAGCATGGGTTGTTGCAGGACTATTTCACGGTAAAGCCGCGGCTGCGCAAATTATAGCGTTTGCCATAAATTCTTTCCACTTGGAGATTCTTAAATCCCCCTGGATCCCCCTTTTTTAAAGGGGGACTTTAGAAGCAATTCCTTATGGTTCCCCCCTTTTGTAAAGGGGGGTTAGGGGGGATTTAGAATGATGCCGCCATCGGAAAATCCTTTTGGCAAACGCTATAAACCTGACCGCAAGAGGGGGTTAAACGTCGCCGGATTAAGTTCTCCTGATTATTGTGGGGGAGGGGAGGGCAGGGGGCCAGACCTGATCTCAGGGTTTGCCCCAATCCAGCAGGCGGAGGTCCAGGGAGGTCCGGCCCTGGTAGTTTGATATCCTGGTGCCCAGGGCTACGTCCAGGGTGCCGTCCAGGGGGTGGTGGGCGGCCATGTCAAAGGCGATGGCCTCCAGGACATTGCCACCGTTCTGGGACATCCTCACCTTTAAATGCCGCTGGTTTATCACCCGGGACCCCAGGCATTGCACCCCCAGGCAGATGATCACCGGGGCCGGGTTGCCGGGGCCGAAGGGCCGCAAGGTTTCCAGGTGCCGGTTAAAGGCGCGGTCCAGTTCCAGCAAATCCGCCTGGGCGTCAACCCTGAGGGTAGGCCGGGGCGGCTCCAGGCCCACCTGGTCGTGGAAGGCCTGCTCCAGGAGGTCTTGGAGGGGCGCCACCTGATCGGCGGCCATATCGAAACCCGCCGCGGCCGCATGCCCCCCGTACCGGTGGAGCACCTGGCGGCATGAGGTAAGCCCCTTAAACAGGTGGAAGCCTTCGATGGACCGGGCCGAGCCCCGGCCACGGCCGTTTTTGAGGCTCACCAGGGCCGCGGGCCGGTGATACGCGTCCGCCAGGCGGGCCGCTACGATGCCGATCACTCCGGGGTGCCAGTCCTCCCCGGCCAGGACCAGCACCGACCGCGCCTCCAGATGGTCCCGGCGGATCATGGCCAAGGCCTGTTTCAGCACCTGTTCTTCCAGGGCCTGGCGCTGCCGGTTGAGATTGTGGAGATACCGGGCCTGCACCCGGGCCTGGGCCAGGTCGTCGCTGAGCAGCAGTTCCAGGGCGCACCGGGCCTGGCCCATCCGGCCGGCGGCATTGAGCCGGGGCGCCAGTTGGAAGACCACGTTCTGGTAGGAAATGGGCTTGCCTTCCAACTGGGTGACTTCCTTCAGGGCGATGATTCCGGGGCGGCGGCTCTCTTCCAGGACCTTGAGCCCCTGGCGCACCAGGATGCGGTTTTCCCCCACCAGGGGCACCACGTCGGCGGCGGTGCCCAGGGCCACCAGGTCCAGGTAGGACCTGAGGTTGGGCTCCCGGTGCCGCCTAAACCAGCCTTCGGCCCGGAGATCGGCCCGGACCCCCGAGGCCAGGAGCAGGGCCACTCCCACCCCGGCCAGTTCGCCGAAGGGATAGGCGTGGCCGACCCGCTTGGGGTTGACCACGGCCAGGGCGTCGGGCAGCTCCGGGGGAATCTCGTGGTGGTCGGTGATGATCAGCTCCAGCCCCTGGGCCTTGGCCCAGGCCGCCTCTCTCGCGTCGCTGATGCCGCAGTCCACCGTAACCACGAGCCGGGCCTGGGCCGCCAGCTCCTTGAGGGCCTCGATTTTGAGGCCGTAACCCTGGGTCAGCCGGTCGGGGATGTAGGAGAAGCAATTGAGGCCCAGCTCCCGGAAGAACTGGTGCAGCACCGTGGTGGCGGTGATGCCGTCGGCGTCGTAGTCGCCATAGACGGCCACCGGCTCCCCCTGGCGCACCGCCCGGCCCAACCGGGCCGCGGCGGCTTCCAGGTCAGGCAGCTCGAAGGGGGGGTTGAGGCGCTCCAGGGAAGGGTCCAGAAAGGCCAGGATGTCGTCCTCGGCCGCGAGGCCCCGGTTCAACAAAATGCGGGCCACCAGCCGGGGGACATTATGGCGGGCCATGACCGCGGCCACCAACTCCGGCTGCTCCGGGTATACCTGCCAGGCCTTCTTGCGGCGCAATCTTTCCTCCGGTTTTCCGGTTTTCGGTTGATCAGGCAACTTCGGGAAAAAGAGCTTTAATTCCCGGCTTCACTATCTGTAATCCGGGCTTTCAGGATATACACCTGGGTTGCCATCTATCCTTTTTCTTTCACCTGCTCTTCAATCTCTTTATCAATCAGTTTTTTCTTTCTCTTTTTCTGCCGTTTCCCCACCAGGTGCAGGATACCCGCGAAAATCAGGATGAATGACCCAATAAGAATATAGAAATAATAATCAGAGATATATTCTTCTATGACGTCATGGAACTTTATGAGCTTAGATTCCAAGAGCGCCATAAACTGTGCATAGGCTTCTCTTGCTTCTTGGCTCCACATGGGTCATCGTACTCCCTGTAAGGAGTTTATCAGGTAAACCGGTATACCTGCCAGGCCTTCTTGCGGCGCAATCTTTCCTCCGGTTTTCCGGTTTTCACTAGCATCGGGCGGCCCGTGGCCGCCAATGAACGCCAAACCTGGCGGCGTGCCTGGCACGCCTCAGGGCTGCTGCCGGTAATCCTTATTCTATGAATCTACAATCATTCTCTAGTTTGTCTTGATCAGCTTTATGGGCCGTAAGCAGTTATTAATTTACCGATGATATCTATGTCCTGAAAAATCTTGGGCATAAACTTTAAGTCCGGGTCTATTTTATTCATGAGGTGAATAATGCAAAAAAATATGAAGATGCCTCCCACTATTGCATCGCGCTTTGCGTTCTTTACTTTAATCTCGTCCGGGTCGGGGATTATTATTCCACAATAAGGACAACGTTCAGCAGTATCACTAATCTCACTTTTACACTCTGGACATTTCAATGGCGACATTGCGTAGTCCTCTATTGCTGTTTTATTATCGTATTAACAATTTGAGACCCCCGCGAAAAGGTTTTTTGTCATCCTGAGTGTAGCGAGGGATCTTGTATATTCTTAATCCGGATAATTTGCCAGACAGCAAAGAACTTGGTGGCACAGGCATTCCAGCCTGTGCAAAAAACACTCTGCTTTTCAGGGTTATTTAATTTGCTGTTATATTTTAGTAGGTTATGTCATATGTCGGAAAGTTCATGAATAAAGCGGGTTAATAGTTATGGGATGCTTCGGTCGCTCTGCTCCCTCAGAATGACAGGTGAGGGGACTTGCGCCGGGGTCTCAATTTCTTCATCCCCTGCAAGGACTTACCAGATAAACCGGGGATTCTCTCTTTTACGAGTCCACTCCTGGTGAACCCGCTGCCTGCGGCTTACTGACCCTAGTCCACGCTTTCTCCGGGTTTCAGGGGAATGACCGTGATCTCCGGCTCATCTTTTAGTCGTTCAATCAAATCTGCGGCGGTGCCGGTGAGCACCGGGAAGGTGCCGTAGTGCATGGGGATGACCCAGCGGGGTTTGAGCATTCGGCAGGCCAGGGCCGCCTCGGCCGGGCTCATGACGTAATGGCTGCCGATGGGGAGCATGGCCAGTTCCGGATGGTAGAGCTCCTGGATGAGCTCCATGTCCCGGAAGGCTGCGGTGTCGCCGGCGTGGTAGGCCACGAAGCCGTTGCCGAACTCGATGACGAAGCCGGCGGGGTCGCCGGCGGCGACGAGTTCGCCGCCCTCGTCCACCGCGGAGGAGTGCACCGCGTGGGTCATGGTGACCTTGCACCCGGCAATTGCCAGGGTGCCGCCCTTGTTCATGCCGATCACCTCAGGGGCGCCCTGGCGGGCCAGGAAGACGGAGAGCTCGTGGATGGCCACCACCGGGGCGTGGTTCGCCTGAGCCACGGCCACGGTTTCCCCCACGTGGTCGCTGTGGCCGTGGGTCACCAGGATGAGATCCACCGGCCCCACTTGATCCACCGGGGTGTTGAGCAACGGGTTACTGAGCCAGGGGTCGATGAGCACGCTCACCCCGGCGCCGGTCAATTTAAAGGCCGAGTGGCCCAAAAAGGTTATTTGAACTCCCCGGCCGATTTTTGCTGGCATCATGATAGCCTCCGGTGAGAATAGTTCAAGGTTCAAGGTTCAAAGTTCAGGTGTTTAAAGAGATTTTCCGTTGGGTGCGTTTTACGCACCAAGAATGGCGCCTGGGACGCGCCCGACGGAGCTGACCGCTGACTGTACCTCACTGCACCATTTTTTCCAGGGCGTCCAGGTTTTTCCGGAGGCCCAGGGCGATGAGGGTGTCTCCGGCCAGCACCGGGGTCTCGTGGCTGGGGTTGAAGAGCATCTCGCCGTCAGCCCGTTTGATGGCCACCAGGATGAGGTTCAGGTTCTGGCGGATCCCCGAGTCCGACAGGGGCACCCCCTGGAGGGGAGAGGCGGGGCCCACGGCAATCTCTTCCATGGTCCAATCCACGCCCTCCTTCATGGCCAGTTCCATAAAGGTCACTACCGTGGGGCGCATAATGGTCTGGGCCATTTTTTGCCCGCCCATCTCGTAGGGGGATTCCACCTTGTCGGCCCCGGCCCGGAGCAGCTTTTTTTCCGAACCCGGCTCCTCGCCCCGGGCCACGATAAAGAGGGTGGGGTTGAGGCTCCGGGCCGTGAGCACGACGTAGACGTTGGCGGCGTCCGACGAGACCACGGAGATCAGCCCCCTGGCCCGTTCGATGCCCGCCTCTATCAGGATCTCTTCCCGGGTGGCGTCGCCGCTGATGAAATAATATCCCGAGGTCTCCAAGCGGGTGAGCAAGGCCGGGTCGCTTTCGACCACCACCAGGGACAGGCCCCGGGCTTTGAGCTGCCGGGCGATAATTTCACCGATGCGCCCGAAGCCGCAGAGGATGTAATGATTTTTCAGCTTTTTGATATGTTTGATCAATTTGTGCCTTCCCAAGACCGCCTGGAGCTCCCCTTCAATCACCACCCGGGCCAGGGAGCCCACGATGTAGAACATGACCCCCATGCCGGCGAGGATCAGCACCATGTTGTAGATGCGCCCGATCCGGTCCAGGGGATGGGTTTCCCCGTAGCCGACGGTGGTGAGGGTGGTCACCGTCATGTACAGGGCGTCGAAGAAATCCCAGCCTTCGAGCCAGACGAAGCCGAGGCTGCCGACCAGCAAGAGGGCCAGCAAGCTGGCGGCCCACTGGCAGATTTTACGAAAGGTTACCATGTGTCCGGATGGCCGGCAAGGTCTCGACTGCGACGGCTGAGGATTCGAAAATCAAGGATTGGCCACCTCTCTTTAAGCAGCCCGGGGCGCCGGGCCTCCAGGTAAAAGCGGGCTCAGTCTGGAGAAAAAATGTAGGACATCTGTATCCGGTTGTCAAATCCCCCGGGCGCTTTCCCACCTGCTGGGGCGGGCGCCGCTCCGACCCGGACGGTTCGTCTTTTCTGCCGGGGTGCGGTTAAATGGTTTGTCAGAGGACGCTGGTTTATGGTAATCAGATGACCATGGGGATGAGCAAGCACACCTCCGCAGGCCTGGTTCTGGCCCTGTGTCTGTTAGGTCTCTGGGGCTGCATGCCCCGACTGGCGCCGGCCACCCCGGCAGAGGTGGCGCTCTCTCCCGGGCGCTATCTCACGGCTTATTATCGAGCCCCGGACTTTACCCCGGCCCAGGCGACGTATGTCCTGGAGCCCTTCCCGGTGTCAACGGCTCAGGGAATTGCCGCCGATACCTTCCAGGGCTTCTTGATGGAGGAGTTGACCCTGGCCTGGAGGGCCAACGGCCTCAAGATCCTGCCCCAGGGAGACACCGTTGTCAGCGGCGTGGTGCAATTTGTGGCGGTCCGGGGCGCGTTCTGGCGGTTCCTCACCGGCAAGATTGACGCCGACCTGGTGGTATCCGGGACCATCACCCGGGGAGGCGTCATCCTGTTTGCCTGCCAGGACCGGATCAGCCTGAGCTCACCGGTCAATCCCGGCCCGCCGCCCCCCAAGGAAACCGAGCTGTTACTGCGCCTGGCAGCCCGGACCTTTGCCGTCCACCTGCTCAATGAGATGCTGCTCTACTGGCCCCCCGCCGAAGGCAAATAAATTTCCCCGAAGACCCTGACGATAAGGCGGGGCCGCTTCACGGAGTTGGTGGTCAGTTGGATCAGGCCGGCGTAGGCCCCCGACTGCTGCCCCTTGTTGCGCACCTCCAGGACATAGACCTTGTCCGGCACTTCCGTTTTGAGGGTTACCTCGATCTTATCCGGGATGTTGGTGCTGAAATGGGTAATCTTAAAGGGCGTCGGCAGATGGGAGATGAAGCGCACCTGGCCCCGGAGATCGTCGCCGGGGGCGCCTCGCAGCCGCACGATATGGCTGGGCTGGATCTCGATAAAGGGTTGGGCCAATCCCGTCATGGTCAGGACCAGGGAGGGCCGGTCCGGGTCATTGAGCCTGACTTTGGTTTCCTTTTTGAATTGGTGGATCACCGAAAAAGGTTTGATGGCCAGGATGATACCCCCCTGGCCGCCGGGGGGGATGCTTTTTTCGTAGTTGGCCACGGTGCAGGCGCAATCCGGGTCCACGTCCTCGATATTCAAGGTCGACGTCCCGGTGTTTTTGATCACGAAGGTGTGGGTCAGGACCCGGTCTTCGTAGATTTTTCCGAAATCAAAGGAGGTCTCCTGGAGTTCGGCGTGGGGCGCGGCCACGGCCTGAGGGATGGGCAGAACGCCCCAGGCGATCGCCCCGGCCCAGAGGAGCAGGAGGGTGCCGGCGCATCTGAAGGGTGCCGGCCGCCGGGTGGTTTTGAGATGGTCTGCGTGAATCACGTGAGGGGTGCACTCCCTAATCGTTAGGATTGGGGCTCTATCCCGGTTGGCGGGGCTTTGGGGTTATCAGGGATTTGGCGGTGGGCCGCCTGGCCAGCCGGAAACGGTGCCCGCAAAAATCTTGCTTGCTATAGTATCATAATCAATTGTCAATGTTGGGGAAAAGATTTATGATAACCGGGGAATAGGCGAGCTATCCCGGTGAATTTCAAAGACTTCTCAAGGACAGGAGGTTTGAGCGATGAGAGTTAAGGCTTATCTGGCGGGAATGACGGTGACCGCGTTGCTGTTGGTCTTCTTGGGAAGCGGCTGTGCCTCGTCTTCAAGCTACAAGAACCCGGATGTCGAAGCCACGAAGGTGCGCACCGCGGGAACGCCGAACGAGCTGTCCCCCGAGGCGCCCGTGGGCGCGACCAACGTGAAAAAGGTGGGCAACCAGTGGACCTGTGAAAAGAATGGCCGGACGATGGTTTATAATAACGCCGCCTCTTGTTGGCAGCCAAAATAGCCGTGACGCTGATAGATGAAATGAAGACGGCGTATGACGCCGCCGCGCCATGGCCCGGACCCGATTGGTCGTGATCCGGGGTGGGCGCCGCTCACCTTACTTTCTGGCTTTTTCGCACCGGGAGGTTGATAAGATGCACGTCAAGATTCATCTTACCTGGATGGCTGGGATAGGGGCGCTGTTGGTCCTGTTGGGGACTGGATTTGCCGCCTCGGAGATCGTGCAACCCCCCCAGACCCCCTACATGCGCAGCACCGTGGGAACGCCGGATGAGTTGTCTCCCCTGGCGCCGGCGACGGCGAGAAAAGTGTGCAAGGTCGGCAACCAGTGGACCTGTGAGATCAATGGTCAGCCCATGGTTTATAATGAGGCCACTTCCCGTTGGGAACCGAAGCAGGGGGAACCGACGCAGAAGTAGCGTCATGAAGGGGCGATGAGGCCGGTGACTTGCCGGCGCCTCAATGACGGGCCCGGGCGCGATTTGTCGTCAGGTCGGGTGGCCCCCGCCCACCAGGCCCTCCGGCCGCAACTCGTCAGGAGGGCTGCAAACCCCAAGGAGACCGCCAGCCATGCCCTTGAGTAAAATCCACCGGCAGACCCGGGAAACGGAAGTCAATCTGGAACTGGAACTGGACGGCCGCGGCCGCGTCGCCATTGACACCGGCATCCCGTTTCTCGACCATATGCTGCACCTGTTCGCGGCCCACGGCTATTTCGATTTGAGCGTCAAGGCCGTCGGCGACCTGCAGGTGGATCAGCACCACACCGTGGAAGACATCGGCATCTGCCTGGGGCACGCCTTTAAGGAAGCCCTGGCCCAGCGGCCCGGGGTGCGCCGGTTCGGTTCGGCCCGGGTGCCCATGGACGAAGCCCTGGCCGAGGTGACGGTGGACCTGAGCAACCGTCCCTTCCTCCACCTGGAGGCGGACCTGCCTCCCGGGGGCGCCGGGCCTGGACCCCCAGCTGCTCAAGGAGTTCTGGCGGGCCGTCAGCATCCACGGCGGCATGACGCTTCACATCACCGTGCCCTACGGCGAGAACACCCACCACATCCTGGAGGCGGTCTTCAAGGCCGCGGGCCGGGCCCTGGACACCGCCACCCAGCCGGAGCCCCGGGCCGAAGGGGTGCCGTCCACCAAGGGGGTGTTGTAACCCCCATTGCCTGCAAAGCGTGTAGAGGCGGGTTTTAAACCCGCCCCTACCCCAGTTTTGTTTTGGCCGGGGCCGGATGGCCCTCAATTGCTTTGAAGACCTGATTTTTTCCTGTCAGGGCGGACCGTCGAGTCCGCCCTTATTTTTTGGCCTTGATAAACGTGTCGTTCTCGTACTCCTCGAAGGCCACCCGCAGTTCCTCTTCCGTGTTCATGACGATGGGGCCGTACCAGGCCACCGGTTCCCCGATGGGTTTACCCGACACCAGGAGGAATCTGACGGCTTCCCCGGCCGTAGTGACCATGATCTGGTCGCCGTCGCCGAAGAGGACGAGCATGTGGTTGGACACGAACGGTTCTCGGTCCATGTCGAAATAATTGACCCCTTCCACCTCGTAGGAGAACGGGTTTTTCTCCTGGCAGAAGTACCCCTGGCCTTCGATCACGTAGGCGAACACGGTGTGGCCCCGCCGGGTGGAATGCAGAAATTCCGCGTGGGGGGGCACGGTGACGTCGAGGTATTCCGGGTCAATGACGATGTCGGTCACCGGGCCGTCCACCCCTTGCACCCGGCCGCAGATGATCTTGACCTTGACGCCGTTGTCCAGGATTACTTCCGGGATGGTTTGGCTCTTTACGTCCCGGTAACGGGGATCCATCATTTTGTGGGATTTGGGCAGATTGGCCCACAACTGGAACCCGTCCATCACTCCCTGGGGGTCCCCCTGGGGCATTTCCTGGTGGATGACCCCGCTGCCCGCGGTCATCCACTGGACGTCGCCCGAGGTGATAATGCCCTTGTTGCCCATGCTGTCGCCGTGCTCCACGTCGCCTTTGAGCACGTAGGTGATGGTCTCGATGCCCCGGTGCGGGTGCCAGGGAAACCCCTTGAGATAGTGCTCCGGCCGGTCGTTACGGAAATCGTCCAGCAGCAGAAACGGGTCGAACTGCGGCACTTCGCTGAAGCCGAAGACCCGGTGCAGATGCACCCCGGCCCCTTCGAGGGTCGGTTTGGCTTTCAAGACCTTGCGGATTTGGCGTGTGGTCGTCATGGTGGTCCTCCCAGGGATTTTGGGCGGAAATTAACGAGTCAGCCGTGGTCCGAGCTTGACGGGATGAGCCGGCTATCCGGTTGCCTCGCCCCCGCATCGATGCACCCAATATAAGACCGTTCGGTTGATAAATCAAAGACTGGGGACGTTAAAAAAAAATCCCGAGAACCTGGCCGATAAAGAAAAAGGAAACAACCCCTTACCGGAAAGCCCTGTATTCAGACCTCCGCCGGCACCATTTTTTGGGGAAAAAATCTCACCGGGCCCTTGTGTTTTTGGCAAAGATGATTAATATAATAATTGCTAGGACAGTCAGTCTGAGCACCGGTAAAAACGGTTACGGGGAGCAGGCCGTCAGGCCGCACCCGGAAGAGGGCAGGGTCGCCCTCCGGACTGAACTTCACAGCCACCTGCTTTGGCCCTGAGCAAACGGCATCCATCGACCCGCGGACGTGCAAATGGGTTGGCCGGGCGCTGCTGGCCGGAAAAGGCAACAGCCCGCTCCGCTGCCGGAGCAGAGAGGATGGCTACGGAACGATTCGGGCGCAAGCCCGGCGCCTCTCCGTATAGGAGAAGTGAAAAAGGTTTCGTGGTTCCGGGAAGCCGGGGATTTTCAGAGGAGTCTCCTCGCACAGCGGAGGCGTCTGAACCCCGGCTTCTTTTCATTTTAGCGCAATCTTCCCCCTCCTGAGGCCGCGCCTGGCGGATCTGGTCCGTCGGGGTGGCTACAAAAACCTCTTGCAAAAATTCTTTCGCAACCATGTGGTCATTCTGAGCCCTCGAAGAGTCTCGTCACTATGAAAAAACGAGTTCCTTCACTGCGTTCAGGATGACCGGGAAACTGGTTTTTCACCAGGTTCAAGAACGGCGGCATGGTGAATAAACTTTTTTTCGCCCTTATAGCGTTTGCCATAAATTCCAGCCGTTTGGTAGTTTTCAAATCCCCCTAAATCCCCCTTTTTCAAAGGGGGACTTTAACAGTAATTCCTTATAGTTCCCCCCTTTATTAAAGGGGGGGAGGGGGGATTTTACGTCTTCGCAAAATGGAAAGAACTTTTGGCAATTTCTATATGCTACAATGGCAGCCATGGACCGGCGGGAATTTGTCAAGCGGGTGGGACTGGGCCTGGCCGCGGGCTGGGCCGGGGCGCGGTTGTCCTGGCCGTGGCCGGCTGTGGCCGCGGGCCCGGAGCTGCGCCTGGCGCTGTTGGCCGATG
This sequence comes from uncultured delta proteobacterium, assembly GCA_963766185.1. GTDB lineage: Bacteria > Desulfobacterota > Desulfobaccia > Desulfobaccales > 0-14-0-80-60-11 > 0-14-0-80-60-11. The sequence continues at coordinate 115,768 of CAVXZU010000008.1, read as the reverse complement.
CCCATCTCAAGGACGGCAATGACCGGCGCCCCGAGGCCCTGGCCCTGGCCCGGGCGGTGGCGGAGATCCGCGCCCTCTCGCCCCGGCCGGACCTGGTGCTCTTTGCCGGCGACCTGGCCCACCGGGGCCGGCCCGACGCCCTGGATTTGGGCCGGGAAATCCTGGCGGACCTGCCCGGGCCCTATTGGGCCGTGCGGGGGGAAGGGGACCACGGCCCGGGGGGGAATGCCGCCTGGGTCCGGCGCTGGGGTGAGCCCTGGTTCTCCCGGGCGTTTCGGGGTTTTCAGGTCCTGGGGCTGGACACCGCCCTCACCCCCGGGGCCGGCGGGCCGGTCTTTGAACTCGGGGCGGCGCAACGCCGGTGGCTGGCCCGGGAGTTGGCCCGCCTCTCCCCTTCGACCCCTCTGATCGTCTTGTCCCACGCCCCCCTGGCCCGGCTCTTTCACCCCTGGCAGCAGTGGACCGGGGACGCCCCGGAAGTGGCCCGGCGGCTGGGGCACTTCTCCCGGGTGCTGTGCCTGCATGGCCACGTCCATGGAGTCGGGGTCGGGGAACTGGGGCGGGGGAGCAACGGCAAAATCCCCCCTGTCCCCCCTTTAGAAAAGGGGGGGAAGGTGGCGGGGCGCTGGGGTGAATCAGGGGGCAGAGCTGCAGGTCCCCCGGTGCCCAAGGGGGATTTGGGGGGATTTTCCGGGGCCTGGTCTCATGTTAATGACTTTGAATCTCTCGGATGGGTCACGGAAAACCACCTATCCCTGCCCGCCACCGCCTGGCCCCGGCCCCTGGCGATCCAGGGGACGCCCGCCACGCAGCGCCCCGGGCGGGGCCCCCGGGGTTGCGGTTGGGCCCTGGTAACCCTGAGCGCCGCCGACCGGCGCTTCCAGCCCTATCTCTGGCAGGCCTGAGGCTTCCGGGGGAGGCCGGAGATGTTGCCCTATTTCCTCCCGGGATGCCCCCCGGAACCGCGAACTCCCTGCCCAGCCTCCGGCCACGGTCAAAAAGTTCTGTAGAAGTATCAGATGGTTGTCTTTCTGAAATACTTTTCCCAACTCATTATTACCTCTCATACCGTGTTCACCTTGTAGCGGGTTTGAAACCCGCCCCTAGGCTCACTAAGCGGCAATTGGACAAGATCGCGTTACTCGACATGAGCCCCGGGGCGGTATATAATGCGAACCGGCTATGATTGCTGACAAACCAGAGCCTTTACTCCGTATCGAGAACCTGACGGCGCACTACGGCGCCGCCCAGGCGCTCTTCGGCGTTGACCTGGCGGTGGCGCCGGGGGAGACCGTGGCCCTGGTGGGGGCCAACGGCGCCGGCAAAACCAGCCTGCTCAAGGCCGTCATGGGGCTGGCGCCGCCGTCCGGGGGCCGCATCTGGCTGGACGGGGTCGAGGTCACCGGGTCAACGCCGGCGGCCATGGCGGCCAGGGGCGTGGCCCTGTGCCCCGAGGGCCGGGAGATGTTCGGGGACCTGACGGTCCAGGAGAACCTGGAACTGGGGGCCCTGGCCCTGGGGATCAGCCGGCCGGAGATGGCCCGGCGCCTGGCCGCGGTTGCGGCCCGGTTCCCCAAACTAAAGGAACGGGCCGGCCAGCGGACCAACACCCTCTCCGGGGGTGAGCAGCAGATGGTGGCCATGGGCCGGGCCCTGATGGCCCAACCCCGGCTGTTGCTCCTGGATGAGCCGTCCCTGGGGCTGGCGCCGCTGATCACCGACGAGATCTTCGACATCATCAAGCAACTTGCCCGGGGCGGGGTGACCATCCTCCTGGTGGAGCAAAACGCCGCCCGGGCCCTCACCGCCTCCCGGTCGGCATATCTTTTGGCCAACGGCCGCATCGTGGGCCAGGGCCGGAGCGACGAACTCCTGGTGGACCCGGACCTGCGCCGGGCCTTCCTGGGGGCGGGTTCCGACCATAACCCGGCGGCGTCGCGGTTGGGCGGGGCGGGATTGACCAATATCAGACTGGAGAAGCCGAATTTGAGCAAGCAAACCTTTATGCCATCCTTCAAGACCGAAGACGAACTCAGGGCCCACCAATTGGCGGGGCTCAAGTGGACGGTGCGCCACGCCTTTGAGGGCTCCAGCTTCTACCGGGCCCATCTGGACGGGGCCGGGGTCTCCCCGGACGATATCCGCTCCCTGGATGACTTGCAAAAACTCCCCCTGACCACGGGGGAGGACCTCCGGGACGGCTACCCCTTTGGGTTCAGGTCCGTGCCTTTTGAACAGATCGTGCGCATCCACGCCAGCAGCGGCACCACCGGCAAGCGCAAGATCCTGTGCTACACCGGCAAGGACGTGGCGGACTGGCGCCACTTTTTCGCCCGGGCCTACGAGATGGCCGGAGTGACCCCCCTGGACCGGGTGCAGATCGCGGTGGGCTACGGGGTCTGGACCGCGGGGGTGGGATTCCAGGCGGGCGTCGAAGCCTTAGGCGCCATGGCGCTGCCCGTGGGGCCGGGAAACGTGGACCTGCACTGCGAGTTCCTGGTGGACCTCCAGAGCACGGTGCTGTGCTGCACCGCCTCCATGGGACTGTTGATGGCCGAAGAAGTCAACCAGCGGGGCCTGGCCGACAAGATCAACCTGAAGAAGGTCATCTATGGCTCGGAGCGCTCGTCGGTGTCCATGCGCCGCAAGATTTCGGAACCTGTTAGGGGGCGTCGAACTCTTCGACATCCCCGGCATGACGGAACTCTACGGGCCGGGGACCGGCATCGAGTGCCCGGACCACGACTGCATCCACTACTGGGCCGACTACTATATCCTGGAAATCCTGGACCCGGAGACCCTGACGCCGGTCCCCGACGGCGAGTGGGGGGAGATGGTGGTCACCACCCTGAGCAAGGAGGCCGCGCCCCTGATCCGCTACCGCACCCGGGACATTACCCGGATCATCCCGGGGCCCTGCACCTGCGGCGCCGTCCTGCCCCGGCATTCCCGCCTCCGGGGCCGCACCGACGACATGTTCAAGTTCCGGGCGGTGAACATCTATCCTTCCAGCGTCGACCGCATCCTCTCGGAGGTCCCGGGCCTGGGCTCCGAGTACCAGGTTCACCTGGACCGGGACGAGGCCGGCCGGGACCACATGCTCCTCAAGGTGGAGCGGGGCGAAGGGGTGGAGGCGGGCCGCACCGACGAACTGGCCCGGGAGGTGCGCTACGTCGTCAAGCACCGGCTGATGGTGACGCCGGAGGTGGTGGTGGTGGGCTACGGCGAACTGCCCCGCTCCGAGCGCAAGAGCCAGCGGGTTTTCGATGGCCGGAATACGGATTCGGTGGTCTAGGGTGACGTTTTGCGTTAATTAGGGTAATTACCGTTGGGTTTTTGCTGCCATCCTTATCTCAAGTTGCCAGGGAAGATTACATCAACTGCTTAACATCAAGCGAGTTCAATGGCGTGGAGATGTTGTGACATTTGGTTGGCTGCAAAATAATTTTATGGCATTAAAAAGTGCGGCGACCAGTCTCTGTTGATACTGTGGGTCTTTAAGCTGTAATTCTTCATTTCGATTTTTTATGATGCCGCATTCAAATAATACTGCCGGCATGTGCGCTTTTTTCAGCACAACCAAATTATTATACTTATAAATCCCTCTGGTTTTATCGATCAGATCTTTATCTCCCCCGGTAAACTTTTCGGCATGATGCAAGGTGGGGCAAAAATGCCTCTGCAACAGCTCGGAGCCGAGGATAACGGCAAATATGAGGCTGTTGAGGGGACTGCCGTTTTTTTCCGAATAAAAGAGGGAATATCCGGTGAATTTATCGCAATAGGGCATCATGCTCCCCTGGCACAGCCATTGAGACAGATCCTTGGGCTCCACGGAATCATGATGGATGGAGACCAGGAGATGGGCCCCCCGTTGATTGGCGAGGGCGGCTCTGGCCGGGAGGGAGATGTCATCCCCGGTCTCATTGATGATAAACGAGCCTTTGAACCGCCTATCCTGCCGGAGTTGCCGGTACAGCAGGGTGCCGATGTTCTGATTGAAGCGATATTCAGGTACGCCTCTGGCGCTGGTGGCTCCGGGAATATTGATGGTATGGCCGATATCGATGGCAATGATAAAATCCTCAGCCCGACAAGCACCGCTTATCATGGTCACCAATATCAAAACGGAGAGACAGTTGATTATCAGGTAATACAACAGGTGTCGGGATTTCGTTTTGCTGACCTCGGTCTCGTGGTACAAAATCATCTTTTACTCCGGCGACGTTATAATTCAGCAGCGCCCTGGGGCCGTAGGGCGGGAAAGCGGAGCGCATCCCGCCGGTTGCGTTATTTCATGCTTTTTCCTCTCCTGAATCAACCTGAGGGAGTTTATGGCCGCATTTAAAACAAAAATTATCGTTGTGAGGCACCCGCATGTGGCAATTAGGGCAGATCTGAAAGAATTCGCCGCCCGCGCCTAACGGCAAGCCGCAGTTTATGCAGAATTTTGCCCCGGGGGCATTAACTTTTTGGCAGTGCTGGCAGATATTGCCTGCTAAAGAAAGGGATTGGTTGCTTAAGTAGAGTAATTTTTGATTGGCGTACCAGACAATGAATAATAAGAGGGGAACAACCAGGAGGACGGTCCAGGTTCGCAGAAACAAAAAGAAATCAAAAGCCGCATGAACCCCTGCCGCGGCCAGGAGATACGGGAGGGCGGTGGTAAAGTACCTCTTATGCTTGCTGATAAACCTGGCCCGGGCCAGGCCGTAACCCCAGATGGCGGCACAGGCCAGATGGACCGGTATGGACAGCACGGATCGCGTGACCAGCACCCCAGGCCCGAAACGCACCGTGTATTCCAGGTTTTCAATGGCAGCAAAACCGAGAGCCACGGTCATGGCGTAAATCATGCCATCGAGGGGTTCGTCGAATTGCGGCAGTCGCCTTACCAGGCCGAGGGTGGCCAGGAACTTCCAGGTCTCCTCGTTGATGCCGACGAAGACGGCCGAGGCGAGGGCCAGGGGGACGTTGATCCTATGGGTGATAGTACTGACAAAACCCCTCAGGCCCAGGAAATGGTCGGCCAGGTTATTGAAGACGATGGCGGGGATGACGCTCATCAAACCGCCCAACAGCATCACCCCGAGCAAGAGCTTGAGCGGTTCCGGCTCCAATTTATCATAGCGCCGCAATATCCAGAGCCATATGCCCGTGGAAATCAGCAAGCCCGAGGCGACATAGAGAAAATGTGCCATACCTGATTATCCTTCTTATCCGTGGGAACCAACCTGGGAAGGCCACCGGGGATGGACCGGCATCGAGGTTGGGCAGGGCTTTCCCCAACCAGGGGGAACAGCAGGCTCATCACCTGGCTGCTATACCTGTTGCCAAAAGTTTTCTCTTACCCCCTTCACCCTGATAAGAGGAAAGAACTTTTGGCAAAGGCTATAATTACCCGGATGGTCTCACGGCGACCACAGGATCAGGGGATAAATTTCAATGCCTTCAGCTTCCTGAGGACCTCTTCCCGGGACAAAGCCCCCAGATGGCGGTCCACTTCTTTGCCGGCTGCATTCAGAAATACCTGGGTGGGGATGAGCACGATCTTGTAGCGGTGGAAAAGCTCCTTTTCCTTGTCGGCGTAAACCATGCGGAATTCCACCTGGCTGCCGTGGGTGGATTTGAGCTGGGCCATGATTTTGGCCATCTCTTTGCAGGAGAAACAGTAACCCGCGCCAAACTCATAGAGCGCCGGTTTAGCCGCGGGGGGCGCGGGCCCCTGGGCCAGAGCCGGCCAGGCCTGGCCGATTACCAGAAAACCTGCCATGAGGCAAAACCAACCGATAAAAGTCCTTCGGGAGAAATTCATGGAAACCCTTCCTTAGCCCGGTGGTTGAAGCCCGGCGGGCCGGGAGATACGTTCACCCGGCAATGCATCCAGGGGCCGGCCCGCAGGCCCGGTGCCCCACCGGGGTGATAAAGGTCGCGCCGGGGACGGGAACCCTTGAGCGGCGTGAGGTTCGGGGTGCGCATGCAGTCACAGACCCGGAGTCCCTCTCTTCCCATCAAGGGCCGGAGGATTTTCAGGCGGGTCTCGGACCCCAGGGATTTAAACAGTCGAGCTCCGGCTGTGCAGATCATTTAATCACCGCTGAGACGATTATTGTCAAATAAAAATTATCCCCGAGGTGATGAACCGGGATTTCCCCGGCCGGAGCCGGGTTAATATTGTTTGCCGGTACCGTTTTTCGTCACCGGCGCGGCAGAAAATCCACTTCGCACTTGATCTGAGGCGACCAAATTCTCTATAGTGAGGAGAATTTGCTGAGGAGAGCCGCGGCAAGCCCGGCTCGAATCTTTTCAGGCCCCGGCCGGGACCATGGCGCCGGGATTACCCGGACCGGGCGGTAAGACTACACCAAATCTCATTGAGGTGACTTGTGATGATGTTCGTGTTCCGCAGCAACTATGGTATCTGCCTGCTGGCATTGTCCCTGGTCCTGCCCCTGGTGGGCATCGGCTGGGGCCAAACCGCCCCACCCCCGGCATCTGACCTTGCTAAGGCCTACCGCCAGGCGGTTTCCCTCCTGGAAGAGGCGCAGCAGCAATTAGACGCCAAGAATCTTTCCGCGGCCCTGTCCCTGGTAAAACAGTCCAATGCGTTATTTACGCGTTTCCAGAAGGAAAGCGCCGCCAAACTGGCGGAGCGGGAACTTTCCTCCCAGGAAAGCCAGCAGTTGGCCATCAACCAAAAACTGGCTACCGATGCCCAGGGCAAGGCGGATAAATTGCTGGAAACCGCCGGGGCCAAGAAGAAGGAAGCCGCGGAGTTGAGAGCCCAGGGAAAGGCCGAGGCGGGTGACGCAGCCGAACGTGAGTCCAAAGACCAATATCAGCAGGCACAAACTCTTTCCATCAAGGCGGCAATCTATGCCCTGCGCAATCAGCAGATAATCTTTCGCTTCCTGGCGCCGTAATTTCCGTAACCGGGCCCCAAAAGGATGTGGGTCCCGGGGCCGGACCACTTGCGAGAACCCACCACCCCGGTTCAGGGCCCAAATTCCCCCCCGATAATAGCCGGTAACGAGATTTTTGAGTTGACATCAGGGCCTCAACTAGACCAACAATGGTAGGACATTTTCTGAGGAGGGAGAAACTTATGAGCCGAGTATTGTCAAGGGTTCTCGTGGCCGCGGCCATGGTAATGCTGGTGGCGGGCGGGGTCCAGGCTGTGGACCAAAAACCACCGATCAAAATAGGGGCCATGTTTGCCCTGTCGGGGCCGGCGGCCCATATCGGCACCCCCACCAAGCTGGTGGCGGAGATGGTGGTGGCTCAGATCAACAAGGCCGGGGGCATCAATGGCCGGCCGCTGGAGCTGATCATCGGCGACACGGAGAGCAACCCGGCCAAGGCCGCCACCATCGCCAAGAAATTCATCCATTCCGACAAGGTGGCGGCCATCATCGGGCCCACCACTACGGGCGCGGGGATGCAGGTCAAGAAGATCGTCGAGGAAGCCGGGATCCCCACCTTTATGTGTGTGGGCGGCGACCCGGTAATCATGGGCGGGAAATTCGGCCCCTTTACCTATGTGTTCAAATCCCCCCAACGCTCCTCCGTGGCGGTGAAGCGGCTCTATACCTACATGAAGGAGAAGAAAATCAACAAGCTGGGGCTGCTCTATGCCTCGGACAGCTTCGGCAAAGACGGGGCCGCCTGGCTGGAGAAACTGGCCCCGGATTACGGCATCACCTTGGTGGCCAAGGAGTCCTTCGGTCCCAAGGACACCGACATGACCGCGCAGCTCACCAAGATCAAGAACGCCGGGCCCCAGGGGATCATTTGTTGGACCATCGGACCGGCCGGGGCCATCGTGGCCAAGAACAAGGCCCAGCTGGGCATCAAACTGCCCCTGTTCCAATGCCACGGCCTGCCTGACCCCAAGTACATCGAACTGGCGGGCAAGGCCTCCGAGGGGGACCGCATGCCGTCCACGAAACTGATGGTGGCGGCAGATTTGCCTGATAGCGACCCCCAGAAGAAGGTTATTCAGAACTTCATCCACCTCTACACGGACGTCTATCATTTCGACAAGCAGTTCCCCATCAACACCCACTCGGGCTACGCCTGGGACGCCATCAGCATCGTGGCTAATGCCATGCGGAAGGCGGGCACCGACCCCAAGGCCCTCCGGGCCGCCATCGAGGGGACCAAGGGCTACGTGGGGGTGTCCGGGATCTATACCCTGAGCCCTGAGGACCATAACGGCCTGGGCCCGGATTCCATGGTTATCATCCAGGTCAAGGATGGCAAGTTCGTGATGGCTAAATAGAGCCGGCTTCTCAGTCTTAACCCTACCCACCGCGGGGCCCGTGACGGCGGGCCCCGCGGTCGTTTTTCCTCGCCATTCCCGTTTCCCCCGCCAGCCGCAGCCGGGGACCAGACCGCCGGAATCCCCTGGTCAGCATCAGGTCTTCATAGGGTTTGCCAAAAATCATTCCTATGGATGGTTTTAAAATCCCCCTCTATAAAAGCTAATTTTAAGCGTATTGCCGGATAGTTATCTTATTTGGCCAGGAGGGGGTAGTACTACTGCTGATGAGAAAACCGCCCTTCTCTGAATCCGCCGACGGGATAGAGAGGAGCGGGATGGCGCTTAAGACCAGGAAGCAGTGTCAAGGGCTTGGGCCTTATGAGATAGATATTATTTCAAATCAAGCGCAATTTATTATAATCTGATCTCGGTTGCAGTCCTTTTTGGCGCCACCGCATCCGGTGGCGGGTAAGGTAAAGGTATATTAATAAAGTAAGCGGTTATGCCGATAATTCCAGACATCCCCCGGGTGATGATGACCGGTGCGCACCTGGGGTGAAGGCTGCGCGGCCGCGGTTCACGGTTATTCACCTTGGCAATCATTCATGGGCCTTCGGGCCACCCGTAAATTTAGGCAAACTTGATGGTGGGTCTTCATCCAACTTTGAACCTTGAACCTTGAACTTTGGGAAGCAGGAAGGGGTAGAACATGGGCTTGTCAAGCAAGATGTTCCCGCAGTCGTCCCGGGGCGCCGGCGCGGTCACCCGGCAACTGGCGCTTTTATTAATCATGGTGCTGGCCCTGGCCTGGGCGGGGGCCATCGGCGCGGCCGCAGCCCAGGAACGGCCCAAGTCAGCCGCCAAACCCGGGTTCGACCCCAAGCAACACTTCACCATCGTCAAGATCGCACCGGACCCCGGTAAGGAGGTTGTGAAGATCTCTTTCAGCCAGCCCCTGTTGGTTGAGAGCCTCCGGGGCAATCTGCGGCTGCTGCCCCGGGTCAAGATCGACTGGAACCGCACCACCCTTGACTCCAAGGGGGTGCTGACCCTGAGGGGGGCTTTCCGTTATGGCACCGGCTATCTGGTCAACCTGCCGGAAACCCTGAGGGTGGGGAAAAAGACCTACCGCAAAACGGTCAACTCCTTTTTCATGGGGGACCGGCCTCCGAAGGTGGAATTTGTCGGACCCCAGAGCGTTATCGAACGGGACAGCCGGCAGCTGCTGCACGTCCGGGCCCAGAACGTCAACAACTTGAGGTTTGAAGGCATCCGGGTGCCGCCGCTTCTGCTGCCCCTGGCCCTGACGGTGGAGAAGTCCCCGGCGGACTGGGACCGCGTCTTGGCCGAGCTCAACACCGCCTTCGCTGGACTCAAACCCTTCTTCACCTCCCACAAGGGTCTGGCCGGCTTTGTCACCCTGCCCCTGGCCGAGAAGCAGCTCTTTCCCGCCACCGGGGAGAAGAACAAGCCCTGGGCGGTTTCCCTGCCCCTGAACTTCAGACAGGGCAAGGAGGCCGGCGCCCTGGAACTTATCCGGGTCCAGGACAACGAGGCCGGCAGTGCGGCGGCTACCCCGCCCCGGGTATTCGAAATCACCAATCTGGGCCTGACCTACAAACGCGGCCAACAGAATCTGCTCCTCTGGGTAACCTCGCTCCAGGCCGGGACTCCCGTGGCCGGGGCCCGGGTTTTGGGCTTCACCCGGGACATGGAGGCTTTTTTCCTGGGGCGCACCAACGCCGACGGCGTGCTGCTTTTTGCACCCCATGAAATGGCGGGGTTGTCCCTCAAGAACCCCAAAAACCTGCAGCCGGTAAAGCGGGTGGTGAAGCAGGACGAAATGGTGCTGCTGATGGCGGGGACCGGCGACGACGTGGCTTTCATCCAGGTCACCCCCCTGGGCAACCTCAAGCCCCAGGGAATCTGGCAGGTGAAGGCCGGGGAAAAAATCCGCAATCTCCGGGGCAACGTGTTCACGGAACGGGGCGTCTACCGGCCCGGGGAGAAGGTCTACTTCAAGGGCACAGTGCGGGAATATGCCAATGGGCGCATTTTCCCCCCCAAGGGCGAGGTCTGCTTTTTTGAGGTTATCAGCCCTAAAGGCGAGCAGGTCTTTACCTATGAGGGCCGGACTTCGGATTTCGGCACAGCCGCCGGGGAACTCCTGACCCAGAGTTACTGGCCTTTGGGGACTTACACCCTGAACCTGAAATACGGCCCGGAAACTCCGGCCGAAGCCGCCGCAGCCCGTAAAGGCCGCCGGGGCCGCGGGGACCCCTCCCTGGAGGGGGCGGCGGCCGGCCCGAAAAACCAGGTGAGCGTCACCTTTCAACTCCAGGAGTTCAAGCCGCCCCGACACTTCGTGTCCATCAATTTCCAGCAGATCGTCAAACCCCTGCAGGGATACGTCAATCGGGGCGAGCAGCAATCTCCCTTTGTCCGGATCAACCTCACCGGCTCGTATTATGCCGGGGGGCAGGTCAAACACGGCCAGGTGCGCTGGAAGATTTTTCAATCCAAGACCAGCTATCAGGTGCCGGGGTATGACGACTTCACCTTCGGTTATGGCAGCGAAGAACAGGGCCCTTTGATCGAAAGCGGCCAGACCATTTTAAATGACCAGGGGAAGGCGGAGTTGGAGTTTCCCCTGGACCGTCAGGTGATGAACGGGGAGCACGGGCTCTCCGTGGTGGCCACCGTGGTGGACTTCGACGGCCGGGCGGCGTCGGAAACCAAGGTGTTCCAGGTGACGCCGGACTTTTTGGTGGGCATCAGCCGCCACCCGGAAGGGGCCCGGGCCGATGAGGAACAGGTCCTGACGGTGATGCTGGCCAAGCCGGATGGCAAGCGGCTCACCCGGGGCGCCATCCAGGCCGAAATCCTGCAGAAGAGCTGGGCCTACGTGGCCAAGCGCAACGAAAAGGGCGACCTCTATTGGGATGGGGAGGAAATCTGGCGCAAGATCGTGTCCAGCGACCTTAACCTGGCGAAAGGCACGGCCACCTTCCGTTTCAACTTCGCCTGGGGCGGCCCCTATCTTCTGGCCTTTACCTATAAAGACAAGGCGGGCCGCAGTTTCGCGTCGGCCACGGCCTTTGAGGTGAGCGGAGAAAACTACGCTTACGAGAACCGGGAGCTGCCCTACCTGCCCCTGGCGCTGTCTGCGGACCGGCCGGCCTATAAGCCGGGGGAGACGGCCAGGCTCACGGCCCGGCCCCGAAGCCCGGTGTCCCGCTACCTGGTCACCCTGGAGCAGGAAGGCGTGCTGAAGTACCAGGTGATCACCCCGAAAGCGGATGCCGATAGCCTGGAAATTGCCATCCGGCCCGAATACGCCCCCAATCTGTACGTTTCGGTCCTGGGGCTGACGCCTCGGGGGGAATTCCCGGTGTACGCCGGCCACTACGACGCCCAGGCGCCCGGCTTTTACTGGGCCACTCTCAACCTGCCGGTCCGGCAGGAAGTAGAAGGGCTCCAGGTCAAGATCAGCCCGGCAGTCAGCGAACTTAAGGCCGAGCCCGGGGGCAAGGTGACCCTGGACTTCACCGTCCAGGGCCCCAAGGGCGCCGGAGTGGAAGCGGAGATGGCCGTGGCGGTGGTGGATGAAGCCGTCCTGGCCCTGACCGGGTTCAAGACTCCCAGCCTGGAATCCCTGACCCGGTTCGACCGGCCCCTGGAGGTGTTTACCGGTGAACTGCGGGCGTTATTGGTGCACCAGACGCCTTTCTATCTTTCCAAGAACGAGCCCCTGACCGGCGGCGGCGGTCTGAGCGAAGAGGTCATGTCCAAGCTCAGGCGGCGCTTTGAAGCGGTGGCCTATTTCAACGCCCAGGTGCATACCGACGCCCAGGGACGGGCCCAGGTAAGCTTCACCCTGCCCGACAATATGACCACCTACCGGATTTATGCCGTGGTCCTGGACCGGGGCAGCCGCTTTGCCAGCGTCGAGCGGCCCCTGCTGGCCACCAAGGACTTTTACCTGGAGCCCGGCCTGCCCGGGTTCTTCACCAAAGGCGATACCTTTAAGTTCCAGGTGGCCGCGTTCAACGCCACCGGCGAGACGGGACCGGTGAAATTCAGCGCCGTGGGGGATGGCGGGCTGTTTCTCACCGCCACGGAACCCAAGGAGACGCTCAATCCCAAAGACAGTTTGAAGCTCGAGGTCACCGGCCAGGCCGCGGCGGCCGGCGCGGCCGGGGCCCGTTTTGCCGGCCAGTTCCTGGGGCGGACCGACGCGGTGGAACTCAAGCTGCCCATCAACTCCGGGCAGGTCCGGGAAACCCGGGTGTGGTTCGGTTCCCTGGCCGGGACCACCGAGATCAAGGTGCCGCTCCCCGCTTATCTGACCGGCAAGGACGCGGCCCAGATTAACCCGGAGGAGGTCAAGGCCGTCCTGACCATGGCCGGGTCGCCCTTTTTGCGGATGACCGAGGCGATCCACTACCTCCTCAATTACCCGTATGGCTGTGTGGAACAGACCAGTTCCGGGGTCCTGGGACTGGCGGCCCTCCGGGGCGCCATTCAGCAAGGGCTGGTGTCCGGGGTGAGCCTGCCCGAAACCGATAAATACCTGAACCGGGGGGTGCAGCGCATCCTGAGCCTCCAGACCGACTCCGGGGGCTTTGCCTACTGGCCGGGGCAGCGGGAGCCCCACGCCTGGGGCTCGATCTATGCCGCCGCGGCCTTGAGCCTGGCCCTCAACCATGGGCTCACGGTGCCGGAAGAGGCCCTGAGCCAGGCTTCGGCGTACCTGAAAACCCAGATCCAGGAGCCGAAACGATCCCCCGCCCTCAAGGCCTTTGCCGCCTACGTCCTGGCCCTCAACCAGGCCCTGGACCGGGACACCCTCAACACCGCCAGCGCCCAATTTTCCCAGATGCACCGGGAGAGTAAGATCCTGGTGCTGTTGGCGGCCAGGCTGGCGGAGCTGCGGCCCGTTGCCGGAACTTCAGGCCGAGCTGAAACCGCTGTTGGGCGGCAAGGCCGAGGCGGCCGGAGACGATCCCGAGGATTTCTCCTGCCGGTTCCGCAGCCCGGCCCTGGCCCTCCTGGCGGCCCAGGCCATCATGCCCAAAGACCCTCTCACCCGGGAAGAGGCGCTGCTCCTCCTGGGGGGCCTGGACAGCCAGGGCATCTGGAACTCGACGGCGGATACCGGCTGGGCCCTCCTGGCCCTGGGAAGCTACTTCAAGGATGCGAGCTTTGGGACCGAGCCGGTGGAGATTGGCATCAGCCAGCCCGGGGTCCCCGCTGCCCAGCGGTTTAAACTTGACCCCAAGGGCTTCCGCACGGTGGGGCTTAACGCCAAGGCCCTGCTCAAGGACCCGGTGGTCAAGGTGGAAGGCCAGGCCGGCAAGACTTGGCTCTACAAGCTGGAGTTGACCGCCCCCCGGCTGGATATCGCCGGCACCGGAGCCGCCAACGGCTTCAAGGTTCGCCGGGTCATCAAGAACACCGATGGCTCAGATGTCATCAAGGTGGGCGACCTGGTGAAAGTCACGGTCTTTATGGAGGTCGCCGGCCGGGGGCAGCGCTACGTGGTGCTGGATGACCCCCTGCCCGCAGGGCTGATGGCTCTCAACACGGCCTTCAAGACCGAGGAGCCTGTCCCGGAAGATGACGAGTCGCAGCGCTACGACGACTTCGATTACGTTACCGCGGATGGGAGTATCAGGTTCCGTCCCAATTATTTCGAGATCCGGACCGACCGGGTGCTGGCCTTCCGGGACCAGGTTTATTCCGGCTCCCAGCGGTTCGAGTATTACTGCCGGGCCGTGTGCGAGGGCAAGTTTGTGCTGCCGGCCACTCGGGTAGCGGCCATGTACTCGCCGGGAGTAAACGGCTACTCCCCCCAGGGAGAGCTGACCGTTAAGGGGCGCTGATGCTGAATAGGCTGCCATGGGGGCGTCCCGGCTGGTGCCTGGCTGCGGCCTTGCTGGCCCTTGTCGTCCTGGCCTGGCATTTTGAGGCTGCCTCGCGCCTGGACCTATCGGCCCTGGAAGCGAGGCCCGGCCCCCTGGTGCTGGACCGGACGGGCCGGCCCTTGCGCCTGGTGTCCGGGGCCCAGGGGGGCAAGCTGGTCACCTTGCCCGGCGGGGCCGTCCCCACCCTCGTGGCCGAGGCCTTCGTGGCCGCGGAGGACCAGAGGTTTTGGCGCCATCCGGGTATCGACCCCCTGGCCATCCTCCGGGCCGCCATGAGCAATCTGAGCCACGGGCGCATCGTGTCCGGGGCTTCAACCATCACCCAGCAACTGGCCCGCCTCACCTATCCCGGGCCCCGGAGTTATTATCGCAAGCTGGTGGAGGTCTGCCGCAGCCTCAGGATAGAGGCGGCCCTCAGCAAGGACGAGATCCTCTCGCGCTACCTCGACCGGGTGCCCCTGGGCAATAATCTCATCGGGGTGGAGGCCGGGGCCTGGGCCTATTTCGGCAAGACTGCCTCCCGGTTGACCGCAGGTGAAGCTGCAACCCTGGCCGCCCTGGTCAAAGCCCCCGGGACCCTGAACCCCTATGGCCCCCACCGGGAGCGCCTCCTCGCACGCGGCAGCGCTGGGTTCTCTCCCGCATGGCCCGGCTCGGGTATCTCAGCCCCGAGGAACTCCAGGCCCGGCAGTCGGAACCCGTCAGGTTCCGGGGCCGCGGCCCCCGCGCCCCGGCCTTCCCCTTTGAAGCCCCGCATTTTGTCAACCTGGTCCTGGCCCGGGAAAAACCGGCGGCCCCCGGTATCCAGCGGCTCAGGACGACCCTGGACCTGCCGCTCCAGCGCCGGGCCCAGGCCATCGTGAACTCGCACCGGACCCGGCTCCTGAAAGCCGGCGCCTCCCAGGCGGCCGCGGTGATCGTCGCCAACGGCTCCCGGGAGGTCCTGGCCCTGGTGGGTTCCTGCGCCTATGGCCCCCGGGACCGGGGCTTCAACAACGGGGCCGTGGCCTGGCGCTCCCCGGGTTCGGCGCTCAAGCCGTTCCTCTACGCCCTGGCCCTGGACCAGGGATTCACCCCCGCTTCGGTGCTGGAAGACGTGGAACGGCGCTACCGCACGCCCCGGGGCGAGTTTATCCCGGCCAACTTCGACCGCGTGTCCCACGGCCCCATTTCTTTTCGGGAGGCCCTGGGCAATTCCCTGAATCTCTCCACCGTCCACCTCCTCAACCTGATGGGGCCGGAGACTTACTACGACACGCTGGCCGGGCTCCACCTCATCAACCACCCGGAATTCACCCCGGAGCACTATGGCCTGGGCATGGTGGTGGGCAACCCCGAAGTCAGCCTCCTGCAACTGGCCGCGGCCTACGCCTGCCTGGCTGACGGCGGGAGATTCGCCCCCCTGCGCCTGACGCTGGATTCACCCAAACCCGACGGGACGCCGGTCTTTACCTCCCAGGCGGCCTTCATCGTCAGCGACATCTTGAGCGACCCCATGGCCCGGACCCGCATCTTCGGCGGCGCCTCGGCCATGAATCCGCCTTACCGGATGGCCATCAAGACCGGGACCAGCACCCACTTCCGGGACTTGTGGGCCGTGGCCTATACCCCGGAATATACCCTGGCGGTGTGGGTGGGCAATTTCGACGGCCGGCCCACCGCGGGTCTCAGCGGCGCCAGCGCCGCCGCCCCGATTGTGGCCGATCTGGCCGAGGCCCTGTTTGCCGGGAGTACGCCGCCGGCGTTCAGGAAACCCGCCGGGGTCGTCACCGCCACGGTGTGCGCCTTCTCCGGTCTCAAACCCGGGCCGGGCTGTGGAAACCTTCGCCGGGAGCTGTTTATGGCCGGCACCGAACCCCAGGCGCTCTGTTCCTATCACCACCCCCAGGAACCCTGGCACCGCATGCCCGCCAATTATGCTGGTTGGCTCCACCAGCGCTACGAGAAAGGCGGCGAAGGCCGGTTTCGCCTGGCCGACTTCGATCAGGACCTGGGGAAAACCTTTCAGGGGCCGGTGCCGGCTGACCCGAAGGCCGGGGCCCACCGCCGCCGGGGCGGCGCCCTGGTTCTCGGCCGCCCCCCGACCCCGCCGATGGGCGGTTATCCTCCCGCCAGGGACGGCGGCCTGGGACTCCGGGTCAGCATCAGCTACCCGCTTCCCGGGGACCGGTTTCTGCTGGCGCCCCGGGCCGAGGTAATCCGGGTGATTTCCAAAGTTCTGTGCCGGGACCCCCTCAAAGCGGTCACCTGGTTTGTGGACGGCCGGGAAGTTGCCGCCACCGGTCCACCCTATGAACTGCCCCTCACCTTATCCCGGGGGCACCACCGGCTCACCGTGGTGGGGCCGGGCGGTCAGGGCGATGCCGTGGAGGTGACGGTCCAGTGAGGCCAGCCGCGCCGGGAGGGTTGTTTTTGCTCTTATGCCAAGTTGCCGTCAAACAAGTAATAATCAGAATTGTAGGGGCGGTTCGCGTAACCGCCCCTACGGGGGTTGCGATCATAAAGCCAGAATTACCTCTATAACGGCAACTTGGTATTAGGTGGCTACCAAAGAATGAGGTTTGCAGGAAGGGGACCCGGGGGGCCATCGTTGGGGCGGGCAGGCGCCGGCTAAAACAGATTGCGTTATAGAGAAATCAGGAAATCTTCGGGATTGTCGGGGCGCACCTGGGTGTGCACCCGTTGGAGGGCGGACACATAGAGCGTTTGCCAAAAGTATTTTCCGATGGCGGCATCATGCTAAATCCCCCCTACCCCCCCTTGGTAAAATGGGAGAACTATAAGGAATTGCTGCTAAAGTCACCCTTTGACAAAGGGGGATTGAGGGGGATTTAAGAATCTCCAAGTGGAAAGAATTTATGACAAACGCTAGAGGTTCGCCCCCAAAAAAGCTCTAGTACCTGTTTGAGCGTATCAACCCTTACTTGGGAACCGGGTTTTCTATCGCCTCGATTTTAAGAGGTTTCTTGAGAACGGCTCGGAGGGATTTGGCCGCGTCCTCGGCTTCGCTCTGGGAGGGGAACGGTCCCAGCCAAACCTGATAGCGGTTGATATTCCTGGGGTCCCGCTGAATAAAGGCGGGTTTCCCGGCCTTTTTCAGCCGGGCCAGCATCTTCTCGGCGTCCCGGTACTTTTTATAACTGCCGGCCAGAATACCATAGCGCTGGCTGGCCTCCAGGGGCGGGAGAACCGTAACCTCCGGCTCCGGGCTGGGCGCCACCCCCTTGGGGGGGCCGGCGGGTTCTATGGGGGGGGCGGGCAGTGCGGCTGTTCCGGGGCTGCCGGCTTGGCCGGGGCCGTTGCCGCGGGCGGACCGGGGACAGTAACGGGGCTCGGCCCGGTTTTCCCGGGGCCGCCGGTAGAGAGGTAATACACGACCACGAACAGGACAATCAGTCCGGTCCCAACTGCCAATCCGCGCCAGATTTTTTGGTTCATAGAGCCTCGGCCCGAACAATATTGGTCAAGTGTCCTACCGTACCGGCCGGACGAGGGGAGGTGTGGTTATGGTGAGTTCCGGCGGAAGCATCATGCGTTGGTTCCATACCTCGTCATACGTCAGGTAGCCTTTATTACCGGTGTCGCACTGCTGGTAAACTTCCAACCCCTTTTTTTTGTCGTTGGTGCGCGCCATGAACTCCTCTGGGGTGATCTTGCCGTCACGGTTCGTGTCCAGGACCGAGCACAGTTTGTCCCGGTCTGTCTGGGCTTGCTTGTCCTCCGTGGTCGCGCAACCAGCCATCAAGAGTGCGGCTAACAGGGTTGCCAGCGCGATTATGCCTGGGCGCATCATCATTTGTGGCCTCCTCACTTGCTCCCGGAATCTTTGACTGATTTCACCATAGCACAGAAGGTTTTTCCAGGAAACTGTTTATTGAATTGCCGGCAGTCTATGATTGAGCTGCCCAAATTGGCATATGATCGGTCATCAGAATTGACCTGTCCAGGATGTTAAAGGCAACCAGGTTTAAGGGGTAATTTAGTGGGATTATTAAAGGGTTACTCCAGAGCGGCCCTTGCCCTCCGGTAAAAATGGGGGAATTGTTTCCCAGCATCAATAAGGGATGATGGAGGCAACCGAGTGACAGAGGTTGCATGGTCCGGGTCGGGACTGCGTGAGCTTGACAGGCAGGCCCCGGTGGGATAACAATGAGCGGGAGAACGGCCGGCGTACCGGCAAAACCTTTCGTGCTAGTCGGATAAGAGGTCAAAATCATGGAACTGTTATTTCGCCCCCGGCGCTTGAGACGGCGGGAACCCTTACGGCGCATGCTGCGGGAGACGCACCTGCGCCCCGAAGACTTCATCTATCCCATGTTTGCGGCCCCGGGGAGCCGGGTGCGCCAGGAAGTGCCTTCCATGCCCGGCGTGGCCCGCCTGTCTGCCGACCTGCTGGTGGAGGAGGCCAAAGCCGCCCTGGATGCGGGGGTGCCGGCGGTCCTCCTCTTCGGGCTGCCGGTCAAGAAAGACGACACCGGTTCCGAGGCCGCCTCCCCCAAGGGTGCGGTACAGCAGGCGGTCAGGCAACTCAAGAAAAAGCTGCCCGAGCTGGTGGTGATCACTGACGTCTGTCTGTGCGGGTTCACCTCTCACGGTCACTGCGGCTTGCTGGCAGGCGAAGAGGTGGACAACGACACCACCCTGGAGGTCCTGGGGCAGGTGGCGTTATCCCACGCCGAGGCCGGGGCCGACATGGTGGCGCCCTCCGACATGATGGACGGCAGGGTCGGGGCCATCCGGGAGGCCCTGGACGAGCGGGGCTTCGAGATGGTGCCCATCATGTCCTACGCGGTCAAATACGCCTCCAGCTTCTATGGGCCGTTTCGGGACGCGGCGGAGTCCGCCCCGGCCTTCGGGGACCGCCGGGCCTACCAGATGGACCCGGCCAACATCCGGGAGGCCCTCAGGGAAGCCGCCCTGGACGTGGAGGAGGGGGCCGATATCCTCATGGTCAAGCCCGCCCTGCCGTACCTGGACGTCATCGCCCAACTGGCCGGCGAGTTCGACCTGCCCCTGGCCGCGTACCAGGTGAGCGGCGAGTACGCCATGATCAAGGCCGCCGCGGCCAACGGCTGGCTGGATGAGACCGCAGTGATGCTGGAGTCGCTCCTGGCCATCAAGCGCGCCGGCGCCGACCTGATCCTGACCTATTTCGCCAAACAGGCGGCCCAGGCGCTGGCCAAGCAGGGTTAGGGAACCGGAGGTAAAAGATGTTCGGCCATCGTGTAAAACTGTTTAAACTCCTCGGGTTCGAGGTGCGCATCGATGCAAGTTGGATCGTCATCGCGGTGCTGGTCACCTGGTCCCTGGCCAAAGGGGCCTTTCCCGCCTGGTATCCGAATCTTTCCCCCCAGGTCTACTGGATCATGGGGGTGGTGGGGGCCCTGGGGCTCTTCGTCTCCATCGTGGCCCATGAGTTCTGCCACTCCCTGGTGGCCCGGAAGTTCGGCATGCCCATGAAGGGCATCACCCTGTTCATCTTCGGCGGCGTGGCGGAGATGGGGGATGAGCCGCCTACTGCCAAAGCCGAATTCATGATGGCCATCGCCGGCCCCCTGTCCAGCCTGGCGATTGGCGGCTGCTGTTACCTGATCTACCTTCTGGGGTTGCAGAGCCATTGGCCCACCCCGGTCAATGCCGTCAACTATTACCTCTTCTATATCAACGTCATCCTGGCGGCCTTTAATCTCCTGCCGGCCTTCCCCCTGGACGGCGGCCGGGTGCTGCGCTCCATCCTGTGGGGCGCCAAAGGCAACATGCGCTGGGCCACCCGGGTGTCATCCTCCATCGGCTCGGCCTTCGGCCTGGGCCTCATCTTCCTGGGCGTTCTCCGGTTCATCAGCCACGACATCATCGGCGGGGTGTGGATGTTTCTCATCGGCATGTTCCT
Organism: uncultured delta proteobacterium; assembly: GCA_963766185.1. Taxonomy (GTDB): domain Bacteria; phylum Desulfobacterota; class Desulfobaccia; order Desulfobaccales; family 0-14-0-80-60-11; genus 0-14-0-80-60-11. The sequence goes on along the minus strand of CAVXZU010000008.1, from coordinate 95,688 downwards.
GAGAAACGCCGCCCAGACGTCGTACCAGCAGCTCCTGGTGCGCAAGGCCCTGGAGGGCGAACCGGTGAGCCGGTTTATGAACGCTCACCCGGTGACGGTGCCGGATTCCCTTACCGTGGCCCAACTGGTGGATGATTATATCTATAAGTATCATTATAAGATGTTCCCGGTCATGGCCGGGGAGAAGCTGGCGGGCTGCATCACCACCCGGCAGGTGAAGGAAATCCCCCGGGAGGCGTGGGGCCGGGAGACGATCCGGGAAGCGGCCAGCCCCTGCTCGCCGGACAACACCATTTCGCCTGGGACCGACGCCATCAAGGCCCTGGGCATGATGAACCAGAGCGGGGTCAGCCGGCTGCTGGTGGTGGAGAACGGCCGCCTGGTGGGACTGGTCTCCTTAAAAGACCTGCTGGATTTCTTCTCTCTCAAGGTGGAACTGGAACAACAGGATTGATGGCAGGGTGAGATCTCCGGGAAAGTCTTATGCCAATCTGCGCTCAAATGGGTGATTTTCTTCGTAGGGTGCGTCTCACGCACCAGGAATGGTGCGTGAGACGCACCCTACGGCTTTCGTGTCTCGGGAAACCATTCCCGGACCTGAAAATACTTTCCTGAGAGCCACCTGGGGCCAGATGGAATAACCGCCCCTGGTTGTCCGAACTTTGTCTATCTCCAGGCGGGGGCGCTTTTTCTCCATTTTGATGGTCGAGGGCCGCAACTGAAAATTTTTACTGATATGTAAGCTGGTGAGCGGAGAAAATAAGTCCAAGATCCTCACCTAAAGCAGTTTCCTCAACGTATCCTTAAACCCCTGCACCTCATCCTGCACTCCCGCCAGGATTTCTTTATAACGGTAAAAGTCCAGGACCCGGATATTGGTCAGGGCCGGTTTGACGTAGATATCCGGCGGGGAAAGGTTCTGCTTGGCCTTCACAATGGAGGTTTGCATGATCTGGAAGGTGGACAGGATGCTTTCCACCATATTGGGGACCGGGTCCCCCGGGGCATAGGTCTTCTCGCCGGAGACATCAATGGCGATGGTAAGATCACACTCCTCCCGGATGAGGTCGTAAGGCAGGGGGTTCACCGCGCCGCCGTCCACCAGGACCGCGTCGTTGAGGAGTACCGGTTCGAAAATGGCCGGCATGGCCATGGAGGCCCGGATGGCGGTGATGAGGTTGCCGCTTGCGAAGACCATCGGGCGGCGGTCCCAAAAATTCGTGGCCACGACTTTCAAGGGAATCTGGAGTTCTGCGAAGGTGCGGGCCGGGATCTCCCGGGAGAGGAAATCTTCCACGGCCTTGCCGGTGAAAATCGCCGACTGGCTCAGAATGGAGAAGTCCAGGACAATCTTGTAGAGGTCACGGAAGCCGATGTCCTTGACCAGTTGCGACAGCCGGTCTCCGGAGACCCCGGCGGCGTAAAAGCCGCCGATGACGGCCCCGATGCTGGTGCCGGCGATGACCGCGGGCCGCACTCCCAATTCATCCAGGGCCTGGAGAAAGGCTATGTGGCTGAGGCCTTTGGCCCCACCGGCCCCCAGCGCCACCCCGATTTTTTTCATGGACTTTTCAAAACCTCCGGTCAGGTTGCTTGTTCAGGCAGGTTATTGATTTCTGGCCCAGGCCGCCCAGGCGCCCCCTGGGGTATGATCGGTAAACACGGCCCCGGGATTGAGCGCCGCGGTTTCCCCATAGAGATTGCCCAGGGGGTGGAGGCGCAGAAAATAGGTTCCCTGGGGGTAGAACACGACTTCCAGCAGGGCCCCGGACACTTCGGGCCGGCGCTGGTCAAAGATGAAGTTGCCCAGGGAGAAGGCCAGGCACTGTTTCCGGTCGCCGGTGAGAATCCCGGCCCGGTGGGGATGGCTGCCGATGATGAGTTCGACGCCCCTCCCATTGAGCCTGGCGGCCAGGGCCTGTTCCCGGGGACCAGGGACCGCCCTGAACTCCTCGCCCCAGTGCAGGAAGGCGAAACGGGGCTTGTCCGGTTTAAGCCCATCGAGCCGGTTGAAGTCGGTATCCCTGAGCAAAGCCCGGACAGGTTCCTGGCGGTTGTCCAGGTCGGTGAAGGCGGCCAGGCGGAACGGCCCGAGATCTTTGACGGTGCCGTTTTTCAGCACGATTATGCCGGCATTGGCAAGGAGATGCTGCATGGTGCGGCAGGGCTGATCGCCGAAGTCGTGGCTGTGATTGTTGGCCAGGCTCACCGCCACCACGTTGAGGTCCTTGAGGATATCCAGGCTGAGCCGGGCGGCCATGCACAACTTGAGGGGGCCGGGGTGAGCCGGGCACCGGGCCATGATGACGCCCTCCAGGTTGACGATGAGGGGCGCGCCGCCGGTGGTTTGCCTGACCCGGTTGACCAGGCTGTCCCGCCAGGGCCGCCGGGCCAGCTTATCGGCCAGGAAGCGGCCAAAGAAGGTGTCGCCGGCGAAGAAGAACCTTTGGACCCCGCTGATGGGAAGATTTTCCGGACTGTAGACCTGGACGAGGTAGCTGGTGGTCGATTTAAGGGGCTGGGCCGTGTATTCCTGGGAGTTGCGGGAAGCTACCACCGAACACCGGGCTTGATGCACCTGTTTCTGGAGCCGGAGTTGGAGATATTGAGCCCCCCGGGAATCAAGGTGTTGCGGCTGGCTGAGACCGGCCACCCCGTCGGGGTCCCCGGCGCTCAGGACCCTAAGGGTTTCCTGGTCAAATTGCCGGGCCTGGCGCCAGGTGAGGTAGTGGGAGAAGTCCGTGCTCTGGAGCAGGAGGGTGTCGGCCGTGAGGAGCGGGGCCAGGGTTTGGGCCAGGGAATCCCACTGGGCGGGCTGGCTATTCCGGTGAAGGGCCAGGGCCACGATCCGGGCCCGGGGGAAGTAGTGCGCCACAAAAGGCAGGAGCGCCCTGACGCCGTGCTCGTGGGAGAAGAGATTGGACGCCGACACCAGGGGGTTTTCCCGGAGGCGGGCGATGGCGTCGGTGTCGATCCTCACCTCGCCCATTACCGTCTGAAAGTTCCGGATGGAGACCGCACAAGGCGTTGAACTCCGGCTGAAGTGGTCGGGGCTGAGGATAATGATCCGCCGGTAATCCTGCCGGGCGGCCAGGGCGAAGGCGCTGGCGATGAGGTCCGCGGCCAGGAGGTGATGCGGCACGGTCAGACCGGTGAGGCGCTGGGCCAGGGGCGCGGTCTTGGTTTGGCGCATGGCGCTCAGAAAGGGCTGCGCCTCGGGATAAAAAGGCGGAAAGGCGCCCCCCGGCGCCGCGGCGTCCTGACCGCAGCCGCACAAAAGATGCCCCAGGAGGAGGCAGAATGTGGCGAGGCGGCGCATTGATTTGACCACCCCCGCATCATACCATAAATTCTTAGGGGGAAGCCCCGGAGGTTTGGCATAAATCCTCCGCCTCCCAGGGGCGGGAGTGACGACGCCATGAAAAGATCTTGGCTGCCGGCGGCTAATCCAGGTTGTCCTTATCCTCCGGGATATATTCCGGCCAATCTCCGGTTGCCGTGGACCCCGGCGTTGGCCAGGTCTCAAGATACTTGCGGAAATTGGTTGGCAGGATGAAAACGGACGCCGATGGCAGGGGGCCCTGGGACGAGAGCCGGCGCGAGGCCGCGGGTTTAACGGGCAGGTTATGGTGCACCCCCGAGGCCGTAAGGCTGGCCAGTTGCCGGCCGGACTGCCTGAGGTTATCGGCCGCCTGCTTTAAATCCTTGGGAGGGCTCTGCCGGGGGCCGGGTTGCCCCGGGTCTTCCCCGGGATTCAGCCGCCTGACCTCGGATGCCCCCGAAGGCGAAAGCTGGGAAACCCTCGCATCCCCTCCGGATTGCCCTCGAGCCGTGACGGGTAGCAGCAACAGGGTGATCAATCCCAGGAGGATAAAACCGGGGCCGGCGGCCCTGCGTAAAGATGGTTCTTGGCGTTCGATCTTCATAGTTGAGCTCCAGGGCTAAGATTTACTAGCCCTATCGGCGGGACATAAAATTAACTTTAACCGGGTTCAAATTTAGCGGGGCGAAGGGGGCTGGCGGGGTGGCGGTTGGGGGAGGAGGACTGAAAACCCGTTGGGGGCAAAAGGGGAAAACGGCGCTACCCCGAGACTGATAGATGCTTTGCGCGGTTCAGTCCGACGCCCGTTAGACGTCCACCCTGGGGCCTTTTCGAGGGGGACCGGTATCAGGCGGTGCGGGAGCGTCGGAGAGGCCGGCAGAACAGGTGTGATGCCGGAAAAAGTCTTGACATACCTGCCGGAATTTATTATAAATACTCGTTGAGCATTGAGCGGGCATAGCTCAGCTGGTAGAGTACAAGCTTCCCAAGCTTGGTGTCGCGGGTTCGAATCCCGTTGCCCGCTCCAGCCCCGGGGGCGAGACGGTTGGCGCTAGTGGCCAACCGGTCCGCCGGGGAGACCCGCTTCCCCCATCGAGGTTACCGGCAGTAAGGGGCAGGATGGCCGGCTGACTTTGAGGGTGGAGATAAGTAGTTGCTCTGGGGCGCCCCGAGATTACTTATTCTTGGAATTTCCCGGAAGTGGGCCGCGGCCCGCTTTTTTTATTGGCCAGGCGGAATTGTCCGGCCGGGGGGTTCGGTGAATCTGACCCGAGACCTCCACGAAAGAATTTATGAGATTACGGCGGCAAGGTAAACCATCGAGGTTGTGATAAATATTGAGTCCGGCATTCAGCCCTGCGGAATATTTGGGGTTCATCGCCCTGGGGTTCGGGGTGGGGGCTTATGGCACCCTCATCGGGGCCGGTGGCGGCTTTGTCCTGATGCCGGTCTTGCTCCTGCTCTACCCCAAGGTGCCGCCGGAACACTTGACGGCCATCTCGCTGGCGGTGGTATTTGCCAACGCCTTTTCGGGGTCCGCGGCCTACGCCCGGATGCGGCGGATCGATTACCGGTCCGGGGTCCTCTTTGCGGCGGCGGCTACTCCCGGGGCGATCGTCGGGGCCTTGCAAACCTCCTGGGTGAGCCGGGGCGTGTTTAATATTATTTTCAGCCTGGTGCTGATGAGCCTGGCCCTGGCCATGATCTTACGCCCGGACCTGGAGCACAACCCCAGGGGAGAGCACCCTCTCTCAAAATGGGAGACCACCAGGCAGTTGGTGGAGGGCAACGGTATCAGCCACGTCTGGACCTTTTACCCGATGGTCGGGGTGGTGCTGAGTTTTTTTGTCGGTTATTTTTCTAGTTTTCTGGGCATCGGCGGCGGCATTATCCATGTACCAGCCCTGGTGTGGCTATTGCATTTCCCGGTCCACATCGCCACGGCCACGTCACATTTTATTTTGGCCATCATGGCCCTGTCCGGTACCCTGGTGCATGTGTGGAGCGGTACCCTGGCCCATAGCTGGCAGGAAACCGGGGCCCTGGCCGGAGGGGTGGTTTTTGGGGCGCAATTAGGGGCTTACTTTTCGAATCGCGTCAAGAGCACCTGGATCATCCGCAGTCTAGCTGTAGCCCTGGGACTGGTGGGAGTGAGAATCCTCCTGACTTCCCTTTAGGGTGCGTTGTAAGAGGAAAAACCGGGTGGAGCGCCCGGGGCGGCAGGCGGCGATGGTCTGAAGAAGCGATGGTGTGTGGGCCTCATGTATAGACTATGGAAGATAAAAAACCCATAATCTCCCGGTTGGAGGAGTTGATTCAGCCATTGGTGGAGTCCCAGGGCGCTGATCTGGTGGAGTTGCAATACGGCATGCCCAAGCGGGGCCGCGGCGTTTTGAGGCTGTTTGTGGACCGGACCGGGGGCATCAGCATAGAAGAACTGGCCCGGATTAACCGGATGGTGGGGGGGCTGTTGGAGGTCCATGACGTTATTCCCGGGTCCTACACCCTGGAGGTGTCGTCGCCGGGCCTGACCCGGGCCTTGAAGACGCCCAGGGATTATCAGCGTTACGTGGGCCGGTTGGTGCGGGTGACCACCCGGGCCCCCTGGGAAGGCCGCCAGGTGCACAGCGGCATCCTTCAAGGCCTGGAAGACGGGCAGGTGAGTCTCAAGGAGGGGGAGATCGTGGTCTCTATCCCCTTGAGTGAAATCGCCCGGGCCCGGCTGGATATAGACCTGAAAAAAAAGAGCAAGGAGGGCTAGCACCTCTCATGAATCTGGAATTAAAACGGATCATTGACCAGGTAAGCCGCGACAAGGGGATCGACAAGGAGCTGCTGGTGGGGGCCATCAAGGACGCCATCCGTTCGGCCGCCAAGAAGAAGCACGGGCCGCGCCTGGAAATCGAGGTGGAGTACCGGGACGAAACCGGTGAGATCGAGGTCTTTCAATATAAGGAAGTAGTGGTTGAGGTCAAGGACCCGAGCCAGGAAATTTCCCTGGAGGAAGGCCAGGCCCAGGACCCGGATTGCGAGGTGGGAGACAGCCTGGGCTTCAAGATGGACGCCTCGGCGTTTGGGCGGATTGCGGCCCAGTCGGCCAAACAGGTGATCATGCAGCGCATGAAGGATGCCGAGCGGGACCTGGTGTATGAAGACTACAAGGACCGCAAAGGCGACATCATGAACGGCATCGTGCAGCGGCTGGACCCCGAGGGCATCATCGTCAATTTGGGGCGCACCGAGGCCTTGCTGCCGCCTATGGAGCAGGTCCCCCGGGAAATTTACCACAAAGGGGAGCGCATCCGGGCTTATGTCCTGGACGTGAAGCGCCAGACCCGGGGGCCCCAGATCATCCTGTCCCGGACCCACCCCCAGTTCCTGATGGCCCTGTTCAGCGCCGAGGTGCCGGAGATTTCCGAAGGCATCGTCCAGGTCCTGGGCTGCGCCCGGGAGCCCGGCAGCCGTTCCAAGATTGCGGTATCCTCCCGGGACTCGGACGTGGACCCGGTGGGGGCCTGCGTCGGCATGAAGGGGGCCCGGGTCCAAAATATCGTCCAGGAGCTGAGGGGCGAGAAGATCGACATCATCCCCTGGCATCCCGACCCGGCCAAGTTTGCCACCAATGCCCTCTCCCCGGCCCAGGTAAGCCGCATCATCCTGAGCAAGGAGAGCCAGGTCATGGAGGTGATCGTGCCGGATGACCAGTTGTCCCTGGCCATCGGCAAGCGCGGCCAGAATGTGCGGCTGGCCTCCCGGTTGGTGGGATGGAAAATAGACGTCAAGAGTGAATCCAACTACTCTAAGTCCTTAAAAGAAGGTTATCTCTCGCTGCTGAGCATCCCCGGGGTGGGGGAAATCACCGCCAGCCTCCTGCATGAGGCGGGATACTCATCGGCCCGAGAGGTGGCGGAAACCAGTTGGGAAGAGCTGACCCAGTCCACCGGCTTGACCGAGAAGAAGGCCGCGACGCTCATCGCCGCAGCCCGGGACATGGCAGCACAGGGCGGGCCGGAAGAAGTGGCCGAGCCGGTTGAGAAGCCGGCCGAGGTTCAGGAAGGTTAAAGAGATTATTTTATTGGCGCCGAGGGCGAAATAAGTATCGGGGGTTAGGTTAGATATATGGGCAAGACCAGGATTGTTAATTTGGCCAAGGAACTCAAGATGGAAGTGCGGGAGCTGATCCAGCGTCTCAAGGATGAATTGGGGCTGCAGGAAAATTTCACCTATCTCAGTTCTCTGGATGACGCGATAGTGGCCCGGGCGCGGCAGGTAATCAGCACGGCGGAGCCTCAGGTCGAGGAACTGCGCGTGGGTGATAATATCAAGCGCCGCCGTCGGGTGGCACCGCCGCCGGTAACCCCGATAGAACCGCCGCCGGAGAGTGTCCCGGAAGCTGAAGCGGCGCCGCCACCTCCCAAGGAGGCGGCCAAGCCCCGGAAACCCAAGGAGACCGTGGCTCGGGTAGTATCGCTGCCGCCCAAGCCTCCCAAGGGCAAGGCGGCTGCCGTCAAGGCCCCGCCGCCCGTCCCGCCCGAAGAACCCCCGGTGACTGAAGAAGCGACGCCCGAAGTGACCCCCGAAGTGACCCCCGAAACTTCGGAGGCGGCGACGGCCGCACCACCGGAAGAGACCCCGGCTGCACCCCCGGCGGCGCCCCCCAAGGCGCCGGCCCCGGGGGACTCGGCCACCGCGTTGAAGCGGCAGCGGGGCAAAGCCAAAAAGAAAGAGGTGCCGGCCCGGATCATCAGCCTGCCTGTCGAGAAACCGCCGGCGCCGGTTACCGCCGCGCCCGCGGCTCACCCCGCAACGGCAGAGCGGGGAGCGTCCCGTCCAGGAGCGAGGCCCGCGGGGGCCAGGACGGCGGCGCCGGGGGCCAGAGGAACGGTACCGGCCAGACCGGGCGCCGGACCGGTCAAACCGCCGGCGATGGAAGAGAAGAAGGACGTCAAGGGCAAGAAGAAGACCAAGCGTCCGGAAGTTCCGGATGCCGCCCGGGCCAAACCGGTCAAAAAGCGCGAGGTGCGCGAACGGGCCGACCTCTATGGCGGGGCGGAAGGCGAGCACCGCGGGTCAGGCCGCCGGAAAGGCATGAAAAAGGCGGTCAAAAAGCTCTCCAAAGGAGAGCTCACGACCCCCAAGGCCATCAAACGGCGGGTCAAGGTGGGAGAATCCATCACCGTGGGAGAGTTGGCCAAACGCATGGGCATCAAGTCCGGCGCCATCATCAAGCAACTGCTGCAGATGGGGGTGATCGCCAACATCAATTACGCTATTGATTTCGATTCCGCCACTATTGTGGCCGGGGAATTCGGCTATGAAGTGGAACATGCCAGCATGCAGGAAGAAGATCTGCTGGCGGTGGCCCCCCGCCAGGAAGGGGAGGCCAAAGCCCGGCCCCCGGTAGTCACCATCATGGGCCACGTGGACCACGGCAAAACTTCGCTCTTAGACGCGATTCGCCGGACCCGGGTCACTGAGGGGGAAGCCGGCGGCATCACCCAGCATATCGGCGCTTACTATGTGGACCTGCCCGAAAAGCAGGGAGAGGTGGTCTTTCTGGACACTCCGGGCCATGAGGCCTTTACGGCCATGCGGGCCCGGGGCGCCAAGGTCACTGACCTGGTGGTGCTGGTGGTGGCGGCGGACGACGGCGTCATGGAACAGACCACTGAGGCCATCAACCACGCCAAGGCCGCGGGAGTGCCCCTGGTGGTGGCGGTCAACAAGATCGACAAACCCAATGCCAACCCGGAACGGGTAAAACGGGAATTGTCCCAGGCCGGGGTGGTCTCGGAAGAATGGGGGGGCGACGTCCTGTTTGCCGAGGTGTCGGCCAAGCAGCGCCTCGGCATCAAGGAGTTGCTGGAGAAGATCCTCCTCCAGGCGGAGATCCTGGATCTCAAGGCCGTGGCGGATGCCCCGGCTTCGGGCCGGATCATCGAATCCCGGCTGGACAAAGGCCGGGGTCCGGTGGGCACGGTGCTGGTCCAGGGAGGCACCCTGAAACCCGGGGATTACTTCGTGTGCGGGCCGCAGTACGGCCGGGTCCGGGCCATGTTCGACGACCGGGGCGAAAAAGTGGAAGAGGTGCCGCCGGGTCTGCCCGCGGAAGTTCAGGGGTTCAACGGCGTTCCCGAGGCCGGGGACGAATTCCTGGTGCTGGAAGATGAGCGCAAGGCCAAGCAGATTGCCATGATGCGCCAGCAGAAGCTGCGGGAAGCCACCATGGCCCGCATCAGCCGGGTAACCCTGGAGAAGCTCTACCAGCAGGTGAGAGACGGCGCGGTCAAGGAACTCAAGATGGTGCTCAAGGCCGACGTGCACGGCTCCATCGAGGCCCTGGCCAAGGCCCTGTCCGAACTGGGGACCAAGGACATCAAGGTCTCGATGATCCATACCGGCCTGGGGGAGGTCTCCGAGAACGACATCATGCTGGCCTCGGCCTCGGACGCCATCGTGGTGGGCTTCAATGTCCGGGCCAACCCCAAGGCCCTGGCCCTGGCAGAGATCGAACAGGTGGACGTGCGTTACTACGACATCATCTATAACCTGCTGCAGGATATCCATGCGGCCCTGGAAGGCTTGCTGGAGCCCATCGTGGAAGAGAAGGTGATGGGCCGGGCCGAAGTGCGGCAGGTCTTTTCCATCACCAAAGTGGGCACCATCGCCGGCTGTATGGTCCTGGACGGCAAGCTGGAACGCAACTCCCTGGCCCGGGTGGTGCGCAAAGGCAAAGTGGTGTCCGAAGGCGGCAAGATCAACTCCCTGAAGCGCTTCAAAGACGATGTCAAAGAGGTGCAGTCAGGGTATGAATGCGGCATCGGCATCGACCGGTTCAACGACTACAAGGCCGGGGATATCATCGAGGCCTATACCCAGGAAAAGGTGAAAGCCGTACTGGAGGCCCCGACGGCCAGGCCGGAAACCGCCACCGAAGCCACCCAATGAGGCAGGACGGACTTTCCTGGCCCCGGGTAAGCTGCCGATAGCGCCGAGATGATTATCGCTGCAGCCATGATTACCCTGGTCATTCCGGGGAACGACTCCTTGAAAGGGAAGCGCCGGGTGGTCAAAAGCCTCATCGAGCGCGTGCGGCACAAGTTTGAAGCGGCCGTGGCCGAAGTGGGAGACAACGACCTGTGGCAGAAAGCCAGGATCGGCGTGGCCCTGGTGGGCAACGACTCCCAGCTGCTGGAGGCCCGGCTGCAGCAAATCATGAATTTTATCGAGAACCAGTACCTGGCGGAGATCATCGATTCCCAGGTGGAACTCTGTTACCTGGAGAAGTGAGACACGTGAAACATCGGACCCCCACGGGCCGCCCCCACCGGGTGGCGGAGTTGCTCCGGGAAAGGCTGGCGCTGATCCTGCTGTATAAGTGCGCCGACCCGCGCCTCCAGGAGCTCACCCTCACCGAGGTGGAGATGAGCCCGGATTTGCGGCAGGCGAAGGTGTTCTACGTGGTCCGGGAAAACGTCGACCGGGACCTGGTGCAGATCGCCCTGGACAAGGCCCTGGGCTTCATCAAGGCCGAAGTGGCCCGGGAAAACCTGTTCCGGTTGATGCCGGAGTTCATCTTTCTGCCGGATACCGGGTTTGACCGGGCGGCCAGGTTGGCACAGCTGTTTGCAGAAGCAGAGGCAAAGTCAGTAAAAAACGACGACAGTTAACCGATGAATTTTCATAAGCAATGAAGAGTCTTCGAGGCAAGACATGAACACTAAGGCCAAGAGAAAGGAACCGGAGATCATTTTACGAGGCGGCAAGCCCGCGGCGGTAATAATCGATATCGATGAATACCAGGAGATGTTAGAGCGCCTGGAGGACGCCGAGGATTTAAAAATATTAACGGAGATGCGCCAAAAGTCCCTTAAATTTAAGAAATTGGAGGATTTCCTGGCGGAGTATAAGCCCGTTGCATGAAGTCTATCTTGAGCGTGCGGCTGAAAAGGATCTCAAAAAACTGCCGGGAGAAATATTTCACCGCCTCATTATTCATATTAAGAGTCTGGCTGAAACTCCGAGGCCACCAGGTTGCAGGAAGATAACCGGTACCAAGAATGACTGGCGGATTAGAGTCGGAGATTATCGGATTATTTATGAGGTTGATGACAGCGTTCGAGTCGTGAAGGTAATGCGAGTCAGGGACCGCCGTGAGGCATATCGGTAATGGATAAGAAAAATCGGGATACAGTCCTGCAAAAGCTCGAAGACAATCGGGATAAAATCCGGAGTTTCGGGGTCAAACGTTTGGGCCTGTTCGGGTCTGTCGCCCGGGGAGAGGCCACGGCAGGCAGTGATTTGGATTTCCTCGTGGAATTGGAGACAAAGAGTTTTGATGTCTATATGGATCTTAAAGACTTTCTCGAAGAAATGTTTGGCTGCAAGGTTGATTTAGTAATGAAAGATGCTCTAAAGCCCAGGCTCAGGGAACCAATATTAAAAGAAACTGTCTATGCCCAGGGACTTTAAAATCTACCTTGAGGACATAATCGAGTGTATTGGAAAGATTTATACTTATACGGCAGGATTATTGGTGGTAGATTTTTGTAATGATGAAAAGACGATAGACGCGGTAATCCGTAATCTCGAAATAATTGGTGAAGCTGCCAGAAGGTTACCCGAAGAAATTAGAATGAGATTCCCTGGTGTGGAGTGGCACAAAATTATCAGTTTAAGAAATATTTTGATTCATGAATATCCTGGGATCGATTTAGAGACTATTTGGGACATCATTGAAAATAAACTTGCAACATTAGAAGAACAAATTAAAGAAATTTTACGGGACTATAAGTAACCCATGACCTCCGGCATCCTCCTCATTGACAAACCCGAGGGCGTTACTTCCTTCGAGGTGGTGCGCCGGGCCCGGCGGGCTTTGGGGATACGCAAGATCGGCCACCTGGGCACCTTGGACCCCATGGCCACGGGGCTGTTGCCCCTGTGCCTGCTGGAGGCCACCAAACTGGTGCCCTACCTGATGCCCGAGTCCAAGGTTTACCGGGCCAGGGTCAGGTTGGGAGTGGCGACCGACACCCAGGATGCCACCGGGGCCGTGGTGGCCACTTCGGAGGCGCTGCCGTCGCCGGAGCAGGTTTATCAGGCCGCCGCGGCCCTGGTGGGGGAAGTGACCCAGGTCCCGCCGATGTACTCCGCCCGGCACTTCCAGGGGGAGCGGGCCTACCGCCTGGCCCGCCGGGGGGAGACGGTGGATCTGCCGGCCCGGACGGTGACGATCTATGAACTGGCCGTGGACGGGGTGGCCCTCCCGGAGTTCACCATGACGGTGCGCTGCTCCCAGGGCACCTATGTGCGCACCCTGGCCAAGGATTTAGGGGACGCCCTGGGATGCGGGGCGCATCTGGCGGCTCTCCGTCGCCTGGCGGTGGGGGCGTTGCGGGTGGAAGAGGCCCTGAGCCTGGCGGCCGTGTCGGAGCTGAGCCGGGAGGAACTGGAGTCGCGGATCATTCCCCTGGTTCACTGCCTGCCGGGGTTGCGGCCGGTTGAGGTGGGGCCGGCCGAGGCCCGGCGGTTGCGTCAGGGGCAGCTTCTGGTGCGCCCGGCGGACGATTTAGCGGACGGGGAGCAGGTACGGGTGCTGGTAGACGCCACCCTCGTGGCCGTGGCCCAGGTGAGGAGCCTGACGTCCCAAATGGTCCTGGCGCCGGTGCGGGTGTTTGCCGGGAGTGAGCCGTGAGCCGAAGGGTAGGGCGGGCCCTGCCCGCTGATAGCCCGGATTAACCGGTGCTTGAGAAGAATCCCGGGAAAAATTTTTCGTAGTGGCAGCAAGCAGTAAGCCGTCGGGGACTTGGGACAGAGACAAGCACACCCCGAGGGCGGCAGGACCCGGCCTCCCGGCAAGGAGACGGCAGGGCGCGGCATGTTGATGCCGACAAACTTTGAAAGCATAAAAAAGCGGTCAAGATCGCCATAGGGGCCTGGAGTTTTAGCTGACGGCTGCAAGCTGAAAGCTGACCGCTATAAAAAGGAGGAAGACGTGGCCTTAAATACGGAACAGAAACAGGAGATTATCGATCGCTACCGGCTGCATGACGCTGACACCGGCTCACCGGAAGTTCAGGTGGCCATCTTGAGTGAGCGTATCAGCTACTTGACGGGTCATTTCAAGGTCCATGCCAAGGACCATCATTCCCGTCGGGGATTGATCAAGCTGGTGGGTCAGCGCCGGCGCCTCCTGAACTATCTGAAAGACAAGGACATCGAACGTTATCGGGCTTTGATCGAACAACTCGGCCTGAGAAAGTAGGAGGCTTAACTGAATATTATGGCAAAAACATACTCAGTAGAAATCGGGGGTCGAGACCTCCATTTCGAAACGGGCCATCTGGCCCAGCAAGCCAGCGGTTCAGTGCTGGTGCGTTATGGGGAAAATGCGGTCCTGGTTACCGCGGTGATGTCCGACTCGGTCAGGGAGGGCATCGATTTTCTGCCCCTGACGGTAGATTACATGGAGAGAGCTTACGCCGCGGGACGGGTCCCCGGGAGCTTTTTCCGGCGAGAGATCGGTCGCCCTTCGGAAAAGGAGACCCTGACCTCTCGGCTCATTGACCGGCCCATGCGGCCGTTGTTCCCCAAAGGGGTGGTCAATGAAATCCAGATTATTGCCACGGTGCTCTCGGGCGACATGGAGATTGACCCGGATATCGTTGCCCTGAACGGGGCCGCGGCGGCCCTGGAGATTTCCGACATCCCGTTTAGCGGCCCGGTAGCCGCGGTGCGGGTGGGTAAAATCAACGGGCAGCTGGTAGTCAATCCCACCAATTCCCAACTGAAAGAAAGCACCCTGAATCTGACGGTGGCCGGGGCGCCCCAGGGCCTGGTGATGGTGGAGGCCGGGGCCCAGATGGTCCAGGAAGAAGAAGTGCTGGAGGCCCTGTTCTTTGCCCAGGAGCAGCTCAAGCCCATCCTGGAACTCATTACGTCCATGCGCCAGGATATCGGCCGGCCCAAGCGAGAGGTCCCGGAGCCCCCGGATAACTCGGAGCTGCGCCAGAAAATCGAGACCTTGGGCGGTGCCAATATCCTGACGGCGATGACCAAGCCGGAAAAAGAGGCCCGGCATCTGGCCATGGACCAGGTGAAGCAGGAGATTCTCACGGCCCTGGGTACTGAAGTGGAAGGCCGGGAAAAAGAAGCGAAAAACCTGATTTCGGAGGTGAAGAAAAAGCTGGTGCGGCACCAGATGCTGGCAGACCAGCGCCGCATCGACGGGCGCGGCTTCAGCGATGTGCGCGTCATCACCGGGGAAGTCGGCCTCCTGAGCCGCACCCACGGCTCGGCGGTCTTTACCCGGGGCGAAACCCAGGCCCTGGCCGTCACCACCCTGGGCACCCCTTCGGATGAACAGAAAATCGAGACCCTGGTGGGCGAGACCTTCAAGGCCTTTATGCTCCATTATAATTTCCCCCCGTATTCCGTGGGGGAGACCCGGATGATCCGGGGTCCGGGGCGGCGGGAAATCGGGCATGGGGCATTGGCCGAGCGGGCCGTTTCCCAGGTGCTGCCGTCGGCGGAAGAGTTCCCCTACACCATCCGCATCGTGTCCGAAATCCTCTCCTCCAACGGCTCCTCCTCCATGGCGACGATCTGCGGGGCCTCCATGGCCCTGATGGACGCCGGCGTGCCCATCAAGGCGGCGGTGGCCGGGGTGGCCATGGGGCTCATCAAGGAGGATGACCGGGTGGCAGTGCTGTCCGACATCCTGGGCGATGAAGACTCCATCGGCGACATGGACTTCAAGGTGGCCGGGACCAGCGAGGGGATCACCGCCCTCCAGATGGATATCAAGATGACGGGGCTGACCCGGGAGATCATGGGCAAGGCCCTGACCCAGGCCCGTGAGGCCCGGCTGCACATCCTGGGCAAGATGGCCGAGACCATCGCCGCGCCGTCGGCCACCCTGAAAGAACACGCGCCCAAGATCATCGTACTCAAAATCAATCCCGACAAGATTCGGGACGTGATCGGACCCGGCGGCAAAATGATCAAGAAGATCGTGGCCTCCACCGGGGTCAAGATGGACGTCGAAGATGACGGCAGCATCCACATCTCCTCGTCCGACCAGAAAGCGGCCGACGAAGCCATCCGGATGATCAACGAGATCACCGAGGAGGCGGAAATCGGCGCCACCTACCGGGGCATAGTCAAGAAGCTCATGGACTTCGGCGCCTTTGTGGAGATCTTGCCGGGCACCGACGGCCTGGTCCACATTTCGGAACTGGCCCATCGCCGGGTAAAGACCGTGGACGAGATCCTTAAGGAAGGCGACGTCGTGATGGTCAAGGTGCTGGACGTGGACCGGCAGGGGAAGATTCGCCTGTCCCGCAAGGCCTTGATCCCCAATGACAACCCCCAACCGGAGGAATCCGATCGCCGGGGCGGACGTGCACCAAAAAACCGTCCTGAATAACGGTCTTCGGGTTGTTACCGAAGCAGTTCCCCACTTCCACTCGGCGGCAGTGGGGATTTGGCTCAACGTGGGCTCCAGGGACGAGACCGGCGCCGAGAACGGTCTGACCCATTTCCTGGAGCATATGGCCTTTAAGGGTACCCCCCGGCGCACCGTCCTGGACATCGCCCGGGAAATCGACCAGTTGGGGGGCATGTGCAACGCCTTCACCGGTAAGGAGCAGACCTGTTTCCACGGGCGAGTCCTGGCGGAGCACCTTCCCCGGTTGGTGGACCTGTTGGGCGACCTGGTTCTCAGGTCCCAACTGGCGGCGGGGGACCTGGAACGGGAGCGCCAGGTCATTCTGGAAGAGATTTACGCCCAGGATGACAGCCCGGAAGAACTGGTGCAGGTCCACTTCGCCCGGAGCTTCTGGGGGGACAACGCCTTCGGGCGCCCTATCCTGGGGGCCGCGGACCACATCGCCCAGGTGAGCCGGGAAGACCTCCTGGCCTACCGGGGCATCACCTACCGGCCGGGAGACATGATCGTGGCCGCCGCCGGCCGGGTCCGGCACCAGGAAGTGGTAGACCTGGTGGCCGCCAGTTTCGAAGGGGTTGCCAACGGCGCCCCGGCCCGGGAGCGCCAGGCCGTCATCACCCATCCCGGGGTCTACGCCCTCTCCCGTGACCTGGAGCAGGTCAGCCTGGTCCTGGGAGGCCCGGGATTGGCGGCGGGTGACCCCCGGCGCTACGCCGCCACCATGCTCCAGTTGGTCCTGGGAGGCAACATGAGTTCCCGCCTCTTCCAGGTAATTCGGGAGCAACTGGGGCTGGCCTATGCCATCCACTCATTCCTCCAGTTTTTCAGCGATGCCGGTGTGGTGGGCATCTCCGCCGGGGTGAGTCCCCAAAACCTTGCGGCCATCATGGCCGCCATCCGCCGGGAATTCAAGCAATTGACCGAGGAGAAAGTCTCCGAGGCGGAGTTGACTGCGGCTAAAGAAAACCTCCGGGGCTCCGTCATGATGTCCTCGGAGGACTGCGAGCATCTCATGGGGCGCCTGGCCAAAAATGAGCTGAACTTCGGGCGCTACATCCCCCAGGCCGACATCATCGCCGGCATGCTGAAGGTCACGGCGGACGAGGTTCTGGAAGTAGCCCGGGACCTGCTCCGGCCGGAAGCCTGGGGCGTGGCCCTCCTGGGCCCGGTGGATGACGCGGGGGATTACGGCCTGTAGACAGTGAGCAGTAAGCAGTGAGCAGAAACTGAGGATTGGCGCAGGCGCTAGGCTGTAGGGTGCGCCCTGCGCACCATCTCTAGTAAAATTCGTAGGGAGTGGGGAGCGTCTCAAACGCCATTCCGAGTGCGTAAAACGTATCCTGCGAAGCAGGATTTTCCCCGGTTCCCCGACGTGCCCGTTTTGCAAAGTCTTCCGTAGGGTGCGTTCTACGCACCATTTCACGCATAATCCAACCGAAAAGGTAACGAGACCTCATGCTGGAAATTCTGCCGGAAAGTCAAGGAAATATCCTGGGAGTGAAGGCCACGGGTAAGTTAACCAAACAGGCATTCCAGGAGGTTCTGGTGCCTCGCCTGAAAGCCATCATTGCGGAGCACGGCGGGGTGCGGGTGCTCTTCTGCCTGGATGAGGATGTTCAGGGGTGGGACCTGGCGGCGTTGGAACATGCCGGTTTCGACCGGAATGACCTCCAGGCCTTTCAGCGGGTTGCGGTGGTGGGGGCCTCCTGGCAGATCAAAATGGAGATGAAAATCCTCGCCCTCCTCCTCTGCGGTGGAGTGCGGAATTTCTCCCGGGCCGAACTCCCGGAGGCCTGGACCTGGATTAAGGGCTGAAAAATCAAGCGGGGCCGGAGGGCCCCGCAGGGTGAACGAATCTTGCAACCTTACACCCGGCAGGCCTGCCCGGGCTGCGGTCTTGCCTCAAGTTAGCCGAGTTTCCTCCTAAAAATCCTCCTCGTCTTCCAGAATGGCCTTGTTGATGAATTTATAGAGGCTGCCGATCCACTCCAGCTCGTTTTCCAACTCGGAATTGGCGAAGATCCATTCGCCGTCCCGGTCCTTGGCGATGATGACGATTTCTTCGATGTCATCCAGCTCCTGATAGAACTTCTCCACCACCTCCTTGACGGAACGTTGGGCCCTGGCAAAAGGAATGATGTTTTTCGTCATATGTCTGTGGCGGGCCGAGGCGCCCGTCACCCTCCCGTAGTGTATTCCCTTCCGTTGAAGGGTGGTTTTTTCTTTAGCACACCTGCATATAAAGTCGCTGACGTCTGGAAAGGTCTGCGCCAAGCCATTTTGTCAGCCCGAGGGGAGCGAAGGACCTCGCATTTTCTCGTCGTGATGAGATTCTCCGGTCGCGCCGCTTCCTCAGAATGACCGGTGAGGAGGCTTGAGCAGAGGTCTCGCTTTGCTCACTTCGTGAAGATTACTTCCTTCTCACCCTGACCCCCCATTGGGGAAGAGGAAAAAATGGGACCGATTGAGTGGGCGGCCATTTTTTAATCCTTTGGCGTTATTATACCCGGCGCTTGCGTTCATTCTTTAATGAACGGCCTAAAAAATCAATGATAATCTTGTTCACCGGCCCCGGCGCTTCCTCCTGGGGGGCATGGCCAACCTCGGGAAGGAGATGAAATTCCGCCTGGGGCAGATGCGCCGCCATCCAGTGGCCCTGGGCGGGGGGCAGAATGAGGTCTTGTGCCCCCCAGATGAGGGTGGTGGGCTGGGTGAGGCCCCGGAGCAGGGCGGCGATCTCATCAAGGGGCCTGATTTCAAGCTGCCGGCAGACCTGGCGCAGGGCCAGGCGGCGGCTAAGGTCCCGGTAAGGCGGGGCGTAGCCGGCCACCGCTTCCGGGATCAGGCGTTCCGGGTGGCAATAGACCAGGCGCATGAACCAGGGGAGCAGCCAGGGCCCCAGGAGGGCGGCCACGGCGTACCCCAGGACCGGCAGGCGCAGGGGATAAAAGGCATAGGGCATCCGGGTCAGGGCCGCGGCGGGGGCCAGGAGCGCCAGGGCCGAGACCCGGGCCGGATGCTCCCGGGCCAGGACCAGGCTCAGGCCGCCCCCCAGGGAGTTGCCGCCCAGGGCGACGGTGTCAAGACCCTGCCAGTCCAGGAAATCCACCACGCCCCGGACCAGGGCCTCGGTGCGGTAATCCCCGTCCACCGGCGCCGGGGAGCGGCCGTGCCCCGGCAGGTCCGGGGTGATCACCCGGAAGTGCCGGGCCAGAGGCACCCGGTTGTGGCGCCAGGAGAAGCTGGAGGCCCCCAGGCCATGGAGCAGCACCAGGTCGGGCCCCTGGCCGGCGATTTCCACGTACCAGTCCCGGGGGTGGATCATGGGCTTTTTCCCTTGCCGGGGGTGGCCGGGAGATCTTTAACCGGGGGCCGGCGGGAGGCCGGCAGCCCCGGCGCTTTTAAGGCCGCCAGTCCGGGTGGCATGATGGCGCTATCCGGCTGCAGCCGCACCCTGAGGGTGATGCCGGAGACGGTGGTCCAGGCTTCGTGCGGCACAAACTGCTTGTCCAGGTGGGCGAAAACTTCCCCCCGGGAATCCGGGAAGATCGGGTTGTTGAGGGCGACCATGGCCTTGAGGCCGGAGCCGCTGGCGGCGCCCAGGCGCACTACCATGGCCTCGGGCCGGGGATAGGGAATGCTCGGGATGGTGCCGGTTTCCCCGGCCCGGTTGGGCTTTAAAAGCCCCAGGCGGATATTATAGAAGGCGGACAGGGGGTCATAGACCTGGCCGGCCAGGTTGGTTTGCCATTTTTTCGCCAGCCCCTTGCCCTGTCGCCACTCCCACATTTCTATGCGGCCCTGGGAATAGTCAAAGCGGTATTCCTTAAAACGGCGCTGCTTGCCCCGCCACGATTCTTCCCGGTAAATCAGCGGCAGAAGACGGTGGTGGCGCCAGACCATCTCGGTCTCCAGGCGTTCCCGCCGTCCCCCGGACAAAATTTTAAAGAGGCCCTGGGGTGCAGCGACGATTTCCGCGGCAAAGCGGTTCGGCCCCCGGCGAGTCAGGGTGAGATTAACCCGGGCCGCATCTTGCCAGACCAGGACCTCCAGCCGGTAGTGCAAGTCCTCCAGGAGGGCCGGGGCGGCCAGGGCCGGATGCCGGGGCAGCCCCAGCTGCATCAGCAGCAGCAGGACCAGGCACGGCAAGACGACGGCAAGGCGGGATCGGGTTCTCAAAAGCCAGGGCTCCTCAAGGCTGGGCTTTAGGGACGGGAGTCCCGGCGGGGGGCAGGACCGGCAGCCCCTCTGGCCTGATCTCACCGGGGTTTACCAGGCGCCCGGCGAGCTTGCCGAACAAGGGCACCTGGGTCCAGGCCACGGTGGGCACCTGCTCCGGGTTGAGGAAGAGATAATATTGGTTTACCGCTTTGGATTCCGACCGGCGGTAATCCAGCATCACCTTGCGGCCCATATCGCTGACCGAGCCGATGGCAAAGACCATTTCCCGGGGCTCCGGGGTCGGCAGGCCCATGACCCGCAGGGTGGTGCCGCCTTGCAGCGGCCCCAATACGCCCAACCGGATATTATAAAACAGGCTCAAGGGGTCATACACCGGGGTTTTTAGGGGGATTTCCCATTTCTTGACCCTTTGGCCCCCTTCGGTCTGACGCCAGAGGGACAGGCGGCCGCGCTCATAGTCGAAGTGGTACTCTTTGAAGACGCGTTTGCCCTTGCTGATAAAGGCTTCCCGGTAGATAAGCGGCACCAGCCGCCCCTCCCGCTGGACCATCTCGGCCTGGTAGCGCTCGGGCAACCAGCGGCTGGTCAACTGCCAAACCCCCTGGGCGGCCCCGTAAACCTCCGCCCGGTAACGCCCCGGTTCCAACTCCTTGAGCACCAGGTGAATCCGGCCCACATCCGCACAGGGGCCCAGACTGATCCGGTACTCCAGGTCTTCCCGGACGACCGGCAATGGTGCGGCCGCGACCTTAATCGGCCCCGGGGCTAC
Organism: uncultured delta proteobacterium; assembly: GCA_963766185.1. Classification (GTDB taxonomy): domain Bacteria; phylum Desulfobacterota; class Desulfobaccia; order Desulfobaccales; family 0-14-0-80-60-11; genus 0-14-0-80-60-11. The sequence goes on along the minus strand of CAVXZU010000008.1, from coordinate 74,964 downwards.
ATGGAGCAAGAGGACCATCAACAGGAGCAGGCGAACCGGCATCAGTCGTCTTCGTCTTGCGGTTCTTTGGGGGGCGGCGGCCCCCACACCCCGGTGGCAAAGCGGTCGGTCCACCATTGCTGGAGGTCTTCGGGGCCGGCGCTCGAAACCAGGTCGTAGCGATAGACTTCGATGAATTGGACTATCAACTGGTAGGCCGCGTTAATCTGCTGCATCCGACCCTGATATTCTGCCTCGGCGCCGGCCGGGGCCAGGTCCGGATGCCAGCGGCGGGCCGCCCGGCGATAAGCCGCCCCGACCTCTTTCCGGGTGGCCTTGAGACCAAGATTCAGGATTTCCCGGGCTTCTTCTATAGTCATGAGGTGGTGTACCATCCCGGCATTATCTTACCACAGGTTGGTGATGTGATTCTCCTCCCCCCAGGGGAGGGGGAGTTATGGAAGCCAACATTTGGCAAGTTATCTGGGGGACACGATACCAAAGTTGCCGTTTATCAATTGAGGCTCTTGCAAAACTCCTCATTGACCACAATTGTCATTCTGAGCGGAGCGAAGAATCTCGCATTTTCAGGAGGTTGAGATCGCTTCGCTTCTTTCAGAATGACAGAAAAACAGTTTTGCAAGAGGCTCAATTGTTTGCCTTAATGATGCACGGTCACCCCACCCGGAACCGCACCGGCACAATTGGCGGGTGCAATTACCCACCATACCGGGGCGCCTGAGACGCGCCTGACGACTGGTGTCATTATAGCCTCGATTTATCCCTGGTCAAAGAAGCGATTGCGCCGGGGGCGGCGCGAGCCGCGGCCCGGGACGCTGGAGGCAAGATGGGCCGGGGCGTCGTTTCTCCCGGTGGTCAGTCGGTTTCCTTGTCTTATCGGTCAAATCATGGTAACATAAAATAATTCACCTAGTTGCCTTTCGCCAGGGCGTGAGTTTGCGGCCCAGGTTGCCGCGGTCCCCGGTTTCCCGGGAGCGAGGTTCACCGGCAAAAGGCTCGCAACCCCCGCGGTTTTTTCAGGCAGGTTCCGAAGCGGGGGAACATCATACGGACCGGCCCAGGATCTCCCGTCCGGAGAGGCTGGGGCTCCGCAACCGGGCTCTGCCGGGGGCGGGAAAGGGGAAAGTAACCATTCCATGGAGTCAAACAAGACCTTAGACATGCCCGCCAGCGAACTGAACCAGACCCTGGAGCGGCTTACCGATGAGATCATGGCGAACCATCCGAACCAGGATGAACTGGTGCTGGTGGGGATCCGGACCGGCGGCGCCTTTTTGGCCCAGCGGCTGGCCGCCGCCATCACCCGGCGGAGTTCCCGGGCGGTGCGGGTGGGGGTGCTGGATATCACCCTCTACCGGGACGACTGGACCCAGCTCAGCCACAAGCCCCTGGTGGGCAAAACGGAACTGCCGGGGTCCATCGACGACCAGGAGGTGGTCTTGGTGGACGATGTGCTGTTTACCGGCCGGACCATCCGGGCGGCCCTGGACGCCCTCATCGATTACGGGCGGCCCCGGCGCATCGAATTGGCGGTGCTGGTGGACCGGGGCGGCCGGGAGCTGCCCATCCAGCCGGATTATGTCGGCCGGGCCATGGCGTTGCCTAAGGGCCAGAGAGTCAACGTTTACCTGACGGAGATGGGACGGCCCGACGAAGTGGCCATCGAATTGGGCCCCCCGGCCAGGTCCTGATGGGGTCCCAGAAAAGGGCCAAGGCCCGGGGCGGCGCCGATCCGGCGCCCTTGGACCCGGAGGCCCGGGCCCGGCTGGAAAGCCAGGTGGCCGCAGTGGCGAGGGCTTTGGAGACCGAAGTCGAGCCGGCCGCCCTGAAGAGCCTGGTTAGTCCCGATCCCCATGACCCTGACTGGGACGCCCACCTCATGGCGGCCTTGGGGGGTCTGAGCCACCCGGCCATCCCGCCCCTGCTGGCGGCGCTCTTTGGCGAGGCCCGGGACAAGGTCCGGCGCAAGGCCCTGAAGAAAACCCTGCACCGGCTCCAGACCCGGGGGGTGGCATTCTCCGCCGATCTCCTGCCCCGGGAAGAGGCGAGTTTCGGGGCGCCCCGGCCCGGGGCCGCCAAGGTCTTCGTCTCCCCCATCTTCGGCGCCGGCGAAAGCTACGTCATCTTAGAGGCCCCCCCGGAGATCCTGGGGGGCAACTTTCTGGTGGCCCGGGTCAGCGACCAGGAAGGCTTTAAGGAGTGCGTGCTCCTGTCCCTGAAGCGCCAGCAGCAGGCGGAGGTTTGGGGCCGTTTCCGGGAGCAGGGTCTGGACGAGTGGTTTTCCCCGCCCCCGGCCTACGCGGTCGCCCTGTTGGAGGAGGCGTACACGCGGCAGGCCACCGCCCCCGGGGCCGCCCAATATGGGGCCCTGCGGGAGAAAATTTTCCAACACTGGGGCCGGGCCGAGGCCGCCCCGGACCTGGACCGGGAGCTGCCGGCCCCCGCCCCGGGGGAGAGGCCCCGGCTCCTGGAGCACTGCCGGGAGCTGGCCCTGGACCCCCTCTTCCACTCCTTTCTGCCGGGACCGGAGGAAATTGCCCCCTGGCTGACGAAACTCCGGGAGGTGGAGGACAGCCCCCTGGTGTTGTCGGACCAGCAGAAGCAGGTCCGCCTCGACGGGGTGCTGGAGGAAGCCACCCGGGCCCTCTACCCGGTGGAGAGCCGGGCCGACTGGGGCCGGCGCCTCCTGACCACGGCCTACTACCTACACCTCACCGGCAGGGCGGAGGACGCCCGGGCGGCCCGGGCGGCGGCGGCCGACCTGGCCGACCCGGACCCGAGCGCTTTGACCGGGGAAAACCTTTTCCTGAAGAGCCTGGTGCAGTATGTGGTGCGCCTGGCCTGGGAGATGCAGCAGTCCCGGGAACCCGCGGCGCCATCCGGCCTGGTGGTTCCACCCGGTGAGGGAGGACTCATCCGGAGGTGAACATGGTCCACAAGTTGAGCGTACGCACGAGCAGCCGCGTCGAGATGGTCGACATCACCAGCCAGATTCAGGAACTGGTGCAACACAGCGGGGTGGAGGAAGGCGTCTGCCACCTCTTCGAGGCCCACACCACCGCGGGCCTGACCATCAACGAAAACGCCGACCCCAGCGTCCAGGCCGATATCCTCATGGTCCTGAACCGGATCATCAGCGACCAGGAGGCTTATCGCCACCTGGAAGGCAACTCCCCGGCGCATATCAAGGCTTCCCTCATGGGGGCGCAGCTCTCGGTGCTGGTGAGCAACGGGCGCCTGCTCCTGGGCACCTGGCAGGGGATTTATTTGTGCGAATTCGACGGGCCCCGGACCCGCAAGGTCCATATCAAAATTATGGCAGGATAAATGGCGCGTGCCCGGAAATTCTTTGGCGAAGTGAAACTGGACGGCCTTCCCCTGGCGGCGTACCGGAAAGGCCCGGCTGCCATCCGGGACCGGAACCTGCTCAAGGATTTCCTGGAGTACCTCCATATCCGCCTGGGGCTGCTGGCCCCGTATGACGCCTCCTATCCCCTGATCGAGCCCCGGGAACTCCTGCCTTCCTTTGAAAAGAATTTCTCGGAATACAAGCATCTGCCGTGCTTCAGCATGATAGCCTTCAACCGCCCCCTGTCGTACCAGGAGGAAATATTCCAGTTCGATCTCCTCCATCCCCCGGAAGAAGAAAACCGGCGGTCCGGCAAGGAAAATTTGGACAGAATCGTCCCCCACCTGGACCGGGATCTCCGTTCCGCCATCAAGCAGCAATTAGGCGCCCGGGATATCACCGATCTGGCCCACTATGAAGAATTGCTGGGTTTTCTGGTGCACATGGACCGGGCGCACGTGGTGGCCCGGGATGAGGCGGGGGATTTTCGCCTTCTGGGGGTCTATGGCTCCTTTCCCTCGGACCTGGACACCGAACTCAAGGCGTTGGGGCGCAAGCTGGGGAAGTTCAAGAAGCTGGACAGCGCCACCTACGAACGGGAACGGGAATTCGTCTACCAGTTTCTCATGGAGCTGTACGGGTTTCCCATCGCCTCGGAGCGCCGGACCTCCGGGGCATTGTTCGCCCGCCGGTTGAGCCGCCTCAAGGAGCAGTACCTCATCAAGGTGCTGGGCGCTTCGGACCGGACCATCACCAGCCTCTGCGGATTCGACCAGAAACGCTATCCCCTGGTGGAAAAGATCGCCCTGGTCCCGCTGTCGGCGTCTCTGGCGGAGGCGCACCCGCATCTCAAAGAGGGCGGCTTTTACGTGGACCCCAGGCGGAGGGTGGTGATCCTGAAGGTGACCTACCAGCAGCACAAGTACAACCGGTACAATGTCCTGGAGGACCGGGCCATGTCCATCGTGCGCCAGGAGATCATCCACCCGTGCCATGGCGGCCGGGACACGAGCCTCAACATCTTGAAGGACACCAAACGGACCCTGAAAGAGCTCACCGATATCGTCCGGGGCGAGTACACCGGTTCCATCACCTACAAACGCAGCGACCTCATCACCTCCACCAAGACCCACGAGGACCGCCTCAAATTCCTGTCGGCCTGGGTCGCCAAGAATCAGCGGCGGCTGGGGGCCTATGGCCAGGAGACCTTCGATGCCGCGAAGCAACTGCTGAACAGCTACCTGGCCCAGCGGGACTTACGGGAGGTGTTCGCCAAGCACCGGGAACTGCATCGGGAAGTGGTGCAGCGCCTGGCCTACCTGAGCCAGGTGCAGCAGCTCCAGCCCCTGGAGAAGCTGGCCTACCCCGGGAAGCGCCAGCCGGGGCTGGGCCCCAGCCGCCGCCTGGCCCTGGCCGTGGCGTTCCTGGAGGAAAACCAGCACCAGTTGCCGTATTTTTATCCCGACCTGTTCCAAAAATGCTGCCATCTCTTCAACCAGATCCTGCATTATCCGTATTTCAAAAAATTGCTGGCCAAAGAGAGCCCCCCGGCCAGTTCCTTCCGGCGCCGGGTCTGGCAACTGCTGGTGCGGGGCAATGAACTCCTGGCGGATATGAAGCAACAGCACAACTGGATCACAGGGGAGGCGCACCGGGGGACGCCTTTCCCGGTGGTTCCCGGCCCCCGGCCGCCTGCCTCCCCCGAACCCGCCTGATCTTTGCTGAGTAAGTTCAAGGTTCAAAGTTCAAGGTTCAAAGTTTGAGGGCTCGGCAAAAAGCCAGGTTGTCATCCTGAGCGGAGCGCAGGATCTCGTATTTTCTCATAGTTATGAGATTCTTCGGTCGCTCCGCTCCCTCAGAATGACAGGTTTGGGGACTTTCCCAGAGGTCTCAGGTTCAAGGTTAAGCGTATGCCCGGCTGGCTTCAAGAGGGGAGGGGGGATCAAGGCGGCAGCGTTGGCCCGGTGCGATCATGCCGCGATTTTTTTGAGGTTAAAAAGGCGTTGCCGCCCTTGAATTGGGGCAAATCGTGATTATTATATGATTGAAGCCCGAGGACCGGAAAATCTGCCTCCGGCCCCCCATAAGCAATGCGACTGAAGGGGCGCGATGTGGGGGTTGCAGTCCCACCGGGTTGGAGGAAAAGGGAGCCACGCCGAAAGGAGTGGCTCCTTTTCATTTTTCAGCGGGCTGAAAAACCCAGCCGGTAGGTTATAGCGTTTGCCAAAAGTATTTTCCGATGGCGGCATCATTCTAATCCCCCCAACCCCCCTTTAAAAAAGGGGGGAACAATAGGGAATTGCTTGTAAAGTACCCCTTTGAACAAGGGGGATTGAGGGGGATTTGAGAATCTCCACGTGGAAAGAATCTATGGCAAACGCTATAAGTTGCCCGGACCGTAAGGTCATACCGTCCGGGAAGCGGTGCGGCAGAATTTCGCCACCCCGGCGTTAAAAGGCTTGCGAAACGCGTTGGGATTGCGCTATAATTACATCCATGAAAAATCCTCTTCAGCCCGCAACGCAGTCCGGCCGCCGAGTATCCGGCGGTATCGTATTGTTGTGCGTCGGGGCCGGCCTGTTGGATTTAGGGCTGGTGGGGCGAAGGAGGATGTTGCGGCCATAACCCGTAACCCCCACGAGCGAAAATCCCAGGCAGGGCCCTTGCGGCCCTGTTTTTTTTGTCGGTGGCGGCGGGAATGGCCGGCCGGGGAGGTGGCCAGGTGGGGTAATCTCCCGTGATCAACCGGGATACGAAGGCGGAGGCGAGGCGGACTTTTTCGAGGAAGACCTGGGCAACCGCGGCAAACCTCCCCGGGATTTTAGCCTGACGTTCTTATTTTCCCGGTGATTGACAAAAACCTAACAGTATTCTAACATGTTAACTTTATAATCTAACTAAGGGCCAGGGGCGGAATAATGGAGAAACAGGACCTGGAACTCATAGAAGAGTTGATGGATCGGGACCCGGAGTTGAAACAGTATGTCGAAAAGCACCGGGAATATGAAAAGCAGTTAGAGACCTTTAATCGCCGGCCTTATCTGACCACCGCCGAGACCATCGAGCGGAAACGGTTACAAAAATTGAAGCTGGCCGGCCGCGACCGGATTGAACTGATCCTGGCCCAGCATCGCCAGAAGGAAAACGTGCAATGAAACTGACCGGCGCCCAAATTCTCATGAAATGCCTGGAGCGAGAGGGAGTCAGGCATATCTTCGGTTACCCCGGCGGGGTGGTCATCGATATCTATGATGAAATGGCCCGCACCCCCAGCATCAGGCACATCCTGGTGCGCCACGAACAGGCTGCGGTCCACGCCGCGGACGGCTATGCCCGGGCCTCGTCCCAGGTGGGGGTGGCCCTGGTGACGTCGGGCCCCGGCGCCACCAACACGGTGACCGGCATTGCTTCGGCCTACCTGGACTCCATCCCCATCGTGGTGTTTACCGGGCAGGTGCCCACCGCTCTGATCGGCAACGATGCCTTTCAGGAGGTGGACATCGTGGGCATCACCCGGCCCTGCACCAAGCACAATTACCTGGTCAAGGACGTCAAGGACCTGGCCCGGACGGTACACGAGGCCTTTTATATTGCCCGTTCCGGGAGACCGGGGCCGGTGCTGGTGGACCTGCCCAAGGATGTGAGCCAGGCCAGCACGGTGCCCCATTTTCCCGAGGTCGTCAAGATCAAGAGCTACAACCCCACGTACCATGCCAATCCCCGGCAGGTGGCCCGGGCCCTGGACATGATCCTCCACGCCCAGAAGCCGGTGCTCTATACCGGGGGCGGCATCGTGCTGTCGGACAGTGCGGAGGACCTCACCAAGTTCGCCACGAGCTTGCAGATTCCGGTGACCAGCACCCTCATGGGCCTGGGGGGATTCCCCGGCGACCACCCCCTGTGGATGGGGATGCTGGGCATGCACGGCACGTATTGCGCTAATATGGCCGTGTCCCAGGCCGACGTTCTGATCGCGGTGGGGGCCCGGTTCGACGACCGGGTGACCGGCAAGCTGTCGGAGTTCGCCCCCCACGCCAAGATCGTGCATATCGACATCGACCCCAGCTCCATCAGCAAGAACGTCCAGGTGGATATCCCCATCGTGGGCGACTGCAAGGATACCCTGGGGCAGCTCAACGAACTGCTGAAGGACAAACCCGTCCGGGATTGGGCGGAACTGCGCCGGCCCTGGCTGGAGACCGTCAACGAGTGGAGCACGACCCATCCCCTGACCTACACCTGGGACGACAAGGTCATCAAGCCCCAGTTTGTGGTGGAAAAGCTCTATGAGCTCACCCAGGGGGAGGCCTACATCACCACCGAGGTGGGGCAGAACCAGATGTGGGCGGCCCAGTTCTACAAGTTCAGGCATCCCCGGCGCCTGATGACCTCCGGGGGGCTGGGGGTTATGGGCTACGGTCTTCCCGCCGCCATGGGGGTGCAGATGGCCAAGCCGGATGCCATCGTTATCGACATCGCCGGCGACGGCAGCATCCAGATGAATATCCAGGAGCTGATCACGGTGGTGGATAACAAGTTGCCGGTGAAGATCGCCATCCTCAACAACACCTACCTGGGCATGGTGCGCCAGTGGCAGCAGTTGTTTTATGGCAAGCGCTATAGCGCCACCCCCATGACTGCTCCCGATTTCGTCAAGCTGGCCGAGGCCTATGGTGCGGTGGGGCTCAGGGCCACCAAGCCCGAGGAAGTTGAGCCGGTGATCCGGGAGGCCCTGAAGACCCCCGGGCCGGTGATCATGGACTTCAAAGTGGAACCGGAAGAGTGCGTCATGCCCATGGTGCCTGCCGGCAAGGCCATGCACGAGATGTTGCTGGCTTAGGAGGGGAAAATGGATCCGAAAAAAGAGCCGCGACATACGATTGCAGTGACGGTGGATAACCTGCCGGGGGTGCTGTCCCGGGTGACCGGCCTGTTCAGCGGCCGGGGCTTTAATATCGAAAGCCTGTGCGTGGCCGAAACCATGGACCCGGCAGTCTCCCGGATCACCATTGTCTCCACCGGGGATGAGCAGATTACCGAACAGATCATCAAACAGCTCCACAAGCTCATCAACGTCATCACCGTGGTGGACCTGAGCGAAGTGCCCCACGTGGAACGGGATATGGTCCTGGTCAGGGTGAAGGCCGAGGACAAGTCCCGGGCCGAGGTCTTGCGCATTGCCGACATCTTCCGGTGCCGGGTGGTGGACGTCAGCCCCAGCACCTATACCCTGGAGATCACCGGCAACCACGAAAAAACCAAGGCGGTCCTGGAGCTGTTGAAGAATCACGGCATCCAGGAAGTCGTCCGGACCGGCACCCTGGCCATCCAGCGGAGCAAGAAGGAATAGAGCCTAGGGCGGGCACTGCCCGCCAGTATCATGCCGGGTGCGCCTCGCGCCCCGGGTAACGTTAAACCGAGTTTTTCAGGATAATCCTGGCGGGCCGGGCCCGCCCCACATAAGGGGAATAATTTAACCATGAAAATGTATTACGATAAGGATGCGGATCTGGGGGTTCTCAAGGGCAAGAAGGTGGCCATCATCGGGTTCGGCTCCCAGGGCCACGCCCAGGCCCTCAATCTGAGGGATTCCGGCGTGGACGTCGTGGTGTCCGAAGTGCCGGGTACCCCGAACTTTGAGTCTGGCGGTGAAATACGGCTTCAAGCCGGTCTCCGCCGCCGAGGCCGCGGCCGCGGCCCAGGTGGTCCAGATCCTGGCCCCGGACCACATCCAGGCAGCCATCTATGAGCAGGACCTCAAGCCCCACATGCAGGCGCGGGCAAGACCTTGATGTTTCTCCCACGGCTTCAACATTCATTACGGCCAGATTGTGCCGGACCCCAAGGTGGACGTGATCATGGTGGCCCCCAAAGGCCCCGGCCACCTGGTGCGGAGCGAATACGAGAAAGGCGCCGGCGTCCCCTGCCTGGTGGCGGTGGAGCAGAACGCCTCGGGTAAAGCCCTGGCCACGGCCCTGGCCTACGCCAAGGGCATCGGCGCCACCCGGGCCGGGGTGCTGGAGACCACCTTCCGGGAAGAGACCGAAACCGACCTCTTCGGCGAACAGGCCGTGCTCTGCGGCGGCGTCTCCGAGCTGGTCAAGGCCGGTTTCGACACCCTGGTGGAGGCGGGTTACGCCCCGGAGATCGCCTATTTCGAATGCTTCCACGAACTCAAGCTGATCGTGGACCTGTTCTACCAGGGCGGCCTCGAATACATGCGCTATTCCGTGTCCGACACCGCGGAGTACGGCGACTACACCCGGGGACCCCGGATCATCACCGAGGAGACCCGGGACGAGATGCGCCAGATCCTCTACGAGGTGCAGACCGGGGAGTTCGCCAAGGAGTGGATCCTGGAAAATCAGGCCCGGCGCCCGGTGTTCAACGCCCTTCGGCGCCAGGAGGCGGAACATCCCATCGAGGAAGTGGGCAAGAAGCTCCGGGCCATGATGGGGTGGCTGAAGAAATAGGGCGAAAAGGGAAAAAGGAAGGAATTCATCTTGCTGGTTCCCAAGTTCCCGCTTGGGAACCGGCATGAGAGCCAAGCTCCTGCTTGGCAGATAAAGACCTAAGTTGTTGAGATTAACAAGTCACCTATGGGGTGCCCAAACAGAGTTTGGGCAAGAAGGCTCATTCCCAAGCAGGAGCTTGGGAACGAGCCCATAGCGCTTAAGAAAGCCGACCGAGCCTGATGGGATTCTCTTCCGGAAAAAAGCGCAGTTATTTCGCGGTTCAGGGGTATCCCTTAATGCTGGGCGGGGTGGTCCTGTTCCTCCTGGGAGTGGTGGGGGGCTGGCCCTGGCTCACGGTCCTGGGGGTCCTCAGCGGCGGCTTTTTCGCCTATTTTTTCCGGGACCCGGAACGGGATATCCCCCCGGAGCCCGGGATCATCGTCTCCCCGGCGGACGGCGTGGTGGTTCGGGTGGACGAGGTGGCCGAAAACGAGTTCCTCAAGGCCCCGGCCCGGTACGTGGCGATCTTCATGAATGTCTTTGACGTCCACGTGAACCGGTCCCCGGTGGCGGCGGTGGTCAGGGAAATGCGCCACCGGCCGGGAGAGTACAAGGCGGCGTCCCGGGAGGACGCGCCCAGCCGCAACGAACAGCAGGCCCTGCTCCTGGAAAATGAGGCGGGGCGGCGGGTCCTGGTGGTCCAGATCGCGGGGCTGTTGGCCCGGCGCATCATACCGTTTGTCAAACCCGGGCATAACCTGGCCCGGGGGGAGCGGCTGGGCCTGATCTGTTTCGGCTCCCGGGTGGATCTCTACCTGCCGGGAGATAGCCAGATTGAGGTAAAAACCGGTGACCGGGTAAAGGCCGGAAGCAGTATCATCGGGAGGTGGCATGAGTTTCCGCCGGAGACGTAAAAAGAAGGACAGGCGTCGCTTTCGGGGCGTCTACCTGCTGCCCAACCTGATTACCACCGGGAGCCTGTTCGGCGGGTTCTACGCCATTGTGGCCGCCATGGACGGCCGGTTCTACGCCGCGGCCTGGGCCATCCTGATTTCTATGATCCTGGATGGTCTGGACGGCCGCGTCGCCCGGATGACCAAGAGCACCTCCGGCTTCGGGGTGCAGTACGATTCCCTGGCGGACCTGGTGGCTTTTGGGGTGGCCCCGGGCATCCTGGCCTACCTCTGGGCGTTAAAGGATTTTAAGCAGTTCGGCTGGGCCGCGGCTTTTCTCTTTGTGGTCTGCGGAGCCCTGCGACTGGCCCGCTTCAACGTCCAGCAGGGTTCTTTCGACCCTCGTTACTTCAACGGCCTGCCTATCCCGGCCGCCGCCATGATGGTGGCCACTACGGTGGCGTTTTACCATGAAATGGGCGAAATGGCTCCCCATGGCTCCCGGTTCGTCCTGGTGACGATGTACGTCCTGTCCTTCCTCATGGTAAGCAATATCAAGTACATCAGCTTCAAAAAGGTGGAACTCTTCCGGCGCCACCCCTTCCACACCCTGGTAGGTCTGGTTTTGATTTTCGTGGTGGTGGCCACCGCCCCTAATATCATGGGTTTTTTTCTCATGACGGCTTATGTGGTCTCGGGGCCCATCAGCACCTTTGTGTATCATCGCCGGGCCGCGTTGGCGCCTAAAGGAGAAACCGAAGCACCTCCCCCGAAGCTTACCAACTCTCAGGGTTTGGACCTGGGAGGCGGGGGAGAGGGCTGAAAGCCGGCCTGATTGACTGCACCTAGCCTACCTGTCCTCCGTACCGGTTTCCCAGGTTGCTTGCCAATGGCCATTTTCCCTCTGCTGTGGGGGCGATTCAGGTGTCGGCCCGGCATGGGGCGGACCCCTGGCCCGCTCCGACCAGACATCTCTTTTGATAGCAGCAAAGCATGAGGTCACTTTTTTTTAGAATTATCGGGGTGCTCTGCGGTTTTCTGGTGGCTTTCGCCCTGGCCGAAGTGGCCGTGAGGCTGATCAGCCCCCAGGAGGTGGGGCCGGTGCGGTTTGCCTGCAACCCCGAACTGGGGGAGATTCCCGTGCCCGGTCAACAGGGAGAGCGGAGGATCCCCGGGGTTTATACTTTCCGGTACAGCAACAATTCCCTGGGGTGGCGCGGCCGCCGGGAATACCGGGAGGCGAAGCAGACCGATTACCGGGTCCTCTTTCTGGGCGATTCTTTTACCTACGGGATCGGCGTCAATGACGATCAGACTTTTGCCGCCCGGGTAGAGCACGACCTGAGAGCCGGCCGGATGTCCGTGGAAGTGCTGAACGCCGGCTGTCCCGGCAAAGGCACTGATTATGCGTTGAAGTGTTTCCAAACGCTGGGGCGTAAATTTCACCCCGACCTCACGGTTCTGGGCTTTTTTGCCAACGATTTTCAGGACAACGCCCGGGGTGAGTATTATAATGTCGGCAGGAGGGGAGACCTCCGGGTTAAACCCCGGGACTGCCGCCGGGGTACCATAAAAGCCGTGCTTGACTGGTTGCCCGCCTACAACTGGCTGCTTTCCTGGTCTCAGGCGGCCAATTTGATCAAGCAGGCGGGAGTTAAGGTGCTGGTGAACCGGGCCCGTAAGACCGACCCTGACGCCAACCGGGGCCTGGTGGTATCATATACCCGGAGTGCCAGGGGCTACGACACCGCAACCAACAGGGCATTGACCCGAATCTATCTAGGGCAACTGAACGCCGCAGTGAAACAGGCCGGCGGGGCGCTGATGATATTTTATATCCCCACTCCCAGGAAGTGCGCCAGTATCGCCAGACCCGGATAATCTCTCCGGATGAGCGGGCGATTCAGCGGATCGCGGCGCAAAACGGCCTGATGCTGTGGTCCTTGACCCCCTTGTTGGCCCACTCGGGCCAATCTATCGAACGCTTATACTACCCAGAAGGTCATTGGACCGCCGCGGCGCATGCGCATCGCGGCCCGCTACCTGAGCCGCCTCATCCAGAGGGGACTGGTGCGGCGCCGCCAGCTGATTCAGAACAGCAGGGAATAAATTGCCTAACCGCAAGGCGGTGAGCCCATCGTCCCTGCCAAAAATAGAAAGGGTTTTCATATGGCAAACAAAGTTTTTATCTTCGATACGACCCTGAGGGACGGGGAACAGACCCCCGGCGCCAACCTCAACGTGGACGAAAAACTGCAGATCGCCCGGCACCTGGAGCTCCTCAACGTCGATGTCATCGAGGCCGGTTTCCCCTTTTCTTCACCGGGGGATTTCGAGGCGGTCCGGGCGGTGGCCCGGGAAATCCGGGGACCGCAGATCGCCGGCCTGGCCCGGGCTTTTCCGGCGGACATCGACGCCTGCTGGGAGGCGGTCAAGGAGGCCACCGATCCCCGGATCCACACCTTTATTTCCACCTCCGACATCCACCTGAAGCACCAGATGCGGAAGTCCCGGGAAGAGGTTCTGGAGATGGCGGTGGCCGCGGTGAAGTACGCCTGCCGCTACACCTCCAACGTGGAGTTTTCGGCCATGGACGCCTCCCGGAGCAACCTGGATTATGTGGTCCAGGTTTTTTCCGCGGTTATCGAGGCGGGGGCCACCACCCTGAATTTCCCGGATACGGTGGGCTACGCCATCCCCGAGGAGTTCGGGGCCAAGATCAAGTACCTGGTGGAGCACATCCCCAACCTCCACAAGGCCATTCTCTCGGTCCATTGCCACAACGACCTGGGGCTGGCCGTGGCCAACACCCTGGCCGCGGTGAGTAACGGGGTGCGCCAGGTGGAAGTGACCATCAACGGCCTGGGCGAACGGGCCGGCAACGCCTCCCTGGAGGAGGTGGTGATGGCCCTGGCCACCCGGAACGACCTGCTGCACTATTACACGGACATCGTCAGCCAGTACATCTATCCCACCAGCCGCCTGACCAGCAAACTGTCCGGGGTGCCGGTGCAGCCCAACAAGGCCATTGTGGGGGCCAACGCCTTTGCCCACGAGTCCGGGATTCACCAGGACGGGGTGCTCAAGGAGGCCAGCACCTTTGAAATCATGACCCCCACCACCGTGGGCATCAAGAAAAGCACGATGCCCCTGGGGAAACTCTCGGGCCGCCACGCCTTCAAGAACAAGCTCCGGGATATGGGCTTCTACCTGAACGATGAAGAGCTGAACCGGGTCTTTACCCGCTTCAAGAGCCTGGCGGACCGCAAAAAGACCGTGTTCGACGAGGACCTGATCAGCCTGGTGGAGACCGAGGTTATCTATAAGTCGGTGCCGGAACACTTCAAGCTGATGGAACTCGTGGTGCTCGCCGGGACCATGGCCCGGCCCTCGGCCAACGTCAAAATGGAGGCCGGCGGCCAACTGGTGGGGCCCTACTCGGTGTTCGGGGACGGCCCCATTGACGCCACCTACAAGGCCATCACCCACCTGGCCGGGTCCAAGTGCACCCTGCTCAAGTTTGCGGTGAGTTCCATCACCGGCGGCACCGATGCCCAGGGTGAGGTGGCGGTGCGCCTGGAGGAGGGCGGCCACGTGGTTACCGGCCAGGGGGTGGACCCGGACGTGGTCACCGCCAGCGCCCGGGCCTTTATCAACGGCCTCAACCGGCTCCATTTCCTCAAGGAGACCGGGGCGGTCAAGGGGCCCAAACCGGAAAAGATGTAAAAGCGGTGGTCAGTAGCCAGTAGTCAGTTGTCAGGAAAAGATAACCGGCTGCGGGCTATTGGCTTTGCTCTCATAACCAAATGGTTGCCAGTGGTCGGAGAAGGATTACTGGCTACTGGCAACTGACTACTGACCACTATCCTATGGAGTCAACTATGTCCAAACCGCAAACCATTACCCAAAAAATTCTCGCCGCGCACTGCGGCAAAGATTATGTGGAACCCGGTGAACTGATCATGGCCCGGGTGGATATCGCCCTGGGGAACGACATCACCGCGCCCCTGGCCGTCAAGGATTTTCACAAGGTGGGGGCCAAACATGTTTATGACCGGTCCCGCGTGGTCCTGGTCTGCGACCACTTCGCGCCCAACAAGGATATCGCTTCGGCCATCCATTGCCAGCAGCTGCGCCACTTTGCCAAGGAACAAGACCTGACCCATTTTTACGACGGCGGGAACATGGGGATCGAGCATGCCCTGCTCCCGGAACAGGGGATCGTGGGCCCCGGGGACGTCATCATCGGCGCCGACAGCCACACCTGCACCTATGGGGCCCTGGGGGCGTTTGCCACCGGGGTGGGCTCCACCGACCTGGCCGCGGTCATGGTCATGGGCGAGAGCTGGTTCAAGGTGCCGGAGAGTATCCGCCTGGTATACCAGGGCAAGCTGCCCCTCTGGGTGACCGGCAAGGACCTGATCCTCCACACCATCGGTGATATCGGGGTGGACGGAGCCCGGGCCCAGGCCATGGAGTTCACCGGCGAGGCCATCAAGTGGCTGCCCATGGCGGACCGGTTTTCCATGGCCAACATGGCCGTGGAAGCCGGGGCCAAGAACGGCATCATGGCCCCGGATGAAATCACCCTGGGCTATGTCAAGGGCCGGACCCTGAGACCCTATACCCTGTACGACAGCGACCCGGGGGCGTCATACCTGTTTGAGAAGACCTACGATGTCAGCGGCCTCGAGCCCCAGGTGGCCTGCCCGTCCTCCCCCGGCAACGTCGTGCCGGTTTCCCGGGTGGGGGACGTAGCCATCGATCAGGCGGTGATCGGCTCCTGCACCAACGGTCGTATTGACGACCTGCGTCTGGCCGCCAAGGTCCTGAAAGGCCGCCGGGCGGCCAAAGGCGTGCGCCTCATCGTCATCCCCGCCACGCCCCGGGTATGGCGCCAGGCCATGGACGAGGGCCTGACGGCCATCTTCATGGATGCCGGGGCGGTGGTCAGCCCGCCAACCTGCGGACCCTGCCTGGGCGGGCACATGGGCATCCTGGCCCCGGGCGAGACGGCCATTGCCACCACCAACCGGAATTTTGTGGGGCGCATGGGCCATACGCAATCCAAGGTCTACCTGTCCAACCCGGCAGTGGCGGCGGCCTCGGCAGTGGCCGGGCGGGTCATAAGCCCCAAAGACTTGTAAAGCGCCGACCGGGAGTTTTTAGGGGGGCAGCATCGGCGATAACCGGGAAGATGACGCCAGGGAACCGATCCGGCCTAACATTTCTGCAGAAAAAAGGTCTAATAATTATAGGGTATTCAAAAATAATTCGACTTTTCTGTAAAAATGTGTCATCTTCTGGGTCATCCTATAATTGGGGTACCAGGAGCTCTGCGAGGGTACGGGCTTGAAAAACTGGAGAATACATCGGTGGGTGCCGTGGTTGTTGGCCGCGATGGTGCTGGTATCGGGCTGCTCCGGGGTCTTGTTCGAGTCGAAGAACAAAGGCGGCACGTCAGAATCCCTCAAGCTGGACGCCGGGGAAGGCTGGGCCAGCTACGATACCCATCCGCGCTACCCCTATGACTCCAAAAACACCAATGATGAAATGAGCATCATGCTGAAGACGTTGACGACTTTTTAGCCGGTGTCGACGCGGCGCCGGGCCCGGACCACCCGCTCCATGCCGCTGAAATCTTTGACGGTCTCTATCCGGTTATAGGCCCCGGTTTCTGCTAACAAGGCCGCAACCCGGGCCGCCTGCTGATCCCCAACTTCCAGGAACACCCAACCTCCCCCCAAAACATAGTGCTGCGCCTGCCGGATCAAAGGCCGGATCAGGTCCAAGCCGTCTTCGCCCCCCAACAGGGCCCCGGGAGGTTCAAACGCCTTGATCTCCCGGGGGAGCCGTTCCCACTCCGCCCGGGGCACATAAGGCAGATTGGCCACCAGCAGGGTAAAGGCCGCGGTGGGCCTGAGCCCGGCCAGAAGATCCGACCGGAGGAAGTGGACGCGGTGGGCCACCCCGTGCCGCCGGGCATTGGCCCGGGCCACGGTGAGGGCGGGGCCGGAGCGGTCCAGGCCCACCCAGGTCATCCGGGGCAGTTCCTGGGCCAGGGCGATGACCACCGCGCCGCTGCCGACGCCAACCTCCAGGCCCAAAAGAGAGGGGGTTTTCGGTTTTCGGTTTTCGGTTTCCGGTTGGCTTTCTTCACGGCCCGTATCTTGGGGCGAAGTTTTGGGCTCGCCCGTGGGAGCGGGTTTCAACCCCGCCCCGCCATCCTCTTCCCCGAAATCTCTCGCCGCCTCCAGGGCCGCGGCCACCAGGGTCTCGGTTTCGGGGCGGGGGATCAGCACCGCCGGGGTCACCTGAATGTCCAGGGACCAGAACTCCCGGTGGCCGGTGAGATAGGCCACGGGTTCGCCTTCCCGGCGCCGGACCATCAGGGCCTTGAAGCGGGCCAGTTCGTCGGCATTGAGGGGTTGATCGTAGCGGAGATAGAGGTCCAGGCGGCTGACCCCCAGGGTGTGGGCCAGGAGAATTTCGGCGGAGGCCCTGGGTTCCGGGACCCCTTTGGCGCCGAAATAGTCGGTGGTCCACCGGAGGATTGCCAGGATGGTCCAGGAGGCCTGGGGGCCGGCCATTACGCCTGGGCCAGAGTCTGGGTGCGATAGTAAGCGATCAAGGCATGGAGGAGTTCATCCAGATCTCCATCCAGGGTGGCTTCCATTTTAAGGCCATGGATGGAAAAGCCGATCCGATGGTCGGTGATGCGGGATTGCGGAAAATTGTAGGTGCGGATGCGCTCACTCCGGTCTCCGGTGCCCACCTGGCTTTTGCGCTCCTGGGCGATCTGCTGCTGCTGTTCCTGTTGTTTCAGGTCGAACAGCCGGGACCGGAGCACCTTGAGGCCCTTGGCCTTGTTTTTGTGCTGGGATTTTTCATCCTGGCAGGAGACCACCAGGCCCGTGGGCAGGTGGGTGATGCGCACCGCCGAATCCGTGGTGTTGACGCTCTGGCCGCCGGGGCCGGAGGACCGGAAGACATCGATGCGCAGCTCTTCGGGGCTGATCTGGACGTCCACCTCTTCGGCCTCCGGCAGGACCGCCACCGTCACCGCGGAGGTGTGGATGCGACCCTGGGATTCCGTCGCCGGGACCCTCTGGACCCGGTGCACCCCGCTTTCGTATTTGAGCTGGCTGTAGACCTGGTCGCCGGAGATGGAGGCGATGACTTCCTTGAGGCCGCCGACGCCGGTGGCGGAGTGGCTGAGGATTTCCATCTTCCAGCCTTTGCGCTCGCACAGGCGGGTGTACATCCGGAAGAGGTCGGCGGCGAAGAGGCTGGCTTCCTCGCCCCCGGTGCCGGCCCGGATTTCCAGGATGACGTTCTTGTCGTCGTTGGGGTCCTTGGGCAGCATCAGGAAGCGGAGTTCTTCCTCTAAGCGCTCGGCCTGCTCCTTGAGGCCCTGGACCTCCTCCCGGGCATAGGCTTTCATCTCCTCGTCGGTCTCTTCCTTCAACAGGGTCTGGTTTTCCGCCAGCTCTTTGTCCACCTGCTGATAGCGCCGGAAGACCTGGATCACCGGCGACAGGTCGGCGTGTTCCTTGCGGTACTTGTGGTACAGGTCCTGGTTATTGATGACCTCGGGGTCGGTCAGGGCGTCTTCCAGTTCCTGGTAGCGATGTTCCAGGGATTCTAAGCGATCGGTAATCATAGGGATTTATCAGGGCCGGCGATTCTCAGATTAGGGGAAATTATCTCAATATTTGAAGGTATTATAGCTTAAAATCCCGCCCCCGGCAAGGCCCCGGGGCGGTTATCCCGCCAGTCAACGGGCGGATTATCGCCGGGATGGCGCTATCCCTGGCCCGGACTCAGCCTGGCCGCACCGGGAGTTATGCATAGGTCGAAAGGTTGCGCCCCGCGGCTTTGCTCCGGTGCATCAGGCCATCGGCCCGGTGGATCAAAGTCTCCGGGGAGTCCGGCAGCCGGGCCATGGTCGCTCCCAGGGAAATGGTGACGTGGAGCGAGCAGTCCGGCAGGGAAACCCAGGCGCTTTCCACCAGGGCCCGGAGCCGCTCGGCGATGATCGTGATCTGGTCCGGGTCTTTGAGCTTACTGATCACACAGAGAAATGCCTCGCCACCCCACCTGCCCACCAGGTCGAAGGAGCGGCAGTTTTTCACGAGGGTCTGGGCCACCATTTTCAGAACCAGGTCGCCCGTCTGCTGACCGAAGGTGTCGTTCACCTGCTTGAATCGGTCCACGTTGACGAAAATCACTCCGAAAGACCAGCCCAGGCGCCGGAATTCGTTGAATTTGCCGACGATAAAGTGTTCCAGATAGGTGCGGTTGGCGATTCTGGTCAGCTCATCCAGGTAGGCCAGGTCCTCCAGTTCCTTGAGGTGCTCCAGGGCCGCGACGGTGGCGGAATTGTCCCGGAAGATCTCCACCGCCCCAATAATGTTCTGCTGATGGTCGGTAATGGGCGCGACCCCGATGGCCACGGGCAACCGGTGCCCATCTTTGTGGTGGAGGAAGACCGACGCCGACCGGGGCTGGCCGTCAAGCAGGGTATAGGACAGGGGACAGGCCCCTTCACAGAGGGAAGTGCCGCGGTGGTCCACGTGGCGCAACAGGTTGTCGGCGCACCGCTTGCCCAGGACCTCCGCTTTGGTGAACCCGGTGATTCTTTCCGCGGCCTTATTCCACAGGGTGATCTGCCGGTCCCGGTTCACGAAATAGACCCCGTCATAGAGGTTGTCCAGCAGGGTGGCATAGAAATCAGGACTGATGTCATCCATGGGTCTCTCAGCCCTCCGCCAGGCGGCGGATGATCTCCGGGATGGTGGCGGTGGCCAGGTGGGACATGGAGCCGCCGGCCAGGACCACCATGAGGGGGACCCCCAGGTCGGCGGCGGCCGTCAGCATCAGATCGCAGATGGTGAAATAAGCCGTCTCGGAGAGGCCCAGGGAGCCGTAGTCATCCCGGTGGGTGTCGAAGCCGTAATACCAGATGAGCAGGTCCGGCTTGAACGGCGGGATCAAGGGCAGGTTCCGGCGCACCAGGTCGACGTACTGGTCATCAGGATCTTCCCGCCCGTTCATCTGGTGGGCGTTGACATCCACCTTGGTGCCGTCGTCGCTGGTGAAATTGAGGCCGCAGAAACACAGGTGAAAGACCCCGGGGTCGTCCCGCACCAGTTGGCGGGTGCCGTCGCCGTGGTGGGCGTCGGTGTCCACGATGGCAAAGCGGCGCCAGGGGCTGATTTCCCGGGTATGGGTCAGGGCGATGACCACGTCGTTGAAGCAGCAGGCCCCCCAGAACTGGTGGTAGCCGGCGTGGTGGCCGCCGGCGCCGATGAAGCAGAAGGCCCGGTCGACCTCACCTTTAGCCAAATCCGTCATGCCGGCCACCACGGAGCCCACGGACTCGTACGCGGTGGAGCAAAAGCCGTCGGCGGCCACCAGGTCCAGCATCTCCGGGGCGTGGACCTTGAGGACGAGTTCCTCGGAGACCCGGGGGCTCTCGATCAGGCGCACGTTGGGCCGGGCCAGGAGCGGCGCCAAGGCCTCGGGAAAGTCCCGCAGCCGGTTGCCCACGGTCATGTAGCTTTTGCGGCTGAAGGAGGGATGGTAGTAGATGCCGGTTTTTTTCATTTGTTATCTGAGAAATCTATCTTGGCCAGATTTTTCGGTGGAGAGAAGTTTTTCAGCCATATGTAAAGGCGCACCATTCGGTTATTGAATATATATTCTCCACGGGTACCACTATGAAAAACCTTTAACTTGACCATCTTGCGAAGAAAATTATTAAATTTTTTTCTTTCAGTCTCCGTTAAACCGGATGCAACTTCGTTTTTTGTGAATTTCATATTGTCTGCACTTATCACGCCGATCTTGTCCAGGATAGACCGATAGTCGGCACTTTGTAGAGCCCCGTATACTTGTTGGTCAACATACTTCTTCCCAACATCATCGGCACTAGTAATCACTGCGATGGATGCGTCAACATTATCGATGACATTATCTTTATCAACCCAATATGCAGTGTCACCCAGCAAATGCATAATCTTGGGGAAGCCTGCAGAATAATGGGTTAAGAACCACATTGCTTCCGGTTCGACGGTCATTTGGACAGACTCAAATGCTCGTTTAAAGAATTCCTCCATCTCCGGCTGGTTAAGTGATGTGATTTCCACTACATCAAATATGCGCTCAATCGGTTGATGTCTTTGAATCATCTCGCGACGTCGTTCCTCAACCCCACATAACATAAGAAGCAAGGGAAGAGGCTCTTTGGAAAGAGCGTTTGCGTCCACCAACCCTTTTATGAAATTAGAAAATTGGGGGTCCGCAGTAATTCCATTGATCTCATCCAAGATAAGGAATATCCCCTTTATTCCCGTATCCTTTAGGCGTTCTCGCAGTTCCGAAAGAAAAGATAGCATACCAAAAGGAGTGGAAAAACTTGGGGCATCATTTTTTAATGCTTTGGTATTAACCTTAAATCCAAACAGAGTAACTCCATCGATATATTTGCCAAGCCAGCTTTTGAACTTTTCTGATATTTTTTGGTTAAGTGCCCCGGAACGGATAGTTGCTTCCAATATAGCGGTGGCCAGATCATCTAAGTTTCGAGCTCCCCCTACAGTGACATAAACCCCATGTAAACTATGCTCTTTCTCTGCAATCCATTGTATAAATTTTGCCAAAGAACTTTTTCCTATACCATATTCACCCTGCACATATATTGAGATGGGCTTTCCCGCAGCCACTTGGCCTACGCCTCGGGTCAAAATTCTTTCAATCTGTGATGCCCTACCAACGAAAAGTTCAACCGGTACTGGTTGACCAGGATAGAATGGGCTCATACTTTTCTGGATATCTTCCATAAAACTAATCCTCAAATAGACTTATAGAATATATTACGGACTATTTTTTATCAGCCCTCAGCCGTTCTTCCCACTGCTCGTATTTCGGAAAAAACAGGTAGAAAAACCCTAAGGAAATCACCATGAAGATATAGAAATTCACCGCGTTGCCGGCCAGCAAAAAGAGGACCAGGCCCAGGATTGCCACCGTTTCGCACAGGGCCAAGGTGATGACGGCTGCCTGGCTCAGGTTGTCCGCCGACCGGGTTGGCAGGATTTTCTGTACGGCCTTGATGATCCCAAACTGGGCCGCGGCGAGGGCCAGGAAGACATACTTGATAAAGCCGGCCGTGCGGGGGTCAAGTTTGGCAAAGCCGGCGAAGGGCGCCCACTGCCACTTGATGAGCTCCACCACCCCGGCATAGACAAAGACCGCGGCGATCATGGCCAGACCGATGAAGTTGACGGCCAGGTAGCGCGCCTTCAGGGTGGTGAGGGACCGGGCCAGGTCCTGCCTCCGGCTCATTGGAGCACCTTTCTTCAGGGGGTTGCGACCGGCTATCTTTCCGGCGAGGTCAGCATACTCTTGAGCATGCCGGCGATAAACTTGCTATCCTCGGCATTCATCGAGGTTATGGCGTTTTCAAACCGGGCCACCCGCTCCCGGTCTTCGAGATAGTGGGCCACGGCATCGGCCAGCTTAATGGCGTCTTCCAGGACACCGTGGACTTCCACCAGGTCCTGGATCGAGCCGGTCTTGGACTCCCAGGCGGTGATGACTTCCATGAGCCGCTGGTACTCCTCAAGCCAGTCCTGGAAGTTGTTTTCGCTCTTTACGTACCCTTCGGCGTCCCCCACCACCCACAATTTGACCGTCTGTTTTTCGTCTTCGGTGAGCGGCTGATTATTTTCCAGCTTGCCGATGACGGCCGCGATGGCGCTGGCGGTGGCCTGTTCTATGGCCCGGCGGATTTCGTTCTTGCTTTTGACCAATTCGGTGGCCACGTAACCGTAGGATTCCGAGTTGTTGTCGAACTGGGCTTGCTTCATGGCCTGGGACATGCCTTTGAGGTATTCCATGTTCTCCTCCGGAGGGAAATCAGGTTGTGGTTAGCGCGTCATCCGGCCCGGAGCCGGAGCGGCGGATCTGGTTCGCGGCGCCCCTGGGGAGGCCGGTCCTCAGCAGCACCGCATGACCGCGGGGGCCCCGAACCGGTCGCCGGGACGGGGTTTTTTGGCCTCGATAAACTCCGGGGCCTTGACCTTGCCCAGGTCCTTGGTGCGAAAGCGGGTGATCAGCAGGGCGGCCCCGGCGACGGCCACCTTGATGCCCTTGTCCGTGACTTCCAGAATCTCCCCGGGGGTGACGGTGTGGTCGTCCATGAGGAAAGAGGCGTTATAGAGTTTTACCTGCTCCCCCCGGAAGGTGGTGGTGGCCCCGGGCTGGGGATCGCAGCCCCGGATGAAGTTATACACCTGGCGGGCCGGCTGGTTCCAGTTGAGGGGGGACACCTTCTCGTCGCACGGGGGGTCGTAGGTGGCCAGGGAGTGGTCCTGGGGAATGCGGGGGGCCTTCCCCTGGGCCACGAGAGCCACCGCTTCCAGGCAGGCTTCCACCCCCAGGGCATAGAGCTTGTTGAAGTAGAGCTCTCCGGTGGTCTCGTTGGGGCCGATCTCCACCTTCTTCTGGAGGAGGATGTCCCCGGTGTCGATCCCTTCATCCACCCAGAAAATGGTGAGCCCGGTTTCCCGCTCGCCGTTGATCACCGCCCAGTTGATGGCCGAGGCGCCGCGGTATCGGGGAAGGATGGAGGGGTGGTAGCAGATGGATCCGAGTTTGGGGACGGCCAGGACTTTGCCGGGGACAATGTCGGTGACGAAGGCCAGGACCGCCAGGTCGGGGTCGAGGGCCGCCATCTGGTCATAGGCCTGGGGGTCCTTCATGCGGGGCGGTTGATAAACCGGGATGCTTGCCGCCAGGGCCGCGTCCTTGAGGGGATCAAGTTTACTGCCCCGGTCCGGGGGGCAGAAGACGCCTACGACTTCCTGCCCCTGCTTGATTAATCCTTTCAGGACGTCCGCACCAAAGGCCGCCTGTCCGATCAAGGCGATACGCATAAGGCCCTCCTTCTGGTTGGGAAGCGGGCGGGGGAGGCTCGGAGCCCGGCTGGATTACCGCCGGCCCCGCAGCCGCGCCCACCCGGTTATTGAATCCGGCGGGGCGGCGGCGAGAAAGCAACCGGCCCGGGCCAGATCGTCACCTAAGAGATAAAGCGGTTTCAGGGGGAAGGGGAGGGGGTGCCCCGTCCTTCCGGCCCCGGTAGATTAATGATGGTGTTCGTCGGGCTTTTTTTCCGGCTCCAGGGTGGAGGCGTAAAAGGTGATGCCGCAGGCCACCAGGATGGCGCCCACGGCCACCGGGGCGCTATGCCCCCAAATGGCGACTCCCAGACAGGCAAACACCCCGAGCACCAGGAAAGCCTGCTTTTTTCGATACGATTGGTCCTGTTCGGCCATGACAAACCTCCTTAAAATATGACAAAAACTCAACCGGTGGGTTATTGCAAGGCAGTAAAGCGGGGCGCCTCACCCGGCCTTAACTCCAACCATTACGAGGCCCGCTGTTCCGCAAACTCAATGGCGTTGCTAATCCGCCGCAAGGCCTCCTCCCGGCCGAGGATATGGATGATTTCGAAGAGGCCGGGACTGGCGGTCTTGCCGGTTAGGGCCACCCGCACCGGCTGAGCCAGGTTGACCATCTTCTGCCCGGTGGCCTGGGCCAGGTCGGTAAACAACTGATTGATGGCCGCCTCCGTTGGTTCGGGGAGACTTGCCAGGCCTGCGGCAATTTCCTTCAGGACGGGACCGGCGGCCGGGGTGAGGAATTTTGCCGCGGCCTTCTCGTCGTAGGGCCTGGGGTCGAGGCAATAGAAGCGGGCGGCTGCCGCCATCTCCACCAGGGTTTTGCACCGGGCGCTCAGGGTGGGCACCACCCGGGCCAGATAAGCCTGGTCCGGATCGGTGATCCCCTGGGCGGCGAGAAAGGGAGTCAGCTCCCTGGCCAACTCCGCGGCCGGCATCTCTTTGAAATAGTGGCCGTTGAGCCACTGGAGCTTTTCCTCGTCAAAGATCCCCGGGGATTTGGTCACATGATCCAGGCTGAAAAATTTAATCAGCTCCTCCCGGGAAAAGATCTCCTGGTCGCCGTGGGACCAGCCCAGCCGGGCCAGGTAGTTCACCAGGGAGTGGGGCAGGTAGCCCTGATCCCGGTAGGCCGTCGCGGACACGGCGCCGTGGCGCTTGGAAAGCTTGGCCCGGTCTTTGCCCAACATCAGGGGCATGTGGGCAAACAGCGGCGGGGCGACTCCCAGGGCCTCATAAATGAGGAGCTGCCGGGGGGTGTTGGGGATGTGGTCTTCTCCCCGGATGACGTGGGTGACCGCCATGGTGATGTCGTCCACCACCACCGCAAAATTATAGGTGGGAATGCCGTCGGCCCGCTGGATCACCAGGTCGTCGAGTTCCTGGTTGTCGAAAGCGATGGGCCCTTTTATCTGGTCGTCCCAGTGGGTGACGCCGGTATGGTGGGTCTTGAAGCGCACCGCGGTATCCGGTCCGGCCGGGAGGTTAAGCTCCCGGCAGTGGCCGTCGTATTTGGGTTTCTCACCCCGGGCCAGGGCGGCCTGGCGGCGGGCCTCCAATTCCTGGGGCGGACAGTTGCAGTAATAAGCCGCGCCGCTCGTCAGGAGCCGGTTGATGTAGTCGTGGTAGATGGGCAGCCGTTCGGACTGGCGATAGGGGCCTTCATCCCAGTCCAGGCCCATCCAGGTCATGGCCGCCAGGATCTCGGTGACGAACTTCTCCTGGGAGCGCTCCTGGTCGGTGTCCTCGATCCGGAGGATGAACGTCCCCCGATAATGCCGGGCAATGAGCCAGTTGAACAGGGCCGTGTGGGCGCCGCCCAGGTGGAGGGCGCCGGTGGGGCTGGGGGAAAATCGGGTACGCACTTCTGACATGTTACCTTCCTTTAAGGCTAGGGGATTTTTTACCATAATTTTGCGGCCATGGCCAGGGAAATTCCCCGGCGGAAATATCTTGCGGAGGAGGCTGTAGGGGTATTTTAATGAACATAAGTGAAAAATAAGACTATAAGTCATTTCAAAACCGATTTTAAGCGTCATGTCGCCTCAACCAGAGGAGCTTAGCTGGGAAAGAATCACCCCCCTTGAGAAAAGGGGGGGAACTACTAAGGAATTGCTGCTAAAGTCCCCCTTTGAAAAAGGGGGATTTAGGGGGATTTGAGAACCTCCAAACGGAAGGAATTTATGGCAAACGCTCTAGCCGTCATCAGCCCGGCTGGGGGAGGGGCGGTGCGGTCCTCCGCCGACCCACCGGGGCAGGGGCTATCCGGCTGACCTCCTGTACTCTCCGCTGAAAGCCATTAACCACCGGTATCGGCACCCTCCGGAGAAATCGAATTGCTACCACCGGCGAAAACTGTTAAAAAAGTATGGGGTTAGGCTCAAGCGGTTGCGCCGCCTCCAAAATTTCGCTCCGGAAGTATCGATGCCCAAAAAACCACCGCCATCTGAGCCGAGGGATCATGATTGGTCCCACTTTCTGATCCAGAACACCCCGGGAGCGGTAATAACTGCGGACCAGGAGGGGCGGATCACCGAATGGAACCGGGCGGCGGAGAAATTGACCGGCTTTAGCCGGGACGAGGCCATGGGCCGCCCGGCTGAGGAAGTCGTGCGCCTGCGGGGAGACGACGTCAGCACCTGGAAACAGGTGTTGCAGGGGCGCAGAGAGATCACGGAGGAAGTCCTCCTGTCCAACCGTTCGGGTCAGGAGGTGCCGGTGATGGTCAGTTCCTTTGCCCTCCGGGACGATCGCGGCACCCCCCAGGGCGGGGCCATCATCATTCGGGACCTGACCCCGGTAAAGCGCATGGAGACCGAGCGCCGCCACCTGGTCAACATGTTCGCCCATGACCTGAAAACCCCGGTGGTGGGTATCGCCGGGCTGATCCGGCGCCTTATTAAGGGGAAGCTGGGTCCGGTGGCTGTCTCGCAAATGGGCTATCTCGAGACCGTTGACCACGAGTTGGGACGCCTGGAAACGCTCATAACCCGGTTTCTGGAATTCGCCCGCCTGGACCTGCGGATTATGACCCCCCAGCCCCAGATCCTGGACGTGCTGGAGGAGTGCCGGCAAGTTTTGACCCTGCTGCAACCGCTGGCAGAGGCCAAAGAGATCAGCCTGGAAACCGATTTTGCCCCGGAGGTGCCCGGCCTCAAAGCAGATCCGCTCCTGTTTCGGCGGGTGCTGCAAAACCTGCTGGAAAATGCCGTCAAGTACAGCCCCGTTGGCGGTAAGGTGAGGCTGGAGGTCCGGGTGGAGGACCCGGCCATCCGGTTTGCCATTTACGACCAGGGGCCGGGGATCGCCGCGGCTGATCTGGACCATCTCTTCGAAATCTTCTACCGGGGGCAGCGAGAGGGGGATACCCAGGGTTTTGGACTGGGGCTGGCCACGGTCAAGCGGATTATCGACGCCCACGGCGGCCGCATCTGGGTGGACACGGCCCCCGGCCGGGGCTCCACCTTCTGGTTTACCTTTCCCCTGGAAGCGAAAGTTCCCGAAGAGCCGGCCCGATCTTGACCGGTGCAGCTACCCGGTGACGTGGGCCTGAGGCCGGGGCCTTTCTGAGCGAATCGATGGAACCCAAAATCATTATCAACATCATCCTGATTTTGCTGGTGGCCTGGCTGCTGGGGGACCTGTTTCAGCGCCTGCGCCTGCCCCGGTTGCTGGGGGAGCTGGTGGCGGGCCTGATTTTGGGGCCGCCGCTCCTGGGGTGGGTCCAGCCCCGGGAAGCCTTGACGGTGTTGTCGGACCTGGGCATCTTCTTCCTGATGTTTTATTCCGGCATGGAGATGGACCCCCGGGAACTTCTGGAACACTTCTGGATTTGCCTGGCGGTGGCGGTGGGGGGCTTTGTCCTGCCCTTCGCGGCGGGATACGGGGTGGCGGTGTTCTTCGGCGCCACCACGTTTCAGGCCCTCTTCATGGCCATGGGGCTGTCGGTGACGGCCCTGGCGGTACAGGCCCGGGTGCTCCAGGACATGGAGATTCAGCACTCCAAGGTGGGCCATATCATCATCGGGGCCGCCATTGTCGACGATATTCTGGCCCTCGTCACCTTTTCCGTGCTCACCGGCCTGGCCAAGACCGGGCAGGTGGACCCCGTCAGTATCGGCATTTTACTCCTTGAGGTGGGGGCCTTCTTCGGCGGCACCATCCTGGCGGGCCATTTCCTTTTGCCCCACCTGACCCGGCGCCTCAAAGACCGGGAAGCCAAGGGTTTCACCTTCGCCTTGCTGGCGGCGCTGATCATGGGGTACCTGGCGGAGGCGGTGGGCCTCCATCTCATTATCGGGGCGTTTCTCGCCGGTCAGTTTGTGCGCAAAGAAGTGGTCGACCCGGACCTGTACCGGCGGTTACACGACCGATTCTTCAACATCATCTATGGCTTCCTGGGCCCGATCTTCTTTGTCAGCCTGTCGTTTTTCGTGGAGCTGGCCTTGCCGCGCCAGGATTGGGGCTTCCTGGCTGCCGTGGTGGCGGTGGCGGTGGTTGGGAAAGTGGTGGGCTGTGGCCTGCCGGTACTGCTGTTCTGGCGGGATTGGCGGGAAGCGCTGATCATCGGGCTGGGCATGAACGGCCGGGGCGCGGTGGAACTCATCGTGGCCAAATCAGTCTTGCTCCTGAGCATCCCGCTTTTGGCCCAGGGGGTGATTCAGCACCCCTTGCTGACCGATTCTCAATTCACCATCCTCGTCCTCATGGCCTTTATCACCACCCTCATTGCGCCGGTATCCCTGCGTCTGGCGGTGCCGCGGGTCTGCGCCGACTCCGACCGGGATTTTTGTCACCTCTGGCGCAATCCGTGAGGCGGGGTTGCCGGGGGCTGCCGCCCCCGAGCCCAACCGCGACTCGGGCCGGTTCAATGAAAGCTGTAAACGGTCTTTTCGGATAAGATCTCTCAAGCACGCCTGGACCACGGCGGCATCGTAGAGCACCCCCTGATGCTGGGAAATTTCCGTCATCGCCTGGTTTGATCCCCAGGGCCGGGCGATAAGGACGGTGGGAAGCGATGGCTTCCACCACGTCCGCCACGGCTAAGATTCTGGCCTCCATGATAATATCGTGGCCGGAAAGTCCGTGAGGATAACCCGAGCCGTCGAGGCGCTCATGGTGTTGCAACACCGCCAGGGCTACCGGCCAGGGAAAATCTATTTCCTTTAAGATGTCGAACCCGGCCTGGGGATGAATTTTGATCAGGTTAAATTCGTACTCGCTCAAGTCGGCTCGGTTTGCTGAGAATCTCCCCGGGGATGGCGATCTTCCCCAGATCGTGGAGAAATCCCATGACCCTTATGCCCTCGATATAATGGGGTGATTCCCCCAACTCCTGGGCCAGGGCGCAGGCGAGTTTGACGACCCGCCTTTGGTGTCCGGCCGTGTACGGGTCTTTCGATTCCAAGGTGTTGGCCAGGGCCTTGACCGTCCCATTCAAGGCCTTCTGCAAATTTTTGAGACTTTCCTCCACGCTGTGCTGGGCTTCGACGCGGTAGGTAATATCCCGGACATATTTGATAACCCCCTTTATTTTTCCCGTGGTTTTACTTAACCAGGGGAAGGCATGCACATCGGCCCAACCCACGCTCTGGCCATCGACGCCTTTCAGGGGAATGGATTCGGAATGCGGTTCGCCGGTGAGCATGGTGCGCTGGGCGGGACAGGGCTGACAGGGCGTGGATCTGCGATGATGGACCTCATAGCACTTTTCCCCCACCAGGGGGAGGGCATGTTTGTACCACTCCTCCATGGTGGAGTTGACCTGGATAATGTTAAAATTTAAGTCGATGACGCTAATCCCATCAAGAATACTGGAAAAAATGCTGGACAGAAACCTCTCTCCCTCTTGCAAGGCTTCTTCGGTTTGTTTCTGCGAGGTAATATCGAAGAATATGCCGCTCACATATTGAACCTTGCCGCTCTTATCGCAAACGATCTGGCTTCTTTCTTGAATCCAGATAAGATTACCTTGCCGGTTTCTGATGCGATATTCTCTCACGTATGACCTGTCGGTTTTTAGCCCGAGAACAAATGCTTGTTTGACGGCTTCAACGTCTTCTTCAAAAACTAATTCAGTCCATCGGCGCTGCTTGGATTCGAAATCGTTTCTTGAATATCCGGTCATCTCTTCAATTTTTCCATCAAAGAAATCCACGGTTCCGTCGACATATCCCTTAAATACCACCGCCGGGATATTGTTTATGAGTAATTTAAAATCAGGGTTGCTTTCCATGAGCACTTCCAAGGTTGGTCTGCAAGCCTGGTTGCCTGCAATGAGATCTGGCGCCGGCATGGGGGCCTGCTTTCTATACTTGGACGGGTATATCAGATTTTGGAACCCCTGATTGGGCCAGCCCATTCTATATTTCACCTGGGACCTCCAAGGTTATTCGTCTCCCCGGCCCCCAGAGAAGCAGCGCTCCTGGACCAACCGGAATTTCACCCTACGATTGATTCAGAATAAAGGAGCATAATCCTCTTTGACATAAGGTATTCCCTGATAGTGGAGGGAGAAACTCCTGATTCTGCACTTTAATAATTTTGGATCGGCTTAATAGGCGCGTCTTGAAGGAAACCAGGGGCGGGATAATCCCCGGTAACTGTTCATATCGACCATGAGCCCTACTGGAGGATTATGCTGGATAGAGCCGGCCGGCCAGCGTCTGGATGGCCGCCATGTAGGCTGCGAAGCCCTGGAAGAGGATGTCGTTGTGGTTGGCGTGGGGGATTTTGAGGAGGGTCTTGTCGACGGCGGCCGCGGCATCATACAGGGCCTGGCCGTCGCTCATGGGAATGATGTGGTCGTGCTCGGCGTGGATGATCAGGGTAGGCCCGGGGTAGGCCCGGATCTTGTCGATGTTGCGGAAACCGGTGGTTTCCCTGAACCCGATGGCGGCCAGGTTGACGCCCAAAAGCTGCAACAGGGGCCCGGCATAGGCAAAGCCGCTCTCCACGATGAGAGCCGCGACCTGGTCCGGGTAGGCCGCGGCCAGTTCCAGGGCCGAGGCGCTCCCCAGGGACCGGCCCATGACCATCAGGGGGCCGGAAAAGCCCATCTCCGGCAGCCACTGTTGGGTGAAGCGAAAGATTTCGTGGCAGTCCCGCATCATGGCGCTCACCGTGGGGTTGCCGGTGGAGCGGCCATAACCCCGGTAATCCACGGGGAAAAAGTTGACGCCCTGGCGCTGGTAGAAGGGGGCCAGTTCGTCATAATCGGCCACGATCTCCCCGTTGCCGTGGAAGAAGAGGAGGGTGGGGGCGGCGGCCGCGGCCGGATGAAACCGGGCCCCCACCACCACGTTGCCGGCCACCGGGATGAGGAGGTCCCGGGCCGCAGTCGGGGCGCCGGCGGAGCTTAACTCGGGACGGGGGTGAAACAAGCGCAGCAGCACCTCAGGCACGTCCAGGGGGGAATAATCAACGGCGTTCAGGTCAATCATGGGCGCGGCTCTCCTTTGGCGGCAATATAATGATTATAGTAATCGGCAGCATTTAATGAATTCCTTTTTTGACCCGAACCTGCAAATAAATCTCCCGGATAGGAGAATTCACCACCCCGGCAAAACCCGGCAGGGGAGATCGGGCCCGGAAAGCGGCGCCGGGCAGGCCAAAAACTCCCTGGATTTGGCCCCGGCAATCAGGTAGAATGCCCTCCACCTGATCATGGGTCAACCGGAGGGGCGCCCAGGGGCGGCCGATGGCCAGGTTACCTAATAAGATTACCGTGGGTTATGAGCCGGATGGAACCAAGACCTGGCCGCGGGAGGGCAGGGGAGTCCGGTGGCAACCCCGCCGGGCGTCCGATATCGGGAGGGTAAGGATATCATGCTAAGAAAAACCGTTATCTTAGGGGTGTTGATCGCCGGGGCCGTGGTGCTGGGGTTGGCCAGGCCCGTGCCGGCCCAGAAGAAGATGTTCACCTACGACTATTCGTTCAAACCCGGTTCGGAGCCGGATGGGTTCAGGGGCATCAAATGGCAGACGGACATCGCCACCCTGGACCCGCTGCACACCATGGAACCCATCGAGATACTCGGGCCGTTTGTTTACTACAAAAAAAATAAGGAAGACTTGCATCTGGTGACGGTCAAACTCGACGATATCATCTATGAGTTCTGGAACGGCAAGTTTTCCGGAGTCATCATCAGAGTGAGGGGCAACAAGCAATTCCAAATCCTGAAAGATTATGTTTTTGCCCGTTTCGGCCCGGGGCAACGGTCAAAAACCCTGGCACAGATGGATGTCCAGGATTTTTCCTATAATGGCATTAAAACGAGGATGTCTCTGAAATTCAGCGATATTGACCGCATCGGCGAACTCAGCCTGTATTCCATCGCCCTGCTCAGCAAACAACAGAAACTCGACACGTTGTATCTGCGGGAACAAGCCAAAGAAAAAATCAACGCCTACGAAAAAGCCCGGAGAAGGTAGGGTGGGGGGCGAACCGCTGGCCGCTGCGAGCCGGTGGGGGTTTATACCGAGTCGAGACCTCTGCGCACGTCCCCTTATACCAGGTTGCGCTCATAGAAGTTAAGAATATCCATGACCTGTAGGGGCGCACCTCTGTGTGCGCCCTCAACCCAGGGCGGACACAGAGGTCCGCTCACAAAAGCTTAATTACCTGTTTGGTCGCATCTTAGTATTATTTGTCATTCTGAGGGAGCGGAGCGACCGAAGAATCTCAAAACTCCGAGCAAATACCAGATCCTTCGCTCTGCTCAGGATGACAAAATGGCTTTGGGCAGAGGTCTCATACCAAGTGGCCGTCAAACAAGTAATTATCCGAATTGTAGGGGCGGTTCGCGAACCGCCCCTACGGGGGTTGCGCCCAGAAAGCCAGAATTACCTCTATGACGGCAGCTTGGTATCAAAGGGGTTTAGTGGGGGCGGATGCGGCTGCTGACGCAGGCCCGGCAGGTTCCCGAGCGGAAACGGGTGGCGTCGGACAGGGAGAACACGCCGACGATGTGCCGGGGAGATTCCCCGTAGACAAAGAGGCGGGAGATATCGGCAAAAATCATCCGGCGCAGGGCGTTGACCAGGACGTCGTTGCCGTCGCAGGCCTGGACCCCTCCGGTCATCACGGTCCTGGCCGGGGCCTCGGGGGGGATGCGGTGGAGGTAGGCGACGATGAGGTCGGTCTTGGAGACTACCCCCGCCGGGGCGCCATCCTCCCCGGTGATCAGGAGGGCGCCGAATTTATGGGCCGCCAGCCCTTCCATCACCTGGAGCAGGCTGTCGTCGATTCCCAGGGCAAAGACCCCCGGGGTCATCACTTCCCGAAGGTGCACCTGGTCAGCCAGGAGGTGCTCCGAATCTGCCGTATTCCGGCGCAGATTCTTGTCGCACTGGTGGCAATAGCGGTAGAGCAAACCCACGATGTCCGGGTAGGCCAGGACGCCCACGGCCTGGGGGGCGGCCCCCTCCTGGACATAGAGCCGGTGGATTTTGTGGGTCCGCATGCGGTCCAGGGCCGCGTCCAGGGTGTCGTCCAGGTGGCAAAACAGAGGCGGACCCACCATGATTGAGGCCGCCGGGGTGTCAAGGGGGAGCCCGGCATAATAGGCCCCCATGAGATCGGTTTTGGTGACCACCCCCACCGCGTCCTGGCGGGTATCGGTAATCAGGATGGCGTTCACCTTGTATTTGATGGCATAGCGGATGGCCTCCTCCAGGGTGGCCTCGGCGGCAAGATTAATGATCAAGCGCCGCATGGCCTCTTTGACCGTCAAATCCTTCATGACGTTCTGGCGGCTACTGACCCGCATGGCATTTCCTCATGGCGCGGCCCCCGGCTTCAGGCTTCCGACCTGTCCAGGAGATGCTGAAAGACCCGGGACAGATACACGATACCCACCATTTTTCCCTCTTCCAGGACCGGCAGCCGGCGGACATGCTTTCTGATCATAATGTCGATGATCCG
Organism: uncultured delta proteobacterium; assembly: GCA_963766185.1. Lineage (GTDB taxonomy): Bacteria > Desulfobacterota > Desulfobaccia > Desulfobaccales > 0-14-0-80-60-11 > 0-14-0-80-60-11. The sequence goes on along the minus strand of CAVXZU010000008.1, from coordinate 41,377 downwards.
CAGCAGGTGCATGTCCGGGGTGATGGTGATGAGGTCGGTGGTCATGATATCCGAAACCAGCATGGACCCGGCCCGGGTCAAGGCTTCGTCGAGGATGCCCGAGATGTCCACGTCCTTGATTTCGCCCCAGATGTGAATATGCTTGGGCCGGATGAGCAGCAGGATGTCGTACATGGAAAGCATGCCCAGCAATTGCCCCGCCGTATCAGTGACCACCATGCCGAAGACGATCTGGTGATACGCCTCCCCGGCCTTCTGGAAGACCTTGAAGGCCTCCCCGATGGTCATCCCGGGTGACAGGGTGGAGTAGCCGGTATCCATTACCTCTCGCGCGGTTATATCCATAGGAATTCCTCAATTCGCCCCGGGTGGGGACCCGGTCGACGGGCGTGGTGGGCTGAGCCTGAGCCTCGGTTCTGCCCTTCCCGGACGCCACCGGCCCCATTTTACCACAAAAACCGGATTTCCCCACCAGGGCCGCCGGTTAATCCCGCCGGATTTTGCCCCGGGAAATAGCCATAGCAATTGCCAAAAGTGTTTTTCGTTATGGCCCATGTTCAAAAACCAAAATCCCCCCTAACTACGCTTGGTCAAAGGGGGTGAAACTACAAGGAATTGCTCTGAAAGTCCCCCTTTGGCAAAGGGGGATTTAGGGGTAATACTGTTCACCTAATCGGAGAAAGCTCTGGGGAGATCACCTATCCTGTCATTCTGAGGGAGTGAAGCGACCGAAGAATCTCCAAATACGAGATGCTTCGCTTCACTCAGCATGACAAAAATTGTTTCTGCGCTTTAAGTGAACAGCATTGGATTCAGGGGGATTTAAGCATCTCCGAGGGGGAAAAATTTATGGCAAACGCTATAATTGAGCGCTCATTACGGTGAATGGAGCCAACCAGCGGCAAATCGGCATCAGTTAAACTTGACTTTGAGGGTTAAAATTTACCGTCCTGGCAAGATGCGGATATGCTGCGCCTAGCGAAAATTTTGGGTTTTGTGAAGGGTGTCGGATCATGGCAGTGATTGCTATCTTACCGGGAATGATGCTGACGGGGGGATGCGCTTCGCCTTCCCGCCCTTCTCGCTACGGGCTAGGGGTTAAAATTAAGATTCGGGGAGACGTCAGGTCTCCCCGAATCCGCCGACTTAAAACATCCGCTGCAGCACTTCGATTTACTTCTGCAGTTGAACGGTCCTGAACCTATTTCTTAGGGCCAGGGTAATTGTAGTTATTGCTTTTCAAGTATTCCTTCGGTAAGCAAGTCGAGGTCTGGCTCGGGCATACCCCGAAATAGCCGCCGAAGCCGCTTCCCAGGCCCTGGCCCCGGATTTCCGAAGCTTGCTTATCGGTGATCTTTTGAAATCCGGTTACTTTCACTTCTTTGCCAGGGGCGGGCTGGCCGGCGGCGATCGCCACAGCCGCTCCCGCCAGAACCAATGATAACACCATCAGTACAACGGTCAATTTTTTCATGGTTTACCTCCTCTTGATTTGGGAAATCCTGTGATATGTTGCTCTTGATAAAGAACATATCTCAATTAGAATTGTTCGTAAATTGGGGATAGTCCTTTTTTTCTGTAGGATTGGTAGGGATAGTAATGTCGGTATTTGTCCTACAACAAGACAAAGGGGATAGAAAAGGCTTACTTACGGTTCTGATGAGATAGAATTGGGAAATGGTAGTCAGTTAAGAAAACTTTAACGGAAGTTTTTAGTAAAGATATCCGTTATGATGAATGGTCCATTCCAGCAACCCTTGTCTCGGGGCAAGGATTATATTTGATACGCATCGTCGGAGTTCCGCCAGGTGGTATTGAAATGTTCAAGGGTGGATGGACGCTGCTTAGATATTGCGCCCTGTTGGAAGCGTTACTTGCCATTACCACAAATTATCAGAAAATCTAGAGAGATTGTAGTTATGGTTTGCCTAACGGCAGGGCCGGTTTTGGTTGGGGAGATTCCGGGAGATGTCAGAATTAAGGGGATATAAGAGCAGCAATGGCGCCGGGGGAGAGGGGTGCAGCCGCCGGCACCGGAGCAGGCTCAGAATTGGCGCAGGAACCGGAGGTCGTTTTCGAAAAAGAGGCGGATGTCGTCGATGCCGTACTTCAGCATGGCGATGCGTTCGATGCCCATGCCGAAGGCGAAGCCGGTGACTTCTTCCGGGTCGTAGCCCACGGCCTCGTAGACCGCGGGGTGGACCATGCCCGAGCCCAGGATCTCCAGCCAGCCGGTCGGCCTGGCAGACCCGGCAGCCGGGCCCTCGCACATGACGCAGTCGGATGTCCACTTCGGCGCTGGGTTCGGTGAAGGGGAAGAAGCTGGGCCGGAAGCGCACCCCGGTCTCCGGTCCCGAACATCTGGTGCACGAAGGCGGTCAGGACGCCCTTGAGGTCGGCGAAGGTGACCCCCTGGTCCACGAGCAGGCCTTCCACCTGGTGAAACATGGGGGTGTGGGTGACGTCGGAGTCGCAGCGGTAGACCTTGCCCGGGCCGATGATGCGCACCGGGGGCTGGCTGCTTTTCCATGGTGCGGACCTGCATGGGCGAGGTGTGGGTCCGGACAGACCACGTCGTCCGAAACGTAGAAGGTGTCCTGCATGTCCCGGGCCGGGTGGTCCGGGGCATGTTCAGGGCCTCGAAGTTGTACTAGTCCAGTTCCACCTCGGGGCCTTCCACCGTCTCGAACCCCATGTGGAGGAAGATGTCGCAGACCTCGGCCATGGTTTGGTTCAACGGGTGGAGCCGGCCCCGGGGGAGGCGGCGCCCCGGCAGGGTGACGTCGACGGTTGGGGTCGCAGCCCGGCGGGCCGCGGCCTTCAGGGCGCCCAGGGCTTCATCCAGGGCTGCCTCCAGGGCCTCTTTGGCCCGGTTGGCTTCCTGGCCGATACGGCGCCGCTCCTCAGGTTCCAACGACCCCAGACCCCGCAATATAGTAGTCAAAGCGCCCTTGCGCCCCAGGTACTTAACCCGGAGAAGGTCCAAATCATGAGGGTTGCTGGCTCCCTGAATCTCTTGGAGCCCCTCGGTTACGATGTTTTCGACGGCTTCGGAGGTCATGGTGAGCTGCCAGTGGTCAGTAGCGAGCTGTGACCATATGATGATTGTTGTGCTTCCCCGGCATCCAGAAATCCCCCTAGCCCCCCTTTTCCAAAGAGGGGAATAAACTCGGAAAGGCAAAGTCCCCCTTTGAAAAAGGGGGATTTAGGGGGATTTAGCTTTTCTCGTTCACGAGCGAGAACTTGAGAACCAGAGATGCTAATAGCTCATAACTAACAGCTAATTATTGCCCAGCCTTGGAAAGCTCGGCCACCTTGGCGAAACCCTCGGGGTCGAAGATCGCCATATCGGCCAGGACCTTGCGGTCCAGGTCGATCTCGGCTTTTTTGAGTCCGCCGATGAATTTGCTGTAGGACATTCCCAGGGGCCGCAGCGCGGCGTTAATGCGAACGATCCACAGGGCGCGGAATTCCCGCTTCCGCACCTTGCGGTCCCGGTAGGCGAAGGTCAAAGCGCGCTCCACGGCCTCCCGGGCGGACCGGTAAAGCCGGCGCCGACCGCTGCGGAACCCCTTGGCCATTCCCAGCCATTTTTTCCGGCGTGCCCTTGAGGCTACGCTTTTCTTGACGCGTGGCATAACGTACTCCTAATCTCAAAGATAAGGCAGCAGGACCCTGAGGCATTTGGTCTCGGCGAGGGACACGTAGGCCCCCTGCCGCAGTTGCCGCTTGCGCTTGGCGGTCTTGCTGGTCAGAATGTGGCTGGTGTAGGGCTGCTTGTGCTTCAGCCGGCCCTTGCCGGTGGCTTTGAAGCGTTTGGCTGCCCCCCGATGGGTTTTCATCTTGGGCATGGTTAACCTCACATGGTGCTAACACTGCCGGCCGCCAGAGGGCGGCCGGATGGATTATCCGATTCCTTGAGCTAAAATGCCGCTAACCGCTAAACTTATATTTTATACTCTATTCATCACATTTTAACAATATGTCGGCAAAAAAATCCTTTCCCCAGACCACTTGGGCAGTGGATCCGCAACGACCACGGCGCTGGCTCAGGACTATTTGGGAGTAACGATCATGGAGAGGTTCCGGCCTTCCAGCTTGGGATTCGACTCCACTGTGCCCACGTCCGCCAGGGCTTCGGCCATCTGGGTCAGCAGGCGAAAGCCGCGGTCGGTGTGGGCGATCTCCCGACCTCGAAAAATTACCGAGATCTTGACCTTGTCGCCCTCTCCCAAAAACCGCCGGGTATTCTTCAATTTGAAGTTCATGTCGTGCTCTTCGATCTTAGGCCGGACCTTGATTTCTTTTACCTGGATCGTGGTGGCCTTGCGCCGGGCTTCTTGCAGTTTCTTGCTCTGCTCGTACTTGAATTTGCCGTAATCCATGATGCGGCAAACCGGCGGAGCAGCCTGGGGCGCAACCTCTACCAGGTCCAGGTGGGCCTCGGCCGCAAGGGCTAACGCCTCTTTAATGGGCATAACGCCGACCTGTGCCCCGTCAGCGCTGATAAGCCGTACCTCCGGCACCCGGATCTGCTCGTTAATTCTCACTCTTTGCTGCTTCGAAATGGCCGTCACCTCCCGAAATTATGAAGCGTTGGCGGGGGACGGAGTCCGGGACTCCTCCTGGAGGCGCTGGATAAAAGCCTCCAGGGTGATGCCCTTCATTTCCGTGCCGTCCCGCAGGCGGGGCGCCAGGGTGCGGTCTTCCGCCTCCTGATCCCCCAAAATCACCATATACGGTATTTTCTGTCCCTGGGCTTCTCTGATCTTGTAGCGCAAGGTCTCCTGCCGGGTATCCACTTCCACCCTGATATCCGCATCCAACAAGGCCTGGGCTACCTCCTGGGCATAGGCATGCACCCGGTCGGTTATGGGCAGGAGGATCGCCTGAACCGGGGCCAGCCAGACCGGGAAGGCCCCGGCGAAGTGCTCGATCAGGACTCCCATGAAGCGCTCCAGGGAGCCCAGGATCACCCGGTGCAGCATCACCGGGCGGTGGCGTTCCCCATCCGGGCCGATGTAGGCGAGATCGAAGCGCTCCGGCAACGTGAAATCGCACTGGATGGTGGCGCATTGCCAGCGCCGCTGCAGGGCGTCCTTGAGCTTGATGTCGATCTTGGGCCCATAGAAGGCCCCTTCCCCGGCGCAGATGTCGTAGGGCAGCCCCCAGGTCTTGAGGGCCCCGACGAGGGCGTTGTCGGCCAGTTCCCACTCGGCATCGGTGCCGATGGATTTCTTCGGCCGGGTGGACATCTCCACTTCGTAGTCGAACCCGAAAATCGCCATGACCTCGGCCACAAATTTAAGCACCCCGAGGATTTCGCTTTCCACCTGCTCCGGCATGCACAGGATATGGGCATCGTCCTGGGTGAACTGGCGCACCCGGGTGAGGCCGTGCAACACCCCGGAACGCTCGTGGCGCAAGACGGTGCCCAGCTCGAAGTAGCGCAGGGGCAGGTCCCGGTAGCTCCGGGTGTGGGATTTATAAATCAGCATGTGGGCCAGGCAGTTCATGGGCTTGACGCCGTACATCTGGCCTTCCACTTCGGTGAAATACATGTTGTCCCGGTAATTGTCCCAATGGCCGGAGCGTTTCCACAGGTCGGCCTTGAGCATCTGGGGGCCCATGACCATCTGGTAGCCCCGTTTGAGATGCTCCCGGCGCTCGAAAGTCTCGATGAGGCTCCGGAGCAGGGCGCCCTTGGGGTGATAGATCACCATCCCCGGCCCCGCTTCCTCTTCAATGCTGAACAGCCCCAACTCCCGGCCCAAACGGCGGTGGTCCCGGCGCTTGGCTTCCTCCAGAAGTTCCAGGTGGCGCGCCAGTTCCTTCCGGGTGGCAAAGGCGGTGCCGTAGATGCGCTGGAGCATGGGCCGGTGCTCGTCCCCCCGCCAGTAAGCCCCGGAGGTGGCGGTGAGCTTGAAGGCCTTGATATACCCGGTGGCCGGGATGTGGGGCCCCCGGCAGAGATCGATGAAGCTTCCCTGCTGATAGAGGCTCACCTGCTCCTGGGGGATCTCCTCCAGGAGTTCCACCTTGTAGGCTTCGTCCTGGCTCTGAAAATAGTGGATCGCCTGCTCCCGGCTCATGTCGTCCCGCCGGAAGGGCTGATTTTGCGCGATCAACTCGCCCATCTGGGCTTCAATTTTGGCCAGGTCCTCAGGGGTAAAAGGCTCGGGCACGTCAAAGTCGTAATAGAAACCCGCTTCGATGGCCGGGCCGATGGCCACTTTGACCCCGGGAAACAGGTTGCGCACCGCCTCGGCCATCAGGTGGGCGGCGGAGTGGCGCATGATCTCCAGCCCCTCGGGACTGTCCAGTCGAATGGGACTGATGGTGCAGTCGGCCGAGAGCGCCTGGGACAGGTCCACCAGGTCCCCGTTGATCCGGGCCGCCACCACGTGCCGGCGGCCGGCCAGGGCCAGAGCCGCAAGGGCCTGGGCTACCGTCGCGCCCGCCTCCAGGGTGGCGGTGGAACCTTGATCCAGGGTAACGTTGATCATGCCTACCTCAATAAAAAAGGCATCTCAAGCGTCCGTAGACGCCTTCCCAGATGCCGTCGAATACTCAATGATGTTACATGCGATTAAAATTCAAGGGGGTTGCCGTTATATTCCTCAATCTCTGGTGTAGGAGCCCTTTGATTGACCCAAAGTCCGATCAACTGTTTCTCATAAATACCTGTGTTTGTCAAGGAATTTCTGTGGGGCGGCTGACTTAAGGCGGTGGGTGAGATTAATGGCCCCGCATCGGGACGCGTCCCGGGGCAACCCGGCCCGTTAGGGCCGGCCGGTATCATCATTTCGATACGCCTTCTCAAAAATAGACACATCCAGCCGCTTGTCAACTGAGAATGAATGGCGAACTGTAAGGTGCCAGGCATCAACTGGTCTTTCAGAGAGATCGCTAAGAGAACTCTTTGCCGATAGGTTTTGCTGTATCTGGGCAGGGCTTATCCGCTCAAGCAAGGCTATCCAAGGACAGCATAGAGCTGATATTTATCAAATATTATAAAAGGTTAAATGCCATAGTATGTGGATCGATGAACCCAAAAACCAGGGATGCAATGATTGAGAAGGATAGCTTTTTCGACAGCCTCCGCAGCGAGGGGGAACCATATTTCCCAAACATGCCTGGAGGTGGTAGACGCAGATGGCTTCGGCTTCTCGCAACACTACTAGCCAATGACTGGCGTTAAGGGTCCTCCCACAGGAACCCTCTTAAACAGGGGGTGATATAAGTTCAATTCTGCTGAGGGAAAAATTACTTTTTTAACCAACTTATGCTACCATGCTCCCGATGCGCAGATTGGGCTATTTGCTACGTACCGTGCGTAGGAATTTGTGAGGCAAAGAAACGCCAAAAGCAATTTTGGAACAGGGACGAGTAAGACTCCTAAATAAATTGAGATTAAATGACAAATATTTCTTATTTGAGGGTAAATAGTTTAGATTAATTAGATATATGTATATGCACAAAATAAAATTATTGCAAAAATTAGGTTGCATAGCTCTATTATGTATAGTTATAGTGCCATTTATAAAATCAGCAATAATGGCAACTCATGATAGTAGAGACTTTGCTATAATTTATTTGTCATCCATGGAATGGCGACATGGAGATGACCCATATAAATCAGAGAATTATCATAATACATGGGATAAAGCTGACGGACCACCCGATAAAATCCCCGGATGGCCGTCTCTCTATCCAATTTGTACATTCCCGCTAATTGCTCCATTGACATTCATAAACTGGCATGTTGCTAAATTTGTTTGGATGTTAATCAACTGTTCAGCATATATTGGATTACTTATTATATTATTTCCTTTGGTAGATTATCACCTTAATGAATTTACGGGAATAATTCTCTTTGGAATTTTAATGTGTTTTGCCCCGGTGCTCCATGCGATTGCAATGGGTCAACCGGCTATTCTGGCAATATTATGCGGGGTGTTAAGCTGGCGCGCTGCAGCATCAAGTCGATGGATATGCTCAGGAATCTTTTTAGCCCTGAGTTTGGGTCTGAAAGTGAACCTCGGGGTTATTTTTTTAGGTTATTGTATCATCTATCGGCAATGGAAAATAATTATGGTTTGTGTGTTTTGCTCAATCATTATTTTATCTATAGGCGTTCTTAACTTGGGAGTGGGTGATTTTTCTTGGGTTTCATCTTGGATGCATAATATGGAAATCATTAATAGGGAATGGGCTATCAATCAACCCGCTAAAAGTAATTCTAACATTATTTTTCTCTTGAATATTCAGTATCCATTATACAAATTAGTTCATAGTAAATTAGCGGCTAATGCAATTGTCTTGATTTTAGGATTTATTGAGTTTTTAATATTGTTAAGATGCTACAAATACAATGAAGGTTTATTTGGAAATCTTGCAATGCTTGTTACAATAACAACCATAGTCCTTTTATCGTCTTATCATCGTCTTGCCGATGCCTCTATCCTTATTTTTATGATATTTTTTATTATATTATTATGGGACTCACCATACAAGAAGTATAGTAACTGCCTGATTTTGCTATTTTTGCCAATTTATCTGCCCGGTCCCAAAGTTCTTCAGAAATTGGTTATTAATGGGACAATTCCTCACGATGTAGCAGTATCATGGTGGTGGAACGCCTTGGTTTTGCCTTATCAGGTATATTGTTTACTCCTCATGTCAATTGTCATGATGTTTTTGATGGTTGCGGATAAAAGAAATCTACCTGTCGGCCAAGAGAACGACTAAATCCTTAAAATGCCCCTCGTCTTGAAAGCAACCGACTCTATGGTAGCATGATAGGAAAACATATCCCCAAATTAAGCGCATGCCCCACAGTGAATGATCCCAAGCCGTGCTTGTTTGTAGCTGGGAAGCAGCAGCACAAATCAGCAGGCGAGAACCATCGGTAAAACTGGGGCAATCCTTTGAAGAGAAGATGGATATTATCTTGCCGGTTGAGGGAATTATCATCAAATAAATTTAAACCCGGCATATGATTTTAATAGCGGAATTAACCTTTTTGGGGAGGCCAGGATCATCTTTGGTCCGCTGGTATTTACCCTTGGTGGAGAGGGTTCCCGGTCACGTAGTGACCTTTATAGAATATCCTTGCATGCGGTCCCTATTAATGACATGGTGCGAAGAAGGGCTGCGGGCGCATGTCGCGAGTTGGGCTGGGTATTCCCTGTTTTTACCCAGCCTCTGTGGAGAATATTACGGTGGCACCGGCTTTTTGGTGGTGCAGGCGCGTGCTTTCGCCTGCGGCTGCCTGACGCTGAGATGATCACGAGAACAATTCACCTTATTCTGATTGTCTTCCTCTCCGGGCTCAGCCTCGCCTGCCAACCGGACCCGGCGAAGGCCCGCCTGGAGCGGGTGCTCACCGCGTCCTGGCAGAGCTATTGTCGGCACTTCATCAAGAGCGACGGCCAGGTCATCATCCCGGAAGAAGGCGGCGGCACCATCTCCGAGGCCCAGGCCTACGCCCTGCTTCGGGCGGTGTGGGCCGGGGATGAAACGATATTTAACCGGGTCTATGCCTGGACCTACAAAAATCTTTCCCGGGTCCATAGGCAGGGCGATCATCTGCTGGCCTGGCGCTGGGGCCGGCTCCCGGGCGGCTCCTGGGGGGTGGTGGATGCCAACAGCGCCACCGACGGCGATCTGGATTACGCCCTGGCCCTGGTCCTGGCGCACCGCCTGGGGTGGCGGGCCCCAGCGGGCCTTCCGGACTACGGGGAGGAGGCCCGCCGGGTCCAGGGGGATATCCTGGCCAAGGAAGTGGTGGCCCTGCCCGGGGGCGCGGTGCTCCTCACCCCGGGCAACTGGCATGAGCCCCAGCCCCCCTACCTGGTAAACCCCTCGTACTTTTCCCCGGCGGCCTATCGGTTGTTTGCGAAGTTTACCCCCCCTGCGGCTCAAAGAGCGGCGGCAAATGCCATGGGGAGCGGCCCCCATCTCCCTCCCCCTTGAGGATGGGAGGGGAGGGGGTAAGGCTCCCCCTAACCCCTCCCACCGGGGAGGGGAATACCCCGAGTCCTGGGAGGCCTTGCACCAATCGACCTATACCGTGCTCAAGCAACTTAACCAGGGCTTCGGGGGCCAAGCCGGGGTAGGCCTGTTTCCCGACTGGTGCCGCATGGACGCGGCCGGGGGCCTGGCGCCGGCGCCGGGCAAAGACACCCGCTTCGGCTGGGAGGCGGTGCGGCTCCCCTTCCGGGTGGCCCTGGACGCGATCTGGTTCAAGGAACCCCGGGCGGTGGCGCTTCTTTCCACCAAATTCCTGCCGTTTTTCAAATGCCAGTGGCAGGCTCACGGACGGCTGGTCGCGGTCTATACCCTTCGACGGCGCCCCGGCGGTGGACTATGAAAGCCCGGTGCTCTATGCCGGGGTCCTGGCCGGGGCCCTGGCCGCCGGGGACCGGGACTTCGCCCGCCAGATGGCGCTTAAAATCCTCTCCTTCTACCATGAAAACGGCGACCGGGCCTACTTCGAGGCCCCGGGCCACTACTACGCCAACAACTGGGCCTGGCTGGGCCTGGCGCTGTATGCCGGGTGGACCCGCCCTTTTTGACGGACTGCCCTCAGCCCCCCTCGCAGCCTTGAAAAATACTAGTGGCACGGGTTTTCAACCTGTGCGGCAGGATGGCGCCTGACAAGCGCCGCGTTATGGTGCGTAAGACGCACCCTACCTTTACGCCGGCCCGTTCTGGAGAGCGCCTTCGGCAATTATTTCCTCCGGCAACCGGGGGGATATGATATAATTTTTAAATAACTTTTATGGATCAAGAACTGCCCCACATCTATACGGTGAGCGCCCTGACCCGGGAGGTCCGGGACCGCCTGGAGACCTATTTCTCCCTGGTCTGGGTGAGCGGCGAGATCTCCAATCTCAGGCAGCCGGTGAGCGGCCACTACTACTTCACCCTCAAGGACGCCGGCGCCCAGCTCAAGGCGGTGCTCTTTAAGGGCAGTCACCAGCACATGCGTTTGAAGCCCCAGGAAGGCAAGCAGTTCTTGTGCCGGGGGCGCCTGACGGTCTATGAACCCCGGGGCGAATACCAGCTGGTGGTGGATTACCTCGAGCCCCTGGGGCAGGGGGCTCTGGCCCAGGCCTTCGAGGTCCTGAAGACCCGCCTTAGGGAGGAGGGCCTCTTTGCCCCGGAGTTGAAGAAACCTTTGCCGTTTCTTCCCCGCAAGATTGCCCTGGTCACCTCGCCCACCGGGGCGGCGGTCCGGGATTTCCTGCGGCTATTGGGGCAGCGCTTTCCCAACGTGGAGGTGCTGATTTACCCGGTGAAGGTCCAGGGGGCCGAGGCCGCCGGGGAAATCACCCAGGCTCTCGACGACCTGGACCGCTACCCCGGGGTCGAGGTCATCGTCCTGGCCCGGGGGGCGGCTCCCTGGAAGATTTATGGCCCTTTAACGAAGAAAAGGTGGCCCGGGCCATCCACCGCTGTCAGACCCCGGTGGTCTCGGCAGTGGGGCACGAAGTGGATTTTACCATTGCCGACTTTGTCGCGGATAAGCGGGCTCGCCACCCCCAGCGCTGCGGTGGAGCTGGTGGCGCCGGATCGGGGCGAGCTCATCCGCCGCCTGGCCCGCCTGGGCGCCACCCTGGCCGGCAACCTGGCCCGGCGCCGGGACATGGCCCGCCAGCACCTGTACCTGATGGCCCGGCAACTGCCGGATATGCGCCGTTCCCTGGTGGATCTGCGCCTCAGGGTGGATGAGCGGGCCGAGGTGCTGGTGCGGCGGTCACGGCGGGCCTTGACCCACCAGGACCAGGCCCTCAGGCTGGCCACCTCCCGCCTCTTCCTCCAGAGCCCCCGCCGGGCGTTGACTGGGGCCCGGCAACGTCTGGCCCAGGCGGCCCAGATGCTGGGGCAGAGTTGGCGCCGGCGCCAGACCGAAGCCCGCCGCCATCTGGAATACACGCAGACCCGGCTGGAGCAGATCAATCCCCTGGCCATCCTGAAACGGGGCTATGCCGTGGCCACCCTGCTCCCCGGGGAAACGGTGATTCGCAACGCCACCGAGGTTGCGGCCGGCGCCGCCATCCGGGTCCGGGTGGCCCAGGGCCGGATGGACTGCGAAGTGAAGAAAGTGAGCAGTGAGCAGTAGGGCGGGCCTCCGTGCCCGCCACCTTTGGTGGCACAGGCTTCCAGCCTGTGCGCCGCACCGGCAAGATGCCGGTGCCACCAAAAAATTTTCAGACCGATGAGAAGACGTAGGGTGCGCACCGCGCACCTCACATATGTGGAAACCAACCATGGCCAAAGTGAAAAAGGAAGAACCGAGTTTTGAGGCGGGGCTGAAGCGTCTGGAGGAAGTGCTGGATGCCCTGGAGCACGGCGACCTGTCTCTGGAAGAGGCCATGCGTGCCTTCGAGGAAGGGGTGCAGTTGGTCCGGGTCTGCCATAAAAAGTTGGACGAAGTGGAAAAGCGGGTGGAACTCCTGCTCAAGGATGACGCCGGCCGGTTTTTCACCCGGCCGTTCCCGGAGGATGAGAACAGCGGCGCCTAGTGCCGCAATCCATCATTGTCAGGGTGTAAAGCGAGCCATTTTTGGGATGGCGCGTCTTTTAAGTCCCCCTTTTTTAAAGGGGGATTTAGGGGGATTTTAGAGGGTTACGATAAATCCCCCCTTGCCCCCCTTTTTCAAAGGGGGGTAAATATTCGGCAAATGGTTGCTTGCAGCCTGATTTTCGCAAACAGAGGAATAACGTGGATCTGAAAGCCTATCTGGAGGAACGGCGGGGACTGGTTAACCAGGCCCTAAAAATGTATTTGCCCCAGGTTCGGGGGCCGGCCTTCCGGGTGACCCAGGCCATGCACTACAGCCTGTTCGTGGGGGGCAAAAGGCTGCGCCCCATTCTGTGCCTGGCCGCGGCGGCCGCGGTGGGGGGCGACCCGGAGGCCGCCCTGCCGGTGGCCTGCGCCCTGGAGATGATCCACACCTATTCCCTGATCCATGACGACCTGCCGGCCATGGACGATGATGAGCTGCGCCGGGGTCAGCCCACGTGCCACAAGCAGTTTGACGAAGCCACCGCCATCCTGGCCGGGGACGGGCTGCTCACCGAGGCCTTTCATATCATGGGCGCGGCGGCGGACCGGTTTGCCGGCCGGGAAGGGGTTTTGCTGGAGGTGATGCGGCTGGTGGCGGCGGCGGCCGGCTACCAGGGCATGGTGGGAGGCCAGATGCTGGACCTGCTGGCGGAAGGGCGCCAGGTCACGCTGAAGGAACTGGAGACCATCCACCGCCACAAGACCGGGGCCTTGCTCACCGCCGCGGTTCGGGCCGGGGCTTTGGTGGGGGGCGGCAACCAGGCCGCAGTGAACGCCCTCACCGGCTATGGCGAAAAATTTGGGCTAACGTTCCAGATAACCGATGATCTTTTAGATGTAGAAGGTATCGCGGCGGAGATGGGCAAAGCGCCCGGTATGGACGAAAAGCGCCGGAAAGCCACGTATCCCGCGGTGCTGGGGCTGGAGGCCACCCGGGAGTGGGCCCGGCGCCTGGTGGAAGAGGCCATCGCCGGGCTGGAACCTTTTCAGGAACGGGCCGAACCTTTGCGTGAGCTGGCCCGCTATCTCCTGGTGCGGCGCGCCTAACCGGCGCCGGCCGCCCGGATAACGGTATAAACGTTTAATGAGTTTAACTGCTTGAATTCGGTGTGTTTTAGTATTAACTTAAGCATAACCCACCGGTGAGAGGTTAGGTGCACATGGAAAATCGCCAGGGCTACCGGCCGGACGTTGCGGCCCGCCGTTTACTGGAGACCATCAACAACCCCCAGGAGTTGAAAAAGCTGCCGCCGGAATTCCTGCCGCAGCTGGCCAGGGAAATTCGCGAGAAGATCATTTCTACCGTGGCCAAGACGGGGGGGCACCTGGCCCCCAGCCTGGGAGTGGTGGAGCTCGCCATCGCTCTCCACTATGTCTTTGACTGCCCCCGGGACAAGATCGTCTGGGATGTGGGCCATCAGGCCTATGCCCACAAATTGCTCACCGGGCGCCAGGACCGGTTCGACACCCTGCGGCAGTACGGCGGCATCAGTGGCTTTCCCAAGCGCGGTGAGAGTTGCTATGACGCCTTTGACACCGGTCACAGCTCCACCTCCATTTCTGCGGCCTTGGGGATCGCCAGCGCCCGTTGCCTGAAGAAGGAGCGCCACCGCGCCATCGCGGTGATCGGCGACGGCGCCATGACCGCGGGGATCGCCTTTGAAGGCCTGAACAACGCCGGCGATCTCAACAAGGACCTCATCGTGGTCCTGAATGACAACGGCATGTCCATTGCCCCCAACGTGGGGGCCATGTCCTCGTTTTTGAGCCGCCAACTCACCCGGCCCACCATGGTTTTCCTGAAAAAGCGGGTGGAGAGCCTGCTGCGCTCCCTGCCGGCCATCGGCGAGGACCTGGTGACCTGGGCCAAGCGGAGCGAAGAGTCCTTCAAGGCCTTTTTCACCCCGGGCATGCTCTTCGAGGCCCTCAAATTCACCTACCTGGGGCCGGTGAACGGGCACCGGCTGGATCACCTGATCGAGACCTTCAATAATATCAAGCACTTGAAAGGCCCCATCCTGGTTCACGTGCTGACCACCAAGGGCAAGGGCTATGAACCCGCCGAGACCGACCCCACCGGCTTCCACGGCCTGGGCAAGTTTGACCGCGATACCGGTGAGCCCAAAAAGAGCGTCAGCGAGGTCCCGACCTACACCCAGGTCTTTGGCGACACCCTGGTGCGCCTGGCCCGCCAGGACCCCAAGGTTGTGGCCATTACCGCGGCCATGCCCGACGGCACCGGCCTGGTGAATTTCCGCCAGGAGTTCCCCACCCGCTTCTTCGACGTGGGCATCTGCGAACAGCATGCCGTGACCTTCGCCGGGGGCCTGGCCCTGGAAGGCATGCGGCCCGTCGCCACCATCTACTCCACCTTCCTGCAGCGGGCCTATGACCAGATACTCCACGACATCTGTCTCCAGAAACTGCCGGTGGTCTTTGCCCTGGACCGGGCCGGGGTCGTGGGGGAAGACGGCGAGACCCATCAGGGCCTCTTTGACCTGTCGTATCTGCGCCACCTGCCCAACCTGGTCCTGATGGCCCCCAAGGACGAAAATGAATTGCGGGACATGCTCTTCACCGCGGTGGAGCACCCGGGGCCCGTGGCCCTGCGGTACCCCCGGGGCCGGGGCGTGGGCGTGGCCTTTTCCTCGACGTTGAACAAGGTGCCCATCGGCAAGGCCGAAGTGCTCCGGGAGGGGCAGGATTTGCTCATCCTGGCCCTGGGCGCCTCCGTCTACCCGGCCCTGGAGGCCGCCAAGGAGTTGGAGAAGCAGGGCTCCAGCGCCACCGTGGTCAACGTCCGTTTTGTCAAACCCCTGGACGAACCCCTGATCCTGAGCCTGGCGGCCCAACACGGCCGCGTCCTGACGGTGGAGGAAAACGTCCTGGCCGGCGGCTTCGGCAGCGCCGTGCTGGAACTCCTGGCCGACAACGACCTCTTCGGGCTCACCGTCAAGCGCCTGGGAATCCCCGACGTCTTCATGGAACACGGCACCCAGGATATCCTCCGGAAGAAATACGACCTGGATGCCGCCGGCATCCTGAAACACGCCCTGGCCGTCCTGTCCCACCCGGCCCAGCCCAAGAAGGTGGTCTGGGGCACATTTAATTAAGAGACGGTTTTCGGTTTTCCGTTTCGGTTTTCAGTACAAAACAACCAAGGCAGGGATCGACGATCCCTGCCTTTTTCTATTCTTTTCAAATCTTGCCTCTATAGAAGGTGCGTATAGGGGCAGGCTATCCGCTAAAAATCGAAAATATAAAAGGCAGGGTCAAATCGAACCCTGCCTAAAATAATTTTCTTTATTGGAAGAAAATTAACTCTCCCTGAACCTCTTCCATCCCGCCAGGCCAAGGAGGCCGCTCCCCAAAAGCAGCGCCGCCGGCGGCAGGGGCACCGGGGTGCCATCGGCATAAATTCTCACGCCCATTTGATTGAAAACGTTCCCCTCATAGGAGCTCCAGAAATGGAAATTACCAGGTTCGTTGTAACCATAATAGGCGTACCGGTCCACAACATTTGGGAACCCGGTGGGCACGGAACCTGAAAAAGTGACGTCCGGCTCCAAGGCGAGCCAATATATGCCGTCACCCAAAAGGTAAGAGAGCCCCGAGACCCTGTACCAATCTGCAGTGCTGCCCACATGAATCTGGAAACTAACCAATGGCGTCCCGGGGATATCATAACCATAATTGAAGAAATTGGTATAGATTACGGCATTTACCACATCAGTGGTACTAAGGGCGGGCTCGCGATACATATAAGCTTGGATGTCAGTTATCGTATGAGCCTCAGTTGTGGTAAATTGGACCGCCAGGAAATCTTGTCTGGAATCCCCATAGTTTGTAAGGCCGACTGTGGCGGAAATAGGGCTCGGGACGGCTCCCGTGTCCAATATGGTAGTGCCGAAGGCCGTTCCCATCAAAAGTAAAAAGACGGCCATCCCCAAAGGGACAATTCTCAATTGTTTTGGCATGTTATTATCCTTTCAGCATTTTGAAAAGTAAGACACCAGACCGCGTTCCACAAACAACTGATAGCCTCGATAGCTGGCAGGCTAATCAACTGCCCGCCCTCGTTAAGCTGCGGGTTCAGCTTGCTCTGGGGACAAGGCTCTGGTTGGGAATTATGATTGCGGTAGGAAGGTAGGATCGTTGGCGAAGTACTTCACGTAAGAAAAGACTAGTAACCATGCGGATTTGATCATGGGGGGGATCGGTCGGTCCATGGCCTCCTCCTCCTAAAAAGCAAAACCGGGAAACCTTTCCAGGCAACCCGGCTGTCTCATTAAGACCCGTGGCTTTCCGTCCCCGCCTTGCGGTAGGTTTGGCTTTTTACTGGGATTTTATCATGACAAATTATCAATTAAATTGTCAATAGAAATTTACAATATAGTGAATTTTTTTTGTGGATGGATGAAGATCAGAAGGGATGCAAGATATTCCAGTGGCGTGCAAACTGAAAAGAGGGATGCATCGGGACACCAAAGCAGGGGGCCGTTGAAGTGTCGCAATCTGCTCTATAGCTTGATTTTAGATTTTATAAAAATCATTTTGCTATCTGGATCATCTCGCAATCAGGGTATAATAAACCCATAATTATTGTCCTGCCGGTTGAGAAACCTAAAACCGAAAACTAACCAAACCGGAAACCCAAAACTGAAAACCGCAGACCGAAAACCGAAAACCCGCCTCGACCAACTTCTGGTGGTCCGGGGTCTGGCCCGGAGCCGGGCCCAGGCCCAGGCTCTGATCCTGGCCGGGCGGGTGGTGGTGGAAGGGTTGGAGCTGCCCAAGGCCGGCGCCATGGTGCCGGAGGCGGTGGGGCTCACCCTCAAGGAGTCGCCCCCTTTTGTCAGCCGGGGCGGCGAGAAACTGGCCGGGGCCCTGGAGCATTTTAGCGTGTCTCCCGGCGGGCAAGGTGGCCCTGGACACCGGGGCCTCCACCGGGGGGTTCACCCACTGCCTCCTCGTCCGTGGCGCCCGGCGCGTCTATGCCGTGGACGTGGGCTACGGGCAACTGGACGCGAGCCTCAGAAACGACCCCCGGGTGACGGTGCTGGACCGGGTGAACATCCGCCACCTGCCCAAGGAAGCCATCCCCGAGCCCATTGACCTGGCCACCCTGGACCTGTCTTTCATTTCCCTGACCCTGGTGCTCCCGAAGATCCTGGAGTTTCTCGCCCCCGGGGGTGAAATCCTGGCCATGGTGAAACCCCAGTTCGAAGTGGGCAAAGGCCAGGTGGGGAAGGGGGGAGTCGTGCGAGACCTCGAGTTGCAGCAGGCCGCGGTGGCCCGAGTGGCCGCGGCCGCCGCGGCCCTGGGCCTCAAGGTGAGCCCGGCCTTCCCCGCGCCCTTAAAGGGCCCCAAGGGGAATCAGGAATATTTTCTGTATCTTATCTTACCGGTGGACCCCCTGGAGCCCATTGACAAGCCCGGTGACTGATTTTATTTTTATAAGATAAAGCAGTTCTACCAGAAAGGTGTAAATTAACTGCTGACCTCGGCTGCGAAGCCTTGAAGCCCCCCTGGTCTTACGGGGGGTAATCGTAACGACAGGAAGGAGTTTCCTCTAGGAGCAAACCAATGGAAAACCGCATAAAAACTGTGTTGTTACTGGCCGGCATGACCGTGTTCCTGATTGTCATCGGGAGGCTGTTGGGCGGGCGTACCGGCATGTACCTGGCCTTTATCCTGGCCCTGGGCATGAACTTTTTCAGCTACTGGTTCTCGGACAAGATTGTGTTGAAGATGTACGGCGCCCAGGAAGTGACGCCGGCGGACGCCCCCCAGTTGCATCAGATCGTGGAGGAACTGGCCCGGGAGGCGGGTATTCCCAAACCGAAAGTTTACATCATTCCGGACGACTCCCCCAACGCCTTCGCCACGGGCCGCAACCCGGAGCACGCCGCGGTGGCGGCCACCGAGGGCATCATGCGCCTGCTCACCCCCATCGAGTTGAAAGGGGTACTGGCCCACGAGATCGGCCACGTGCGCAACCGGGACATCCTGATCTCCACCATCGCCGCCACCATGGCCGGGGCCATCATGATCCTGGCGGACATGGCCCGGTTCGGCGCCATCTTCGGCCTGGGCGGCCGGGACAGCGAGGAAGGCCCCGGGATTGTCGGCATTCTGGTGATGTCCATCATCGCCCCCATCGCCGCCATGCTCATCCAGATGGCCATCTCCCGGTCCCGGGAATACCTGGCTGACGAAACCGGGGCGCATCTGGCCCACAACCCCGAATCCCTGGCCCGGGCCCTGGAGAAGCTCTCCCTGGGAGTGCAGCGGGCCCCCATGGACGCCACCCCGGCCACGGCCCACATGTTCATCGTCAACCCGCTGACGGGCACCAGCCTCATGAACCTGTTCAGCACCCACCCGCCCCTGGAAGAGCGGGTGGCGCGCCTGAGGGCCATGCACAGTTATTAGGACTGGAAGAGAAAAATCAATTTGTGGTATAAAGGGTCATCTGTCCAGGCAGGTGGCCCTTCATCGTTCCGTCTTAGGGTTGATCATAGTAAGCACCCCTCAGGGGGTAAGGAGACCGGCAATGGTCCCACGGCGAATTGTTGTCATGTCCTGGTTCTGTCTGATGATCCTGGCGTCTCCGGCCTGGGCCGGGCAGGCGCTCCTGGTTAAGGGGATGGAGGCCCAAAAGGCGGGGCACAACGAAGAGGCCCTGAAACTGCTCAATACCTATGTGGACCGTTATCCCCAGGTAGGGGAGGCCAGGTACTACCGGGCCCTGGCATTGCAGGGTCTGGGCCGCAATAAAGAGGCCCTGGAGGATGTGGATAAGGCCCTGGCGGATAGTCCGAACAATGTCAAATTTCTCCTGGCCAAGGGGAACATCCTGGTAGCTCTGGAGCGGCGGCCGGAGGCCATATTGATTTTTGCCCAGGCCATGAGCTGCGACCCCCGGAACGCCGAGGCCTGCAAGGAACGAGGGGACTGCCTGGCCCAGGAGGGCAAGTTCGCCGAAGCCATCGCCGACCTCAATCGGGCTGCGGGGCTGGCCCCCAGAGACCCCTGGGTGTTCAACAAGCGCGGCATGGCCTGGTTTTGCCAGGGGGAATACCAGAAGGCGGTGGATGATTTCACCAGGGCTATCCGCCTGCAACCCGAACTGGGGATATCATATTTCTTCCGGGGCAATATCTACCGGTACCACCTGAAGCAGCGGAACAAGGCCATTGCCGATTTCCAGGAGGGCTGCCGGCTGGGAAATCCGCTCTGCTGCAGCGAGTTGGAAAAGATAGGGGTCAAGCCCGAAAAAAAGTAGCCCGCGGCTCCCGGCCGTTGGCAGTTGGCGGCCATACGGGCCTCGGGGTGCGGGCGCGGTGACGGGTGTCGTCAACCGGCCCGGGCCGGGGTGATGACGGCGAATTGTCGTGCCTGGCGTGGCGGGAACCGATATAATGGACCAGATTTATTGAGCTGTTTGCTAATAACCGAACCTTGTCTCGGAGGACATCTATGAAGTTGAAAACCTGGACAAAAGGTGTTTTGACCCTTTTTGCCCTGTTATTCCTGTGTGGCTGGGCTTTCCAGCTGGATGCCTGGGCCCGGGCGGGGGGCGGCCGCTCTTTCGGCAGCCGGGGCTCCCGGTCCATGACGGCCCCCAGACCCTTCACCGCGCCCCGGCCCACCACGCCAACCCCCACCCGGCCTTATACCGGACCCGGGGCTACGAGCCCCCAACCGAGCCCGTCCTCGGGAAGCTTCATGCGGAGCTTCGGCGGCGGCCTGCTGGGCGGCCTGGCCGGCGGTATGCTCTTCCGCAGCCTGTTCGGCGGGCCTGCGGCCCAAAGCGGCACCGGGGCCAGCACCGGCGGGAGCGGCTTCGGCCTGATGGATATCCTGCTGCTGGCGGGCATTGCCTACCTGGTTTACTGGTACATCAAGAAGAAGCGCCGGGAAGCCGAAGCCACCGCGGGATATTACCAGAGCAGCGGCAACGTGGCGCTGCCGCCCCAGGCTCAGTACCCTCCGGTGTATGAATTGGCCCAGGACTCGGGGCCGGGGGGCGATCACGACCTGGAGCAGGGCCTGGCCAACATCCGGCAGTTCGACCCGTATTTCGACGAAGCCAAATTCCAGGAGTGGGGCACGGATAGTTTCTTCAAGGTCCAGGGCGCCTGGGCCAACCGGGATATGAGCACCGTCCGCAGCCTGCTGACCGACGAAATGTACCGGATTTTCCAGGGGGATGCCGAGGCGCTGAAAGCCCAGAAGAAGATCAACCGCCTGGAAAATATCGCGGTGCGGTCGGTGGATATTACCGAGGCCTGGCAGGAATCGGGCTCCGACTTCGTTACCGTGCGGGTTTTCGCCAACCTGCTGGACTACAATGTGGATGAAATGACCGGCCAGGTGGTGGAAGGGAGCAAGACGGAACCGGTGAAGTTCGAGGAATACTGGACCTTTTCCCGGCCGGTAGGCAATAACCCCTGGCAGTTGTCCGCCATCAACCAGGCGACGTAAAAGCCGGTTTGCGGTTTGAGATTTTTGGTTCTCGGTAGGGGCGACCCGGTGGGTCGCCCCTTTTTTGGTGTAAAGATGGGTGGGGTTAGGGACTTGCACAGGCGAGGAGACCTGCATCACCGGGTTCACGCCTTCCCCCAACTGTCGCGTAAATCCCCTGTAGGGGCGGACCTGCGTGTCCGCCCTTAGCGCAGAGGCGGGGCCGGTCTCATCATCCTTGCACCACGAGTATCTCACCCCGGAGGATGAAAATCCCCCCTACCCCCCTTTTTCAAAGGGGGGTTTTAAAGTCCCCCTTTATAAAGGGGGATTTAGGGGGATTTGAAGTTCTCACGGTAGACAGTCATGGCGAAGCATCGGCCACCCCCAAGCAATGAAAACTCTTGGAGGGGCTGGACTTTCATGGTAAAGCCCGTGGCCACAAAAATCGCCTTTTGACTGCAACCCGGGAGAAAAACTCAGGTTCCGACCCCGCCCAGCCGTTCCGGCGCGGTGTAGATATTGAGGCGCTGGTTGCGCATGAAGCCCACGGTGGTGAGGTTGAGTTCCCGGGCCAGTTCCAGGGCCATGGAGGTGGGGGCCGAGACCGCGGCCAGAATGGGGATGCCGGCCCTGACACATTTCAGGGCCATTTCGAAGCTGATGCGGCCGGACAGCAATGCCACCAGACCGCTGAGGTCCTGGCGGGTGAGGACGGCCCGGCCAATGACCTTGTCCATGGCGTTGTGGCGCCCCACGTCCTCGGCGGCGATGAAGACCTTGCCGTCGGGGCTGGCCAGGGCCACGGCGTGGGTGCCCCCCGTGGCCTGAAACACGGCCTGGGACTCCTGCAGCCGGTCCATGAGGGCAAAGAGGGTCTCCGGGAGGGTTGTCAGCTGGCTGGCCACGGGGGGGACCTTCCGGCAGATCTCGCTCACCGCCTCCTTGGCGCACAGCCCGCAGCTCGAATAAGACACCTCCACATGCCGGCGGCCCCGCCGGGCCAACGCCGCCTCGGTGAGCCTCACGTCCACCACGTTGGGGGGCAGCAGCGGGTCGGTGGCGGTGCCGCAAAAGTGCACCGTGATGACCTCGGCCAGGTCCCGGACGATGCCCTCGGTATAGAGAAACCCCAGGGCCAGTTCCTTCTCCCACCCCGGCAGGCGCATCAGGACCTGAAACGGCTCGCCGCCCAGGCGGATTTCCAGGGGCTCTTCCACCACCACCACGTCTTGGGCGGCTTCTATCTTGTCCTTCCGGCAGCGCCACACGGGGAATTTTTTGATAGGTTCAGTCATAGTCAGTAGCCAGTAGTCAGTAGCCAGTAGTCAGTAGTCAGTTAGTCAGTTGCCGGTGACCAGGGATTAGTGATAGCCTACTCGTTCCCAAGTTGTACTTGGGAACGAAAATGGTTGCCAAGCTGAGCTTGGCGAGTAAAGGCGTTCCCAAGCTGGAGCTTGGGAACGAGATACAAAGGGCGACCCGCCGGGTCGCCCCTACGGTTAACCCTGGCCACTGGCTACCGGACAACTAACAACTAAAAACTAACAACTGACAACTGACAACTGACTACTGGCAACTGACTACTGGTCACTTCCGCACCCCCAGTTCGCCCCAGCCGAGTTTGGTGCGGAGGATTTCGAAGTGGCTGTGGTAGGGGGATTTTACCAGTTTGAGGTGGTAGGGGGCCCGGCGGATTTCCAACCGGTCCCCGGGCTCCATTTCCCGGCCCACCTGGCCGTCCAGGGTGAGGTAGACGTCCTGGACTTTTTCGTCCAGGGTGACGGCCACCGTCACCGTGTCCGGCAGGATGATGGGGCGGTTGCTCAGGGTGTGGGAGCAGATGGGCAGCAGGATGAGGTGGTGCAGGGTGGGATAGACGATGGGACCCCCGGCGGACAGGTTGTAGGCGGTGGAGCCGGTGGGGGTGGCGACGATGAGCCCGTCGGCCCGGTAGACCGTAAGGTATTCCCCGTCGATCCAGGTGGTCAGTTCGGCGATGCGGGCCAGGGCGCCCTTGTTGATCACCGCGTCGTTCAGGACGTTTTCCCGCCAGTACTCCCGGCCTTGCCGGAAGAGGCTGACGGTGAGCATCAGGCGCTCTTCCACCTCAAATTTGCCGGTGAGGACATGCCCGGTCATGGAGGGGTAGAGTTCGTCCAGGGAGATTTCCGTCAGGAACCCCAGGCCCCCGAGGTTGACCCCGAAGAGGGGCACGCCCCGGTCGCCGTAATGGCGGGCGGCGCTCAGGATGGTGCCGTCACCCCCCATCACCACGATGAATTCCACGTCGGCCGGCAAAACCGGGATGTCCGGGTCGGGCTCGTTTTCGAAATGGCAGGCTTTGACGCCGCGCTCTTCAAGCCAGGCCTTTAAAGCCCGGCCCGCTTCCAGGGCATCGGGTTTGAATTTTTTGGTAATGATGGCGACGGATTTCACCGGGCAGGCCTCCCGCAGTTGACAATTATCATAATGCTGGTAAATTTTCAAAGGATTGTTGTTCTGATATGACTCCGGGTAGGATGGTTGACTTGGTGGTATGTTTCAAAAATAAAGTGACATTGGCAAGCCAGGCTCTTACCCCCCTTTGTTAAAGGGGGGCAGGGGGGATTTTGATCAGCGCCTGAAATCCCCCTAAATCCCCCTTTTTCAAAGGGGGACT
The DNA here is from genome assembly GCA_963766185.1 of uncultured delta proteobacterium. Lineage (GTDB taxonomy): Bacteria > Desulfobacterota > Desulfobaccia > Desulfobaccales > 0-14-0-80-60-11 > 0-14-0-80-60-11. The sequence goes on along the minus strand of CAVXZU010000008.1, from coordinate 17,669 downwards.
TAACCTGCAAAGTCCGACGTTCTGGACCTGATTTCATGTCCAGCCAATTTTGAAACGCTCCCCTGGCTACATCCCTTCCGGCAAATTTTATCCACAAAGGAGTAACCATGCAACTTGCCGCGCGTATCCGCCAGATTCCCCCGTCGGCCACCCTGGCCCTGAATGCCAAGGCCAATCAGCTCAAGGCCAAGGGGGTCGATATAGTCAACTTCGGGGTCGGGGAGCCCGACTTCGACACCCCGGAAAACATCCGGGAGGCCGCCATCCGGGCCATCCATGAGGGTTTTACCCGGTACACCCCGGTGGGGGGCACCCCGGAACTGAAAGCCGCCATCGCCAACCGGTTCCAGGCCGACTACGGCCTGAGCTACAAGCCCAGCGAGATCGTGGTGTCCTGCGGCGGCAAACACAGCCTCTACAACCTGTTCCAGGTGCTCTTCGATCCGGGGGACGAGTTGATCATTCCGGCCCCCTACTGGGTTTCCTATGTGCCCATGGCCCTGTTGGCCGAAGCCAAGCCGGTGATCGTCCCCACCCGGGAGGCCAACGGCTTCAAGCTCACCGCGGCGGAGTTGAAGGCCAGCCTCACGCCCCGGACCAAGGCCCTGGTGATCAACAGCCCCTCGAACCCCACCGGCGGGGTCTATACCGCGGACGAACTGGCGGCCCTGGGGGAAGTGGCGCTGGCGGCGGGGCTCTACATCATTTCCGACGACATTTACGACAAGATCATGTTCGACGGGGCCAAGTTTGTGAATATGGCCATGCTGAGCCCGGAGCTCAAGGCCCGGACTTTTGTGTTCAACGGCGTCTCCAAGGCCTATGCCATGACCGGCTGGCGCATCGGCTACCTGGCGGGCCCCGAAGCCGGGATCAAGGCCGCGGACACCCTCCAGAGCCAGAGCACGTCCAACCCCAACTCCATTGCCCAGAAGGCGGCGGTGGAGGCCCTCTCCGGCCCCCAGGACTCGGTGGCGAAGATGCTGGCGGAGTTTGCCTGGCGGCGGGACGACATCTACCGGCGGGTGCTGGATATCCCCGGGGTGACCACCATCAAGCCGGGTGGGGCTTTTTATATCTTTCCCAATTTTTCGGCGTATTATGACCGGCTTGACGGTTGCACCGGGACAATCCCGGTCCGGGGCCCTGGCGGCCTATCTGCTGGAGGAAGCCCGGCTGGCGGCGGTGCCCGGCGGCGAGTTCGGGGAGGACAACTGCCTGAGGTTTTCCTATGCCACGTCCCGGGAGCGCATCGCCACGGGATTGACGCGGATCAAGGAAGCCCTGGAGAAGTTGGGATAGAAGGGAAACGGGCGGGATAAAAACAGGAAAGCGCGGCCGGCTTCAGGAGCCGGGCCGCGCTGTCCGTTCAACGCCTGCTTAGCGGCCGGCGGCTTGGCGTTTGGACGCCTTGAGAGGATTGACTTTCTGGCCTTCTTTGGCCACGCTCTTGATATGGGTGGCCAGGTTGCAGGCCCCCCGGCGCCATTTGCTGGCCGGGTCCGGAAAAGAAGCGCAGAAAGAGCTGCCGTTGGAACCGATGATCCGGTCGCAGCCTTCACATTCCGTCACCACCGTTTTACAGCTGCCGCCATTGAACGAACAGCCTTTTTTGGACATAAACGTACAATCTACCCCTGGTTTCAAAGTTGCGCAGTGCATGGCCGTAGCCCCCCTTAATGTGCAGTAAATCTTATATTTATATACTACAATTATAATCAATGTCAAGAGCCTGGGATTATATTTTATCGTCAGGGGCCTTTTTTATCTTCTCCCCGGATCACCCGGATGGGGGAAATAGTTCAAGGTTCAAGGTTCAAAGTTCAAGGTTGAGACCTCTGCGGAAAGCCATTTTGTCATCCTGAGCGGAGCGCAGGATCTCGTATTTTCTCGTATTTTTGAGATTCTTCGGTCGCGCCGCTCCCTCAGAATGACAGATTGGGGGACTGCGCAGACCTCTCACGTTCAAAGTCAAGAGTAGGTTAGGCGGGAACTTTTCATCAGGTGCGGTTGGGCCAAAGCCCCCGGCAGGACTGACCTGAACCGATGCCAGGGGCTGCCGACCGGCTCCGGCGCCATTGACCGCGTTGCCCCGGGTGATTATGTTAGCGAAAAGTCACGCCGCCAGGGGGGCCGCGCCGATGGCCAAAGACAGTCTCAAGGATTACCAGGAAAAACGCGATTTCACGCGCACCCCGGAGCCGGCGGGAGGCCGGGGGCCGGCTTCCCCGTCGCCCATCTTCGTCATCCAGAAACACGCCGCCCGCCGGCTCCACTACGACTTCCGCCTGGAAGTGGACGGGGTCCTGAAATCATGGGCCGTGCCCAAGGGGCCGTCCACCGACCCCCACGACAAGCGCCTGGCCGTGCCCACCGAGGACCATCCCCTGGAATACGCCGGCTTCGAAGGGGTGATTCCCGCGGGTGAGTACGGCGGCGGCACGGTGCTGGTCTGGGATACCGGCAGCTACCGCAACCTGACGGAGAAAAAGGGCGAGGCCATCCCCATGGGCCAGGCGGTGGCCCACGGCCACGTCAAGGTCTGGCTGGAGGGGGGCAAGCTCAAGGGCGGCTATGCCCTGACCCGCTTTAAGACCGGCAAGGATGAATCGTGGCTCCTGGTGAAGGCCGACGATGAGAGCGCCGACCCCAGCCGCAACCCCGTGGCCGACGAGCCCCGGTCGGTCCTCACCGGCCGCACCCTTGAGGAGATTAGCGGGTAGCAACAGTCAAATGGTGCGCAGGGCGCACTCTACGAAAAACTACGAAAAACTACGAAAAACTCCCAACCCGGCTCAGTAGGGGCGACCCGTCGGGTCGCCCTTAACCCCATACCCCACAACTTTCTGCTATAATTAATCATGGACCTCGACCGCGGCCTTGATGGAGCCGGCGGCCTACCCGGAGCCCACCCGGGGGGTGGCCTTAATCCAGACGCACATTTCCTGGGTCTTTCTCACCGAGGGTTTCGCCTACAAGGTCAAGAAACCGGTGGACCTGGGGTTTTTGAACTTCACCACCCTGCGCCGCCGCCACCACTACCTCCAGGAAGAACTCAGCCTCAACCGCCGCCTCTGCCCCGAGATCTACCTGAAGGTTCTGCCCATCACCGCGTCCCGGGGCCGGGTCCGGGTGGGCGGCCCGGGACATCCCGTGGACTACGCCCTGCAGATGGTGCGGATGCCCCAGGACCGCATGATGGATGAGGTGGCGGATCGGGGGGAGCTGCGCCAGGAGCACCTGGACGGCATCATTGCCCGGCTGGTGCCGTTTTACGAGCAGGCGGCCACCGGACCCCGGATCAACAAGTATGGGGAGCCGGCCATCATCGCCTACAACCATGAGGAGAACTTTTCCCGGACCGAAGCCCTGGCGGGGCAGCTGTTTCCCCGGGAATTGTTTGAGGCGATTCGGGACTTTGCCCGGTCTTTCCTCTCCCGGCGCCGGGCCCTTTTCGTCAGGCGCATCCGGGAAGGCCGCATCCGGGACTGCCACGGCGATCTGCACATGAAGAATATCTGCCTGGCCGATCACACCCATATTTTTGATTGCATTGAATTTAACCACCGCTTCCGCTATGGCGACGTGGCCGCGGATATCGATTTTCTGGCCATGGATCTGGACTTTCACGGGTTTCAGGACCTGTCGCGGCATTTTGTGGCTGCCTTCGCCGAGGCCTCCCGGGACCCGGAACTGCTCCAGGTGCTGGATTTTTACAAGTGTTACCGGGCCTACGTCCGGGGCAAGATCAACGCCTTCACCGCCCAGGACCAGGGCCAGACGCCGGAGGCCCGGAGCCAGGCCCTGACCGCGGCCCGGGCCTATTTCGCCCTGGCCGGGGAGTATGCCGAAGCGGGGGAACGATGGGCCGCCTGATCGTCGTGGTCTTCGGGCTGATGGGCTCCGGCAAGAGCAACCGCTCCCGGGCCCTGGGCGCCAGCTTTCACTGGCCGGTGATCCACAGCGACGCAGTACGAAAAACCCTGGCGGGGTTCAAACCCACCGACCGGGTGGCCGTGGACTTTGGCCAGGGCATCTACGGCGAGGATTTTTCCACCCGGACCTATGACGAGATGCTGCGCCTCGCCAGAGCCCACCTGGCCGCCGGGCACAACGTCATCCTGGACGGCTCCTATAAGCGGGCCGGGGAACGGGACCGGGTCCGGCAACTGGCCCGGGAGCGGGCACGCCCGGGTGGTGTTCGTCTACTGCGAGTGCCCCCCGGCGGTGGCCCGGGAGCGCCTGGGGATCAGGCTCACCGACCCCGAGGCCATCTCCGACGGCCGGGTGGAGCTCTTCGAGGACCAGGCCCGGGACTTCGACCCCTTTACGCCGGAGGACCGGCCGTTGCTCCGGCTGGATACCACCCGGGACCCGGCGGTGGTCCTCGAAGAATTGAAAAGCTTCGTCCAAATTTATTTATAGGGCGGCCTGCGGCCGCCGTAAATCGGCCTGCCGGCGCAGGTAACCATACATGAATACGGGATATTTCACCCCAGAGGATGAAAAATCCCCCCTACCCCCCTTTTTCAAAGGGGGGTTTTAAAGTCCCCCTTCAACAAAGGGGGATTTAGGGGATGTGGTTTCTCACGGCAAAGCCTGCGGCTACATATTTTACATGGAGATTGGGATGACCCCTGAAGAAGTGATCGCCCAGGTAAAAAAGCGGGCCAAAAATAACTTCAGAACCGGCCTGAACTGCGCCGAGAGCGTTTTTGAGGCCGTTATGGCCTACGTGGACACCGGCCTGCCCCGGGAAACCCTGTGCGTTATGACCGGGTTCGGGGGCGGCGGCGGCCTTTTCGGCGACACCTGCGGCGCCCTGGTGGGGGCCATGGCGGCCCTGGGCGCGGTCTACGGCCGAAGGGCAGTGCCCACCGATGCCAAGGCGGCCACGGAGGAGCTTCATGGCAACCCCGGCCTCTACCGCCTGTTCAACCGCCTGCCCAACGAATTTAAAGAGCGCTTCGGGTCCACCCAGTGCCGCCTGTTGACCTCCCAGTGGCGCAAGACCTGGCTCGGCAAAGACCACCTGCTGTTTTGCCGCAACCTGGTCGTGGAGAGCGCCGGGCTGGCCGCGGAAATGGCGTGTGCCCAAAGACCTGGCCCGTTGGGGCTCATTGCCCTTCGGGGCGCAGCACCCCTAAGAGAAGCTTGACAAGATGAGGTTCATAAGATAGAAATAAACCGAACGGTCGGTTTATTAAACAGCAGGGGCAACCGTGTCATGAGCACCAAGGGTGAGCTAACCCGTCAACATATCATCGATAAATCCATGCAGCTCTTCTCGCTCAAGGGCTATTTCAATACCTCCATTGACTGCATCGTTAAAGCCACCGGTCTCACCAAGGGCGGGCTGTATGGCCACTTCCGCAATAAGCAGGAAATCTGGTATGCGGTCTATGAGGAATGCGTCAGGATCTGGAAGAGCATCGTCTTTGCGGGTGTGAGAGATATTCCCGACCCTCTGACGCGGATCGAAAAAGTGGTTGAAAACAATCTGCAAAATTATCTGGGCGCGGGAGTTTTTGAGGGGGGATGTTTTTTGTGCAATGCTCTGATGGAACTCGCCGGTCAGTCCCCCGAGATGAGTGCCATGTCCTGGAAGGCTTCAAGAGTTTAGCCAAATTGTTGCATCGGTGGCTTGAAGAGGCCGACCAGACAAGGCTGCTCAAGGCAGGCCTGAATCTCGAGGAAATTGCCCATTTCATCGTGACCTCGCTGAATGGGGCGGCCCCCATGTACGCCGCCAGCCAAGACCCGGCGGTGTGGCAGCACACCATGACCCAATTACACTTTTACATCGAGAGCTTAAAAAGCTGAATAGTTGCTCATTATAAGATCAAGGAGACTACGTTATGGACTACACCAACGTTATGGTGGAGAAACGGGATCAGATCGGCTTCATTACCCTGAACCGCCCCCAGGCGATGAACACCTTCAACATCCCTTTTGCCCGGGAGCTGAATGACGCCCTGGAGGAAATGGAGAACGACCCCGAGGTGCGGGTAGTGGTGATCGACGCCAATGGCAAACATTTCTCCACGGGTATTTCCCTGGACGAATTCAAGGACAAGACCAGCAAGGAGTACCGGGAGTTTATTCACCTGATGGATGAACACAACCACACCATTGCCAGGATGAAGAAGCCGGTGATCGCCTCGGTCAAAGGCTATGCCCTGGCCAATGGCGCCGGCCTGTCCTTTGCCTGCGACCTGACGGTGGCCGCAGAGGATGCCAAATTCGGGACCACGGCCATCAATGTCGGCCTCATCTGCCTGGGGCCGGCGGCGCCCCTGGCCCGGAACGTCGGCCTCAAGAAAGCCCTGGAAATGGTGTTGACCGGAGATATTATCTCGGCGGCCGAGGCCCAAAGATTGGGACTGGTCAACAAAGTGGTGCCGGCTGATAAACTGGAGGAAGCCACCCTGGAGTTGGCCGCCAAGCTGGCGGCCAAAAGTCCGTTGGCCCTCCAGGCGGGCAAATCCGGACTCTATGCGATGCAAAATGTCGCCGTACCACCAGGCCCTGGACCTGCTGAGCGACCGGTTTGCGGCCCTGTGCTGTACCGAGGATGCGGAGGAAGGGGTCAAGGCCTTTCTGGAGAAGAGAAAACCGGAGTGGCGGGAACGCTAACCGCGTCGGCGATAACTGATACGCCGGTGCAGTCAAACGACCTGACATAATCCTGTCATTCTGCCTGGAGCTGAGCTTCGTGAAGCATCTCGGTGATTCGAAGTGAGAGATGCTGCGCTACGCTCAGAATGACAAATAATGGTCTTTTGATTGGTTTTTTTCTGAGCAAACCCCAAAGAAAGCAAGGTACTCACTATGAATATCGACGAGATTATGACCAGTCACGGCTTCAATTTCTCCGCAAGTTGCGGCGGGAAAGGGTCGTATACGAAATGGATCAAACATCGGGGAAAACGCGCCTATATCGCCATCACGGATGCCACCGGCGAGAGCTTCCCGACTACCCTGGAGGACCCCGTCCGGGTGGCGATCCACGACCTCAAGTCGGGGGACGAACTGGAGGCCTCCCAGGATATCGGCTCCCTCAGCTCTTATCTGGCATCACTCCAGGAGTGATGCGGGGCCCGGTCGCGGCGCGCCGAGATGATGCCGCTCATACCATGTTCGTCTTGTAGGGGCGGGTTTAAAACCCGCCCCTACGTATGATATCAAGGGGATATCTCATTGGCTGGTTTCATTTCAGACCGAACTCGGTATAACATAAGAAAAGCGGCTTTTGTGCCCCATTTCCCGGGGGCCGGGGCCATTGGGTTTTCGGAGCTCGGAGCATATTGACGCTCGCCCTGACAAAAAGGGGGCTGCCGCAGGGAAAGTTTTCGGCCAAAATATCGGGGCTTGGGTTAAAATAGCACCATCCGGCTAATATCTGGTAGCCGCAGGCTTTAACGTGACAACCCAAATCCCCCTAAATCCCCCTTTACTAAGGGGGACTTTAAAACCCCCCTTTGGAAAAGGGGGGCAGGGGGGATTTTCATCCTTGGGGGTGAAACATTGGTGGTTCATGGACGTTGAGCTTGAAACTCCACCCGTAGGGGGCGCGCCCCCAAACGGCCGTGGTGGTTTAGCCTGCAGCAAAGCTGGGAAGCCTGTGGCGCCCATGACAAAAACTTTTCGGAATAGGAATAGGAATCGGCATGGCATCTGAAGATTTACGCGGACCTGAGAAACCCAAAGAGACAAAACCTAAACGCATCCTGAGCGGCATGCGCCCCACCGGCAAAATGCACCTGGGGAACTATTACGGGGCCCTGTACAACTGGAAGCGTCTCCAGGATGATTATCAGTGTTACTATTTCGTGGCCGACTGGCACGCCCTGACCACGGAGTATGAGAATCCCCAGGCCATCAGCGGCTTCATCCCGGAAATGGTGACGGATTGGCTGAGCGTGGGCCTGGATCCTCTGAAATCCACCATCTTCGTGCAGTCGGCCGTCCCGGAGCATTGCGAGCTCTACCTGGTATTAGGCATGGTTACCCCGGTGCCCTGGCTGGAGCGCACCCCCACCTACAAGGACCAGATAGAGCAGTTGTCCCACAAGGATCTGGCCACCCACGGCTTTTTGGGCTATCCGGTGCTCCAGGCCGCGGATATCTTGATGTACAAGGCCGATGGGGTGCCGGTGGGGGTGGACCAGGTGCCCCACGTGGAGATGACCCGGGAGATCGCCCGGCGCTTCAATCACCTGTACCGGCCCATTTTCCCGGAACCGGAGGCCCTCCTCACCGAGATTCCCAAACTCACGGGCACCGACGGCCGCAAGATGAGCAAGAGCTACGGCAACTGCATCTACCTGAGCGACCCGCCGGAGGTGATGGCCAAACAGGTGCGCCAGATGACCACCGATACCCAGCGGCCCTTCCGGAAAGACCCCGGGGAACCGGACCGCTGCCTGGCCTTTCCCTTCCACCGTCTCAATCTGCCGAAAGAGCGCCTGGACGAGATTGCTGCCGAATGCCGGGCCGCCAAACTGGGATGCGTGGATTGCAAAAAGATGCTGGCCGAGGCGTTGCTGGAAAATATGGCCCCCATCCAGGAGCGGCGCCGGTACTACGAGGCCCACCCGGACGAGGTCCTGGACATCATGCACCAGGGCAACGACCGGGCCCGGGAACAGGCCCGGCGGACCATGGCCGAAGTCCGGGAGGCGCTGGGATTTAATCGAAAATTCCAGTTGGTTCCTTAGCGGTGCGCCAGAATGGTATGAGAAAATTTTGAGGGGAAGACCGGGGGACGTTTTTCGTCAGTGTGCCTCGCCCTCCCCTCAAACTCCTCTTTACGGGATTGAGGGAGAGGGTAAGGGTCTAAGCTCTTAGCCCTCTCCCCCAACCAAACCCGGGGGATTTATGACCACCGAGCGCTTACAAAAATTTCTCTCCCGGGCCGGGGTGGCCTCCCGGCGCACCGCCGAGGAGATTATTAAGGCGGGCCGGGTGGCGGTCAACGGCCAGGTGGTTACGGCCATGGGGGTCAAGGTTGACCCCGGCCGGGACGTGGTCCAGGTGGATGGGAGCATCGTCAAGGTGACCGCGGCGCTCCGGACCGTCATGCTGCACAAGCCCTATGGGTATGTCTGCACCACCAGCGATCCCGAGGGGCGGCGGGTGGTCACGGAGTTGTTGGGCAAGCAGGCGGGGCGGCTCTATCCCGTGGGCCGCCTGGATTACGACGCCACCGGCCTGTTGCTGCTGACCAACGACGGTGAACTGGCCTATCGCCTGACCCATCCCAGCTACCAGGTGCCCCGCACCTACCGGGTAACGGTAGACGGGCGAGATGAGCAAGGAAAAAGTGCGGCAACTTTCCGCCGGGGTGGACCTGGATGGCCGGTTCGTTTACCCCGAGGTGCTGGTGAACAAGCGGGAGGCGGGAAAAACCGTGTTGGAAATCACCGTGCACGAGGGCCGGTACCATCTGATCAAGCGCCTGATGGACAAGGTAGGGCACCCGGTGGTGAAATTAAAGCGCATCGTCTTCGGCCCCCTCAGGTTGGAGGGACTCCTCCGGGGCACCTTCCGGGAGGTCACCGGGCGGGAGATGGCGGCCTTGAAGGCCGGGGTGGACCTGAAGTGAGCCCGGAGGAGAGACCGTTGCCGGCAGAGATGGTTCCGGAGCCGTTTCAGGAAGCCGGGTTCGTGCCGCCCTGGCCGGCCCCCAAGCCGCCCCGCCCCCTGCTGCACCTGGGGTTGCTCCTGGCCACGGTGGCCACCACCGTCATCGCCGGGGCCATCCAGCAGGGGGTCAACCCCCTGGAAACCCCCGGGCTGCTCTACCGGGGCATTCCGTTTTCCTTCACCCTCCTCCTGATCCTGGGCTCCCATGAGATGGGCCATTACCTGGTATCCCGGCGGCACCACCTGGACGTGACCCTGCCCTACTTCATCCCGGCTCCGCCCATTCCCTTCATTATCGGCACGTTCGGGGCCTTCATCCGCATCCGCTCCCCCATACAGGACAAGCGGGCCCTGATGGATGTGGGTTGCGCCGGGCCGCTCACCGGCGTCCTGGTCTCCATCCCGGTCATTCTCATCGGCCTGAAATTATCCGCGGTCTCGGTCATGGGCGGGGGCGGCGATAATTTAACCCTGGGGGAGCCCCTGCTGTTCAAGCTCTTGAGCTGGGTAGCCCTGGGATGGATGACGCCGGAGCAAAATGTCATCCTGCACCCGGTGGCCTTTGCCGGTTGGATCGGCCTGTTGGTCACGGCCCTCAACCTGATCCCGGTGGGGCAGTTGGACGGGGGCCACGTAGCCTATGCCCTGTTTCCCGAATACCACCGCTACATCTCCCTGGGGATGCTCGGTCTTTTGGTGGTCTGCGGGGTGGTGTTTTGGCAAGGCTGGCTGTTTTGGGCCGGGCTCATCGCCTTCCTGGGCTGGCGCCACCCGCCGCCGTACCATTTTTGGGTCCCCCTGGACCGGCGCCGCCGGGTGCTGGGGATCATCACCATCGCGGTGTTTGTCCTCACCTTTACCCCGACGCCCTTTGTCCTGGGGTAGCGGGTGCCGGATAGCCGGCCGGGTCCGAGATGAGCGGTGGTTTTAGCGTGAAGACTTATGCCCATGATAAATGAAACTGACGCTTACCGGTATTGCCCCCAGTGCGGCGGCCGGCTGGAGAAGCGGCTGGTCAAGCCTGGTGAGCCCCAGCGCCTGGTGTGCACCGCGTGCGGCTTCATCTTTTATCTCAACCCCAAGCTGTCGGTCATTGCCGTGATCCCCATGGACGGCGGCGTGGTCATGGTGCGCCGGGCCATCAACCCGGGCTACGGCCTCTGGGTGGTGCCCGGGGGGTTCGTGGACCTGGGGGAAGTGGTGGAGGACGCCCTGGTCCGGGAGACCCAGGAGGAGACCTACCTCACCGTGCGCCCCATCCACTTGCTGAATATCTATTCCTATCCGGAGCAACCCACCGTGATCACGGCTTACGTCACGGAGTACGTCTCCGGTGAACTCGGCGCCGGAGATGAGACCCTGGAGGCCCGGGTCTTTGGCCTCAAAGAGATCCCCTGGCCCCGGATTGCCTTTTCTTCCACCAAGGAGGCGCTCCGGGAATATATCAGCCGATATGGTCGTGAGCAGTAAGCAGTAAGCGGTGACTATGGATTGGCGCCGGCAATCTATCCCTAGGCCGCGTCTGAGGCGAGATTTTCCCCACAATTGCCGGGGCGGTTGGGCCACCTGTTTAAGCCGCCAATAAAAAACTCCGGGAGAGCACCATGGAAACATTACGTCGTCAACTCCTCGAACTCCTCAGGATGAAGTCTTTCCGTTACAGCCCGGATATGCCGTTCAAGCTGGTGAGCGGCCGGGAGAGCCCCTATTACATCGATTGCCGCCCCACCACCCACAATGCCCAGGGGCTGGCCCTCATCGGGGAGATTTTCTTTGACCTGATCCAAGACCTGAAGGTGGACGCCATCGGCGGCCTCACCATGGGGGCGGACCCCATCGCCCACGCCACCGCGCTCACCAGTTATGTCAAGGGCCGGCCCATCAACGCCTTTTCGGTGCGCCAGCGGCCCAAGGACCACGGTACCGGCGGGGTGCTGGTGGGGGATGTGACCCCGGGGGACCGGGTGGTGGTGGTGGAAGACGTGGTCACCACCGGGGGGTCGGCGCTTAGGGCCGTGGCCGCGGCCCGGGAGTTCGGCCTCAAGGTGGTCAAGGTGCTCATCCTGGTGGACCGGGAGGAAGGCGGCAGGGAGGCGGTGGCGCAAGAGGTCCCCGAGGTCGAGGCGCTGTTCACCATTTCAGATTTAAAATAGCCGGATCATGTCTGCAACTGATTAATCTTAAAAAGAATTTGCCGAACATGGCAAGATATACGGTGCTTCCACCTGAGTGAGAAACCAGGCATAGGCGGATTACCATCAGGACCTGGCGGCGCCCAATTGCCGGGGAATGCTGATCGAAGCCGGGAAGAAGGGCTATTTGACCCCTGTCAGTTGCGGGTATAGGAAAAAATCTTTGGCGGGTGGGTAGACAGAAAAGCGGATTGCGCATATCATCCCCTATAATCAGGGAGGAAAATCGCCATGCAGGATCGCAAAATCCGTTTCATGCTTGTGACCGTTTTTATGATGGCCTGGATTATGGGGTGTGCTTCCTCGCCCCCGGAAAGGGTGGTTGCCAACGAGGGCTTCAGAGTTGATGTGCCTGCCATTTGTTCCGCCATCAATGAGACTCCGGAAGGCAAAATGGACAAACAACAGTTTTGTCAATACTTTAAGGATCAGAAGGGAGCGGCGGAGACCTTCGATACCCTGGATAGCGCCCATAAAGGCTATGTGACCCAGGAGGATGTGCTGAAAAAGCAAAAGTCCCTGGACCAGGTCATCAGGTTTAGCGCCCCTCCGTACGCGAGATAGTCTTATCCTGAGAGGGTGATCATAGCAGTCTGGCTCGACGAATTCATCTCGTGGTCGCCCTGAATCGGTAGGCGTCCGAGTACTCGTCCCAGGTGATCAAGCCGTCATGATTACGGTCCAAGCGGCGGAACAGCCGTTCGCCCTGGAGAAATTCATCCCGGCTGATGCGGCCATCCTGGTTTTTATCCAGAGCCCGAAATTCATCGGCTAAACTCACGGGCGCCCAATGTTCCGCATGGGTGATAAAACCATCGCCGTTTCTGTCGTATTTCCGAAACTCATAAGCAAAGAATTGACGCCTTTGGGGATGGTCCGCCCTAAAAAAGACCAGATACTCCTCCAGGCTTACCTTGCCATCCCGGTTTTTATCTAAATTTTGAAACCTTCTCTCCCATGACTTCTTGACCTGGTCCCGAGTCGGGGTAAGCGCCGCGGCCGGAGGGGGGCCGCCGGCCAGGATAAGAACCGCGCCAGACAGTAAAATCAACAAGGTACCCATCGTATTCTTTTTATTTTTTATCATTGATATTTCCCCGGGTTTTTTAGCTGCCTTGCAGATTCTGACGGGAGAGGAGAGCCTTTTCCCTCAGCAGCCCCTGCCCCCCTGCCCTGAATCGATCATTCTTCGGCCTCGAACCTGAAGCGGCCGGCGCGCCAGGCGTAGAGGAAGTAGACTGCCAGACCCAGGACCAGCCAGAGGAACAGGCGCAACCAGGAGCCTTCCGGCATGGAGAGCATCAGGGCCAGGCAGACCAGGGCGCCGGCTGCGGCCACCAGTTTACCGGCGGGGCACCGGAAGGGGCGGGGCAGGGCAGGGCGGGTGACCCTCAGCACCAGGACCCCCAGGCACACCAGGAAGAAGGCGAACAGGGTGCCGATATTGCAGAGAAAGGCCAGCTTGGCGATGGGAGTGAGGGAGGCCACCAGGGCCACGGCGGCGCCGCAGATGAGCGTCATGCGGTGGGGCGTGTGGTGCCGGGGATGGAGTACGGCCACCGCCGGGGGCAGGAGGCCGTCCCGGGCCATGGCGAAGAGCACCCGGGGTTGGGCCAGGAGCAGCATGTAGAGCACGCTGGTGATGCCGATGATGGCGCCCAGGCCCACCAGGTCGGCGGCCCAGGGCAGGCCCACCTGCCGGAAAACCGTGGAGAAGGGGGCGTCCGGGTTGATCCGGGTGTAGGACACCATCCCCACCAGGGTCATGGCCGCGGCCAGGTAGATCAGGCTGCACAGGCCGAGAGAGCCGATGATGCCGAAGGGGACGTCCCGTTCCGGGTTGCGCGACTCCTCGGCGGTGATGGCCACCACGTCGAAGCCCAGGAAGGCGAAAAACATCAGGGAAGCGGCCTGGATGATGCTGCCGGCCCCATAAGGGATCAGGGGCGTCCAGTTAACCGGTCGGATATAAAAGACCCCCAGGGCCAGGATGAAGGCGATGACGGCCAGCTTGACCACGACCAGACCCCGGGCGATGAGGGCGTTGAGGCGGGTGCGGAAGACCAGGAGCATGGCGAAGCCCATGACCACTGCCCCGGCGGGGAGGTTGAGGACGCGCCCCGGTTCGGTGAAGGGCGGACCGCTGGCCCAGGCGGGCAGGGCCAGGCCGTAGGCCCGGAGCAGGTCCTGGAGATAGAAGGACCAGCCCGCGGCCACGGTGGCGGCGCCCATGCCGTACTCCAGGATCAGGTCCCAGCCGATGATCCAGGCGGCCAGCTCCCCAAAAATTCCGTAAGTGTAGGAGTAGGCGCTCCCCGTCTGGGGCATCATGGAGGCCAGTTCGGCATAACACAAGGCCGCCAGGGTACAGGCCCCCCCGGCCAGGAGGAAGGAGAGGATGATACCCGGGCCGGCGATCTTCACCCCCACCCCGGAGATGACGAAGATGCCGGCGCCGATGATTTGGGCCACCCCGATGACCACCAGGTCCAGGCGAGTGAGGCTGCGGCTCAGGGCGGGGGCGCCGTTTTCAGGCGCCGTGCCGCCGTGCCCCAGCTTTTTGGTGAGGGCCCGCCGGGTGAGGGCCCGCCAGGTCAGCCCGGTTGGCTGGCTGGGGCTCAGAATTCCACAGCCTCAGCGTTGATCTGGAGCTGGGCGCCCCCGCCCCGGGTCGGCGGCAGGTTAACTACGCCCGTCACGGTGAGTGGTTTGTCCAGCGTTGCGGAACTGAGGCTCTGGACCAGCTTCGGGTCCGGCAGGTTGCCGAATAGCACTTCGACCATGCCCTGGGGCCCTTTGAGCATCAGAGATTTATGGTGCACCATGACCGGGCCCGGCATACCCTTGACCTTCACCCGGGTGCCCAGGTAGCGGTCTTTGCCGGCCAGGAGCTGGGCTACAGTCAGAGCTTCGGGGGCCGGAGGCTGGCTCGGCAGGGCCATGGGCGCCGCCGGGGGCGCAACCGGGGGGACCGGCTGCTTCAGCTGGTTCAAAATGGCCTGCTGCCCGGTCTGCAACTGGTTGAGCTTTTCCTGCAGAGCGGTCACTTGTGCCTTGAGGGCCTGCATGTCCTTGCGGAGTTCTTCATCCGGCGGGGTCGATGGGGCGCAGGCGGACAGCAGCGCCAACGCCAGAAGCATGACGACGAGGCGGCGGACACCGCCTGGGGCCGGTGGGTGCGGCAAGCCGGGAACCGTATGCATAAAGGTAACCTCTGAAGAGATTGGACTTAGGCAGACCCAGGTCCAGGCCGGCTTACACGGGGTCAGGGGGCCTCGAAGCGGCTTTAGCCCAGTTTAAGGGATAAACCCTTCCGGAGCAATGACTAAATGGGGCCTTGGTAATTCCCGGGCTCGGCTCATTCCCCCCACACCAGGTCCTGGCGGATCCAGCCGATCTCCTCATTTTCCAGGTAGTAGCCCACCTTCACCCACTCGCCTTTTTCGTCAAAAATTTTGTAGATTTCACCTTTGGATGCCTGTTTGACCACAGGCCTGTTCAGGCTGGGACCCTTCCTAATATTGGCCTCCTCCACCAGGATCAACGCGGTTTGCGTCCGGGAGACCAGGGGTTTGTAAACCCAACCGGCGTTGTTTTTCCAGTCAGTAAAATAGACCCAGTTATTTTGCTGCTTTTCTATCTGAATGGGGTATCCCAGGAAGGCCTCGAAGACAACTTCGGAGGTTTTATTAGGCTTGGAACGCACATTTACCCGGTCTTTGCCGATACTCCGCATATTGGAAGCAAACACCGAACCAACCAACAATAAGATTAATACCACAGTCAAACCAATAATCTTGCGCATGGCTTATCCTCCTTAGTTATTGCCTATAGGTTAATTGCCTCCCTCACGGTTTCAATGGATTCTTTTCATCCTGATGGATGAAATGGTGGAGGTTCAATTGACGTTTACGGCGTAATGACACAACAAGCGGCAAGGGGATGATCAGCACGGAAGTATTGCATTGGCAGGTGGGGTTGCGTCTTACCCCCTTACGCTAATGAACTTCATTACAGCTTAATGAAAAGTGCCGCTAAATGTCAACCCCTGAAAATTGAAAAAATGTCCCAGAATAATTTACCTCAGGGCTGAAGCCGGTTACAATGGGGCAACGCGGCGACGTGAAAGGAGAAACGCATATGGCCCGCATCTTGATTACCGGTGGGGCAGGGTTCATCGGCTCCCATCTGGTGGAGTCCCTGCTGCACCGGGATCACGACATCCTTTGCCTGGATAATTTTTTTACCGGCTCCAAAGCCAATCTTCTCCACCTGCGGGATAATCCCCGGCTGGAGATAATCCGGCACGACGTAGTGAACCCCATCATGCTGGAGGTCGACCAGATTTTTCACCTGGCCTGTCCGGCCTCGCCGGTGCACTATCAGTACAACCCGGTGAAGACCATCAAGACCAACGTGCTGGGGACGCTCAACATGTTGGGGCTGGCCAAGCGGGTTAAGGCCCGCATCCTCCTGGCGTCCACTTCGGAGGTCTATGGGGATCCCCAGGTCCACCCCCAGCCGGAGGGGTATTGGGGAAACGTCAATCCCATCGGGATTCGCAGCTGCTATGATGAAGGCAAAAGAGTGGCGGAAACCCTGATGATGGACTATCACCGCCAGAATAAGGTGGATACCCGCATCGCCCGGATCTTCAACACCTTCGGGCCCCGGATGGCCCTGGAGGACGGCCGGGTGATCAGCAACTTCATCGTCCAGGCCTTGACCGGCCAGGACATCACCATTTACGGGGCAGGACAGCAGACCCGGTCGTTCTGCTACGTGTCCGACCTGGTGGAAGGGCTGACCCGGCTGATGAACCGGGACGACGTGTCCGATCCCGTCAACCTGGGCAACCCGGGGGAGTTCACCATCATGGAGGTGGCGGAAAAGGTCCTGGGATTGATCAACACGCCTTCGGTCATCATCCACCGGGAGCTGCCGCCGGACGATCCCGGGCGGCGCCGCCCGGACGTGGGGCGTCCTTGGGCATCTTCAGCTCCAGCGCCTTGACAGGTTCATGCCCTCGTTCGGCTGCTGCTACGCAATATGCGGGATCTGGCGTGAGGCGCGGAACACCGTGACTATCTCCACGGCTTTGCCCCGGTACCGGTAGACCACGCGGTAGAGCTTGACGATGACCTCTGGGTGTTCTCGGGCCGATCGAGCTCCGGCACTACACGCCCCGACTCTGGAAAGCTCTCCAACCGCTCCACGCCCGCCACGATTCGCTGAAGGACCAGCTCCGCGTAGCGCGGGGAATCCTGCGCAATGTAGGCCCGGATGCCCTCAAGATCCCGCAGCGATTGCGGAGACCAGATGATCGAGGCCACAGACCCAGGCCGCGCTTCGCCTCCGCGTGCGAGACGCCCTTGCCCTCGTCCAGCTCGGCCAGGCCGGCCTCGATCTTGGCGAGGAACACGAGCCTCTCGATCGCATCATCGTACGTGGCATCTCCAGGGAGGTCCTGGAGGGCATCCAGAATCCGGTCGCGGTTGGTCTGGGAGGTTGCCATACGGGAATTGTACCCCCGTCGGTTCCTCAGGAGGTCCTATCGTTGAGGTCACTGTCAGCCGAACAGGCGCGATCACCTGCAGGGCGCACATTTGATGAAGCCAAAGGCGTCGTGGAGCATCTTCAACTCAGCGCCCTGTCTGGTGCATCGCCTCGTTCTGCGGCTACTCCGCATCCGCAAAAGCCTCAGGACGCCACGCTCGACGCATTAGCTCCGCCTTGATTCGCCTTGCTTGCGGTACGTCTGCATATGCCTCGCTCCGTGACAGCGAAAGCAGAACGACGATCAGTTCGGGCTCCGCGTCCTCAACGACC
>CAVXZU010000007.1:0-211312 GCA_963766185.1 uncultured delta proteobacterium | reverse complement strand
CCGTCCTTCGTGGTGCTGGGCTCCCTGGACAAGCTGTGCCGGGGGAGATTGTTGTCGGACATGATCGCCATGATCGGCACCATGGACATTGTGTTGGCGGACGTGGACAGGTAAAAAGGAGCTGCCAGCTATCAGCTGTCAGCTATCAGCAAAACCAAAAATCGGAAGGGTTAGTTGCACGGTTTATAGACGAGGAAAACCCCTTCTTTAACACCTGGTGCAGAGATAAGGCAGCGGTCAGGGGTCAGGATAGAAAAACTGACTGCTGAAAGCTGACCGCTGACAGCTAACAACATAGGAACGACTTATGGTTAATCTGACCATCGACGGGCGGGCCATTCAGGCGAAACCGGGCTCGACCATCCTGGAAGTGGCCAAAGAGAACGGGATTTTCATCCCCTTCCTTTGCTACCATCCGGCCTTGAAACCCATCGGCAGCTGCCGCATCTGCGTGGTGGACGTCAAACCCGGGCCGCCCCGGCCCATCCCGGCCTGCGCCACTCCGGTCACCGAAGGCATGGAAGTGGTGACCGACACGCCCCGGCTGGCGGCCCTGCGCCAGGAGTTGATGAAGCTGGTGCTCATCAACCACGCCCTGGAGTGTCCCATCTGCGACAAGGGCGGGGAATGCGAGCTTCAGAACCTGACCCACGCCCTGGCGGTGCCCACGGTGGACCTGGACGCGGTCAAACTGCCGCCCAACCCGGACTACGTCTCCCAGATGGTGGAGCGCCACCCGGACCGCTGCGTCACCTGCGGACGCTGCGTGCGGGTCTGCCGGGACCGGGTGGGAGCCATGGCCATCAATTTTACGCTGCGGGGCTATTTCACGGAACTGGCCTCGGGGGCAGTACCGCTGAACTGCGAGTTCTGCGGCTCCTGCATCGACATCTGCCCGGTGGGGGCCCTGATCAACAAGCAGTTCAAGTACCGGGCCCGGGCCTGGGAAGGGGCCAAGACCGAGATCGCCTGCCCCTTCTGCGGCGGCGGCTGCACCTACCACGTGCATACCAAAGACGGCAAGATCATGCGGGTGGTAAACGAAGATTCCGTGCTGCTCTGCGGCCGGGGGCGGTTCGGCTGGCCGGCGGTGGAAGCCGACGACCGACTCAAGACCCCGCTCATCAAAGATAACGGCAAATTCAGGGAAGCTTCCTGGGACGAGGCCCTGGACCTGGTAGCCGCCAAGTTCAAAGAGACGGTTGAGGCCGACGGCGCCAAGGCGGTTTACGGGGTGGGCTCACCCCGGGCCACCAACGAATCCAACTATGCCTTCCAGAAGTTTTTCCGGGAAGGGCTGGCCACCAGCCAGATTGACAACCCGGGCCGCTACAACTATGTCCGGGCCATCAAAGCGCTGGCCGAAGTCTTCGGTCTGCCCCAATTGTCCAACCAGCCCGTGCCCCTGTCCAAGCCGCCGGCGCCGTACCAGTCGCCCCTGACCATGGCGGAAGAAGTCACCGGCAGCGGCTTCCCCTTTGTTATGGGGAAACTAACGGACCTCCCCAAGGCCGACGTGGTCCTGGTGGTGGGCACCGACATCACTCCGGAGAGCCCGCCTGTGGGCTGGGCCCTCATGGAAGCCAAGGAGAACGAGAACTGCCGGCTGGTCCTGGCCAATCCCCGGCAGACCAAGTTCGACCGGTACGCCGACCTCTCTATCCGGTACAAGCCCGGCAGCGAACGGATTCTCATCGCCGGGTTGATCAAGTTTTTCCTGGCGGATAATCCCGATTGGACCCCGGCGATGAAGGCCGCCGGTCTGGACGAGTTCAAAGAGAGCATCAAGCTCACCCCCAAGGAAATCTCCACTAAGACCGGGGTGGATGAAGCGGAACTGAAAGAATTAGCGGCGCTTCTGGCCCAGGCCCAGGCCCCGGCCATCGTGTTCGGCAGCGAAGTGCTGAGCCAGGACAAGGGTCAGCAAACCGCCCTGGCCCTGGCCGACCTCTTCCTTCTGGTGGGCAAGCCGGAGGCCCCCGGCAGCGCCCTGTACCCCGTGGCCGAAAAGAACAACTCCCGGGGCGTCATCGAAGTGGGCGTTTTGCCGGATCTGGGCCCCGGATATACGCCGCTGGAAGAAATGGATCCCGGCCCCACCCTGGAAGAGATGCTGGACCTCCTGGAGGCCGACGACCCGGCAGCCCCCAAGGCGTTGTATCTCCTGGGCGGCGACCTGCTGCGCTGGCTCCCCCACCGCTCCCGGGTGAAAAAGCTCCTCAAGAAAGTGCCCTTTATCGTGGTCCAGGACGCCTTTCTGACGGACACCGCCGAACTGGCCACGGTAGTCTTGCCGGTGGCGGTGCACGCCGAGCAGGAAGGCACCTTTATCAGCAGTACGGGTCAGTTGGGGTTGATCAGCCAGGCCCTGCCCACCAACGGGGTCAGGCCCGACTGGCAGATCATCAGCCAGGTGGGGGCCAAGATGGGGTTCGCCCTGAACTACGTCTCCCCCAAGGAGATTTTCAAGGAACTGGCGAAGAAGATGCCCATGTGGGCCGGGCTGGCGCCCAAGTTGAGTACGCCCTGCCCCGAGATCAAGGCGGTGGTGACCGGGAAGTTCGTCCCCTTTGAGGTGGACATCAGCCTCCCGGGCCGGCGGCCCTACACCCTGATCATCGGCAAGTCCCTGCAGCACTCCGGTTCGTTCACCACCCATCACCCCGACGGCCCCATGAGCGTCACCGGCCGGGCCCTCCTGAAAGTGAATCCCGAGGACGCCCAGAGCCTGGGGGTGGCGGCGGGTGAGGTGGTAAAGGTCATTTCCTCCTACGGGGAAATTTCGGCGCCGGTGGATTTGTCCACCCTGGTGCCGGCGGGTGTCGTGTTTCTGCCGGAGCATTTCGCTGAACCGGCGGCCAACGATTTAACCCTTAACTCCAACCTGGTGCGCGTGACCATCCAAAAGGGTTGAGAACATGAATCTGCCCCTCATCATAGCTGTCAGCGTCCTCAAGATCGCCGTAGTGATGACGGTCTTGCTCACCTGCGTCGCCTACACGGTGCTCCTGGAACGCAAGGTCCTGGGTTTCATCCAACTGCGGTACGGCCCCAACCGGGTAGGCCCCTGGGGGTTGCTCCAGCCCTTGGCCGACGCCCTCAAGCTGCTGTTCAAGGAGGACTTCACCCCGCCGGGAGCCAACAAGTACCTGTTTGTCTTGGCGCCGATCATCACGGCCGGGGCGGCGTTCCTGCCCTTTGCGGTCATCCCCTTCGCCGGCACTATCCTGCCCCCGGAGATCACCGTTTACGGCTACAAGATCAATCTCACCGTGGCCTCCCTGAACCAGGGAGTCATCGGCGACACCAACATCGGCCTCCTGTACATCTTCGCAGTGGGCTCCCTGGGGGTGTACGGGGCGATCCTGGGCGGCTGGTCTTCGAACAACAAGTATTCGCTGCTTGGCGGGCTTAGGCTTTGCGCCCAGATGGTCAGCTACGAGCTGGCCCTGGGACTCTCCGTCATCGGGGTGATCATGATGGCCGGGTCACTGAGCACCGTCTCCATCGTGGCCGCGCAGAAGTCCATCCCGTTTATCGTGTACCAACCCATAGGGTTCCTGATATTCATGACTGCGGCCATGGCCGAATGCGGCCGGACGCCGTTTGACCTCATCGAGTGCGAAAACGAGTTGGTAGCCGGCTACCAGACCGAGTACAGCTCCATGAAATGGGGCATGTTCATGATGGGTGAATACGCCCACATCATCGCGGCCTCGGCCTTGGCCACCACCCTGTTCCTGGGCGGCTGGCAGGGTCCGGTGCTGCCCCCGGTCGTCTGGTTCATGGGCAAGACCTTCGCACTGGTCTTCTTCTTTATCTGGGTAAGAGGCACTTTCCCCCGCTTCCGGTTTGATCAGCTCATGTCCCTGGGCTGGAAAGTCCTTTTGCCCCTGAGCCTGGTGAACATTATGGTCACCGGTGCGGTTATCTTATTTCTCAAGGGTTAATCCATGATTATTCCTTTGCTCAAAGGGTTGGCGACCACCCTCAGGATGGTCTTCACCAAACCCATCACCCTGCAGTATCCGGAAGAGAAACGGCAAGTCTCTCCCCGGTGGCGGGGCCATCCGGAACTCACCGTTAATGAGGACGGCTCCCGTCGGTGTGTGGCCTGCACCCTGTGCATGGTGGTGTGTCCGTCCAACGCCATCAAGGCTATCGCGGCCGGCGAGAGTGAGGATCACGGGAAGTATCCGGTGGCCTTCACCATCGACTTGCAGCGCTGCATTTTCTGCGGCTTCTGCCAGGAGGCCTGTCCCAAGGGGGCCATCAAGCTGAACCAGCTTTACGAACTGGCCCAATACGACAAGAAGTTGCTCGTCCTCGACATCGAGGGGGCAACCCAGAGCAAGTCGCAACTGCGCCTGGGGGACTGGCTATGATGCACGTAAGCCCTAATCCCCAGCCAATTCGGCAGGAATAGGAGGCCCGAGGGATGCAGACGCTGTTTTTCATCCTGGGCGCCGTGGCCCTGATATCCGGTGGCCTGGTGGTCTTTCAGAAGCAACCCCTGAGGAGCGCCCTCTGGCTCATCGTCAACTTCTTTGCGGTGGCAGGCATCTACCTCATGGCCCACGCCGAGTTCATCGCCGCCATCCAGGTGATCGTCTACGCCGGGGCCATCATGGTGCTGTTCCTGTTTGTCATCATGCTCCTGAATATCAGGCAACCGGAAGCCGAGCCCAAGCTGCCTTTCATCGGGCGGAAACTGGCCGGGATCATCCTGGCGGGTTTCACCGGGCTGATCCTGATTTACGGCGTGGCCAAAGCGGCGCTGACCACCGGCAAGGAAATGGCCCCGGGGCTGGGCAACACCGAATCCATCGCCCGGAGCCTGTTTACTGACTATCTGCTGCCCTTCGAAGCCACCTCGGTCTTGCTCCTGGTGGCCATCGTGGGGGCCGTGGTGCTGGCCAAGAGCAAGTTGAAATGAGGGGTCGCGTTAGCGTGAGAATCTCAAGCGGAGAGCGATTATGGTAGTGCCGGTCCAATATTACCTGGCCTTGAGCGTGGCCTTGTTCGCCCTGGGGGTGATCGGGGTTCTGATTCGGCGCAACGCCCTGGTCATTTACATGTGCATCGAAATGATGCTCAACGCCGTCAACCTGGCCTTTATCGGCTTTGCCGACTATTTCAAAGCGGTGGACGGCCAGATGTTCGTGTTCTTTGTCCTGACCGTGGCCGCGGCGGAAGTCGCGGTGGGACTGGCCCTGATCGTGGCCATCTTCCGCAACCGGGGCGATGTGTACGTAGACAACCTCAATATCCTCAAGTGGTGAGGCGAACTCCATGATGGATTATGTCTGGCTGATACCCCTCTTTCCCCTCATCGGCTTTTTGATCAACGGCCTGGTCGGGAAGAGTCTGCCCAAGTCAGTGGTGGGAACCATCGGGTCCACCGCCGTGGGCCTGAGTTTCCTGGTCACCGTGGCGATCTTCCTGGAATTCCTGAAGCTCCCGCAGGGGGTCCACGCGGTAGAAAAGGTGATGTACACCTGGATCGCCTCGGGTCCCTTCACAGTCTCGGTGGCCTTCCTCATCGACCCCCTATCCCTGATCATGCTGCTGGTGGTTTCCGGGGTGAGCACCCTCATCCACATCTACTCCATCGGCTACATGCACGATGACGAGGGCTTTTACCGGTATTTCGCATACCTCAACCTCTTCGTCTTCGCCATGCTGATCCTGGTGAGCGCCAACAACTTCCTGCTGATGTTCGTGGGGTGGGAAGGTGTCGGTCTCTGTTCTTATCTGCTCATCGGGTTCTGGTACGAAAAGAAGTCGGCGTCGGACGCGGGCAAAAAAGCCTTTGTGGTCAACCGGATCGGCGACTTCGGGTTCCTGATCGGCGTCTTCCTGATCTTCTGGACCTTCGGGTCGTTGAACTTCGCGGAGGTCTTCCCCCTGGCGGCCAAGTACCCCATGGGCTCCGGCGTCCTCACCGCCATCACCCTGTTCCTGTTTTTAGGAGCTACCGGCAAATCGGCCCAGATACCGCTGTACACCTGGCTGCCTGACGCCATGGAAGGCCCCACCCCGGTGTCCGCCTTGATCCACGCGGCCACCATGGTCACTGCCGGCGTCTTTATGGTGGCCCGGTGCAGCACCATGTTCGTCCTGGCCCCCATCTCCATGACGGTGGTAGGCGGGGTGGGAGCGCTCACCGCCATCTACGCCGCCACTATCGGCATTACCCAATTCGACATCAAGCGGGTCCTGGCTTATTCCACCGTGAGCCAGTTGGGGTACATGTTCCTGGCCTGCGGCGTCGGGGCTTTTACCTCCGGCATCTTCCACCTCATGACCCACGCCTTCTTCAAGGCTCTCCTCTTCCTGGGTTCCGGCTCCGTCATCCACGGCATGCACGGGGAACAGGATATGCGCCACATGGGGGGATTGAAGAAGTACATGCCTATTACTTACTGGACCTTCATGCTGGCCACCCTGGCCATCGCCGGGATCTTCCCCTTCGCCGGCTTCTTCAGCAAGGACGAGATCCTGTTTCACTCCCTGGTGAGCGGTCATACGCTCTTCTGGGGCATCGCCACCGTGGCGGCTTTCATCACCGCCTTCTACATGTTCCGGGCGGTGTTCATGACCTTCCACGGCGATGAGAAGTTCGACCATCATCATGTGCATCCCCATGAGTCGCCGTCGCTGATGACCGTGCCCCTGATGATCCTGGCGGGGCTGGCGGTGGTGGGCGGCCTGGTGGGCTTCCCCATCATCGAGGGGGCCAACCGGTTCAAAGAGTTCCTGGCCCCGGCCATTACTCCCCTGGTGCACGAGGTGCACTCTCCGGTCTGGTTCGAAATCACCATGATGGCCTTCTCCATGGCGGTGGCCATTGCGGGCATCTACATGGCTTACAAGTTCTATATGAAACGGCCCGAACTGCCCGAGAAGGTGACGGAACAAATTCCGCTCATCTATGACCTGGTGTATCACAAGTACTACGTGGACGAGATCTACGACGCCGCAGTGGTGGAGCCCATCAAAAACGGCTCCGAGTTCCTGTGGCACGGCGTAGATGAAACCGTTATTGATGGCGCAGTGAACGGCAGCGCCACCACCGTCGGTTGGCTGAGCAGCCAGCTCCGAAAGCTGGAGACCGGGTTTGTACAAAGTTACGCCCTGGCCATCCTCATCGGTGCGGTGCTCGTCACCGGCTATCTCATCGGGCGTTAGGGGGGGCACATGCAACTACCCATCCTCTCCATTCTGATCTTCCTCCCCATCGTCGGGATAGGGATACTGCTGATCATAGACCGGAAGCGCCACAAGGGCTTGAAGATTGCCACCCTGGCTATCTGCGTGGTGGAGTTCCTGGTTTCCCTGCCCCTGTGGTTTAACTTCAACAGCCAGACCGCGGCCATGCAGTTCGTGGAGCGCCGGGCGTGGCTGCCGACTTACGGCATCAGCTACTACGTGGGGATCGACGGCTTTTCCCTGCTGCTCATCATGCTCACCACCTTCCTGACCCCCCTGTGCGTCCTGGCCACCTGGGACGACATCCAGCACCGGGTCAAGGAATTCATGGTGTGCCTCCTGGCTCTGATGGCCGGTATGATCGGCGTCTTCGTCTCCCTGGACCTCTTCCTGTTCTATGTCTTCTGGGAAGTGATGCTCATCCCCATGTACCTGCTCATCGGGGTCTGGGGCAACCCGGCCCGCCGGGTCTATGCGGCCGTCAAGTTCTTCCTGTTCACCATGTTCGGCTCCCTGCTGATGTTGGTGGCCATTTTGATCCTCTACTTCCACTACGGCAAGGTCACCGGCACGTACACCTTCGATCTGTTGAAGCTGTACACCGTGTCCATCCCCTTCAACATGCAGTTCTGGATGTTCCTGGCCTTCGGCCTGGCCTTCGCCATCAAGGTGCCCATGTTCCCCTTCCACACCTGGTTGCCGGATGCCCACACTGAAGCTCCTACCGTGGGTTCGGTCATCCTGGCGGCAGTGCTCTTGAAGATGGGGACTTACGGCTTCCTGCGGTTCAACATGCCGCTCTTTGCCGAGGCGGCCCACTACTTCGTGCCCCTGTTCAGTATCCTGGCGGTCATCGGCATCGTCTACGGCGCCCTGGTCTCCATGGTGCAAAAGGACCTGAAACGCCTCATCGCCTTTTCCTCCGTGAGCCATCTGGGTTTCGTCATGCTGGGGTTGTTCACCTTCACCATGTGCGGGGTCCAGGGGGGCATCATCCAGATGATCAACCACGGGTTGTCCACCGGGGCCCTGTTTTTGATCGTCGGCACCATCTACGAACGGCGCCACACGCGCCTGATCTCCGAGTTCGGCGGCCTGTGCACCCCCATGCCCGTCTTTGCCATTATCTTTATGATTGTGACCCTGTCTTCCATCGGGCTGCCGGGGTTGAACGGCTTCGTGGGCGAGTTTCTTATTCTCCTGGGGACCTTCCAGGTCAACAAACTCTACGCCATCGTGGCCGCCACCGGGGTCATCTTCGCGGCCTGTTACATGCTGTGGATGTTCCAGCGGGTGGTCTTCGGCAAGGTGACCAACGAGAAGAACAAGGACCTCAAGGACCTGTCCTGGCGGGAGATTGCCATCTTTGCACCCCTGATCCTCTTTATCATCTGGATCGGGGTCTATCCCAGCACCTTTTTAGACAAAACTAAGGCAACAACGGAGAACTTCGTGGCCAAGATGCAAAAGGCCAAGTCCACGCAGGTGTCCCAATCCCACGTGTTTAAGGGGGAGGCGCAATGACCTTCACCATACCCAGCTTCCATTTGAGCAGCATCGGGCCGTGGCTGACGCTGACGGTGACCGCCATCCTCATCCTGGTGCTGGATGCCCTCTCCCCCAAAGCGCGGAAAGTGTGCTTCTCCTGGCTGGCCCTGGCGGGCCTGGCAGTGGCGGCGCTGCAAACCATCGCCCTCTGGGGCAGGACCGGCACCGATTTCGCCCGCATGGTCTACCTGGACAACTTCTCGTTCTTCTTCTACCTGATTTTCCTCCTGGGTGCGGCCCTGACGGTGCTCATCTCCCGGCAGTACCTGGAAGATTACGGCAAGAATATGGGCGAATATTACGCCCTGATCCTCTTCGCCACCGTGGGCATGATGCTCATGGCGGCGGGGGCCCACCTGATCATGATCTTCCTGGGCCTCGAGATCATGTCCATCGCGGTCTATGTCCTGGCGGGGCTGTTCCGGGAGGACCTGCGCTCCAATGAGGCGGCGTTGAAGTACCTCATCCTGGGGTCCTTCTCCAGCGCCTTTCTGCTCTTCGGCATGGCCATGCTCTACGGGGCCTCCGGGGGCACCCTGTTTTTGAGCGACCTGCCCCAGCGCCTGGGCGCCGACCCGGCCATGGCACCCCTGGTGCTCTTGGGCATCGGCCTGTTAATCGTGGGCTTCGGCTTCAAGGTGGCCTCGGCCCCCTTCCACATGTGGACCCCGGACGTCTATGAAGGCGCCCCCACCTCGGTGACCGCGTTCATGGCCGTGGCCGTCAAAGCCGCGGCGTTTGCCGCCTTTGCCCGGGTCTTCTTCCTGGCCTTCCCGGCCCTCAAGGTGGACTGGACCATGGTCCTCTGGATCCTGGCCGTGGCTACCATGACCATCGGTAACGTGGTCGCCCTCTCCCAGACCAACATCAAACGCATGCTGGCCTATTCCTCCATTGCCCACGCCGGCTACCTGCTGGTGGCCCTGGTGGCCGCCAACCAGTTGGGCGCGGTGAGCCTGCTCTACTACCTGCTGGCCTACACCCTGATGAACCTGGGGGCCTTCGGAGTGGTGATCCTGGTGGGGCGGAAAAAGGACAAGTATCTCAACATCTATGACTACTCCGGCCTGGGGGCCCAGCACCCGGTCCTGGCCGCTTCCATGGCCTTGTTCATGTTCGCCCTGGCGGGGATTCCCCCCACCGCGGGCTTCGTGGGCAAGTTCTATATCTTTTCCGCCGCCATCCAGGCCGGCTACATCTGGCTGGCCATCATCGGGGTCATGAACTCCCTGGTGTCGGTCTTCTACTATCTCCGCATCACCGTGCTCATGTATATGAAGCCGGCGGAGGCGGACCTGGGCCCGGTGGTCTTCTCTCCGGCCCAGACCGCGGTGGTGGCTCTCACCGCCGCCGGGGTACTGGCCATCGGCATTTTCCCGGGCTGTCTCTACAACCTGGCCTTGAGCGCCGTGAAGATCTTCCCGGGTTTGTAAGACCATAAATTGATGAAAATCCCCAGGGTCAGGGGCGGTTCCCCTGGCCCTTTTTTTGTGGTGCAGCCCCACAGAAAAAGCCCCGATCTCTGGGAAGACCGGGGCGGGGTTGGCCCCCGAGGGTGGGGGGCTTTTGGGGGGAACTCATGCCCGGGGCGCCTCGTGAAACGTTCCGGGGCAGGTATCGATAAATTAAAGGAAAAATTGTTGCCGGTAAATCAGGGTTCCCCGCATTAACCGCGGAAATAACCTAATTTAAGGGTCCGAAATGCCTTAAATGGTGGGAACAGAAGAAAAGGTTACGGCCCTGGGTTGGCTTTGGGCTCGTTCTCAAGCTCCTGCCTGGAAAAGTTGTCGGTTGTCAGTGGTCAGCGGTTACGGAAAACCGTAGGGTGGGCATTGCCACCAGGCTCATTATCCCTGCCTTTCCTCAGTCTTGGCGTGAACCGCAGGCTCATGAGTGTCTGACCGGAAAAGGTTGTGCTTCTCGTCCCAAGCCTGGCTTGGGAACGCCATGGCCCGTCAGGCTTGGCTGGGCCCGGGATGGTCCCCAGGCTGAGCCTGGGGTACCCTGGGGGTTCCCCAGTTCAACTTGAGAACCGGAACCAAAACCTGGCAACCGTTTTGCCGTCCGGCTGCCAGTTCCGCCGGCCGGGCCGGTAGAGGACTTTCGCCGCCAGCTGGATGCTCCCGGCCAGGCGCGCCGAAAATAAACAGGCCCCAACAGGGAGAACGTTGGGGCCCCGGCCTGAGCCGAAATCGTTATGGTTAAACGGTGGTTTTCCGCCGGCGCCATCCCAGCCCGACCAGGCCCAGGAGGCCGCTGCCCATCAAGAGCGCCGCGGGCGGCAGGGGAACGGGGGTAAAGGTCCGGGTCACATGGAGCACCAGGTCGTTGTAATCCTGGTCGCCCAAACAACCGTTGAAACTTTGCCCATCTTCAAAACACACCATCCACTCGTTGGGTCCGATCTCAAAAATCAGGCCTTGTAATTGCTTTTTCACATTAAGGTCATGTTCGGTGTACGCGGTCCCGGTATGAGTGCCGTCGGAGTATTGATCGGCGAAGCCAAAATTACCTGAACCATCGGTTACGGGAGTAAAACTTAATCCACCGGGACCGAAAGTTATGTAATTATTCTGGCTGGAGCTCGTGGGGAACGGAGACCCAAACAATGTTACTGCCGAACTGCCGGCCGCATTAGTGCCGGGATTCTGGGTGAACCCCGCAAAGGTCGCAGCACCAAAATAGCTATCGGTCAGCGCATAGGTACCTCCCACGGCAGTCGTCGACAGGGTCTCGATAGGCGTGAGAGCATTCAGGTCCGCAAGGGAATAATTTGTCCCTAAAATCTTATTAAAAACTACATCGAGGCTATCTTCTCCCGAGGTATTGGCTTTAATCGTCACCGCCGAAGCCGACAGCGTCAGGCCCATCAACAGCAGGGCCAGGGCCAAAACCATGATTACCGCAATTTTCCGCATTTTTCCCTCCTTTTTGGATTCGATTAACCGAACCCCCCGTTAAGATTTGTTATTATTGTCTGGATCATCTCATTCGCTGGCCAGTTGCTCAATCCTGGAAGACCGTGCCATCACCGCCCCCAGGGGGATGCCGCAAATCAGAAGTTAATCCTTGATTCATGATTCCTGACTTTTCCCCCGAACCGCCGCTTCGTCGCGATGAATCTTCTCTTGGAAATGGTAGCCATCTGGCCACCTCACTCGATAAAAAAAATGCCGGGTTACCCTTTTAGGCAACCCGGCTGTCTTTATTAAAGAGACCCGTGGCTTTCCGTCCCTGCCTCGCGGCAGGTTTGGCTTTATCGTTGTATCTTTTGTGATTCAGTGCTGATCGCTCTTAGTACTCCTCATGCATAAATCATTATGCAATTTATGTGCCTTACTTAACCTATTGTTTTTAATATGTTTTCTTTATTGACCCATCTCATAATGTTAACGAATATGAACGTTTTGTTTAAATTACTTAACTAATTTATGTTTTAATTAAATACATCATGCATTTTGCTGTCTATCTTTAACCCCAGGCTGATTCACCGCTGCCCCTATCGAGGCCAGGACTCAGCCGTCTCCTGCCGGTGGCTCCCTGGGAACGAGGCTCCCGCCGGCTTGCCCCATCCGGAGATGGGGACTTCATAAACCAGGGACATATGCCGGTGCCGCGCTAACGGTGACCAACCCCCGCCGGTCCAGGATTGCCTGGCTAAAAAAAAGCGGATTGCCCCTTACTCTGGCAACCCGGCTATCTTCCCATCCCTGGATAGACCCGTAGCTTTCCGTCCCCAACTCACGCTGGGTTTGGCTTTATCGGTGTATCTTGCTTGATTCAGTGCTGATCGCTCTCAGTACTCCTGCATAAATCATTATGCAATTTATATGCCTTATTTAACTTATTGATTTTATTATGAATTAATTATCAACCCCGACTCTTAATGTTAACTAAGTTAACCATTAGGTTTTAATTTCTTAATTATTTTTTGTTTCAATTTATTTTTTATAAATATAACTGCTATGTTTTAGCCCCAGGCTGATTCACCGCTGCCCCCATCGAGGCCAGGACTCAGCCGTCTCCTGCTGGTGGCTCCCTGGGAACGAGGCTCCCGCCGGCTTGCCCCATCCGGAGATGGGGGCTTCATGAGCCGGGGACATATGCCGGTGCCGCGCTAACGGTGACCAACCCCCGCCGGTCCAGGATTGCCTGACTAAAAAAAAACGGATTGCCCCTTACTCTGGCAACCCGGCTATCTTCCCATCCCTGGATAGACCCGTAGCTTTCCGTCCCCAACTCACGCTGGGTTTGGCTCGATTTCTTTGGATGTATTCTATGACCCTTAATTTAATTATTCAAGCTAATTTTAAAAAAATCATATTTATTTTTATTTTTTACCCTTATGGGGTCTATCCATAATTTATCTTTTCTTTCAAGTAGTTATTTGCGAGAACGGCCCGGCGCCGTCTAGACCCCAGTTAAATAAAAGAGGGTGGGGATGAAAAAAACGCCACGCGGTCTCCCCGTTCGCCCTGGCCGGCCCAGCCTTCCGTTCATGGAGTAACCGAAACCATAAGACCATCAGGCAATCTCCTTAAACCCCTTTGGAGATGCCTCCCGGCAGCCAAGTAACATCAGGGTTCCCTCTCCCCCCCCTTAAATAACTCCCCCTATTCGTTTGTTTTTGGCAGCGCATATTCAGGTTTCTGGAGCGCCTAAACAAGGGAAGCCCCGATTTACCCCAAAGACTATTTAAAGCATATTTCCTCTTAATGAAACAATTTTATACTTCGTCCTGGTGGGAACTTGACCATTAAACCGGCTAAAGCAAGTATCGCTTAGGAGATTTACCAATAGGTCGAATAGTTCTGTAGGGCCGTTGCATGGTCTGCAACTATTCAACCAGAGGAGCGCATGATGAACAGACTTTTAGTTCGCATCATCATTGCCGGTTTGTTGGTAATCGGCTGGAGCGGTTCTGCTGCCGCCGACTGGAAATTAGACATCGGCTACACCGCCCTGCAGACGGAGTTGGGCGCTAACCTGCCCACCGGGGCCGGCGTTAAGGTAACTCAGGTGGAGGCGAGTTATGGTATGCCTGATGCGAACAACGGAGCATTTTCCGGGAAAACCTTCACTGCCAAAAGCCCCTCTGAGGTCGTTACCACCCACGCCACGACCGTCGGCCAGTATTTTTACGGTAACGGCACGTCCATTGCTCCCGGGATTACCGACATCGACTGTTATGATGCCGGCTATTATACGGGAAGGTTATTTCTCAGCTGGGGAAAAGCGAGTCCCCTGATCTCCAGCAGCCGAGTGGCAAATCACAGTTGGGTAGGGAGCCTGGATAACGCTTCAAGCGTCCAAGTCCTGGCTCGACTGGATTGGGTGGTCAACCGGGATGAATATATCCAGGTGGTGGCCATGAATAATGGCGGCACCAATAATCCGCTCCTGGGCAGCTCCTTCAATGCCATTGCGGTGGGGCTCAGTAACGGCAACTCTGCCCACGGCTCATTTCCCCTGGCCACCACCCCCACCACTCCCTATGCCTCGGGCAGCCGCACCCGGCCGGACCTGGTCGCGCCGGCGAGCGCCACCAGTTATGCCACCCCCATGGTCGCCTCGGCAGCGGCGTTGTTGGTGGAGGTGGGCCATAACGGCGGCAACATGCTTTCCACCGATCCCGCGGTTACCTTCACCAAGAACCGCAACGGCGACACCATTTACAACGCCGAAAGGTCCGAAGTGGTCAAGGCGGCCCTGATGGCCGGGGCCAGCCGCACCGCCACACAATTAGCCACAACGTATACCGTGAATACGGCCAATGGGCTCAATAACGTCTATGGGGCCGGGCAACTGAATATCGACAACAGCTACCACATCATTGCGGCGGGGGAGCAGAACAGCCGGGAAGATTTCTTAGGAGGCAACGGGGAAATCAAATCCGTGGGGTTTGACTACGATCCTGCCTTCGGGGGTTTAAACGGCAGCAACAAGACGGGAAGTTATGTTTTCAAGGCCCTGACCACCGGCAGCCTGTCAGCCTCTCTGGTCTGGAACCTCAATGTTACAGGGGAGACCGCAGACGGATTTGATACCTCTGCCACCCTCAACAACCTCGGCCTCTATCTCTATGACCTGACCAGTGCGTCAGAGTTGGCCTATGCCGGCAGCCTGGTGGACAATACGGAAAATATCTGGTACACCGACTTGACTGCGGACCATGATTACCTGCTTGAGGTCGTTTCCCTGCAAGCGGCCGATTTCCTCTGGGACTACGCCCTGGCCTGGAATATTACGGCAACCACCACCCACGCCCCCCTGCCCCCCACCGTCTATCTCCTGGGGTCCGGCATCGTGGCCATCATTTTCTTCAGGCGGAAGAAGCGGGTTAGCTGACAATCACCTGAATTGCAGGAAAGGTCTGACGTTTCAAGCGGTCATGCCTCCCGATAAACCGGAATGGCTTTCAGAACCCCGCTCACCGGCTGGCGCCTCCTGGCAAGAGGCGCTGGCTGAGGTTGACTTTCCCGGCAAAGCCCAAAGGGTCAAGCGGCCCGGCGGGTGCGCTTCTTCATGCGGTTGGCTTTCTTGCGCAGGATGTCGATTTTGGCCTGAGGTTCTTTGGCGGCAATGGCTTCCAGTTTCTTGGCCCGCATCGCGGCAGCCTTTTCCTTCAAGTCCCGCATGCTGACCTTCTCGGTGTGTTTCCCCTCGTCTTTGATGCCTTTAGCCTCTTTGATGGCGGCCAGCAACTCCTCTTTGTTCATGCCGTGGACCCCGCTGATCTCGCCGGTGTCCATGGCGAACTTCCGCAGTTCAGTGGCGGTCATCTTGTCCAGAGGTTTTTCCTTTTTCTCTTTCCGTTCCTTTTTCGCCATGCTGTCTCTCCTGTGATATTTCCTGGCAGGGGCAGGATTACCCCCCCTACCCTTTTAGATAATGTCCGGTTTTCGCGCCGGTGTCCGGCTCCCGGCTCCCGCGGTTCAGAGGTTGTTCCTCTATAACCTTTTAAGTTTACCGTATTTCTCCAATTCCTCAACCCCAAAAAGCCATCGGACCATCAACCCTTGACCGGAAACCGAAGATCGACCCCCCAGGCGGCTCGCTCAAGGCTCCGACTCGCTACCGGTTCAAGCTCAGCACGGCGCCGCATCGAGCCGGCCGTCGATATATTCATCCGGTCGTTGGGCGCTCACTAACTCAATAATTCTAGCAATCGCCAAAAGTTTTTTCCGCTCCGGGACGCCTTATAATCCCCCCTGCCCCCCTTTAAAAAAGTGGGGGAACTGCAAGGAATTGCTGTTAAAGTCCCCCTTTGAACCAGGGGGATTTGAGAACCTCCAAACGGAAGGAATTTATGGCAAACGCTATCAGGCTGTTGCAAAATTCCTATAATTGTAAATTTGTCATTCTGAGCGAAGCGAAGAATCTCGTATTTCCAACCACTTGAGATCCTTCACTTCGTTCAGGATGCCAAAAAGAGCTCATTTTTCAACAGCCTGATAGAGCCGCATAAGTTATCGTTCATCCCCTGGGCTCAGGGTGAGCAGACAACTCTTTTTCAGCTATCCGGCAAACTGCTTACGCCTTCTCCTTCTCCTTTGCCTTAACCTGGTCCTCCTCCAACTTCTCCCAGCGGTTCGCCATCTTCATGAAGGGGGTGAGCAGGTCGATGGGGATGGGGAACAGGGTGGTGGAGTTCTTCTCCGCGGCGATCTCTCTTAAGGTCTGGAGATAGCGCAGGGTCAAGGACATGGGTTCCTCGGCCAGGACGTGGGCGGCTTCGGCCATCTTGGCGGCGGCCTGGAATTCGCCCTCGGCGTTGATCACCTTGCCGCGCCGTTCCCGCTCGGCCTCGGCCTGCTTGGCCATGGCCCGCTGCATCTCGATGGGCAGGTCGATGGCCCGCAGTTCCACCAGGGTCACCTTGATGCCCCAGGGATCGGTATGCTGGTCCAGGATGTCCGCCAGTTGGGCGTTGACTTTCTCCCGGGCCGACAGCAACTCGTCCAGGTCAACCTGTCCGCAGACGCTCCTCAGGGTGGTCTGGGCCAGCAACTGGGTGGCATTCCAATAGTCCCGGACCTCGATGATCGCCTTGAGGGGATCGATGACCCGGAAATAAACCACCGCATTCACTTTCATCGTGACGTTGTCCCGGGTGATGATGTCCTGGGAAGGAACGTCATAGGTCACCAACTGCAGGTTGACCTTGGTCAGGCGGTCGATCATGGGGATCAGGATGATCAGTCCCGGCCCCTTGGCGTGGGGCAGGGCCCGCCCCAACCGGAAGATGACGCCCCGCTCGAATTCATTCAGGATTTTGATGGCGCTCATCAAAAAGAACACCCCAATAACAATAATGAAGAGAACGGAACCGGAGAGAAACTGAAACATGCCTGCCTCCTTTTATTAAGCCCGGCGCACCCGGACCTTCAAATCCTCGACTTTCAACACGACCACGGCTTCCCCCTTGGCAATGGGCTCGTCGCTGACGGCCTGCCAGTATTCGCCGTGGACAAAGACCTGCCCTTCGGGGTTCAAGGGGGTATAGGCCACGCCCCGGTCGCCCACCATGCCGGCCGTTCCGGTCATGGGCCGGATCAGGTGGCTGCGAAAGACGATCCCGGCCACCAGGATGAAGAACAGGGAAACAATGGCCACCGTGGGAATCAAGACACTCCAGGATATATCCACCCCTCCTTCACCTCCGCGATACAACATCATGCCCCCGAGCAACAGGGACACCAACCCGGCCAGGGACAAAAGGCCGTAGCTGACAATTTTGAATTCCAGGATGAAGAAAATAAAAGCCAGCAAAATCAACATGATGCCAATAAAGTTGATGGGCAGGGTCTGGAAGGCGAAGAAGGCCAGGAGCAGGCAGATGCCGCCGATGACCCCGGGGAGCACCACCCCCGGGTGGGCCAGTTCGAAATAGAGGCCCGCCAGGCCGATCATCATCAGGATATACGCGATGTTGGGGTCGGCGATGACCTTCAAGACCCGGAAGCGCATCCCTTCGGGGATTTCCTTGACCGCCACCCCGGCGGTGTGGAGCACCACCTGCTTGCCTCCCACTTCGACTTTCCGGCCGTTGATTTTGGTCAAAAGGTCTTCCAGATTGTCGGCCATGAGGTCCACGACCTTGAGTTTCACCGCCGTGGTGGCGGGGATGGAAACGCTCTGGCGGATGGCCTTTTCCATCCAATCGGCGTTGCGGTGCCGTTCTCCGGCCAGGGACCGCCCCGAGGCCACCATGTCGTTGACCAGCTTTTTCTCCATGGTCTTATCGGCCTTGCCCATGCCCACCGAGACCGGGTGGGCCGCGCCGATGTTGGTCCCGGGGGCCATGGCGGCCACGTTCGCCGCCATGGTGACGAAGACCCCGGCCGAAGCGGCCCGGGCCCCCCGGGGATAGACATAAACCACCACCGGAACTTTGGCGTTGGTGATGGCCTGAACGATCCGGCGCATGGAGGTTGCCAGGCCGCCGGGGGTGTCCAGCTCGATCACCAGGGCCTCGGCGTTCTCCTGCTCCGCCAGGCGGATGCCCTCAAGGATAAACTCCGTCAACCCGGGATTAATGGAACCCTCCGCCTTCAGCACGTAAACCGCCCGGGGCGCGGCTGCCCCGGCTGCCAGGCCCCCCAGGAGCAGCAACGCCAGTAACGGGATGAGATACTTAAGCTTCTTCATGATCAGCCAGATACTCCATGACCTGTTGCATATCGTCCCAGGTCTTGCGCCGTTCCTGGGGGGCCCGCAGGAGATAAGAGGGGTGAAACGTGGGCATCACCCGGATATCGTCATACCGCTGCCAATGCCCCCGCAGCCGGGTCAGGGGCAATTTGGTGCCCAGCAGGGCTTGGGTACTGATGCGCCCCAGGGTCACGATCACCCGGGGCCGGATGGCCTTGATCTGCTTTTCCAGGAAGGGCAGGCAGGCGGCAATCTCATCGGCCTCGGGGTCCCGGTTTCCCGGGGGCCGGCTCTTGAGGATGTTGGCGATATAGACCTCTTCCCGGCGCAGGCCCAAATTCGTGAGCATTTTGTTCAAGAGCTGGCCCGCGGCGCCCACGAAGGGCACTCCCTGTCGATCTTCGTCGGCCCCCGGGGCCTCCCCCACGAACATCAGCCGGGCGTCGGCGGGCCCGTCTCCGAAGACCAGGTTCGTGCGGCCGCCATAGAGCTTGCAGCGGCGGCATTCCCCCATCTCGGCCCGGATCTCCTCCAGGCTGGGTTCATTCGGCACTTCTGGCTCCGGTGAGGGACTTGGACGCGGCTTCGGCACCCCCCGCCATCCCAGGCGCCGTTGATAGCGGAGCCAATCCGACAGGCTGTCCACCAGTTCCCGCAGTTCGTGCACCGGGTCTTCAGGCATCCGGCCCCCGGTCCCTGGCTTCCAGCAGCGCCACCACCTGGTCCAGGATCTTCGCTGCCACCTCCTCCTTGCTCAACAGCGGCAGGGGCAGCGGCTCGCCCACCCGGGGGATCAGGGTGACTTCGTTGGTGTCCACCTGGAACCCGGAATCCGCCCGGTTGACATCGTTGGCCACAATCAGGTCCAGGTGCTTCTCCAGCATCTTGCGCCGGGCCTCGGCCTCGATATCGTGGGTCTCGGCGGCGAAACCCACCACGATCTGCCGCCTTTTGAGCGACGCCACCTGTTTCAGGATGTCGGGGTTCTGGGTCAGATGGAAGGCCATCTCCTCATGGGCCCGCTTAATCTTCCGGACTTCGGCCTGGGTGGGCCGGTAGTCCCCCACCGCCGCGGCCATCAAAAGCACGTCGGCCTCGGGAAAGTGCGCCTTGACCGCCGCCTGCATGTCCCGGGCGGAGCGCACCATGACGCACTTCACCCCGTAGGGGGCGGCCAGACTGGTGGGGCCGCTTACCAGGGTGACGTCCCCGCCCCGGCGCCAGGCCACCCGCGCCAGGGCATAGCCCTGCTTGCCGCTGGACCGGTTGGTCAGAAAGCGCACCGGGTCAAAGTCTTCGTGGGTCGGTCCGGCCGTGACCAACACCTGCCGCCCCGCCAGGTCCTGGGGGCTGAGTAAGCCGGCTACGGCCTCCACGATCAGGTCCGGCTCCGGCAAGCGGCCCAAACCCACGGCGCCGCAGGCCAGGGGTCCGGCGGCCGGCTCCATTACCCTAAACCCCCGGCCCTTGAGCCGGGCCAGATTCCCCTGCACCACCGGGTTGGCCCACATCTCGACGTTCATGGCCGGGCAGATCAACACCGGCCGGGTGGCCGCCAGCATGATGGTGGTGAGCAGATCGTCCCCGATGCCGCCGGCCACCTTGCCGATGAGATTGGCGGTGGCCGGGGCCACCACGATGGCGTCCACCTCCTGGCCCAGGGCGATGTGCTCCAGGGGGTCGCTCTCCGGCCCGAACATGGCCGTGGCCACCTTCTCGCCCGTGAGCGCGGCAAAAGTCAACGGCCCCACGAACTCCTGGGCCGCCCGGGTCATCACCACCTTGACCCGGGCCCCGGCCCCGATGAGCCGCCGGGCCACCTCCGCGGCCTTGTAAGCCGCAATGCCGCCGGTTACCCCTAAGAGAATCCGTTTTCCATTAAAGGCCATGAGAGCTTTCCCGAAAGAGTTTCTCTGGTGTTAAGTTCCGTAATTTATATGGTCATTATATTGCGGTGATTTTCCGAAAACCTTTCTTAAGTCCCCCTTTTTTAAAGGGGGGTGCTCATTCTTGGTCTTTCATCCCGCCCTCATTGTGGAACGCCGCACCATACAGGGTATTAGGAGGCAAAAGGCGAATAGGTTACCTGAGAATGTCTTCTCCGGTTTTTCCCCTTTTCGCCCTTTCCCCTTTTACCCCTCGGTTTTAAAAAAACGGGTTATACTTCCGTTCCTGGGCCACGGTGGTCACCGGGCCGTGGCCGGGGTACACGGTATAGTTATCTCCCAGGGGAAATATTTTCAGGCGCACGCCATCAATCAGGGCGTCGTAGTTGCCGCCGGGGAAGTCGGTGCGGCCGATGGACCCGGCAAAGAGGGTATCGCCCACGTAGACGTAGGGGTGATCCTCCAGAACCAGGCTGATGCCCCCCGGGGTATGTCCCGGGGTGTGGAGGACCTTGAGCCGATAGGCGCCGAAGGTGAGGACGTCGTGCTCTTTCAGCAGAATATCCGGCTGGGACAGGCGCAGGCGGTTGCCGGTAAAAAACATGGCCTCAGCCGAAGGTTTGTCCAACATCCGGGCGTCGGCTTCATGGATGGCGATTTGGGCCCCGGTGGCGTCTTTCAGGGGCTGGTTGGCATCCACGTGGTCAAAATGGCCATGGGTGTCGATGATCAGCTTCAGGTTGAATTTATGGTGGTTCAGGACCTCGAGGATCTCGGCTTCGTCGCCCCCCGGATCGATGACCACGGCTTCCTTGGTCTCTTCGTCGCCCAGAATGTAGCAGTTCACTTCGAGTAAACCCACGGTTAGAGCTTTTTGGATCATTGATGGTTGCTCCCTGTAGTGGGGCGCCGGCGCGGGCGCCCTCAAGCCGGGCGGACATGCAGGTCCGCCCCTACGTTCAAGAATTGAACAGAAATTTCACTCCCTGGACGGCGAAGTAGCCGCCGAAGCCAAAGAGAAAGACGCCGCACCCGGCCAGAAAGCCCTGGTAGATACGGTCAGAGATAAAGCGGCGCCCCTGGGCCACGGCCCCGGACACCAGGGTGTACCAGGCGAAGTCGGCCAGGATGTGCCCGATAAAAAAGAGGGCCACCCCCAGCCAACCGTATTTCATGGAAAACATGACGTAGCCCAGGCCGATGGTGAGCCACCAGATGAGCCAGTAGGGGTTGGCGGCGCTCATGAGCACCCCGGCCATGACCGGGTTGAGGCCCGAGGCCCCATGGGAGTCGAAGTCCAGGTGGCTGCGCCGGGAGGACTTGAGCAGCCCCAGGCCCATCCACCAGAGCATACCGGCGCCCAGGACGCCCACCAGGCCCAGCACCAGCGGCCGGTGCAGCCAGGCGCCCACCCCGGCCAGGAGCAACAGGACCAGGGCCAACTCCAGCAAGGCGTGGCCCACGATGATCAGGGGGCCGGCCCAGAAGCCCCGGCGGGCCGCTTCGCCCACGGTGAGGGTCAACAGCGGCCCGGGCATCAAGGCCCCGGAGAGGGCGACGATGAACGACGTGATGGGGACCCCGGCCAACAACCACCAATCCATAGCGGATAATTTCCTTTCCTTGCCTTACGTGCCTCAATGTAATATCCTACCACAGAGGGCCCGGATAAACCATGGTAAAATCAGGGACATGGGGGGCGTCGCCACCGCCGCCAAAGCAGCCTTTCGGTAAAACCTGACTAAGATTATCGCATAGATGAAGAATAATCCCTCTAAAAAGAAGACCCGCACCAGCGCCTTCGGCACCCCGGGGCGCAGATCCCACGACGCCTCGGCCTTCTATGCCGGCAAACTCTACTCCCAGGTGACCCCGGCCGGGGCCTGGAGTATATTGAAAATGAGGTGCCGCCGGCATTCCTGAACACGATTCTGGCCAAATCTTCCGAGT
Organism: uncultured delta proteobacterium; assembly: GCA_963766185.1. Classification (GTDB taxonomy): domain Bacteria; phylum Desulfobacterota; class Desulfobaccia; order Desulfobaccales; family 0-14-0-80-60-11; genus 0-14-0-80-60-11. The sequence continues at coordinate 189,062 of CAVXZU010000007.1, read as the reverse complement.
CCATGGCGGAAATCCCGGACCACAGCGTCCACCTGATGGTCACCTCGCCCCCCTACAACGTGGGGAAAGACTACGACGAGGATCTGACCCTGGAAGAATATCTCGAATTTCTCCATAAGGTCTGGCAGGAAGTCCACCGGGTCCTGGTGCCGGGGGGCCGGGCCTGTATCAACATCGCCAACCTGGGGCGCAAGCCCTATATTCCGCTCCATTCCTCCATCGTCCAGGATATGGCCAAAATCGGCTTTCTCATGCGGGGGGAAATCATCTGGAACAAGGCCGCCAGCGCCTCCCCCTCCACCGCCTGGGGGAGCTGGTGTTCTCCGGCCAACCCGACGCTCCGGGACGTGCACGAATACATTTCGATCTTCTCCAAGGCGGGATTTTCCCGGCCGAACCCGCATAAACGCCGGGCCACCATCACCCGGGAGGAATTTCTGGAGTTCACCAAGAGCGTCTGGACTTTTCCGGCGGTGCGGGCCAAACAGGTGGGCCATCCGGCCCCGTTCCCCGTGGAGCTGCCTTATCGCCTTATACAATTTTACACCTACGAAGGGGAGGTAATCCTCGATCCCTTTATGGGAAGCGGGCAAACGGCCATTGCGGCGCTCCAGGGCAACCGGCATTACCTGGGCTACGAGATCGAAGCCGACTACGTCCGCCTGGCGGAAAAACGGATCAGGCAGTTCATCCTGGAATGTAAAGCGCCCCGGCTGCTGGACCTGATGGGGGAATGAAACATGATGTTTTACCGGTTATGCCTGATAGGCGTCTTGTGCCTGCTGCTGAATCCCGGCGCCGGCTGGGCCGCGGGGCCCCAACCCGGGGTGATCGAAGGGTCGCTCTCCTACCCCAGCGAGTTCATCCCCCCGGACATGACCATCTGCGCCCAAGACCTGGCCACGAAGAAAATCTATTCAACCAAGAAACACCTGAAGGCCCAAAAATATCAGTACAAGGTGGGCTTTAAACTGACGGTGCCGCCGGGGGATTACCACGTCTACGCCTATCTCCCCGACCCGGCCCGGTACGGTTCCGGTTATTCCAAGAAATACCGGGCCTATTACTCGGAGTTCGTCAAATGCGGCCAGACCGTTGACTGCAAGTCGCATGCGCCCATTGTGGTCAAGGTAAAGAGCGGCGCGACCGTCCGGGGCATCGACCCCCAGGATTGGTATCAATAATGCTGGGTGGCGTGGGACCACTAGAGATGGTGCGTAGGACGCACCCTACGATATCTGCACAGGATATACATGGATAAAATCGTCATTGAAGGCGGGATTCCCCTGGCGGGGGAAGTTTCCATCAGCGGGGCCAAGAACGCCGCGCTGCCCATTATTGCGGCCACTTTGCTGGCGCCGGGGGTGCATAAGCTCTACAACGTGCCGCCCCTGGCCGACATCCGCACCACCAAACGGCTCCTGGGCCTCATGGGGGTTACGTTTGAAGACGGCGAGCCCCTGGTGGTGGATTCCAGCCGCCTCACCGGCTGGATGGCCCCCTACGAAACGGTCAAGACCATGCGGGCCGCGGTCCTGGTCCTGGGGCCCCTGGTGGCCCGGGCCCGCCAGGCCAGCGTATCGCTCCCCGGCGGCTGCGCCATCGGGGCCCGGCCCATCGACCAGCACTTGAAGGGTCTCGAAGCCATGGGGGTGAAGATCACCCTGAACCAGGGCTACGTGGAGGCCAAGGCCAAGCGGCTGCACGGCGCCGACATCACCCTGGACCTGCCCACGGTCACCGGCACCGAAAACCTGATGATGGCCGCCAGCCTGGCCAAGGGCACCACGCGCCTGGTCAATGCCGCCCAGGAGCCCGAAGTGACGGACCTGGCCCGGTTTCTCACGGCCATGGGGGCAAGAATCGAAGGCATCGGCACCGACGTCCTCACCATCCACGGCGTCAAGGCCCTGACCCCGGCCTCCTATACCATCATGAGCGACCGCATCGAGGCCGGGACCTATCTGGCCGCCGCGGCCATTACCAAAGGCCAGGTCACCATCACCAACGCCCCGGTGGCTTATATGGCGGCGGTGCTGGAAAAATTTCACGCCGCCGGGGTGCGCCTCAGCACCGAGGACGACCGGATCATGGTGGAGCCGGGGGGCTCCCTCACCGGCGTGGACGTCACCACCCGGGCCTACCCGGGCTTTCCCACGGACATGCAGGCCCAGTACATGGCCCTCATGACCCTGGCCAAAGGCGCCAGCCTCATCACCGAAACCATCTTCGAAAACCGCTTCATGCACGTCAGCGAACTGGAGCGCCTGGGGGCCGACATCACCGTGTCCGGCAACCACGCCATCGTCCGGGAACGGCGCCACCTCCACGGGGCCCCGGTGATGGCCACGGATCTCCGGGCCAGCGCCTCCCTGGTCATCGCCGGGCTGGCCGCCCAGGGCACCACCGAAGTCCTCCGGGTCTACCACCTGGACCGGGGCTACGCCCAACTGGTGGAAAAACTCTCGGCCCTCGGAGCGCGGATCAGGCGGATGCCGCAATGAGACAGTGGTCAGTTGTCAGCGGTCAGTGGTCAGTTTGGGAGGGAGAAATCAAGGGGCATTGTACTGAGACCTCTTGGCCTGGCAGAAAACCATGGAATTGATTACCCAAATTTACCGAGTCAGCCAAAAGTTCCCGCCAGGCTTATTGAGCTTCATAAAAAAGCGGTAATTTTTTCTCTGACAACTGACAACTGCTTCTCACCCCATCAATTCATCAAAGCTCTCAATGGAAGGAAAGTCCGGGTGGTTTGCGGCATCCTGGCGGGAGCTGGATTTGGCCTTGAAGTAGGGGTACTTGATGCCGAAGATTTTGGCCGCGGCCAGGGCCTCGGCGTTGTCGTCCACCAGCAGGACCCGGCTGGGGTCGAAGCGCAGACGGTCGTGCAGGATCTCCCAGAAGCGCGCCGCTTCCTTGGGGTGGCCCAAATCGAAAGAAGAAACCACCTCGTCGAAGTAACCCAACAATCCCGTGTGGTTCATCTTGAGGCTCAGGGTCTTGTAGTGGGCGTTGGTCACCAGGGCCACCCGTTTCTCTTCCCGCCGCAGAAATTCGAGAAAACCTTCCGTGTCCGGGTGCACCTCGATGAGGTGGCGGATGCCTTCCTTGAGAGCCGGGATATCCAGTTCCAGCTCCCGGGACCAGAAATCGATGTCCGTCCAGTTGAGGGTGCCTTCCTCACGCTGGTAGCGGGCGAAGACCAGGTCCCGGGCCAGGGCCAGGTCCATGGCCTGCCGCCGGGCGTACTCTTCCGGCACCAGGGTTTCCCAGAAATAATCGTCGAAGTGTTTGTCCAGGAGGGTGCCGTCCATGTCCAGGAGCACCCAGGTTATGTCGTCCCAGGGAAAAGTCATCGGGTTTCCTTTCTTGAGAGAATCGCTCCCTCTCTTTACAGAATAACCGCTTATTTTTCAAGTCGCCATGATGGACCTTGGCCCCTATTCCGCCGGAAAAGTGGTTTTCTGTGGTAAACACATCACCAAAATAGATTTAAAAAACAAAAGACGTTTATAAAGAGAAAAAAAGTGTTACCTATGTCCCCGAACGTTTGTTACCCTTCTCCCCGGTCCAAACACCCCCCTGGGGGAGAGGGGATAAGCGCAGAGAATCTTTGGCAGAGGTGTTAATCAACTGAACCTTGAAATTGTTGCACAACGGTTTTTCTGTCATCCCGAAAGAAGTGAATGATCGTAACCTCCTGAAAATATGAGATTATTCCCTCTGCTCCGCATGACCATTGCAGTCAATGAGGAGTTTTGCAAGAGTCTCTCTTGAAAAGATATTTTAGTGCGTCTTCGGTATAATGGAGCTGCGACAAAAAAGCTAAGGGCGGCAAGCGTTGGGAGACAGTGCGCCTCATGGCTTGCAGGGGGGCCTGCCAACACGATTTAGGGTTGGGCCAAAACAACCCGGTTTCTGCCTGCAGATGGGGTATCCCGCTACCCAACTTTTTTTGTTACGGGAGAAATTTTATCGATGCGGGTATTGGTAGTAGAAGACGATCAAAAGATCGCTGCATTTGTCATTAAGGGACTGGAGCAGGCGGGGTTTGCCGTGGACCATGCCGCCAATGGCGAAGACGGCCTCCACATGGCACTGCATGAACCCTATGATGTCGCGGTCATTGATATCATGTTGCCGGAACGGGACGGGCTGAGCCTGATCGAAGAACTGCGGCGGCAGCAGATCAACACCCCCATAATAATCCTCAGCGCCAGACGCTCGGTGGATGACCGGGTTAAGGGCCTGCAAACCGGGGGCGACGATTACCTCACCAAGCCGTTTGCCTTTACCGAACTCTTGGCCCGGGTCCAGGCGCTCATCCGCCGGGCCGGCGGCGTGGCTCATCCCAGCCGTCTGAGGGCTGGAGAATTGGTTGTGGACCTGGTTTCCCGAGAAGTGATCAGGGGTGACGTGAAGATTGACCTGCAACCCCGGGAGTTCGCCTTGCTGGAATACCTGCTGCGCCACGCGGGCAGGGCGGTTTCCAAGACCATGATCCTGGAGCATATCTGGGACTACAGCTTCGACCCTCAGACCAACGTCGTGGACGTGTTGATTTGCCGGTTACGCACCAAGGTGGATCGGGATTTCGAGCCCAAGATGATTCAGACCATCCGGGGAGTGGGCTATGCCCTTAAGGCTCCTTAGGCGGTTTCGCCAAACCCTGAGCTTGCGCCTGACCCTGTGGTATTCGGCCATCTTTGTCGTGAGCTCCCTGGTCCTGTTTGTTACCGCTTATCTGTTTCTCGCCGCGTCCCTGCGCCAAAAAGACCACGAGACGATCTTGGGAAAACTCAAAGACTACCAGGCCCAGTACCAGGCGGGAGGCATTATCGCCCTGAGAAAAGATATCAAATTTCAACAATATGCCGGCAAGCGGCACGAATATTTCGTCCGCCTGGCGGGACCGCACAACCGGACGCTGTTCTTAAGCCTTCCCGATGAATGGGCCGATTTCGATTTGGCATCCCTGGAAGGTAAACCCCTCAGCGGGCAAGCCTGGATTCATCTCAAGGCCCGGCATGATGACACCGTCCTGGAGATTATCTCTTTGCGGCTCCCCGATGGTTCCCTCCTCCAGGTGGGGAAAAACACCGAAAACCGGGAGGAATTCCTGGAAAGCTTCCGCGGCATCTTTCTGGGAGTCATGCTGCCGGTCATCCTCCTGGGCTTTCTGGGAGGTCTATTTCTGGCCTCCCGGGCCTTGCGCCCCATCCGGCAGCTCATTCAGACGGTCCAGAGCATCACTGCCACGGGTGATATCGAGGCGCGCATGCCGGCTTCCCTCTCCGGGGATGAACTCGGTGAACTGGCCCGGCTCTTCAACCGGATGTTGGAGAAAATCGAGGCCCTGATCAAGGGTATAAAGGGAACTCTGGATAATGTGGCCCATGATTTGAGAACTCCCCTGGCCCGGATGCGGGGGACTGCCGAGATGGCGCTGCAAACCCCGGAAGACCCGGAGGCCTGCCAAGAGGCCCTGGGCGATTGCCTGGAAGAGTCCGAGCGGATTCTCACCATGATCAACACCCTGATGGATATTACCGAGGCGGAGACGGGGACGCTACCGCTGAAACGGGCCCGGGTCAATCTTGCCGGGATGCTGGCCGACGTTTTAGATCTTTACCGCTATGTTGCCGAAGAAAAGCAGATCACCGTTGCCACCGACTATCCTTTGGAACTCTGGCTAACTGCCGATGAAAACCGCCTCCGCCAGGCGCTGGCCAACCTGCTGGACAATGCCTTGAAGTACACTCCCCCTGGCGGGCGCGTCGAGGTGAAGGCCCGGGAGGCTGAACAACAGACGATAGTTGCCTTTCAGGATACGGGGATAGGGATTCCGCCTGAGGAGCTGCCCCGGATCTGGGAGCGCCTGTATCGAGGGGACAAAAGCCGGTCGCAGCGGGGCCTGGGCCTGGGACTGAGCCTGGTTCGGGCCATTATCCAGGCGCACGGCGGCCAGGTGTCTGTCACCAGCACTCCCGGCGTCGGCTCCACCTTTGCAATCTCTCTGCCCCAATAATTTCCCCACCCCGGTTCCCTCCATCCCCTTTGCGACAATCAACCTTTCTCATTTGTAATGTTGTGGCAAGGTTCCGGTAATCCTCCTTGATTATATTGAAGTTCAAAGAGGAGGTGAGGAGTATGAAAAACCATGGTTTTTGGCAGGGAGCGATCCTGGCTCTGGCCCTGCTGTTAGCCGGAGGAGTCGGCAAGGCGGCCTGGGCCGCAGATCAGCAGACCAATGCCCAGGTCCCTCATTACACCTGCAGCATCAAGGTGCCGGAACCGGAGCCTGCCGACCTGTCCACCCTGGCCAAGATCAAGGCTGACCAGGCCATGGCCGCGGCCCAGGCCGCCTTTCCCGGCGTCGCGGTGAGAAAGGTTGAACTGGAAAACGAAAACGGTTGCCTGGTTTACAGCGTGGACCTGAGCAATGGCATGGAGGTGAAAGTGGACGCGGGCAACGGCAGCGTCCTCTTCCATGAGCAGGCCGGAAAGGAAGGTCGTGAAGGCCGCGAGGGCCGCGACGAAGAAGATTAACCCCTGATCCTTCTCCGGGGGATCAAGGAGCATCTTGATCTCCCGGACCTTTCGTGTGAGGTTGCCATGCCTGCCATAGCAATTCAAGAGTTGAAAAAGAGCTTTGAGGGACAACCGGTGCTAAACGGCGTTTCGCTGGCGCCCGGCGACGAGCATCCGGTAGACCTGGAAGACTGGTCGGCCCAGAAAGCGGTGCGCATTGACCGGTTGAATCCAGGCGCCACTGATTTCCGCAATTGGTCCATGCGTCTCATTGGCGCAGGCAAGTACGGGGTGGCTCTTACCGTAGTGGACCCTCGGAAACCCCGGCCCATCGTCAGTGATCTGGTGCCCTTTGTGATTCAACCCAAGACGACGCTCGTCGCCGGGCGGGTACTGCCGGTGGCCATCGGCGAACCTTTATTCATCATACTTCTTTGGGGAGGAATAGTTTTTTATAATTTTCGTTACTATCATAGAAAGAAACCGGAAGGATTGGGCTGAGACGATGAAGAGAGTCAAAGTGGCGGCACATGCGATCGGCGCCTTTTATAATACATTCCGGTAATCGGCGGGTGATATGCTCGGATTGCTCCTGTTCCTGACCCTGACGTTCACCGGCTGCGCCACCTATCACCCCCTGCCCCTGGATAGGGCCGCGGTGGATCGGGCCTTAGCGCCGCCGGCCCTGGAATCAATTTCCCTGAAGGCATCGCAGATTCACCATCCCCTGCTGCGGCCGGTGAACTTCGATCTGCGGGACGGGCTCTCGCCGGACGAAGCGGCCATTCTGGCGGTTATCGCCAACCCTCAGCTCAGGGCCCTGCGGGACCAAAAGGGCCTGGCCCAGGCGCAACTTATCCAGGCGGGGATTCTGCCCAATCCCCAATTTTCCTATAGCCTGGACCTCCCTATGGCCGGGGCCACCCAAGGGACGGTCAAGGCCTACGGCCTGGGATTGAGTTGGGACATTGTCTCTCTTCTGACCCGGAGCGCGAAAATGGCCGCGGCGCGGAACCAGGCCCAGGCGGTGGACCTGGAGGTGGCCTGGCAGGAATGGCAGGTGGCCCAGGCGGCGCGGCTCCAGGTTTACCGGCTGTCATTTCTGGACCGGCAGCTTGCCGTGGCCCGGGATGAAGAGAGAGGTTTGCAGGACAATGTCGCCACCGTCAAGCGCGCCCTGGACCTGGGATATGTCACCATCATCAATCTGGCCGCGGCCCAGGCCTCGCTGCAAAAGGTCCATCTTCAGGTGTTGACCATCGAGCAGCAGCGGGAGCAGGAACGTCTGGCGTTAAACCAGACCCTGGGCCTGCCTCCGGAGCAGCGCCTGGCCCTGGCGGCGCAACGGGAACCTCCTGCCCCCCAGAGGCTGCCATCCCTCAAGGAAATCAGCCGGGATCTGGAGGCGCGGCGGTTGGACCTCCTGGCCCTAAAAATGGGGTATCAGAGCCAGGAGGAGCGCCTCCGGGCGGCCATCCTGGCCCAGGTCCCCAAAATCAATATCGGTTTTGCCCATGCCAGCGACACCACCCACGTCATTACCACCGGCTTTGCGGTGACCATCGATCTGCCCATTTTCAATCGCAACCAGGGACGCATCGCCATTGAGACCGCGAGCCGGCAAAAACTCTTCGATGAATATGTCAGCCGCCTTTTCACCGCCCGGGCCGACGTGGCGCGGCTCCTGGCCGATATGGCCTCCTTAAGCCAACAGATCAAAACCACGGAAAACTCCATTCCTACCTTAAGCAACCTGGTGCAGACTTACTATCACGCCTTGTTGGAAGGCAATGCCGATGTGATCAGCTACTACAATGCCCGGGATGAACTGATCGCCCGGCAGATACAACTCCTCAGCCTAAAGCGAAACCTGGCGGACCAGCGCATTGCCCTGGAAATCGCGGCCGGCGAATACCTGGGAAGCGGAGAAAGGGGGGCGTCACCCAAATGAGATGGGGCCGATTTATCGCGATTATGGTCATCCTCGTGGTCATCCTGGCAGTCGCGGTGTGGCGGCTGCGTCATGGAGAGGTGGATAAGACCGCCGCCGAGATGCCGGGGCCGGTGGCCCAGGTGCAGACCGCTCCCATCAGACAGGGGGTGCTGACCGAGCAGATTACCGCCTATGGCCTGGTTACTCCGGCGCCAGGGGCCTTGCAGACCGTCTCGGTGCCGTTCGAGAGCCAGGTGATGCAGATCATGGTCAGCAACGGCCAAAAGGTTGCCAAGGGGAATGATCTCCTGGAGATTAAGCCCAGCCCCGATACTGCTCTCCAACTGGAGCAGGCCGTCCAGGCCTTAGATCTTGCCAGGCAAAGCCTTCAATTTGTGGAACGGAAGTTCGAACTCAAGCTGGCCACCAATGACCAGGTGCTCCAGGCCAAGCAAGCTCTGCAACAGGCGCAACTGCGCCTGGAGAGTATGAAAAAGCGGGGGGTCGGGGCTCCGCGCATAATTCACGCCGATGTGGGTGGATTGATCAAGAAAGTTTTCGCTCAGGAAGGGGCCATAGTTCCGGCCGGCAACCCCTTGCTGGAAATCGTGGCGCAAAATCGCCTGGAGGTGCGCCTGGGGGTCGAGCCTGACGAGATCAACCGGGTGGCCCCCAATCAGCCGGTGTCATTGACCAGGGTGAATGTCCCCAGCGCCCCGGCGGTTACCGGCCATATCCGTAAGATCTCCTATGGCCTCGACCCCACCACCCGCCTGGTAGATGTGTTTGTAACTCTTCCGACTGCGGCGGATTTTTTGTTGGGTGAATCCACCTCCGGAGCCATAGCCGTAGCTTCCGTCCAGGGGCTTATCGTGCCCCACTCGGCGGTCCTGCCCGAAGGCCAGGGCCACAGCCTGTTCATCATCCAAGATAACCGGGCCGTGAAGCATCTGGTACAGCTTGGCCTTCGGAATGATAAGGAAGTGGAAATCAAGGGGGCGGGCTTGCAGGCCGGGGAACCGGTGGTGGTGCTGGGCAATTACGAACTCAAAAACGGTATGGCGGTAAAAGTCGAGGCGGCGCCATGACGGTAACCGAGTGGATTCAGGCGCACCGCCGTTCCATTCTCTTCCTCATGGCGGTCATGGCCGTGGCCGGGCTGGTCAGCAGCTTCAGCCTGCCGGTAGCCCTTTTCCCCCGGACCAACTTTCCCCGGATCGAAGTGAGCCTGGACGCCGGCGATCGGCCCGCCGAACGGATGGCCGTTGAGGTCACTTACCCGGTGGAAGAGGCTATCCGCTCCGTTCCCGGCGTGCTCGATATCCGTTCCACCACCAGCCGGGGCAGCGCCGACATCTCGGTTAATTTCGACTGGGGTCAGGACATGGTGGCCGCCATGCTCCAGGTGGAGTCGGCCATTAATCAGGTCCGTGCCGCGCTGCCGGCCGGCACCGCTTTCCGGGTGCGGCGCATGGACCCCAATGTCTTCCCGGTGCTCGCCTACAGCCTGACTTCGAATACCCATTCATTAGTGGAATTGCGGGACATCGCCCTCTATCAACTCAGGCCCCTGCTCTCCGCGGTCCCCGGCGTGGCCCGGGTGGGGGTGGGGGGCGGCGCCCAGGCGGAATATCGGGTGGTGGTTAATCCGGTCCGTTTGGCCAGCTATCATCTCTCCCTGGACGAAGTCGCCCGGGCCGTTTCCGCGGCCAATATTATTACCGCAGTGGGCCGGCTGGAAGACCATTATAAACTCTTCCTGGTGGTGTCCGATACGCGCTTCCATACGCTGACGCAAATTGGGCAAACTATCCTGCGCTCAGGGAAAGACGGCCTGGTGCGTCTTGAGGATATTGCCCAGGTCACTGCGGCCACGGCCCCCCAGTGGACCCGGGTCACCGCGGATGGACACGACGCCGTGATCTTCCAGGTCTACCAGCAACCCGGCGGCAACACCGTGCAGATCGCCCGGGCTATCAAAAAAGAACTGGCCGGGTTCCGCTCTCACCTCCCGGCGGGCGTCACCATCGCCAACTGGTATGACCAGAGCCAGTTGATCCTGGCGTCCGCCGCCAGCGTCCGGGATGCCATCCTCATCGGCGTGCTCTGTGCGGTCCTGATTTTATGGCTGTTCCTGCGCAACGTCCGCATGACCCTTATTGCTGCGTTTATTGTCCCCTGCGTCCTGGGAGCCACCATCCTGCTCCTCTACGTGCTCCACATGAGCTTTAACATCATGACCCTGGGAGGCATGGCCGCGGCGGTGGGGCTGATCATTGACGATATGATCGTCATGGAAGAGCAGATTGTCCGGAGAATGCGCGAGGCCGCGGCTCACCACCGCCAGAGCGTGATGGCGGCCATGCGGGAATTTTTCCGGCCCCTGTCGGGGTCGTCTGCGGCCACCATCATCATCTTTACTCCCATGGCCTTCCTTTCCGGGGTTACCGGCGCGTTTTTTAAATCCCTGTCTCTGACCATGGCCGCCAGCCTGATTATCTCTTTCCTGATGGCCTGGCTGGCGGTGCCGCTTCTGGCCGCGCACCTGCTCCGAGCCGCGGACGCCCAACAGGAGGAAGGGGGCGCCTGGACCCGGCGTTGCCACCGCGCCTATGACGCAATGATGCGACGACTCCTGAGGCGTCATTGGCTGATCCTGCTGGGTATTGTCCCCCTGTTGGCCCTGGGCTGGCTGGCCTATCAGCATCTGGGTTCCGGCTTCATGCCCAAAATGGATGAAGGGGGCTTTATCATTGATTATCATGCCCCTCCCGGCACCTCTCTGACGGAAACCGACCGTCTGGTGCGCCAGGTGGAGGCGATCTTGCAGAAAATCCCGGAAGTTGACACGTATTCCCGACGCACCGGGTTAGGATTGGGCAGCGTGGGCCTCACCGAAGCCAATGAAGGGGATTTCTTTGTCCGCCTCAAACCTTTCCCCCGGAAACCCATCGAGACCGTGATGGATGAAGTCCGCCGGCGCGTTGAGCGCGCCGTTCCCGGCCTGCGTGTGGAAATGGCCCAATTGATGGAAGACCTGATCGGCGATCTCACCGCGGTGCCCCAGCCCATCGAGATCAAAATCTTCTCGGATAATGCCCGGCTGCTGCAAAAATTGGCCCCCCAGGTGGCCGCAACCATCGGCAAGATTCCGGGAGTAGTGGACGTCAAGGACGGTATCGTGCTGGCGGGAGAAGCCCTGGATATCCGGGTGAACCGGGATAAGGCCTCCCTGGAGGGCGTCAACCCCGATGAGGTCACCCGCATGGTGGCCAACTTCATGAGCGGCGTGGTCACCACCCAGATTCAGCGAGGCCCGAAAATGGTGGGCGTGCGCGTCTGGACGCCCCCGGAGAGCCGCCACACCATCCGCGACCTGGGGCATCTGCGCCTAAGGGCCGCGGACGGGCACCTGTTCCCCCTCAAACGCATCGCCCAGTTTACGGTGATCACCGGGCAGCCCCAGATCATGCGGGACAACCTGAAGCGCATGGCGGCCGTCACCGGACGCCTCAGCGGCCGGGATATGGGTTCGGTCATCCGCGACGTCCAAGCCGCTCTTGACCAGCCTGACCTGTTGCCGGCAGGGGTGTATTACCGCCTGGGCGGCCTCTATGCCCAGCAGCAGATCGCCTTTGCCGGTCTCATGGTGGTATTTGCGGCCGCGGTGGTTCTGGTCTTCGCCTTACTGCTGTTTCTGTATGAACGGTTCCTCGGCGCCCTCGCCATCCTCAGCACCACGCTCCTGGCTCTCAGCGCCGTGTTTATCGGCCTTTGGCTCACCGGGACGGAACTGAACATTTCCTCCATGATGGGCCTGACCATGATCGTAGGCATCGTTACCGAGGTAGCCATCTTTTACTTTTCCGAATATCACGCCTTGCCCGGCGACCTGGAACCCCACAAGGCCTTGATCCTGGCAGGAAAGAACCGTATGCGGCCCATCGCCATGTCTACCCTGGCGGCCATCCTGGCCCTGCTACCCCTGGCCCTGGGCATCGGCCAGGGCGCGGCCATGCAACAACCTTTGGCCATCGCCATCATCTCGGGATTGGCCATCCAATTACCCCTGGTACTGGTGGTGCTGCCTGTTTTGTTGGCAATTTTGAGAAGACGAACCACCCCATAAAAAAACACCTTTAATCAAAGGTATATCTCCTCCTCGCAGCCTGAAGAGGCTTACCCCAAGGGGTTAATTTTCCTGCTTGCCGGCCGGGGCACCGGGAGAAGGCGCCCCAGTCCTTTCCGCGTTGATTTGTTTTAACCTGGCCAGCAATTCCTCCGTGGTGACGATGGGTGGCAGGCAGGCAAAGCCTCGACAGATATAGGCTGCCGGCCCTTCTTGGGCGGCGGGGTAATCTCTCAGCCAGGGCACCGCTTTCTCCAAAGCGGCGGCAGTCTTGGGATTCTTCAGCACCAGTCGCCGTTCCGGCAGGAAATAACGATAACAATCTTTGAGCATTTTCTGCATCGTGGGCTGACCGGGGTCGCCAACCAGGGTGAGATCCAGAGGCGGGGTCAGATAAAGGATCTGGACGGTCAAAAGTTGCGGGAACCCCAAAGGGGATTTCAAAGCCTGGCCCTGGAAGCGGCTGAGGATAGCGCCGGCCCGCTTTTTATAGCGGGTGTCTTCGGTAAAACGATAGAGTTTCCAGCAGGCCAGAGCCGCCAGGGAATTCCCTGAAGGAATCGACTGGTCGAGGATACTCCGATTTCTGCCCAGGGGCGTCTTCTGATCCTGACCCTCGTAAAAATAGACCCCCTCTTGAGGGTCTAAAAAAAGTTCCTCCATCCGGTCCACCAGGCGCCGGGCCTCGATCAGCCAATAAGGGTCGAAATCGGTCTCGAACAGGTCGAGAAGACCGTTGGCCAGGAAGGCGTAATCGTCCAGGAACGCCGGGACGCTGGCCTTGCCACCGGCCCAGATGCGGTACAGGCGTCCCTCTTTGACGAGGTCTTTCAGGATAAAGCGGGCCCCATTGGCAGCAGCCTGGTAATATCTTCGGTCTCCCAAAACCTGGGCACCTTGGGCCAGGGCGGAAATCATCAGGCCATTCCAGGAGACGATGATCTTGTCATCCCGAGCCGGGGGCACCCGCTGGGCCCGGGCTTGCCGCATTTGCTCCAGGGCCGGGTTCAGGGTCAGGCGCACCTGCTCTACCGTTAAAGAAAAACGCTTGGCCAACTCGGCCTCCGACACGGGCCGGGTCAGGATATTTACCCCTTTGAAATTGCCCCTCTTGGTTACTCCCAGGGCCGCGATGACCAAAGGAGCCGCCTTGGCCCCCACGACCTGCCGCACCTCGTCCAGACTCCAAACAGAGTATTTGCCTTCCTTCCCCTCGCTGTCGGCACTGAGGGAGGAAAAGAAGCCGCCGGTGGGGGAGCCGAGATCCCGGAGAACGAAGTTTAAAGTCTCCCCTGCGACCCGTCGCCCCAACTCATTCCCGGTAATCTGGTACTGGGCCAGGTAGAGGGGCGCCAGGAGGGCGTTATCGTAGAGCATCTTCTCGAAATGGGGCACCAGCCACCGGGAGTCAGTGGCATAGCGGTGAAAGCCGCCGCCCAATTGGTCATAGATGCCTCCCCGGGCCATCTTTTCCAGGGTGACATTGGCCATCTCCAGGGCCCGATCCTCACCGGTGAAGCGATAGTAGTGCAAGAGAAAATTTATTTCCAGGGCCTCGGGGAATTTGGGAGCTCCGCCGAACCCGCCGTGGCGCGTATCGAACTCCTGGCTAAGACGGCGATAAGCCTCGGTCAGCGCCTCTTTATCCGGCGCCTGGCCAGTCCCGGCGATTTTTCCCTGGCCCTGGAGCCGCGCTTTAATGGACTGGGCATCCTTGACCACCCCGGCCCGGTCCCGGCGATAAGCCTGGCTCAAAGCCACCAATAATTCGGTGAATTTTTCCGGGGGGAAATAGGTGCCGCCAAAAAACGGCTGGAGATCCGGCGTGAGAAAGACGCTTAAAGGCCAGCCGCCCTGGCCGGTGACCATCACCACCGCCTGCATGTAGGTTTCATCCAGATCCGGCCGCTCTTCCCGGTCCACTTTGATGTTAATGAAGTTTTCGTTCATGAGCTTGGCAATCTTGGGGTTTTCGAAGCACTCATGGGCCATGACATGGCACCAATGGCACGCTGAGTAGCCGATACTCAGGAAGATGGGCTTGTTTTCCCGGCGAGCCCGCTCCAGGGCTTCGGGGCCCCAGGGATACCAGTCCACCGGATTGTGGGCATGCTGTTTCAGATAAGGACTGGTTTCTTTGGCCAGGCGGTTGGATCGGTCTGCCGGCGCTTGGTGAGGGCTCTGGGCTCGGCTTTCTCCGGGGGAGAACGATAGAGCCGCCGACACGATCAGGAGCACGATAAATTTAGGCCATCCACTCCTTTTACCTGGCATGATTTGTCGAGCAATGCCTGTCACTGTATGCCTCATACCGGGAATCTACAGATATATGAATTTAGTTAAGAGGTGAATATATTACTCGGTGCATTAAATAGTTCCCATTTATCTTAAATTAGTGTAAACTATTATTCATGGAAAAGGTTGATGCCCGTTCACTTTCGCCGAAAGCTCAAGAGAGACTCCGTCAACTTGCCGTCCAGGCCGTATTGGATGGCAAAAAGCAAGTTGAAGCCGCCAAACTTTTTGGCGTAACCCGCCGGGCCATTAGCAACTGGCTGAAAGCCTACCGCCAAGGCGGTATGCCGACGCTCAAAGCCAAATCTAAAGGCCGCCCCAAAGGAGGATCATTAGAACCGTGGCAGGCGGCTCAAATTGCCAAAACGGTGATCGACCATCACCCGGAACAGCTCAAGTTGCCCTTTTACCTTTGGACCCGAGAAGCAGTGGCAAAGTTGATTCATCGCAAGTTTGGCATTCGGGTGTCGTTATCAACCGCCGGTCGATATTTAAAACGCTGGGGTTTTACTCCGCAAAAACCGGTGCGCCGGGCCGTGGAACAAAATCCCCAAGAGGTTCGCAACTGGCTGGAAAAGGAATACCCCGCCATTCGTCAGCAAGCCAAGAGCGAAAAGGCTCAGATCTTTTGGGGTGATGAAATGGGCCTGCGCTCTGACCATGCAGTGGGCCGCTCCTATGGACTTCGTGGTCATACGCCCGTGATCGTGGCGACGGGTAAGCGTTTCGGATGCAACATGATTTCAGCCATTACGAACCAGGGCCGGTTAAACTTCATGGTCTTCAAAGGCCGGTTCATCGCCAAGGTTTTCCTGGAATTTCTCTACCGGTTGGTGCGCCAAAGCCAGCGCAAGGTCTTTCTCATTGTGGACAACCATCCGGTGCATCGGTCCAAAAAAGTGAAACAGTGGCTGGAAGAGCGGCCCGATGAGATTCGGCTCTTCTTTCTTCCCAGCTATAGCCCGCAATTGAACCCCGATGAATTGCTCAACCAAGACGTGAAAAGCAATACCATCAGAAAAAATCGCCCCAACCAGCAAGACGAATTGGTCAAAAATGTCCGCAGCTATCTACGTAAACGCCAAATGCAATCTCATATCGTGGCGAAATATTTTCAGGGAAAACATGTGCAGTACGCCGCCGCTTGATGTGAGAACAATTAAATGACCGGAGTAATAGGTTTTCGACCAAACTGGCCAATAAATAATAATTTTCACGAGCTTGAAAACTGCTTGACGCAAACCACCCTTATATTAAAATAAACTTTAGAAGATTTTGGCTGTCCCTGGCGTGGTGGAGCTTGGCACGAAAATGCAAAGCCAGGCACGGTAGGCACGGTGATGAAAGGCGGGGGGTATTCGAATAAAGGCGAATACCCCCTCAGATTTTTATGGCGCCAGTCAGCGAAAGCTGCCATGACGTCCTCCAATTGGTTAAGCATCTGATATCTTTTTCTTTTTATCCTGATACCTTTTTCTTATCCATACCAATACCAAAATCACCAAGACTGCCCAGATGTAGATATAGGGTGTGCGCAACCATCTCATCCAATACCCTGTAAAAAGACGAGAACCTCCAGCGAAAATTACTGAAGATGAAAGTAAGGCAGCTAATAGGTCGATAACAATTTGTTTTATAAAATCAGTAGCTTCTTCTTTCATAAATTTTTTCCTTACTTCATATATTTTACTCAGGCTTATCTCGGGCCTTTTATCACCGCCACCTGCGGTTATAGACATCAGGCTCAAGAGAACCCTTTCGAAGGTGCGCAGGCGGAAGAAGGCGTTGATCCTTTAGAGGAAAAGGTTGAAAGTAATGTTTCGGTTTCTGCATGGCCACAAGATGGGCAGACCATGTGATCTTTGTCATCCCTGCGAAGACACAGATATTCAAAATTATTGCCGCAGACTTTGCATTTGAATTCATAAATAGGCATGTTCAAGACCCTCCAGAATTTCGATGAAGAATAATCTCTGCAATTCGTTTGAATAATTCTTTCATCCTTCATTATGTTCAGGTTTAGGATTTCTCCAGTCATCTAACGTTAATTATCTCTCCCACGTTCTTTCTTCATATAATCATTGAGGGCTTTTTGTAGTGTCTCCGCGGCAAGAAAGGCGCAATGCCGCTTTTCTTCGGGCAGACCGCCGAGAATATCAAGGATCACATCCCCTGTAATTTCAGCAACCTCATCAGGGCTCCTGCCGTGCGCAATCTCGGCTGCGAAAGAACCGCACACCGTGCTAGAGCCGCATCCACTGGTTTGAAATGTCGCCTTTTTCACCCTGCCACCCTCAAATTTCAGGAAGATCTCCATTGTATCGCCACATGCACCACTGAGACGGCCATACCCTTCCGGATTGGGTAACACTCCGGCGTACAGAGGTTTAAGCCATCTTTCAAAAGCTATCTGCCCGTATTCTTCCCTGGTCTCTTCATCGATCTGATCCTGTAATGCCCTGGCAAAGTCATCGAATTCGTTGGCCATCTTAGCTTCCTCACTACTCTTTATCTTAAAGGAAATACAAAATTGAAGGCTTGTCTAACCTCATAAAAATGACCGGCCTGATCTCTTGGCTGGAAGGGACCTGGCCAGTCTGTTGCATCCCCACGGGGAAGTCTGGGGGAGTCCATTGCAGGATTCGGGATTAAGTTAATCACTCGTATGAGGAATTGCAACTAAGGGTCTTTAATCTCAGGATTATAACCTCCATTTTAGGCACCTTACATGATCTCCTTACCAGGGCTCTGAGAAGATATGCGAATCATATGTGCCATTTTTTCCGACTCGCTGATAAGGGAGGGATTCGGCAAGTGAGCTTCAATTTCCCCATCGCATAATTTTGATAGGATATTCAACCTGTTGGGCCGGTCGACTTAAATAAGTGAGCGGCTGGCTCCACTACCCACCTTTGCATTTTCAGGCTCAGTGTCGATCAGACTTACCTGGTGGCCAACCAGCAATGGGAGGAGCCATTGGGTAAGGCAAGGCCATGTAGTTGTGGCCGGTCGATAGGAGCCGGATGAACCGAGAGGTTCAAGTCCGGAACGGTGAGGGCGCGGGGTGAAACTCCCCCGCGCTCCTCGACGTGTGCATCGACCTCAATCCTCTGCTGCCTGGATTATCCTTTGCATTCCAGTCCAAACTGGGAACCACGCCTGGATGGCTGGCTTGGATTCTATGAGGCCCGGATTCTAAAAGAACGGCCGGGGGCACCTAGACTGCTTGACTGTACACTTTAGGAGATATGAGGCGGTCCCACATCGGTTGGATGCCAGCCTCACGAAGACCCCACCCATGAGATATGGGCATTCACATCGGGATAAACTCACGCCAAGTTTCGCCTCCTCTCTGATCTTTCTGATCCCAAAGGCCAGGTCCATCCTGCAAAGGACGGCGGTCCCACCTAGTAATTTTTCTGGTAAAAACCAGTAGCTTTCCGAGTTTTCTCATTTATCCAAGTGGTTCTATATTATAAAAGCGGTGGGTAGTGTCACCGTGCGGCTAAAAATGAGACCCAAAAGAAATATTTTCATTTTTCAAGATCTCCGGAAGGGGTTCACTGGCACAAGGCCTTCCTTAAGGTGATTCCATGGAACAAGGATTTAGGATACTCCTGCTAGAAGCGTTTGAGGACAGCGCTGAACTTATAAGATACGAACTCAGCAAAGGAGAAAACCGCTTCACCTGTGCACGGGTGGGGAATAAGGAGTCATACTTACGGGCTTTGCAGGAGTTTTGTCCTGACCTCATTCTGGCCGACAGCCGGCTACCACACTCTGACGGCCTATTGGTCCTGGCCCTGGCCCAGGATATCTGCCCTCAGGTCCCCTTCCTGTTTCTCTCGGGTGACATGAATCCGCCGACCAAGCGGGCCTGGCCCAAAAGCATCAGCTTTCTTTTGACAGGCGCGGAGCCCAGATGCTGCTGATCCATCTCTGGAAGGCAGTTGGGAGCTTTTCTGGCCCCAAATCTCGGAGCCGAACGCCTCAGGCCGGCAAATACCCAGCCTGATTTTAACCGTGCCGTCATGATAGCGCATAACTGCTCAATCCAAAACTGATCACCGAACGGATAAGCTTCCCCTATCCAAAGCATATCGCCTTTTTTCGACCTGATGGCCCCCTGCCTAACCGGCTCATAATCAAGCCTCTTTCAAACGCAGGCACCTGAAATTATCCTTCCCGCAAGGGCCCCGGGACGATAAGCAGGGCATATTTGCCATTATTGCCTCCCCATCGATACCTGTCGATCCTGGCCGGTTCTCCCTCATATCGATAACCTCCCTGGCTCTGCCACGGCTGCTTTCGAAACCACGGAGTCAAAATTTATACCCCAGAAAGGGACAAACACGTGGGAAAGGCGGCCTTGAAAGGTCGAAGGCAGAACTCCGGTGGCCAAAGAAGTTTTGATCGTACGGTCCGGCATATAAACCAGGATGCAACCCAGATCCATGGTCATAGCCCGCCAGACGGCTACCAGGGCGATCCGCCCTTTCCTGTTCACTGAGGCTGCCTTCCCTTGAAAGGAAGAAACCGGTTCAACTGCCTTTAAGGAAAGTGAGCCTTGATATCCCCTCAGTCTCTCTTCCTAAGGTGACAGTGAACAACAACGGGAAAGTTACCCGACCTTAACCTAAAAACCGCATCGGGGGCTTTCATGCCAAGGGCGGGGCACAGGAGCGAATCCTGTGCCCTGGCTGCAGATCCGGAAGCATGGCACTCGATTGATCCTTGCAGCATTCTTGACAGGCATAAAGAGCATATCCCCTTATTCACATGAAGGGCTGTATGTGTAAAGAAGACTTTTCAGAAAGATTGGAAGACCCGCACGGGCGATTTTCCCCTCATATCGGAAAAACCATGCTTTCCAGGCAATTTTGTTGAATCACCCTGATCGGGAATAAACCGGTTTTTCATGCCTGGCAGCCACCGACTCCTAAACGATTGTTGACATTCTATAATAAATTGCTAAGGTGACAGGTAATGTTCTCGTCATCCAGGAGGTCGATAAGTGGGGCCTCACATGGATAACCCGCCTAGCCTGCCGGGTAAGTTGCGGCTTGCCGCAGGTCTTATCTGCGCCCCTCTATTTGCAGCAACACTATGAAGTGCCCCAGCTGCCACCGCCCCAATGAAGAAAGTCAGAAGTATTGCCGGACCTGCGGGGCCAGACTCTGCACGAAGTGCCCAGGCTGCGGCAATGCCGTTCTTCCGGGTGACAGGTTCTGCGGTGAATGCGGCATCGAACTCGAGATCGGAGGAAAGCGGGCACAAAAACAGGAAAATATTGTTCGCGAACGCAAGTTAATCACCTCCCTGTTCGCAGATATCTCCGGCTCCAGCAGCTTTTCAAAGCGCTTGGACCCTGAAAAAGTCAGAGAGGTGGTAGGCCATATAATCGGCGAGATTGCCCAGATAGTAATCAAATATGAAGGCCACATTGAGAATTTAGCCGATGGTCAGTTGATGGCCCTGTTTGGGGTGCCACGGTCCCATGAAGATGACCCGGTGCGGGCGGTCAAGGCCGCCATCGAGATTCATCAGGTGGTGCACCGCATAAGCCTGAAAGTCCTGGAAACCATGGGACAACTCCTGTGGGTGCAAATCGGTATCAACACCGGCCTGGTGGTAACCGAGCAGTCTGACATTGAAAAAGCGGCCACACCTTACAGTGACGGAGATACCGTCAACATCGCCTCCAGCCTGTGTACCCTGGCCAAACCGGGGGAAACCCTGGTGGGCCAGGCCACCTATGCGCAGGCGGAAGGCTTCTTCGACTTCGAACCCCTGAAGCTGGTTGAGATCAAAGGCAAGATCTTGCCGGCAAGGGCCTACCGGCTTTTGTCCCAGCGGAAGTTGCCCAGCAAACGGTATCGCATCTCCGGGCGCCAGGCTGCCTTGATCGGGCGGCAGAGGGAAATGGCGGTCCTGGCCCAGGCGCTGGCCAGTCTTCAGGATGGGAAAGACTACGCGGTGGTCGCCATCTGCGGCGAGGCGGGCACCGGCAAGAGCCGACTCATCGAGGAATTCCAGGCGACGCTGGATTTAGAGAAAATCACCTGGATGGAAGGGCATTCCTATTCCTCTACCCGGAACATCTCCTATGCCCCCCTGATTAATCTCATCAAACGGGACTTAGCCATAGAAGAGGAAGATACCCCGGGCCTGGTAGCTGCAAAGCTGGAAGGCCGGCTGGCAGGTCTCAGTGACTTGCAAGAGGACGTGGCACCGTTCCTGGGAGGGCTTTTGTCCCTCCATTATCCTGCCGTAGCCAAAATGAGCCCCGAATTTTGGCGATCCCGCCTCCACCGTTCCATCCCGTTAATCCTGCAGGCTCTGGCTAAGCAGGGTCCAGTGGTCATCTGTTTTGAAGATCTTCATTGGGCCGACCCCTTGTTTCTGAATTTTCTTCGGGATGCCGTATTCGAAGAAGTTCCCCGGGTCATGCTCCTTTATTCCTGCCGGCCACCGGCGGAATTGTTCAGCCGGGATGAGATCAGCATGATGGGGAAATCCTGTCAGGAAATCCAGCTCCAGGACCTCTCGGCGGCGGAGATTCAAGAGATGGTGGCCTCCATCCTCCAAACCGCCGTGGTCCCGGAAGACTTGCGGCGCTTTATTCAGGAGAAAGTTGGGACCAATCCGTTTTACGTGGAAGAAATGATCAATTCCCTGATCGGATCCGGGATCTTGCAGGCCGATAACGGCAACTGGCGTCTCACCGGAACCGTGGATGCATCGGAAATTCCCTCAAATATCCACGCCGTTATTTCCGGCCGCATAGACCGCTTGGAGGAGGAGGTCAAATACCTGCTGCAACAAGCTTCGGTCATCGGCAGAACCTTGCCCTATGAGATCCTCAGGAGACTCACCCGGCATCCCGATGATCTCCATCGGCATTTAGAGCAGTTGGAAGACCTGGGCCTGGTACGCAAATCTCACCAATCAGAAAACGAATATGAGTTTAAGCACGCCTTGATTCAGGAAGTGGTTTACAGCGGCCTGCTCAAAAAAGATCGCCAGGCCATGCACCAACAGATCGGGCTGGTGATGGAACAGGTATTTTCTGATCGACTGCCGGAATTTTATGAAACCCTGGCCTTTCATTTCAGGCATAGCACACTCTACCCAAAGGCGATGGATTACCTGAGAAAATCAGGCAGAAAGAGCCTGAATAAATATGCCGTTCAAGAATCCCATGAATATTACCAGGGGGCTTTCGAGATCATAGAACAAACCCTGGGAGACTCGGAGGAAGAAAAGTGGCTCCTGATCGACTTTCTCAATGAATGGGCCCCGGTATATTATTACCGCGCCGATTTTGGAGGCTTGAGGAGACTATTTCTGGAACATCAGACGATAGCTGAGTCTCTCTCTGATAAGGGGCTTCTGGGAAGCTTTTATGTCTGGCTCAGTGTCTCCTTGTTCAATACCGGCAGGGTGAAAGAATCTTATGAATTGAACCTTGAAGCCATGGAAATGTGCCGAAATAGGAATAATACCGCTATTGGCATGGGCTATGCCAATATCATCTGGTGCTGCGCCGAACTGAAACTGCTGGAACAAGGCATTCAATATGGCGAGGAGGTCCTGGCCCAAAGGGATGACTTGGAGCCCATGGGCTATTATCTCTCTCTCGGCGGGTTGGGAATGATCTACATTATTAACGGTAATAGTCAAAAAAATTTCGAACTGGGAAGGATTTTGGTGGAATTCGGCGAAAGCCACTCCGACCTGCGCAGCACCGTGGTGGGTCACATTTGTACGAGCTATGGGCATCATTCGGCTGGAGATTTTGCTAAGGCGGTGGAATGGAGCCAGAAGGCCGTGGAACTCTCCAACGACCCGATTTTTTCTGTGTGGCCCAAGCTAGTCCTGGCCAATTATTTTATCCAGACCGAAAGATTTCAGGAAGCAGATGAGATGCTCCGGGAGATCATCCCGTTCTGCCAACATCTTGGCATGCAGTACATCGTCGTCTGGGCCCAGTCCTTACACGGGGTGGTTCTGATGGCCCGAGGCCAACTTTCCCGGGGCATGGAAATGGCCACCGAAGCGGCCCGGGTATTCACCGAGCACGGAAGATTCGTATCTCTCTACTTCCTGGAATTCGCTTTGGCGGAGGTTTATTTCCAGTTGGCGACTCGCGGACGGCCCATCGGATTTCTTACTATCCTCAAAAACTTGGGCTTTATTCTGAAAGAAGTGCCCTTTGCCAGACGAAAGGCTGAAACTTACCTGCGCAAGCTCATCCAGGTTGGCCAGGAGATGGGCGCCTGGGGCTTTATGCAAATTCACGCGGCCCACAATCTCGAACTGCTGCTCGGACGACCTAAAGGTAGGGGGAAAGGTTAGGGATGGGGGAGCACCAGGGAACCAGGGTGGCGTTTAAAAGCACTAGCAATTATGGTTACAGCCATGCTGGATCGCACCCCCTCCCTCAGGCGGGCGAGACTTTTCAGAGACGGACTCGCATGCAGATGCCAGACGAGGGCCCCAGCGCCAATTTGAGGGAGAAACCTGAGATTGCCGTATGATCTTGTATGAGCCATAGCGCAACTCCCGGTTCTCTCTTCACTAAACCGATCTCCCCACCAGGAGCGGATGATGGCCGAATTCCTCAAGAGCCAGCTGGATTATATTCTTTTCTTTTATGGAGCGGCATTCTTACTCCTCATCCCGATCTGTCTGTTCCTGAGGAGGAGGTCCTACCGCAAGCTGCCCTGGATCTGGTTAGCTTGGTTTGGGGCCCTGCATGGGGCCAACGAATTCCTGGACCTCGTGGCCTGGAGTTTAACGCCTGCTCTGGCATTTGACTACGTCAGGCTAAGCGTCCTATTCATGTCTTTTGCCTGCCTGGCGGAGTTTGGGCGGGCCGGTACCCGCATCATCTGCGGCCGTGGGCCGGGTCGCTGGATTCTGGCGGTGATGATTGGTCTGGCCGCTTTGGGAAGCTGGGCCGGTTTGGCCGGCCTTAATGCTGCCACCCGGTACTCCTTAGGACTGATCGGGGGCTTATGGGCCGGGTCTGCTTTATGGTTAGCCTCGAGGACTTCAACCCCGGGGGCCCGTCCGCTGCAAGCCGCAGCTCTGGGGCTGGGGGTTTATTCCCTGGCCACCGGTCTGGTGCCTAACTCAGCCCCCTTTTTCCCTGCCTCCGTGCTGAATTGCGAATCTTTCCTGGCAGTCACGGGTATCCCCATCCAGTTGATCCGTGGTCTGTTAGTGGTAGGGTTCAGCTCTTCTCTGGGTTTCTCTGCCCAGGCCTGCCTGGATGCGGACAAGGATTACCGCCGGCAAAACTGGTTTCGTTTCCTGATGAGGGGGGCCATGGTGGAAATGACCCTCATGGTGATAGGTGGATGGTTTCTCACCCAATATTTGGGCGATATTGCCGCCTCCCTGCAGCCCAGAAGCGAGGCGCGGCTCCTGGGAATGAGCTTTATCTTGCTATTAAGTGTGTTGTTAACCGGATTCTTAGCCATCATAGTTATAATGCGTGAAAGTGAAGCAAGCTTCCGGCAGCTGTTTGAAAATGCCGCTGACATCCTTATTCTCCATGATAAAGGCAGGATTATCGAGGTCAACCAGCAGGCCTGCCTCTCCCTGGGGTACACCAGGGAAGATCTTTTGCGGTTGTCTGTGTTCGATATTGAGGTGGGGTATAGCCAAGAGGTTTTAATCGATCTATGGGAGAAAGGAGGGGATGTAATCACCCTGGCCGGCATCTACCGGCGCCAGGATGGCTTAACCTTTCCGGCAGAGATTAGGGCTGGCGAAATCATTTATCGCCGGCAGACCCTGAGGATGGATGCGGCCCGGGACGTCAGCGCCCGTAACCAGGCCGAGGAGGCCCTGCAGGAAAGTGAAGAATATTATCGTTCGTTGTTCAACAACATGCTTAACGGCTATGCTTATTGCCAGATGCATTTTGAGCAAGGGCGGCCCGTGGATTTCATTTTCCTCAACGTCAATAAGGCCTTCGGAGACTTGACCGGGTTAAAGGAGGTGATCGGGGAAAAGGTATCCGAGGCTATTCCCGGCATAAGAGAAACTGATCCGGCATTCCTGGAAATGTGCGGCAGAGTGGCCTTAACCGGGATACCCGAGCGGGCTGAGGTCTACATTGATTCCCTAACCATGTGGCTGTCGATCTCTGCTTTCAGTCCGCTCAAGGAATACTTTGTGGTCATTTTTGACGTTATCACCGAGCGCAAACGGGCCGAAGAGGCGTTGCGGGCCAGCGAAGAGGCATTGCGCCGGGGCCAGGAAAATTACCGGAATCTTGCCGGCCAGCTTTTGACTGCCCAGGAAGCCGAACGGAAACGGCTGGCCCGTGAGTTGCACGACGATTTATCCCAACGGTTGGCCGGATTGGCCATGGAAGCTGAAATGCTTGAGCAACAGATGCCCCCCCGGGGGGCAGGTGCGGTCAAGCTAAAGGAAATGAAAAATAAGCTGGTGACCCTGTCCATCGATGTCCATTCATTGTCTCGCCAACTGCATCCTTCGATATTAGATGATCTGGGGTTACCCGACGCGATTGCCTCTGAATGCGCCAGATTCCGGAGACAGGATTCTATTGCGGTAGATTTTAAGGCAGAGAATATGACGCAAGAGGTTTCACCGGATGTCGCCGTCTGTCTTTACCGGATTGCCCAAGAGGGTCTGAGAAATATCTCCAGGCATGCCGGGGCAACGAAAGTTATTATTTCACTTGTCGGCAAAAATGACACCATCCAACTGACTATTATGGATAACGGCAGGGGATTCGATCCCGACCGCCTAAAGGGAAAACATGGTCTGGGTCTGGATAGTATGAAAGAGCGGGCATATTTAATCGGTGGTGATTTTTCTCTAGAGTCCCAACCCGGACAGGGGACTGTGATAGAAGTCCTCGTACCTTGATCCAGGAGGCCTGAATGAAACGGATGCGTATATTGCTGGCCGATGATCATAAGATCGTGGTGGATGGCCTTAAGAGCCTGCTGGAACCGGAGTTCGAACTCGCCGGGACGGTGGGAGACGGCCGGGCGCTGGTTTCTGCCGCGGAACAGCTGCACCCCGATGTGATTGTGGTGGATATTTCGATGCCCTTGCTCAATGGCATTGAGGCGGTCCGGCAGATCAAAAAACTCGATAAACAGGTTAAAGTGGTATTTTTGACCATGCACCCGGATGTGACCTATGCCATCAGAGCCTTTGAGGCGGGGGCCTCGGGATATGTCCTGAAACATTCGGCTGCATCCGAGCTGCTCACTGCGATCCGCGAGGCGATAAAGGGGCGAACCTATGTGACGCCCATGATTGCCGGAGAACTGGTGCAGGCGTACAAGGGAGGAACTTACCGGCAGGACGAGGAAGCGCAGCAGCTGACCCAGCGCCAGCGGGAGATCCTCCAATTGTTGGTTGAGGGCAACTCGGCCAAAGAAGTTGCTAATGTGCTGAACATTTCTCCCCGGACGGTAGAATTTCACAAGTACAACATGATGTCAAAGCTCAGGCTCAAGAGCGTCTCTGCCCTGATTCAATATGCCATCAAACATGGCTTTGTCTCCGTTGACGGGTAAGGCAGGTATTGCTTCCGGAATTTTCCGAAATCGAAAGATCGTCTAGCATTT
This sequence comes from uncultured delta proteobacterium, assembly GCA_963766185.1. GTDB lineage: Bacteria > Desulfobacterota > Desulfobaccia > Desulfobaccales > 0-14-0-80-60-11 > 0-14-0-80-60-11. The sequence goes on along the minus strand of CAVXZU010000007.1, from coordinate 162,550 downwards.
GTTCCACCGGGCTCCTATAGTTAAACGATGCCCGGACCGTCAACCGCACCCGCGGCAGACCCACCGCACCAGCCAACCTTTCCCCAACTGGAACGCTAACGCCTCTCGCCATGGGCCTGGGACGAGCTTTTGCTATCCATGGTTATTGTTCTAGAACATTTTTTAATAAATTCTAGTAATTTTGACAGTTTCGTAGTTGTGGAATTACAATTATTCTGTAACCAATCGGAAAAGTGCTTGTTACCAAGCCTAGCGAGCCGCTGAGAGGAGAGGTTGTCATGTTTCTCAGCGCCATTGAGATCCAGCAGGCCCTGGCCATCGAACTGGATCGAGACCCATCCCAGGCCCTGCAATTCATCAAGGGAAAAATAATCGACCACTATTTTCAGCCCCCTTGCAAGCTAGCCTCACTCTCCATAACAGGGGCGGCGCCATGAAAATTATGGCGATGCAGCAGTTTCTGCTGCCTGCACGGTTATCGGTCCAAGAGGTAAACGTTTAACATTGCCTAGTTACCACCTGCTTTGGCAAGGAGGTCAACCATGCAAGAGCTTGCTTTTATCAGTAATTCTCCACTCTGAACAACCGGAAAGAGGTCCTCATCCGTTTACTCAATGGCCAGGATCGCTCCGGCCTCAACAAGTTTTTCAACAAAGAAAGAACTAATTAAAGCCTTCCAATCCAAAGGTTACCATATCCAAACAATTATCGATGATTATGCTATAGATTTGAAAGAGACAACGTTTGATGTCGCCTTAATGATGCGATCCATTATAACAGAAAATGATGAAGATTTCTCAGCAATTAATCAAGGATGAGAGCTGGGTGCTTTCTTTATAATCATTTAGTCATTAAGATGAGGTAAATTATGCTAATCAATAAAATGGAATGGAATGGTATTCGCATTTGGCCTCCCCATTGGACCGAAGAGATTCCCGACGTGGTCGACCGTGGGATAATAAAAAATGTCGAGATTCTGCCTCTAACTGATCTCATAAAAATTGATACCATATATGCGGGGACGATCCTCAGTGGCTTAATTATTTCTAGGGAAGAGTACCAATGGCCCCTCTATCGCAAACTAAAAGAAAATATTGGTAAGCCTTTAGAAGCAGTGGGCAATATAGAAGTAAATTTTTGAGGGCAATTTGAGATAGGTTCGTATGTTCACAGTCATCAAATCCTGGCAAGGTGATTGCTTTTTTCCCATAAAAGGCCGCAAGCATTGAGGACTTTGATGATGAAAAGTAACGATGATCTCTTCTTATGGGATTTTGGAAGGAATTGGCATTTTTGCCGATTTTGCAAACACCTGCACAGCCTCATAGGAGAACTTACCTGCGATGCTTTTCCTGAAGGCATTCCCAGAGAGCTTACCTCTGAGCTAATATTACACAACAAACCAATGCTCGGTCAAAAAAATGACATCGTCTTTGCTCCAAGATATAAGTAAATAGGGAAAATGTTAAATATGTTTCAATAACATATTGATTTATTACTCCGGTCATTTAATATTGAGTAAAATCATTATATTTGATCTAATCCCCGCTTCGGCACCATTTGATTAAACAAGGCGTAATCTTTATGGGTTACGCCTTTTGTTTTGGCTATTTGCTCCAATTTGTCCTCAACAGAACCCCATAAAATTTTCGTTTCCCGGCAATAACCCGTTGGTGCGGTTTGGGACATTGGTTCTCCATTACTCCTGATGGCGGGTGATAGAGGTCATCTCAAAACCGATTTTAAGCGTCATGTTGCCTCAACCAGAGGAGCTTAAGCGGGGAAAGAATCACCCCCCTTTTCTCAAGGGGGGCAGGGGGGATTTAATAAGCGCCTGATAATCCCCTTAAATCCCCCTTCAAAAAAGGGGGACTTAAAACTCCCGTTTCCATCCCTCCGTCGGTTGAGAGAAAATCTTTTCAGCGTCAGACAGGTTTTGCAACAGGTTCTAAGGTTGAGGGTTCGCCCCGGGCAGGCCTTCGGACCCCCCAGGGTCTTCACCAAGTCCTGATTCCCCTGCCGGGAGCGCGGCTCCGCTCTAATGCTGCGGCGCTGCTTTAATCGCTCCGGCAATCTCCTGGCTGAGCCTGGCCACTGCCCGGCTTTGGGCCGCCACCAGAGCGGCATAACCTGGACCCGTCACCGGCTCGCGAATGCTGGAGCGATTCATTTTGAGGAGCTTCTTTTCCGGGCCCCCGAAGACTCTCCAGCGCGCCACCAGATGGGCGGCCTCGCCCAGCCGGCCATCGCAGCGAATGACCTCCAGGGCAACCTGGTAGCCGATGATCACGGAGCCGCGCCAGGGATAGAGATAAATCCGTTCGGTGGGCACCATGAAACCGATATTTTCGGCCAGGACATTGACGAAGTCGTCCTTGAAGGAGCCGGCCCAGCGATCGTACTCGGCTTTGAGCAGTTGGTTGTCGCCGGTGCGGGTGACCAGGTCGGACTGGTCGAGGTAATCGGCTATCGTGACGGGACCGATGCCGATAACCGGGTTGTGGCGCCGGGCTTCCACGCTTCGAGCTCAATTCCTCCGGTAGCATCGGAGTTAACGTGTAAAACCGCGGGGTTTGACTCCTCGTGCAGCCGACTGAGAAGATGGCCACGAGGGCCAGGATGACCGGTAAAAAGCGTGCACATAAAGTAATTCTCATGTTATTTCCCTCCCGGCTTGGGCTTGGCCTTGCCGCGAATCAGGACCTCGGGGTGCTCTTCCAAATAATTGGATAAATGCCGAAGTGACCGGCTCATGGCAGCAATCTCCTTCAGGGTGTTCTCCAAATCCACAATCAGCGGTGAGTCTTCGGAGAGAAGACCTCTGGCCTGGGCCAGGGTTTTATCCAAACCGCCCGACACCCCTGCCACCTGGGCGTCAAGATTATTCGCCAGTTTGGCGATATCTTTGATGGCTTTTTTCAGGTCTTTCGACAGCGGGTCCACCTGCCGGTCCACATTCTTGACGAGCTTGTTGGCGTCCTGCAGGGTATCTTTCATGGCCCGGATACTGACGGCCAGGTCCGGGTTGTTGACGAGCTTGTCGACCCCGGCCAGGGTAGCTTCCAGATGCTGGTTCAGCTTGGCGATATCCAGCTTCTCCAGGGCATCCATCAGCCGTTCGGTGGTGGACTTGCAGGTGGGAATGACGATATAGTCATTATAGATTTTGTCGACTTTGGCTGGAGCATAGCAGACAGATGAGTCGGGATAAAAACCAAGCTCGACCACCAGTTGCCCGGTAATAAAACTCTGGGTGCCCAGTACGGCCCGCAGGCCCTTTTCGATGAGCTTGGGTACCGTTTTTCGGGGATCTCGTTGGAAATCCTGGCCGTTTCCAACCACCTTGAATTTCTCCGGCTCGTATTCGATGATGACGGGAATTTGCAGCTGCAGACCCTTCGGGTCGACCTGGAGAATAATGCTTTTCACCGAGCCGATCTGAACGCCCTGGAACAGCACCGGCGCGCCTACGCTCAACCCCTTGACGGACCCGTCGAAGTACATCACGCATTTCACGGTTTTCTTGAAGAAATCGCCCGAACCGAATATCACCAGGCTGGCGGCCATAATGGCTACCCCGACGACCACGAAAACGCCGATCATCATTCTGTTTGCTTGCTTAGCCATCTGTGCCCATCCTCTCGGTTAAGATTTCTCGCCACGGGTTAAAAAGAGGCGCAATTCGGGGTCCCGGGTTTCGGCCAGGAGCTGGTTCGGGTTGCCCGTGGCCGTCATGGTGCGCTTGGATACATCCAGAAAGACGGAATTGCTGCCGATGGCAAAGATGCTGGCCAACTCGTGGGTTACTATCACCATGGTGGTGCCCAGGCTCTCACGCAGTTCCAGGATCAGGTCATCCAGACGGCGGGCGCTCACCGGGTCCAGCCCGGCGGAAGGCTCATCGAAAAACAGGACTTCCGGATCCAGGGCCATGGCCCGGGCGATACCGGCCCGTTTCTGCATACCGCCGCTGATCTCGGAGGGATAAAACTCGCCGAATCCGGCCATCCCCACCAAGGCCAGTTTCAGTTCGACCACCTCGCGAATCTGGCCGGGGCCTAAATCCGTATAGAGTTCCAGCGGCAGGGCGATGTTCTCGGCCAGGGTCATGGAGCTCCAGAGCGCCCCGCTCTGGTACATCACCCCGGCCCGGCGAATGATCCGGTCCCGGGTCTGGAGATCGGCTCCCCAGAAATCGACCTTGCCATACAAGATCTTGCCCTTGGCCGGGGTCTTCAAACCGATTAAGATGGTCATCATGGTGCTCTTGCCGCAGCCGCTGCCCCCCATGATGATGAAGATGTCCCCCCGGTTTATGGTAAAGGTCAGGTCCCGCATGAGGACAAAGTCGCCGTAAGCCATGGTGAGATCCTGCACCGTTATGTGGGCTTCTGGTTCCGTCATTTTTACTTTATCCTGATGAGCCGTATTGGCGGCGCTCCCGTTCGGCGGTAACTGACTCATATCCCCAGCACGTTGCACAAAACGGTGATCACCGCGGTGGAGAGAATGATCCCGACAATGGCGGTGACCACTGCGGAGGTGGCCGCATCACCCACCGCCGAGGCGCTGCGGCCGCACTGCATACCCCGCATGCAGCCGGCCAGGGCCACGATTACCCCGAACACACAGCCGGAAAAAAGGCCGATGCCCAAGTTCCAGAGATTGACCGCCGCGGCCGTCTCGTTATAGTATTGGATAAAGCTGATATCGAGCATCCCTACCCCTACCACCATACCCCCCAGTATGCCCATGACATTGGCATAAAGGCACAGCAGGGGCATCATCAGCGCCAGGGCCAACATGCGGGGCAACACCAGAAACTCCATGGGCGATATGCCCAGGGTTTTCAGGGCGTCGATCTCCTGGTTCACCTGCATGGTCCCCAGTTGGGCGGCAAAGGCCCCCCCGGTGCGGCCGGACATAACGATGCCGGTCATCAGCGCGGCCATCAGGCGCACCATGGCAATGCCCACCAGGTCGGCCACATAAATCTGGGCCCCGAACAGCTTCAACTGGATGGCGCCGATAAACGCCAGGATCAGGCCCACCAAAAAGCAGATGAGGGAAACGATGGGCAAGGCCTGCCCACTGCAGGCCTGCATGATCAAGCCCAGATCGGAGCGGCGGTACTGGGCCTTGCCGCGCAGCAGCCTCTGAACGGCAATAACCGCCTCGCCGATGAATTCCAGCATTTCCCCTACAGACCGGAAGAGATTGACGGTTTGGTCGCCCAGATAGGGGAAAAACGACAACGGCTTCTCCGCCTGGCGGGCATCTTTCTTTTCCGCCACCGCCGAGGCCAATTCCAACAGTCTCTGCGCCCCTTGGGGCAGGCCGTCGCTATTCAGGCTGATCTTTTGCCGGGAGCAGAAGTTGCCCAGGTTCACCAGGAAGGTCAGCAGTCCGGTGTCCCAATACTCAAGTTCCCGGGTGTCGAAGACCAGGTTGCGAATCCCCGACTGGCTTTCAAGCCTTTGCTGAACTTTATCGGCCCCCGGCAGTTCAGCGCTCAGCTTCCAGTCCCCGGAAAGAATCACCTTCAGCGTGTCTTCCGAAGGCTGCTCCATGATCATTTCACCGGGGGCCGTCATCGAATTTTTCTCCCAGGCAGTACGTAACTGATATTTGGAGGTTTGTCCTGACTCTATCCCGTCAAGGGGAAGTAGAAACCTAGGCTCGCCTCGTTACAACTTCAGTCCCTGTCAGGGGACAGAAAGGAAGGCCAGGCTTGAAAGAACCCCGGCAAGGCTTCCGGCGCCCCCGGTAATCTCTCCGAGACGAGGCAAAGACTGGGGCACTCAACAATTGTCTGCAAACTTTCAGGGGGCATTTTGTGGGGCCCGTGGAGGCTCCTGATCGGAACTTATTAATGCTCCTCCAGGAAGAATTTATCTTGAATTATATAGTTACCCTTTTTTTTGTGAAAGGTAGCTTACGGTAACCTACCGTAACATGGGATAATCAGGTCGTATAATATCATAGAATAATTTTACAAGTTACCCTATTTGTATCAAATAGAGCACCTATATCTGCACAGAGAAACGAAATACCTGGTCAGGGGCCGCAGCCACCTCGGACTCTCGCGGAGGCTCATAAAAGGCAACTGGCAAAAGTTCCGGCAAGTCCAGAGTTTCAGCCCTCACCCTTGCGGCGCGACTTTCTGCTGCTCAGTGTGGAAAGAACCTTGGCCGGACAGGCCCATGAAATGAAAAAAGGCGTAAACCCCAGGGGTTACGCCTTCTGTTGCGGATGTCCACCTTATGGTCCCCTTAGGAGACTCCCATTAAAGGTCGCTTCCCCCCAGGTTTTGTGCCGGGGCGCCGGGGTGACCTGCCCCCGGGAGTTGTCCCCGGTTTTGCGTCAGGGTGATGGCCCATGGAGGCGCACCCCTGGGGCCAGGAACTATCTCAATCACCTTGCCGTTCTCATAGACCACCACGGTTTCGGCCAGGGCGGCCACGTCGTCCGGGTCATGGGTGATGAGAATCACCGGGATGGTGAAGCGCTGCCTGACCCTCAGGAGTTCCTGCCGCATTTTCGCCCGGAGCGGGGCGTCCAGGGCCGAAAAAGGTTCATCCAGGAGGAGCAGGCTGGGACGGCGGATGAGGGCCCGGGCCAGGGCCACCCGCTGGCGCTGTCCCCCGGAAAGGTCACGGGGCAGGCTGTCCCTCAGGGGTGTCAATTCCAGAATATCCAGGATTTCCTCCAGGCGCAGCCTTTCACCCCGGGGCTGGTACCAGGGCCACCCCCGCTTCAACCCGAAAGAGACGTTCTGGGCCACGGTCAGATGGGGGAAGAGGGCGTAATCCTGGAAGACATAACCCACATCCCGGCGCCGGGCCGGAACCCGGATACCCCGTTCGGCATCGAAGAGCACCCGTTCCCCAACCACGATCTGCCCCGCATCCGGGGTAGTCAGGCCGGCTATGGCCTGCAGGGTCAGGCTCTTGCCGGCCCCCGAGGGACCGAACAGGACGACGACGTCCTGGTCCGAGCTGAACGCGACTTCCAGGTTAAAAACCCGCCGCTCCGACCACAGCCGTTTCTTGATGTCCACCAGGATATGCATAGTATTTACCGCCCTCTGGCCACACCGCTCATTGCCTCACCGAACCGTCCTGAAAAAACCGGGATTAATGCCCGGTACCTTGATACAACCGACCATCAGGGCTTCCCGAAACCGAACCGGTGAAAGATCTCCTGGGCCGGCGGGCTCAAGACGAAATCCACAAAGCTCTGGGCCAGAGCCTTTTTGTCCGTGGAGACGGTCACCGCAATGGGATAAAGGATGGGGGCATGTTCGGTCACCGTCTGAACGACCTTGACTTTACCCTTGGCGATAGCCGCGTCGGTGGAGTAGACCAGGCCCGCGTCCACCTCTCCCCGCCTGACATAGTCCAACACCTGGCGCACCGACTCGGCCAGAATAAACCGGGGTGACAATTGGTCCCACAGCCCCGCCTTTTCCAGGGCCTGCTTGGCATAGCGCCCGGCCGGGACGGTGGCCGGGTTGCCCACCCCTATCCGCTTTACTTCAGGCCGGGTGAGATCCTTGAGGCCGCTCAAGGTCAACTTGGAGTCCATGGGCACGATGAGCACCAGCCGATTGCTGACAAAATTCTTCCGGGTGTCCGGGACGATGAGCTTTTTTTCCTGGGCCTGGTTCATGGTTTTTTGGTCTGCGGCGGCAAAGACATCCACCGGTGCGCCTTTGGCCATCTGCTGCAACAGGGACCCGGAGGCCGCGAAGTTACAGAGAATTTTATCCCCGGGATGGGTTTTCTCAAATTGGGCGGACACTTCTTTCATAGCGTTGGTGAGACTGGCCGCAGCGGAGACGATCAATTCCTGGCCAGCGACGGCCGGCCCCCCTCCAAAAAGCATGGCGCCTACCACCAGCAAGACAATTACGTGACGTTTCATCATGACTTTTCTCCTCGTCTTAAAAATAATTAGCCTTCAAGGCCCGGCTGGAGACCAGCAGAATGGTGAGGCACACCGTGGAGATGATGATCACCAGGATGATGGCTGCCTGGTCATTGCCGGACTGAAACGCGTCATACACGGCGATGGACAACGTTTGGGTCTTGCCGGGCAGGTTGCCGGCCACCATGAGGGTGGCGCCGAATTCGCCCATGGCCCGGGCGAAGGCCATCATGGTCCCGGCCATGATCCCGCGCCAGGCCAGGGGGAGGGACACCCGGAGAAAGACCCCGGCCTCGGAGGCGCCCAGGGTGCGGGCGGCGTTTTCCAGGTTATGGTCCACGCCCTCAAACGCGGCCCGGGCCGACTTGTAGATCAGGGGCAAGGATACCACGGCCGCGGCCAGAGCCGCACCCTGCCAGGTAAAAATCAAGGAAATCCCCCAGGTCTCCTGGAGCCAGCGGCCCAGCCAGCCATGGCGGCCGATCACCACGATGAGGTAATAGCCCAGGACCGTGGGCGGCATGACCAGGGGCAGGGTGCAGAGGGAGTCCACGCTCTCCCGGCCCCAAAACCGGCTCCGGGCCACCAGGAAGGCCACCATCACGCCCACCAGGAAGCTCAGCAGGGTTGCCACCGCAGCTACTTTTAAGGTCAACCACAGGGGGGTCAGATCCACGCCCAGATTCACGGTTCCACTCCACCTTTGTGTCTAATTTATGTCTATACAGGAGGGCAAGTTCCATACCATTAAACGCAGCATAAGAGCAACTGCCTTTAACTCTTAGCAATAGAGCTGGTTTTGCTTCGATGCATCGAAGATAGTCTCTGTCTATAAACTACATTATCGTAAAGTTTGCAATATGCCAGTAGATTTATTTATTCAATTTTGTAGTTTATTGACCTATTCGAGCCCTGGCCATACTTGTCCCGACTGAGGCGGCTTTTGATCTGAACGCCGCCATACTCATGACTGTGGGCCAGGACGGTCCCCTATCCATGCTCAGGCCTCGTGTCTTGTTAAGCGCTATATTTTCTATAGAATAGCCATGGCAGTTGCTAAAATCAATAGAATTTCGGCCCGGGCGGGATATTTTATGGTGAGGGGACCTCCCGAAGAGGGCTGGCCGCAGCCGGCTTCAAACCACCGGAACCAACGCCGGTAAAGGCCGGGGGGTGAGGCTTAAGGAAATATCCGGGCAGAAGACCGCGGCAGGCGGGGATCCGGGAGACCATCCCGGCGCCCCGGTTGGTCGCAAGAAAGGTGAATATGCGGTTAATACCGATGGGCGCCAACGGTAAAGCCGCCGGCGCCACCCTGGGGGGAAAGCGACAGTCGTGCCGGTCCGAACGGAGTGATCCAAACGCATCCCCCGGATTTACCGCAGTCGGGGGGCGGGGTTAAACCGCGCCATTATTTTTGCAGATAGATGACCACCAGACCCGCCAGGATGATGCCCAGGGCCACGAAGTCGCCGTAGGCCAGGCACCGGCCCAGGATGCTGCGCGGGGCCACCCGGCCCTGCTTTACCTGCCGGCGTCCCAGGTTGTTCAACAGCAGCACCCCCATACCCGCCAGCGCCAGAATTTCTCCGGTATTAACCACCTACGCCTCACTTTCCCCAGGCCACAAAAGGGTCTGGGTCTGGATGTTTTTCCTCCGAGTTATCTTCCGCCTCACCCACTCTTCTCCCCTCAAGAGGGAGAAGAGAAAACCGGGAATACCCTGATTGGCTGCATCTCCATGGATGGGCCGCAAGGTGGGAAGGGTGTTGCCATGGGTCAGTGTAACTATAGTAACATAGCGCCCCGCCGCCGCCAAGGCGAGACCTGCGTCCCCGGGCTTTTGGCCTCAGGGTTTGCGGGGCAGCAGGTTGGCCACCAGGTTCCCGGCCGCCACCAGGGCGGCCAGGGCAAAGGCCTTCTGGAAGGGGGCCAGGTCCGGGCTGACCGCCGAAACCGGGGTGTTGTGATGGCCGCTGAGCCAGGTAAAAACCGAGACGATCAAGGTGATGCCCACCAGGGAGCCGAGGTTCTTGAGAACCGCGTTGGTGCTGGCCGCCAGGCCGATGAAGGCGGGCTTTACCCCCCGGAGGATTTCATTGAGATTGGGAGCCTGGAAGAGGCCGAAACCCAGGCCGATAACCATAAACCGGGCCACCAGGCTCAGGGTGGAGGAGACCGGGCCGGTAAAGATGAGGGCGATCAGCCCCGCCAGGATCAATCCGGCTCCGGTCCTCAGAATCAGCAGGTTCCCCAGGCGGTCCGCCAGGTAGCCGCCGAAAGGGGCCACCAGGGCGTTGCTGACGCTCAGGGCCGCCAACATAAACCCGGTTTGACCCGGGGAGTAGTGATACACCTGCTCCAGGAAAAAGGGCAGCAGGAAGAAGGTCCCCATCACCGGCGCAAAGGTCAGCACCACCGCCAGGGACCCGGCCACAAAGGGCCAGCGGCCCCAGAGCTCCGGGTGGAGCAGGGGGTCGGGGCGCCGGCGTTCCCGGAAATACAGGGCCAGGCCCAGGAGCGCCGCCAGCCCCAAGGCCCCCAGGGTCTATGGGGCTCCATCCGGACTTCTGTATCCAGGTCAAGCCCAGCAAAAGCACTCCCAGGGTCCCGGCCAGGATCGCGGCTTCGAGGAGGTCAAAAGACTTCCAACTCCAGGCCTTCTGGGCCTTGATGGGCCGCAAAGGACCCGGCCGCCCACCCAGAAAACCCCGGCGCAGATAGGCAGGTTGATGAAAAAGATAAACGGCCAGCCCAGGTAGGTGGTGATGAGGCCTCCCAGGGGGGCGCCGACGCTGATGCCGGTAGCGAAGGCGGTGGAAAACAGGCCCAGGGCCAGGCCCCGTTCCCCCTCGCCGTAGGCCAGGGCAATGAGCTTGGGGGCCATGCCCAGCATCAGCGACGCCCCAATCCCCTGGAGGGCCCGGGCGGCCAGCATCCAGCGCCAGGCTGGGGCTGACGCCGCACAGGGCCGAGGCCCCGGTAAATACCGCCAGACCGATGAGGAAGAGCTTGCCCGGGGCCAGGAGGTCCCCCAGCCGGCCGCTGCTCAGCAGCAGGGAGACGTTCATCAGGAGGTAGATCAGCATGACCCAGGAGATCTGGACCAGGGAACAGCCGAAATCCCCGGCGATCTGGGGCAGGGCGATGTTGACGATGCTGGTGTCCAGGGTCGCCATAAAGGCGCCCAGACAGACGGCCAGCAGGATGACGCGCCGGTTCAGGGGCTGGGGTTCAGGAATCGGGGCCGCGGCAGGCATGGTTTCTTATCTTACGCCAAGCCGCGTCGAAGTGGGAGAGGATTTTTCGGGAATGAGCGCTCCGGTGCGTCCGGGCGCACGGTTTAAGAGTATCGCGGTTGGCAAAAGTTCTTTCCGATCCTTGAGATCCACATCAACCTCCCTTGAATAAAGGGGGGACATGAGGAATTGATAGAAGTCATTTCAAAACCGATTTTAAGCGTCATGTTGCCTCAACCAGAGGAGCTTAAGCTGGAAAATCACCCCCTTTCTAAAGGGGGGGATTTAGCGGAATGCCTTTGAAAGTCCCCCTTTGAAAAAGGGGGATTTAGGGGGATTTAAGAACTGCCCAGGAGAAAGAATTTAGGGCAAACGCTATAACTATCTAAAATATTTCTATAAAATGTAGGGGCGCACCTGGGGGTGCGCCCTAAGCGGGGGACACGCAGGTCCCCCATACAAAAATATCTCGTAGAGCGCCGGGACTGGGGAAAAAACTGGCGGAGAGAGAGGGATTCGAACCCTCGGTGGAAGTTTCCCCCCACACTCGCTTAGCAGGCGAGCACCTTTGGCCACTCGGTCATCTCTCCGGTTGGGCTTCTCTGGGCGTTACGGCCGGTTCAGGGCCATGTCAAGCGAATCTTATGTTGATCTATCTCCCGATAGGGGTGAGCAGATGGCGGAGGGAGTAGGATTCGAACCCACGGACCTTCCGGTCTGCGGTTTTCAAGACCGCTGCCTTAAACCACTCGGCCATCCCTCCATAATCTGTATTTTGTAACACCGGGCCTGGGGATTGTCAAGAACAGGGGGCCTTCGCACTCGCCTAGGAGGCGGGTTTAAAACCCGCCCCTACAGGCCTGCCGAGGCATTGTCCGCCCAGCCCGCTCTCATTCCCGCTTATCCAGGACCCGCTGGGCCTTGCCTTCGGTCCGGGGCAGGGTGTGGGGCTCCACCAGTTCCACCCGGGGCGTGATCAGCAGCTCACTTTTGAGGGCCTCGGTGATCCGTTTTTGCAGCTGCTTGAGATACATCAGGTCTTCGACAAAAAAGTTCTGCTGCACTTCCACCTTGACCAGCATCTGGTCGCTGAAATTGTGCCGGGTCAATTCCACCAGGTAGTGCGTGCCCACCTCCGGCATGGCCATGAGGACCTTGTCAATCTGGAGGGGGAAGATGTTGACCCCTTTGATGATGATCATGTCATCGCTGCGGCCCACGATCCGGGAGAGGCGTTTGAAGCTGCGGCCGCAGGGACAGGGCGCTTCATCACAGGAGGCCAGGTCCCGGGTGCGGTAGCGCAAGAGCGGCATCCCTTCACGGGTGAGGTTGGTAAAGACCAGCTCACCCGGCTCACCCGGCCGCGCCGGCTCCAGGGTCTCGGGGTCCAGCACCTCGAGCAGGAAGGCGTCTTCCCAGACGTGCATGCCGTTTTGCTCCGGGCACTCAAAGGCCACCCCGGGGCCGTTCATTTCGGAGAGCCCATAGGAGTTGTAAGCCTTAACCCCATAGGCTGCCTCGATGCGCCGCCGCATATCTTCGGAGTGGGGCTCGGCCCCCAGAAAGGCCAGGCGCAGCGGCAAATCCCGGGGGTCCAGGCCGTGGTGGGCAAAGGTGTGGAGCAGGTACAGGGCATAGCTGGGGATAATGTGGAGCGCGGTGGTGGCGAATTGCTGCATCAGCTGCAACTGGCGCTGGCTGTTCCCGGCGCCCACGGGGATAGTCAGGGCCCCCAGCCGTTCGGCGCCGTAGTGGAACCCCAGACCCCCGGTGAACAGACCGTAGCCCATCATATTCTGAAACACGTCGGTGGCCCGCATCCCGGCCATATACAGGGAACGGGCCAGCAGGTCGGCCCAGGCCTCGATATCGGCCCGGGTGTAATAGATCACCGTGGCCTGGCCCGTGGTCCCGGAGGAGGCGTGGAGCCGCACCATGTCGGTGAGCGGCCGGGTCAGCATCTCCAGGCCATGGGTCCGCAGGTCGTCTTTGGTGGTAGGCGGAATCCGGCGGATATCGTCCAGGGACCGGAGGTTGGCGGCGGTAACTCCCGCATCTTGCAAACGCCGGCCGTAAAAGGGGCTGGCCGCGGCGCGCTGCCACGGTCTGCTTCAGGCGGCTCAATTGCAGCTCTCGCAACGCCGCCGGATTTAAAGTTTCGAGTTTGGCATCCCAATACACGGCAAATCTCCCGGTGGTTTTGCCGGAGACACCCGGCTCCCGACGTTTTATGCGGTTGCCGCCCGGCTGTCAAGGGCTGGGGGCAAATCAGCTGAGCTTATCATCACAATTAATGTATCCGTACCGGGGAACCGATGGAGAAAAGAAACCTGCTGGAGGGCGTGGTGACTTGGATTGCTTCCTATCTCGGGATGTTCGTGGGAGGGCTGCTCATGGTCATCGTGATGGGCTACTTCCTGCAAATCAGAGGCCGCGGCCGTTAAACCGCAGAGGGCCGCCCGGCGGCGAACCGGCGCGGCCCTCCCCTGCCCCGCCTCCTCGACCCGTAACCGGAGCCCACGCACCCGGCCGTCTGGAAAAATTGTCAGGTTATCATGAAGGACGGCACGCTCAACGATTTCGGATGCTGCCAGCCCCTGGTTAAGCCACTGCCCCCGGCGCCGCCTTGAGTTTGCCCAGGGCTTTGGTGAGTTCCACCAATATGCCCAGGCCATCCCGGCATTCCTGACTGCGCAGGCGCCAGAGCAGGCCGAAGGGACCGGCCGGCCTGGCCTCCTCCAGGTTTAATTCCAGGGGAATGTCGATAATCCGGTCGAGAAGTTCGATCAGCCGGGGATTCGACAATTTCTTGACCACCCCATGCATCCGGACGAAGCCATCGCCCATGGCGTCGATATCCTCGGGATTATAATTTTCCGCAATCTTGGCATACATCTCGAGCACCGCGGCGTTAATGCGGAATATGCCTTTCCGCTCCAGTTCATCCAGGTAGTCGATCAGCTTGGGCACCCCCAGCTTCAGCAGGGGTTCCATGTCGGACCACCAGTCCACCAGGTTTTCCAGCTGGTCCAGTGACCAGGTGAGGTATTTCAGGCGCGGCAGGAGTCTCTTGACCAGGTCAAAGAAGTCCTCGATCTGAAAACCGATTTCCACCTCCACCATCTCCTCCGTCAGCTTCCTGACGGCAGGGTCCATGAGGAGGGAGAGGTCCCGGCCAAGATCGCTCAAGTTTTCCCAGGGCCCGGCAAACGCCGCCATCTGCTTTTCCACCCGGGCGACCCCCTCCAGCCTGGCCTCGATGCGGTCCAGCCTTTCCAGGATCAGCTCTTCGTTGGTCATGGCCGCCTCCTTCTCAGGGGCATCTCGATATCCGGAGAAAGAATGCCCCGCACCTTGCCGGCCATGACGAACTGGCTTTCCAGGGGCAGGTGGCTGCCTTTGAGCATCAGGTTGTAATAGGTCCATCTGAACATCATCTTGGCGATATAGTTGGCGAAGCTTTCTTTGAGCAGATCGAATGGTCCCAGGCCGGGGAAGGGAAATTTGCCGGGTAACGGCTCGATTTTATAGTTGAAGTCGAGAAGGGACCCCTTCTCGTACCCCGTGACCACCAATCAGGTGGCATGGCCGTCGTAATCAGGCCAGGGCGGCTGGCCGTCGATTTCCCGGATCAGGTTATTCACAATGGTGTCGGCTTCATAGTGGGCCACGGCCCCCGCCTTGGAGGTGGGCACATTGGTGGCGTCGCCCACCACGTAGACAAAGTCATAGTTTTTAGCCTTCAGGGTGTGGTGATCGGTATCGACATACCCCATGGGATCGCCCATGCCGCTGTCGATGATGATCTGGGCCCCGAAATTGGGCGGTATGGCCACCAGCAGGTCGTAGGGCACTTCCACGCCGCCAAAGGATTTGATGAGCTTATTGCTGACATCGGCCTCGCTGATCTGGAAGTTGGGGGTGACCTTGATGTTTTTTTCCTCGCAGATTTGGCCCAAGAGCGCCGCGGCCACCGGCTTGGTAAAGGCCGCGGACAGCGGGGTTACCAGCTCTATGTCAATATTGTTTCTCACGCCGTTCTTGGTGAAAAACCAGTCGGCCATGAAGGCAAATTCCAGGGGGGCCACGGGGCATTTGAACGGCAATTCGGCGATATTGATGACGACCCGGCCCTTGCTGAAATATTTCAGCTTGTCGAACAGGGCGACGGCGCCGTCCTGGGAATAGAAGTTGTGGATGTCGCCGCCCATCCCCGCGGCCATGCCTTCCACTTCGTCCGGCATGATGCGGCAGCCGGTGGCCACCACCAGCCAGTCATAGGCGTAAGTATCCCGTTTGGTCTTGACCTGCTTTTTGACCGGATCAATCTCGGTTATTTCATCCAGGACAAAGTTGACCCCGGGAGGCACAAACTTGAGCTTGGGCTTAACGCAGTCCGCCGCGGTGTAAATGCCGAAAGGAATAAAGAGCCAGCCGGGCTGGTAGTGGTGCTGCCAGTCCCGGTCGATCACGGTTATCTGCCAATCCTTCTCGGACAGCTTTTGCCGCATTTTCGTGGCAATGATGGTGCCGCCGGTGCCATGTCCCAGGATGACTAATTTTTTCATACAGGCTGCCTCCCGGTTGCCGGTTCGTGTCCCCCAGGATAATGTCCCTCTACCCCCTTGTCTTTGACTGAGCCCAAAACCGAAAAAAATCCCCATTGGTTCCATCGGACCCGACAGCGCGAGACCCGGTGGAGCGAGGGCCCCAGCGCTCTCCTGAAAAGATTGATCCCAATCCGCCTCCAGAAAACCGCCAGCTCATCGCAGGGGCGCTCCGAAGGGTGCGCCCCGGTTGAGGGCGGACACGCAGGTCCGCCCCTACGAAAAATATCCGGTGGTTGGCGCATGGTTATGAGACCTTCCCGATGAAAGGTTCCACCCCCCGAGCCCGGTTTAATAGCCCTCCTCGAAGGTTACGTCCTGTTCTTTGACCTTGCCTTTAAAGAGAATGTGGACCCAGACCTGATAGGCAATCACCAGGGGCACGAAGGTGAGGGCCACTACCAGCATGATCTTCAGAGTCATGGGGCTGGAAGACGAGTTGAACGCGGTGAGGCTGGCGGCAGGGGCGAGCCTCGAAGGGAACAGGTTGGGAAAGAGTCCCACCACGCCGAAGAGGGTAATGGACACGATGGTCAGGCTGGAGGCGAACCAGGCCTTCCACCAGGCGGCCTTGCGAATTAACACGTAGGTGACGACCAGGGCGCCTACTGCCAGGGTGGGAAGCAGCAGCAGGACGGGCCGGGCCAGGTAGTTGTTAAAGAGCGGGGTCTGGGTGCGGGTGCCCAGGAGGAACATGGCCGCCACCACCAGGAGCACCGGCCACAGCCGGCCCGCCATGGCCCCGGCCCGGGCCTGGAGGTCGCCCTCGGTTTTGACCGCCAGCCACAGGGAGCCGTGCACCAAAAAGAGGCAGACGAACAAGACCCCGCCAAGCAGGCCGTAGGGATTGAGCAGGCTCAACAGGTTGCCCTGGTAAATTCCCGCGGCGTCGATGGGAAGGCCCCGAAAGATGTTGGCGAAGGCGACGCCGAACAGTAAGGCGGGCAGGAAACTGCCCAGGACCAGACCCTTGTCCCAAAAGGCCTTCCACCGGGGGCTGTCCACTTCTCCCCGGAAGACAATAGACACGCCCCGGATGATCAGGGCGAACAGGATGAGCATCAAGGGCGAATAGAGGCTGCTGAACATCATGGCATAGGTGGCGGGAAAGGCCGCAAACGTCACGCCCCCCGCGGTGATAAGCCAGACTTCGTTGCCGTCCCAGAACGGTCCCATGGAGCGATAGATGAGGCGCCGGTCAGTCTCATTCTTGGCCAAAAACGGCAGGAGCGACCCCAGCCCCAAATCATAGCCATCCAACATGAAATAGACGGACCACAGGACTCCCCACAGCATAAACCAGATAGTTTCCAACATGTTCTTACCCCTCCCCCGGTCCGGCTGCCGCCGCCTGGGGCTCCGGCCCGCGCCGGGCCTGTTTCCCGATGAGATAAAACGCGATGGCTCCCAAGACCGAGTAAACCAGGAGAAAGGCCACCAGGCTGATGGCCACCTGGGAGGTGGCGATGGGGGATACCGCGTCTTTGGTCCGCATCATCCCATAGACGATCCAGGGCTGCCGCCCCACTTCGGTAACGATCCAGCCTGCCTGGAGGGCGATATACGGCAGGGGGATGGCGTAGAGCATGATCTTGAGATAACCGGGGCTGGCTTCCAGGTTACGCCGCTTGAACCAGCCCACCAGGGTCAGCAGGACGAAGAGAGCTCCCAGGCCCACCATCACGCGGAACGCCACAAAGGTCAGGGTCACCGGGGGCCGGTCCTCCTTGGGGAAAGCCTTGAGACCCTTGACCGTGGCCTGGGTGGAGTGGTAGGCCAGGAGGCTTAACGCCCCGGGGATCTTGCCGATTTCCACCAGGTTGCGTTCGTGTTTCGGGTCGGGAATGGAAAACAGGTACATGGGGGCATCGGCCTGGGTGTTCCAGAGCGACTCCATGGCCGCCAGCTTGGTGGGCTGAATCTTGGCCACCTCGCCCCCGTGGAGATGCCCCTGGACGACTTCGGCAAGTGAAAAGATCAGGGCAAAACCCAGGGCCAGGCGGAAGGATTTGGTGAAGAAGGCGGTCTCCTGCTTCCGGAGCAGGTGATAGGCGCTGATGCCCATCACGAAGAAACCCGCCAGGATGTAGGCCCCGCTGACGGTATGGAAGAAGATCTGAAAGGCAAAGGGTTGGGTGACCACCGCCAGGAAGTTCGAGCAGTTCGGCCCGGCCGTTTCTGAGGACGAAGCCCACCGGGTGCTGCATCCAGGCATTGGCGATCAGGATCCACACCGCGGACAGGCTGGAGGCGAAGGCCACCAGCCAGATGCAGAGGCAGTGGAGCTTGGGGAGAGCCGTTTCCAGCCGAAGATCCAGACCGCCAGAAAGGTGGATTCCAGGAAAAAGGCCAGGGTGGCCTCGATGGCCAGCAGGGAGCCGAAGATATCCCCTACGTACTTGGAGTAGCGGGACCAGTTGGTCCCGAATTGAAATTCCAGGGTGATGCCGGTCACCACCCCCACGGCAAAGTTGATAATAAATATCTTTCCCCAGAATTTGGCCATCCGCCGGTAGTCCTCGTCACCGGTTCTGACGTAGACCGTCTCCATAATGGCGATGAGGATGGAGAGCCCCAGGGTCAGGGGTACGAAGAGAAAATGGAAAAACGTGGCACCGGCGAATTGCAGGCGTGAAAGCATCAAGACGTCCATGAGGGGCGCGACCTCCTGCGAATGGATTGGTGGGGCCTGAGGGCCGGGGCCGCCAGATGTATAACCCTGGCGGCCCGGTTCTCATCGTGCCTGTGGGTGCTAGCCGGGCGCTTAGGCCATCCACAGCCCGTGCAGGTTGCAGTATTCCCGGACCGTGACCTTGTCGGCCTTGATTTCAAAGATCGCCTCCGGCGCCTCTCCCGGGTTGAGAAATTTCCGGTAGGCCTTGCCGTCGGCAATGACTTCGATCCACTCGATATAATGGGCCTGCTCCATGGGATGGGGGACGCTCCCCACCGTTACCTTGATGCCCGCGGCGGTCTTTTCGATCACCGGCACATGCTTTTCCTTGGCGGCATCCACGGTGTTTTCCCGGAAGAGCTTCATGGGCTGGCCGCAGCAGACCAACTGGCCGGCCCCGGCATGGAGCATCTCGACGATATTGCCACAGACTTCACATTTGTAGATTTGCAGTTTTTCGGTCATATCTTCATCCTCCTTAAGATGCGTTGGTTTAGGGCTCAGTCCACCTTGGAAAAGGCCTTGGCGCCGCTGCCGCACACCGGGCACTTCTCGGGCGGGTGATCTTCACAGGTGTAACCGCAGACGGAACAGACGTAATAGTCGACGGGTTCCGCTTTCTTGTCCAGGTTGGCCAGGGCCTTTTGGTACAGGCCGGCGTGAATCTTCTCCACCTCATTGGCGTAGGAAAAGCTCCGTTCCGCGGCTTTGTCGCCTTCGGCTTGGGCCGCGGCGATCATCTCCGGGTACATGTGCTCAAACTCATGGGTCTCCCCGGCGATGGCCGCCTGGAGGTTTTCCGCGGTGGTCTTGACTCCCTTCGCCGTCCGCAGATGGGCGTGGGCGTGCACGGTCTCGGCGGCGGCAGCGGCCCGAAACAGCTTGGCCACCTGGGGAAAGCCCTCCTTCTCCGCCTGTTTGGCAAAGGCCAGGTATTTGCGATTGGCTTGAGATTCACCGGCAAACGCTTCCATCAGGAATTGTTCGGATTTTGTCATGTTGTCCTCCTGTTTATGAGTATCATGGATTATTTTGGCTTGATGTTATCCGCCTGAGCCTTGCGGCAGTACACCGGTCTTTCCCGGCCCGGTCGGCGCCTTTGGCCTCATTTTGCCCAGCCGTCCTTTTTGATGTGGGCCTCACGCTCCACCTCGGCCAGCTTCTTGATGCGATAAGCCGAATCCCGCAGAACCCCGTAAAGCACGCCGCACCCCACGTCTTTCCGGGCGGCATCCCCTTCGTCAGCCAACTTCAACATGAGGTCGGCCAACTCCAGGGTCTTCTCGATGCATTGATTGGCTGGCGGCATGGTCAGATTCTTTCAGGGTTTGGTCATCTTAAATCATGGCAGGGAATTTCACCGGGGGAACCCGGTTGCCACCCTGCTTTCTTACATAATCATTATTCAAGTTGTGTGCCACCCCGAAAATCGACATATTGCCAATATTAAAACCAGAGAAAATCAATCAGTTGCGAGATGGGGGGGAATTGCGGCCCCGGCAGCCATAAACGGGAACCGGCCGGTGGCGATGAGACACTTTAACCCTGATTAGGATAATGATTTGATTATACTGATGATTTTCTGGGCGAACTGTCTCAGTTTTCCGGGTGAGACAGGGATGTCTCATGAGACACGAGGAAGCGGTAGAGGGTGGCCCGGCCGACCCCCAGAAGTTTGGCGGCCTGGACCTTGTTGCCGCCGCACTCCTTGAGGGCCGCCGCCACCGCGCCGGGATTGAGTTTGGGGACGGGGCCCCGGGGGATACTGCTCCGCCTGATTTCCTGGGGCAGGTCGGCCGGCCCGGCCACCTCACCGGGGCACCCGGCCAGGGCATAGTGTACGGCGTTCTGCAATTCCCGCACATTCCCCGGCCAGGGGTAGCGCAGCATCAGGTCCACCGCGGCGGGTGAAAAATGTCAAGGGGCGCTGGCCCCGGTTCCGGGCCTGCTCCAGGAAATGGGCCAGGAGCAGGGGGATGTCGGCCTGCCGCTCCCGCAAGGGCGGCAGTTTCAGAGGGACCACGTTGAGCCGGTAATAGAGGTCTTCCCGAAAACGTTGTTTTGCTACTTCCCGCTTGAGGTCCCGGTTGGTGGCGCTCAGCACCCGCACGTCCACGGTGACGGGTTTTTCGCCCCCCACCCGCATAAAGGTGTGATCTTCCAAAACCCGGAGCAATTTTACCTGGAGGTTTTTGGGCAATTCAGCCACTTCATCCAGAAAGATCGTCCCGCCGTGGGCCAGCTCAAAGCGGCCCTTCTTATCCCGCACGGCCCCGGAAAAAGCGCCTTTGACGTGTCCGAAGAGTTCGCTCTCCACCACCCCTTCCGGCAGGGCCCCGCAATTCACCGGCACAAAGGGGCCGCGGTTCACCCGGCTCTCGCTGTGGATGGCCGCGGCCACCAGCTCTTTGCCGGTGCCGGTCTCCCCCGTGATCAGCACGGGATAGTCATGCTGGGCCACTTTTTGAATCTGCCGGTAGATCTGCACCATCTTGGGCTCTCGCCCGACGATGCCCGCAAACCCGGTTGATTCCCCGGTCCAGAACTTCAAGCCCGCCAGGCTGGTGATGTCCCGCACCGTGGCGAGAACGCCCACCAGCCGCCCGGCGTCATCCGTCATGCCCACCACCGCCATCTGGACCTGTTTGGGCTCACCGGTCTTAGTGACGATATTGAGGGGGTAGTTGAGGTTGGTCCAGGCATCCGGCGCCTGCCCGCAAAAGGAGCATTGATTGCCGCAAAAAGGGCGTCCGAAAGCCTCGTGGCAGTCCCGGCCTAAAACCTCCTCCCGGGCAAAACCGGTCAGGGCTTCCGCGGCCCGGTTGAAACAGAGGATGCGCCGCTCCCGGTCATGACAGATGATGCCGTCCGGCAGGTAGTCCAGGATTTTTTCCAGGTGCTTCTGATCCTTTGGGAATTTTTCCAAGATGTGGCCGGCCCCGGACGAATTTGGCGGTTATCTGAGTTGAGTCAAACGATAGCCTATCGTCTAAAGAATATCAAATAGTTGTTTTTCCTGAAAGCGGCGTTATCGCCCCTCCCTCCCGGGGAACTCCCCCGGAATCACCCGGCACAGCAGGCTAGCGCCCCGGTCGCGTCAACCGCCGGTTATTGCGGCAGGGTTTATAGGAGTTCCCTGTAAAGATCACGGTTATCCATCAGGGTTTGCCCACGGTCTCCGGTCAAAAAGGGGTTGACGGCCTGGGTTGGATAGGGTACTAATGCTTAAATTCCATCTGGCAGAGTGAGATACTGGGTTGATGATGAGAAGAGTGGAGGCTGCCTGGTTGGCGCTCTTGCTGCTGGGTGGAACGGTGGGTTGCGGCTCGAAGCCGCTGGTGGTGCCGACGGAACCCGCACCGGTTGTGGTGGAGCCGTCGCCTCCCGCAACGCCGGCTTCGGCCCGGCTTAAAGATGCCCTGACCGGACAAGAGATGTCGCCCTCCGAGGTGGCGAACCTGAGCGACCGCCTGCTGGCGGATGGCAGCCAAGCCCTCGACAATCAACAGACCATGGCCCGCCTGGAACTCGTGATCCTCAAGGCCTTGAACGCCCCGGACAAGACCTACCGTTCGATCCTGTGGCGCAACCTGGGCATCATCCACTACAACCAGCAGAAATACAAGCAGGCTGAGCACGATCTGCAATCCGCCAACGAACTCAACCCCAAGAACGCCCGGACCCATTTTTACCTGGCCTGCCTGTTCGCCCATAAAGGCAAGATTTACGCCAAATGCAGGCAAGACCAAGGCCTCCCGGCAGCAGTATAAGCGCGCCGCCATTGAAATCGGACTGGCCCGCCGGTTGGAGCCCAGTAACAGTTTGTACAAACAAGATCTCAAACAAATTATCCAACAAGAGAATGGGAAATGAGGATTGCCTGTCCTTTCTGCGGCAATGATACGGATTTTTATGAAGTCGCCGAGGGGGTGACCATCACCACCTTCTACGTGCAGAACGAAGACGGCAGTTTCTCCTCGGTGAGCGATGATTCCGAGATCCAGGGGGAAGTGCGTCTCTTTTGCGGCGAATGCCACAAAGAGCTGCGGGAATACCACGAACACTTCCTGGACATGCTGTTTTAGACCGGGGCCCAGGGTCACACGGTCTGACTTTCCTCTGGCGCCTGCCGGGCCGCGCCGGTAACCTTCATGCCTGAACTCCCCGAGGTGGAAGTCATTCGCCGGGGCCTGGCCCCTCTGCTGGTGGGGCGCCGGTTTCTGGCCGTCCAGGTGGGCGACAAGCGCCTTCGCCAGCAGTCCTCCCCCCAGGAACTCCGCCGCTGGCTCAAGGGGCGGCGCCTCGAGAGCCTGCGCCGCCGGGGCAAATACCTGGTGTTTCACCTGGAAGGCGGCGCCACCCTGCTTATCCATCTGGGCATGACCGGCCATCTGCTGGCGGGACCTCCCCCCTCCCCTCCCCTGCCCCACGTTCACCTGGTATTTCGGATGGAAGGCGGACTGGACCTGTTTTTCCAGGATACCCGGCGCTTCGGCCAGGTCCTGGTCTTTCCCCCCGGGGTGGACCCCCCGCCCCTGGCCCAGGTGGGGGCCGAGCCTTTCTCCCGGAAAGTGACCCCGGTCTGGCTGGCCGAGCAGGCCCGGGGCCGGTCCCGCCCGGTCAAGAACTTCCTCCTGGACGCCCGGATCATGGCCGGCATCGGCAACATCTATGCCTGTGAAATCCTCTGGGCGGCAGGGCTCCACCCCGCCACCCCGGTGGGCTGGCTGACTCTCGCGGACTGGGACCGGGTCCTCGCCGAGACCCGGAGGATCCTCAAGCACGCCATCCGTAAAGGCGGCACCACCGTTTCCAACTATCTCAACAGCAAAGGCGAGGCCGGCCTCTTCCAGCTGGAGCTTCTGGCCTATGGCCGGGCCAATGAGCCCTGCCGCTGCGGCGCCACCATCCAGCGCCTGGTCCAGGCCGGGCGCAGCAGCTTTTTCTGTCCGGTCTGCCAGCCGCTCAGGGACTGCAAGCCCTGACCCATTACCCGGTTTATGACGCACCCGTGAGCTTCCGCTTATATCCCCTGTAGTAAACAACAATATTTTTTCGGGCGGCCGCCGTAACCTTGCCAAAGCCGTGTTTCTCCTTAGAATAACTATAATGACATCGGACCGGCGCCGCCGCTCGCGTCAAGGTTCCGGAGCGCACCCGGTGCCCTCCGGCCGTTGGGCCCGAAAGCTACCGGCACCCCATCAAATCCGAGGTGAACATATGAAATGCCTTTACCCTCTTCTCGCCGGACTGCTCGCCACCCTGGTGTTGGCCCCCCTTGCCGCGGCGGGGGAAAAAACCGTGGTGGGTTGGATCGAAAAGGTTCGCATTTATCCCGGCAACTTCGTCGTCCACGCCAAGCTGGACTCCGGGGCGGAGTACAGTTCTCTCGACGCCGCCAACCTCGCGGAGTTCGACCGCGATGGCAAGCCCTGGGTGCGCTTTGACCTGGAGGAAAAGCGCGAGGGTAAGAAGCTGACTATCGAGCGGCCCCTGCTGCGCTGGGCCCCGATCAAGCGGCATAATCAGGCGCCCCAGCGTCGTCCCGTCATCAAGCTGGGGGTTTGCCTGGGCAAGATATACAAGGAAACCGAAGTCAATCTGGTAAACCGCCAGAACTATCAATACCGGATGCTCATCGGGCGCAAATTTATGGAAGGCGCGGTGATTATCGACCCCGCGGCCAAGTACACCGTCGAACCGGATTGCAAAGGCGCCGCTCCCCTTGAATAGGACCCACCTTTACGTTCTGGCCTTCATCCTGGCAGCCGTCGGCCTGGGCCTGTTTCTGTACAAGGTCCTGGCGCTCAACTTTCCCCTGTCGCCCGGGGCCGAATCCTACACCTGGAACGTCGAAGCCAAGGTCACCTTCGTGGGGGCCAACGCACCGGCCAAGCTCACGCTCTTTACCCCCCGGACGACCCGGCGTTATGCCGTTACCAATGAGGCCTTTGTCTCCCGGGGTTATGGGCTGATCACCAATGTCGAAGACCCCAACCGCCAGGCCACCTGGTCCATCCGCCGGGCCAACGGGTTGCAGACCCTGTATTACCGGGCCGAGGTGGTGCGGGTCAATACCCGGGAGCCCGCCAATCCCATCGAGCCGCCCACGATTGACAATCCGGGCTTTGATGAGGCCCAACTGACCGCGGCCCATGCCCTGGTAAACCGCATCCGGCAGCGCTCCGCCGACAACGAGACCATGGCCGCGGAGTTGCTCAAGGTCCTGAACCGTCCGCAGCCAGGCGAAAATATTGTTTTCCTCCTGGGCAAACATACCTCCCCTCTGGCCAAGATGCAGTTGGCCCAGAAGATCCTGGCCCTGGCCGGGGTGCCCGCCCGGGTGGTCCACGGCATCGTCCTCAAGGAACAAAAAGAGCGGCTCCCGGTGGTTCACTGGCTGGAAATCTACAATAAGAAGTTGTGGCAGTCCATCGATCCCGTCACCGGCGCCCCGGGCCTACCCGACAATTATCTGGCCTGGTGGCGCGGCCCCCTGGGCCTGTCCCGGTTAACCGGCGGCAGCGAGATGCACGTAACCCTGTCCGTCACCCGGGAACTGGAAGCCGCCATTAACACCGCAGTGGTCCGGGGCAAGATCAAAAAACCCCTGCTGCTGAATTTTTCTCTCCTGAGCCTGCCTATTCACACCCAACAGGTCTACCGGGTCCTGCTCATGGTGCCCCTGGGCGGCTTCTTGCTGGTAATCCTGCGCAACATTATCGGCATCAGCACCTTCGGCACTTTTATGCCGGTCCTCATTGCCCTGGCCTTCCGGGAGACCCAGCTCATCTGGGGCATTGTCTTCTTCAGCGCCCTGGTGGCCCTGGGGTTGTTCATCCGCTTTTACCTGGACCGCCTCAAGCTGCTGTTGGTGCCCCGCTTGGCGGCGGTGCTCATCGTGGTGGTCATCCTGATGGCCCTGATGAGCATTGTCATGAACCGGCTGGGGATCGAGCGGGGGCTTTCCGTGGCCCTGTTCCCCATGGTCATCCTGACCATGACCATCGAACGCATGTCCATCGTCTGGGAGGAACGCGGCCCTTATGAGGCCATCAAGCAGGGTCTGGGCAGTCTCTTGGCCGCATCCCTGGCCTACCTGGTGATGCACAACCGGGAAGTCCAGCACCTGTTTTTCGTCTTTCCCGAGCTGCTGCTGGTGCTCCTGGCCGCCACGCTGCTGTTGGGGCGCTACTCCGGCTACCGGCTGGTGGAACTCGTGCGCTTCAGAGTCCTGAGCAAAGAGGCACAGTGATGTTCGGGTTGGGCCGCAAACTCACCGATCTGGGGATTATGGGGATCAACCGGCGCAATGCCGAGTACACCCTGGCCCATAATCCCCGGCGCTACTACCCCTTGGTGGATGACAAACTGCGCACCAAGGAACTTGCCGCAGCCGCGGGCATCCCCGTGCCGGAACTCTACGGGGTGGCCCGGTCGGAATACCAGGTGCGCCATTTGCCGGTGTGGCTTAAAGACCATGAGGATTTCGTCATCAAACCGGCCCACGGCTCCGGGGGCGAAGGCATCCTGGTGATCGCCGGCCGGTCCCACGCCAACTACCGCACCGTGGGTGGCCTGCTGATGACTCAGGAAGAAGTCAACCACCACGTGTTCAACATCCTGGGCGGCCTCTACAGTCTGGGGGGCCAGACCGATGCCGCCCTGATCGAGTACCGGGTCCGGTTCGATCCGGTGTTCGACCACATCTGTTACCAGGGAGTGCCGGACGTCCGGATCATCATTTTCCTGGGGGTCCCGGTGATGGCCATGCTGAGGCTGCCCACCCGGGCCTCCGGGGGCAAGGCCAACCTCCACCAGGGGGCCATCGGGGCCGGCATCGATCTGGCCAGCGGCGCCACTCTCAAGGGGGTGAGTCGAAATGAGATTGTCAGGGACCACCCCGACACCGGCAACAACATCCAGGGGCTCGTGATCCCTCACTGGGAGACTCTCCTTGACATCGCGGCCCGGTGTCAGGAACTGACGGGATTGGGCTACCTGGGCGTGGACCTGGTCCTGGATCAGGACCTGGGGCCCCTGCTCCTGGAACTCAACGCCCGCCCGGGTCTCGCCATCCAGATCGCCAACGCCGCCGGTCTCATGCATCGAGTCAAACTCGTGGAAGCGCACATCAGCGAATTACCCACCGCCAAGGAGCGCCTCGCCTTCGCCCGGGCGCACTTCGGCGTCAGCCAGGAAACTGCTCCCTAAAAGCCGGCCCCGGTTTTTCCGGGTCGGCACGATCCCTCGGTTCTGGAATCCTCTTATATCAAGATGAGACCCCTGCGAAAGTCTCATGTAGGATAGCCGCCCTCGGCTGTCTATCCTCTATTTAGGCGCAGGCGAGAGCGCCTACGCTACATTTTGATGCGGAAGGTTAGCGAAAGAGACTTTCGCAGAGGTCTCAAGTGGCGCTCATAGAAATAAGAATATCCATGACCTGTAGGGGCGCACCTGCGTGTGCGCCCTCAACCCAGGCCGGACACAGAGGTCCGCTCCTACAAAAGCAAAATTACCTGTTTGATCGCATCTTGGTCTTACTCACCCCCCTTGGCGCCGGGCTGATCCGGTCCGCCCAGCCAGGCTTCTGCCTCGGTTTCGCTCCAGGCCACCTGAAACCGCCGGGAGAATCTTCACACCGGTTTTTCTGAGATTCCTGGGTCTCAAGCCAATACGGTGCCGGTCCTTCATCGTGTAGGCCCAATGCTAAAAAGAATTGATTTTTCAGAAAATCTTGTGCTATTTTACTTTCCATCCGCAGGTCTGCCTCGATAGGAAAGGCTCTTGAAGGGTTACTATCGATAAGAGCGACTCATTGACCTTGAGCCCACCCATAAAAGCATTAAAAGTGGTCGACTTTTTATCGTGATACGCTGTACCTATTGTTTATTAGCCTGACTTTTAACGTTTATCCTTAAACTCTCAACTTTTGAAGGCAGATATTTCAAAAACAGGGCTGTGAAAGCCACAGGTAAGACTGCCGCATAATCTCATTTAACCGGGCAGGGCCAAGCCCAAGGGAAATGAAGTCGTATGGGGATCTGGCAATCTCTCTTTAAATCAAAATTACCCTCCGGGGAGACGACTTACGAGATCGTCGAGACCCACCTGAACCTGGCTGACCACCGGTACCAGGTGGCGATAAAAAAAGGTAAAGCCGAACTTTATGCCGAAAACCTTTTCCAGGCGGCAAAAAAAACCCCTGACCTTACTTTCAGCCGGATTGTGCTGCTCAAGGAAAACCCACCCAGACCACATTTTGCTCCCTCTGCCCAGGAGGCGGTTCGTTGGTTTCAGGGCCGCAATCTTCCCAAAGACGGTTACGGCCACATCTGGTGGGGCGACAAATTCCTCTTGAAGTGCGCCACCTGTCAGGGGCGCCGAGAGTTGCCCTTGAGGATTACCGCAGTGGAGCATATGACCGTGGCCACGAATATCCCCCGCCCTCTCTCCATCGAAGGCTGGCGGGTGATCGAAGTCGAAACCGAGTTAACCGGCCAGGGGACCCCGACCAAAAAAATGGACATGTATACCACCGTTCCCACCATTACCTGGCACCAGGGGCCCAATCAATACCTCTGCCGCACCTGCGCTGAGAATTTGGCGGCCGGGGGCCGGGGATCGGAAGCGGCCGGTTACCTTGTCTTTGATACGAAGTGAGGTTGGTACGGGGACTGTGCCCAATGAATGGTTGGTTGATCGCCCATTTTTGCTCTTTTTTAAAACCTCATCAGGAAACCTGACGTCTACTCTCTTCACCTCATATCGGGATTTTTTGCCTGGCTGGGGATAATTGACTTGTCTGAACCAGTGAGCGTCACCCGCATCCGCCGCCCAATTGCTCCTCCTGGCGCGTTTCACGGAGTCACCCCGGTCACCTCAGCTTTTTCCCCCTGGCTCACCGTTGCCGGGCGGTAATGGCCTGAGGTCCTTAAACTCCGCAGCCTTGAGGTGTCCTGGTTCCCAGGTTTTGATGCTCTTGATTTAAGAAAAATAAATCTCTTGCCGATATGGTGGCAATCACTCTTCCACCAGACACTTAAGCCAGGCACTTAAGCTGCAAAAAAATGAATCCTCCCGGGGTCAGGCTCAAAGCAGAGATGTCCCCAAAACTGTCTTGGCACACGGCGGCCCGCGTTGCGGCATAATTTTGCTTCATGGGGCCGGGGCGGCGTCTCTCCGAGCCATCACTTTTGACCTGAGATTGGGGGACAGCATGAAAAAAATCTGGTTGGCGGTCATTATCTGCCTCTTTGGTTTTGTCAACCTGTCCCTGGCCGCTTGGGACCGGGACTACATCGGCGTCAACTTTTTGGGGTTCCCAACCTCCGAGGCGCAGATTAACGCCGATTTAGCCATTCTGGCCCCAAACTTCGGGTATATCCGCACGTATAACAGTTTGTTCGGCCCCTCCAGCCCGGAGAACCAGGTGGTCCGCCTGGTAAGTGAATTCAACACGGCTCACCCGGGGACCACCATGAAGGTTGCCATCGGCGTGGCCTTGACCCCCGGTGACCTGGCGAAATCCCAAGCCGAATTGGACCAGGCCATTCTGAATGCCAAAACTTACCCCAGCGCCGTCAATGCCGTGGTCGTGGGCAACGAAAATTTAGGCGTTAACCCTGCGATCTCTTTTACTGAAGCGCAACTGGTCGCCTATATCAACTACGCCAAGGCTCAACTCAGCGGCACCGGGATCGCGGTAACTACCTGCCAGACCTGGGGCGTGTTGGCTGGTCATGCCGCCCTGGTCGCGGCCGCCGACTATGTCCTGGCAAATATCTACCCCTATTGGGACGGACCGGGCTACGCCGGCGGAGACCCAGCCAAAGCCGGGGCGGATGCCCTGAAAAATTGGCAAACCCAGTTCTTATCGGACTATACAACCCTCACCAATTTGTACGGCGCAGCCAAAATCCGCATCGGCGAGACCGGGTGGCCCAGCGCCGGAACGCAAGTTATGATTGACGGCCACTACACCGGCATCCCCAGCCAGACTACCTCCCTGCCCAACGAGCAGACCTATAACGAGCAATATGCCGCCTGGGCCTCCCCCCTCCAGATCTTTACCTATATCTTTGCGGGCTTTGATGAAGCGTGGAAAAGCGAACCCGGCGGCGTCGGTCCCTATTGGGGCCTCTATACCGAGGCCGGGGTCGCCAAATGGGTCTTGGGGCAGGTAGCCGCAGTCGATCCGGGCATCACCTTGTGGCTCAGTACGAATTCGGCTTATGGAGATTTGGCTTTCAACGGCGGCACGCTGCTGACCATCGACCCTCGGACTGTCTGGGGTAACGGCTTCAATATCACGGCCGGGACGACCTCGACTATCGATAACGGCGGCAATCTTTTTGCCTATACGGGGACTCTCAGCGGCAGTGGCGACCTGCTCCAATCAGGAACGGGAACCACCATACTTCAGGGCGACGGTTCCGGCTTCTCGGGAACCTATACCATCGGGGCCGGAACGATGATCCTGTCCAACACCCTGGGTGCCGTGGGCGCCCCGTCCAGCGTGGTGGTCGACCCCGGGACCACCATGGGCGGAACCGGCCCCCTGGTGGGAAGCCTGATTAACCGCGGCACGGTCAACCCCGGCAATTCCCCGGGCATTCTGTCCGTGGTGGGGAGCTACACCCAGACCGCCATCCGGCACTTATATTGTGGAGGTCGCCTCTCCCACCAGTCACGACAAGATCGCCGTCACCGGCGGCGCCGGGCACCGCCACCCTGGCCGGCGCCATCGCCCCAACGTTGTTGGATGGGTACCGGCCCCGGGGGAACCAGGTCTTTCCCGGGGTCCTCACCGCCACCGGCGGGATTACCGGCACCTTTAGCACGATTCTTAATCAGCAAATCTCCCCCACCCTGTTCTGGCGGGCGTGTTATCATCTCACCCACCTCGATCTCTGGGTCAAGCGCAACTACACCAACTTAGGCCTGGGCCTGAATTCCAACCTGCTGAGCGGTGGGGACCATTACTGGACCGCCTGGGCTGCAGAACCACAGGGGATCTGGATACGGTGTTGAACGCCATCGACACCCTCCCGAACAATGCCAACGTGCGGGACGCCTTTAAGCAGATCTCCCCGGAGAAGGCTGGGGCTCTGACCTCCCTGGGTTTTGCCGCAGCCACTTTTCAGGTGCGCAACCTGGCCACCCGGACCACCAACCTCCGGTTTGTCCAGGGGGGGAGTACCGAGGGCGGCAGTGCCAACTCCGGCAGCCTCGGTTTCAACTACTCCCGGCTGGATGGCTTGATGCTGGCTTATAACGGGGCCACCCTCTCCAACCTGTTCAGCGCCCGGAAAGAATTTAAAGCGCCGGAAAGCCGCTGGGGCCTCTTCGCGGACGGGGGAGCCGCCTTTGGCAATCAAAACTCCTCCACCAACCAGACGGGCTATAACTTCTCCCTGGGTGGTTTCACCCTTGGGGCCGACTATCGGCTGCGGGACAACCTCCTGGTGGGCCTGGCCACGGGCTACAGCAACACCAACTCCAGTTTCTACGGCTCCGGGGGCAACGTCACCGCCAATACCCTGCCTTTCAATGCCTATGCCGCCTATTTCCCCGGATCCCTCTATGCCTACGGCTCTGTGGGCTACGCCCTCAACCTCTTCGACCTGAAGCGGGGGATCAATTTCGGCGGCCTGGCCCGGAGCGCTTCAAGTTCCACCACCGGGAACCAGTTCAACCTCTATGGCGAGACCGGGTATGACCTGAAACTGAGCCGGTTAATCCTGACCCCTTCCGCCACCCTGAACTACTCGGCCCTGTGGGTGGGTGGATTTACGGAACAGGGCGCCGGAGCCCTGAACCTGAAGGTGGCCTCCCAATCCGCGGATTCCCTGCAAACCGGCCTGGGGGCGCGCCTGACCGTCCCCCTCCGGGTCGGGTCCACGAAAGTGGTGCCCCAGGGCTATGCCTTCTATCAACACGAATTTTCTAACGGCAGCCGGGGCCTCAACGCCAGCCTCAGCCAGGGGAGCAGCACCTTCAATTTCCAGACTGACGCGGCCAAGCGGAACTATGCGTTGGTGGGAGCCAGTGTCACCGTGGGGCTGAAGAAGAACCTTTACGCCCAGGCCAGCTATAACGCCGAGGTGGGCCGAGGCAACTCTACGGCGCACTACGTCAACGCCGGATTGCGTTTGGAATTCTGAAGGACTAAAGCCGGCTGTTAGTGATGTGCAGTTTAAACCTATCTAATCAGGTGATTATATCATCTGTAGATTTCAGATCGTGCCTGCCGCCGGTTCATTCCGCCAGGATCTTCAGCAGATACTGGCCATAGCCGTTCTTCCGCATGGGTTCGGCCAGTCGGCGCAGTTGCCCGGCGTCAATCAAGCCCAGATGATAGGCGATTTCTTCGATGCAGGCGATCTTGAGCCCCTGGCGTTTCTCAATGGTCTCAATGAACGTGGAGGCCTCCAGGAGAGATTCGTGGGTTCCCGTGTCCAGCCAGGCGAAACCCCGGCCCAAAACCTCCACCCGGAGTTCCCCGCTTTTCAGGTAGGCCTGGTTGACATCGGTAATCTCCAGTTCCCCCCGGGGTGAAGGCTGGAGGCGAGCGGCTATTTCGACCACGCGATTGTCATAAAAATAGAGGCCGGACACCGCCATGGACGATCTCGGCTTGGCGGGCTTCTCGACGATATCCAGGACCCGCCCGGATTGGTCAAACTCGACCACGCCATACCTTTCCGGGTCCTTGACCCAATAGCCGAACACCAGGCCGCCCTTGGTCAACTGCACGGCCCGGGAGAGGATGCCCTCGAGCCCATGGCCATAGAAAATATTGTCTCCCAGGATGAGGCAGACCCGGTCGGCGCCGATGAATTCCTTACCGATAATGAAAGCCTGGGCCAGGCCCTCGGGGCGGGGTTGGGCCGCATAGGAAAAGCGCAGGCCCAATTGCGTCCCGTCCCCCAGCAGACTCTCGTATCTGGGCAGGTCCTCCGGGGTGGAAATGAGGAGAATTTCCCGGATGCCGGCCAGCATGAGGATTGACAGGGGGTAGTAGATCATGGGCTTGTCATAGACCGGCAGGAGTTGTTTGCTGACCACTTTGGTAACGGGGTAGAGCCGGGTCCCGGCTCCACCGGCCAAGATGATGCCCTTCCAGCCTTGGGCGACTAATCCGCTCTTATTCATGGATGGTTCCTGGCTCGATTTACTCAATGGCGGCACTTTCCCTTGGAGCATGAAGATGGGTGATCGTGGAGTGTGGGCCGATGCCGGTCAGCCAGCCCCAAGCTATCATCATCCCGGCCCGGTCATAGATATTGTCACAACCATACCGAAAAAACCGCCGGTAAGCAACCGATGATAGGTAACCGGCATGGAACCCATCTTGCCGCTCCGGGTCAGTGTTCCTGGCCCATCCACCTAAAAGGTCCTGGCCGTTTTGGGCCACCCCCAAGCATGAAATTCCTTGTAGGGGCGGTTCGCGAACCGCCCCTACGGGTGGATTTTCACGGTAAAGCGTCCATGGCTTTGAAAAATTCAATCTAACGCTGGAACCACGGGCCGAACCGGTATAATATGCGGAAACGGCAACCAAAGAATCTCTGCCAAAGTGTGATCGTGAAAGGTTTGAGCCCCCTGCCCTCCCCTATCCGGGGCTTTTTCCCAGAGATCTTACTTTTCACAAGGGGACGCATATGAACCGGAAGGCACACCGACTTACTGTCCTGCTGGTAGCCCTGAGCCTCATTGCTCCGGGCCTGATTTGGGCCCAGAGCCAGACCGGGGTCGCCGGGAAATTGAACGCGGGCTACGACTGTCTGGAGCAGGGCAAATTCGACCAGGCCCAGAAAATCTTCGCAGCAGTGCTGCGCCAGGACCCGGGTCATCCCCTGGCCCTCAACAACCTTGCCGCCATCATGGTCAAAAAGGGTGACTATAACCAGGCCCTCGCCTGTCTCAAGCGGGCTCTGCCCCGATCCCAGGGCTTCAAGGTGGCGCTCAACCGGGTGTGCAATGTCGACGGGGTATGCGCGGCCTGCCGGATGACTGAAGAGCAGTTTGGCGCCGAGGACCTGGAGAGGGTGGTCAAAACCAACATCCTGATGGTGGAAATAGCCAGATCCTCCCGTCCGGGGAAGAAATAACCGGGCAAGCCGGCCATCCCGCCTTTTTTTCTCAAGGGAGGCGCCCCCCGCCCGGCCTGCCGGGCAGGATGCTACAGGGCCAGCAGCAGCACGGTGTAGAGGGCCGCGCCCAGGGCAAAGGCCCAGAAGAGGCTCTCCTGTTCTTCCGGCAACTCCTCTTTAATGACATTGAGAATGACCCCGCCGGCGAGGAAGGCGAACAGCACGGCCAGCATGAGTTCGTGGATCGGGGTCATCAGGCCGATGCCATAACCCACCAGGACGCTGCCGGCCAGCAGCCAGCACCCGATGCGGTTGTAAGCCTCCTTGTGATGCCGCCTGAGACCATAGTCGTTCACCAGAAAATGGGCCCCCATGGCAGTGAAAAAGAAGCTGAGACTGACCACGCCCGGCTGTTCCCGGTGCAGGAGCAGATAGCCCACCAGGGCGTTGAAGCAGGCGAAGGACAGGATGTGGATCCAAAACACCATGGGCGTGGTGGCGTCTTCGCCTCTTACGACCAGGCTCTGGCGGCGGGACCGGACGGCCAGGCGCTCCAGGCCGTAAAAAGTGAGGAAACCCAGCAGCGCCACGATATAGACGTGATGCTCCAGGAACGCCAGGGGGAGTTCGGCCCGGATAATGACGTCCTGGCCCTTTTTCAACTCCGGCAGGATGTGCACGAAGACATAGGCCACCGAGGTGCCCCCGGCCAGGGAGAGCCAGCGGCTGCGGGGCGCGGCCGTGGCCAGGGAGAAACGGCTGGCTCCCAGGTGGATAAGGGCCAGACAGAGGGCAAAAATCAGGGTCAGGCCAGGCATGGCTGCCTTACACTCCGGTTTGACGGGTAATGACCGCAACAGCTGCCGCGGATGCGGAGCCCTGAAATGCCCCGGTTGCCCCGCTGCGGCTCATTTTACCCTTTTTGCGGCGATCAGGTATAATAAAGTCTTGAGATTCTGACCTAGATGAGAGCGTGGGTCAGCGCCCGGCTGAGCAAAGCGGGGTCAAGGATTCTTCTCCCTTCAACGGCATAACCTATGGACCGGCAATCCTTCTTCACTTTCCAGGCCCTGGTCTTCGGCCTGGTGGCCGCGGCCCTCACCACGGTGTACATTACCCAACCGGTGCTGCCCATCCTGCAGCAGGAGTTCGGGGTCAACCCGTCCCAGGCTTCTTACACCGTCTCGGCGGTGATCCTGGGCATCGCCCTGGCCAACCTGCCCTTCGGCATGCTGGCGGACCGCTACCCGATCCAGCGCCTCATCCTGGTGGGCGGTGGGGTGGTGGCGGCCTGCGGCTTTTTCTGCGCCGCCACCTCCAGCCTCGGCCTCTTGGTGGGGGCCAGATTCGTGCAGGGGTTGTTCGTACCCGCCCTGACTACCTGCCTGGCGGCCTACCTGTCCACTAATTTACCCCTGGAGCGCCTGAATGTGGCCATGGGGTCTTATGTCTCGGCCACGGTGGCGGGCGGTTTGGGCGGGCGCCTGCTGGGAGGCTGGATTCACCCGCCGCTGCACTGGCGCTACGCCTTCGTCACCGCCTCCCTGCTGGTGGTCGCGGCCACCCTGGCGGCGGTGCGCTGGCTGCCGGCCGGTAAACTCTCCAGGGAAAGCACCCCCAAGACCGACGGGTTCCTGGCTCTCGTGGTTCAGCCGGAGCTTCGCCGGGCCTTTCAAGTGGCCTTCGGGGGATTTTTTGTGTTTTCCTCAATTTTCAATTACCTGCCGTTTTACCTCCATCGGCCGCCGTTTAACGCTTCCACCGAGTTCATCACGCTCTTGTACCTGTCCTATCTCATCGGCATCGGCATCGGCCCCCTGGCGGGCCAGCTCAGCAACCGCATCGGCAACGGCGGCACCATGGTACTGGGGTCCCTGGTCTTTGCCCTGGCCATTTTACTGACGCTCATCCAATCCATCTTCGCCATCGTGGTGGCCCTGGTGCTGGTCTGCGCCGGTTTCTTCTCCATCCATGCTGCGGCCGCCGGCTCCCTCAACCGTAACCTGACCGGGAGCCGCGGCCGGGCCAACTCCCTGTACGTCCTGGCTTATTATCTAGGCGGGGCCACGGGCATCACCCTGAGCGGCTATGCCTATGGGCAGGCCGGCTGGCACGGGGTGGCCGCCCTGGGCCTCATCATGCTGACGGTGCCCCTCCTGACGGGTTTGCGGGAGATGCGCCAGCCGGCGGTGGCGGCGAAGCCCCGGGAAAAGTTGAGTCCCGGCGCTTGATGGGCGATAATGACAAGAGCGCGGGGCGCGCCCGGGGGGCTGGCATGCAGCCGCCCGGCAGTAAGGGCCCAGCGATTTTATCAAAATGATAAACTTATGCTTAACATTCAGAGCTCGATGATGTCTATATATATGAAAGCCGGAATAGAGACCTCATGACCGACGATCAGCTCGTGACCCGGGCCCAGGCAGGAGATCTTCCGGCCTTTGAAGAACTGGTGCTGAAGTACCAACGGGAGGTCTACGGCCTGGCGTGTCGCATGGTATCCGATGCGGAGGAGGCGAAGGATTTGGCCCAGCAGGCCTTTCTCCAAGCCTTTGTCCACATCCGGAGTTTTCGCCAGGATGCGCAGTTTCGCACCTGGTTGTTCCGGATTGCCATCAATCAGTGCTACAATTATTTGAAA
Source organism: uncultured delta proteobacterium (assembly GCA_963766185.1). Lineage (GTDB taxonomy): Bacteria > Desulfobacterota > Desulfobaccia > Desulfobaccales > 0-14-0-80-60-11 > 0-14-0-80-60-11. The sequence goes on along the minus strand of CAVXZU010000007.1, from coordinate 126,365 downwards.
AGCCGCAAAAAATTTGGCAATCCGGTTGACTGTGAAGAACTGAATCTGGCGGGGGATGAGCCCTCTCCGGAGGCGGACCTGGTGTCCCAGGACAACCGCCGCCGTCTCTATGAGGCCCTGGAACTGCTCCCCGCCAAGCAGCGGGCGGTGATTACCCTGAAGGTGGAACAGGGCCTGTCTTATCAAGAGATCAGCCAGGTCCTGGGCGGCACCGCCGGGGCCGCCCGGGTGAATTACTGCCAGGCGTTGAAGACCCTGAAGAAACATATACAGAGTGAGGACGACCATGAAGTGGGAATGCGCCCTTCTCCAAAAATGGCTGCCAGAGTACCCCGACGGTGACCTCCCCTCTTGGGGGAAGCGCTGGCTTAAGTTCCATCTGGCCCGGTGCTCCGCCTGCCAGCACGAACTGGGGGAGCTCGGGGAGGTAGTCGCCACCATTGAGGCGACTCCGCTGGCGGACCCGCCCGCGGAATTTTGGCATGAATTTTCCCGGGATATGCACCTGAAACTGGTGCAGGCCGCCCAGGAGGGTCAGGCTGCGCCCGTGGCCTCCAGCCCCCGATGGTTCCGGCTGCCCTATCTGCTGGGGGCGCCGGCCGTGGCAGTGCTCCTGCTCTATGTGGCGGTGCAGCTCACCGGACCCGGCGCCCCGGTCCACGAGCAGGCCATGGTAAAGTCAAAGTCCGCCGCCACGGTGGCCGCCGTTCCCCAGAAGGCTCCGGCGCCGCCGGCCCGGGTCCCCCGGGAAGCTCCCCTGCAGGTGGAACAATTTGCCACGGTGGCTCTGGAGCAAGTGGTGCCCCAGCCGGTGGAAGAAGAAGTGGATCTATCCGGTTGGGAACTGGATGCGGAACTGGCGGGAATGACCGACCAGGAAAAGGATATCTTTCTCAAAAAACTGCATCAGCATAAGAAGGATGGATCATGCGTCGAAAGATTCTCTGCCTATTCCTGGGGCTAATCCTGGCCGGAGCAAGCCTGGCCTGGGGCCAGCCCGGTCGTGAATTTCGTCATGCCGGCTTTCAGGACCGGTTCCTGCAAGCCAAGCGAAACCAGTTGGGCCCGGCTCTGGGAGTAAACCAACAGACCGTGGACAAGCTGCTGGCCATCGACGCCCGTTACCGGCAGTTGCGGCACCAGTTGGCCGTGGGGATGGAAAACGATGTACAGCGCCTGCGGCAGCTCATGAGCCAGCCCTCCCCGTCGGAGCAGGAGATCAAGGCCCTCCTCGCCGAAATGAAGCGCAAGCGGCTGGAGATGCTCAACCTGCAGCAGCGCAAGGGTGACGAAGATGCGGCCATTCTGACGCCGATCCAGCAAGCCCGCTATTTGATGTACTTTATGACGCTGCTTAAGGAAGCCCGGAGCATCAAGAGCGGTGGCGCCCGCCCCGGGTCCCCGGGCCGACCCGGGGTCGTGGGCAGCCCCGGCGGCGTGGGCGGGCCCGGGGGGCTGGGGGTGCCAACCCTGCGGCCTACCGAGATCCCGGTTTCCCGTCCGCCTCGGTAAGACCGGCCCGGGAGCCGGATATCCTGGGCCGCTCCTGAGGAACAATTCTGCAGAACCGGCAAGTTACCCCGAGTTCAGGCGGGTAAGTTGCCGGTTTTTTTGTCTCCCCACTTGCCAAATCCCGGTAAAGAGATTTACAATAAACAGGCTGCCGGAGTGGTGGAATTGGTAGACGCAGGGGACTCAAAATCCCCCGAGGGCAACCTTGTGCCGGTTCGAGTCCGGCCTCCGGCACCACGTAAATTTAAGTACTTAAGTGGGGTTTAGGTCATCAGGCCTGAGCCCCTCGCCTTTTATCGAGGGTGACTCTCTCCGGGCCTGCTCATGGGCAGCTCCAGCCGCAATCTCAGATTGGTTTATGGCGTGAAGATATATTGCGGTAGTGGTTTGGTTCTCGTGGCCCAAAATCCCCTGCCATCCTGGTCTCCGGATCGTTCTTGCGTCTCTTCCTGCCCACCCCTTGAGGCATGATACTCGCTCAGCTTGAGGTCTCAGGTCCAGGGGGAGTCGTATACTGCGGATCATCGCAGTCAGCCAACCTGCCCCCTGGCTTGGCTGACCGACCACTTGATCAGCCAGGCGATGGACCGTTTTACCTCCCCCCCGATAAAGGCATCAATGGACCCCTGCCAGGGACCAACCACAAAGCAACGCCATGCAGCCACAAGCCCATGGCTCAGAGATCATGCCTTCTTCCTCATCGAAAATCTGAATCTCACGGAACCAGATACGCGGCTGCCAGGCATATTTTACTTGACGACCTTACCGGGTCTGTGTTTTAAAAAGACATCGTACTGGAAGGGGACAGATGGACCGCCTGGATGTGCGGCGGGGGCGGCGGGATAACGCAGCAGCCGCTGCCACTGGCACCTTTTCCGGCACGCTCAGAGTGCATTTGCAAGATGGCCAACACCTTTTAACGAGGAGGATGAAATGAAAGGTAAGCTCGTTTTCAAACTGGGGTTACTCACCACCATCCTGAGCTTTCTGCTGGTGATCCCCGCCCTGGGGCAGACGGGTCAGACGAATGAGGCGCTGGGGCAACAACTCAAGGATTACAAAGGGAACATCCTCAAAGAATTGAAGATTACCCCGGATAAAGCCAAGGCGCTTGTGGCGATAGAAGATAAGTATTCGCTCAAGCGCGGAGAAATCGTCGACAGCTCGAAGAAGGCTTGGGCTGATTTGCAGGCCGCGTTGGCCGCGCCTAAACCTGACGAGGCGAAGGTCAAGACCGCGGTAGCCGCCTACATTGCCGCTGAGGCTAAGTTGTTTACGTCTTTCAAGATGCAGCTGGACGAGGAACTGGCCCAAATGAGCCCGGTCCAGCAAGGCAAGTACCTGGTTGCCATGGAGAAATGGCGTCAGCAATGTATGCCCAAAGTATGCATACCCGTTACTTCTAAATAGCAGCGGAGACCGGAAGGAATCAATGATCTAACCTTACGGGAACGTCTGTCTGCCGAGATCAGACAGAGAGAGGGAGCCATGGCAAAAAGTAAAGTCCTCGATGAAATCATAGAGGAAATCCGCCAGGAAGAGAAGAAGAGGGTAGCATTTCCATACTGGGGCAACTGGCGCAACTGGCGTAACTGGCGCAACTGGCGCAACTGGCATAACTGGGGCAACTGGTTCAACTGGTGGACGTAAGATGAGAGCCTGTTGTCAATACCTTCTCCCACCCAGGTAAAGGTTGGGATAGGGAGACATGAAGCGCCCCTTTCCTAAAGGGGGAATCAGGGGGATTAACCAGATGTTGTCTAATCCCCCCACCCCCCTTTAGAAAAGGGGATACCTATTTGCAAACCTAACCCCCCTGGGATGATTCACGTTGACGTCTGAACTCATTTTTGATAATGATTTATAGACGTTCAGTAATTTAATTACGCACCTCACCTGGCATGAGACTTTCCAAAACGGTAGCGATGCGTCCAATGCCTCACACGCCTTATCATTCCCATGGTGGAAAATCTCTCTCCCATAGAGCCATACGGTGCCGATTGTGAACAACAGCTGCCGGTGGTGCCCCAAATCCAGGTAACCCGGAACTGCAACCTGGCTTGCGGATATTGCTTCCAGGAGCATTCCGGCGGGATTATCGACCTCTCCACCGTCGAGACGATTCTCAGCCGCGTCATCGCCCATAATCTGAGCGTTGATCCTCTCACCAAGGTAATCCAAATCTACTGGCACGGCGGTGAACCCCTCCTGGCGGGCCTTGATTTTTTCCGCGCCATCATCCGCCTCGAGGCTCAGTATCCCGAGCTTTCTTTTGACAACCGGGTTCAGACCAACGGCACCCTCATGAACGATGATATGGCGCAATTGCTCGCCGCACATCATTTTCAGGTGGGCTTCAGCCTGGATGGGCCCCAGGAGATTCACGATCTCTACCGGTGCTTGCGCGGCTCGAAGGCCGGATCTTATGAGGCGGCCCGGCGCGGCCTTGAATGTTATCGGGCTTGGGCCAAGGTAGACCGGGTGGCCGTAATTGCCGTGGTTACCCGGGCAAGCATCCACCGCGCTGCCGATCTGTTTGCCTTCTTCAATGAATTGCGGGCCGTGGTCCAGCTGGATATCTATGATGTGCGCTGGCTGGACCTGGTCCCGGAGGCCGGCGAGGTTTCCGGGTTGTCAGACCTGGCCCCCCGGCCGGAGGAAGTGGGACGGTTTCTGATCGAATTGTTTGATCTCTGGTTCTGGGACCAGAACCGGCAGGTGGATTTCAGTGAGCTGCGGCAAGAAGTCAAGATGGCCCTGCAGCCGGAAATCAACCTGGGCGACCCATTCCACAAGAAACGGTGCGACTTCCGGCGCCTGATTTTCGCCCCTGACGGCATGGTGTTCAGCTGTGACCAGTGGGTAAACGATGCGAAGACGGCCCTGGGGGATATTCGCCAGGATTCCCTGGAGACCATTTTGGTAAACAAGGGCGTCCTGTGGGAAAAGATTAAGCAGCGGATTCGGCGGTCCGGGAAGCATATGGCCTGTGGCAGCTGTGAATGGGGCCGGCGGTGTGGCGGCGGGTGTTTCACCTGCATGAAATACAACGCCATGCTGCTCCGCGCCCGGTCGGAGGGACTGCCCGACGACCGCTGGGCCGACGCCGTCCTCCCCCCCGCTTGGCATGAGGTCCGGGGGGAGATGTACTTCTGTGAGGGGATGAGAGCTTTCCGTCACCACGTGCGGGAAGCCGTCCGGCGGGAGCTCGCCGATGCCGGTTGAGGCCAACGACGCCTTCACTCTTATCCTGGAGCCGGTAAAGGGCTGCAATCTCAGCTGCCGCTATTGCTATGCCGACGTTACCGGGACCGGCGTCATGAGCCGGCAGACGCTGCAGACGGCCCTGGAAAAAACGGCCCGCTATGCCGAGGCACAGGGGTTCAGGGAAATCCATATCCTCTGGCATGGGGGAGAACCCCTTCTGGCGGGCCTCGGGTTCTTCAGGGACGCGATGCAGATGCTTCACGGGCTGGCCTCGGGCCTGAGATTCCAGCATTATCTCCAGACCAACGGCCTGCTCCTCGATCATGACTTTGGCGCCTTTTTCCGTGACCACGAGTTCCAGGTCGGCGTTAGCCTCGACGGCCCCCAAGCCTTGCACGACTCGATGCGCATCGGTGCCGATGGGCAGGGAACCCACGCCGCGGTTATGGGGAAAATTCGCCTTTTGGAAGAACAGGGCGTGTCAACGGGGTTCAATGCGGTGATAACCCGGCGGAGCCTGGGGCAGGAACAGGCAATCTACCGGTTCTTTCAAGGCCTGGGGTACGGTTTCCGCGTTAACCCGATGATTCCGGGGCGAAACCCCGAGAGCTCTGACCCCTACCTGCTTAAGCCAGGGGAATATGGCGACATTTCTTTGCCGCTTATTCGACGCCTGGACCGGTACGGAACGCCGGCGGGTCACCGTGTCGCCTCTGGATCTGTACCTGGAGGCAACTCTTGGTGGCGCGCCTTACGAATGTCAGCAGCAAGGAACCTGCGTCGGGTCGCACCTCGGAGTGAGACCCTCCGGGGATGTGGTGCTGTGCAGCCGGTTTGAGACCCACCCCTTAGGCAATATCCACGACCGTGAAATCCAGGACTTGGTGGCTTTACCTTTCTGCGAGGATATTCGACGGCGGGCCGAAACCCTTTCGGACTGCCACACCTGTGGGCACTGGTCAATCTGCCACGGCGGGTGCCCTCTCAACGCCCTGGTGTTTTGCCATGACCCTATGGCCAAGGACCCGTTCTGCAAAGATTATCGGCTCATATTCGCCAAAATCCATCGGGCCCTGGCCGACCTGCAACGAACGTCCCAGCCCTCCCCAGAGTTATGAGATCCTGGATTGCCGGCACCATTGCCCGCTATCGCTTCCCTTTGACGTTATTGGTTATCCTGCAGCTCGGCTGCGGGGTGCTCATGGCGCTGCAGCCGCGCTACTATCAGCAGTTGGTAAGCCTGGCCGTAAATGGCCCGCACGCCAATCTTTGGACCTCGGGGCTGCCCCTGCTCGAGCAACTGGCCCTGATCTTCCTGGCCATCGCCGTGTTGCAGGGGATTAGCGGGTATGCCGGCGGCGTCTTTTCTTTCAACCTGCTGAAACAGCTGCAAACGGATTTTTTCGATAAGGCCAGCCACCTGCCCCTGGCCTATTTCCAGCAGCAATCCGCCGGCGAATTTTTCACCAAGTTCAACAGCGATATTTCCCAAGCCCAGCGGTTTTTCGCGGATTTTCTTCCCGGGGTCGGGCGCGAACTCATCACCGCGGTGGCGGTGACGGTCATCCTGTTCTATTTCTGTCCGGCCTCCCTTACCTTTGCGGCCCTGGGCATCGTGGGCCTCACCGCCATACTCGTGACCGTCCTCAACCAAATTATGGGGTATTATGCCCGGGCGCAGCGGGACACCTGGAGCGAAATACAGCGGGTCTTCGACGAAACGATTCAGGGGATCGACACCGTCAAGGTACTGGCTGCCGAGGGGCGGCAAGCGGCACATTTCCAGAAGCACACCACCTGGCTGGAGCAGCTTTCTATCCGAGCCGGGGCGGTGCTCTCGGTGTTTTCCCCCGGCATTGAGCTTCTCAGCCAACTGGGCGGCCTGGGGCTGGTGGCCCTGGCCTATTACCTGATCGCCCGGGGTAAGATGGGTCTCGAACCTTTTTTGCTCTTTTTCTTTTATGCCACCCTCTTGCAGATGTCGGTCTCCCAACTCACCCGGTTGCTGGCCACCGTGCAGACCGAATTCACCGGGATGCGTCATCTGGCCGGATTTCTGGCTGAAGCCCCGGAGGCGGAAGACAGCCACCCCACGGCAACCCTGCCGGGCCAATCCGTCGCCATCGAGGCATCCGGTCTGACCTTCGCATACCCGGGAGGGCGGCGGCTCTACAACCGGGCGCACCTGCTTATTCCCGCCAATTCGGTCACCGTCATTGACGGCGAAAGCGGCAGCGGCAAATCCACGCTGATCAATCTGCTCCTGCGCCTCTACGCACCCGCCGAAGGAGTCATCTCCATCGGCGGGATCGACCTCCGGCGGATTTCCCGCCTTGAGCTGCGGAGGAAAATTGGGGTTGTCACCCAGAATCACTTTATTTTTCAGGAGACGCTGAGAGGCAACCTCCTCATCGCCCAGCCGGACGCGAGTGACCAACAGGTTTTGCAGTCCCTGGAACGCGCCCAGTTACATGACTTTTTGGCGCGCCTGCCTCAGGGCCTTGAAACCGTCATGGACCCCCGGGGCGCCGGGACCAGTACCGGTGAGAGGCAGCGGCTTTGCATTGCCAGGCTGCTCTTGAGAGAGTCGCCCATCATGATCCTGGATGAACCATGGTCGAACCTCGACGACCGGGCCCGCACCCTTCTTGCCGAGGTCATCAACGCCTGCAAAAAGACCGCCACCATTTTGATTCTCACCCATGAGCGCCATCCGGCCCTCGCCGTTGATCGGCTCTACCATTTGGACGGGGCCCAAGGGATCTTAATCCAAGAGAGCCCCTGACGGACGATGCCCCTTTTTATGATTGCGACTCTGTCTGGGTCGACCATCGGAATACTTCGGGATAGCCCTTCCCCCAAGTCGAGATAATCGCCTGAAAAATTTCTCTTTTTGCCTGAGGAAATGGGCCAGTCCGGCCCTTCTGGGATTGTGGTAGAAAAAAGTTACAAATTGACAGGGAATATAAAATGGTTATCTAAATTTATAAGGTGTTAATCTTGCCTGCCGAAAATATTCCTCACGCAAAATCAAGCCCTAGAAGACCACCTGCCCTGGAGATGCGGACTATGAACCCCGGACAAGCGGTTTTCTCCATAACGGCTACCCCCGATTCAGGTCCGGCCGGTCCGGAATGCAGCCGGGCCTGGGAATGCCCGGCAATCACAGGAATGGGTGGCAGAGAGACCCAGTCTTGAAAAGGAGGACGCAGTCATGACCACTTCCGCCCAGCCACCGCTGGCAGTTCACCGGGACGAGAGCATCAGCGCTTACGGGCCGGCCCGCTCCACGATCAAAGGGACCCCCCTGAGCCCGGAGGAGCTGCGCAAGATCGACGCCTACTGGCAGGCCAGCCTTTACCTGTGCCTGGGGATGTTGTACCTCAGGGACAACCCTCTGCTCAGGGAGCCGCTCAAACTGGAGCATATAAAGCCGCGGCTGCTGGGCCACTGGGGCTCCGACGCCGGCCAGTGCTTCACCTACATCCACTTCAACCGGCTGATCAACAAGTACGACCTGAACGCCATCTATATCTCCGGCCCCGGCCACGGGGCGCCCGCGGTCCTGTCCCAGGCGTACCTCGAAGGGACCTACTCCGAGATCTACCCGGACAAGAGCGAAGACCTGGCCGGGATGCAGCGCTTCTTCAAGCAGTTCTCCTTCCCCGGCGGCATCGGCAGCCACGCGACCCCGGAAACGCCCGGCAGCATCCACGAGGGCGGCGAGCTGGGCTACAGCCTTTCCCACGCCTTCGGGACGGTCTTCGACAACCCGGACCTGATCACCCTGGTGATGGTGGGCGACGGCGAGTCCGAGACCGGGCCCCTGGCCACGAGCTGGCACAGCAACAAATTCCTCAACCCGATCACCGACGGCGCGGTGCTGCCGGTCCTGCATCTCAACGGCTATAAGATCAACAACCCCACCATCCTGGCCCGCATCAGCCACGAGGAGTTGGAGGCCCTGTTCGTCGGGTATGGCTACACGCCTTACTTCGTGGAGGGCAGCGACCCCGAGAGCATGCATCAGGCCATGGCCGCCACCATGGAACACTGCGTCCTGGAGATCCGCAAGTTCCAGGAGGAGGCGCGGCAGACCGGCAAGGCCTTCCGGCCGCGCTGGCCCATGATCGTCCTCCGGAGCCCCAAGGGCTGGACCGCGCCCCGCGAGGTGGACGGCCACTACCTGGAAGGCTTCTGGCGGGCGCACCAAATCCCTCTCACGGACGTCGCCACCAACCCGGCCCATCTGAAATTGCTGGAATCGTGGATGCGCGGCTACAAGCCGGAGGAGCGTTTTGACGAAGCAGGGGCGGCTGATCCCCGAGTTGAAGGCGCTGGCCCCCAAGGGCAACCGGCGCATGAGCGCCAATCCCGTGGCCAACGGCGGTCTGCTGCGCCGGCCCCTGGACATGCCCGACTTCCGCACGTTCGCCGTCGAGGTCAAGAACCCCGGCAGGACCCTGGCCGGGAACGTCCCCACCCTGGGCGATCTTCCTGCGGGAAGTCATGCGGCTGAACATGCAGAACTTCCGCGTCTTCGGGCCGGACGAGACCCAATCCAACAAGCTCCAAGCCATCTACGAGGTTGCCAAGAAGGTCTGGCTGGGGGAGTATTTCCCGGAGGACGCCGACGGCGGCGAACTGGCCCTGAAGGGCCGGGTCATGGAGATGCTCAGCGAGCACACGGTGGAAGGGTGGCTGGAGGGCTACCTGCTGAGCGGCCGGCACGGTTTCATCAACAGCTACGAGCCGTTCATCCACGTAATCGACTCGATGTTCAACCAGCACGCCAAGTGGCTGGAAAAGTGCAACGAGATTCCCTGGCGGGCTGATGTGGCGTCACTCAACCTGCTGATCACCGCCCTGGTGTGGCGGCAGGACCACAACGGGTTCACGCATCAGGACCCCGGTTTTCTCGACGTGGTCGTCAACAAGAGCCCCAACGTGGTGCGCATCTACCTGCCGCCCGACGCCAACTGCCTGCTTTCCGTGGCCGACCACTGCCTGCGCAGCATCAATTATGTCAACGTCATCGTGGCGGACAAACAGGTCCACCTGCAGTACCTGGACCGGGAGGCGGCCGTGGCGCACTGCACCAAGGGCGCCGGTATCTGGGACTGGGCCAGTAACGACCAGGGAGCCGAACCCGATGTGGTCATGGCCAGCTGCGGCGACGTGCCGACCATGGAGTCCTTGGCCGCCACCGTCCTGCTGCGCCAGCATCTACCCGACATCAAGATCCGGTTCGTGAACGTGGTGGACCTGTTCAAGTTGATATCCCGCGTCGATCACCCCCACGGGATGAATGACCGTGAATTCGAAGCCCTTTTCACATCCAATCAGCCGGTGGTCTTCAATTTTCACTCCTACCCGTGGCTGATCCACCAATTAACCTATCGTCGGCCCGGGCAGCACCACATTCATGTGCGGGGCTACAAAGAGAAGGGCAACATCAACACGCCCCTGGAGCTGGCTATCCTCAACCAGACCGACCGCTTTAGCCTGGCCATTGACGCCATCGACCGGATACCCCGTTTTGCCAACACGGGGTCCAGCTTGCGAGAGGCCCTGCTCAACCAGCAGATCGCCTGTTTGCACCACGCCTACGAGTTTGGCGTGGATCAACCGGACATCACCAATTGGAAGTGGCCCTTTTAAGCGGTGATGCCGGGTATCGAAAGAGGCCGTCAGCGCCACCGCATCAGCATGCCGGCGGCCGTGTTAAGCATCGCGGCTATGACCGCACCAGGACCATGAAGCAAGGTGCTGGGGGACCGCACGCATCTGCGGGAAAGACTGCGCCTGCGCCCAGGCACGTAAGGAATTTCTTTCCCTATCATGCATGGTTAACTTTTCTTTGTCCTTCCATCTGAAGTCACGAACAGTTCATTTCACCGTAAGGGAGAACCAGGGACGATGCCCGAACCAATCATCATCAGCGGAGATGAGGCTAAGCAAAAAAGCCCCGCCGACCTTTTTACTCAGCTGGCCAGCAGTCCCCAGGGTTTAAGCGGGTCTGAGGCCGAGGCCCGCCTGGCGCAGTATGGCCCCAATGCCCTGGAGGAGGAGAAGACCCATCCCCTCCTCAAATTCCTGGGCTATTTTTGGGGCCCCATTCCCTGGATGATCGAGGTGGCGGCCATCCTCTCCGCCCTGGTGAAGCATTGGGGCGACCTGATCATCATCGCCTTTCTGCTGATGTTCAATGCCGTCATCGGGTTCTGGGAGGAACACGAAGCCAGCAACGCCCTGGAGGCCCTGAAGGAACAACTGGCCCTCAAGGCCCGGGTCCTCCGGGACGGGAAGTGGCAGGAAGTTGAGGCCCGGGACCTGGTGCCGGGGGATGTCATCCGGATTCGGCTGGGGGATATCATTCCCGGCGACGTCAAGCTGGCGGAGGGGGAATACCTCAGCGTCGACCAGGCGGCCCTCACCGGGGAGTCCCTGCCGGTGAACAAAGTCCCCGGCGACATCGCCTATTCCGGCTCTATCGCCAAGCAGGGTGAGATGGTGGCTCTGGTCACCAACACCGGAGGCAACACCTTCTTCGCCCGCACCGCCAAGCTGGTGGAGACCGCCGGCGCCGTTTCCCACTTCCAGAAGGCGGTCATGCGGGTGGGGGATTTCCTGATCTTCATCGCCGTGGGACTCAGCGTCGTCCTGATCGTGGTGGAACTCCACCGGGGGCTGCCGGTCCTGGACTTGGTGGAGTTCGTCCTCATCCTGGTGGTAGCCTCCATACCCGTGGCCATGCCCGCGGTGCTCAGCGTCACCATGGCCCTGGGAGCTTTGGCGCTTTCCAAGATGAAGGCCATCGTCTCCCGCCTCCAGGCCATCGAAGAGATGGCGGGGATCGACGTGCTCTGTTCCGACAAAACCGGCACCCTGACCCTGAACCAGTTGACCCTGGGCGACCCGGAGACCTTCGGCCTGGCCGACCCCCAGGAAGTGATCATGACCGCCTGCCTGGCCTCCAGGGAGGAGAACCGGGACGCCATCGACCAGGCGGTGATGGTCGGCTTGCAAGACCAGGACTCCCTGAATGCCTGTTCCCTGACCAAATTCGTGCCCTTCGACCCCATCCACAAGCGCACCGAGGCCACCATCAAGGAAGGCGGCCAAACCTTCAAGGTTACCAAGGGCGCCCCCCAGATCGTTATGGAGCTCTGCCATTTGGATGACGACCTTAAGGCCCGGGCTCAAAAGGCGGTGGATGAGCTGGCGGCCAAGGGGTACCGTACCCTGGGGGTGGCCCGGGCCGACAACGGCGACCAATGGCGATTCCTGGGCCTCCTGCCCCTCTATGATCCGCCCCGGCCGGATGCGGCGGAAACCATCGCCCAGGCCCAGGCCCATGGCATCGAAGTGAAGATGATCACCGGGGACAACGTGGCCATTGGCCGGGAGATCTCCGGGCAGTTGGGGCTGGGCACCAACATCCAGCCCGCCACCGACCTCTTCCCCAACGCCGACCAATGTGAACTGAGCGGCCCCGTGGAGGACATGATCGAGAAGGCCGACGGCTTCGCCGAGGTCTTCCCCGAACACAAGTACAACATCGTCAAGGCCTTGCAGGACCGGGGGCACCTGGTGGCCATGACCGGCGACGGGGTCAACGACGCCCCGGCCCTGAAGCAGGCGGAAGTGGGCATCGCGGTCTCCGGCGCCACCAACGCGGCCCAGTCGGCCGCGGCCCTGGTCCTCACCGAGCCCGGCCTGTCGGTGATCATCACCGCGGTGGAGGAAGCCCGGCGCATCTTCGAGCGCATGATGAGCTACACGGTCTACCGCATCTCCATGACCATCAGCATCATGGTCTTCGTGGTGGCGGCCATGCTGGCCTATAACGTCTTTCCCCTCACCGCCATGATGATCATCATTCTGGCCCTCCTGGACGACATCCCCATCATGACCATCGCCTACGACAACACCTACCTCAGTCCCACCCCGGTGCGCTGGGAGATGAACCGGGTCCTCACCGTGTCCACGGTCCTGGGCTTTCTGGCCACCATCGAGAGCTTCATGTTGTTTTTTCTGGGCCACAGCGTGCTCAATCTGGCCCTGCCCCAAATCCAGACCCTTCTGTTCCTGCGGCTGGCCGCCGGGGGGCATCTGCTCCTGTTCGTCACCCGCACCAAAAAAGAATTCTGGGAGCCGCCCTACCCTTCCTGGCAACTACTCACCGCCATTGTGACCACTCAAATTGTGGCCGTGCTCATGTGCGGCTTCGGCTGGCTGGTGCCGCCCCTGCCCTGGGACCTCATCGGCTACGTCTGGGTCTACATCATCCTCTGGATGATCATTCAGGACCTCTTAAAGTTGGGCCTCTACGCCCTGCTGGAAAACCGGGCCGCGCACAAGCGCCGTTTCCTGGAGATAGCGAACCAGCCGCTCCACCCCCATCCGATGCGGTAGTCATTAAATCAGTGCCCGGTATCCAAGCCTGGGTCGGGGCCAACGTATTTATCGGTCAGGCGGGCGGGGCGCAACATCTTCAGGGGCCGGCCGCACCTGGAGGTTATAGTAATTGCCAGAAGTTTTTTCGCTCCGGGAAGCCTTATAATCCCCCCTGCCCCCCTTTAAAAAAATGGGGGCAACTGCAAGGAATTGCTGTTAAAGTCCCCCTTTGAACAAGGGGGATTTAGGGGGATTTGCGTACCTCCAAACGGAAGGAATTTATGGCAAACGCTATAAACCGGGCAAGGTGCTCTTGACTCAGGAGCAGATGAGGAGAGTGGCGGGTTCCGGAAAGGGGGGCAATGCATCGAACTTTGTACGCGAACCCTTCAGGGAAATGGACAGGGGACACTTTCAAGGCAGGGCTGCCCATAGACTGGGGAACTATAACTCCGTTTCCACCTTGAGGAGGCGAGCGTCGATATCCGCCGAGGAGCTTCTCATAAATTTCGTGATCCATGCGGCCCTCGTGAAAGGTCTCAATGACCCGCCGCTTTTCAACCAGTAAGAGGTGGCGGCGCACCCACTTCGTTTCCTCTGCATCAAGCTGGTCCTGTTCCGGCTGGATCTCCGCCATTTTCTGTTGAATCGACTGGATCATTTCATCATATTCCTGTCGCAGGGCCGGAACAATCGAACTTTTCTGCAAGCGGTCCCGAGACATCTGGTCCAGCGTCCCGAGAGCGGCGTAGGCTGCCAGCAATTTCCCCCTGGCAAATTCAAGAGCTTTCTTCTCTCCGGACCCGCGGACAATTCCTAACCAACGGAGAAGTGGTGAGATGCTGAGCCCATGAATGAGGAGGGAGAGCAGGACCACCCCAAAGGTCATGGTGACCAGCAGGTCCCGGGAGGGAACATCCCGGGGTATGCTTAAGACCAGGACCATGGGGAGCGCCCCCCGGAGTCCGCCCCAGCTCAGGACGATACTCCAGGACCAGGGAATTTTCTCCCGGGTAAGCTTCATAAGCCCCGAGACCCCGAAAATGATGACAATTCTGCCGAGGGTAACGATGAGGTAGGCTATGAGGATTATCTGCCAGGCGGAAACCAGGGCATCGATACTCACCTCGAAGCCGATTAACAGAAAAACAATGGAGTTCAACGCAAAAGCGACATATTCCCAGAAGGATTCAATGGCGATGCGCGAAGAAGGCGACAGGCCGACGCGGGCGCCGTAATTGCCGCACAATAATCCCGAGGTCACCGCGGCAATTACCCCCGAGGAGTGTATCTGTTCAGCGGCGATGAAGGCTCCATAGGCTGCTATCGTGGTGAGCGCGATCTCGATCATCGCATCGTCAATCCGTTTACTGATTTGGGAAACAACGAGACCCGTAACCGTGCCGATCAAAAGACCTATGCCCACAATGGAGATAAACTTCAGCGCCACGCCGCCAACCGTTACTCCGTTTCCGGCCAGAAAGGCAAGGCTCAACGTGAAAAAGACAATACCGGTGCCGTCATTAAGGAGACTTTCCCCTTCCAAAATAATGCTCAAACGTTTCGGTGCGCCGAGTTTTTTGAACGTGGCCACCACCGCAATGGGATCAGTGGCGCTAATCAGGGCTCCGAAAACCAGGGCATAGTGCCAGGTAAAGCTATTCCCATACGTAAGCATTTCAGCAATCGGCGTGAGCAAGAAAGTCGTAAAAGCGATGGCCGCGATTACGCCGGGAATTGCCAGGAAGATGATGGTCAGGCGGTTACGCCAGAACTGCTGGAAGTCGATGTGGAACGCGGCCTCGAAAATCAGGCCCGGTAAAAAAACGGTAAAGAGCAGCGCTTTCGTGAGGTGCGGGGCCTCAAAGGCATGCAGGAAACCCAGAAGCAGACCAGCCAGGACTAACGCCACCGTATAGGGTATATGGAACCGCCGAATCACGATGGCGACGGCGGTGGCAATCATAAAAAGCAAAAAGAAGGTCGTAACGCTATACATGATGCAGGATTTGCCTTTTAATCTCCCGGAGTCAGGGCCTCCAGGGTCCAGTGATATTCCCGTTCCAGAAAGTCTACCAGATTCATCTTGAGGTCTCCAGGGAGCAGTTCCCAGGTATAGGTTTCAATCTCCAGGTGGCGGGTGAAGCCGTGGCGCGCCAGGAGTTGCAGCACGCCCCGGGTTTCGGTATGGGTGGTCGTAAGGCTGCCATGCTTTTCGATAAAGAGCGGGACATGATAGTGGATCCGCCACTCCCGGTCGGAGCAAGCCCGGAGATGCGGCAAGGCTGCCGAAAGATCCTCATACCGGCTCAACGTGCCGTCATGGTTCCGGCCTCGCACCTGATGCAGGTAGGGAGAACGGCTGAAGGGGGCCAATTCTCGGCCCAATCCGGCCAATCCAGCCTTTTCCCGGGGCAGGGCGGCTTTCCAGCCCGAGGTGACCTGGACCTTGCCCACCTTGATGCCGTTGTCTGCCAGGCACTTCAGGGCTGCTCCCGGGTCTTCATAGGATACGGCCAGGTGGCAGGTATCCAGGCAGACCTGGATATGCACAAGGAGCGCCTCCTGGGCCCGGGCCAGGGAAAGGCCGGCCCGGTCCGCCAGGGTCCTCCCCCCCAGGGGCAAGAGCCAATCCCTGTAGAAGGCCGCCACCTCGGCGCAGGTCTCCACCAGGCCGTCGGGCTCGGGTTCCAGGTCAAGATGGATGAAAAGTCCGGAGCGTTCCCGGACTTCCAGGAGCCGGTGGGCCATGGCCGCCAGATTGCGGGTGATGAGTCCCAGGCCCTCCTTGTCCGCCGGGGCCAGCCAGGGTTTATAGGACAGGGGAGCGGTGGAGATGCTCCCTTCCAGGCCGGGAGGCAGGAGTTCCTCCAAGACCTGGACGAGCCGATTCGTGTAATTCAGCCTCGCCTCAGACCGCCAGTCCGGGGCAAAGACCTCGGCCTTCACCCGGGGCCCGTGAAACGCACCGTAGGGAAACCCATTCAGGGTGAAAACATAGAGATCCTCGGCGGCCAGAAAGTCCTTGAAGGCAGGGAGACGGTCACCGGCGAGCAACTCCTCGCATTCCGAGGCCGAGAGACGCACGCCCAACCCGAAGGGAGCCTGGGGGGATAGACGGGCTTTCAGCCGGGGCACGCAGGCCTGAAGCTGCGGCCAGACTTGCGCCCACCCATGGCCGGGATGGACCTTGCTGCAATAAGTCAGGTGGGCCGCTCCGGGAGAGGCGAGTTGCATCATCTAAACCGGACCATGGGCCAGGCTGGCGGCCGCAGTTTCCCTGGCCCCCCCCGGTTGCCGGCGTCCCAGGAGGCCGATGGCCTCTTCCACGACGCCCGGCTCCAACTCATGCACCTCCACGGGCTGGCCGATGCCGGCCAACAGCATAATCGTCAACCGCCCTCCCAGGTGCTCCCGAAACTCCTGAAGGCCTGAGAGGACGGCCCGGACATCCGCAAGGGGCGGGGCCCAGCGGGGCAGCCCCAGCCTGTCCAGGAGCGCCATGATGCGCTGCCAGGGGCCTAAGGGTAACCGGCCGGTCAAGTGAGAATACGTGGCGTCCAAGGCGATGCCGATGGCCACTGCTTCGCCGTGGCGCAGATCAAAAGAGCTTAACTGCTCCAGCTTGTGGGCGGCCCAATGGCCGAAATCCAGGGGGCGCGAGGAGCCGAACTCGAAGGGATCGCCGCCGGTGGCGATATGCTCCAGATGCAGGGCGGCGCTCCGGTGAATGACCCGGGCCATGACTTCCCTATCCCGCCTCTGCAGGGCCAGGGCCGACTTCTCCAGAAAGGCAAACAAGGCGGCATCCTTGATAAGAGCCACCTTCAGGGCCTCGGCCACCCCGCTCAGCCAATCCCGGCTCGACAGCGTGGTGAGAAAGGCTCCATCATTCAGGACCGCCCAGGGCGGGGCAAAGGTGCCGAGAAAATTCTTCTTGCCAAAAGCATTGATGCCGTTTTTCACGCCGATGGAGGCGTCGGCCTGGGCCATAACCGTGGTGGGGATACGAATGAGGCGCAGACCGCGATGGGCCGTGGCCGCGGCATAACCGGTCATATCGATGACCGCGCCGCCGCCCACCGCCACCACAAAGGAGTGCCGACACAGTTTGGCCTGGTGGATGGCCCGGTGGACCAGAGTCAACGGGGTTGCCTCATTCTTGACCCGCTCCCCTCCCGGCACCAGCACAGGGGGCCCGGCGAGTTGCACCTGATCCGGATGATACCCGGCATAAGCGGTGATGTTCCCCAGCAGGTCAGGATGGTGCCGATAGAGGCCCCGATCCACGACCACCAGGATTTTCCGGGGCAAATCCCCGCCCCCCCTGGCCACTATCTCGGCTAAGAGAGGATTATGGGGAGCAAAAACCTCCTGGGTGAAATACACCCCGTAGTGAAAGTTCACCTGGATTTCCTGGTGGAGGGCGGCAAATTTCGTCATGGAAACCTCATAGTGCCCCGATTCATGCTGCGTCTGTTTTGGCATGCAAAAAATACCTGAAATCCAGAGGGCGGCGTACCGGATTACCCCGGGGAAACGTTAGTGGCACGTTTATTCAATATTAGTTATGAGTTCGGTGGATTACAAGAGGCAGGGTCGTGCCTGGGCCGGTTCTGGTCCTCCTTTTCCCCGGGACAGGAAAAAAAGGCTTTCAGGTCATGGACCACGGCGCGCCGGGTTGCCCCCGGTGGTGAGGCGATTCTGCCTGCCTCTCATCCGAGGCACCAGCCGATGAAACTGAGTATGAATGGGGGCCAAACCCCATACAAAAATAGGACCAGGGCTATTTGACAAAGCGGAGAAGCGTACTTATGTATGAGGTAATTTCCGGCTCATTTCCCGAAACCCATAACCCCAGCCGGAGAAAGGGGCAAAATTGATGGATCGGCTGCTGCTGCAACAGGCTCTGATCAGGCCGCGGCTAAAGAGGTAAGATGGAGCCCGCCAACGTCATTACCAAACAGGTGGTCGCGGCCCAAAAGACTGTTGCCCAATGGTGGAATGATCCCCTGGTTATCCAGTTGATCATCGCCGCGGCTGGTCTGGTGGTCATACGGCTCCTGGCGGCCCTGCTGGTTCGTTGGGCCAGCCGTTTTGTCAAGGATTCCCAAGCGCGGTACCGCATCCGCAAAGTCTCCGCCTTAATCTCCTATCTGCTGATTATCCTCTTCCTGGCCGTGGTCTTCAAGGACAGGCTGGGGGGAGTGGCCATTGCCCTGGGGGTGGCCGGGGTCGGGATCGCCTTTGCTTTGCAGGAGGTCGTCACCAGCATCGCCGGCTGGGCGGCCATCAACTTCGCCAATTTCTATAAAACCGGGGATCGCATTCAGTTGGGGGGCATCAAGGGCGACGTCATCGATATCGGCATCCTGCGCACGACGCTCATGGAGCTGGGAGAGTGGGTCAAATCCGACCTCTATACCGGCAGGATCGTCCGCATCGCCAACAGCTTCGTGTTTAAAGAGCCGGTATTCAATTATTCCGGGGATTTCCCCTTTCTTTGGGATGAGATCACGGTGCCGGTGACCTATGCCAGCGATCACCGGCTGGCCCGGGAGATCCTGGAAAAGATCATTCATACCGTCATTGACGAGTATAGCGCCTACGCCAAGCACGCCTGGAAAAATATCGTCAAGAAGTATCTGGTTGAGGAAGCCATGATCGACCCGGTGGTAACCCTGGTGTGCACCGACAACTGGATCGAGTTTACCGTGCGCTATATCTCGGATTTCAAGCTGCGCCGCAGTACCAAAAACCGCCTTTTCAGCCTCATCCTGGATGAGTTTGAGGCAACCGGGGGCCGGGTAAAGATCGCCTCCACCACCATGCAACTCGTTGAACCCCCAGCCTTTCACCGTGAAGCTGAGCGGCAAACTGCCGGAGTAGCTGCAGACGCCATGCATCCCGGCCGGAGGATCTCCGGCTGAAAATTTCCACCGTTCGGATTTGAGATTTATCACGAGACGCGAGGAATCGTTGCTGAAAACCCCGCTGATCGGCAACGCATGATCACCCGGGGAACCATGCCCGCCGCCCCGGCTTCTTTAGCCGGCGTTCCCTGGCCTTGAAGCGGGCTAAAGGATAATTTCCGGGACGATCATCCAATCAACCGCCCATTGGCCCGGCTCCATGCGCCGCAGGCGGACCACGCCGCCCCACCGGAAATTAATTACCGTTCTCTCTTTATCCCCGCTCACGAGGATGGCGGCCAACCTGGATAGATGGGGAAGGTGCCCGACCAACAGGATATCCTCATCCATGGTGGCGAGACGACCCGCCCAGATCTCGGGGTCATCCAGAGGCGCCAAACCCGGAGCTTCCGAGACGACGGCCCGGGGCCTCAGATGGCTGGCCAAAACAGTGGCGGTGCTCTTGGCCCTGGTCTTGCCGCTATGGAATATCCGGCTTACTTGAACATTAAGCCTTTTCAACTGGTGGGCGACATCTTCAATGTCTATACAGCCTTTTGGCGTGAGATCCCTCGCCGGGTCTTCTTCTTCTGTTTTGGCCTCGGCATGCTGGACCAGATAAAGGAACATCGTACCCTCCCAGACCAATTAAGTGCCAACCATTTCAGGATATGCCGATCATGCCACGATTTTCTCAGGATAGCCCATGAGGTTTATACCCGGCACCCGGCGCGGCTAGATCCCTCTCTAGTTGGTTCCTCCTTTTCTCTCCCATCATATCCTTACTGTCAAGCCG
This sequence comes from uncultured delta proteobacterium, assembly GCA_963766185.1. Classification (GTDB taxonomy): domain Bacteria; phylum Desulfobacterota; class Desulfobaccia; order Desulfobaccales; family 0-14-0-80-60-11; genus 0-14-0-80-60-11. The sequence goes on along the minus strand of CAVXZU010000007.1, from coordinate 106,538 downwards.
TTTTTGGCAGGCGCTCCACGCGGGGTTGGCCGAAGCCGCTGGCCCGCCGGCCGGATGGAGCCTGCCGGGCGCGAAATCAGGCAACCGCATTTCACCGCTGCATCAACGCGGTGCCGAGGGCGACCGGTTGCACAACCCAGTCGCCCCCGGCTAGATGAGGTTAACCCTGCTGCTCCAGAGGGACGAAGAACTTGCCGTTATCCCTCTGCACCAGAAGCAAGAGATGGTCTTTATCCCGAGACCGGTTAATATTTTCCAGAACATCCTTAGCCGAGCCGACCGGGTGGCGGTTGACCTCTAAAATGAGGTCTCCCTGCTGCAGACCGGCTTCAGCCGCCCGGCTCCCCGGCTCGATGCCGGCGACCACTGCGCCTTTTTCCTCCTTGAGGTGGTAACGCTGGGCCATTTGAGGAGTAACGTCTCTGAGCTGCAGGCCCCACTTTCCGGCCGCCGGATGCACCGGCTTCTCCGACACGGTCTTTTCTCCAGGCAGTTGCGCCACTTTCATGCCGAATTTCTTTTCTTGTCCATCCCGGAGCACGGTCACCGTGGCCTCCTGATTCACCGGGGTGGCTGCGACCAGGGCGGGCAAATGGTGGCTATCCTCCACCACCTTGCCGTTGTAGGTGATAATGACGTCGCCCCGTTTGATCCCCGCATGGTCAGCGGGGCCTCCGGAAACCACGTCGGCCACCAGCGCCCCTTTACGATCCCGAAGTTTCATGGCCTTGGCCAGTTCCGGGGTGATGGACTGGATGTTGACCCCCAGGTAACCCCGGGACACGGTGCCCGTGGCAATCAGTTGGGGCACCAGGGGTTTGGCCGTATTCACCGGAATGGCAAAACCGATACCCTTGCCGTTGGGTATGATGGCGGTGTTGATGCCCACCAACTCACCCTTCATGTTAATCAGGGGACCGCCGGAGTTCCCGGGGTTGATGGACGCGTCGGTCTGAATGAAGTCATCGTAAGGTCCGGCCCCGATGACCCGCCCTTTGGCGCTGACGATGCCGGAGGTCACCGTGTTGTTCAGACCGAAAGGATTGCCGATGGCAACCACCCAATCGCCTACTTTCAGTTGATCGGAGTCTCCCATGGCCACCGCGGGAAAAGGCGATTTGGATTTAATCTTTATAACCGCAAGGTCCGTTTTGGGATCGCGTCCCACCACCCGGGCCTTGTACTCCTGTTCATTGGCAAAGGTGACGGTCACCTCCTTGGCGCCTTCCACCACATGATTGTTCGTCAGGATGTAGCCGTCTTTACTGATGATCACCCCCGATCCGGCGGCCATGGTCCTGTGGTTCTCCGGAACCTGGGGCATCTCCTGAAAAAACCGCTTAAAAAGATCTCCCGCCGGTCCATCGGGAATCTCCATCTCCGGCCGGCTGAAGCCCGCTTTTTCGATCTTCACCACCTTGATATTGACCACGGACGGGCTCAGCTTTGCTGCCAGGGCCGCAAAAGAACCGGGCCGGGACGCGGGTGTGGCCAGGGCCGCGGGAGGTGTGGCGCTTTGATTTTGGGCCGCCGCCGGCCGGGCCAGGTTCATGCTTGACGATACCACCAGGCCTATCGCCAGGCAGGAGATGCCTACCGCGGTGAGAGTCATTACCTTGAAATATCCCTTATCCAGAAGTTTTTTCCATCTGCTGCTGAGCATCTTTGTTCTCCTTTGAGGCTCTACGGGTTCTTATGGCGTTGGCCCAGATATCTTTCCTCATACATCCCCTCCCCCCAGCAAGGGGGGAGGCTGAGGGGGAGGGGAGGATAAGGAAAACTCTGCCGCAACGATTATGAGTCGTGTCGATCCGAAACCGGGGCGACAACTGTTATTCAAATAACCCGGCAAGATTAAAGGAAGATTAATCGATGATTAAGATATGCTCATTTTGGGAAAAAACTGGCAGAAATGCGGAAAATCAGGAAACCGCAGGACCGGTTGCGGTGCAGTCGGCGGGCAGGGAAACCGTGAAGGTGCTGCCCTGGCCCGGGGTGCTTTCCACCTCAATCCTGCCCCCATGGGCCTCGGCAATGGATTGGGCGATACTCAGTCCCAGGCCGGCTCCGCCGCCTCTCTGGGACCTGGCTTCGGCAGCCCGGTAAAAACGGTTGAAAATCTGCTCCTGCTCTTCAATGGTAAAGCCTATCCCCGTGTCAGAGATGCCCACATGAGCCCATGTGCCGTCGCAGCGCAGGGAGAGCGTCACCCTGCCTCCCGCCGGGGTGTACTTCATGGCGTTGTCGATCAGGTTCACCAGGAGCCGCTTGAAGTGCTCCCGATCTCCCTGGATGACCGCCGGCTCCATCGAACCGTAATTGAGGCTGACGGCCTGGTTCTCAGCCAACCGCCGCATTTGTTCTCCGACCTCACCCAGGAGTTCCTGCAGATTCAAGGGCTTCAGGTCCAGCCGTAATACCCCCCGGTCCGCCCGAGCCAACAACAGGAGACCTTCCACCAGGGAACCGATCCGGTCAATCTCCTCGAGGCTGCTGTTGAGAACCCCCCGGTATTCCTCCGGGCTTCGGGGTGAGCGCAGGGCCACCTCGATTTCGCCCTTCAGAATAGTCAGGGGCGTTTGCAGCTCATGGGCCGCGTCAGCGCTGAACTGCCGGGTCTGGCGAAAGGAGCCGTCCAGGCGGACCAGCATGTCGTTTAGCGTCTTCGCCAGCCGGTCCAGTTCATCGCCGGTCCCGGTCTCCTGGAGGCGTCCCGTCAGGTACTCCCCGCTGATCCTGCGAGCCGCCTGGGTCATTTCATCCACAGGTTTTAAGGCGCGCCTGGCCAAAACCCATCCACCCACGGACGCCAATAACAGGCCGAAAGGCAGAACCGCCCCCATAATCAAGAGAAAGCGGCGCTGGGTGTTGAGGACATTTTCCAGGGATATCCCCACCTGCACCAAATTGATCACCCGGCGGCCCTTCATGACCGGCATAGTCAGGACCCGGAAAGGATACGGACCCGGGCTCTCTATGGTCTCAAAGGTGGACACCCCTCCCAGGGCATTCTTGAGGGCTTTGGGGCTGAGGGGCAGCCTGCGGGCCGGGGACCCGGGCCGGTGCAGATCAGGCCGGCCCTGGGTGTCAAACAACTCCAGGGAAGGATTTAACGGCGAGAAGCCTAAGTAGTGGCGGAAAAGCTCATCCACGTCCCGGGGGAAGAAGGCGTTGCCCTGGGCCCGGGCCTGTTCCACCGACACTTTGGCCACCCCCTCCAGGGCCGCGTCAATGTCATGGGAAAGGCTGTAGGACAGAAAACCATAAGCGGTACCTCCCAAGACCAGGAGGGTAACGCTGAGAATGGCGGCGTACCAGACCGTGAGCCGCGTCCCGATGGACTTGATGCGCATGGACTACTCCACTTGCAGCACGTAACCGACGCCCCGCACCGTATGGATCAATTTCGGCTCCCGCCCGGCGTCGATCTTCTTTCGCAAGTAGTTAACGTAAACGTCGATGATATTACTCATGGGATCGAAATCATAATCCCAGACATGTTCGGCGATCATGGTCCTGGTCAGCACCCGTCCGGGGTTCCGCATGAAGTAGTCCAGCAGGGCGAACTCCTTGCTGGAGAGGTCAATCCGATCGGTTCCCCGGGTTACCAGCCGCCGGGCCGGATCAAGGGTGAGGTCTGCCACCTGGAGCCGCGGCGGCCCGGCTTCCACCCGCCGTCGGAGCAGGGCCCTGATCCTGGCCAGGAGTTCTTGAAAGGAAAACGGCTTGGTCAGGTAGTCGTCCGCCCCGGTATCCAAACCGAGGACCTTATCTTCGATGGCGGCCCGTACGGTGAGAAGCAGGACCGGGGTCTTCCCCTGGTGGTTGCGAAACTCCCGGAGCAGGCTCAATCCATCCAGCTTCGGAAGATTGATATCCAGGATTATCAGGTCATGGACCCCATCCTGGGCCATCAACAGGCCCTCGCGGCCATCCCCGGCCACATCTATGGCATAGCCCTCTTCCTCGAGCCCCTGCTTAATAAAGCCGGCCAACTTTTTCTCGTCTTCGACCACGAGAATGCGCATCGAATGGGCTTCCTGTTATGAGATTCACGGTTAGCCGGTCAACTCTTTTCACCGTTCTCCCGGTATCTTACCATTTTTTTACCAGGAACATAATTCTGCCGCTCCGGCAGGTCAACGGCGGAGGTTCTTTTCCACGATTTTATTGGGGTCGTGCTGCTCTGCGGGGGTCAAAAGCCGGGAACGGTTAGTCAAAGATAAGTGGGGAGATAAAATTTTCGCCCCTGCGAATGGTTTCTATGGCAACATGCAGGACTTCATGCGCATCTTCTTTCAGCACATAGCCGTCGGCGCCGATATTCATGGCGTGATAAACGAGTTCCTTGCTCTTATTCATCGTCAGGATCAACACCTTCACTTCGGGATAAAGTTCCTTAATAAACTTCGTCGCTTCAAGCCCGCGCAACCGGGGCATGTTAATATCGATGATGACCATATCCGGAGTAGATTTTTCAAGAATTTCCAAAAGTTCAAGCCCATCCCCGGCTTCGTCGATTACCCGCAGTTCAGTATCTTCCTGAATAATCCTCTTAAGGCCTTCGCGCATCAGAGCATGATCGTCTGCGAGAATAATGTTATAGGGGGGCATGGGTTATTTCTCGGAGAGCCAGGCTGAAATCGATTTCAAATCTTTTAAATTTTTAAGACCGATACTATCTGATGTCAAGGTTTGCAAGTCAAAATAGCTCCGGAATTACCTGGATCCAGTGGCCCCCGGGGGCAGCCTTACCAGGAAGCCCTTGATCCGGTTGGGTAATTTTTTTTTACCCGTCATACCGAGTTGCGGTCATGCAGGTAATGTTGATTTTTGGAGGGGCGCACCTGGGTGTGCGCCCTGGGGCCAGGGAGGACACTTAGGTCCGCCCCTACAGGATAGAGGTGTTTTTTTCTTCTATGAGCGCAAATTGAGACCTCTGCTAAAGTCTCATGTAGGATAGCCGCCCTCGGCTGTCCACATTGCATTTAGGCGCAGGCAAGGGCGCCTATAGCGTTTGCCATAAATTCCTTCCGTGTGGAGGTTCTCAAATCCCCCTAAATCCCCCTTTTTCAAAGGGGGACTTTGACAGCAATTCCTTGCAGTTCCCCCCCTTTTTTAAAGGGGGGCAGGGGGGATTATAAGGCGTCCCGGAGCGGAAAAAATTTTTGGCAATTACTATACGCTGCATTTTGATCGGGAAGGTTAACGATAGAGACTTTCGCAGAGGTCTCAATTTGGTATCAGTGGTGGCGGGGAGATTTTTCCGGGTTGCCGCCCAAGCCGTGACGGTCGATGCCCTGGCGCCCTCCCGTGATAGTTATACCAAGTTGCCGTCATAGAGGTAAGAATCATTGGCACATGCGTATCACCTGTACAGGCGCACTTAAAGGTTCATGACCACTTGGTTGGTTGCTCCCGGGGATGAAAATCCCCCCCAACCCCCCTTGAGAAAAGGGGGGAAAAGACCGCGGCTTCCTAAAAGTCCCCCTTTTGTAAAGGGGGATTGAGGGGGATTTGAGTTTTCACGGTTAAGCCTGCGGCTACAAAGAAATTACCCGTTTGATCGCAACTTGATATGAGACCCATGGTAGGCCTGAAACGTCACACCCTCTCCCCCGTTAACGGGAGAGAGGGTGTCATGAGCTTCCCGGGTTTAAATAATCTTAGTAAACTGCGGTGGATTTGGCGCTGGTCATTTCAACGATAAGCCGCCCCGCCTTAACCAATTCTGCTCCCTGGATCAAGTCAGCCTGACTGATCTTGCGCTCCTCGAGGCAGGGAATTCAGACCAGGAACGTGCCGCCATTGGCGACGTAGTTGTCCACCAGGGTCTTCATAGGGGTCAGGCCGGGAAAGGTAATACCTTCGGCATAGCCCTTTTTGACCAGAAACACCCCGTTACCCTGCAAGACCACCACGGCTTCTACGTCCATAGACTGGGCCGCATTGGCCAGCAACATGGGGAAGATGGCCCGTTCCGGGTCTTCCCCGGCATGCGTGGAGATCAAAACAATTTTTTCCTTTTCTTCCGACATGCTCGGCTCTCCTTTCTTGGATTAAGGTTAATAAACTTTCTCAGGCGAGGCCCAGGGGTCAGCGCCGACGCCGTTGCCTTTACATTTATGGTGCCCCCGTGCTCACCGATGCCGGTCCAGCAGGCTGGCCAGGTCTTCCACGGGCAGGCCCGCCTTGAGCAGGTTGGCCAGGCAGATGGGGCAGAAGGCGATCACTGGGGCGCCGCTGGCCTTGAGTTCCGCCACCCGCCGGTCGAGAATCTCCCGGTTCAGGGCCGGGGACACCGACTCCGCCGGGCCGCCGCAACAGGAGGTGAACTCCCCGCAGTTCCTGACTTCCGTGTACGACAGCCCCAAACCGGTGAGCAGCCGCCGGGGCCCCTCCGAGACTTTCAGGTACCTGCCGTAAAAACAGGGGTCGTGGATGGCCACCGGCGGCCGGCCGTTGCCCCGGCTGACCTCGCCGGGCCGGAGGAGGGCGAAATAAGGCTCAACTTCGAAGCTCACCCCGGTATATTTCGGATAAAGCTCTTTCAGGGCGTAGGTGGTGTGGGGATCAACGGTGATGATTTTTTCCACCCCATGGAGCTTCAGGGTCCGGGCCACAAACCGGGCGTGCTCCTCAAAGCCCTCCTGATCCCCCAGATCGTAGAGCAGGATGCCGCTGTAAAAATCCATCTCCGGGTGATAGAAGAAGTCAGCCCCGGATTTCGTCAGCAAGCGGCAAATGGCCTGGAGGATGCCGTCAAACTGTTTCTTCTCCGCGGCTGAGGTCAGACAGGGAAAAGACCCGGCCCACCAGGAAGCTGGGAATATAGCGGCTGAGGGGGGCAAACCGCAGGTAATCGGCCCAGCGGCTGCCCTCCAGGCGTTCCAGGTACCGGGTAGTGGCTTCAATATAGGGGATGGCCTGGTACATCAGGCCGGTCAGGAGCAGGGCGTCACCGGGCCGCCGGGTGGAGCCGGGGGCCTGGCGCCACCAGGTGTTGATCTGGGAGTTGGGAATCCCGAAAGGATTGCGGGTCTTCCGGATATTGGCGGCGATGAGATTGATGATGTCTCTGGGGTTATACATCCTACGCCCTCCTCCAACGGGCCACCACATAGCGCCGCAGCCCCAGGATGAGTTCACTCGGGTTGGCCTGGCGGGGACAGGTCTGGGTGCAGAGCCCGCAGTGCAGACACCGCCAGAGGTCCTGGGCATGTTCCAGGATCTTAGCCGTTGCCCCCACCTGGACGTAGCGGATCATTTTCCGGGGAAAATGCTCAAAGATGAGGGGACAGATGGCCGCACACGTGCCGCAGTTGAAACACTCAAGCGCGGTGTCCACGCCGAACGGTTTGAGCTCCTCAGCAAAATCAGGGTTTACCAGTGCCATGTCCGATCCTCTCGGGAGGGCGGTTGCTACTCCGCCGGGCCGGCCTCGGCATCCGGCGCCGGGGCCTGGCCTAATTTATAGCGGTAATAACCGCCATCCTTGGGGCCTTCCAGAATTTCGCCATATTTCTTGAGCGTGGCCACGTACCAGAGAACTTCGGTTACCGGCAGGCCCGTGGCCGCGGCGATCTCGGGCACCGTCAACTCGGCCCCATCCAGGTGCTCCTTGATGGCTTTTACCGCCTTCCGCTGCTCTTTCATCCGCATGGTAGCCGCGGCAATCTGCTCCTTCCGGGCCGCCTTGAGGTTGTTTCAAGGCTCGTTTACCGGCTTTTGCTCTTTCTCAGGCATCATCGCACCTCACAGGCAAGAACCTGCTATGGACCTGCACAATTTTTTATTAAAAGAGAAGCCGTTTTTATCCCCCCTTTTCTAAAGGGGGGTTTGGGGGGATTTTTCGGGGCGGCCGGAAATCCCCCTAAGTCCCCCTTTTTCAAAGGGGGAAACTTCAGTATCGCCCACTCTCCGCAGGTGGTCGTCATTACCTGACTGCTCGGTGCGGCCAGGTAATTAGCCATCACGCGCCTTTTCCAAGTACTCATCCGAGACGATCATGTCCACCATGGCTTCGTACTGTTTCAAGGTCCAGCCCTGGACGTTAATGGCGTTTTCGGGGCAGACCGCCACACAGGCGCCGCACCCCAGGCACAGGGCCGGGTTGACCTGGGCCCGCTCGACCTTGTGGCCGTCCACCATCTGTTCCACCAGGGTCAAGGCCCCCTCGGCCAGGCAGGCCGCCACACAAGCGCCGGTGCCGGTGCATTTGCTCAGATCCACTTCCGCCACAAAGGGGTCCAGGGCCACAAAACCCCGGGTCAGGACTGCGGCGGCCTTGACCGCGGCGGCGCCCGCGGCGGCGCAGGTCTCCCCCACGTCGAAGGGGGCCTGGCAGGTGCCGGCCAGGAGGATGCCGCCCACGGAAACCTCCACCGGGCGCAGCTTGGGGTGGACTTCCTGGAGGAAGCGGTCAGTGCCCACGGGAATCTTCATCTTCTCCACCAGGTCGGTGATATTGTTGGGCTCCTGGCCCACCGCCAGCACCACCAGGTCCACCGGGACTTCCAGTTCCTCGCCGAAGGTCAGGCCATCTTTCACCTTGACCAGCAGCGGGTACTTTCCGGGGTCGGGATTTTTGACGACCTGGGGCTCCTCGCCGGCCTCGAAGCGGAAAAACACCACCCGGCTTTGGGCCGCCTGGGTGTAGAGTTCTTCCTGTCCCCGGCCATAGGTGCGGATGTCCCGGTAAAAATCAAAGACCCGGGTTTGGGGGTAGTGTTCCCGGATCAGGTTGGCGGCATAGAGCGTGGCGCTGCAGCAGGTGCGCGAGCAATACTCGTTCAGGTAACCGCCGTCGTTTTCCTCGTGAATGCCCGGAATCTGGCGGCTGCCCACGCAGTGGATCATGGCCACCCGGCGGATGGGCCGGCCGTTGAGCGTGAGGGTGTCGCCGCCGGTCCTGGGCTTCAGCCGCCAGGCGGATGAATTCCGGCAGGGTGACCACTTCGGGGAATTCCTGGAAGCCGTATTCCCCCGTCCCGGGGCTTGATAGGGCTGAAAACCCGTGGCCAGCACGATGACCCCGGCGTCCAGTTCGAACTCTTCCCGGCTTGACCGGGATCGTTGCGGGCATGACGCCCGACAAAGGGCACGAACTCCCCCAGGCCCCGGCCGGAATGGCTCAGCCGTGCCAGCCTCGTCGTCATAGGCCGTGCCTGCCGGCGGCTGCTGGCACTATTTTGAGCTTGAAATTGCCGATATAGCCCTCAAAGCCCTCCAGCTGGGCACAGGTGTAAACGGTGATGGCCGGATGCTCCAGGACGGCGGCGGCGAGTTCGCTGAGGAGCCCGGCGGCCGTTTCGCCCCAGGGCGCCAGTCGATCCAACTGCGCCACCTGTCCGCCCAGAAAAGGGCTTTTCTCCACGAGTACCACGGCCAGGCCCCTTTCGGCCAGCTCCAGGGCGGTTTTGAGGCCGGCCACGCCGCCGCCGATCACCACGGCCTGCCGCTGGACCTCGACCCGGATGGGCTCCAGGGCCTCCAGCATACCGGCCTTGGCCGCGGCCGCGGCCACCAGCCGCGTGGCCTTTTCGGTGGCCTCGGCGCCGTGGTGGACCCAACTCACCTGCTCCCTCAGATTGGCGTGTTCGTAGACATAGGGATTGGCGCCGGCCCGGACGAGGGCCTGGCGGAAGGTGGATTCATGCAGGCTGGGGGAGCAGGAGGCCACCACCACCCGGTCCACCAGACCGCTTTTGAGGTCCTCGATGATCAGTTCCTGGCCGGGATCGGAGCACATGAACATATTGGCCCGGGCCACCGCCACCCCCGGCACCTTCCGGGCCTGTTCACAAACCTTTTCCACGTCCACTTCGTCGGAAATATTGCCGCCGCAATAGCAAACGTAGACCCCCACTTTGCCTGCCGGGACCGGATCGGGGTGTTTTTTCTCCGCCATCAGACTTTCTCCAGGGACAACCTTGCGCTTTTAGCTCGTGTTCAACCGGAAACGCCTCGTCCTGACAAACGGTTCTTAAAGTCCCCCTTTGAAAAAGGGGGGAGTTTTAAGGATTCTCCAGATGGAACCTATCTATCAGCTATCAGCCTGTAATAATAAATTCAGCTCACTGGGGACTAGGAACCGCTCACTGCTCCCTGCTTACCACCCGGTTGCCTGGCCGCCAGATACCGGGAAGCCTCCATGGCCGCGGCGCCCGCTTCCACGATGCTGTCCACGATATCCTTGGGTCCGGCCGCGGCCCCGGCGACAAACACGCCGGTAAGATCGGTCAGGGTCGGGGCCAGTTTGGGTTGCACGGTTTTAATGAAATGATCCCCAGCGGTGCCCAGGGCGCAATGGCTCTCCGGATTCCAGCCCGGCAGCATGCCCAGGGACAGCACTACCAGGTCATGCTCGGCCACCTGCACCCCGCCTTCGGCCTCCTGGGATTCGTACCGGACCAGGACCGCACCGTTGTCGCCCGGGGTCCAGATAGGCCACCTTGCCCTTGATAAAACTCACCCCCATGGCCTGGGCGTTTTGAAAAAACTGCTCGTAACCTTTGCCAAAGGCCCGGATGTCCATGTAGTAAATGGTGATGTCCGCCAGGGGCAGGGAACCGGACAGGAGCATGGCCTGCTTGATGGCATACATGCAGCAGACCCGGGAGCAATACGGCACTCCCATACTCTGGTCCCGGGACCCGGCGCACTGGATAAAGGCAATATTATCCGGCTCCATGCCGTCGTAGGGCCGCAGCGCCCGGTTGTAAGGGCCGTGGGGCGCCAGCAACCGTTCCATCTGCAGGGCCGTAATCACGTTGGGGATCTTGCCCCGGCCGTACTGGGTCTTGTCCGAAAGTTTCGTCAATTCAAACCCGGTGGCGATCACTGCGGTCGCCGCGGTCAGGGTGAAGGCTTCGGGCTCCTGAAAGTAGTTAACGGCCTCGGTGGGGCAGATCTTGGCGCACCGGCCGCACAGAATACAGTTCTCGGTGTCAATCAGGGCCTTCTGGGGAATGGCATTGGAGAAAGGGATATAAATGGCCTTCCGGCCCGCAAAACCCCCTTGCTCATCATCCGGCGCCAGCACGGGACATTGATATTCGCACTGGCGGCAGCCGATGCACTTCACTTCGTCCACAAAGCGGGACTTTTGCTGAATCCCGGCCACCAAATCGTCGCCCTGGCGCACCAGGGACTGCAACTCGCAGTAGGTGAACAGGGTGATCTTGGGATGATGGGCCGCGGCCGCCATCTTGGGGGTGGTAATACAACTGGAGCAGTCCAGGGTGGGAAAAACCTTGGAGAGCCTGATCATCTTGCCGCCGATGGAAGCGTCTTTTTCGACGATGGCCACCGAGAAATCCTGGTCGGCAAGATTGAGGGCCGCCTCTAGGCCGGCGATGCCGCCCCCCAGGACGAGGGCGTCAAAAACAAGACTGCGCTGAGAACCCGTACTCATGGGGAAACCTCTAAAAGGTTATGATCTTGTAATCGGGGCTGGCCAACTTCTCCACCAGCTGTGGCATCGCGGCGATAAGCGCGCCCTCAATCAGGTCGTCCTGGGTGATAAGGCGTTTTTCAGCGCAGGACTTGCACACCAGGACCGGGTGTTCCCGGCTCTTGAGCATTTCCAGATAGTCGCCCAGATTATCGCCGTTGGCCGCTTTGATGCCTCGACCCCATTGCACCGCCTCGTCGATGAGAAAGACTTCCACGTGATTCCCCTGGGACGCGGTGAGTGCGGCGATCTGGAGAGCCCGAATAGCACTGCCGGATTTTTCCAGGCCCTTGGTGATAATAAAAAGGAGTTTCATGGGGTATTTCCTTATAGACCTCAGGCGGCGCTGGCCGCGGCGGCAGGCTTATCGTTGCCGGGGGGGCCCAACTCCGAGATCAAGTCATTCATCTGCTTGACTTCTTTGATAAAGGCCCGGGTACACACCGTACAGATGGCCGTCAGGCGCAACCGGCGAATGTCCAGGCCGCGCTCCTTCATCAGGACATAGACCCGGTCAATGCGTTTGGCCAGGGCTTCATAGGCCCCTTCGTAGGGACACTCCTCCCCGCACGACATGATGATGATGCCGGCGATGCCCTTGTGGAAACAGTCCAGATAAAATTGCTCGGGAAAGAGCACCGGCGCCTTGACCCGCAAAATATAGGTATTGGCAGGATAGCCCTGGTGCCCCTGCCCCACGGCGTCAGCCCCGGGATAGGCGCAACTCTCGGTGGCCAGGATCAGGATTTTTCCGGCATACTTCTCGGCCGCCATGAGGCCTCCCGATTACTTTTTCCGGACGATGAAAATGCGGTCGTAACCGTCGGCGCCCAGGGTGCCCAGGTAATCGTGGCCAACTTTCTTGGCCCACAGGGGCATATCATCCTTGGTGCCCGGATCATTGGAGAGCACTTCCAGAACCTCTCCCACCTTTACTTTGCCAATGCCCTTCTTGGCTTCCATCAGCGGCCCCGGGCAGGCACTGCCCCGAGCATCCACCACCACCGCCGCCTTCAGAGTTGCAAGATCTACTGTTGCCATCGTCTATCTCCTTTTCGTTGCTGCTGCCAGCTTGACAGCTGATCATTTGTTCCACCACCTAAAGAGCAATATCAATGCCAAAAGTAAAGACAACCTTGCTTTATTTTATTTCTATTAATTTCAATAAGTTGAATGCGTATCCCTTAACTATGACCTTTAAAGTCTTAACACATGTAAATACATACTGATCATTTTTAACATTGGTTAATAATAGGTCAGCGCCGGAGGGCCGGTGCGTGAGAGTTGCCGCGGTTTGCCCCAGGGCAAAGTTGGATTCAGCCAGTTTCCCCTCCCCCAAAATGACGGGGCGATTCGTTTCCCGCCAAGGCTTGAGCTCCCAGTGTTTTGCGGCTTCGGGTTAAACAATTTTCTCTCCCAGCAACCAGGCAACCCAGGTGAAGCTGATATCCGGAGGGAGCTCGGGGTGCCGGAAGTCCCAGGTTAGTCGTCGAGCCAGAGGCCGTCCCAGCCGCTGGTAGCTCTTGATCAACAAATCTTCCTGGTTGTCCCGGAACCCGGAGAGGATAAGGCGCCCCTGGGAAGCGGCCAGGCGGTCGAGCTCCGCGACCTTGTCCATCTGCACCTCCCAGGGAAGGTTGGCGATCACCAGGTCAAAGGGGCCCTTAACGCACTCGGTGGAGCCCTGCCGCGACCTTGAGGGCACCGGCCAGACCATTTTCCCTGGCGTTCTCCCGAGTAGCGTGCGCCGCGCCCTTTGAGATATCCACCCCCACCACCAAGGTGACCCCCAGGGCAGCCGCGGCCAGGCCCAGGAGGCCGGTGCCGCAGCCCACATCCAACAGGCTGGCTACCGATGCCGCAGCAAGAGCCTCCCGGAGCAAGTCAAGACACAGGCGCGTCGTGGGATGCCCCGGCGGAAAGGCCTCGCCGCGCCTCAGGCGCAGCACCTGCTCAGGGGATTCGGTCCCCTGAGGCTCCCACCGGGTGCGGAGAACTAATTGGGGCGACAACCGGTATGACCAACCTGAAGCTTGCGGTTCTGGCACGGCGGGCTCCGATGCAGGCCAGGCGTCGAAGCTAACCAGGGTTACCGGCCTCTGGCCTGCTTCTGTTCTCGCCCGGGTTATCAGTCGTTTCTCAACCGATTTTCGATGTCATTTTGGATCAACCGAGTGAGCTTACGTTGGCAAAGAATCACCCCCCTTTTTTTCAACGAGAGGCAGGGAGGATTAACGATGCGATTGATAATCGCCTCAATCCCCCCTTAGGAAAGCGGAACAGAAAACCGCGGTTCCCCATCCTTCTTTGCTTCAGAAAATATATTTGCAGGCTCAAGCAAGTTTTGCAAGAGGATTTCCGGCGCCTCCAGCCGGCCGTGGCCGCCGATGTTCCCCAGGCGAGAATAATGAAAAGTCCGATATAAGGAATATAAGTAGAGCGATCTGCCATTGACTGGCCTCCCACCTGAACCAGCCCGACAAACGACGCCAGGGTGACCAGGCACCAAGCCGACCCACGACCAGAAATGGATACCGGCGGGCTCCATAAAGCAGCAGAACCGACAGGCCAAAACAGGGCCAGGACGGCCATCAGGGGTCCGGGCTTAAAATGACCCGCGACGCGGCTGGGCTCCCAGAGGTTTTCGTCCAACAGTGGGAATGCCGATCGTGCGTGAATATACGGATGCTTTTGGAGCTGTAAGCCCGCATGACGGCGCTTTGGACACTTTGGTTCTGCCGGTGGTAACCGGGGAAGCGATGTCCATCTTCTTGGCGGAAGCAGCCCGGCGCCATCCGGAAGAGTTTATGGTGATGGTCCTGGACGGAGCGGGGTGGCATCGGGCCAACAGCCTGCTCGTTCCGGAGAATATGAAGCTTGTGGCGCTGCTGCCTTATGGCCCACAACTCAACCCTGGGGAACATCTTGGGGATGAGATCAGAGAGAAGTGGTTCGCCAATAAAGTTTTCGATAGCCTGGGTAGCGTGGAAGATCGTCTGGTGGAGGCGCTGGTAGCTTTAGAACGTAACCAAAATCTGGTCACCTCAATCACAGGCTGTGATTGGATGATTAATTGTCCTTTGACGGCAATTTAGTATGAAAGAATAATATGGTGCCGAAGGCGGGATTTGAACCCGCACGGGTATTCCCCACCACCCCCTCAAGATGGCGTGTCTACCAGGTTCCACCACTTCGGCACAGGAGTGCTCATTTGCTGGGAGGCGGACTCGGAGCCGGCGTCGCCGGTAGGGCCGGGGTCGCCGGGGCCGGTTGGGTCGCCGCCGGTTTTCCCGCCCCCTGCATCACCGAGGGCGCTTGCTGCTTGCCCAAAAAGGTCAGGCCGAGGGAGGTGCACATAAAGACAACCGCGACGATGGCAGTGAGCTTGGCCAGGAACGGGGCCGCCCCGGTGGAGCCGAAGACCGTCTGACTGGAGCCGCCGAAAGCCGCGCCGATGCCGGCGCCCTTGCCGTGCTGCAGGAGCACGATGGAGATCAGGGCGAAGGACGCGATGATATGAATGACTATGAGGATGGTATGCATAACAATTATATACTATAGGAAAAACCCAGCCCGGGCGCAAGCCTTTTCACCGCCTCCGAGGCACCTATCGATAGAATCCTTTCATAATCAGGATACCGCCAGATTCCCGGGCCCCCGGGAGCAGCACCGGCCAAACCCCGGCGCCTCGATACCAGTGACCGCATAATATATGCGGCCTGGTTGGAAGAGCGGGTTTTAAACCCGCCCCTGCCAAAGCCTCTTTGGGTGAGATACTTTTAATTCTCCGGTAAATAACGCTCGGTGGTCTCCGGGGTATTTTCTGTCCTGAAAAGTCTTGCGTAGGGTGCGTTTCACGCACCATGCGCTT
Organism: uncultured delta proteobacterium; assembly: GCA_963766185.1. Classification (GTDB taxonomy): domain Bacteria; phylum Desulfobacterota; class Desulfobaccia; order Desulfobaccales; family 0-14-0-80-60-11; genus 0-14-0-80-60-11. Next base: position 91,212 of record CAVXZU010000007.1, on the reverse strand, counting down.
TTGGCCGCAGCGGACGCGGAGGCCCGCCCCTCCAACCTTTTCAAGCCTTACGGATGAGCCAACGGGCCAGGTGCGACTGTCCTGAATATCCCCCCTACCCCGCGGCAGCGATAATCGGCAGGAACAACTCGGGTTTGAGCGACGCGCCGCCCACCAGGGCGCCGTCGATATCCGGCTGGGCCAGGAGGGTGGCGGCGTTGTCCGGGGTAACGCTGCCGCCGTATTGAATGCGGATGGCTTCGGCCACCGGCCCCAGGAACTCCCGGAGCAGGCTGCGGATGAAGTGGTGCACCGCCTGGGCCTGGTCCGGGGTGGCGGTGAGCCCCGTGCCGATGGCCCATATCGGCTCGTAGGCGATGACCAGGTCGTTGCCGGCGGTTATTCGCCGCGCCCCCAAGCCCCTTTCGAGTTGGCTCCGCACCACCTGGAGCGTCTGGTCCGCCTGGCGTTCATCCTGGGTCTCGCCGACGCACAGGATGGGGGTGAGCCCGGCCGCCACCACCGCGGTGAGCTTCTTATTGACGATGTCGTCGGTGTCGCCGAAGTGCTGGCGCCGCTCGGAATGCCCGACGATGACGTAATGGCAGCCCGACATCGGCCAGCATCCCGGGGGAGATGGCCCCGGTGTAGGCGCCCTGTTTCTCCCAGAAGGTGTCCTGGGCGGCCAGGCGGAGATCGGACCCCGCCAGTTCAGCGGCCACTGCGGCCAGGGCGGTGAAGGGCGGCGCCAGGGCCACTTCGGCCCGCCGGCCCGGCGCCGCTCCCTGCCGGATATCCCGGGCCAGGGCCCTGGCCTCGGCCAGGGTCTTGTGCATCTTCCAGTTTCCGGCGATGAAGGGCTGACGTTCAGGCATCCTCGTTCCTCCGGGCCCATTCCTCCAGGGCCAGAATGCCCGGCAGCTTCTTGCCTTCCAGCAGTTCGATGAAGGCGCCGCCGCCGGTGGAGACATAGGAAAATTTCTGGAAATCCCCGGCCTTGTGCAGGGCCACATCGGTGTCGCCGCCGCCCACGATGGTCAGGGCATAAGAATCCGCCACCTTCTGGACCATCGCCATGGTGCCCCGGCTGAAGGCGTCGTATTCGAAGGCCCCCATGGGCCCGTTCCAGACAATGGTCTTAGCGTTCTGGAGGGCCTCGCCGAACAGCGTCACCGTGGCCGGCCCGATATCGGTGATGAGCCAGTCCTTGGGCACTTCCTGCACCGGGATGATCTTGGTTTCCGCCTGCTTGTCCAGCCGGTCGGCCACCACGCAGTCCACCGGCAGGTAGAATTTCACGTTCTTCCGCAAGGCCTCGGTCATGGTCTCCTTGGCGGCGTCCAACAGGGTGTCCTCCACCAGGGATTTACCCACTTCATAACCCATGGCCTTGAGAAAAGTGTTGGCCATGGCTCCGCCGATGATCATCTTATCCACGTGCTGCAAGAGATTCTTCAGGGCAATGAGCTTACCGGAAATCTTGGCGCCGCCGATGAGGGCCGCCAGGGGCCGGGCCGGGTCTTCCATGGCCCGGTGAAAATAATGCACCTCATCCCGCATCAGGAATCCCCCGACGCAGATGGGGGCAAAATGGGTGACCGCTTCCACCGAGGCATGGGCCCGGTGAGCCACCGCGAAGGCGTCGTCCACGTAAACGTCGATGCCCTGCATCAATTCCCGGGCGAAATCCTGGTCATTTTTCTCCTCCTCGGGGTGAAAGCGCAGGTTTTCCAGGAGGAGGACATCGCCGGGCTTCATTTCCCCCTTGGCCTTATTGGCTTCGGGGCCGACGCAGTCCGGCGCCAGCTTGACGTTCTTATGCAGCCGGTAGGCCAGCCGCCGGGCCACCGGCGCCAGGGAGAAGGCTTCCACCGGCTGGCCTTTGGGACGGCCTAAATGGGAAGCCAGGATGACCTTGGCATCGGCTTCGAGGCAATAATTTATGGTGGGTAACACGGCCCGGATGCGAGTGTCATCGGTAATGTTGCGGTTCTGGTCCAGAGGGACGTTGAAATCCACCCGGATGAAAAGGGTCTTCCCCTTGATATCAATCTCATCAATATATTTCACAGGCAGCTCCTAGTGCGTGCGGATTAAACTACGTGGCGGCCGATGTACGCCGCCAGGTCCAGCATCCGGTTGGAAAAACCCATCTCGTTATCATACCAGGCCATCACTTTTACCAGGGTCCCACCCACAACTTTGGTGAGATCGGCGTCCAATACCGCGGAAAAGCTGCAGCCATTATAGTCCGTAGACACCAGGGGTTCAAACGACACCGCCAGAACCCCTTGCAAAGACCCGGCCGCGGCCTCGACGAAGGCCTGGTTCACCTCCTCTTTGGAAGTTGGACGGCTCAGAGTAGCCACCAGGTCCACCAGGGACACGTTGGGCGTGGGCACCCGGACGGAGAGACCGTCCAGACGGCCTGCCAGGGCCGGCAAAACTTCGGTGACCGCCCGGGCGGCGCCGGTGGAGGTGGGAATCATGGACAGGCAGGCGGCCCGGGCCCGTCTGAAATCGTGGTGGGACCCATCCAGGAGGCGTTGATCCATCGTATAGGAGTGACAGGTGGTCACCAGGCCGGACTCGAAACCGAAGGCGTCATGCAGTACTTTGAGCACCGGCGCCAGACAGTTGGTGGTGCAGGAGCCGTTGGAGACAATCTGGTGGCGCACCGGATCGAAGTCTTGGTGGTTGATGCCATAGACCAGGGTGGCGTCGAGCTTTTTCCCGGGAGCCCCAAGAATGACTCTTTGGGCCCCGGCCCTGAGGTGCCCTTCATTGGAAGCCCGGTCGCGAAAGGCGCCGGTGGATTCCATCACGATATCTACCCCCAACTCCTTCCAAGGAAGGCCTTCCGGATCCAAGACCCGGGCAACCCGCACTTCCCGGCCGTTAATGACGATATTTTCCCCCGAAGCCGCCACAGTGCCCGGGAACCGGCCGTGGACCGAATCATAGGTAAAGAGATGCACATCCCTGGCCATGTCGGCCCGGGAGTTGATGGCCACCAGTTCCAGGTCCTTATCGGTGGCAGCCATGAGCCGGGTGAGACACCGACCGATACGCCCAAAACCATTGATGGCCACTCTGACCGTCATTCCCTCTCCCCTGTCAAATACCCCGACCGATAACGGGCCTGAACGCTTACCAATCTTGGCTTAATGTTAATCAGAGTTGTTCGGGCCGTCAATGATTTTATCCGGTTGGCAGGATTTTCCGGCCCGGACATCACGGCGGGGTAGACCGGTAAGGCTGGCCCCACCTCTTTTTCGGATGCCTCGGTGTGGGGGGAATGCCTTACCGGGTCTGTAATCTGGCTCAGCTCCGGCTCAGAATCCGGCCCGGTGCCTGGGTCGGTGTTACCTTTCACTCTTGCTTTTTCGCCGGTTTTCCTTTAATTGTATACTCTAACTTTAGTTATTGGGATAGCGCATGGCCAACCTCGTCCGTCAGTTGGGACAACGCTCGTTGAATTTCGTGCAGGAAGCCGGGGACATGATGATCTTCCTCCTGGAGGGTCTGACTCTGGCCTTGGTGCCGCCCTTCCGGCCCCGGCGGGTCCTCCAGGAAATTTATCAGATCGGGGTAAAATCCACCCTGATCGTCATGCTCACCGGCGCCTTCACCGGCATGGTCATGGCCTTGCAGGGCTATTACACCCTGAAGCAGTACGGCTCCGAAGGAGCCCTGGGCTCGGCGGTAGCCTTGAGCCTGATTCGGGAGATGGGGCCGGTGCTCACCGGCATCATGGTCTCGGCCCGGGCCGGGTCCGCAGTCACCGCCGAAATCGGCATCATGCGCATCACCGAGCAGTTGGACGCCCTGGACACCATGGCCGTCAACCCGGTCCAATATGTGGTGATGCCCAAGCTGCTGGCCGGGATCATCGCGGTGCCCTTGCTCACCGCCATTTTCGACGTCGTGGGCATCCTGGGCGGCTATCTCGTCGGCGTCATGCTTTTGGGGGTCAGCTCCGGGGCTTATTTCGCCGGCATGAAGCAGAGCGTGGTGGCCATGGATGTCCATGGCGGCATCGTCAAGTCCCTGGTCTTCGGTCTCACCATCATTCTGGTGGCCTGCTACAAGGGGTATCACACCGGCCCCGGCGCCGAGGGCGTGAGCAAGGCTACCAACCAGACCGTGGTCCTGTCCGCGGTCCTGGTTCTGGCGTGGGACTATGTGCTCACGTCCTTTTTCATGTAACCTATGGTCAAGATAATTAACCTGGTCAAATCCTTTAATGGTCAGAGGGTCCTGGACGGCATCAACCTCACGATGCCCACCGGCCAAATCACGGTAGTGATCGGCAAGAGCGGAGTGGGAAAAAGCGTGCTCCTGAAGCACATCGTCGGTTTGCTGAAACCCGACTCCGGCCAGATCATCGTGGACGGGCAGGATATCTCCCGGCTCAGGGGCCGCCAGTTGCAGGAATTCAAGCAACGCTTCGCCGTGCTGTTCCAGGGCGGGGCCCTGTTCGACTCCCTGAACGTCTTTGAAAATGTCGCCTTTCCCCTGCGGGAGAAAACCCGCCTGCCGGAGATCGAGATTTCCCAAAGGGTGCGGTTCCGTCTGGCCCAGATGAATCTGAACCCGGAAGTCGAAACCAAGCTTCCCGACGAACTGAGCGGCGGCATGAGAAAACGGGTGGCCCTGGCCCGGGCCATGATCCAGGAACCGGAGATCATGTTTTTCGATGAACCGGTCACCGGATTGGACCCTCCCATGACCAACACCGTGTTCCACCTCATTTCCAGAACTCATCAGGAGAGTAACTATACCGCCCTGATGGTGAGCCACGACATTCCCGAAGTTTTCTCGGTGGCGCACCAGGTGGCGATGCTTCATAAGGGCCGTATCGTTGCGGCAGGCACCCCCGAGGAGATTCAGAACCATCCTGACCCGGTGGTCCAGAGTTTCATCCACGGGGAAGTCGATTTTCTGGAGGACAAAACAATCTCATGAGAAGAGCCAATCTGGAGTTGACCGTGGGTTTCTTCGTCTTGTGCGGTCTGGTATGCCTGGCCTATCTGGCGATTAACCTGGGCAAGATCGAAATATACGGCAAGGGCTACCAGGTCTTTGCCAACTTTGAGAATGCCTCCGGCCTCAAGATCGGGTCCACGGTGGAAGTGGCAGGGGTGGAAGTGGGCCGGGTGATATCCATTCAGCTCACCCCCATGTATCAGGCCCGGGTCAAGCTAAACTTGCAAGCAGGACTCCGGGTCCACGACGATGCCATCGCCTCCATCCGCACCAAGGGCATTATCGGAGATAAATTCGTCAAATTATCCCCGGGAAGTTCTGAAAAACTCATCCCGCCGGGTGGAAAGATCATTGACACCGAATCCGCCATCGATCTGGAAGAATTGCTCAGCAGTTATATTCACGGCAAGGTCTGAGGCCCGGCCCCGGGCAACGCGCCACCGGGAGAGGAAAAACTGCCCCGGTGGCCTCCCGGCGGTGAGCGACGTTTGACTTGTCAATTTTTGATCTTATTTTGGTGAGAAAAGAAATCCTCTGGAGCAGCGCCCGTGGCCCACTGGATAACCCCCCTGGGAAAATGGGAGTGGTTACCCCGGCGCCTCCCGGCTTCCGGGAAAAAGCTTAAGAGGATTGGAGCAAAGGAGTTCGTCATGAGTGCTCTGCTGACAAGGACCGTAATTTTCGGATTGACCTTAAACCTGATAGTGGGAGTGGCCGGGGCCTGGGCCGGGCCTCCCACCGAAATCGTCAAGCAGGTTATAGAAAAGTCCCTGGATATCATCCAAAACCCCTCTTACGGGAGGCAGGAAAAGCAACGGATGGTCAGGAGCATCGTGGACCCGCACTTCGATTACCAGGAAATGGCCAAGCGCTCCCTGGGGCCCACGTGGGGCAGACTCAGCGCCGGCCAGCGGCAGGAGTTCGTGGCTCTGTTCTCCCAACTGCTGGAGGCCTCCTACTCCGATAAGATCGAGAAGTACGCCCAGCGGGTAAAAATTGCCTATCCCGGTGAAATTCGGGACGGCGATTACGTTGAAGTGCGCACCGTGGTGCATAAGACCAATGACCGCATCCCCCTGAACTACCGCCTGATCAATGCAAACGGGACCTGGAAGGTCTATGACGTGGTGATCGAAGGCGTCAGCCTGGTGAGTAACTACCGGTCTCAGTTCAACCGGATTATCCATGAGTCGTCTTACGCCGAACTGGTGCGGCGCCTCAGGACCAAGGTCTCTGAATTATCCCATACCGGATGAGGACCATGCTTACCCTTAAAAGCGGCAATCGGCGGCGGTCTTTACTCCGCCCATTTTCCGCCACCTCCGGCCCCGGGGCCTGACCCGAGCCTGCGGCGACCTCGCCACCGCTCCTCAGAGCCCCGCGGCCCGCGCCCTGATTCCCATGAACCCCGAACCGGTCCCCATTCCCCGTTATGCCATGCTGCTGTTGATCTGCTGCGGGGTAGTCCTCGGGTGCTACTTCGGCACCTACATGCGGTTCCCGGTGGTGCCCCTCTACGCCCAATCATTGGGCGCCGATACGGTTATGGTCGGCCTGATCAACGCCGCCTTCCTGCTGTCCGCCGGGGCCCTGTCCCTGCCCCTGGGTCTGGTCGTCAACCGCCTGGGCATGAAGCTTCTGGCCGGGGTAGGCCTGCTGGTCCTGGCCGCCTCTTCCTTTCTCCTGGCCGTCAGTTCTACGCCGCACCAGCTTCTCTGGATCTACCTGTTTTCCGGCGCCGGGCTGGCCGCGTTCGGCCCCACCACCATGTCCTATGTGGCCGGCATCTCGCCCCCCACCCATTTAGGCCGGTCCTATGGCTGGTACACCACGGCGCTCTATGTCGGCATGAGCCTGGGGCCGGCAGCCGGGGGCTTCGTGGCCGAGGCCTGGGGATTTTCCCTGGTGTTTATCCTGTCTGGCCTCAGTATTCTCCTCACCTTCTGGGTCATGTTCTTTTTCCTGCCCCGGGCCCGCCACGTCATGCCGGTAGCCCCCATCCAACCCCCCCTGGGCCGGGCCGTTATCCGGGAAATCGGCAAGAACCAGCCGCTGTTGGGCGCCTGGCTGGCCACGGCCGGGGGCTGCTTCGGGTTGGGCGTCTTCATCACCTACCTGCCCCTGCATGCCCACGAGCAAGGGCTGACTTACGGGCAGATCGGTCTGGTCTTCGCCGTCCAGGGCGTGATGAACGCCGTCTCCCGCCTCCCCTTCGGACACCTGAGCGACCGGGTGAAACACCGCACCCTCCTGGTGGTCTGGGGGCTTCTGGGGGTGGCGGCCTCCCTGGCCGGCTACGGGCTCTCCCGGCAGCCGCTCCATTTCATCCTCGCCGCCGTGGCCATGGGATTCAGCATGGGCCTGACCTTCACCTCGGTGGCGGCCCTCTGCGTTGAGACCGTCCCCCCGGAACACCGGTCCATCGCCATGGGGGGCTATAATTCCGCCATCTACCTGGGCATGATGGTCAGCGCCGCGGGCCTGGGCCCCATCATCGGGGTCATCGGCTTTAAGGACGGCTTCCTCCTGACCACCCTCATCACGCTCCTGATTACCGGGATGGCCTTCCTCCTCATGAAAAAATTTTCTCCGCCCCCACTGGGCCCGCCGGCCGCAGCCTCGCAACCCGGGGAGCACGGGTGATCCCCCTCTGGCCTCGAAGCCTCCCCTGGTCATACTATGCAAGTGATTTTTCTTGATTATCACGTATAATTTACATAATTATGGTGACAACTACATTGATTAGACGAAACCGTGTTGTTGTGGGAGGGTCATAAACCGCCTCTACGGCCCGTCAACTTCTTTAATACTGCGGTTAATCAATGGATGGCGGCTGGGTTTCCCGATCCTCGCCCTCAAGGTCTGGGAGGTGCCAGGACGGGGTCCCGGTTGCAGCCGCCGTGAGGAGAGAGGAACAGCATATGTCCAAAAACGAGGTGCAAGGAAGCTGCCGTTTGCGAGTTTTTCTCCTGACCCTGGCCTTATGCCTGATTATGGGGGCGCCCGGGGCCCTGGCCGCCGGGCCCGGCGATGACATCAAAAGCCTGATTAAAGAAGTGCTGGCCATTATCCACAATCCGGCCCTCCAGGGGACCAACCAACGGACCCGTAAGGCCGACCTGGTGGAGAAGGCCGCGGCCCGCTATTTCAACTACCGGGAAATGGCCCAACGGTCCCTGGGGGAAACCTGGAAAACCCTGAATCAGGGCCAGCAAGACGAGTTCGTCAAGAATTTCAGCGGCCTCTTGAAGGCCTCCTTTGCCTGCCGCCTGGATGAATTGACCAAGGCCGGGGTGGCCTACCAGCCGGAAATCCTCAAACCGGATTACGCCGAAGTGCCCATCATCATCCTGCGCCCCAACGACAAGATTCCCGTGAGCTTCCGGATGCTCAAGGGGCCCCAGGGCTGGATGATTTATGACCTGGTGATCGAAGGGGTAAGCCTGGCGGACAACTACCGGGCGCAGTTCGCCCGGGTCATCAGGGGAGGTTCGTTCCAAGACCTGCTCAAAGTCCTCCAGACCCGCATGGCCGAGGAGTGTAAGTAAAATCCTTTTCTTGCGGCGCACTACCGGGCGGCGCCGCAGACGGTTTGCGGCACGGCCTCGAGGGGTAGGCCCGCAGTCTTCCGACCCTTCCCCTCAAGGCGCGATATCCCCCGCCGGAATTACTTCTTGTCCAGCTGCACTGAGACCATGGTGGGGTTGGCAATGGTTTGGAACACCGGCGAGTATTGCTGAGCCATCCGGACGAGTTCCTCTTTCTGTGCGTCGGAAATATCCGCGTCAATGCTAAAGTAGACCCGTATCTGCTCGTAACCCACTTTCACGTCTGGAGATATTCCTAAAAAGCCCCGGAGGTCGATGTCGCCCTCATACCGGGATGCCACCCCCCTCAGTTTGATCCCCTTGGCGGCAGCGTGGGCGACCATGGCGGTGGTCAGACAACCCGACAGGGCCACCAGGAGATATTCCACGGGATTGATCCCCAAATTCTGACCTAGAAGCACCGGGGGCTCATCCAGGTCAAAAACCGTGGCTTCCCGGGAGGTGTCCTCCCGACCCGGACCGTAAAAATCCTTGACGGTGGCCCGGCTGTGCGTGCCGCCAGCCCACTGATTCGTGGCCCGAAAGGTGAATTTGGCCAATTCCGGCTTTCGCCTGAAAGTCTCAATCGAACTGAACAGTTCTTCGACGTTGAGGTCATTGACGGTCTTTTTTTCGGTCATAACGATCTCCTCCCTGTTCTCCGGCTCTTAACCGTGCCGTGCAAAAAAGAATCCGGTTTATCCTGGCTTTCATAACAAGTCGCCGACCAACGCTAATTTTTCGTAGGGGCGGACCTGCGTGTCCGCCCTTTTAGGCCGCAGCCCCAGGTGCACCCCGGCAATGGCGCGTTTTGTGGCTGCAATGCAATATTAATTTAAGAAGCTTCGTCTTTTTGTCCAGTAGCCAGCCAACTGATAGCGCCGTCCGGGAGAAAAACCTCTCCCTCTCATAGCTCTATTTATCAATTTGCTACGCTTGTGAAGGAGAGAAATGAAATGGGAGCGGGATTGTCCGAACGGAGGTTGCGTCTTAATGTAATACCAAATAAGGAATCAAAAGACTTTTGTTGTCATTCTGAACGTAGAGAAGAATCTCTCTTTTCAGGCTCCCAAGATTCTTCACGAAGCTCCGCTGCATTCAGAATGACATGAATATTCACGGTCTTTTGACTGCAACTGCGAATAAGACCATCCTACCCGGGGAACCAGGCGTTCCTACCCGCCAGGTCGGCTTTGCCGCCGCCAGGGTTCACACCCCGCCAAACTCCAGCGGCGTGTCCTTGCGGTAGGCCAGGGCCTGGCAGGTGGCGATCAGGCGGCCTTGGGGGCCGGTCACCTCGATGAAATAGGTGGCGGTGCGGCGGCCGGCGTGGAGTTCCCGGGTCGACGGCGGTGAGGCGCTCCCCCATGTTGGCCGCGGCGTGGAAGGTGAGGTTCATGTTGAGGGCCACCGCCACCGTGCCGTGGCCGTTCACCGCCGCCTGGAAGGCCTCGTCGATCAGGGCGAAGATGGCCGAACCGTGGACCATCCCCAGGATATTGGCCATGTTGGGCCGACAGACCATGCTCACCCTGGCCCGGCCGGGGCCCACCTCTTCCAGCTCCAGATGCCAGAACCGGCTGATCTCCTGGGCGGCCACGCGCTCCTTGAATGCGCTTAAAAAAGCTTCATCGACCTTGGTCATTTTCTCCCCCTTATTGAAAAGAGTAATCAAAAGACTCATTCTTGTCATTCTGAGCGTAGCGAAGAATCTCGCTTTTTAAGCCACCGAGATTCTTCACGGAGCTCAGCTCCGTTCAGAATGACATAAATATTTCATGTCCGTTGACTACAACTTGTATGAGAGACATGGTTTCCCGTTTTTCATAAACGCTCTACGATATTCCCGGCTCTTGCTGACCGCTGAAAGCTGACAGCTGATCGCTGATCGCCTTATGAATAAATCTCCGGGAACTGGTTCTTCCAGCGGCGGTGGAGCCAGAGCCACTGTTCCGGGCAGGTCCGGACCCAGGCCTCGATGACCCGGCTCTGGAGTTCCAGGTGGCGCCGGATGTCGGCCTGGGAGTCGGCGGTTTTGATCAGGGGCAGCGGCGGCAGGATCACCATGAGGTGGCGGCCGTCCGCCAGGCGCCGGGACAGGGTGGGCAGGACCGGCACCCCCCGGCGGGCCAGGAGCGCCGCCACCGGGGTGGTCCGGGCCGGGTGGCCGAAAAAGTCCACCAGGAGACCCCCGGCGGTGGTGGTGTTCTGGTCGATGACAATCCCCACCGGCCGGTTGGCCCGCAGGTATCCCATAATCCCCTTCATGCCCTTCTGTTTGCTTACCATGGAGTTGCCGCCCCGCTGCCGGAGATACCGGGCCAGCCAGGCCGCCCAGGGCTGGTCCAGGTCCCGGCCCACCACCACCCCGGGCCGGCAAAGCAGCCCGTAGCCCATGACGGTGTACTCCCAGTTACCGGCATGGGCCGCGATGGCGATGGCGCCCCGGCCCTGGGCCAGGGCGGCCACCATGTGCTCCTCCCCCAGGATGATCACCTTTCGGCGGATTACCGGGAGTGGGGCCAGGAGCAGTTCGAACATTTCCCAGGCGAAGCGCACGAAATGGCCGAAAACCTGCCGGGCCAGGCGTTCCCGGGCCTCGGGGGTCAACGCCGCGCCGTAGGCCAACTCCAGGTTGGCCAGGGTGATCCGCCGGTGCCGCCGGTCCAGGCGGTACCAGAGGGCTGCCAGACTCCGCACCAGCCAGTCGCCGCACCTCGTCATGCTTCGCCGTCCCCGGTGGTCTTCATACAACCACTATCATCAGGTTTCTGTAGGAGATTAAGTTTGTTATGGCTTTTGGCCCCCCCTCCTCTCGTGTATCGTCCCAGGATCTTCATATAAAAGGTTGCGGGTTTTTTCTCCCTCCCCCTTGATGATCCCACCAGGGGAGGGGGAGTTAGGGGAGCCCACATTTGGCAAGGTATCTGTGGGACACGATAGCATTGTGAGGCAACCAAAGATTCGTATCTCCTGCAAGGTTTTCCTTACACGCAGCCCCGGGGGCTATTCCTGCCGCGGCCATCCGGGTCAACTCTCGGGGACCGCAGCGGCAGTCTCCGCCCCGGCCGGATCCCGGGCTTGCCGTTTGGCGGGTGGCGGCTGATGCCGGCCATAAATCCGCACCGCCTCCTCGCCCACCAGGCCGGCGATCCGGGCCATGAGGAGCCGGGCCGCGGCCTCCTTGCCGCCATGATAGACCGCGTAGCGGCCCCAGTACCAGGGATTGGCATAATTAATGGTGGTCCAGCCCCACCGCACCGCTTTGTCCAAATGATGCCGCTTGATAAAGGCATAGCCCCAATGGTTCTTGAGGCTTTGGTACATTTCATGATAGCGCAGCACCGTCCCCAACTCCACATCCTTGAAGGGCCGTATGGGCGCGGTGTCCAGCCAGGCGGCCAGCCGGGCTCCCACCCGGTTGTGCAGCGCCACCAGGTTTGCCAGGGAGGCCTTGAGCTCCGGGCGGTCATCGTCGGGATAGTAAGCCCGGGCAATCTCCCTGATCAACTCCATGGACATCTCGTTGATGGCCTTGAAGGAAATGGCGGTCCCCGGCAGCCATTTAAGCAGGTAGTGGCGGCGGTAACTGCGGATGATCGCCAGGGCGGCCCGGTCTTCGGCCCGGGAGTCCGGCAGGGTGATCATAGCCCCGTCCGGGTCCACCTCCTGGCTCAGCAGGTCCTGGATGACCTGGCGCCTGGTCCAGAGGCGCACCGCCAGCAGGGAGGCCCCCCAGAGCCCCAGCAGCGCCCCGATGCCCAGGAATAGCCAGTGGTAGGCCAGGGAAAAATTCATGACGCCGGGAAGGCGGCTCGCAGTTTCCGGGGCGGGGCCGCCAAGGGGAAACCCTTACCGCTGGAGGCCGCCTGGATGGAATTCATCCCCTGCCCTCCCCTTCCCGGCTCTGGTGCAACACGTCATACACCGCCTCAATTTCCGCGGCCATCTGTTCCATGGAAAACTTCTCCACCACCGCCTCCCGCCCCCGGAGCCCCAACCCCCGGCGGTATTCCGGGTCCGCCATCAGCCGGCCCATGGCCTGGGCCAGGGCCCGGATATCCCGGGGAGGCACCAGCAAGCCGGTTTCCTCATGGGAGATCACTTCCGGAATGCCGCCCACATTGGCGCCCACCACCGGCCGGGCCATGGCCTGAGCCTGGAGGAGGGACTGGGGGACCCCTTCGTTGGCGTAGGATGCCAGGACCTTCACGTCCATCAGGGCAAACCACGGGGCCACCTGGTCCCGAAACCCCGCCAGGCGCACCCAAGGTTGCATCCCCAGTTGAGCGATTTTTTCTTCGATAACGACGCGATAGGGCCCCTCCCCCACCAGCAGGAGAAAGGCCCGGGCCCCTTCCTGCAGGAGCCCGTGAAAGGCCTCCAGGAGATCGAGGTGGCCCTTCCAGGAGCGCAGCACCGCCACGCTGCCGAAGATGAAGGCATCCGCGGGTATCTGCACCCGGGCCAGCAACTCATGGCTCTTTTCCTGGGGAGCAAACTCCGCCAGTTCCACCCCGGTGGGAATGGAAAAGATCCGTCGGGCCTGCACCCCCAGGCGCTCTACCAGCAGATCCTTGGTGACCTCCCCGGTGGTGATGATGGCTGCCGGGGACTGGTAGAGCCACCGGGTGCGCCGGTTGTCCTTGACCCGGGTGGACAGATGCCGGGTCCGCACCAGCAGCGGCCGGGCTCCCAGACTGCGCCAGGCCAGGGTCCCCAACCAGGAATCCAGGGAGCTGTGAGTGTTCAGGATGTCCACCGCCCCCCCGGCCAGAAGCCGGCGCAGCCCGGCCCAGGCCCCCAGGTTGTGGACCCCGCCGAAGACCAGGGGCGTCACCGGGAAATTCTGCAGCCGGGCCCGCCGGTACAATTCTCCCCGAGGGTCACAGGCAAAGGCCGACCGGTGGCCCCGCTGCCGCATGGCCAGGGCTTCCACGAGGATGCGCCGCTCCTGTCCGCCCCAGCCCAGGGAGGCCTCGGTATGCAGGATGGACAAAGATTTTTTGGGGGGTTTATCAAACATCGCGGCTTCCTATCCTGGTTAGGAGTGCTTTGCGGCGCCCATCGGCCGCATTACCGGGAATCGCTCCGGCGCCAGAGTTCCCGGTAGAGTTGTTCCAGCGTGCGCAGCATCGCCTCCAGAGAGTACCGCTCCACCACGGTGCGGTGGGCCGCGCGCCCCAGACGCCGCCGGGCCTCGGGGTGGCGGCATAACTCCCCCAAGGCCCCGGCCAGGGCCTCGGGGTCGCCGGGCGCCACCAGTAAGCCGTTGACGCCGTCCACGATAGCTTCCCGGGAGCCGCTCACCCGGGTGGCCACCACGGGCAGACCCGCGCCCATGGCTTTCAGCAGCGCCAGGGGCAGGCCCTCCCACAGAGATGGCTGCACGAAGAGGTCCAGAGCCCGGTAAATTTCGGGGAGGTCTCGCCGGGTGCCCAGAAACCGTACCGTGTCCGCCACGTTTAACTCCCGGACCTGGCGCTGTAAATCCTCCTGGCGCCGGCCCTCTCCCACCAGGAGCACCACCAGGTTGGGGACTTCGCGGCGCAGTGCCGGCAGCGCCGCCAGGAGGTGGGCATGGCCTTTCTGTTCCTCCAGGCGGCCCACGACGCCAATGACCAGGTCGGCCCCGGACAATCCCAACCGCTCCCGGGCCTCCTCCCGGCTCAGAGGCGTGTCCAGTTCGGCCAGGGGGATGCCATAGGGCATCAGCCGCAAGCGGGAGGCCGGCACCCCGTCGTACCGGCGCACGTCCTGCCACACCTGGGCGCTCCCCACCAGCACCCGGTCCGAGGCCCAACCCAGGAGAAAATTCCACAGGCGGCGGTGAAATTTGACCCGGGTGTAGGAATTGTGCACCGCCGCCACCACCCCGGGGAGCCCCAGCCCCAGCGCCCCCAGGCGGCCATAGAGGTTGGGGTGGTAGAGATGGGTGTGGAGGATGTCCGGGCGCCGGGCTTGGAGCAGACGCCGCACCGGGCCTACGATCCCCCAGGCAGAGGTCCGCTTGATATCCAGCCCCAGGCTGACCACCTCATAGCCCTGGGCCCGGAGTTCAAGGCCCACGGGGCCGGGAAGGCCGAGAGTGGCCACCGCCGTCTCGAAGCGCTGAGGGTCCAGCCCCCGGACGATGGCCGCCACCAGATCCTCCGCCCCGCCCACCGGCATGGTCGCCAGGAGATGGAGCACCTTGAGACGATTGGCCGGGAGCGCCGGGGGCACCGGCTGCTGACCGGCAATGGCGCGATTTCGGTTCAGCCCCGCATCTATAGTAAGTTTCCTGTCCTTTCCCGGCGCTAACGGGGCGGTCTGCTCCGATAGTTCGCCATGAGTATGGCAATGAGCCTTGAGAGGTTTCATTCCCCTTTTCTCAAGAAAGCCCAGAGGGAATTCACCACGTTATAATTCCCCTTTCAAGGGGGACTTACCGCACCCGGCCTTCCAAATAGGGCTTGTTTCATACCGCATAATTTATGGGTCGCGACATTAATTATCCTCGCCGCCGGGTTACTCTCCCCGCCAATGGCGACGCGGACATCTTCTCGGAATTATACCAGAACTTCAGTAAAAAATGGTACATCCTCGCGGGGGACGCCAATATCCTGCTCTTGCGGCTGGCTACCTGGGGGGAGTAGGAAACTGGTTTTCCCGGGACCCGATAAATTTGCGACGCCGGGGCTTGACAGGGCGCCAAGGTTTTGTTAACTAATTAGCTGCACGGGGGGCTGTAGCTCAGCTGGAAGAGCACTTGAATGGCATTCAAGGGGTCAGGGGTTCAAATCCCCTCAGCTCCACCACCTTTTAGCAATAAATAAGGCAAGTTACGGTCGACAAGCCGAACTTGCCTTTTCTTTCGAAAATTCCCTGTGCATGTCCTGTGCACGGCTTCAGCATAAACCGGCTTAAAGGGGCAAAAGAGGGCCAGGATAGAAAGTGCTCAGTTTCTATCCCTCATGAACACGCTCCCTCAACACCCCGGAGTGTTTAAACACCACCACCTTGCGAGCCTTCAGCATGAGAGCTTCTTTGGCCTGAGGGTTCCTCCCCCGCCGTGCCTTCTTCTTTTACCGCGGCCACGCCAAAAATTGCTTGACATCAGGTCTGAAGAATGATGATGCTTAACTTATCTGAATACAGTAAGAATACCTGCCACCGGACCACTTGCGCACCGTTTTTTCCACTATCTCCCTCAGGCGGCACTGTGGGCCATGAAAGCAAATCCCGGGCCAAGGAGGCCAACTCTCCTTCTCCCTTTAACCTTATCGACCGTGCAGGCGGGATATGGCGAGTCCTGCGCGGTTTAAACTGCATACGGGCCAGCGCGGGGGCCTTGGTGAGCCTGTCGGCCTGATGGAGTTTGGCAATCAGGTATTGCCCGGCAACGCCGGGGTATGCATGGGGCCCGAGCCTTTGATCCCTCCACCGTTTGATTGCCAACAGGCCTTGCCCCCCACGAGGAGTAATTGATGGGACAGGACAGGAACCCTCCCAAAGGAACTCCGGGGCTCCGGGAAAGAGCCGAAGCCAAGCTATCCTCCCAGGAGACTGGCTTGCAAGAGTTGCCCCTCGAAGATATGCGGGCGCTGGTTCATGAACTGCAGGTGCACCAGATTGAGCTGGAAATACAGAATGATGAATTGCGCCAGGGCCAAATTGCGTTAGAAGCGGCCAACCAAAAATATCACGATTTTTATGAGTTCGCCCCGGTGGGCTTCATGACCCTGGATGGCGCTGGCATAATCCGGGAGGTCAACCTGACCGCAGTCCGCCAATTAGAGACCAACCAGGAACCGCATCCTGGGCAGGCCCTTGACGTCTTTTGTGGAAGGCGAGGATATCGACCGCCTCCGCCTCTGCCTCAGGCGGGTTTTCCAGGAATCGGAGTCCCGACGGTGTGAGGTAAAACTGAGCCGACCTGATGGGGGAAGGTTTTTCGCACGCCTGGACAGCGTTGCCGCAACCAACCCCAGCGGCGAACGGGTGTGCCGCACGTCCATCACCGACCTCAGCGACCTGAAGCAGGCAGAACAGAAACTGCAAAAAAGTGAACGGCTGTTTGCCTCCTTCATGGTGCACCTGCCCAGCGTGGCCGTCATCCGGGATCTGGAGGGGCGCTACCTCTTTGCCAACGCCGCCTGGGAGCAGGCCTTCCAGAAATACCGGGAGGCAGTGGCGGGGCAAAACCATCTGAAGAACTCTGGCCGCCCGAAGTTGCCGCAAAATTCAAGGAGCAGGACCGGATAGTTATGGAGACCGGAGAAGCCCTACAGACCCTCGACCCGCTGCCCCATGCCGACGGCATTCATCAATGGATTTCCCACCGGTTTCCCATCGTCGACCCGGATGGGCGGACGGTCATGATCGGCCTCAATGCCATCGATGTCACCGAACCCCTGGCAACCAAAACGCGGCTGGAGCATTTGCTGGGCTCCGGCCCGGCCGCGATTTATACCTGTGAAGCCGGGGGGAATTTTGCCCCCACCTATATAAGCGAAAACGTCAAAGGACTGGTGGGCTGGGAGCCCCGGTACTTTCTGGACAATCCCCGGTTCTGGATCAAGCACGTGCACCCCGAAGACCGACGCCGGGTTCTCAAGCGGGTGGAATTCCCCTGGCCGGAGGACCACCAGACCTTTGAATACCGCTTCCTGGCCAAGGATGGCGCCTATCGCTGGATGCACGATGCAGTCAAGCTGGTCCGGGACCCGAGCGGCACGCCGGTGGAAATCGCCGGCGCCTGGATGGACATCACCGACCGCAAGCAGGCCGAAGAGGCGCTGCACCTTTCGGTGCGCTTCCTGGAAATTGTGCATAATTATAAAGATATCGCCTCTCTGTTGACACGCCTTTGTGTCTGAGATCAAGAGCTACACCGGTTGTGATGCGGTGGGCATCCGGGTGCTCGATGCCGCCGGCGAAATTCCTTACCAGGCCTGCGATGGTTTCGGGCAGCAATTCGATGAATCGGCAAGCCCCTTATCCATCCGAACCGATCAGTGCATGTGTACTAACGTAGTCAAAGGTGAATGTGATCCTGAGTTGCCCTTTTATACTGCCGGCGGCTCTTTTTGCATGAACAACACGAGCCGATTTCTGGCCACGGCTTCGGAAAAGAACCAGTGGCGCATCCGAAAAGTTTGCAACCTGGAAGGTTATGAGTCCGTGGCCATGATTCCCATTCGCTGGGGAGACCAAATCCTGGGCTTGATTCATATTGCTGATCAGCAAGAGAACAAGGTGCCCCTGGAGTTGGTGAAGGTGTTGGAAAAGGCGGCGATGCAATTGGGGACCGCCTTCGAGAGGGTGAAAGCCGAGCAAGCGCTCCGGGAAAGTGAGGAAAAATACCGGCTGCTGGTCAACCAAATCCCGGCCTTGGTCTTTAAGGGTTATGCCGACTGGCGGGTGGAGTTTCTGGATCGGAAAGTTGAAGAACTTACGGGGTACGATAAAGAAGACTTCGATTCGGGCCGAATCAAATGGAGTGACCTGATTCCCGGCGAGGACTTCGATTACGCCCAAAGAGTCTTTATTGAGGCCCTCAAGACTGACAAGTCCTACGTGCGGGAACACCGTATCCGAAGAAAAGATGGCACGATTCGCTGGGTCCAGTGTCACGGGCAAATATTCTGCGATGCCGAAGGGAACGTTGACCACATCAGCGGTGTAACTTTTGATATCACGGCGCGACGGGAAGCGGAAGCCATTATCCGCCAGGAGCGCCAGCGGTTCTTTTCCCTGTTGGACATGCTGCCGGCCTTTGTCGCCCTCCTGGCGCCGGACCGCACCGTGCCCTTTGTCAACCGTCAATTCCGGAAGATTTTCGGTGATCCCGGGGGCCGCCTCTGCCACGAACTGATATTTTCCCGACCAGAACCATGCGAGGGGTGTAAGACCTTACCGGTCTTTGAGACCCGGCAACCGGTAGAGTATGAGTGGAACAGCCCCCAGGACAAAACTTATCAGATCCACGATTATCCCTTTGACGACGTTGACGGCTCCCCCATGGTCCTGGAGCTGGGCATCGACATCACCGAACGCAAGGCCCTGGAGGCCCAGCTCCTCCAGGCCCAGAAGATGGAGGCGGTGGGCCGGCTGGCCGGCGGCGTGGCCCACGATTTCAACAACCTCTTGATGGCCATCATGGGCTACGGCGAGCTCATCCGGTCCAGCCTCAGGGAAGATGACCCCCTCTATAAATACAGTGACGATATTCTTAAGGCCACCGAACGGGCCGCGTCTTTGACCCAACAGTTGCTGGCCTTCAGCCGCCGGCAGGTGACGCAGCCCCAGGTGATCAACCTCAACCGGGTGGCAGTGGACCTGGAAAAGATGCTGGGGCGTCTCATCGGGGAACACATCCACCTGGAAATTGAGGCCGATCCGGCCCTGGGACCGGTGAAAGCCGATCCCGGCCAGATGAATCAGATCATCATGAACCTGGCGATCAACGCCCGGGATGCCATGCCCGCGGGGGGCCGGCTTATCCTGGCGACGGCCAACATCGACTTTACCGCCAGCCATCAGTGCTACGGTGCGGCGGCCCCGCCGGGACCCTACGTCAAGCTGGCGGTGAGCGATACCGGCAGCGGCATGGATGCGGCGACCCTGAATCACCTCTTCGAGCCGTTCTTCACCACCAAAGAAATAGGCAAAGGCACCGGCCTGGGGCTGCCCATGGTGTACGGCATTGTCCAGCAAAACCACGGTTATATCGAGGTAGAGAGTCAGCCCGGCCAGGGCACCACGTTCAATCTTTACCTGCCGCGCCTCGAGGCGGCGGCGAAGGCCCCGGGGGACAGGATATCTCTGGCGGACAAGCTGGAAGGGTCGGAGACCATTCTGGTGGTGGAAGATGAAGAGGCTCTCCGGACTTTGCTGTGCCGGTTTTTCCGCCTGTACGGGTACAACGTCCTGGAGGCCCGGCACGGAGGCGAGGCTTTGTTGCTCGGTGAACGGCACCCGGGACCCATCCACCTCCTGGTGACCGATGTGGTAATGCCCCAGATGAGCGGCAAGGAGTTGGCCGACCGCCTGACCCAATTGCATCCCGAAATGATGGTGTTTTTCATGTCGGGCTACACCGACAGCGACCTGAGCGGTTACGGGGCGCCGGATTCATCACAGCGCTTCATTCCCAAGCCCTTCCGGCCCATGGATCTGGTAAAAATGGTGCGGGATGCCCTGGACGCCTCCCGGGGGGGCCAGGCTGAGTCCACGCCCTCTTAAAGGTTCAGGCGCGGACGCCCCGCGGCGGCCTCTAGCCTTTGCCAAAAGTTTTTGCCGTTCTGATACCTGCGCAAAGAACCAAAATCCCCCCTAGCCCCCCTTTTCCAAAGGGGGGAATAAACTCGGAAAGGCAAAGTCCCCCTTTGGAAAAGGGGGATTTAGGGGGATTTACAAACCATGGATAAGAAGGAAATTTTAGCAAACGACATAAGCACAGTATTTCATCAAGGCGCGACCGTCATATATCGCCCCCTCTCCCAAGCCGGGGGCGAGGGTCAGGGTGAGGGGGAAGTGATCTTCACGGCGAGAGCAATACGTTACCGCATTGATGAGCCGCCGGACTAAAGCGGTTTCATCCCGGCGCCCCCCTGCCCTACCAGTTGGTCCGCAGTTGGTATTTGTCGATCTTGTGGCTCAGGGTCTTGCGGTTGATCCCCAGGATACGGGCGGCTTCCTGGCGCCGGCCCTTGGTACGGCGCAGGACAAATTGAATGTAGCGTTTTTCCAACTCCTCCAGGGAGTAGTTTTCGTCCGAGAAGGCCTGGAACTCACCCTGACGCTGGGAGATGAAGCTGGGCAAATGTTCCGGCTGGATGATGGCCCCGTCTTCCAGGATCACGATGCGCTCTATGGTGTGCTCCAGCTCCCGGACATTGCCCGGCCAGCCATAGTCTATGAGCAATTTCAGGGCCTGGCTCGAGATCCCGGTGACTTCCCGGTGGCCTTTCTGGCTGTACCTGCGGAGAAAGTGATCCGCCAGCAGGGCCAGGTCCCCGGCACGCTCCCGCAGGGGGGGTAAATGGATGGGAATGACGCTGAGCCGGTAGTAGAGGTCCTCCCGGAAGGCGCCCGCCTTGATGGCTTCGTTCAGGTCGCGGTTGGACGAAGCGATGATGCGGATATCCAGTTTAATGCG
Organism: uncultured delta proteobacterium; assembly: GCA_963766185.1. Taxonomy (GTDB): domain Bacteria; phylum Desulfobacterota; class Desulfobaccia; order Desulfobaccales; family 0-14-0-80-60-11; genus 0-14-0-80-60-11. The sequence goes on along the minus strand of CAVXZU010000007.1, from coordinate 70,512 downwards.
TTTCTGGCTCCCCACCTGCATGAATTCCCGTTCCTGGATCACCCGGAGGAGCTTGGCCTGGATATTCAGGCTCAGGTTGCTGATCTCGTCGAAGAAAAAGGTCCCGTGGTTGGCCAGTTCGAAGAGCCCGTGCTTGGTCTGCAGGGCCCCGGTAAAAGAACCCTTGACGTGACCGAAGAGCTCGCTTTCCAACAGGGTCTCCACCAGGGCGGAGCAGTCCACCGGCACGAATTCCTGGTCGGCCCGGGGGCTGAGCAGATGGATGGCCCGGGCCACCAGCTCTTTGCCGGTGCCGGACTCCCCGGTGAGCAGGACGGTGCTGTCGCTGGGCGCGGCTCGCTTGATCTTGTCGAACACCCGCCGCATGGCGGGACTCTGGCCAATAATAAAACCCAGGCCCAGGCCGCCGGCGGCTTCCCGTTCAGGGGCGATCCGCTGATTTTTCTGAGAGAGGTGATCCCGGGCCTTCTGCACCACCGCTTCCAGTTCCTCGATCCTAAACGGCTTCACCAGGTAGTCCAGGGCCCCCAGCTTGATGCACTCCACCGCCCCGGTGATGGTGGGATAACCGGTGATCATGATGACTTCGGTATCCGGGAAATTCTGACGGAGGTGCTTCAGCAGCTGCACCCCGTCCATGTCCGGCAGCTTGATGTCCAACAGGACGACGCCAAACTTTTGCCCGGCCAGCTGGGCCAGGGCCTGGGTGGCGTCGGCGGCGGTGGCCACCGCCAGGTCTAGTTGGGACAGAACCTGGGCAATGCCGGTCCGCACCACGGCTTCGTCGTCCACCACCAGGACCTGCCGGTCTAAATCACTTTCCCGCATCCACACCCTTTGCCGCCCCAACCGTAGGCAGTTTGACCCGGAAGGTGGTACCCGACCCGGGTTGGCTTTCCACGTCCACCGACCCCCGGTGGGCCTCGATGAGCCCTTGGACCAGCGCCAGGCCCAAGCCGGTCCCGATCACCTGCCGGGTCTTGGGGTTCTTGACCCGGTAGAACTTGTCAAAAATTTTGGAGATCTCCTCCGCCTCAATGCCGATGCCCTGGTCCTGGACCACGACCTCCAGGTAGTCCCCGTGGCCGATGGCGGCAATCCTGACTTCACCCCCATCCGGAGAGTAATTGATGGCATTACTCACCAGGTTGCCGAACACTTCCTCCATGCTGCGGCGGTCCGCCTGGATGAGAGGCAGTCCTTCGGCTAACTCCAGCTTCAGGGTGACCTGCTGGCTGGCAGCCTTCTCCCGCAGGAGTTCCACCAGCTCCCCCAGAATTTCCCGCAAATCCAGGGGCACCTGCTCCAGTTGCCCGTAGCCCGCTTCCATCTTGGCCACGTCCAAAAGATCGTTGATCAGGTCGAGCAAACCCTGGATTTTGGCATGGGCCCGGGTGAGAAGCTCCCGCTGCTTGGCGGTCAGATCCCCGGCCAACCCGTCCAGGATCACCGCATGCTGCTGCTTGATGGCGGCCAGGGGGGAGCGGAGTTCATGGGACACCATGCGCACGAAATCGTTCTTCATCTCATCCAGTTCTTTGAAATGGGTGACGTCGTGGAAAACGGTGACCGTGCCCAGCACCTGGCTGTCCGGCCCGGAAAACGGGGCCGACAGGGCCTTGAGGTGGATGCGGTTTTGGCAGAGCTCCTGGGCGATGAACCGCTCCTCACTGGGGTTGCCCCCCGCCAGCAGGGACTCGATGGCCAGGTGAAAGTCGCGGTTGTCAACATAGGCCTGCAAAGGTCCGGGGTGGGGCAGCGGCGCCTCCACTCCCAGGAGCTGCATCAGGCTCCCGTTGCACAACACCACCTCGCCCTCCCGGTTGGTCACCAGCACCCCGTCGCCCATACAGTTGACGATAGTGTGCATCCGGCTCTGTTCCATGGCCAGGTTATAGAGGTTCCGGGCCTGCTCTTCCTGAAGTTGCCGGGTTTGCTGCTCCAGGAGCTGCTTCTCCAGGGCTCGTTTGATCACCATGCACAGGTGGTCGATGCTGAAGGGCTTGGTGACGAAGTCATAGGCCCCCTTCTTCATGCACTCCACCGCGTCGGCCACGGTGCCCAGGCCGGTCATGATGATTACCGGGATCCCGGGGAAGCGCACCGAGGTCTGCTCCAGGACCTCCAGGGCCCCCATCACCGGCATCTTCAGGTCGCAGAGGACCACGTTGAAGGGCTCGGCGGCCAGTTTGTCCAGGGCATCCTGGCCGTTGGCGGCGGTGGTCACCCGGTAGCCCTCGCTGGTCAATACCCGGCTGCACCCCAACCGGAGAACCTCTTCGTCGTCCACCACTAATATGCTGTATTGATCATTCATAGTCGGTAACCTAATGGCCGCTGCCGCCCGCAACCCGCAACCGGGCCCGGCGTCATGAGATCATTCCGGCGCCTTTTCATGGCCCGGAGCAAGGTATCACGCCTGCGCAAAATCCAGGCCGGCCTCCTGGTCCCGAACTTCCAGGGGCAGCCTGATGGTAAACGTGGTCCCGCCTCCCGGGGGGCTGTCGGCGGTGATGGTCCCCCCGTGCCGCTGAATCACCCCGTAGACAATGGAGAGCCCCAGGCCCGTGCCTTTGCCCGGGGGTTTGGTGGTAAAAAAGGGTTCGAAGATCTTGTCCCGGATCTCCGGGGGAATCCCGCTGCCGGTGTCGGTAAAGGTCAAAATGATCCCCTCGCCCCGGTCCATGGCCCGGCTGCCGATGGTGATCCCCCCCTGCCCGTCCATGGCGTCCGCGGCGTTGAGGAGCAGGTTGGTAAAGACCTGCTGCAACTGACCCGGGTCCCCCACGATCTGGGGCAGAAACGGGTCCAACTCCTGGGTAACCTTGATGTTGTGAAAAAAAGCCTGGTGGCTGATGAGCTCCACGCAGCGGTGGATAATCTCATTGGCATCAAAGAGTTTTCTCTCCCCCAGAGACTGGCGGCTAAAGTCCAGGAGCCGATGCACGATCTGCTGGCAGCGCATCGTCTGGTTGATGATCACCTCGATATTTTCCCGGTGGGCGGCATCAGCCGCCAGGTCCCGTTGCAAGAGTTCGGCGTAGATCAGGATGCCGGCCAGGGGGTTGTTGATTTCATGGGCCACCCCCGCGGACATCCTCCCCAGGGAGGCGATCTTTTCGCTATGCACCAACTGCGCCTGGGCCGCCTCCAATTCCGCGTGGACTTTGAGAATTTCCCGCAGGTCCGAAAAAATGCCCACGCTGCCGACCTCTTGGCCCCGTTCCCGGATAATGGTGGCGGAAAAGTTTACGGGCACCTCTTCACCATTTTTATTAATAAAATTCATCCGGGTGGTTTTCAATTTGTCCGGCGGGCCGTATTCATCACTGCGCATCCGCCGCATCATCTCGGAGGCCACCTCGGCCGGATAGAAACGGCGGAAGTTCTCCGCATTGCCGATCATCTCTTCGGCCGTATAGCCCAGAATCCGCTCCGCCCCCTCGTTAAAGATCAGCGGCACCCCCTTGGTATCCACCACCACGATGCCGTCCACCGAGTTGCGAATGATGTTGGTGAAAAAGGCGTTGGTCTTTTGGAGCTCCCGTTCGATGAGAATCCGGCTGGTGAGGTCCCTCAGGTACAAACAGGTGATGACCTTATCCCCCAGGCGCGATACTGCCATGCAGGTCTCAAAGACCCGGGGGACCCGGTCCTCATTGTTGGGTTGGTCCAGGAGGCTGCAGAAACGGGTCTCCTGCTGCAGATTGCGGTCCACCATACTCCCCAGTTCCTGGGCCATGTGGAGATGCTGGGAGGTAAGCGCCTCCCCCAGGTGCATACCGATGATCCGGCTCCTGGGGATATTCAGAATCTCCATCATCCGGGTGTTGGCAAAAATGATGCGGTAATCCTCATCCGCCATCAAGAGCCCTTCCTGGGTCAATTGGGTGAGGAGATCGAGCTTCTGTTCCGCTTCCACCACGGGCGTGATATCCCGAATGGCCTCGAACCCGCCGATGACCCGGCCCTCGGGATCGGTGATGATGGAGGCGGAGGCCGTCACCTGCACCTCCCGGCCCTCCCGGGTGCGGATTACCCGGCGCACTCCCGGAGATGGATTTTTTATGCTCCATAACCTGCTTGAGCAGGCAATCGCAGGTGCCGCACTGGGGGGCGTTGAGCAGCTCGCCGCAGGCCATCCGGCCCACCACCTCGCCCCGGGTGAAGCCCGTGAGTTTCTCCATCAAATCGTTGATGTGGGTTACCACCAAAAACGGGTCCACCATGAAGAAGGGCAAGGGGAAATTTTCCAGGATGCTCGACAGGGTCGCCATCTGCTGCTTCATCACCGGGTGAGCCAGCAAATCGGCCTGCTCCCGCATGAGGATGAAACAGCCGCTCTTGCGGTTGTCGGCGCCGCGGATGGGATTGACGGTGAGGGTCAGGGGAACGCCAGTGGGCCAGTGCTCCTTCAGCACGATGGGGACTTCCTTGAAGCTCTCGCCCAAATTGGGACACCGCGTCAAACGGGACGACCCCTCACCAGCCCCGGCAATGCGGGGAATTTCCCCGCAGAAGGGACACGGGTCCCCCGGACCCAGGGATTCTCTAAAGAGTTTCCGGGCGGCGCCGTTGAGAAAGACCACCTTCTGGTCCTGATCGGTGACCACCACCGGGTCGGGAAACTCCCCCAGGAGCGGACCGAGGAACTCCATCGGCACCGCGGCGCCTCCGGTTAACGCCGGAGGCACGTCGGGTCGGTTCGGTGGGGCGTCGCGCCCTGATTTCATGGCCCATTCCTTATCGCCGGCATGAAGCGGGAGTCTTTCCTAGGGTGCGTCCTACGCACCAATAATTGCAATTACCAACAGATTTTTCCGCTCCGGGCAGCCTTATAATCCCCCCTGCCCCCCTTCAAAAAAGGGGGTAAACTGCAAGGATTTGCTGTTAAAGTCCCCCTTTGAAAAGGGGGATTTAGGGGGATTTGAGAACCTCCAAAGGGAAGGAATTTATGGCACACGCTATAATCAGCGGAATTGGCTGGCAGCGCCTGCCTTACCTATCTTTTCGTCAATAAAGGCACCGGCCTCTGGCCTGTGGGAAGCTTTAGCTCTTGGTGCGTAGGACGCACCCTTCGCAAGATTGTTCAGAAAAAACCTCACCTCAGGCCCCTCCCGCCGCCGGGGCGCATTCCACCGGGGCCGCGAAGGTGTTCCCCAGGATGACCTGGGCCGCGGCCAGTTCCTGCTGGCGAATAATCAACGAAATGGATGAGATGGTGCAACTCAGGGCCAGCAGTTTGATATGAGCCTTTTCCAGGGCCTCCACCAGGGTGTGGGCGATGCCGTAGCGGTCGCCGAAATGGGGGCCATGGAGAAAAATACCCGCCACCGGGGTGAGGCGCATGGGCCGGAGATCCGGCAGGCGGTTTTTCAAGACCCGCCGCACTTCGCTGCCGTGGTCTGCCCCGCCAGGTTGGCGCCGGGCCGTGGAAAACGACAGGATGAACTCCTGGCCCCCCAGCCCCGGCAGGGCCACCAGAAACGGGATAGCCAGCCCCAGTTCGCCCATCTCCATCAGGGCGGCGGCGAAGCCTGCCAGGATGTCGGAAGAGGCGATGCTCATGCCCCAGAGGTCCAGGTCCGATTGGGGGATGATCCAATAGACCTTGTTGATTTTCTCCTGATAGGTGGCCACCACCTTCTCCAGGTATTCCTTGGGAGGGGCCTGGGCCGAAAAAAATTCCTGGGGGGAGGCGAAGCCCGGAAAATGGAAATGCTCGAACAACTGTTCCACCGCGGGCTTGATGCGGGAAGACGACAGCACCACGGAGATGGCGGAGGGAGAACTGGCGAGGCCGTGGATCACCACCCGGGCCCGGGCCAGGGCTTTGATGAACGTGCCTATGACTTCGGGGCGCTTGTCATGGGGGTAAACAGCCAGGATCGAGGTGCCCGGCTGCAAGGCCAGGGATGCCTGGGGGTCGGCCTGGGACCGCAACAGGGTGAAGGCAGCTTCGCCGTTATGGCTGGCCGTGCACATCACCTCGCGGTCGCCGGCCACGTGGGTAAGAAAGCTCAGGTTGAGACGCTGGCGGGCCAGCGGCGCACACACCGCAGGCCCCAGGCGATTGTCTTCCAATGGGGAGGAAGACGCCACGCAGGCGCCCTCCTCCACAACTTTAAGGCCACCTATCCTGATCCGGTCGAATTTTTCCAAAGTTCGTCGGAGTCATACCTGATGGTTAGAGGAGTCTTTGGACCGCTTCCACCAGAGTGGCGGCATCCACGGGTTTAGGAATAAAATCTTCCGCCTCCACGCTCATCCCATCGGCATGGGTATAGGTGGTGGTGGGCACGGCCTCGCCCACTGCGGTGAGCAGGATGACCGGAATTTCCTGGGTCCACTTGTTGGATTTCAATTCCTTGCACAGCTCGTAGCCATTCTTTCTGGGCATCATCACGTCCAGAATCACTACGTCCGGGCGCCGTTGTTTAATGGCCTCCTCCCCTTCGATCCCGTCGTAAGCCTTCCCCACTTCAAACCCCTTGGACTCCAACATCATGGATACGGTTTCCACCAAATCCGGATCGTCGTCGACGATCAGTATGTACTTTCCAGCCATGAGACCTCCCCTTTCATGATGATCGTTCTGCCATTATGAACTCAAAATAGATAAATTACAAGGCTCATACGGCCTCTTGAGGATTTGAGCAAATTTTGTGGCTCCCCCCGGGGTCTACGCCAACTGCGGCCTGGGATAGAGACCGACCCGTTCCACGATTCCCGGAACCTTCTCTTCCCATTCGATGGCCATGATGTGGAAGCCCCGGACGCCCTCCACTCCCTTCAGTTCCTCGATCTGCTCCACCGCCAGGTTGATGCCTTCTTCGGCCTGCTTCTCCTTGGGGACGCCGCCGATGCGGCGCACAATCTCATCGGGAACATCAATGCCCGGCACCCGTTTCTGCATGTATTTGGCCATGCCCACGTTCTTCATGGGGGTGATCCCCGCCAGGACAGCCACTTTTTCATGCAAACCCCGGTCCACCATTATTTTCATGAACTCTTTGAAGGTATCCATGTTGTAGATGCATTGGGTCTGGACGAACTGGACCCCGGCGGCGACTTTCTTGGCCAGACGGGACACCCGCATGGCCACGTTGGGCCCGGCGAAGGGGTTGGCCGCGGCCCCGATGAACATCTGGGGCCGCACCTCGAATTCGTAGCCGCCCAAGAGCCGCCCTTCATCCCGCATCATCTTCACGGTCTGGATGAGCTGGACGGAATCCAGGTCAAAGACGTTGGCGCACGAGGCGTGGTCCCCGAACTTCTGATGGTCGCCGGTGAGGCAGAGCATGTTGTGGATGCCGAAGGAGGCGGCCCCCAGGATATCGCTCTGGAGGGCGATGCGGTTCCGGTCCCGGGTCACCATCTGGAGACACGGCTCCAGCCCCATAAGCTTGAGGCGGATGCAGCAGGCCAGACTACAGACCCGGCAGACCGAGGTCTGGTTGTCCGTGACGTTGATGGCATCCACGTGATCCTTGATCAGGTTGCCCTTTTTCTCAATCACGTCGCCGTCGGCGCTCCGGGGCGGACCGACCTCGGAGGTTACGGCAAAATTGCCCGAGGCGATCATCTTCTGCAGTTTGCTGGGAGTAGTGGCGCTCATATCCGTAAATCCTCTCTGACGATCTTGCGCGGCCCGCCGTCCCGGGAAGTGGTCCAGTCTTTGGGATCCACGGGTTTCTCAAAGCGGTCCAACTGGCCCAGGGTTTTCAGCCGTTCATAGATCAGCTCCCAACCGCAGGGGACATCTTTGTTGATCTCGCACTTGCCCGCCTCGGAACCGCCGCAGGGGCCGTTGAGCATGCGCTTGGAACACCGGGCGATGGGGCAGATGCCGCCGGTCTCGGCCAGGATGCAGCGGCCGCAGGCCTGGCAGCGCTCGGTGTAGAGCCCCCGCTCCTCGTTGACCCCCAGAAAACAGGTGTCCACCCCGGGGTAGATGATCTTGTTGTTGTACATCTCCGCCATGTACTGGACCCCGCAGCCGCAGGCCAGGGAGACCACGGCGTCGTAAGCGTCCATCTTGTCGGACAGCTGCGCCAGGTACTCCTTTTCGCACTGCCGGGTCAGGCTGGTATCGTCAACCTGGGCCTGGCGGCCGGCCTGGGTGAAGTAGAGCCGGAGGGCCGAAGCCAGCACCTTGGCTTCCTTCAAACCGCCGGCCTCGCACACGGTAACGCAGCCATCGCAGCCGGCAATCAGCACTTTATTGAAGTCTTTGACCAGGTCGAGGACTTCTTCCAGGGGTTTGGGCACTGCCTTGATCATGTGGTTACCTCCGCAATGGGCCTGACGGCCTTTCCTGTCGCAGCTCTGATGGGACTCGGTCCCAATTCCAGCACTTTCTCGGTGATCTCCCGGATGATCTCGGCGAAACGCCCTCCCATCCCGGAAGACAGGTTGTACATCCCCAGCCGCTCACCCCCGATGCCGACTTTATCAAGCATCTCCTTAACCCGCTGGACCCGCTTTTTGGCGTAGAGGTTGCCGGCGCTATAGTGACAGTCTCCCTCCATGCAACCCACCACGATCACGCCGTCGGCGCCGTATTCAAAGGCCATCAGCAAGTGCATGATGTCCACCTTGCCGGTGCAGGGGACCTCGATGATGCGCACGCTGGGCGGGTACTGCAATCGCATCGAACCTGCCAGGTCCGCAGCGGAATACGCTCAGTAGTGGCAGCAAAACCCGACAATCTTCGGCTCAAACGATTCCATCATCGGACTCCTCAATAGAGAGTTTTGATCTTGGCGCTGATCTGGTCGTCTTCATAATGGGCCACCTGGATGACCTTGGCCGGACATTCCGAGGCGCAGGTGCCGCAGCCCTGGCAGAGGGCCTCGTTGATCTCCGAGACGTTGTCCCGGTTGATCTGGGGCACGCCGTAGGGGCAGGACCGGACGCACACCAGGCAGGCGGCGCAGCGGTCCGGTTCCACGTGGGCGGTGACCCCGCTGATGGTCTGGTTGACGTCGGCCAGAAAGGCTCCGGCCCGGGCCGCCGCGGCCATGGCCTGGGCGATGCTCTCGCCGATGAGCTTGGGGGAATGGGCCATGCCGCAGAGGAAGATGCCTTCCGAGGCAAAATCCACCGGCCGCAGCTTGGCGTGGGCCTCGATGAAAAACCCGCCGGCGTTCCGGGGGAGTTTTAAGAGCGACGCCAATTCCTCGGTGTCGTTGGACCGGGCCCCGGCGCTCAACACCACCGCGTCCACGGGCATGCTGATGGGGCGTCCCAGCACGTGGTCCACGAAGGTGACGCTCAACTGGCCGTTGTCGCTGCTGACTTGGGGCAGATTATCCGGGTCGAACCGGGAAAAGAGCACCCCCTTGTCCCGGGCCTCCCGGTAGTAATCCTCCAGGAAGCCGTAGGTGCGCATATCCCGGTAGAGGATCACCACGTCCATGTCGGGGTTGATCTCTTTGAGCTGCAGGGCGTATTTCACCGCCCCCTGGCAGCAGATGCGGCTGCAGTTGGGGTTCTCCTCATTCCGGGAGCCCACGCACTGCACCATGACCACCCGGTCCCACGTGGCGGCCTCAGCCGGCGCTTTATGGAGGAAATCGCCCAACTCCAGCTGGGTCATCACCCGGTCGTGTTCCCCGTAGAGAAATTCCTTGGGGTGGTACTCATGAGCCCCGGTGGCCACCACGGTGATGCCGTGATCGATTTTCCGCTCGTACATCCCGGGCCCCACCAACACTTCCGTGGTGAAGTTGCCTTTGTAGCCGCTGAACCCCACCACCAGGGCCCCGGTGAGCACCTGGATCTTGTCGTGGGCCTTGACCCGCTCGATGAGTCCGTCAAGATAAGCCTGGACGTCAAGCCCCTCGATGGTCTGGTGGATCCGGCGCCCGATGCCGCCCAGCTGCGGCTCTTTCTCCAGGAGGATAGTCTCAAAGCCCTGGTCCCCCAGGTTAAGCGCCGCATTGAGGCCGGCGATGCCGCCGCCGATGACCAGGGCCCGCTGGTTGATGGTCAGGGGTTTTTCCGTCAGGGGCTTGAGCAGGGAGGCCCGGGCCACCGCCATCCGCACCAGGTCTTTGGCCTTGTCCGTGGCTTTATCGTGCTCCTTCATGTGGACCCAGGTGTCCTGGTTGCGGATGTTGGCCATCTCGAAGAGATACTTGTTCAAACCCGCGTCGATCAAGGTCTCCCGGAACAGAGGCTCGTGGGTGATGGGGGTGCAGGCCGCCACCACTACCCGGTTGAGGTTTTCTTTTTCGATGGTGTCGGTCATCCGGACCTGGGTGTCCTGGGAACAGGTAAACAGGTTGTCTTCCACATACGCCACGTTGGGCAGCGACCGGGCGTATTCCGACAGGTCCGGCACGTCGAGGTAGCCGCCGATGTTGATGCCGCAGTTGCAGACAAACACCCCGATCCGGGGAGTGTCTTCCGGCCGGATGTCTTTGGGTTCGGGAGCCTGCCGGGTCTTGGTCTCGGTCCAGCGGACGTCCCCCAGCGCCGCGCTCACCGCCCCGGCCGCGGCGGACGCCTGCATGACCGATTCGGGAATGTCTTTGGGACCCTGCATGGCCCCGCAGACATAAACGCCTCCCCGGGAGGACGTCACCGGCGCCAGGGGCGAAGTGGCCACAAAATCGTGGGCGTTGGTGTCCACCTTCAAGGTGGAGGACAACTCCCGGGCGGCCTGGCTCACCTCCATGCCCACCGACAGCACGACCATCTCAAAGCTCTCGACCTTCTCTTCGCCGCTTTCGTCGGCAAACCGGATCTGCCAGATCGCCGTTCGGCAGGGGATCGATGCTGTGGATGCGGGAACGGATAAAACGCACCCCGTGTTCATCTTTGGCGCGGTTATAGTAGAGTTCAAAATCTTTGCCGAAGGTGCGCATGTCCATGAAAAAGATGGCGGTGTCCAGATCATAGGGGGCGTGCTCCTTGGCAATCACCGCCTCCTTGATGGCGTACATGCAGCAGACCGAGGAACAGTAGGTGTGGTACTTCACGTCCCGGGAGCCCACGCACTGGAGCCAGGCGATCTTCTTGGGCTCCTGATGGTCAGAAGGCCTCACCAGGTGGCCGCCGAAGGGGCCGGAGGCCGAGAGAATCCGCTCGAACTCCAGGGAGGTCACCACGTTGGGCAAGTCGTTGTAATGGTAGCTCTCACACTTAACGGGACTGAAGGTCTGAAAACCCGGGGACAGGATCACGGCCCCGACGTTGATCTCGGTGGTTTCGCCCTGCATGGTGTGGTCGATGGCCCCGGCCTGGCAGGCCGCCACGCACTGCATACACTCGGAGCACAGCCCGCAGTTGATACACCGGGCCGCCTCGGCCTGGGCCTGGGCCTCGGTGAAGCCCAGGTTGATCTCCTTGAAGCTCTGGGCCCATTCCGCCTGGTCCAACTCCGGCATGTGTTCCCGGGCCGCCTTGGGCTGGCCCGAGGGGATGGGATTCCAGTTGCCGCCTTCGATGGGCCTTAAACGAGCCTCCCGGTCGCGCTTGAGGTCCTGCCCTTCCAAATGCCGCTCGATGGAGATGGCGGCCTCCCGCCCCGCGGCCACCGCCCCGATGGCGATCCAGGGGCCGGTCACCACGTCACCCCCGGCAAAGACGCCCTCCCGGGAAGTGGCCAGGGTGTCCGGATCGGCCTCAATCAGACCCCGGGGGGTAAGCTTGATGCCGTCGGCATCGGTGATGAACTTCAAGTCGGCCTTCTGGCCGATGGCCATGATGACCACGTCGGCCTCCCGGGTCGAGAGGCGGTCTTCGAAATACGTGGGGGCAAAGCGGCCCTGGGCATCGAAGACCCGTTCCACCGCCTTCATTTCCAGGCCGGTGACCACACCATTCTGGGAGAGGATCTGCTTGACCCCTAAACGGTGGACGATCTCGATGCCCTCGGCCTTGGCCTCGTCCACTTCCCAGGGGGAGGCGGGCAGCTCCTCGGCGGATTCCAGGGCGATGAGGGTCACCGACGCGGCGCCCCGCCGCCGGGCCACCCGGGCCACGTCCATGGCCACGTTGCCGCCGCCGATGACCAGCACCCGTTTGCCCTGGGTGGGGGACTCCCCTCCGGAGTTCACTTCCTTCAGGTACTCCACCCCCCACAAGACGCCGGCGGCCTCGGCGCCGGGCACCGGCAGGCGGATGGAATCCTGGGTCCCAACCCCGAGAAAGACCGCCGCTAAACCCGTCCCGGGTGAGGAGATCGTCGATGGTGGTGCCCCGGGCCGATGGGGGAGTTGTAGTGGATTTCCACCCCCAGGCGCGTAAGATAATCCACTTCCCGCTTGAGGACTTCCCGGGGCAGGCGATACTCCGGGATGCCGTAGCGCAGCCAGCCGCCGGCCTCGGAGCCGCGGCCTCGAAGATCACCGCCTGGTAGCCCTTCAGGGCCAGGTGGTAGGCGCAGCTCAACCCCGCCGGGCCCGCCCCGACGATGGCCACGGGCCGATTTTTCTGGGGCACTTCCGGCACCGGCAGGGCATCCCAGTCGGCCTGGTCCGCGGCAAAGCGCTTCAGGGAGCAGATGGCCACGGGCTCGTCCATCTCCTGGCGGCGGCAGTCGCTCTCGCAGGGATGGGGGCAGATGCGGCCGATGGTCCCGGGCAGGGGCAGGCGGTCCATGATGAGCTCAAGGATTCGTTATATTTCCCGGCCTTGATGAGCTGGACATAGCCCTGGGCGCTCAGGTTGGCGGGACAGGCCCGGACGCAGGGGGCCCGGTCGAACTTCTTGATGGCGAAAGTGGAGGGGATCGCCTGGGGATAGAGGCGATAGGTCGCCTTCCAGTCGGCCAAACCCTCGTTAAAGGTATCCGGCATGGTCACCGGGCAGACGTTGGTGCACTCCCCGCACCCGGTGCACTTGGCCGGATCGATATAGCGCGGCTGTCTCTTGAGGGTGACGCTGAGGTTCCCCGGCTCCCCGTCAATAGCCGCCACATCGGTGAGGGTGTGGATCTCGATGTTCAAATGCCGGCCGCACTCCACCAGCTTGGGGGAGATAATGCACATGGAACAGTCGTTGGTGGGGAAGGTCTTGTCCAGCTGGGCCATGACCCCGCCGATGGCCGGCTTGGTTTCCACCAGATGGACATAAAAGCCGGCGTTGGCCAGGTCCAGAGACGCCTGCATACCGGCGACGCCGCCGCCCACCACCATCACCGCGCCCACGTTGCCCTTCGTCTGGGCTGCTTCTTGAGCCGTCACGTCTTTTTCTTGGGGCATAATCCTATCCCTTATAACCCGGTTAAAATTCTCTGGATGCCGTTAGACACCGGCCGCCGCCAGGATCGACGGCAGTTTTTCCTCCCACCCGATGGTGGAAACGAGCACTCCGGGGAATCCCGCCTTTTTGACCGCGGCCACAAATTCAGCGGCGATCTGCACACACTCCCGCACCCGGTCGGAGCTGTTCTGAATCCGGGCGACGAAAGCCTCCGGGATTTTCATCTCCATATGGGCGTTGATGTAGCGGGCCATGCCCACACTCTTCAAGAGCATCACCGTGGGAATGATGGCGGCCTGGCGCTGGCCCACCTGCTGCCGGAATTTTTCCAGGGCTTCCACGTCGAAGACCGCTTGGGTGGTAAAAAACCGGGCCCCGGCGGCAATTTTCCGGTCCAGGTCCGCCAGTTCCTGCTTCAGGGTGTTGGCGTCGCCAGTCACCTTGACCGTGGAGCCCACCAGAAATTGCGGCGAGCCTTTGAGATCCACCCCGGCCAGGTCCCGTCCGGTCTGCATGGTTTGCAGGGCGCCCAGGAGTTCCAGGAGATCGAGGTCGTTAACCGCCTTGGCCTGATGGTGGTCGCCGTGGGTGATCTCGTCGCCGGTGACCGCCATGACATTGGGGACCCCCAGGGCCTGGGCCGCCAACAGGTCGCCTTGCAGCGCCAGGCGGTTGCGGTCCCGGCAGCACACCTGCATCACCGTTTCCAGTCCCTTGCTTTGCAAGAGGAGCGCCCCCCCCAGGGAACTCAACCGCATCACGGCGTTGTTCATCTCCGGGACCACAAAGGCGTCCACCATGCGCTTGACGCCGGTGGCTGCCGCCACCATGTCGGATACATCCGTGCCTTTGGGCGGCTCCATCTCCGCCAGAATGGCAAACTCGCCGGAAGTCAATTTCTCTTTAAATGGCATCGCGGTCCCTCTCTGAGATTATTGGGATGATCGCACCATGGCGTTCGAAATAGCTAAGATCAGGTCATCCGGGCCAAAGGAGTTGACGTGATAGTAAAAAATCCCCTGGTGCCGGATGCGGCTCTCCTGTTCCGGGTTATTTTCATCGGCAGTAATGATGATGGGCAGCTTGCGGTCCAGTCCTTTGATGATGGAAATGGCCTCGTAACCCAAATCTTCCGGGAGGCGGACATCCATAACCAGCACATTGATCTTTTCACTCTGCAGGGTCATGAGCAGGTCTTTGATGTTGTCCACGACCTTGAGCCGGTGTCCCTGGTCGGTGATCCAGAAATCCAGGTTCTTGGACAAGTCCCCGCCGCGTTCTGCGATTAACAGTGTCCCACTCTTTTCCGTCATCATCGGCGCCCCGGATTTCTCAAACCGAGTTACTGCCACGGTAATTGGTTCTGGTTTTGATATTGCAAGGCCCATGCCCTCAACGGCTCCGGGGGAAAACCCGCGGCCGGCCTCATCCTTGGGAAAAAAAGTTCAAACGCTCACGCCAGAGCCTGGGGGGTTTTGGGACAGGGAGAGAAAGACTATCAATATATCTAGTTGATATTGCAGATAATTTTAAATCATGGGTAAAAATGCCACATCTGTGACGATATTACCAGGGGGTCAGGGGGACTCGGGATGGAGTGAGTTTCCGGGCCAGGCGCCCCCGGCGGGGTCACCGCCGCCAGGCCCGATGGCCTGCACCAGACGGGGGCCTGGACCCAATCCCGGAGGTACCGGCCCCGGGTCCCACCGGGTTGAAAAATAATTCTTTTGTCGATCTCCAGGAATCGCGCTAATAGACTCATCTTGCTGAAATAAATAGATATTGTCCTTCTACCCGGAAGTTCTCACCGATTCGCGCTTTGTTGAATCGCCTGCCAGATTTTTTAACAGTCCGCTAGATTATTTGCTATTGGGTGCGACTGCACCGACCGGGGCTGATTCCGCCCCGGTCCTGCCGGTCATTCCATAAACCGGCCGTCGTCCCGGGCGCTTTCCAGCCGGTCCAGGTTCTCCGTCATCCAGCCGCTGGTGGCCCCGTCCCGGTGGTCGAACCGGGGCACGTAGGGCTTGATGTCCAGCAGGGGCGTGCCGTCCACGATATCCACCTCCCGGATATAGAGCCGGGTCCCTTCCACGCGCTCCAGCCGCACGGTGGAGAGGCCGATGGGGTTGGGCCGGGCCGGGGCCCGGGTGGCAAACAGGCCGCGCTGCTGGTCATCCAGAAAGGGTTTCACCCTGAGGGCAAACCCCTGGGCCCGGTGAAAGTAGTAGAGCAGAATGAGGTGGGAAAAACCTTCCAGGTCGGCGAGGCCTTCCCGGTACTCCGGGAAAACTTCCACCCACCCCTGGATCTCGGCCGCAGCCCCCGGTTGGATGGGCGTGCCCGTAGGTTCTTTAAAAGGCGAATGCACCGTGCCGATGGGCTTAAAAACAATCTCGGTCACCATATAACCTCGCGTCTGACTGAGTTGCAGTCAAAAAACTCTTAATCATTATGTCATGCTGAACGAAGCTGAGCGACGAGAAGAATCTCGGCGGCGTCACAAAAAAGAGATTCTGCGCGGCGCTCAGCATGACAGATAATCGTCTGATGATGGCTCATTGGCATAAGGCCCCAGTATCCCTGACCCTTTTGGCCGGCGGGACGGAGCCCGACAGGTAAATCTTCCGGTTGGGCGCCTTCCCCGTGAATCAGACCGGCGGTTGGGTCTTTTCGGCCTGGATCTCAGGCTGCGGGGCCGAAGAGGAGAGCTACCGGCAAATTGCGCAAGAGGTGATCGACTGGCAGTGACCTGGAGCGCGGCGTTTGCGTGGATTTCAGGGGCTCATGGGTAAAAATGTTCAGCCATTCCCCCGGCGCCCCCTCAGGCAAAGCCACGAAGTTTCCCCGCCACACCTCCGGGGCGAAGGCCAGATTTCCGGCCGCCAGCATTTTGCTGAAAAGCCTGGCAACCACCACCACTGCCCAGGAATTTTCATGCCGCCGGGCAAAAGCGACGACCTTCTCCCGGTTTGGGCCCCTGGTCTCCAGGGGAATATAGTCCCCCTGTAAAAAAAGATCCAGGTGCGCCTTCCTGAAGTTAAGGGCCTTGCAGGTAATATAGAGCTTGAGGCCGCCATTCTCCCAGTTGGCGAGAAGGTCCTGGATCAGCGGCCCGGTTCCCCGTGATTCTTTCCTTTTCACGTCAGCGAGAAGCCGGGCCCGCTGGTAAAAATCCACCGGCCGGCGGTTGTCCGGGTCCACCAGGCTGAAGTCCCACAGCTCCGTTCCCTGGTAGATGTCCGGCACCCCGGGCGAGGCAATTTTGAGGAGCACCTGGGACAGCGAGTGCAGCGCCCCGGAAGAGGAGAGGCGCGTTTGAAATTTCCAGAGATCCTTGACAAAGGGGTTAGCCGCGCTGTCCTCCAGAATGGCATCCACAAAGGCCAGCAGGGCGCTCTCATGCTCGTGATCGGGAGCGATCCACCGGGTATGCACCTTGGCTTCCCGGGCCGCCTTGATCACATAGGCCCGGAGCCGCTCTTTAAACTCCGGCAACTCCCCCTCAAAAAGCGGCCAGGCCCCCAGCAAGGTCTGGTACAGAAAATATTCCTCGTTGGCATCCGGTACGGCCAGGCCGTCGATATCGCGCTTTTTGGCGGCGTTCCAGGCGCTCCAGCGCTGCAGGCAGGCCTCCCACTCCCGGGGAATTTCCGAGAGCACGTTGATGCGCAGCCGCACATCTTCGCTCCGCTTGGTGTCGTGGGTGGTGGTGGCGTTCAGGGCAAAGGGCCAGTTTTCCTGGCGCCTCTGGTTAAACCGGTGAAAATCCTCCGGGGCCACCACCAGGAAGTCGGTCCCCACTTCATTGAGGGAGACCAGGGGGTTATAGACATACAGGGCCGTATCCTCCAGGCCCTTGGCCATAATGGGCACGGTGAACTGCTGCCAGCGCATGACGAACCGGAGCCAGTCTTCCCGGTGCTCCTCCAGCAGATTAGGAGGAAAATCCAACAAGAGCACCCGCTGCACAAAGTCCAGGGCCGTGGGGTCGAGGGATGGAGGCTGGGTTCTCACTTCGGCAATGACTTTCTCCAGGCAGGCCCGGTCCCGGGGGCTGACCTCAAAGCTGCGGATATAGGTGCGGTAAACCGGCAGGCGGGCAATGACTTCGCCGATGATTTTCTGCAGCTCTTTTCTGGGGACATCCCGGGCCTGCCGATCCTGCTCCGCCAGCAGGCTCAGAATATATCCCAGGGTTTCCATCTCCCCCTGGAAAAGGGTTCCCATGATCATCTTTTTCTTTTGATAAATCAGCTCGGCCCGGGGCAGCTCCGGTTTGACAAAGCGGTTATAGACCCGCTGCACCTCCTGGAAGCCCTTCGCTTCGATGAAAAGCCCGTTGAGGGTGTTGAGAAAATCATAGCCGGTGGTGCCCGCCACCGGCCATTCGGGTGGCAAGGGTTCGTCCGCGGCCAGGATCTTTTCCACCACCACATAGAGATTTTCCCGGTCCGCCGGGACCTTGTCGCCGGGGGCCAGCCGGCTTTGCAGGCGCTGCAGATATCCCAGGGGGTCATATAAACCGTCAACGTGATCAACTCTGACGCCCGAGACCTTCCCTTCCCGGATCAGATTGAACAGCAGGGTGTGACTCGCCTCAAACACCCGGGGGTCTTCCACCCGGAGGCCGATCAAATCGTTGACGCTGAAAAAGCGCCGGTAATTGATCATATCCAGGGAGACCCGCCAATAGGCGAGGCGATAGGGCTGCAAACTGAGGAGGCGGTCCAGCAGGTTAAAACTTTCCGGGTCTCCGGCCCGGCCATTAAACAGGGTGATATTTTCATCGAGAAATTTCTTGATGAGGGGATTTACCTGGTAGAGGAGCCAGAGGTTATTTTTCAGAATTTCTTTTTGCCGGTGGCGTTCCAGAATCTTTCTCTTACTGGTCAGGGAGCGGGGTGGGAGATGCTCCACCAGGGTGATGAGTCCCAGGAGACTCATAATCGCGGAATTGCCCTCCCCTAATTCCCGGACCAGGTCTGCCAGCCGGTGCTTTAAAATGAGCTCGTACGACTTGGGGTCCAGAGGAAATTTATGCTCATAGTAATAAACAAAAAAGCCCTCCTCTTCCAGGACCAACCTGATTTCTCGGTTTTCCAGGGCCTGCCCGTAAGGTGAGCCCAGTACGGGTTGGATGACCCGGCCTTCCAACACCCGGTTAAAAGGATGCCAATCGATGTCAAAGAAGACCCCATAAGGAGAGGCCGGGCCATTCTCCAGGACATCCAGCCACCAGGGGTTGTGATGGCTCAGGGCCATGTGGTTGGGGACGATGTCCAGCAGAAGGCCCATGTCCCTGGATTTCAAAACTTTTCTCAGGGCCCTCAGGGAGACCCTGGACCCCAATTCCGGATTGATTTCCAGGGGATTGGTCACGGAATAGCCGTGGAGGCTGCGCCGCCGGGCCTTGAAGAAGGGGGAGGCGTAGAGGTCGGAGATGCCGAGGTCGTGCAAATACGGCACCAGGGCCTGGGCGGTGATGAAGCGGAAGCCATGGTGGAATTGCAGGCGATACGTGGCGGCGGGAACTCTAAAGCCGGGCATGGTTCGTTCCACCAGCACAACTCCTTTCTTAGTCAACGCGGACCGACAGCCTTTGGCCTAACGCCGCAAAATGGTCCACCCAGTTACGGGCCTCCCCAGGTCCCGGTTCCGACTGCTGGCGCTGCTGGGGATAGACGGAGGTCAGCATCTCACAATAGATATTCTGCACTTTCCAGAGACGCACGGCAAAGGGCAATTCCGTTTCCAGGGCTACCGCGTCCTCCAAGTGCTGCAAGTATTCACCATCAAGGGGGTGCTGCCGGAATCTTTCGGCCAGGCGTTCGATGGCTTTCCTCAGGGCATATTCCAATCCTGCCCCATCGAGCCCGACCTCCAACAGACGCGCTTCTTCCAGGAGGTTACGGATCAACTGAAGGTCCATTTCCGGCGCCCGGAAGGCCTCGAGGAGGTAACGGTTGAGGACAATGTCCGCCGTGGCCAGAAGAGGCCGGGGCAGAGGCACCCCCAGTTCCCTATGGAAGCGCATCAAGGGCACGTTGTGGGAATAGAGCCGGCCATAAGCGGACCAGACTTCTTCCAGGGTCATTTCCATTATCTGGTCCAGGACTTTGCGCTGTTCGTCCCGGAAGATGGACCGCAGGGAGTAAGTAGAGTCTCCGAAGTGTTGATCGATGCGGCGGATGGCCTCAGGAAAATCCGTCCAGGAAAAGGCCTCGCTGACCTCCGCGGCCATGGCGGCGTAGGCCTCCTCCCCCTGGAACTCCCGCACGCCGCCGCAGAGGTTGTGGTCGCCGAGGTGCAGGACCGCGAAACTCATGGTCGCGGAATTCCAGGTAATATCAGAGGTCACCTGTATCCGTCCCACCGCCAGCTTGGCCTTTCCCGCCTCCTCCAGCCGGTAGTCTTCCCGGTCAACGGTGTAGCAAAAGATGCGGTCCTGGACCTGATAATCTTCGAAAAGGGAACTGATGCCGTAATGGGCTCCCACGGTGAGCAAGTCCACCATGGCAGGCTTGACGAACTTCTCGAAAATCCGGCGGCCGTCCCCATGTTCCGGGATATTGCTCCTGGCATACTCCAGCCGTTCGAGGAATTGGCCTTCATGGTCGTCCCCCAGGACATCCCGGGCCAATTGGACGACGCGGCCGGCATACTGCAGAACCTGCACGGTTTCCAGACCCGAAAGTTCGTCGAAAAACCAGCCGCAACTGGTGTACATCAGCATGGCATGGCGCTGCATCTCCAGGAGTTTCAGGACCAGGCTCTTCTCATTGGGACTGAGTTCCCGCAACGCGTGTTGCTGCAGAAACTCCTCTAAGACATCCTGCCGGCGATTGAGGATGATGGCCAGGTAATCATTTCTCGCCGCCCAGGGGTCTTTCAAAAACCAGGAGGCTCTTTCCTCATACTCAGGCGCCAGGGTGTCCCGCAGCCAGTCCAGGGCTTCCCGCAGGGGCTTGCGCCAGGCCTGGCTCCACCCGGAGCGCATGCCGCTGTTACAGCCGCAATCCTGCCGCCACCGCTCCACCCCATGGACACAACTCCAGGAAGAATTCTCAAAAATCCTCACTTCGAAGATCGGAGGGTGCTTTTCCAGATACTCGCCATAGTTGGTCAGGCGGGCCAGGTTGTGGTCCTCCAGATAATCCAGGGCGTAGGCCAGGGCCATATCGCCATGAAGCCGATGGTGCCCGTAGGTTTCCCCATCCGTGGCGATATGCACCAGCTGGGGCCAGGCGCGCCCCTCCGAGAAGGCGTGGACCAGACGCATGGCCAGGTTTTCGCCCCGCTCCAGCAAGTCCTCAAAAGCAATGCCCTGGGAGATGGGGCCGTCATAGAAAAACAGGTTGATGGTCCGGCCCGACGCCAATTTCAAGAGATAGGGCGTAGTGGGGTCGATCCGGCCGCCGCTCACGTCCCGCCAGTGACCCCGGAAAATCTTGCGGACCCTGTGGGCCTGGCGGGGCGCCAGAATGGTAAAGCGGATCCCCAATTCGGCCATGATATCCAGGGTCTCCAGGTCCACCGCGGTCTCCGGCAGCCACATGCCCTCCGGGGGCCGCCCGAAGCGGTGCTCGAAATCCCGGATTCCCCAAAGCACCTGGGTGTACTTGTCCCGGCGGTGGGCCAGGGGCATAATCATGTGATTGTAGGCCTGGGCCAGGGCGGAACCGTGACCGGAAAATTTCTCCCGGCTCTCCCGGTCCGCGGTCAGGATGGCCGCATAAATCTCCGGGGCTTTGCTGGACAGCCAGGCCAGCAGAGTGGGCCCGAAGTTAAAGCTCATCCTGGCATAGTTGTTGGTGAGCCCGATGATACGGCCCTCGCCGTCCAGAATGCGGGACACGGTGTTGGGGGCATAACATTCGGCGGCGATCTTTTCGTTCCAGTCGTGATAAGGATACGCCGAATCCTGGAGCTCGATATCCTCCAGCCAGGGATTTTCCCGGGGAGGTTGGTAAAAATGGCCGTGGATGCAGATATACCTTTCCATCAAGACGCATCCTGGCGAAGATAAACCAGCAGGGATTGGGGAGCAAGTGTGAGGGAAAAAGCGCTCCCGCCTTCGATCACCATAGGTGCGTCACTTCCGGGGCCCTGCCAGCGCCTCTGGGCGGTGTCCAGCCGCTGGTGCCACCGGCCCGGGGGCCAGGGGTGAGAAAACTGCACGGCTTCCCGGCCAAAAGAGAACAAAATAACCGCTTCGCCTCCTGCGTCAATCATGCGCATCCATAACACCCTTTCTGCCTCATAGGCTTTGACTTCACGATGCCGGCGGCCCAGGCCGGTCAAAAGATTCAGTTCCTGGCGGAGCCGGAGCGCTTCCCGGTAAAATTCCCAGAGGACTTGGTGCGGCCCATCCCGGCGGAGCCGGTGGTCAAGCCCGGCCCGGCTAAAAGTTGACTCAGCCATGGGGTCGGGAGGTTCCCCCGGCCAATCGAAGGCGGCGAACTCTGCCTTCCGGCCCTGCCGCACGGCCTCAATGAGCCCCGGGTCCGAGTGACTGACAAAATACCAAAATGGCGCCACTTCCCCATATTCCTCCCCCATGAACAGGAGGGGAAGAAAAGGCGACAAGATTACCGCGCCGGCCGCCAGCTTCAGGGCCTCGAAGGACACCAGTTGGCTGAGGCGTTCTCCTCCCAGGCGATTGCCTATCTGGTCGTGGTTTTGGGAAAAGACCACCCAGCGCTCCGCGGCCACATCCCGGGAACAGGAGCCGTGGCGGCGCCGCCGATAAGGAGAATAGTCTCCGGAATAAATGAAACCTTCCCGCCAGGCCTTGGCGAACTGCTCCAGACGTCCGAAATCTTCATAGTAGCCGGTCTGCTCCCCGGTCAGCAAGACATGCAACGCATGGTGAAAATCATCATTCCAGTGTCCATCCAGACCATACCCCCCCTGTTCGGGAGGGCGGATCAGGCGCACGTCATTGAGGTCGCTCTCGGCCATGAGATAGAATTTCCGGTTCCAGCCCTCCCGGGCCCGGTGCACCGTTGCGGCCAGTTCGGCCACGAATGGCTGCGGCGACTGGTCTACAATGGCATGCAGAGCGTCCAGGCGCAAGGCATCAATATGAAATTCCACAGCCCAGGAGAGGGCGTTTTCGATGAAAAAGCGCCGCACCTCATCGCTGTCCGGGCCGTCGAAGTTGAGGGCCTCTCCCCAGGGGGTGCGATAACGCCGGGTGAAATAGGGGCCGTAAGCCGCCAGGTAGTTGCCTTCCGGGCCCAGGTGATTGTAAACCACGTCCAGAACCACTGCCAGGCCCCGTTGATGGCAGGCGTTGACCAATCGTTTCAGACCTTCGGGGCCGCCGTAGGAGTTCTGGGCCGCAAAGGGAAACACCCCATCGTAGCCCCAGTTGCGCCCTCCCGGAAACTGGGCCACGGGCATCAGTTCCAGGGCCGTGATCCCCAGCTCCTTCAGCTCATCCAGGTAGGGAATAACCGCGTCAAAGGTCCCTGCCGGGGTAAAAGTCCCCACGTGCAGCTCATAAATGACATAATCTCCCAGGGGTAAGCCGGACCAATGGCCGTCGTCCCAGGCGAAAGAGGGCTCCACCACCTGGGACGGCCCGTGGACCCCCTGGGGCTGAAACCGGGAGGCCGGGTCCGGGAAGTCCTGCTGTCCATGCAACCGGTAAAAATACCGGCAGCCAGGCGTAACCCCGGCAACCACCCCGGAGAAGTAACCCCTCTCCCCTCTCTCCAGGGGCACCAGCTCCTCCCGGGGGGAGACGAAGCGAACCTCCACCTGCTCCGCCAGGGGCGCCCACACCAGGAAATGGCAGCGCTTATCCCCCAGGTAGGTGGCTCCCAAATGAACTGAGGTCTCTGCGACTTCCCGATTGCCAGGCAAAGTATGCATAGGAGCCCTTTCATGGCAATGATCAATCATAAGACTATTATCTGTCATTCTGAGCGCAGCGAAGAATCTCTTTTTTGTTACGCCTCCGAGATTCTTCACGAAGCTCAGCTCGGTTCAGAATGACATAATGATTAAGAGGTTTTTGACTGCAACTCAGTATCAAAACCGATTTTAGGCGTCAGGCTGAATCAACCGAAGGAACCTAAGTTGGCAAAAATCACCCCCCTTTTCTCAAGGGGGGCAGGGGGGATTTTGATAACCACTGGGAAATACCCCTAAATCCCCCTAAGGTAAGGGGGACTGAAAACCTCCGTTCCCAGTCTCTCATCGGTTGAGAGAATATATTGGCAGCCTAAGGCAGATTTTACCATAGATTTTAGAGAATCAGAGTTCAATGACATGACTGTCGGGATTTTCCAACAGCGACAGGAGCGTCAGATAATCCCGCATAGTCCGGGTGATGAGGAAGTGTTGCCGCACCGCTTCCTGGGCCAGCTTGCCCATGCGTTGGGCCATCTCGGGGCGATGCAAAAGATAGCGGATGCGGAAGGCGCAGCCCTCCGGGGAATTGACCAGGAAGCCGGTGCTATAATCATGGAGCTGCAAAACGATGCCCCCCACGGCGCTGCCGATGACCGGCTTGCCTTTCCACATGGCCTCGGTGACCGTCAGGCCGAACCCTTCCCGGGTGGATTTCTGGAGGATAATATCCGCGGCGCGCTGTAAGGCGTTGATGTCGTGATGGGCGTCCGCGGGCAGCAAGAGCACCTGAATGTCCGGCTCCCCCTGGGCCGCTTCCATGACCTCCGCCAGGGTCTGGGGCCCTTCCGGGTCGTCGGTGGCCTCGCCTCCGGCCAACACCAGCTTACAGGGCGTATGTTTGCGCACCATGCGGAAGGCCTGAATTACCCCCACCGGGTCTTTAAAAGAATCGAACCGGGAGACTTGCAGAATCATGGGCTTGTCGCGCTCGATGTGCAGGCGATCCAGCACCTCCTGAATTTCCTCCGGGGTCAGCTCCCGGTTCTTTTCACTTAAAGGGTCGATGGAGGGTCGGATGAGATATTGATCGTGAGGCAGATTTTGGGCAAATTGCGCCATGGAAAAGATGGAGGCGTCATATTTACTGACGATCTCCCGCAGGTATTTCCAGACCTTGAGATTGGGCCGGGAGACGTCGATATGGCAGCGCCAAATCCAGTGCTTGGCCTGGGAGCGCATTTCATTAATGAGCCAGGCCGGCTGGGGATCGTGCACCAGGACGAAGTCTGCCTCCCAGGTAAACTTCCGGGCATTCTCCCGATTGATCTCCTCGTAGTGGTCCAACAAGGACTTGCTGATCCGGACGTCTTGTCCCTGCAGGGCATTGTGAAAGGATTTGGTCACTTCGAAAAACTCCGGATCGCCCTGGACTACCTCCCACACAGTCTCCAACCCCAACTGGTTCAGTAACGGCACGGCCCGGGAGAGGATCTCCGCCACTCCCCCGCCGCTGCGGGTGGAATTGATATGGACGAAGCTGCGGGGCCCCAGGCGCTCCGCCAGGCGGTAGAGCTGACCGACCACTTCCGCACCGACAACCGCGGTATAATCATCCAGTGTGACCACAGAGTTCCCCCAAATGCTGGTAAATCAAGGCCAACAGGCTCTCCCGGATTTCCTTCAGCGTATAGAAGTAACCGTCGATGTCCCGAATCGCCTCCACCAACTCCGGCAGGTCGAAATTGGCTTCTATCCAGTAGGAAAAATCATCCATGTGGACCATGCCCAGGCGGCGGCGGGCCTCAAAAAAATGGTAATAAACGGAGTCCAATCCCACCTTCCCCAGGCCCTGGCAAAAATCCTTCAGGGTGTTGGCCGGGACCTCGGAGCGAATAACTACCATGGAGGCTTCGCAGAAATGAAATTCAAACCCGGCCCGGGCCCAGGGGACGCTGGGCAAATTCCATAGATACTCTTCCAGGATATCCACCATTGCCTCCCGGACTTGCTCCATGTGCTCATAATCAAAGGGATCAAAGGAGCTGAGTTTCTCGGCCAGTTTGCTGTCTTGCAGGGCGGTGGCGGCCCAAAAGGCAAAATCGTTGGGATACTCCACTATCGGCTGAGTAACAGCCAGGCGGGACTGCAAGAGATGGTAGTAGAGCACCGACTCGTCCGCTTCCCGGAGGACTTGCAGGAGTTCCCTGAGGTTGATGGCCTTCCGGCCCAGGGGCATGGGCATCAAAAAACACTCCCGAAACCAGAAAGGGTCCTTTGCCGGCAGATCGGGATCAAAATTCTCAGTCTTATTCACAAGCACCTCCCTACCGGTCTGAACCGCGGCCCGGTGATCTCGAGACAGACAGCTTCACCTCTCATCTTAACCCTGGCACAGGTGGGCTCATAAAACCACTTATTTCGGCATCTCAAACCCCAGCAGGTAGAACATGGCCAGGACAACGGTAATCAGCATGGGCACAAAACAGACCTTCATATAATGGAGAAAGGAGACGTGGTAGCCGGCCTTCTCCATCATGCCCACGGTGACCACGTTGGCGGAGGCGCCGATCATGGTGCCGTTGCCCCCCAGACAGGCCCCCAAAGCCAGGGACCACCACAGGACGTCATTGGGCACGTTCATGCTCTGGTTGAGAAAGGCCACGATGGGCAGCATGGTGGCGGTGAAGGGAATATTGTCGATGAACGCCGAAGCGATGGCCGCCACCCACAGGACCATGATCACGGCCACCGTCAGGTTGCCCCGGGAGGCGTCCCGCACCCACTCGGCAATCATCTGGATCAAGCCGGTCTCTTCCGCCCCGGCGATGACGATGAACAGGGCCATGAAAAACACCAGCGTGGGCCATTCCACTTCGTGTTCCAGCATCTCCACAATGTCCACCCCGGAGATGGCCAGCAGAACCATGGCCCCGGTCAGGGCGGCGATGGACGGTTCCATGTGGAGAACCCCGTGGAACACGAACAGGAGGATGGTGAAGCCCAGCATCCCCAGGCTCATGACCGTGAGCTTGACATTGGTGATCTGGTATTCCTCCCGCAAATAGGCGATGGTGCGGTCCACGTCTTTGACTTCGGCCTTGAGATAATCTTTCTTATACCAGAAAAGATAATAAACCACGGTCACCACCAGGCAAATAAGGCAGATGAGCGCCAAATGTTCCACGAACTGGACAAAGGTGAGCTTGGCAAAGGAGCCGATGAGGATATTGGGGGGATCGCCGATCAGGGTGGTGGTGCCCCCGACATTGGAGGCGAAGACCTCGGGAATCAGAAAGGTGATGGGGTTGATTTTCAGGGTGACGGCGATCTCGATGGTCACCGGAATCATGAGCAGCATGGTGGTGACGTTGTCCAGGAAGGCGGAGGCCACGGCGGTTACTACCATGAGGATGCCCGCCAGGACGAAAATATTCCCCCGGGCCATGGCGTAGGATTTGAAGGCCAGCCATTGGAACAGGCCGGTCTTTTTCAGGACCCCGACGATGATCATCATGCCCATGAGGAGAAAGATGACGTTCAGGTCGATGGCCCGCATGGCGTCTTCGAAGGAGAGAATGAAAAACTTTTTATCGAAAGTTCCCATGGTATAGCTGATGAACATGACCAGGGCGGCGCCGAGAAAGGCCGCCAGGGCCCGGTGCATCCACTCCGCGGCGATGATCACGTAGACTATGAACAAAATGATCGTGGCGATCCAGAAACCCGGGGTGATGGTGCGGTACATGGTCAGGCTCTGGGTCGCTTGATAGACCTTGTTGCCCTGGGCATCGCTGCCTGCTTCGATGACTTTAACCCCGGTGGGACCGATCTCTCGCCAGGAAGGTTTGGCGGCCTGCACCTCCACCTTGGCGCCGGGCAGGGTGCCGGCGGGCAGCACAAATTCCCCAAAAAAACTCCCCGACTTCCCGGTGGCGATTTCCTCCTCCGGGCCGGCGGACTTGACATGTTGGCCATTCACCAGCACTTCCACCGCAACTTCCTTAACCCCCCGGCCCTGGAGATTCTTGACGGCCCCGGCCACCGTGAGGCGGTCACCAGGCTTTTCCACCGCGGCGGCAACTGCCGCGGCCGTCAGGGTGACACTGAGGAATACGCCGAACAGGACGAGGACGGATAATTTCATCATATTGCGCATAAACGATATTCCTTACCGCAGGGGAACCGTAACTCCCCTGGAGATCGGGTTTGCCTTACTCTGCCTGGTCCCTAAGCATAACCTCACTCGCTGAGCACGAATTCGGAGATCTCCTGGAACAGGTCGCTCAGCCGGATTATGCCCACTACCTTTTTATCCTGCATGACCGGCATTCGGCCCAGGTCCTCCTTGACCATCAAAAAGAGGGCCTTGGCCAGGGAGTCGCCGGTGTCCACCGTAACCTCGATGGGACTCATCACCTCGCTCACTGCGGTCTCCGAGGTCTCCTTCACCCTCGGGCCGGAGATATCCGCCTCCAGGACTGCCACGGCAGAATCCAGGTCAAAGTCGGCCGGCAATTTGCCGACAGCCCCTTGGACAAATTTGGGGGCCAGCCCCCGGAGAATATCCCGCAGGGTCAAGATCCCCAGGAGATGGTATTTTTCATCGAATACCAACATCGACCGGGGTTCGAAGGTGCGTTCGAACTTGATGGCCGCCTCCCGGACGATGGCCATGGCCTGGCGCAGGGTGAACCAGTAGGGAATATGAGGATAATCCTCCAGGGGAATCATCAGGTCCGCAACTTTCTTCTGAAAAGGCATGTCTCCCTCCTGCTCAAAATTGAGGCTGATCATGAAAGCATTGTCACCACATTCACGAAAAATTAACGCAGTCAGCGAGCCGGCTAAGAAAGCTGCTGATCGCTAAACCGCCTGGGAAATCCACAAGACCCGGCCGCGAATATCCACTTCCTCCGTCTCAAAATCTTTGACGTGGGGATTATCAAAGGCGATGCGAAATCTCCCCGGCAGTTTGTTTAGTCGGCACAAAAGCAGGGTGTCGTCGAGATTGACGACGAAAATGCCGCCTTGGGCGAATTGCCGCTGGGTCAGGCTGATAATAACGGTATCTCCCGGCTTGATGGTCGGCTCCAGGGCATGTTCGGTCATCACCAGGGCCACCAGTTCATCTTTTTCAGCGCTGGCCTTATGGAGCTCATATTTTTGCTGGGCCAGATAAGAGCTCGTGTGCTGCACGTAATTTTCATCTCTCAGATACTGTAAGGATTTAATAATAGGTACCAATTTGAAGGCGTATTGACTCTGATCGGTGAAGACCCGGCTTAACTCCCGTTCCGGGAGAGACAATAACAGGGGCAAAGGAAAGCCGGAATGACACACCGCAAACATCAACCAGCGGTCAGGAATTTTGCCATGCCGTTTGGCATTATTAACCGCCTGTTCGGATATGCCCAGCTTATGGGCGAGTTCCTTGTCGGTTTCCACCCCCAGGGCCAGCATGATTTTCCTGTAGAGATGTTCGCCAGAACTGTCCAACATCTGGCCAAATTCCTGGTATGTTAAAGAAATCAGGCTGGTTAATCGGAACATCCCGGCCACTCCTTGATAATAGCTTGATATCGATTTATATTTATACATTATCGATTGATAATTATCAAGCCTTCTGCTGCCGGCCAGCATCCTTTTCAACCGGAAAGCACTGCCCCGGTGCATCGACGTCTTGCAGAAATGATAAAAGCTATTATTGTAAATACAGGAGAACAACCATGATTCAGATCATGCCCGAAAGCGACGGTAAGATTATTGGGTTGAAGCCTTTTGGTAAGCTGACGGATCGGGACTACCAGGAGATCCTGATTCCCACTCTGGAAGCCTTGCTCAAACAGCACGGTAAAATTCGCGTGCTCTGCTTCCTGGATGAGGGCTTTGCAGGGATGGAGGCGGGGGCTCTGTGGGACGATGCCAAATTCTTCCTGCCCCACAGGGACGACTTTGAGAAAATGGCCATCGTGGGCGGGCCCCAATGGGTTAAACTGGCCATGAAGATCTTTGCACCCCTGATGAAAGGGGATTCCAAGATCTTTGCCGTCGAGCAGCTCTCGGAGGCCTGGGAGTGGATCAGGGCATAAAGCTCTTGTGCGCCTTGGTGAACGGATGATAGGGCTTCTCCTTGAACCCGAGGGGAAGCCGCGTTCAGGCCGGAAGCATGACCGCCCGCGTCCCCTGGGAAAGAATGCCGTTGTAACGTAACCATCCCCTTAAGGCCGGGCCGGCCAAGCTGCCTGGTCACCGCGACATGAGATGCAATCGTTGTGGCGATAGGCTCCCCCCTATTGCCGTTTGTATTCCGGGCCCGGGAAGATATGAAACTCAGGTCACATTCCATTGAAGCCTTGCTGATCTTGTTCGCCATCGCCGTTGGGGTCCTGTCCGGAGTCGGCGCTTTGGGGTTCATGGCTTTAATCGCTCTGGGTCAATGGGCCATTTGGCCGGGAGGGGAAAATTTTCTGGCCCAGGTTATGCTGGCCCCCTGGTGGTTAAAGCTCTTGGTGCCGACCCTGGGCGGCCTGGCCCTGGGGCCGGTGATTGCCTTTCTGGTGCCCGAACTGCGCGGGCCCGGGGTCCCCGAGGTGATCGAAGCCGCGGCCTTGGAGGACAGCTACCTAAGGCCCAAGACAACTATTCTCAAAGTGCTCTGCACAGCCCTCACCCTGGCCACCGGAGGTTCGGTGGGCCGGGAAGGACCGGTGGCGACCATCGGCGCCGCCTTCGGGTCGTCCCTGGGACGCTTCTTCAAGCTCAGTCCTCAAAAAGTCAGAGTGGCCCTGGCCTGCGGCGCCGCGGGCGGCATTGCGGCAACCTTCAATACCCCTTTCGCCGGGACCATGTTTGCCGTGGAGATCATCCTGGGGGATATCCAGATTGCCTATCTCGGCCCCATCGCCCTGGCGTCGATCATCGCGGTCATCACCGCGCACCAGATCTGGACGGGCTTTCCCATATTCATCACCCCCGGTTTCCAATTCGTCAATCCTGGAGAACTCGGGATGTACCTGGTCTTGGGGGTAATGGGGGGGCTCCTGGCAATCTTGTTCATACGCAGCGTCTACGCCTCCGACACTCTTTTCCGGAGGCTGCCCCTGCCGGAGTGGTGCAAACCCGGGTTGGGCGGATTGGGACTGGGCTTGATCGGGCTCTGGTGTCCCCACGTCTTCGGGGTGGGTTATGACTCCATCAACCTGGCCCTCACCGGTAAACTTACCCTGGATTTCGCGGCGCTGATCCTGGCGGCAAAATTACTGGCCACCGCCATCTGCCTGGGCTCCATGAGCGGTGGGGTCTTTGGGCCGTCCGTCTATTTGGGGGCCATGTTGGGCACCAGCCTGGCCTTGGCAGGCAATGTAATCTTCCCACAACTTGCGTTAAATCCGATAGATTATGCCCTGGTGGGTATGGGGACCGTGGTCAGCGGCGTCACCTTGGGCCCCATGACCGCCATCCTCCTCGTTTTCGAGCTAACCCATGATTATCGAACCATTATTCCATTGCTGATCAGTTGTGCAGCCTGTATGGTGACGGTGAAATTGTTTTATGGCAACTCCATTTATCAAACCAAATTATTGCGTCGGGGCATCCACCTGGTCCGTGGACTGGATGCTAATATTCTCCGCGTCCTGAAGGTGGGAGAATGCATGAGCTCCAAAGTGGAGACGATCAATGACGAGACTACTCTGGCTGAAATATTAGAGAAATCCGAGGCCAGCCTCTCCCCCTTCTTTGTTGTGCTGGATAATCGGGGGGAACTGAACGGAGTCTTAACGATTACCGACTTGCATCAGGATTTGCGCTTTGCCCGGGAAAACTCCCGGGCCATCACTGCCGCGCAGCTTAAAACCGAGAGCGTCATCACCATCACCCCGGATGATAATTTGGAGACTGCCTCGGAGCTTTTGGAAGAACGGAACCTCAGCTATTTGCCGGTTGTCTTGCCATCCGAAAATAAAAAAGTTGTGGGCATCTTGAAACAGGAAGATTTATTAACAACTTATAGACAAAGATTGCTCAGGGTCCGCTTATCCCAGCGCCGAGATTCTACGAAAAAAGGCGCCTGACATTTCACCGCGCCCGAGAATTGCTTTACAATAAAAGTGGCCCATCCAAGACCGCGGCCTTGGGGGGCTGGCTTAATTTGCTGGGTGTATCCTTTTTTATTTATAAATATTAATGTGTTAGGGGCATATTAATGATTGGCAAATTCTTCCGGCAAATCAAGGGTTGGTTTGATCCGGAGCGCTATGGCTGGTCGAGCCATGTCCGTTGGCCGCTGATGAGCATTGCCGTGGGGACGGTCTCAGGCCTGGGGGCCATTCTCTTTGAAGAACTTTTGAGATACGCCCTGTATCATTTTCTGCAGCTCCCCACCGGGTTTGTCGAACCCCTGGAGGGTATGGGGGTGGAGACGGTGGCGGTCCTGTCTTCGATCCACTCCTGGTGGTTTTTGGTCATTCCGGCGTTGGGAGGGCTGGTTTCGGGCCTGCTGGTGTATTTCACCGCCCCGGAGGCTCAGGGCGAAGGCACCGATGCCATGATCGAGTCCTTTCACGAGCGGGGCGGGTTTATCCGTAAGCGCGTGCCTTTTATCAAAATTCTGGCTTCTGCCATAGTGATCGGCAGTGGCGGCTCGGCGGGGAAAGAAGGACCTATTTCCCAGATAGGCTCTGGGTTTGGCTCGATTATGGCAACGTTTTTGAAGCTCAAGTCCCGGGATCGCCGCATCCTGGTCCTGGCTGGGGCGGCTGGAGGCCTGGGAGCCATATTCCATGCGCCCCTGGGAGCCGCTCTCTTTGCCCCGGAGGTCCTCTACCGGGAGACGGAGTTCGAATTCGAAGCCATCCTCCCCTGCATTGTCTCCTCCATTGTAGCTTCTTCCATCTTCGACCAGTACTTCGGCCGCAGCGCCCTATTCTTTCCCGGGGCCGGTGGATTTTGCTCCGGTGGAACTTTTGCCTTACGCCCTCTTTGGCATCGTCTGTGCCGCGGTGGGATACCTGTGGGTCAAGACGTTTTATGGCGCCCGGGAGCAGTTCCGCCGCCTCAAGGTGCCCCGGGCCTTGGTGCCGGCCATCGGTGGCTTCCTGTTGGGACTCATTGCCCTGGTGTTTCCCCAGGTGATGGACGGCGGTTATGGTTGGATGCAGGCGGGCATGGAAGGGAAGATATTCTGGGGCACCATGCTGCTCTTGTCCCTGGCGAAGATAGTGGCCACCAGCTGCACCATCAGTTCCGGGGGGAGCGGCGGGGTCTTCGGTCCTTCCATATTCATCGGGGCCATGCTGGGGGGCGCCTTCGGCTTTCTGGGCCATCAACTGGCGCCGGGCTGGGTTATCAATCCCAGTTCTTTTGTCCTGGTGGGCATCGGGGGCTTCTTTGCCGGGGTCGCCAAGGTCCCGGTGGCTTCCATCATCATGGCCTGTGAAATGTGCGCCAGCTATACGTTGCTCGTCCCCCTGATGATGGTTTCCACTATTTCCTATTTAATACTCGGCAAGGTCAGCCTGTATAAAAAGCAGGTGGTCAGGCGTATCGCCTCTCCGGCCCATGTCACCGAGTTTGCCCGGGGCCTGTTGGAGGACATGCGTGTCGCGGACGTGGTAAAACCGCAGCCGGTTGTGGTAGTCGGGGAGAGAATGCCCCTCGCACAACTCCTCGAGGTGATGGCGAATTCCCCGCAAGTTTACTTCCCGGTGGTTGATTTGGCCGGCAAAGCGACGGGAATTCTCTCCGTTAACGATATCCGGGAAGTGATGTTCGAGGAGAGCGTCCACCATTTGATTGTTGCCAAGGATGTGGCCACTCCGAATGTGGTCAGGGTTTTCAGGGTGGATTCACTGCAGCTGGCCCTGGATAAGATGATCCAGTTAAACGTGGACGAATTGCCGGTTGTCAAGAAAGAGGCCCCGGACGAGATCATCGCCATGATCTCCAAACGAGATATCATCGGCTATTACCATGCACAAACCGGGAGCGTGGGGCCGAAACTTGCCGAAACTTAATGAATCCTTGAGGCTTTTGCAAAACTGCTCATTGACCACCAGGGTCATTCTGAGCGGAGCGAAGAATCTCGCATTTTCAGGAGGTTGATACCCTTCACTTCTTGCAGGATGACAGAAAATCAGTTTTGCAGGAGGCTCACTTATGAGATGATTTTCTCAAAAATAGTGTGCTATCATGCCACGGGAAAAAAGTGGCCTTCGAGATCAGGATGGTTAAAGCAATGTGCCCCGAACCCGGAGGTCCACCAAGGCGTTAATACAGGAGCAGGTCAGCCTGCTGCATAATCTTGGATAAGGAGACTTTCATGACCCTGAGACGCACCCTTACCGCCCTGGCACTCTGTGTGATGGCCCTTACTCTATTCATCGGCTGCGTGGAACCGGGCCCGCCGCCGATGCCCCCGCCGATGGTCGAACCGCCGCCGCCGCCGCCGTCCCCGCCGCATTACTTTGTCACCGTGTCCGGCCTGGCCCTCCGGGAAGGGCCCACCACCGCCGCGCCCCAGGTCGGCACCCTGGAATTCAACGATGAAGTATTGGTATTGGAAACCAGCTCGGGCTGGGCCCGGGTGGAAGTCCCGAGCCGCAATCGGACCGGCTGGGCCTCCATGCGCTACCTGCAGCCCATGCCGGCTAGCCGGCCGCAATACGTGCCCCGGCGGCGCCATGCGCCGGCTCCCAAGGAGACCCCCAAGCCCGCCGAATCCCCCAAGGCCATGTAGGGGCTATGCTCCCGGGCAGGTGCGGGGAGCACAACCAGCCGACCGCGGTCGCGCCCCGGGGCTTACCCCCGGGGCCGGCCCGAACCTGGAGATGGGAAGGAACCCGTCGTTGCGCCAACCGGCCGGGGCGTGATGGATCACGTCCCCGCCCTGGCCTTGCGGGTATCGGGATCAACTCGGAATGACTTTTCGTAAACCAGGCCGGGAGGTTGAGCTTCCGGCCTGGCTCCTGGAGAAAGGGGGCGGGGAGGCGGCCAGGTTCCGGCCCCCTCCCCTGCCCCCTTAATTTTCGAAACTTTTTCTTGGCTAGTTAATCAGTCATGGGTCCCGCCAATCCATTAAATCCCCACTTACATCATGGGGCTCGCCACTGGAGGCTTAATATTACCCGAGCCCTTCTTGCCCGGAGCCTCTGGAGTAACCGGGGTCACGTCACCCGGACTATCCCCGCCAGAGGCCGAGACCGTTAATGCATCCGATGTTTTAGCAAAAGCTGAGTCTAATGAATTTCCCAGTAAACCAATGCCCCCGGCCAAGGTCACCGCAATGAGAGCCACCAGCAAACCATACTCCACCGCGCTGGCCCCAGAACGATTCTTAAAAAATCTCTTAATATTTTTCAGCATTGCCCCCAATCCTTTGGATAGTAATTTCTGGTCCGGATGAGGGTCGACCAGCCAATTGATCGACCGTGATTATTTTTTAACATCTGGCCCAGAGAAGATATATCAGGATTACTGCCGATTTTGGGGTGGGATAACTACTGAATGATATTGCTGTGGGAGATGAGTCTGGCGGTCAATTTTCCAAAACCATCGTCTCGACTGGTAAATTCTCCTGATATGGTGAGTTGCTTAGCCTTTTTCCAAGATTTCAGGCCATACCGGCAGGTTAAATTGTAGCCGTCCATTGCAAATCCCTCTCATCTCGATTTGATGGTAGCTGGCTGCAATTCTGTCTATTCCCATAAAAACCAACGGGCGTGATGGATCACGTCCCCGCCCTGGCCTTGCGGGTATCGGGATCAACTCGGAATGACTGTTCGTAAACCAGGTCGGGAGGTTTGCTTCCGGCCTGGCTCCTGGAGAAAGGGGGCGGGGAGGCGGCCAGGTTCCGGCCCCCTCCCCTGCCCTGCCCTGGGGCTTGGTTGTCGGCCCTGCCTTTACGGCTGGTCCGGGATGCGCAAGATTTTCATAATCTGGCGATGGTAGTAGGCCGACCAGTCGGCGTTGCCCATCATGCCGAAGCGGATCTTGACGGTAGTGATCTCGTTGGGCCGGGCGACCAGTTCAACCTTGACCGTGGTATTGTCCTGGGTCAACCCGTTTATCCTGGACTCCGAGGGGCCGTATTGATCTGCGGTGATCCTGATGTTCAGCCTTTTTGCAGCTTCCAGGGCGGCGTTATAGGTTTCCTGCATGGGCCGGGGATAGTCCTTCTCCATGGTGCCTTCTATCCACTTATACGTCCCCAGGGCCGTCAGGCCCCCAAGCCCCATGAGTACGGTTGCGGCACAACCCGCCGCCATTGCCGTGGCCACCAGGACCGCCACCAGTTTGAGCCGCCGTTGCCTCTGCATGGTTTCAGACCTCCCCCTGTTTTTCGTTTTATGCCACGAATCAAGCGGTGTGTCAAGCCGCCTGGCCCCTCCACCCTAAACTGGGACATGCCGATTATTTATACAATCTAGAGCGTTGGCCAAAAGTTCTTTCCTCTTATCCCCTCTCCCCCCAGGGGGGAGAGGTCAGGATGAGGGGGGACAAGAACAATCTTTTGGCAACGGGTAGAGAAAAAACAGTGCTTTCTTTTCAGGAGCGATCTTGGCTGGCACAATCAATGCGCGGCGGAACCCGCCCACGAAGAAGTGCGACACATTCACCTTGTTAGGAGTCATTTCAAAACCGATTTTAGGCGTCATTTTGTCTCAACCAGAGGAGCTTGAGTGGAAAAGAATCACCCCCCTTTTCTAAAGGGGGGCAGGGGGGATTTAATAAGCGCCTGATAATCCCCCTAAATCCCCCTTTAAGAAAGGGGGACTTAAAACTACCGTTCCCCACCCTCCATCGGTTGAGAAAAGATCTTGGCAACCTGAGACAGGTTTTGCAATAGGTTCTAGTGTCGGGAGTCTTTCAGCGGGTGGCCCTGGGGCCAGCCCCTGGGTACCGGTTCCTGCCTGACCCGCCGGGCCAGGAAGATATGCTAAAAAACCTGGGATTCAAACGCCGGCGCCGGGATAAACCGGCGATTTTATCTGAAGATTCAACGACTCACGCAGTTGGGCCGGAATACCGGGGGCCTGGAACAGGGAGCGCACCCCCAATTTGAGGAGAATTCGATGGACTATGAGCAAATGTTGCCAGTAGGGCTTGCGGAAGGGGAAAACTTTCTCCATGATTCCGAAAACCTTCGTGAGGGGAAGATACTTTTCCATACCGCCTAAAACAATCTCGGGCCAGCGGTTGGCAGCCTGATAGAGCTGACGAATCGTCACATCCAGGTCGAGTTGCCGGGAGAGATACCACAGGGGCCTGAGCGAATCGCTGTGGTCGTGAATGAGGCCCTCCTCCATGGCGATCTGCCAGAGCTTGGTGCCGGGGTAGACTCTCACCCCTAAAAAGAGATTGGCCAGGTTGTGGGGTATGCCGTGGGACCGCACCAGGTAGCGGCCTATGAAATCCAGGGTCTCTTGGAGGGTTCGGGAGGTCTCCCCCGGGCCGCCGATGAGGAAATACCAGAGTACCGGGAAAGAAAACTGGTTGATGGCCTCGGCGGCCCGACGCAAATCCCCTAAACTGAAGCCCTTCCGATAATTCGTGAGCATGGTCTCAGAGGCCGATTCGGGTGAGATCATAAAAGAGGTGAACCCGGCCCGCTTCATCAGGTCGCAGGAATTTGGCATCCAGATTTTTGGGGCTTACCCCCATGGTGCCGAAACGGGCTTTCCAGGGCCGCCGGATGATTTCTTCCAAGATTGCCTGGCAATGGTCCATCGGGTCATTAAAGACGGAGTCCACGAATTCGAAAGACTCGGGTTTGAATTGATAGAACGCCTCCTCGATCTCATCCACCACGTCGGACGGCTCCCGTAACCGGAGATGGTGGCCTTCCAGCACCGTGTTATACGTGCAGTAGATGCACTGCATCCGGCAGCCGCGCTTGGTTTGCACGGTATAACTGACCCCCACCTTTTCATAAGGCGCCAGGTCAAGCCACCGTGAGAGGCGGGGATTTCCCGAGGGGAAGTCGGTTAATCGGGGGGGAGTCAGATGGAACTTCCCCTGGCACAGCATCGCCACTCCCGGGATATCGGCAGGAGATACGCCCTGCTCCAGGGCTCCCAGGAGGTCCACAAAACTCTTTTCCCCCTCGGATACGATGAGGTAATCACCGTGGAGAAATTCCAGAACGCCCCGGGGATCAAGACTGGCTCCCGAGCCTCCCAGCACTAAGGGAGCGGCGGTTAAGGCCCGGATCTGCTGGACAATCTGCAGTGCCGAGGGGAGGTAAAAAATCGGGCGGACCATGTTGGCGTTGTCGAGATTTCTCAAGGAAACGCCGATTACCTGGGGAGAGAAGCCGACGATGGCTCTTTCCAGTTCCGGCTGGATGTGCCGCTTAAAGCAGAGATCAAGAACTTTCACGTCATGACCGGCTACCTCAGCGGCGCTGGCCACATAGCAGAGACCGATGGGCGGCGCGGCTAAGATGTCATCCTTCAGGTTGCTGTTAATTAAGAGAACCCGCATGAATCGATCCATCGGCCAGGGAGAGTTTGAAGGTTATGGCTTTCCTGGCAACCAAGCTTGCCGTCTCCAGCACTTACTTCGACGCCTGTTTAAATTATAACGAAGGCGGATCTAAAAAGACAGGTTTTCACCCCGAGTAATAAGCAAGAATGAGGAGTTGCTTGGCCGTTAGCGCAACCTTTTCAAAAATCCAATGAGTGAAGGAGATGATCCACCTGGGGCCGGGGGGAAATTTGCAGAAAGGCAAGGCAGGCCTCCTGGCAACCTGACGTTTATGATGAATCAAATCCTGGCCGGAGTCAAGCCCTGACGCCGGCGGCGGGCCAGGCACCGAATGCCTCAGGGATGGTTGACCAGCAGGCGCTTGCCCGGCAGGGTCAGGGCGGTAATGGCGCCTTGCAGAAAAGGCTCCGGCGGCGTGGCGTTGTCCAGGAGCAAAAAGACTTTCCGGGGCCCCTGCCACAGCTCCTTGAGTCGCTCCGGAGAGATGATGTAGTCCGAGGCGGGGGGCACCGGGTATGGAAACTGGGGCAGGCCGCGCCCCTTGACCATGAGGATATGGCGCCGGGCGTAATATTCCAGGGAGGCCCCATATTCAAACTCTTCGATGGGCCCCATGATGAGCAGGTCCTGGGGGGAGGCCACCCGCCGGACGTATTCCCCCGGGGTTTTGTCGCACATCAGGGGAGTAAGGATCATCAAGGTCTGGAAGGTGAACCAGGCGATAGCCACGGCCAGGACGCCGTAGGCGGCCAAGGCCAGGCGAGGGCGCCTCAGCCGGGCGGCCAGGAACCCTGCCAGGGCCACGGCTGGAATGAACCAGGTGGCCTGCCGGGCCAGGGGCGCGATAAGGCTGACCATGCCGCTGAACTCCCGGCGGTTTTCCACGCAGACCCGCTCCAGGTAGGGGAGCAGCATCAGGAGCGAGAGGCCCAGGAGGGCCAGGCCCAAAAGGGTCCAGGGGATGAGCTGGTCTCCCGGGGTGTCCAGATACCGTTTGAGGCGCCACCCCAAAATCAGGGCCAGGGCCGGCAGGGCCGGCAGGGAATAATATTCGATGCGGCTGGACGACAGGGTGAAAAATCCCAGGATGACCACAGCCCAGATGAGGAGCAGCCTCCCCGGGGGCCCCACTTCCCGGCCGGAACGGGTGGCCGGCCAGAAACGGTAGAGGGCGTCCGGCAGGATGAAGGTCCAGGGCATCAGCCAGATGCCCAGAAAGACATAAAACCCGGCGAGCGTAAAGGAGTTGACGTCCGGGGGCTCCCGCCGGCCTAAAAACCGCATGATCTGTTCGTTGACGATCTGGAACTTGAGAAAGCCGGGATTGGCCGACTCCGTGGCCCAGCCCCAGGCAACCAGCAGCAGAACTGCCAGGGCGATCCCCCCGGGGGAGAAAAACAGCTTGAGGAGCCGGCGCTCCTTCAGATGCCAGGCATAGAGGAGGCCGATCAAACCCGGAAACACGACCCCGATGAAGCCCTTGCTGAGAAACCCGGCCACCAGGGCCAGAAAGAACAGGGCCGTCCACCGGAAGCCCGGCTGGGCCTCCCAGCGCAGCAGGCTATACAACGCCGCCAGGAGGGACAGGGTAACCAGGTGATCGGTGAGAATCAGCAGGTGCAGGACGAAAAAGCCGATGCAGGTGAGGAGAATGAATCCCCCCAGCCAGGCGGCCATCCGGCCCACCAGGCGGCAGCCGATGAGGTAGGTAAGCCAGACCTCCCCTACGGTTATGGCCAGGGTGGGGACCCGGGCGCTCCAGTCCGAGAGCCCCAGGAGCTTGTACCCCAGCATATTGAGCCAATAGAGCAGGTGGGGCTTGTCCAGGTAGGGCGCCCCGTTAAGGGTGGGGCTCAGCCAGGACCCCGCGGCCAGCATTTCCCGGGGGATCAGGGCGTACATGGCCTCGGACCGCCAGAAAGGGAGCTGCCAGAAGAGGGGCAGGTATAACCCCAGACAAAGCACTACCAGGGTAGCGCCGTTCATCAGGCGAGGGGCGGCAGGTGGGCTTAAGGGGCGTTCCACGGCGTCATAGGCTCGTTGATGGCTCGGTTGGATAAAAGAGGCTCTCTATCCGAAGGGGCGACCCGGTGGGTCGCCCCTCAGTCTGCCCCTGGACCATCGCTGGCTAACCGGCAGGGCGACTCCGATTGGTCAACTAAGATTCCACCGGAGCATGGTCCAGATATCCTTCACGTCGGTCATCTGCCGCACCACCGAGGGCTCGAACCCGGAATGCATCATACACTGGGCGCAACGGGGGTCCCGGCCCACCCCGTAGTCCTCCCACCGGGTCTGGTGCATCATGTCGGCAAAAGTGGCGTAGTGAGTGTCCACGATCTGGTAGCAGGGGGCCCGCCAGCCCATGGGGTTGCGGGTGGGGTTGGCCCAGGGGGTGCATGCGTAGTCCCGTTCCCCCCGGAGGAAGCTGAGATACAGGGGCGTGCTGAAGAACTTGAAATGGTTGCCGTTGCCGGTTAAGCGAGTGAACTTGTCGTTGATTTCGTCCCGGCTGAGAAACATCTCGTCATCGACCCCGGCGAAGCTGAAGGCCGGGGACACCAGGAGGCCGTCCACGCCGATATGCCCCAGGTAGGAGAAGAGAATCTCGATCTCCTGGATGTCGGTGGTCTTGTAGATCGTGGTATTGGTGCAGACCCGGAACCCTTGGGCCTTGGCGGCTTTGATGGCCTTGATGGCCAGGTTGAACAGGCCTTGCCGCCCCAGTAACTGGTCGTGGGTGGGGGCGAGGCCGTCCACGTGGAGGCTCAGCGTCAGCCGGTCGGATTGGGGCAGCCGGGACAGGGATTTTTCCAGTAATACGGCATTGGTGCACAGATAAATGTGTTTGTGGCGATGGACCAGTTCGGCTAACAACTCAAAGATCGGGGGATAAAGCAGGGGTTCGCCTCCGGTGACGGTAACTACCGGGGCGCCGCAATCATCCACGGCTTGCAGGCACTCTTCCAGAGTCAGCGACTGTCCCAGGGTCTCCCGGTACTCCTGAATGCGGCCGCAGCCCTGGCAGGAGAGATTGCACTGGTGGGTGGGCTCCAGCATCAGGACCAGGGGGAATTTGTCCTTCCCCAGGACGCGCTGCTTCGTGAGATAACGGCTTAGATCAAAACTTAAACTTAACGGGAAACGCAAGGTTTACCCCCCTTTTATGCCAGGACCAGGGGGGTCAAGGGACCACCGCCGACTCCCGGCTTCCCGGAAACCTTCAAGAGAAAATCACGAACCTGACGGCTCACGCATACCCGCGGCTGCGGAACCACTCCACCGCGTCAGCCAGGGCCTGGCGCACCGGAATAAAAGTTAATCCTAGATATTGTACTGTTTTCTGGTTGTTAAAGTACATATATTTCTTCGCCATGCGGATGGCCGCGACCGGCATGCGAGGCGGGCGGCGGCGGATGTAGGTGGCGAAAAACTCGTCCACATAGGCCAGGGCCAGGATCGGCCCGTAGGGCAGTTTCACTTTCGGGGCCGGCAGACCCGTGAGGTCCGCCAGCAGGTGCAAGATCTGGGAGAGACTGAGGTTCTCGTATCCCAGGATATATTTTTCCCCGATTTGGCCCTTGGCTTCGGCCAGGAGGTGTCCCCGGGCCACGTCCTTGACATGGATGAGATTGAGGCCGGTCTCCAGGAAGGCCGGCATGCGGCGCTTGAGGAAATCGACGATTATCTGACCGGTGGGGGTGGGGCGGAAGTCCCAGGGGCCGATGGGGGTGCTGGGATTGACCACCACCAGGGGCAGGCCCTGGCGGGCGAAGTCCAGGGCCACCGCCTCGGCCATGAACTTGGAGCGTTTATAATGCCCCACCATGTCCTTGAGGGTGACCGGGGTGTCTTCGGCCCCGGGGGTGCCGTCCCCGGGGTTGCCCAGGGTGCCCACGGTGCTGGTATAGACCACCCGCTCCAGCCCGAGGGTGGCGGCCGCGGTGAGCACCTGCCGGGTGCCGTCTACGTTGATGGCATACATGGTGGCCGGGTCGGGCACCCAGAGGCGGTAGTCCGCGGCCACGTGGAAGAGGCGGCTACACCCCGTGAGGGCCCTGGTCAGGGAATCCGGGTCCCGGAGGTCGCCAGGGGCCACGTCCACGGCCAGGCCGGCCAGGGCCGGGTGCTCGGGGTTGCGGGCCAGGACCCGGACCTCCCGGCCCGCGGCCAGGAGTTCCTCGACCACGGCCCGGCCCACGAAGCCGGTGCCGCCGGTCACCAGAGTTTTACCGGGTTGCATCATGAGCCTCCTCTGGCCGGCAAGATTGACAAGGCAAATTAGGGGCACGGCGTCGCCGTGCCCCTAAGGTTGGGGTAAAATCTTCTGCTCCCAAAACGGTGAACGCCCCGGATAGTTCAGGATGTTGTCTGAATCATCAACTGCGCTGGTCATCCGCCGAGGTCTTGAGCGCCCGCACATACGTGCCCAGGGCC
This sequence comes from uncultured delta proteobacterium, assembly GCA_963766185.1. Classification (GTDB taxonomy): domain Bacteria; phylum Desulfobacterota; class Desulfobaccia; order Desulfobaccales; family 0-14-0-80-60-11; genus 0-14-0-80-60-11. The sequence continues at coordinate 28,512 of CAVXZU010000007.1, read as the reverse complement.
ATCAGGGGAAAACAGTCCCGATAGAGGTGATAGCGGATCATGAAGTGGTTGGGGAAGCCGGTGCCGGTAAACTGCTCCTCGTCCCAGCGGCCCTGGGCGTTCTGGGTCCTGACCAGGTAATCGATGCCGGCCTTTACTTCCGGGGCCTGGAATTCGCCCCCGGCCATGAGCCCCAAAAGGGCCCAGGCGGTCTGGGAGGGGGTGGACGGCCCCTGGCCCATAAGTTCCGGGTGGCGATAGGACTCGCAAACCTCGCCCCACCCGCCGTCGGGGTTCTGGCAGGCCTTGAGCCAGTCCACCGCCCGCCGGACATAGGGCCGGTTCATGTCCTCGCCGATGCGTTCCAGGGCCACCAGTACCGACCAGGTGCCGTAGAGGTAATTGACCCCCCAGCGTCCCCACCACGGACCGGCGGGATGCTGGGTGCGGCGCAGGAAACTCAAGACTCCGGACGGCCGCGGGGTGGTCCAGACCGTGGCCGAAGGCGCCCATCATATCCAGGATGCGAGCCGTGATGTCCTCGGTGGGCGGGTCCACCAGGGCTTTAAGGTCCCCGAAGGGGATAGCGTTGAGCCACTCCTTGGTATTGTCCTTGTCAAAGGAGGCGAAGCCGCCGTTTTTCGACTGCATGCCCAGGCACCAGTTGATTCCCCGCTGCAGGGCCGCCTCGTGCTTGGCCGCATCCGCCAAACCCTCTTTGAGGGCTATGAGGACCATGGAGCTGTCATCAACGTCGGGATACCAGTTGTTGTGAAATTCGAAGGCCCAGCCGCCGGGGGGGAGATCAGGGCATTTGACACACCAGTCCCCGGGCTTGAAAATCTGGTTGGCCAGCAGCCAGGACGCGGCCTGAGACATGGCGGGGTCCTCCGGCGGCAGGCCCGCGGCGGCCAGGGCCCGGATCGCCAGGGCGGTGTCCCATACCGGGGAAATGCAGGATTGCAGCCAGGTGCGGTCATCCTGCTCCAGGGTGAAAAATTTCAGGGCTTTTAAGCCCCGTTGGATGACGTCGTGGTCGTTGGCGTACCCCAGGGTGGACAGGGCCATGAGGGAGTTGACCATGGGGGGCTGGATACCGGCCCAGTCACCGCTGTCCTCCTGGTGTCCCAGGATCCACTTCTCGGCTTGCTGGATGGCAAAGTTACGGGGCCAGGGGAGCCGCATCCAGGCGTAGAGCTTGAGAATCCGGTCCAGGATGACAAACAGGTTTTCCAGGGGGGAAGATTCGAGTTTCCAGGCTACCCGGTGTTGAGAAAACGGCTCGTCCGAGGACAGGAAAAGTTCCTGGACCCCCTGTTCCGGCGGCAGGGGCCGGACCGGACGTTTGGCCATGATGATCATCAGGGGGACCACGGTGGCCCGGGTCCAACTGGAAAATTCGTAGATGCTCAGACCGGACCAGGGGGGGAGCAGCATAAACTCCACCGGCAACAACGGGATGCCGTCCCAGCTGACCTGGCCGAAGAGGGCCAGGAAGATACGGGTAAAGACCCGGGTCTTGAGCGCCCCGCCCCGGGAGAGGACAAACTCCCGGGCTTTGATCATGCGGGAGTCTGCCGCGGGCAGGCCCGCTATTTTCAGGGCCAGGTAGGCTTCCACCGTGGTGCTGATCTCGCCCCCGTCCCCAAGCCAGATGGACCAACCGCCGTTCGGAAGCTGCTTTTCCAGAATATCCGCGGCCAACCGGGCCACCATGGCCTCATCCAGTCCCAAAAACCGGTGGAGCATGATATACTCTGCGGTAATGGTGACGTTGGACTCCAACTCGGCCCACCAGTAACCCGCCGGGTCCTGCATCGCCAGCATGGCGGCAGTGGCCCGCTGGATAGCGCGGTCGATGCGGTTGAGATGAATCCTGGGAAGCGCGTCAATAACCGACTGGCTGCGCACTGAAATGGTTTTCCCCCCCACTTCTTTCCCCCCGAGTTGTTTTCTGAATCGGCATACTATACCATAACCCCAAAAAATGCCAAAGGTTTTAAGGTTTAGAGTAAGTTCACTTTCATGAACAATCAAGTGGCTGGGAGCCGGCGCCAACATTTTTTAACTATTTTGTCGACGCATGGGGTCGGCCTGGCCTATTTCCTCGGCTCCCAAAAAGGAACCAAGAATTTGTTCGTCAGTACCGCCGCCAGACCCTGACCCTCAAAAGCGATTGGCACTCCTGGCGGCCTTGACCTTCGGGGCTTATAGCATTTGCCAAACGTATTTTCCGATGGCGGCATCATTCTCATCCCCCCTGACCCCCCTTGAGAAAATGGGGTAACTACCAGGAAATGCTGCTAAAGTCCCCCTTTGAAAAAGGGGGATCTAGGGGGATTTAAGAATCTCCAAGTGGAAAGAATTTATGGCAAACGCAATAAGGCCGGCCCGGCAATTGCCGCTCAACCTAAACTCTCTCACTTTTCACGCTTTTTTCTCCTTTTGGTTATAGTACCTTAGTTCCGGAAAAAACCTGGCAATGGCTGGAAGCCCGGAAAACCTGGAGAATGCGCCGGATGATTTAATACATTGCCCTGAAATGCCGTCTTATATCTTGAGGGGCGCTGAATTCCCCGGTGCCTGGCTTCATCGCCGGTGGCAGGTCAAGGTCCCCGGGTCCGGTTTCTCCCCCGGGGTTGCCGGTTGCCCTTGACCATAATCGGTATTATCTTATACGGTGAGGTCTGATGTTCCGGTTGACCCGACGGGGAAATTCTGCTATGGGAGAGGCATATTGAAAGTGATGATCACCAGCCACCCCGTAATCCCACCCCGCCAATCAAGCGGTGCGCACTCCTCTATCGACCTATTCGCATCTCTCAGGAGATAACATGGCAACGAAAGAAGAAGAAAATATTCAGATCACCATTCCCAGCGAACTGCCCATGTTGGCGGTGCGGGACGTGGTGGTTTTTCCCAATATGGTACTGCCGCTGTTTGTGGGCCGGGAAACCTCGGTGCTGGCGATTGAAGCGGCCCTGGCCCAGGACCGCCTGATCTTTCTGGCCACCCAAAAAGATCAAGCCGTGGAAAATCCCGAACCCGAAGACATCTATTCCGTAGGCACAGTCAGCCTCATTTTGCGGATGCTGAAACTGCCGGACGGACGTTTGAAAATCCTGGTCCAGGGTAAGGCCAAGGCCATGGTCCAGGCATATGTCAAGGAGCGCCCTTACTTCCAGGTGGAGATGGCGGTTTTGCCCGAAACGACCCCCGTCGAGGTTTCCCCCGAGGCCGAGGCCCTGATGCGCAACGCCCGGGAGATGTCTGAGAAAATCCTCACCCTCAAGGGCATCATGTCACCGGATCTTCTGGCTATCCTGGAGTCCATCGAGGACCCCGGGCACCTGGCCGACCTGGTGGCGGCCAATCTGCGCCTCAAGATCGAAGAGGCCCAGATGGTGCTGGAGGAGATGGATCCCATCCGCAGTCTCATCAAGGTCAACGATTTCCTCCGCAAGGAGATGGAAGTCTCCGCCATTCAGGCCAAGATCCAGTCCCAGGCCCGGGAGGAAATGGACCGCACCCAGCGGGAATACTTTCTCCGGGAGCAGCTCCGGGCCATCAAGAAAGAATTGGGCGACCTGGACGAGACCACCAAGGAGATGGAGGAGTACCGTCTCAAGATCGCCCAGGCCCGGATGCCCAAGCAGGCGGAGGAGGATGCCCTCAAACAGCTGTCCCGTTTGGAGCAGATGCATCCCGACGCCGCCGAGGCCTCCATCGTCCGCACCTACCTGGACTGGCTGGTGTCCCTGCCCTGGAGCAAGAGCACCCGGGACAAGCTGGAGGTCAAAGAAGCCAAGGCTATCCTGGATGAGGACCATTTCAACCTGGAAAAGGTCAAAGACCGCATCCTGGAGTACCTGAGCGTTCGCAAACTCAACAAGAAGATGAAGGGCCCCATCCTCTGTTTCGTGGGACCCCCGGGCGTGGGCAAGACCTCCCTGGGGCAGTCCATTGCCCGGGCCATGGGGCGCAAGTTCGTGCGCATCTCCCTGGGGGGCATGCGGGACGAGGCCGAGATCCGGGGCCACCGCCGCACCTATATCGGCGCCCTGCCGGGGCGCATCATCCAGGGAATTAAAAATGCCGGCTCCAACAACCCGGTGTTCATCCTGGACGAAGTTGACAAGATCGGCATGGACTTCCGGGGCGACCCCGCCGCGGCGCTTCTGGAGGTCCTGGACCCGGAGCAGAACCACTCCTTCAGCGACCACTACCTCAATGTGGCCTTTGACCTGTCCAAGGTCATGTTCATCACCACCGCCAACCTGACGGACCCCATTCCCTCGGCCCTCAAGGACCGCATGGAGGTCATCCGCCTGGCGGGCTACACCGAGGAAGAGAAGCTGCAGATCGTGCTCCGCCACCTCCTGCCGCGCCAGTTAACGGAAAATGGCCTGCGCTCCCAGGACTTCAAGATTTCCCACGAGGTGATCAGGCGGGTCATCAAGAACTACACGATGGAGGCGGGGCTCCGCAACCTGGAGCGGGAGATCGGCTCCCTGTGCCGGAAAGTGGCCCGGCGCATTGCCGAAGGTGAAAAAGGGCCTTTCGCGGTCACCGGCGGCAACCTGCACATCTATCTGGGCCCCCCCCGCTTCCTCCCGGAAGGCGAAGTGGAAAACGAAGTGGGCGTGGCCACGGGCCTGGCCTGGACCCAGGTGGGGGGCGAGACCCTGGCGGTGGAAGCCAGCCTGATGAAGGGCAAAGGCCAGCTCACCCTGACGGGCCAGTTGGGCGACGTCATGAAGGAGTCGGGCCAGGCGGCCTTGAGTTACGCCCGGGCCCGGGCCGACCGCCTCAACCTGGCGCCGGATTTCTATGAAAAACTGGATATTCACATCCACGTCCCCGCCGGGGCCACTCCCAAGGACGGCCCCTCGGCCGGGGTCACCATGGCCACCGCCCTGGTCTCCGCCCTGACCCAGATCCCGGTGCGCCGGGACGTGGCCATGACCGGTGAAATCACCCTGCGGGGCAAGGTGCTGCCCATCGGCGGCCTCAAGGAGAAGGCCATCGCGGCGCTCCGGGCCCGGGTCAAGAAAGTCATCATCCCCGCGGCCAACAAGAAAGACCTGGTGGAAATTCCCAAGAACGTCAAGCGCCGCATTAAGTTCGTGGCGGTGGCCGACATGGATGAGGTGCTGAACGAAGCCTTGATGCGCTCGCCCTTCAAGGAGAGCAAAAAAACCGGGCCCCCCGTGGGACGGCTGACCACGCCGCCTTCCCGGCCGGTGGTCTGATGACACCCGTGATCAGCTGCCGGCTTTCACCAAAAATCCCGGATTAGCCGAAGGCAACCCCCCGGCAGGGTGCGTACGACGCACCCTGCCGGTTCCCGGGAACAGCCGTGTGCGGTTGTTCCACCTGTGCATGATGCGTTGTGACCCGCCAGGGTCACGCACCGTTACCCTGCGAGAAAAGTGGACTCCATCTTTTCCAATCCCTATCTCATCCGCTGGCTGGCCATGGGCGTCCTGGTGCTCCTGGTGGCCTTCTTCGCCATGTCCGAAACCTCCCTCTTTTCCCTGAGCCCCCTGGATCGCTTGCGCCTTAAAGAGCAGCACCCGGCCCGGGGCAGGGCTGGTGGAAGCCATCCTGTCCCGGCCCCGGCGTCTGCTGGGGACGGTGCTCATCGGGGTGGAGACCTCCAGCATCGTCTTTTCGGTCCTGGCCACCTCCATGGTTCTGAGCCTCCTGGGGGCCCCGAAGCGAATGGCTGGTGCTCCTGGTCATGGTCCCCACCTTCCAGTTCCTGGGAGAAATCATCCCCAAGTCCCTGGCCCTGGCCTACCCCGCCCGCTTCGCCGGCCGCATGGCCCCGTTGATCCGGCCGGCGATCTTGATTCTTTCGCCTTTCCGGGTGGTCTTTCTTGCAAATCAGCCGGGGCATTTTGGTAACCCTGGGATTCCGCCCGGAACTGCCGGTGCATTCGGTGCAGCAGGAAGATTTCGTCCGCATGGTGGAGGACAGCCACCGCCGGGGCCTGATCGCGGCCATGGAGCGGGATTTCATCCAGAATCTCCTCAATTTCGGGGAACTCCGGGTCGGCCAGATCATGGTCCCCCGACCCGACATGTTCACCCTCCCCGTGGAACTGCCTTTCCCGGAGATGATCCAGGCCATCAAACGCTCCCGGTTCTCCCGGGTGCCCATCTATGGCGAGACTCACGACCAGGTGCTGGGGGTCCTCCACGCCAAGGACATCCTGGAGTTATGCCATCAAAGCTCCTGCCAGGATGGCGCCATGCCCCGGCATCTCCTCCGCCCGGCCTATTATGTCCCGGAAAACAAGCGGGCCTTTGACCTGTTGAACGAACTCCAGGCCCAACATCAGCGTCTGGCCCTGGTGGTGGATGAATACGGCACCCTGGTGGGCCTGGCCACGGTGGAAGACCTGCTGGAGGAGCTCTGCGGCGAAATCCCCCAGGAGTTCAAGGAAGAGGAAGAGGCCCTGGAGGCGGTGTCCCCGGGCGTCTGGCGGGTCAAGGGGCACGTCTCCCTGGCGGATTTTAACGAGGAGCTGGGTCTGAAGCTGCCGGCGGAGGAATTCGACACCATCGGCGGGCTGGTGCTTGAACCTCTTCGGCTCCCTGCCCCGGGAAGGGCGGACCATTGCTTATGACGCGATGGCACTGACCCAACTCACCTTTCGGGTGCTGCGCATGAAGGGCAACCGCATCCTGGAGGTGGAAGTGCGGCGGGTGACCCCATGATCTACGGCATCCTGCTCTTTTGCGTGCCCCTGGTGATCCTGGAAGGGTTTTTCGCCGCCTCCGAGATCTCCCTGGTCTCGGCCAACCGCCGCCGCCTGCACCAACGCGCCGAAGAGGGCTACCGGGGCGCCAAAATGGCCTTGAAACTGCTCGCCCGGCCGGAATTCCTCCTGGCCACCACCCTGTTGGGGGCCTACATGTCCTCCGCGGCCAACACCATCCTGGTGACCATGTTTCTCCTGGACCGGCTGGGCACGGGCGGGGAGATCCCGGCCATGATCGCTTTGCCTCCCCTGCTCCTGATTATCGGGGAGATCATCCCCAAATCCATCGGCCGGCAGCAAGCCACGGTGCTGGCGGAAAAGCTGGCTACGCCCCTCTGGGTGGCCTCCTGGGCCATTTATCCCATCACCCTGGTGTTCGGCGGCCTGAGCCGGGTGGTGCTTCTCATGGCCGGGGTCAAGAAGACCGCCCAGCTCCCCTTCATCACCCGGGATGACCTGCGCCTGGTGGTGGACAAGAGCGGCCCGGAAGTTGACCTGGAGCGGAAAGAGCGCCTTTTTATCCATCGCATCCTGCAGTTTTCCCTGCGCAACGTCAAGGAAGTGATGGTGCCCCTGGTCCGGGTGACGGCCATCCCGGATACCATGACCGTGGGCCAGGCCCTGGAAGAATTCCGCACCTCCCGCTTTTCCCGGCTGCCGGTCTACCACCACCGCATCGACAACCTCATCGGGGTGCTCCATGACTTCGACCTGTTGGGGGAAGAGGCCCCGGACCGTCCCATCCGCTCTTTCATGCGACCCGTCACCTATGTGCCGGAACTCAAAAAGATCGACCGGCTGCTGGCCGAGATGCAGCGCCAGGGGACCCACCTGGCGGTGGTGGTGGACGAATACGGCGGCGCCGTGGGCATCGTCACCATTGAAGACCTCCTGGAGGAAATCGTCGGGGAGATCAGTGACGAATTCGACCTGGAGGTCGCGCCCTTCAAGAAACTGGGGGAGGGCCACTACCTGATCAGCGCCCGCACCGAAATCAAGGCCCTGAACGAAGCCCTGCACCTGGATCTGCCGGCGGGGGATTACGAGACCCTGGCCGGGTTCCTCATCAATGAACTGGGGGACCTGCCCCGGGCCGGCGAGCATCTGCAATACCGCAATCTCAAGTTCACCGTGCGCCAGGCCGAGGCCCGGTCCGTCAAGGAAGTCGAACTCTTCGTCGACGTCGCCCCGGAGTGAATACCGAGACTTTGGCAATGGGTATAACTTCCCCCAAATGAGTCGATATGCTCTGGAGATAGGAAGTCTGTTAGCTCAGTGATAAGTTTTGGATTATAGCAGTTAGTGAAAGGCGATTTCATTAATTTTCCACCAAAAGTTAATGAAATCGAACCCCTCCCCCATTACCACCCCCCCACTCCTTGACAACCCATCCTTCTTGTGGCAACGTGCATCTATTAGCAAATGTGCAAAAAGCCCGAAAAAGTCTTGGATGGTCTTTATATCGTGGCTCTTGATTTAAATAAACTAGAAATGTGGTTTCAAGGACGGCCTAACTGGTTACAGGAAGCAGCGCGCCGACTTGTCCAGAAAGAAACTCTCACCGATGAAGACATCACAGAATTGCTTGAAATATGCATTTCCGAAGCTGCGGGTGAAAAAGTAAATTTTTGTGGCATTACCCCTGGTTGCTTAAATTTTGTGGACACAACAAAGCCACTCCATCTAACATCCATATCAGACGTCCAGGGTATCAATGCGCTTTCTCCGAGCAAGCCGTTAGAGTTCGGAGAATCGCAACTTTGTATCGTCTATGGTCGTAACGCAGCCGGAAAGTCAGGTTATGTTCGCTTACTGAAGCATGCATGCGGTGCTCGAACGCGCGGTTTTCTACTCGGCAACGTATTCGAGAAAGGCGAGCAGTCAAAGACGGCAACATTTACTTACAGTGAGGACAACCAAACCAAACCTCCTTGCCAATGGACCGGGGAAACCGATGCCTGAACTTGAAGGCATCGAAATTTACGATACAGCTTGCGGTTTGATTTATGTAGACGAAGAAAATGAAGTTGCTTTTGAACCTTGGTTGTTACGTTTATTCACAAAGTTGACTGTCGCGTGTACAATTTTGAGCCAGCGTATCCAAGCCAAAATTGCTGAGCAAGTATCAAAGAAGCCAACATTTCCCGCTGAATTTTTTACAACATCAGCGGCCACATGGTATGCAAACCTCACGGCCAAAACGTTTATTAAGGATATTGATGAAAGAACGGCATGGGAGGCCAGACACGATGCAGAGTTAACCGATATCAATAGACGACTCGCGAACCAAATTCAACAACGAAAGCAACTGCAATACGCCGACAGAAGATGTTAGTCTTAAATCTTAAGGCAGATTTGAAAGAATACTATGATGCTCTTCCGGACGAACGTTGTACTGCCCATTTGCAGGCAAGAGCTGAGGCTGAGGTAAACCGTAAGGCAGCAGACGAGGATGCCAACAAGGTCTTTGAAAAGGCACCATTAATGGGGGTTGGTTTCCAATCCTGGCGATTGCTCTGGGAAGCAGCTCGGCGATATTCTGAGGAGTATGCATATAAGGAGATACCTTTTCCGAATGTTGAGGAAGCCGCGCGCTGTGTTCTATGTCAGCAGAAACTCGATCAATCGAGCCGAGACCGCTTCATTTCCTTTGAAACATTTGTTAAAGGTGAATTACAGGACCTAGCTGTTGAAGGCGGAGCAAAATCTTCAAAAATCCTTCGAATTGTTTCCCGAGCTACCCGCCGTAGAGACACTTTCCATCAGACTAGAGGCTGCGGGAATCATAGAAGGCATTGAAATTGCAATGCTAATCGACTTTGTAACGACTCTTAGCAAACGAAGGCAGTCTTGTCTTGAAGCAAAAAGCATAGCTGAAATTCCAGAACGCCCGACGAAAAATCTACTTATAAATCTGGTTCAGATTGCACGCAAATACGAGGCACAGGCCCGTACCTATGATAATGATGCAATTGGTCAAAATCGTATTCAACTTGAGCAAATGGCCAAAGAACTATCTGCACGGAAATGGCTTAATCAACAACGGAAAGCAATAGATTCAGAAATTACTCGCCTGGTTGGTATTCATAAACTTCAGAAAGCAGATCAATTGACAAACACAATGGCTCTTTCAAAACGCAAGTCAATTATTGCGGATGAACTGATAACGAATGCGTATATTCAGCGCTTCGAAGACGAACTCAAAGATCTAAAAGCTTCAGTAATTAAAGTAGAGTTAAAAAAGACTAGAGCCGATGTTGGACGCGTTTATCATCGCATTTTCCTTAAGAATGCAATAGAGGACGTCGATACATCAAATATTCTTAGTGAAGGGGAGTTCCGCATTGTCTCACTTGCCGCATTTCTTGCCGATACCGAGGGGCGAGCCTCAAAAACCCCGTTTGTTTTTGACGACCCGATTTCGTCTCTTGACCACATCTATGAAGATGCGACAGCCCAACGACTTGCTAAATTAAGCCAGTCTCGCCAAGTAGTTGTCTTCACACATCGTTTGTCACTGGTCGGATTGCTGGAGAAATACGGTGCTAAATGCAATATTAAACCTACTATCCGTTTCCTCAGTAGCTATAGGATCGGTGATATTACAGACCAGCCTATCGAGTTTAAAAGAACTGACAAAGCCGTGAACAATCTCCTGGGAGAACGACTTGCAGCCGCAAAGAATGCTTTTGGTAAAAGTGATGTAGCTTATGAAATCGAGGCTAAAGCACTATGCCACGATATCAGAATCTTAATTGAACGTATTGTTGAAATAGATTTGCTTAATGAAATCATAAAACGGTTTAGTCAAGAAGTAAATACAAAAGGCAGGATTCATTTTATAGCAAATATTACTGAGGCTGATTGTACATTTATCGACGACTATATGACGAAGTACTCAATTTATGAGCATTCACAACCAGAAGAAGCCCCTGTTGTATTTCCAACGCCAGGCGAAATTGAGTCTGATTTAATGGATATACGTGATTTTATTGCTGCCATACGGGAAAGGAAGAAGACGTAAGAACAAGACGAACATGCTTTTAAAATGGCGGCAGAAAATTTCTTTTGGATAGTGATGCGTGGACGTGTAATAGCGGGTATCTTGCCACTGTACGTAATAAAAAGATGATTGACGGAAAATAGGTTTTAAGGTCATCATCTACCTGTTTTTTCTGAGGAAAAGGAGGTAGCGATGGCCACTGAGCAAGTTTTTGAAGAGGAATTTGACTACCATCTGCTGTTCCAGCCGCCTGAGAATCCGACCCCAGAACCGGACGAGTGCAATCTGATTGAAAAGTATCTCAAGCAGTTGGCCGGCAAGGAACTGTTGGGGGAGGCGTATGTCCGGGACTATTTGCATGACCAGAAGCGGCGCAATTGCCGGCCCAATACCATGCGCAGTAACTGTGGGACGCTGGTGGTCTTTCTGTCCTACCTGAAGCAGGAGCGGGGCAGGACCTTCCTGGAAACCATTACCCGAGATGATGTGAGCAGCTTTATCGAGCACGAGCAGGACCGGGGCATGCAGCCCAACACGGTGTCCACCAGGTTGAGGCTTGTCTATGCCTTTCTTCGGTATCTGGTGGATCGGGAAGTAGTGCATCCCGATCTGCTGAAGCGGAAACTGCGGGTCAAGGTGCCGGAGGCGCTGCCCCGGGCCATGGACCCGGAGGATGTCCAGCAGCTTCTGGCGGTGATTGAGAAACCCCGGGACCGGGCCATGATTCTCATATTACTCCGCACCGGGATGCGCATCGGGGAACTGCTGGCCACCAGGATGAGTGAGGTAAACCTTCGGGAGAAGCAGATCCTGATTAGGGAAGCCCAGAAGACCCGGGTGGGCCGGGTGGCCTACTTAAGCGAGGACGCCTGCAAGGCGTTAGTGGTATGGTTGAACCAGAGAGACCTGACCAAAGAACGTCTGTTTTACGGTCAAGGGCGACCATGCTTGAGTTACACCGCCATCCGCATGAGGTTCGCCAAATATCTGGAGGCCGCCGGCCTGGCGCATAAGGGCTACAGTCTCCATTGTCTCCGGCACACCTGTGCCACCGAGCTGTTGAACGCCGGCATGCGCCTGGAATGTCTGCAGCAGCTCCTGGGGCACAGCAGCATCGAGATGACCCGGCGTTACGCCAGGCTGACGGACAACACCCGCCGGGAGGAGTACTTCCGGGCCATGGCGATTATCGAAAAGGGAGAACCCTATGGCCATTACCGCCGCCATCCTGAATTACCGCCGGTTCTTGAAGAGAAGGAACTACTCCGGCCATACCATTAAGAACTATATGCACACGCTGAAGCAGTTTGTGGTCTGGGTGGATGTGCCCATCGAGGCGGTGACCCATAAGAAGCTACTGGCCTACCTCGATCACCTGCTGGATAGAGGGCTGCAGCCCAAGACCATCAACTGCCATCTGGACAGCATCCGGGGGTTTTACCACTACCTCATCGAGGAAGAACAGGTGGCCATGGTCAACCCGGTGAAGCGCGGTTATGCCCTACGACTGTCCCGGCCGTTGCCGCGCCATCTGCGGGATGAAGAGGTGGCCAGACTCCTCCAGGTCGTCCACCACCAGCGGGATCGGGCCATGGTCATGCTGATGCTCCGCTGCGGCTTGCGGGTGGAGGAGGTGTCCCGGCTGAAGCTGGCCGCCCTGGACCTGCGCCGCAGCCAGGTCTTTGTCCATCAGGGCAAGGGCGCCAAGGATCGGGTGGTTTATCTGAGCGACGACGCCTATGAGGCCCTGGTCCAGTATCTCCGGGTGCGGCCGGCCAGCCGCATCAAAGAGGTCTTCCTGGTGGATAAAGGCCGCTGCCGGGGCAAGGCCATCTCGGTGCGGGGCATCCAAAAACGCCTGGAGTATTACGCCCGCCAATCGAGGCTCAAGGTGTCCTGCCACCAGCTGCGGCACACCATGGCCACCCAACTCCTCAATGCCGATGCCGCCCTGGTGACCATCCAGGATCTCCTGGGGCATACCCGGATCAAGACCACCCAGCGATACTGCCGGGTATCCAATCTCAAGGTACAGCGGGACTATCACCGGGCCATGGAGGCGATTCTCCAGATAACTGGATGATACCGACCATGAAAAACCCAACTCTGACGCATCTAACCCGGCAGGGGGCGCCTGCTCCGACGAGCAATTTAGGGCCCATTCTCGCAGGCGCCCCCTGCCTCGACTATCCCGGAAAGGAGGGCTTCATCAAAAACCGCTTGACATGAAGGAAATGATGCGAGAGAAAAGGAGCACCTAACCCACCACAATCTATAGAAAAAACAGGATCTATTACGTACAGCTTGCCATTAACAAAATATCTCACATAATTCAGCTTAGTTGTGGATATGATCTGGATAGCGAAATTGACCTTTTGTGGGGGGTCCAGAATCCTTTTTTTGTCCGATGATATTATGCCGTGATGGAGAGGGTAGCTGGTCGAGTCTTGACCATCGCACCTGCTTGACCGTTGGCTTTTTTCCGGCAAGGCCTGCGCCCGCTACTACCCATACCTTAGAAGATTTGTTCCAGTCTAAGAACTCTCGTTGATGCGGTTTCGTAATACCCCAGATGCCTTAAACACCAAAACCTTCCTCGCTGGCAGGATCAGACTCTCCCTCGTTTGAGGATTCCTTCCCCGACGTTCATTTTTCTTCCTCACTGAGAATTTCCCGAAACCGCTGACCAGCAAATCTTCTCCATTGGTGAGAGTGTCTTTCATTAAACCGAAAAGCCGTTCCACCATCTGACGAGACTCCGGCTTGGTTAAGCCTACCTGTGTCTGGAGGCGGATGATCAATTTATCCTTGGTGAGGGCCATGATTTACCTCTCTTCCGGCATGGATAGGTTGGCTGGAGCTCAATGGTAACCGCCTGGCAATATAACAGATCAAGCAGGAAAAGATAACTCTTCTGAGCCTACTCACCTATCCTGAATTGGGCATATCTCGGCACTGCCTCAGGGTTTTTATGGTATATGCATTCTGTACCCCGACTTGGATGAGGTCGTCCTGGCCTACGCCATCTCCATCCACAAATCCCAGGGCTCCGAATACCCGGCCGTGGTTATCCCCATCCTGACCCAACATTATGTGCTCCTGCAGCGTAATCTGATTTATACGGCGGTTACCCGGGGAAAGAAATTGGTAGTCATGGTGGGTTCCAAAAGGGCCTTGGCCATGGGGATTGGGAATGACCAGACGAGAAAGCGCTATACGTATCTGCGGAATAGGTTGAGTTTGTAGAAAGCTCGGATCATCGGAAAGCTGGAACGGCTGGTTGGCTTCAATACTTTTTCTGGTTTCTGACGGGATAAGGGCAGTAGGGGTTCTGACCAATGGCGGCGATGGCCAAAAACACACACGTACGGCCCTTTTTTCAGCCCAAATTTCAACGATAGCCAGCCGACTAATGGTCGGAGTAAGGGTAGGAGTTTTTAAAGCCTTTTAGGGTCATTTCACAGCCTTTTACGTGGCACTTTCCCATTTGGGTTAGTGCGACGTGAAGATATCGTATGAATATCAAAACACATTAATGGATTTTGAAGCTAGTTGATTTACATAGCAGAGCTATGCTATTGGGAGTCGAATTTTCCCTGCGGCACTACGCGACCTTGACACCTCTCCCAGGGCATGCTGGTCGGTAAGCAGGCCGACGGCGAAGGGATGGCCTTTGACCTTGGGCTCAGGGATGGGAGGCTTAGCTGCCCGGGAGACAGAAAAGGCTTGACAAGAGGAACCCACATAGAAGCAAGTTGTATGACAAAGCTGAAGCAGGGATGCCGTGGGAAAAGAGTGATCTTGATCAAATCGTGAAGGCCGAAGGTACCCTTCGAGGGATGGCCACCCGCTTATGCGCCATTTGACATCCAATTGCGGGAGTTCGAAGACCCTGGTATACCGGCACACTCCGGCAACGAAGCAAAAAGCCGCAACCGCGATGAAGCCGCTGGCGCTGAAAAAAATAAAAATCTGCCCTAATCCCTTTTCGTCCCCATCCCTTACCTTTGTCACCCCAGGTAAGGAGGTTAACATCCCGGAGCTACGAACTGTCTGGTGATATATGTGCAAAAAAAGATAGGGTAAGGAGAGGAAGACGCCTTGTCCGCAAACAGAAGCGAGAGGGTAAATATCAGAGCCTTCGATTTCTTGGCCGATTTTGTTTAAGATGTCTTTCAAAAATTCGATTTAGCCGCTGACGTCAAAGGCAAAAACTTCGAGAGCTTCATGGAACTCATCGAACTGCGTGATATTCATAAAACTTACCACCTGGGTGAGATCGACGTCCCGGTGTTGAAGGGCATCTCGCTTTCGGTGTCCCGGGGCGAGTTTGTTGCCCTCATGGGCACCTCGGGCTCGGGCAAGACCACCCTGATGAACATCCTGGGGTGCCTGGACCGGCCTACTTCCGGGGAGTACTGGCTGGATGGCCAGGATGTTGTGTCACTGTCAAGCGACGATTGGGCCAGCCTTCGGAATCAGAAAATCGGCTTCGTATTTCAGACCTTCAACCTGCTGCCTCGGACCAGCGCCCTGGAAAACGTGATGATGCCCGTCTCGTATAATTCTGGGCATCTTACGGACCAGCAGGCCCGGGAGCGGGCCGAAGGCTTGCTCAGCCGCATGGGCCTGGCCGGGCGCCTGGATCATGAGCCTTCCCAACTCTCCGGCGGGCAGCAGCAGCGAGTGGCCATTGCCCGTGCCCTCGTCAATAATCCCTCCATCCTCTTTGCCGATGAGCCCACCGGCAACCTGGACGCCAGGACCAGCGAGGAAGTCCTGGAACTGTTCCGGCGGCTCAATGAGGAGGAAGGGGTTACCATTATCCTGGTCACCCACGACGAACAGGTGGCCCGTTGCGCCAGGCGGGTCATCAGAATCTTCGACGGAGCTCTGGCAGATGAAGAGGCACTGCCGGCAAAGGCCTTTGGACCCAAGGAAAGCAACGCCCCGGCCATGGAACCCCCGACAGATAAGCACCATGGTTGGAGTCTGGGGCGTCTTCCCTGGATGGCTCGCACCGCCGTGAATGGCCTGCGCCGCAATATCCTGAGGGCGACTCTCACCACCCTGGGCATTATCATCGGGGTCGCTGCGGTTATCGCCATGATGGAAATCGGGCGCGGGTCTTCCAGCGCCATTCAACAAACCATCGGCAAAATGGGGGCCAACATCCTGATGGTACATGCCGGCACGGCCTCCAGTGGCGGCGTGAGTTTCGGGGGCGGCACCATGAAGACGCTTACCCCACAGGACAGCAAGGCCATACTGGCGGAGTGCCCCGCGGTAAGGGCCGCAGCCCCCATTGTCCCGGCCCGGACCCAGGTTATCTACGGTAACCGCAACTGGGTGCCCACCTTTGTTTACGGTTCCACCCCCTCCTTCCTGGAAGTCCGGGAATGGGAACTGGCTGAAGGCCACCCTTTTACCGACCGGGAGGTCCGCAATTCCAGCAAAGTCTGCCTGTTGGGGCAGACCCTGGTGCGGGAGCTCTTTCAAGGGCAGTCCCCGTTGGGCAAAGAGATTCGGATTAAGAACGTCCCCTTCAAAGTGATCGGGGTCCTCAGCGTCAAAGGCGCTAACATGATGGGTATGGACCAGGATGATGTCCTGGTGGCCCCCTGGACCACCATCAAATTTCGGGTGGTGGGTTCTTCGGCCACCACCGCCAACCAAAGCGCCGCGACCAGCACTTCCGGAACCAGCACCACCTCCCAGACAGTGAACACCCTCAACCAAATCTATCCGTCGACCCAAAACAAGCTGTATCCAGAGCAGTCAGCCACGCAAGCCGCCGATACCCCGCAGCCGGTGCGCTTTATCGATGTACATGAGATCCTCGTCGCGGCTCGTACCAGCAATGATATTCCCGCCGCCATTAGGCAGGTCACCGAGTTATTGCGGGAGCGCCACCGGATTCGCCCGGGTGAACCGGATGACTTTAGCATTCGGGACATAACCGAAATGAGCAAGGCCCTGTCCTCCACCAGCGGCATGATGACCAGGCTGCTTCTCGCAGTGGCCTTGATCTCCCTGTTGGTGGGGGGTGTCGGCATCATGAACATCATGCTGGTATCGGTGACGGAACGGACCCGGGAAATAGGGCTGCGCATGGCCGTGGGAGCCTGGGCCCGGGATATTCTGCAGCAGTTCCTGGCGGAATCAGTCATTCTCTGTTTCTGCGGCGGCATTGCCGGCATTCTGGCTGGGCGGGGCATCTCTTACCTGATCAGGATAGTGCTTCATTGGCCCACGGAATTGTCCCTGGGGGCCATTTTCGCGGCTTTTGCGGTTTCGGTGACAGTGGGCATTGTTTTCGGCTTTTACCCGGCCTGGAAAGCCTCGCGGCTGGACCCCATCATCGCCTTGCGCTATGAATAGCCCAGTCCTGGGCAATTGATTATGCAGCCTGCTGCAAAGCCTGGAAAGGCTGTGTCACCAGACAAAGTGAATGTGCTCATAACGATTAAACAAGAGAGTTCTTCAAGACTCAGCAAGTTCTGTTTTGGTATGGTGCTGCTGGCTCTGATTCCAGCAAAAATAGCATAGATGCATATCATCCATTTGCATTTGGGGGAGAAACGATTTCCGGTGCGCTCGTTTGAAAGAAGACGGATTATCGGCTGGATAAACAGAGGGCAACGGGTCGAAAAGAGTCGATAAGCTATGGATAACAAAATCCCCTCAAAGCCTCTTAAACAGCGGAGATATAGAAGCAGTGAGCAAGAAACCCTAATTTGAATTTTTTAAATATAATCGATTATCCTGAAGAGCATATCCGATAAATTTGCCCATTCTGCTAACCACAAAGTAATAACTATTTCAATCATCATTACAATGCGTTACACTAAGTAATAAACCAACTACTTTTTCAATGATAGCTTTATCACCTGGCAATAATGGACCATCACTGGTAGCTTTCCATAATTCTCCATTAATACATACTATCCCATCTGTATCCTGCCATTTTTTAACCTTAACTTCCTTCCCTACCATGCTTTCAATTCCAGTAAGAGGTTTCCTATTGCGAGCTATAATGGACCAAACTAAAGGAAATATAAGATGCTCTATCAATTCGAATAAAACAATAAAGATGAGAATGACGGATAATATAGTGGTAAGACTCAAAGGAACTCTCTTAATAAAACATTGTTGATGCTATTAGATTTGTACATTTTATTTAATCTAATCCTCAATCAAATTTCTTCCACGTTCAAATTTACTTGTTAGCAATGCTTTGGGGTTTTATAGGGACATTATAGAACAAGTTGGGGAAAGGGCTTCTTGAGCTCCTCCCCCCAAACCTGTCGATAGAAACCCAATTCGGCTCAAATCACCTGTTCTTTTTTGTCTCAATTTCAGAGGCGATAAATCTTCCTTCGGAGGTTAGACCTTCCACTTCCACATAGGCACCGACTGCCAGTTTTCCATGCTTCTCTTTGATCTTAGTGTCTTTAGTCACATTGACCGACTTTCCATCGATATTCCATGTTCCAATGTAACCTTGCTCGGGCATCGTTTGGACGACGCCATAAAATTCTTGTTTGGCGAAGGCACTTCCCACGCCAAGCAAAAAAATGCCGATGATGATGAAAGCTGTTACTCTACGCATAGTACCCTCCTTATTCCCAGAAGTTTTAACCTGGAGTTTTGCAAAAGCGCCTACTCTTTCAGAAAAAAGGTCCGCCGCCAGCGATGATCCCCGGTAAAGGCATGAAGCAGGACCGCTCCCACATGTATTCCGACATAGATGGGAATCAACCACACGACTGCCTCGTGCATCTCTTTGATAAGATGCAGAAATCCCCTGATTTTGTGGCCGGGGGTAAGATAAAAAAACATCAGACTCCCAGTTAGGGCCATCCAGGTAAATGCCCCCAGCCCAAAGGTCTGCACCAGGCCCGAAAGCCCCACGTGCATGGGCCGTTCGGGAAGCTTAAACTTCAAAAGCATTGATATATCTTCGAAGACTGTCCGCAGCCTGTCTTTGGTGTAAGGGACCCATTTGGTAAACTTGTAATCGTCGGGCCCGCAGAACCCGTACCCGATTCGCAAGACCAGAAAAAAGCTGAAACTTATGCCTAACCACCTGTGGATGCTAAACCCCAGGTTTTCCAATCGCTTGTAGTCGTCAGCCAAAAACCCGGTAGGGTGGAGGAAACCTTTGGCTTTGGTGCCGGGCGTCAGATAAAAAAACAGCAAACTACCGGTTGCGGCCATCCAGACAAAGGCTGCGAGTCCAAAGGTTTGCACCAGGCCCGAGAGTCCCATGTGCGTCGGCCGATCCGGCAGTTTGAATTTTATCAACGTCCACAGGTCTTCGAAGACCAGCCGAAGCCTGTCCTTGGTAAACGGGACCCATCTGATGAATTGATGATCGTTCGCACCAATAAACCCATAGCCAATCCTCAAGAAGAGCAAAAAGGCAAAAATTATTCCCAGCCAGCTATGGATGCTAAACCCCAGATGCTCCATTCTCTTATAGTCATCAGCCAAAAACCCTGTAGCCCAGGCCGAGATGCCAAACACCGTAAGCCCCAGATGGAGCGCCCGGGAGATATCTTCCAATTCGTTGGCACTGGATTTGTTTTCATTCATAACCGGTTATCTCCGCATATGCAGTAATTCAGTGACGGAAACGGTAAAACCTTGGCTTAGGAAGCTTATAGAATAACCAGTTGTAGGAAGGCACTAAGCATGAGGAGGGTGGAAGATGGAAAAAACAAAAATCCTGGGTATCACTGCTTTTATTTTGGGCATATTAAAAAACCCCACCGGCACCAAACTGGTATCTTCTGCTTCCACCGGCAGGCAAGGGGAGTCGTCACAGATATCACAGCCCAGGATAACCGCACCATAGCCAGAATACTCATGGCATGGGCACAGGTACCCGAAAAATATTCCAGATAAGAGAATGGCGCAAACCACACGGATGCCCCAAGATTTATGGACTCGAATCTGCTTCATTCATAAAACCCTAAACCTGGTCGCCATAACCTGTCAACCTTATTCTGCAGTGTCTTCTCCCAGAGCCAGATGAGCATTTCTGATTTTCCTACAATACCTTAGAAAGTTCAGTATACATATACCTTAGGATATGGAGGATCATCCAATTGCCCCAAAGGTCCCATGCCGGACCACCCCGACGAGACGACCCGGCTCTTAGTGAGGGGTTTCGGATTGATTGATATTATTTCAAGCTCTTATAAGAGCCAATTACCGACGCCGACCCTGGCCAGCCCACAGAGGGATACCGTCGGCGTCCCGCAGTTTTAGGCTCTGGCCCCCCTTCTTCACTTCCGCGGCGATGATGGTGGGCTTGCCGTCAAACGTGACCCGGGAGCCCGTGATCTCCACCGTATCTTTAGGGGAAAAGGTCATTTTCTGTTGGTCGAGATACCAACTCGGGCCCAAATGTACCGCGATAGTTTCTTTGTCGGTCTTGACCGTGAGATGCACCCCTTGATAGCGGCCGCGACTCATTGTATCAACAGACACCAATTGGCCACTCACAGTTTCTACGGTTTGAGGATTATAAATGCGGCCATACCCAGCTCCCGAGCCCATGCCCCGCTGAGCCCAAGCGCTTCCGGCCAGGGTTAGAGCCATAATGCTGGCGGCAACAACGGCAATACGAATCTTCCTCATGCTTACCTCCTTCGTTTCCTCTATCTTTATGAGGCAAAAGTCTCTATAAGCATAAACCCTAACAAAGTCCCAATCCGGCGCTGGAAGGCTTTTTTAACCGAGATTATGCTGCAGGGGCGCAGGCAAAACAGGGAAGCGGTGGCAGCTTCTTTTTAGATTTGAGAAACGAAGAGTCGAGTAGCGTGGGGGAATCTCACCCCCACGCCCTCCAGTGAAGACCAATGCCCAGGCTGCGGCTTTCTTGCCACTATACGCCCTTCCGCGTAATTTTTCCCTATCGTTCGTATATCGGAACCCTTGCAAATAGGGCTGACACCGGAAGCAGCAGGCGGGAAGAAATCGGCCCGGGATGGCGTCGCCCTTCTCCTGCCCGACCTCCCCCGCCGGGAGCACCGGCACCCTGAAATGCGCCCCAAGACCTCTCCCCCGGGAAGATAAATCTACGGCGCTGAGGGCCACCACAGCCCCGCCACGGCCCGCAAAAGGGGTGTCCAAGGGAAGAGTGCAGGGGGGCCTGTGAAATGCTTAGATTGCCTTAGAGAGGGCAGTCCAGGCCAGATCTTGTCCTTTGAAATTTTCCGCCATGGGTCCCATCACCCGGGGGGTATTTTATCCCGGAATGATTTTTTGAAAAAATTTCCGGACGGGGCATCTTGATACCGGGGGGGTAGGAGTCCCGTCCCCGGGTTTGCCTCCAGGGGCCGGAAGAGGGGTACGAGGAGGGACGCAGCGGCGCGGCGGCGGGGATGGCCGGGAGCCCTGGGCCGGTGACCATAGGCGGCCAGGGCAAGGGCGTGGCCGGTCCGTTGTGCACCGGTGGTGGTGGCGCCGGTAGGGGCCAGGGACCTCTGTAGCCCCAGGGTGGCGCCGCCCGGTTGGGTCAGGGATTCGGAGTCGATGGGTGGCCGGGCCATCGGTGCAGGCGGCGGCGGGCCCCACATGGCCGCGACTGACCGAGGGAGACGAACCTATCCCCCAGGACCGTTGACGCTCAGGGTACGACTGCGCTCTGGGCGCGATAACCGTGGGAACCTTTACCCCACGGGCGTGGGGACAACGGGAGCCGAAAAAAAACGGCGGGGCCGGCCAACAAAGAGCATATATTGACAGAGTATCGAAGCATTTTGGCAGGACCCAAAGTAGAGCAGATATAGCAGTGATCATCACTTTTCGGCTGGCATCCTTAAAAATCTTAAATTTGACCAGTCTGAACCTGTTGGTAAGAGAAAATGGCAGATTACCCCTTGGCTACGGGAGCTGAAAAGCTTACCGTAGTGCCCTTTCCTTCCTTACTCGAGATTTTTAGGCACCCCCCAGGATCTCCACCCGCTCCTCCATGGCCGCCAGCCCGAAGCGTCGGGCCGGCTCCAGCTTCATGACTTCGTCCGCATTGAAGCCCCGGCCGTTATCTTCCACCTTGAAAAGGATGATATCGCCCTGGCTCCTAATGGTCACCGTCACCTTGGAGGCCTCGGCGTGATGGCCGGCATTGCTCAGGCTTCCTGCAGGATCCGGTAATAGGTGATCTTCATCTCCGGCGACATCACCAATTCGTTAAGCTCATCGATTTTGGCCACGCATTTGATGTTATGATCCCGGATGAATTCGTTCACCAGGTATTTCAAGGCCGCGGTAAATCCCAGATCCGTCAGGATGGCGGGGCTCAGGCTGCGGGAGAGCCGCCGCAACTCACCGATGAGGTCGTTGATATTGTGCAGGGCCTCATCGGAAACACTCTTCTGTTCCGCCTGTTCCGGGGTCAATTTTTCAGCCACCATCCGGATCTGAATCTTCAAGGCCCCCAGGGCCTGACCCAGTTCATCCCGGAGATGCAGGGAAAGGTGCTGGCGCTCCATCTCCTGGACCACCAGGAGTTGGGAGGACAACTTTTTTAGCTTCAGCTCCGATTCCTGCAATTTTTTTTCAGCCCGGTCCTGGGCGGTAATGTCCTCGATGGTGAGCAGGATCTGCTCTTCAGCACCCCCCTCTTGTTGGATGCGCCTGGCGTTCAGCAGCATCACCCGCTCGCCGATGGCGGGGAACTTGTGTTCCACCCGGTAATCGTGCAGAGAAGTCTTCCTGGGCAAGACCTCTTCCAGCAGCGTTCTCAGCTTCGGGAGATCCCACTGGTGATTTCCCAGTTCATAGATGAAGCGGTGGCTGGTCTCTTCGGGTAGCACCTTGAAGGTCTGGTAAAAAATCTGGTTGGCCAGCCGCACCCGGAGATTCTGGTCCAGCACCAGCAATGATTCCCGCACGGTCTGGAAGACGGCCCGGATGAAATCCCGGGATTCCTCGACTTCTTCGACTGCTCTCTTCTGCTCGTCAATGTCGATCAGGAGGAGCACCGCGCCCTCGATCTTGTCCTCTACCGTACGATAGGGCTTGATCTGCAAAGAATACCAGCGGCCCTGCCGGTCTTTGACTTCCTGGGCCCAGGCATTCAGGGAGTGGATGACATTTAAGGTCTGCATCTCCAGGTCAGGGATGTCAATCTTGAGTTTGATACCCCCGATGGGCCGGTCGAGGTCGGCGGGGATCAGGTTCAGGACTTCCTGGGCCCGGGGGGTGAAGGAGCGGATCTTGAGGTCACGGTCCAGCCTGACAATGGGGATGTTGGTGCTGCCGATGAAGTTGTTGAGATCGCTGTTGACCTGCCCCAGTTCAGCGTTGCGGTCCTGGAGTTCGTCGTTGAGGGTGGAGAGCTCTTCGTTGGCCGACTGCAGCTCTTCCTTGGCAGTCTCCAACTCCTCGTTGACGCTTTGAAACTCCTCGTTGGTGGAGAGGATCTCCTCGTTGGCGGCCCGGAGTTCCTCATTGGACCTCCCCAGGTCCTCCATCACCGAACTGATGTATTCCTTAGTGGCGGCCAGTTCCTGCTGCAACTCCCGGATAACCGGTCTTTGGACTCCGCCCCCTCCCCGCCGGCCAAAAGGGGCGCTTCCCCTTCGACAGGCAGGACCTCAACCCCGGGTGGCTCCTCGAAGAGGACTAAGAAGAAGCGCTCTTGCGAAGGGTTGGGTATGAGCGGGACCACCTTGACGCTGACCGGGTGCAGCCTGCCGTCGAAGCGCACCTGCAGGTTCTTCCGGGTGATGGGCTCGTTAAGCTGCCTGGCCTCTTTGAAAGCGCTATGGAGATCCATGAGCAGGCTTTTCCGGACCATCTTCATGAGGTTGAAACTGGCCTCGCCCGGGGCTGGCTTTAGATAGGATCCCGTCTCGCCCGCGGAATTGCAGAATTTCCATTTCCTCGTTGACCAACACCCCCGGAGGAGCAAACTGGTTGAGCACCAGGGAGTCCGCTTCCTTGAAGAGATCTTTTTGGCTCCAGGCCCCCTCCGCACCAGGCAGCTTCGCGATCGCTTGCATTCCTTCTTCCAGGCCTCTCCGGCCCAGGACCAGGGGAATTCGACCAAAGTGGGCTTTCCGACGGTAAATTTTATATTTCTTGTTCACCAGAGAGAATAACTCCGGGAACTGGCCAAGGCTCTCGGAGGCCCCCATCATCAGGAAGCCCGTAGGCTTGAGGGCGAAATGGAATATTTGGATAACCCGTTGTTGCAGCACCGGCTCCAAATAGATGAGGACGTTGCGGCAGCTAATGAGGTCCATCTTGGAGAAGGGTGGGTCCTGGATCAGGTTCTGTTGGGCGAAAATGCACATTTCCCGGATGGCTTTGTTCACCTGAAAGGCGCCGTTGTTTTTGACAAAAAACGGGCCAATCTCTCCGGAGATACATCCTCGGCAATATTTTCCGGATAAATGACCATTCCGGGCCTTCTCGATCACCGTACTGCTCACGTCCGTGGCGAAAACCTGGATCGGGATGGCAGCGGCCTGGTCTCCCAGGTACTCCAGCCAGGCCATCGCCAGGGAATAGGCCTCCTCCCCGGTGGAGCAACCCGGCACCCAGATGCGCACCGGGACTTCCGGAGATTTTTGGCGCTGGATGAGAGGAAAGATCTCCGTCTTCAGAGTCTCAAAGGCCTCAGGGTCCCTAAAAAAACCCGTCACCTTGATGAGCACGTCCTGGTAAAGATTGGTCACTTCCCCGGGGTTTTCTTGCAGATAGTGGATGTAGTCTTCCGGCTTGATGAACTTGTTCACGGCCATGCGCCGCATGATGCGCCGCCAGACGGTGGTGTGCTTATAGTGGGTCAGGTCCACGCCGCTGTCCTTTTTGAGCAGACCCAGGATCCGCCCCAGGTTCTTGTCCTTCACGGGGAGCGCTTTCACCTTTCCCGGGTGGGAGCGGGAGAGGTAGGGGTGGCGCGCCAATTCGCCCAACTCCCTGGCAATACCTTCCGGGGATAAGACAAAATCCACGCATCCCGTGGCGATGGCGCTCTTGGGCATGAAATAGTAGCGGGCAGATTTCTCCTCCTGGGCAAAGGTGATGCCCCCGGCGTGTTTGATGGCCTCAATCCCCAGGGCGCCGTCGGAGGAAGACCCGGACAGGATGATGCCGATGGCTTGCCCGTCATGGCTCTCCGCCAGGGACCGGAAGAAGTGGTCTATGGACATCTGGGGCTTCCGCTCCTGGGGCGGGCGGTCAGGTACAGCAGCTTACCCGTGATGGTCATGAGGGTGTTGGGAGGGATGACGTAAACCTGGTTGGCTTGCACCTCGGTGCGGTCCTTCACCTGGCTCACCGGCATTTTGGTCAGTTTGGCAAGGAGTTCGGGCAGGAGGGACTCGTGCTTGGGGTCCAGGTGCTGTACCACCACGAAGGCCATACCCGTATCGGGGGGCAGCGCCGGGAAGAACTGGGTCAAGGCCTCGTAGCCGCCAGCCGAGGCGCCGATGCCCACCATTAGGGAAGGCCCCGCCTCGATTTGCCTCAGGCCCGGCGGATTCCCGTCGGGAGGCCGGGGCCCGGCCGGGGCCGGGCAATCCTGCCCGGCGTTTGCGCTGGCGGCGGCGCCTTTTTTGGCGACTGCCTTGGTAGGAGTGGCTAGGGTGGCGGATTCAGCGGACTGGGATGGGACGTCCCCGGCAGGTTCGTCCGGGGCGGATTTCTTCACTCTGGCCATATCTCGCTACCCTCCAGCACAATTGTCATTGGCTGATCGGGGATGAGAGTGCATCACCGCCACCCACTACCCTCAGGGCCGGAGGGGGCAGCCATGATCTCCCCGGCGGATTGAAAAAGTTGCGATATCCGGGCGCTTGCCGGCGGTTGGCTGGGCCTTCGGCCAGATATGGCTACTCTTTTAAAAAAATAGCACGTATTGTTAATGATTAATAGCATAAGTTTAATTGAGGGAATGAGTGGCGTCGCGTTCCGGAAAAGCGTTTCCCATACTACTGTTGAGACGGAACGCTATCCCCCTGCAAGACAACCACACGTCAGGATGCCCCAAGAGAATGGCCCATACCCCATGGCCGGATTTCTTTCGGTCGTGGTCAAGCCACCTTACCTCCCGCTTGACCAAACGCACTTCAACCGGCAGTCCATCTGGGGCGGGAGCGCGAATCACTTGCCACCTGCGACAATTATCACCTTCCCCGAAAAAATGCCAGCTTTCGTTTCGTTATCTGGCATGGGCACTTGTGGGGATGAAGATTTCAGATGTCGGCGATAGAGAAACCCCAGGTTAGCGGCTGGGATTGCAGAAATCCATCATGCCGAAAGGTATTGATATTTTTTGGATACGGAAGGTTTTTAGCCCGGTGATAACTGTCGGATCATAGCAGGTATACGTAACAAAACCTGATTTATCCAGTAACGGTGGTAGGTTAAATGATGTTTTGGTGCTGCCTCCGTTTTTGCCTCTTATCCTGTTTTTTTAAGTTAGCTTCGTTTCAGTAATCCTGCTATCATTTTTTATCCGTCCGGAGGATAGGGCTCTGCTGGAGAGTAACCCGAGCGCCGTGGCGGGGGATGACGGAGGGGCAGGGCTAAAGTGCTCTGCCTTTCTTGTTTCTGCCCCTCCAGATTCCCTCCAAGCGGTAAACTCCGGGGGTTTGGGGGCAGAGCCCCCACTTTCTGATCGTTACTTCGGCAAGGTCCGGTGCATGACCGCCTCCATCGCCTTATAGTAATCCCTCTTGACCTTGAGGTTGGAGACCTTGCAGTATCTCTGGGTGGTGGTTATCCAGTTATGCCCCAGGAGATCCTGGATCGTGGCCAGTTCCGCATCGGCGTTTAACAGTTGGGTGGCCATGGTGTGCCGGAGACAATGGCAGGAGACAGTTACCCCGGTCTTCCGGGCATAATATTCTATCCGCTTCTGGATGCCCCGGACTGATAACGGTTTGCCGGTATAGAGGCCTTTTTCCACCAAGAAGGTCTGCTTGGCCTTGGTGCGAGGTCTTCGTTTCAAGTACTCCACCAGGGCCAGGTGGGTATCCGGGCTGATATAGACGACCCGGTCCTTTCCGCCTTTGCCTTGCTGCACCAGGAGCCTGTCTCGCTTTAGGTCGATGGCCTCCAGAGTAAGTTTCGCCACCTCTTCCACCCGCAAGCCGCTGCGCAGCATCAGCAGGAAGATCGCCCGGTCCCGGAGACTCCGGATGGCGCCCAACAGGATGGCCAGGTCTTCCTCCTTGAGAAACCGGGGCAGGGGCTTGGGAAGACGCAGGGCATATCCAGGTTTCACGGGGTTACTCACCGGCACCCCTTCCTCGTGGGCTAAGTAGTCATAGAACCGCCGGACGCTGAGCAGGTGATAGTTGATGGTGCTGGGCTTGAGCCTCTTGTCCAGGAGGTAGTCGATATACGCCAGGACCTTGCCATGAGTCGCCTCTTCCAGAGGCACATCCAGCCATACCACAAAATGTTTCAACCGGTTCAGGTAATTCTTCACGGTGTGAGGCGAGTGGTTACGCCTCTTGAGAAACCGTCGGAAGTTGACGATCGCATCAGTAATGGCCATGGATTTGCCCCTTTTCGATAAGTGCCATGGCCCGGAAATATTCCTCTTCCCGGGTCTTGTCCGTCAGCCTGGCATAGCGCCGGGTCACTTCCAGGTTGGTGTGGCCCAGGAGTTGTTGCAGACACTCCAGGCGCATGCCGGCGTTGAGCAGTTCACTGGCAAACGTATGCCGCAGGCTGTGGAGAGAGTGGCCTTTCTGGGAAAGACCAGCCTGGTCCAGATACCGGTGGAACATCATGCGCGCTGCCGTATACCCCAAGCTGTACCGGCCTTGGCCATAAAAGAGTTGCTCCTTGTGGGGGTCTCTTTCTGCCAGCCAGGCCAAGAGCGCCTGATGAGCGTCATCGCTGAGATAGACCACCCGTCCTACCTGGGTCTTCTCCGCCTGGAAGATCAGGATCTTGCGCTCTCGGAGATTAAGGTCCCTCATGGTAGTGCTTAATAGTTCCCCGATGCGCATCCCCGTTCTGAGCAAGACCAGGATCATGGCTCGATCCCGCACCTTTGACACCACGGCCAACAATCGCTTCACGTCCTCCGGATCCATGGCCCTGGGCAACAACTCCGGCACCTTTATCTTGATGCTCCGGCTCAATACCTCGGGACAAACCACCTCCCGCCGGACCAGAAAACGAATAAAGGCTCTCACCAGAGCCAACCGGGTCCTCACCGTCGATGGCTTCAAACTTCGGTCTTGCTCATGCTCCAGAAAGGCCTCCAGGTCTTCCCGGGTGAGCGCCTCCACGTAAGCTCTGCCGGTATGGTGCAGAAAGGTGAGGAACATCGTTATGATTCCGAAATAGGCCCGCAAGGTACTGGACCGGCAGTTGCGGCGGTAAAGATGCAGGATAAATTCTTTGGCCGCCTCCTGCCCTGGAAGCCCATTAGCCTGGAACTCTTGCTCCATTTTAGCCAACAGGCGGCGTTTGCGGAGAAACTCTCGCTGTCCAGCAGGTGATACGTCGGGAAGGTTCCGGAGAGAATCGGAAGAAATACCCGGTGTGATTAACTGCTCTTCATGCCTGGCGCATTCCCCGAGAGGAAGAACATCCGGGAAATGCTTACCTTGTTCCTGATCAGACTCGATTTCCAAAAAAGCCATCTCTGCCTCCTTTCTCTTTTTACCAGAAAAAACAGGCAGATAATGACCCTGACTAAATCAGTGATCAATCATCTATTTTGTTACGTATACATAGCGAGGCCGTCGAAAAAAGCACTTTCAGTTTGTCGTG
>CAVXZU010000006.1:0-287744 GCA_963766185.1 uncultured delta proteobacterium | reverse complement strand
TATCAGGCGCTTATTTAATCCCCCCTGCCCCCCTTGAGAAAAGGGGGGGTGATTCTTTTCCACTCAAGCTCCTCTGGTTGAGACAAAATGACGCCTAAAATCGGTTTTGAAATGACTTCTAATCCCCCTTGAGAATAGGGGGTAAACTATAAGGAATTACTCGTAAAGTCCCCCTTTGAAAAAGGGGGATTTAGGGGGATTTAAGAATCTCCAAGTGGAAGGAATTTATGGCAAACGCTATAATCCTTTGACCGCGCCCCGGTACCAATAAACTTCCGGCCAACCATTTCCCCCAAAGCCATGTAGGGTGCGCCCTGCGCACCATGGATGCCGCATCGATGCAGTGAACCAACCTAAAGGGCCTGGGCCGGCCGCGCCGCCCCCTCAAATAACCCCTTCAAGCGCGTGTAATTCTTCCGGGAGTCGAACTCCCGGACTACCAGGGCCCGGCCCCGCTCCGCCCGGCGCCGGGCCTCCGTCGGATCGGCCAGGGCCGCGGCCACGGCCCGGGCCAGGGCTTCGGGGTCCCCCGGGGCGGTCAGCCAGCCGGTGTCGCCGTCTCGAATGACCTCGGGGATGCCCGAAACCGCGCTGGCCACCACCGGCACCTCACAGAGCAAAGCCTCCAGAATGACGTTGGGGATGCCGTCCCGGTCCCCCGAGGGCGCAATCAGGCTGGGCATGACCAGGAGGTCGGCCCCGGCCATGAGCCGGGCCACCTCCCGGTGGGGCACCACCCCGGGCAGGCTCACCCGCTGGGCCAACCCCTCCCGCTGGATCAACTCCCGGATTTTTCCCCGCTCCGGGCCGTCGCCGGCCAGGGTGAGGTGAACCTCCACCCCCTGATCCTGCAATCGGCGGCAGGCCGTCAGGAGCACCGGGAAGCCCTTCTTGGGGACCAGGCGGCCCAGGGCCAGCAGCTGGAACGGCGGCCGGGCCGGGGGCCGGGACCTTGCCGCCGGCGCCAGAGAAACGCCGTTATAGACGTTCACCACTTTCCCGGCCAGGGGGGACAGAGCTCCGCCAGGTACCGCTGATTGGTCCGGGTATTGGTGCGGATAAATTGCGCCGCCGCCATCTTCTCGGTCAGCGCCCCGTCGGGGGGATAGATGTCGTGGGCCCGGCCGCTGAAACTGAAGGGGATGCCGGAAAGCCCCGAGGCCACCCAGGCGGCGGTGGCCGGGCCGTTGGCCCAGGGAGCGTGCAGGTGATCGATGCCGTCGGCCTCCATGACCCCGGCCAGGTGCACCCCGGCGAGACCGGCCCACAGGGCCTCACCCCCGGTCTCGAAGCTGCGCCACCGGCGCACCATGACCCGGCGCCAAAACGCCGCCGCTTCCGGCCCCCAGGTGCGGCTCAGGCGCACCAGGTCCCGGGCCAGGCTGGGCAGGGCCGCGGTTCCCAGGTGGCGCACCGGCGCCAGGACCTCCGCCATCCCGGCGGTGGCCGCGGCGGGCCGTGGCCCGTAAAGCGTGTAAACCCTGACGTCCAGGCCCAGGCGCACCAGGGTGTTGACTTCGTTCAGCACAAAGGTCTGGGAAGGTTCGGGAAACCAAAGGAGCAGGTAGGCTATCCGGGGTCCAGGCATCTTTAGCCTCCCACCTGGGCCAGGACGCGGTCCAGGACGTCTTCGTAGCGCCTCGCCATGGTCTTCAGGGAAAAGTCGCGCTCCACCCGCTGGCGCCCCGCCTGGCCGAAGGCCCGGCACTGCTCGGGGTTCTCCAGCAGCCGGCTCAGGGCCGCGGCCAGCCCCGGGACGTCTCCCGCCGCCGCCAGCCAGCCCGTTTGACCCGGGGTCACCAACTCCGGCACCCCCCCCACCGCGGTGGCCGCCACCGGCAGGCCCGCGGCCATGGCCTCCAGGACCACGTTGGGCAGCGCCTCGGTCCGGGAACTCAGGGCCAGCAGGCCGGCTTGCCGGAACCGCGGCCTCAGGTCCGCCTGGGGCGGGATGAACCGGAAAGAACCCGGCGGCAGGGTAGCTTCGGCCAGGCCCCGGGCCCTGGCCAGGCCCGGCCCATCCCCCACCAGCCAGAGTTGCGCCTGGGGAAAGGCCGGCGCCGCCAGGGCAAAGGCCCGGATCAGGGTGTCGTGGTCCTTGTCCGGCACCATCCGGGCCACGCAGAGCACCACCCCGGGATAAGGCTGGGGCGACTCCGGGGTCGGCCGGAAATAATCCGTATCCACCCCGTTGGGGATCATGGTGAGGCGGGTCTCAGGCACCCCGCAGTCCCGGGTGAGCACCCGGCCCAGCGCCGCGCTGTTGCAGATGATGTGATGCGCCAGGCCCCAGAGCCAGCGTTCGTGTTGCCGCCGGGGAGCGCCGCCGCCCCGGCAGTTGCCCACGATCACCGGCACCCGGGCCAGGCGGCCCAGCACCCGGCCCCAGATATTGGGCACCACGGTGAGGGGCATGAGCAGATCCACGGGCTGCTGCTTGAGCCGCCGCCACAGCCGGGCCAGGGCCGCCGGCCCCACGTTCTCCTGCCGGCCCAGTCGGACCAGGGGAAGCTCCCAGTCCCGGGCCAGGGGGGCCAAATCGTCCCCCGCCGCCAGCAGCCAGACTTCCACCTGAAACCGGGAGGGGTCAAGCCGCCGGGCCAACTCCAACGCCTGGCGCTGGGTGCCGCCGAATTTCAAGTCCTGGAGGAGAAAAACCAGCCGGGCCGGGCGGCCTGGAAGCGCATTGATTGGGGGCAGTGCCAACAGATGAGAATCTCACCGGCTTTTGCCAGGGTTCCATCGAAAAGGTGATTTTCCTAGGGGCGGACCTGGGTGTCCGCCCTCCCAAGGGCGGCACGCAGGTCGCCCCCTGCAAATAAATTTGGCTCTGTTTCAAGGTAACTCAGTAGCCCCTCCACCTATTAGTTATAGAAATTGCCAAAAGAGCCTCTTGCACAACTGTTTTTATGTCATCCTGAACGAAGTGAAGGATCTCAATCTTATGAAAAAACGAGATTCTTCGCTCCGCTCAGAATGACAACGATGGTCAATAAGGAGTTTGCAATAGCCTCAAAAGTTTTTTCCGTTACGGGAACCATCCTCATCCCCCCAGCCCTGCGAAAAGGGGTGCACTACGAGAAATTGCCGTTAAAGTCCCCCTTCGAAAAAGGGGGATTAGGGGGATTTAAGAACCTACAAGCGGAAAGAATTTATGGCAAACATTGTATATGGACAGGGGCGCCTTCTTCCCCAAAATCCTTGCATCCTCAATACCCCATCAAACCGCAGCAGCGGGAACAGACGGGCATCAATCCCTCGGTGGTGAGGCTCTGCCTGAACTTGCGGTAAGCCGGGGAGTTCCAAAGCTCGGTGATGGTGGCCTCTTTGATGTTCCCCAC
This sequence comes from uncultured delta proteobacterium, assembly GCA_963766185.1. Taxonomy (GTDB): domain Bacteria; phylum Desulfobacterota; class Desulfobaccia; order Desulfobaccales; family 0-14-0-80-60-11; genus 0-14-0-80-60-11. The sequence continues at coordinate 284,403 of CAVXZU010000006.1, read as the reverse complement.
CACATAGTCGTGGTAGTCCCGGCAGGGCGACAGGTCCCCGTTGCTGTTGACTTCCACGGCCTGAAAGATGGAGATGCACTGATCGAAGCCGAAGTAGTTCTGGTGTTCGGTGTAGTAGGAGCGCAGGTTGTCCTCCCCGGTAATGTCGGGGATCAAAGTGACCGCCGGCGCCGTCCCCGGCCGGGAGCGCTCCACCACCGCCTCGAGCTGGCGGTTCAGCTCCCGGTAGTCATCCGGCTTCCAGCCCCCCACCCAGCCCCGGGGCCGCACCGGCGTAAACCCGAAACGCCGGCGAAAGTCCACCTCGTGGGCCTCGCACCGCTCCGCATCGATCCACCAGGACAGGTAAAAGACAAACAGGTCCACTTTGTCCCGGAAGGCCTCGTAAATGTCCACCAGGTGCCGGAAATTGGCCTGGGAAATGGTGGTCAGCGAAGCCACCAGGGGCAGGGTGCTGCCGTGAGCCCGCTTGGCCTCACCCACCGCGGCCAGGGCGGCCTGAATGTCGCCGAAGTTGTCGGCCCCGCCCACCCCCGGCCGCGCCTGGTTGTGGGTGGCGGCATCGGGGCCGTCGATGGAAAGCTGCAGCAGAAACATGGGCGCCTGCACCAGGCGCTCGGCCGCCGCGGCAATCCGGGTGCCGTTGGTGGCGATGGCGGTGGGCAGCCTCAGGGCGCTGGCCGCTTCGATCAACTCCAGGGAGCCCTCGTAGAGCATGGGTTCGCCGCCCCAGAGGTAGACAAAGGGGTGGTGGCCGTGAGCGCGTCAGATCCCCCAGGACTTCCAGGTAGCGCTCCAGAGGGACTTCGCTCTGCTTTAAGTTCCGCAGATTCTGGCCGTGCAGGAACCCCTGGTCGCCCCACTGGCCGCAGGTATGGCAGCGCAGATTGCACAGGTCGGTGATGCGGAAGCTCAACTGCCGGATCTTGTTGGCTTCTCCGGTTCGGGCCCGGGGATAGAGCACGTTGAAGAGCCACTTTTCGCCCTGGAGAGTCGCCAGCTTGCCGCCGATCCAGGGATGCTTCGCCAGGCGCCGGAAGTTTTTGACGATCACTCCCAGCGAAATCCTGCTCTTTGTGCCCATGAAAACCTTGTGCCTCGGTATTGGTTATTTTGTTATAATAAATGGCACGGGGCCCCACGAGTCCCGATTCACCAGCCATTATACCCCAGGACGGCGGAATCCCCAACCCCTCTACGAAAGAGACGAAAGAGGGGAAAGAATGGTCTTGACATGCGCCCCTTCCCGGGACAGAGTCCTTAGCAACAGGTGGAGATGAGGTCTCGCCGCCTCATTTTGACCAATAAGGCGATAGGCTGCTCTTCAGTCCCCCTCGGGTAAAGAGGGCAATTATCATTAGTGTCACTCTACTTTCCTGGAAACAGGTCATGCAACCGCGCCCGATGACCTATCCAACCAGAACCCCAATCGCAGCCCAACGTAGGGCGCGTCTCACGCGCCGCTTTTTGGTGCTCTACGACCACCCTTTGAAAAAGGGGGGCAGGGGGGATTTTTCATCCTCGCGGATGAAACATCGGTGGTTTATGGACGTATAACTCCTTAACTCAACCGCCCTGGCAATACGGGGACGCGCTCCTAAAAATGTGATGCTGGCCCTACTCTATCACCGCTCCGTCATCCGCTACCTGCTGGCCAAAGGCCTGAACCGCTTCTGGCCCCGGACCTTCTTTGCCGGGGTGGCGCCCCTCAAATTGCAGGAGATCGACTTCAGCCCCCCCGGGCCCGACTGGGTGGTGCTCCGGCCCCGCCTGTGCGGTATCTGCGGCTCGGATTTACGGCTCTTAAAAGGGGCCGAATCCTTTTTGCTGGAACCCTACGCCTCCATGCCGGCGGTGCTGGGGCACGAAGTGGTGGCCGAAGTGGTGGAGGCCCCCCCGGGGTCGGCATGGCGGGCCGGCGACCGGGTGGTGGTTGAGCCGGTCCTCCCCTGCGCCGTCCGGGGGGTGCCCCCGTGCCGCTATTGCGCCGAGGGAGCCTACAACCTCTGCGAGAACTTCCTGGCCGGCGAGTTGGCCCCCGGGGCGGTCCTGGGCTTCACCCGGGGCGTGGGGGGCGGCATGGCCCACCTGATGGCCGCCCACCCCAGCCGGCTGGTGCGGGTGCCGGATAACCTCCCCGATGAGATAGCCGTCCTCACCGATTCGCTGGCCTCGGCCCTCCAGCCGGTCCTGGACAACTTCCCTGCCGACCGGGACGACGTGGTCGTCTATGGCGCCGGCATCATCGGCCAGCACCTGGTCCGCCTCCTCCGGGCCCTGGGCTCCGGGGCCCGGGTGACCATGGTGGCCCGGTACCCCTTCCAGGCGGAACTGGCCGCCGCCGGGGGAGCCGATGTCGTGATGTCCAACCCCGGCCGGACCCAACTGGGAGAGGCCCTGGGGGCCCGCCTGGTGCCCACCACCCTGGGAGGCGGCAACCTCGAAGGCGGCGCCGACCTGTTCTTTGACTGCGTGGGGAGCAACCAGTTCCCTGCAAGAGGGGCTCCTGACCCTCCGGGGCCGGGGAACCTACGTCCTGGTGGGCACCGCCGGCGCCCTGGGACCGGTGGACTTCTCCAGCCTCTGGTTCAGAGAGCTCAAGCTCACCGGTTCCTCCATGTTCGGCCACGGCGTCTTTCAGGGCCAAAAAATCCGCACCTATGAAAAGGCCGTGGAGTTGCTGGCCCGGGGGGATTATCCCGTACAAGGGCTGATTTCCCACCGCTTCCGGCTCGCCGATTACCGCCGGGCCTTTCAGGCGGCCTTTGACAAGCGCCGCCATCAAAGCCTCAAGGTGGTTTTGGACCTGGGGGATTGAGGGGAATTATTCAGGAGTCCGAGATAATCCCCCTGCCCTCCTTGAAATAAGGGGGGCATTTGGGTCTGCTACAACATTGAGACCTCTGCGAAAGTGCTCCAACCAGTCATTCTGAGGGAGCGGCGCGACCGAAGAATCTCACCAATACGAGAAAATACGAGATCTTGCCGGAGCCTAGCGGAGCCAGGATCTCTGGGCTGACTTGGCCCCAACTCTAACTTTAAGGTCTAGTATAATCCATGGGGGCAGGACATAACTACGACAGCGCTTGGCTTGGCTAAATAGCCCCGACCATTTGGGGAAAGGAGGGGTGAGATATGGGATTTAAGAGGGAGGTGTTTTTTGTCGGCATAATCTTGGTTACGCTCATTACCTTTGGTTGTGCCCTAATTGTCCCTGATGTTTCTAAAGTTCCTACGGTCACGTATGACCAATGGGCACTTGTCTCGCAAAAAGGGGTGTTTGTTTCGGTCAAGAATATTGATCCCAAAATCGTGCCCCTGGGCCTGACCAAAGACCAGGTAAAGACGGACGTCGAGCTCCAGCTCCGCAAAGCCGGGGTTCGGGTACTGACAGAGGAAGAGTGCCGCGCAACGCCTGGGCACCCATATCTTTCTGTGAATATAGCAATCAGCGAGATTAAAATCAGCAATGATCGTGTCGGGTATGCATATTATATTGGGGTGCAATTAAATGAGTCGGTCATGGTTGCGCGTGGTTATGAGGTTATTGGTTCGATATGGTCTATTGGCTCGGTGGGTGCCATTGGGCAAGACGCAAGCTCCATACGGAGCGTTATCAGTGGTTCTGTCGACAAGTTCATCAACGACTACCGGGCGGCAAACCCGAAGTGAAAGAGCCTGGTGCGGACTAGTTGGCTCGTTGTAGGCTCGGCTACGACACGTTAAGACTCAGGCCCGGATGATTCACTTACCCATTTTTAAAGGCCCGAATGGGCACCAACCAGTACAAGAGGCTTAGGGGATAAAGAATAATGGGATTAATAGGTTAGCCCGTGGTTACAGGACGGCAGCAGAGGAGCGCACCGCAGGTTGAATGCGGCTCTTCGAGGCCCCCCATGAAACTGGTGATCTCCATCGACGTGGAAGAGGAAGGGCTGTTTTCCGGCCACTATCCCCGCACGCCCCCGGGGGTGACCAACGTGGCGGCCTTGTCGCGCCTTGAATTCATCCCCCGGGAATTCGGCCTGCCCCTGACGCTCCTGGTCACCTACCGGGTGGCCCGGGACCCCGCCGCCTGCCGGGTCCTGGCCCACTGGCGGGACCAATTCGGCGCCGAGATCGGCCTCCATCTCCATCCCTGGAACACCCCGCCGTTTGCCGACCTGCCCGACCCGGAACCGGTGCGCTCCGAACGCCTGCCCCGGGGACTCCTCCGGGATAAATTTGCCAACTTGACCGCCCAGGTCAAAGACGCCCTGGCGGTCACGCCCCGGTCCTTCCGCATGGGGCGGTTCGATGCGGGACCCCAGGTCTTCAGCCTCTTGCCGGAGTTCGGCCTCGAAGTGGACAGCAGCGTGGCCCCCCTCACCCGCAAAAATCCCGATCCGCGCTTTTTCCTGGCCCCGGCGGACCCCTTTCCCCTGGGCGGCGCCGGGCCGGCAGGGCCATCCCCTCCTCGAGGTCCCCATCACCATGGTGCCCGTGGTGGCCGGGACCCCGGCCCTGGTCGCCCGCCTGGCGGCGGCGCTGCCGCCAGCCTTAAGCCGCCGCCTCCAGAACCTCTTCCGTTATGGGGCCGTCGCCGGGGTGCAGCCGGCCTGGTACCCTCTCACGTCCCTGCAGCTGGCGGCCTCCCTCCACCGCCGCCGTGGCGGCCGGGTCCTCACCCTGTTTTTCCACTCCTCGGAACTCCAGCCCGGGGCCAGCCGACTCTTTCCCACCGAGGCCGCGGTCAGCCGGTTCGTCCAAAAGATCCGCACCTTCCTTACCTGGCTGGTTGAGACCGGCCCGGTGGAAGGGGTGACTTTGGCGGCATTGGGGGAGGAGTGGCGCAGGATGGGGAAACCGGGGGCCGGTCAGATCCCCTGACTGGCAGCCAAGGGCAAACCGGCTTTTCCTCTCATCCTTACCGGGTACAAAATCTCAAGTCATGAAAAATCGGCGAGGCTTCGTTTACGGGGAAAACGTTTTGGTGGAGGCGCTCCTGCGGGTGCGCCCACAGAAGGCTGACACCTGGCTCCGCCCCGACAACAGATTAATTTGATGCATAAATTAAACCAGAGGTGACAAACCTCTCCGATATGACCGGTATGGCTGAAACACCATATTAGTGTCGTGTCCCACAGGTACCTTGCAGAATATGAGCCACAATAACTCCCCCTCCCCTGGTGGGAGGGGGTTGGGGGGAGGGGGATGGATTGAAGGCTAGGCCCAGTAATTTCACCCCCACCCCAACCCTTGTCCAGGGTGGGGGAAAAAATCTGCCACCTTTTTAAGATAATCCTGGAACGATGCATCAGTGGAGCGGTTCACAATTACCAGTGGTAGAAAAGCAGGCTGGGAGCACCGGTCCTGGCAGTTTAAGTCCCCCTTTGAAAAAGGGGGATTTAGGGGGATTTTCAGGTCCTGGTAAAAACTATCCTGCCACCCCATGAAAAAGGGGGGGCGGATCAATCCGAGGCCGCCGGTGGCGACTGGACCGGGCCGGCCGAGTCCGGGTCCGGCTCGGTATAATAATCCTTGGGCCTCAGTCCCTGGCCCTGGAGGGAGAAGATGCGGCACTGGCTCCAGCCCCGCTTTTGCAGGAAAAATTTCACCGATGTCGCCACCACTCCCAGGCCGTATTTCACGCTCCGGGGAAAGTTGATGGAAGAGGCTTCCTCGAAATAGCGGGTGGGACAGGAAACCTCCCCGATGGCAAAGCCGAAATAAATGGCCTGGGCCAGCATCTGGTTGTCGAAGACAAAATCGTCGGAGTTCTCCCAGAGGGGGAGAGTCTCCAGGACCTTCCGGGAAAAGGCCCGAAAACCCGTGTGATATTCGGAGAGTTTGGCCCCCAGGAGCAGGTTCTGGAACAGGGTGAGCAGGCGGTTGAAGACATATTTATAGGCGGGCATGCCCCCCTTCCGGGTTTTGCCCCCCAAAATCCGGGAGCCGATGGCCACGTCGTATTCGCCGCTGGCCACCAGACCGGCCAGGGCCGGGATGATCTTGGGGGAATATTGATAATCGGGGTGCACCATCACCACGATATCGGCGCCCATTTTCAGGGCCTCGGTATAACAGGTCTTCTGGTTGCGGCCATAGCCCATATTCCGCTCATGCAAAAAACACCGGATGCCGAGTCTACAGGCCTCCTCCACCGTCTCATCCCGGGAGGCGTCGTCCACCAGCAGGACTTCGTCCACCACATCAAAGGGGATGTCCTGGAAGGTGCGTTCCAGGGTCTGGGCGGCGTTATAAGCGGGCATGACCACCAACACTTTTTTCCCGGCCAACATACTTCACTTTCTCCTGGTTACCTGCTATAAATAAAGGTTAATAATGCTTTAAGTGGGCCGACGCGACGAATCCCCTGCACACGAACAGTAATCGGATAGTTGAACCCAGGCGGGCTGAGAAGCCCTGTCTGGTAACCCCGGCCTATTATCCAAAGTTCATACTAAGATTTTTCCCAAAAAGCAAACCTCTAGACGTTACCGGTGTGGCAATCCCTGGAAAAACGGCAGCGATGACCAGGTCGGAAAAGATTATCTGGATCTTTTTTGCCGCCACCTGCTGCCAGTTGGCCTTGCAGCGCCCGTCCTTCCTGTTGGTGGCCGGGGAAAGATCCAACCTGTTTTCAGGTCTGTTGTGCCTTCTCACCTTGATCGTGGCAGTGGTCTGGAGCCCCCGGGGCGCCATCAAGCCCAGGTCGCCGGCATTCCTGATCTCCGCGGCCCTGGCGGTGATCGCCGGGGTCAGCGGCCTGTTCAGCCTCACGCCTTTGGCTTCTTCCTTCCGGGTGGTCGTCTTGCTGGCCTCCGGGCTCGGGGGATTCTGGTGCGCCCGGATCCTGCTGCAAACTCCGGAAAACCAACGCCGCCTCCAGTGGTTCTGCCTTGCCCTGCTGGCCGCCGTGGTGTTTTTGAGTCTCTTGGGTTACCTGATGACGGGATATATCGACCGGTTCTTACCTTACCATACCCATTCCCTCACCAACGTCATAATCCTGCTGTCCTTTGCGCCCCTGGCCCTGCTGTACCAAAAGTCCAGGCCCTGGATGATCCTGGGCGGCATCCTTCTGGGTCTCAGCTATATCACCCTGTGCCTCAGTGAAAGGATATCCGTCGTTTTTATCCCCCTGGGGGTTTTTCTGGTGGGCGCCGCCTGGGGGGCCCTGCGGTGGAAATATCTCCTGTTCATCTGCCTGGCCATGGCCCTGGTGGTGGGCGTCTTTCATCAAAAAATCATCTGGCACAAACTCTCCATGGCCTATCCGGCTTACCGGATAGAAAACTTCCCCTTTTCCTGGAGTATTGCCAAGCAGCATCCCTGGCTCGGGATCGGCCTCCGGACTCCCCGGGACCAATTCATGCAAGATTATCAACCTTACTATCCCGCCATCACCAAAGAAGAGTTTACCCGCGTCAGCCGTGATATTGTCAGTGCCGATAACCAATTCCTGACGTTCATGGTAGGCCTGGGGTTGCCTTTCACCCTGACCTATCTGGCCGCCCTGGGGATGCTCCTGGTGCGGTTGGGGAGGCTGGCTGCCAAACCCCCGCCCGGGCTCTTCTTGCACCCCCTGGTGCTGCTGTTTCCCCTGACCATGGGGCTGGTGCATCTGCAATTCTTTGACGGATTCCTCTTTCCCCAGAGTTGCTGGTTTTTTCACCTGCTCCTCGGCCTTATTCCTCTCGGGGCCGTAGTCCCGGCAACCGCGGCACCGGGGGCCGGGGGAGATTTACCCGGTAGTGCGAAAACGCTGACAGGATAACCACCATTCCCAGACTATCAAACATGCAGCCGGGTGCGGCGCCGCACTCCGGAGACCTAAAACCGCCGCCCGCCAAGCTTAACCCGCTCCTGGTGCTGCTCCTGTTGCTGGCGGTGCCGGTAATAATCTTCTGGAGACCGATTTTCTTTTATATCCTGGATGATTGGACTGCCCTCATCCAAATGACCGAGCATCCTTTCGGACAATATCTCGTCACCCCGGATGGCGAACAATGGTTTCCCTTCTTTCACCTGCTTTACTATGGCCTGGTGAAAATTGCCGGAGAAAATTACTCCCTCCTGGTCCTGATCAATTGCCTGGGTACCGGCGTCAATGCTTTTCTGCTGTATAACTTTTTCCGGCGGCACTGGGAGCCTGGCCTGGCTTTCACCCTGAGTCTGCTCTATGCCGTCATCGCGGTCCATCACGCCACTGCCTGGAATGCCTTTTATTTCGGCTACCTGGTCAGCCTGGGGTTTTTTCTGGGGGCGCTGCTCCTCACCGACCGGTATCTGCACGCCCCCTCGGGGGCCAAGCTCTGGGGCATCGGCGTGTGCGCCGCCCTGTCCATCCTCTCCCACAACTACCCCCTGCTCGGGCTCGCGGCGCTGCCCCTTTATATTCTCCTCATGGGGGAAAAGGTCTCCTGGAGTGCCTTCTGGGCCGTTGCCGGGGTCGTCGGCCTGGTGGGCCTCCTGTTTGCCATCGGCTATTTCCGGTTCGCCGGTTTCCACGCCGCGGCCAGCCGTAATTTTCACGTATTTTCCGGTCTGCCCGGCCCCGCCTATCTGGCCCACCTCCTGTGCGGCGCCCTGGTATCCCCCTTCCTCTACCTGTTTTGGGGGCATTACCACTTTCCCATCCCGGCTTACATCGCCGGGGTCGGCTTGTTGACCGCCTGTGTGGCGGCCATCTGGTTCTGGGGCGGAAAGGCGGACAAACGCCTGGCCCTGTGGGCCGTGTCGGTCAACGTCCTGCCCTTCTTCCTGGTCTCCCTGACCCGGTATCAGCGGTCGGTGAGTCAGGCTTTTGTGCCCCGGTACGACATCTTCACCCTGGTCGGGGCCCTGCTGTTAATCGGCATTGCCTGGCGCCTGCTGGCCGCCAGGCTCCCGTCCCGACGGTGGGCCGGGGCCCTGGGCGGGGTTCTCCTGGCAGTGATGGTGGGCGGGCCAGCTCGTCAGCCTGCCGATTTGGACCGCCAAATTTCAGGAAATGAGCCGGTTGGCCAAAAAATGCTACGTCGTGCTCAACCACGAGCCTCCCGCCCCCCAGTCCATCACGCCGGAAGAGTTCCGGAAGTTTTGTCCTGACGCCTATCCCACCATCTCACCCGGCCAGGCCCGGGCCATACGGCGCCTGTTGCGCGGCGTCCCGGGGCCGTCATGATTTTTTCCGGATTTTCGGGTTACCCGGCTCCGGGGTATGGAGATGATATTGGTGCCGGCCGGGAAACCGGATCAGGAACCCGGGCCCTGCCGCTTAACTTTTGGGCCGCGGCTGAGGTCTTATGAATAACTCTTGAACCAAAAGACCCCGGGAGTCGCTCGTTCCCTTGTGCTAAGCCCGGGTGGGCGAGGCCCCGGGACAGATTCACCTCCAGATAATGGCGTGATTTTTGCCTCCCCCCGGGGCCTGGGCCGGAACTTTAGCCCCCTGGCAAATTTTTTTTAAGACCCAAACCAACGAAAAAATGTTATGATTCATCATATTTGCCGATATAGCATGAGAAAAGATATTTTTTTGTCAAAAATTGGCTTCACTTGTGGTAGGATGCATTGATGTCAATGGCTGGGATGGGGGAGTTTATCCCTTGAGCAGATACAAATCCCATTGACATTTTCTCAAGATAGAAATAAAAAGGTGTAAACCTACCGGAGGGGGAGGGGGTAGAATCCTTTTATGAAACTTAGAAATCGTTGCCAACCTTTTGCTCTTATGGTCCAAGACGCCAGGGAACAAGGGTTTTATCCTTACTTCCGACCCATAGACCGATCTTGGGGCACAGAAGTGGAGGTGTCGGGCCGGCGTCTGATCATGATTGGGTCCAACGACTACCTGGGATTTACTCACGATCCCAGAGTGATTGAGGCCACGGGCGAGGCTGCGCGTCGCTGGGGAAGTGGACCCGGGGGATCCAGATTCCTGTGCGGCAACCTGACCTTGCATGAAACCCTGGAGGGTCGACTGGCCGCCTTTGTCGGTAAGAAAAAGGCGGTGGTCCATGCTACCGGGTTCACCACTAATCTGGGGGCCATTGCCTGTATGCTGACCCCCCAAGACATCATCGTCTGTGACCGGGAAAACCATGCCAGCATTTTCGAAGGCTGTCAGGCCTCCCGGGCCCGGCTGATCCCCTTTGCTCACAACGATGCCGCCGCGGCGGCCCGCAAGTTGGCGGCGGCCCGGCAAAAGAACTCCAACGGTTGCCTGTTCCTGGTCACCGAAGGCGTGTTCAGCATGTCCGGAGACCTGGCGCCTCTCGACGAACTGGTGGCGCTGAAGAAAAGTCATCCGGACCTGCTGGTCTATCTGGATGACGCCCATGGGTTGGGAGTGATGGGCCAGGGCGGACGGGGAACGGCCGATCATTTCGGACTCACGCCTGAAGTTGACTTTATCATGGGCACCTTCAGCAAAGCCCTGGCTTCCATCGGTGGATTCATCGCCGCCGACGACGACGCCGTGTTGGAATATCTGCGGCATCATTCCAAACCGCTCATTTTCTCCGCGGCCCTTCCTGCCAGCAATACCGCCTCCGTTCTGAAATGCCTGGATATCCTGGAAGAGGACCCTGACCGGGTCAAACGCCTCTGGGACATTACCCGGCATGTCCATGCCGGATACCGGGAGATAGGCCTCATCACCAAAAACTCCAAATCCCCCATTATCCCCATCTACATCGGGGGGGAAGAGAAAGCGGCTCTCTTTGCGCGTGACATGTTTGATCACGGCGTTTTTGCCTTGCCTGCCATCTATCCCGCAGTCCCTCGGGGGCAGGCGGTAATCCGCACCGCTTACATGAGCACTCACAACGAAAGCCAGATGAGCTTCGTCTTGGAAATCCTGGAAAAATTGGCCAAAAAACATCGTATCCGGGCTTGTGACCTGACGCAGCAGGAACCTTTTCTGGAGGAAAGTGGGTTTACCACGACCTATCCCGGTGCCAACGGCACTGCCGTAAATATGCTGGGCGATTGATTGGGAATCATGGGGGAGGCCGCGCCTAATGAGGCTTAACGACCTCATGCGGGTTAGTTTGCGTCAGGTGATGCGCCATCGCCGCCGCTATATCGGGGTGGTGTTGGCTATCGCTTTGGGCGTTGCCGGGTTCCTGAATATTGTCACCATGAGCCGGGAGGTCAAGTCAAACTTCAACGAAAATCTTGACCTGATCGGCGGGGTGACCATATTACGAATTTATTTCGATAATCAGCGGTCTTACCGGCCCCAATGGTTCCGGTCCGAAACCATCGCCGCGCTTAAGCGCCTCGACGGTGTCAAGGAATTAAGTCTCACCTCCTTCCGGTACAGCCAAACCAATTTCCAAGGCCAGCACTTCAGCTTCAGCGCCGTCGCGGTGGATGACGGGTTCTGGCAGGTCCGCAATTTTTGGCCCCTCACCGGGCAACTGTTCGGTCCGGACGCCGTGGCCGGCCATAAACGGGAGGTCGTGCTGGGGGCCGAACTGGCCAAGAAGATTTTCGGCAACACCCATATCGAAGGCCGGGACTTTGAGATCAACCATGAGATTTATCGGATTTCCGGCGTCTTGGGGGGAGTTACCGATAGCGGTCTGGCCAACTCCGTCTTCCTGCCCCTCACTACCGCCGAAGATCGTTTCCCGGGAAGGCTGCTGGCCGATCGCGTCTATCTGCGCTGCAACACCTGGGATGATGTCGGCACCGTAGCCGCGGCAGTTGCCGGGATCGTTAAATCTTACCAATCCCCCGAGGAACTTCACGTCGAAGTCGCTTGGGAAGCCTTAAAGCGGGTCCAACTGCTGGCCTGGTGGATCGAGTTTCTGATTTACCTGGCCACCAGCGCTACCTTTCTCCTGGGAGGCGTCGGCATCTGGAATGTGATGATGGCCGCTGTCTCCTCCCGCACCCGGGAAATCGGGTTGAAAAAGGCCATGGGCGCTGAAGATCGAGATATTCTGGCCCAATTTCTCTCCGAAGCTCTCTGTCTGAGCGTGGGCGCGGCTCTCTTGGGGGCCGGGCTCGGCCGCATCATGATGGAGATCTTGAGTCACGTCATCGGGAGCCGTCCGCCGGAAGATCTCTTTTTATTCGGGGTGACCCTGGCCATTCTGTTCGCGGTGGTCATTGGCGTTGGAGCTGGCCTCTATCCTTCAATCCGGGCCAGTCGCATGGAAGTTGTATCCGCCATCCGCTATGAATGAGTTGGATTCTGCCTAGCCAGGTCAATGGCACCTTGATCCAGGTGACCGACCTGTGCAAGACCTATGACAACGGCGTCGATCAGATTCACGTGCTGAAAGACGTCAACCTGACAGTCTACCCGGGAGAGATCGTGGCGATCATGGGTCCTTCCGGGTCCGGAAAGTCCACCCTGCTCTTCATCCTGGGAATCTTTCTCCATCCCACCAGCGGCCGCTATTTTCTCGGTGGCCAGGATGTGCTCGGCCTGGATCGCAATGCCCAGGCGGAATTTCGCCGCCGCCGGGTTGGATTTGTCTTTCAAAGCTGTGACCTGTTGGAAAACTCCACTGTTTATGAAAACCTGGAATTCCCGTTAATCTATTCCGGAATCGATCGGCGGGACCGACCCGAGCTTATTGCCACCGCCCTGGACCGCGTCAACCTCGGCCATCGGATTCACCACTCTTCCAATCGCCTTTCCGGGGGCGAGCGCCAAAGAGTGGCCGTGGCCCGGGCCCTGGTCAACCAACCCCAGGTCATCCTGGCGGACGAACCCACCGGCCAGCTTGACCGGAGCCATGGCCAGATGGTCATGGACCATTTTGCGGAAATCGTCAGTGATGGCAAAACTGCCATCATCGTAGTCACGCATGATTCCGAAATTGCCACTGCTTGTACGAGGATTAGCTCGATACGAGATGGCGTCCTTTATGAACAATGAGCCTAATTACCCAGAAAACGACCGTCCCTCTGACAACCGTAACCAGCCGCGACCGTTGTTCCAGGAACGCTATGGTTGACCCCCCCGGCATGGCGCGGGGTCTCCGCCCTGCCTCGTGTGGTTGTGGTTGCGCCCCCTGGATTCCCGCCACCCGCGCCTGCCTGCTGATCGCCATGCTGGTGATGGCCGGCGGGGTATTGGGTTGGTGTGGGCTGGCCCAGGCCGCCGACCGGCCCCCGGCAGCCATCACCCTGCCCCCTGGCACCCCGCTGAACTTTGAGGAAGCCGTCAGAATCGCCATAACCCAATGCCCCTACTTCTCCAAAAGTTCACTGGAAATCGACATTCGCCGGATGGACGAAACCGACAGTCGGTATGACATGGCTCCTCCCTTGACCTTCACCACCGTTTATTATGTCAATCGCCCTGCGCATACCGGCAACACCAAGCCCTACAGTATAAATTTTTCCACGGATCCGTATAACCCCCTGGGGGCCTACTTCACCCTCCAGGCCCAGAAGTTGGTCACGCAACTGGCTATTCTGAAACACCTCGAATTGATTTCCATGGGATTGGAACGCCTTGGCCAATACTACCTGAACCTGGACACCTTGCACAAGCTGGCTGCTTGTCAGAGGGAGTTGATTCAGGTGTCCCGGGAAAACCTCACCTATGCGGAGAACCGCCTGAGTATCGGAACCGGCACCTCTCTGGAAATCAAGGTGGCCCGGCAGCAATTGGAACTGGCCCAGGGCGAACAAGAAGGAATTTCGTCGTCCATGAAGCGCACGTTAGCCAGTCTGAAAAATTTTCTGGGATTTCCATCCACTCAGGATCTCACCCCTGACTTCCGGGACAGCAAGCATCAGGTGCTGGGCAGTTTCGACCCGGTCGCCGCCACCTTGGAACAAGCCAAGCATCGCTCTTACAAAATCAAGGCCCTGGAATTGAATGAACAAATCCAGGGCTATAAGATCCGCCTGGCCAAAGCCAAGGTTTTGCCGACCTTTGTCTTCAACACCCAGACGCCCTCCCCCTTGAATGTTGCCAGTGGCTCGGGCCTCTATGTCGGCCTCGGTCTCCAAATCCCGGTGTGGGATGGATTCAAGCGCATCCGGGACGTCTCCCGGCAAAAAGCCATGTTGCGGCAGATCGGGGCCCAAAAAACAGAATCAGAGAATAGCTTGGAAGATAAGTTGAGTGGCGACTTGGGAACCATACATGAAAAAAGCATGCTCCTCAAAAGTGTTCAATCCCGGGAAAGCCTGGCCCGGCTCAAGGCCCGCCAGAACGAGATCCGCTACCAATCCGGGGAGGCGCCCCTCTCGGCAGTCCTGGAAAGTCGCATTGAGGTCCTGACACTCCAAAAGGACGTGCTGAATCGAACCATGGAGGTTGACACCGCAGTCCTGCAACTTCGAGAAAATTCTGGAGATTTAGGTCATACCTATGTGGATGAAAAATCTTGGCAGAAGTAAGTGGGCGGTCTTAGGCGGCTGGATGTTGGCCATCTACCTGGGATTAGGCATCCCGGGAGCAGGATTCGCCGGGCAGACCCCGGCCCCTCAGGCCACCCCGCCTCCTACAAACGGCGATTCCGAAATTATCTTCAACGGTAAATTTTTCTGCTCCCTGAAACGCCACGTCGATCTGCCCTTTAAGGGGATTATCACCTCCCTGCGGGTCCACTCCGGACAGCCGGTGAAGGCCGGGGATATCCTGGCGACGTATCGCCTGGCCCCGGAATCGGTGATCGCGATTCAACAGCGTCTCTCGCCGCCGCAACTTGCCGACCTGGAGACGAAACTGGCGGAAGTGCAGCGGAGTATGGTCCCCCTGGCGAGCAAACAGCGGGAACTCTCCCAGTTGGTCCAGAAAAAGCTGGCTCCCGCCGATAGCCTGGCCCAGAACAACCAACAACTGCAGTATCTGAGAAAAGAACAGGCCACCCTCCAGGAGAGGCTGCAAGGGGACCGCCGGATAGCCCACCTGGACCGGGAGCACTTGGCCGACTTGTTGGGTACTCCCCTGAAGTCCGGCCAGGTTCCCCGGGAAGTGAGCCTCAAGGCCCCCATCAGCGGCTATGTTGTCTGGGTCAACCCCGGGCTCCGGGTGGGCGCCGAACTGCCTCCCATGCCGGCCGCCTTTCAAGTAGGGGTGATGAACCCCATGCTCCTCCGGGCCCAGGCCTTTGAAATCGAGGCCCTCCAGGTCAAAATCGGCCAACCCGCCGAGGTGACCCTGGACGCCCTGCCCGGAAAGAAATTCCGGGGCAAGGTCAGCCGCATTTCCTGGACCTCAGTCACCACCGCCCCGGACCAGCCGGCCTACTATGAAGTGGAGTTAAGCGTTCCCAACCCCAACCTGGAATTAAAAGAAGGCTTGAAGGCTCGCATCGTTCTGGGTAAATCCGAGTAAGAGGTCTCTTGATGAAGTCAAGCGGGGAGATTACGGTTTCTCCCGTTCAAACTGACGCGTCTTTATGGGAATTTCTCCGCCTGCCCTGGCGTATCTATCAGGGGGACCCATACTGGGTGCCCCCTATTCTCTCCCAACAGCGCCGGTTCCTGGACCCCAAGCACGGGTCCTTTTTTGAGATCGGCGAGGCCCGGTATTTTTTGGCCTACCAGGATGGCCGGCCGGTGGGGCGCCTGTCCGCCCACATCAATCGGCTCCATGACACCTGTCATGGTCCGGAAACCGGCTTCTTCGGGTTCTTCGAGTCTATTCCGGATGATGACGTGACCGCGGCCCTGTTCGAGGCCGCCGCCGCCTGGCTCCGGGACCACGGCAAGACCCGCCTGGTCGGACCTCTGAATTTCGGCATCTATGATGAGATGGGGCTGCTGGTGGAGGGGTTTGAGACCATGCCGGTCCTCTTCCAGACCCACAACCCCCCCTATTATCAGGATCTCCTGACCTCCCAGGGATTTGTCAAGGCCATGGATTGGCACGCCTACAAGATCACCAACCGACAGGCCGACCTGGAAGCCATGCAGCGACAGTATGACAAGATCATGGACGGGCAGAATGTCGAGATCGCCAACTACGACCCCAAAGATGTCGACCGCCGCGCCGACGAGGTCTTTCACCTGTTCAATACGGCCTGGGCCCCCAACTGGGGACACGTGCCCCTGACCCGGCGCCAGTTCGATGAGATGTTCGAGATGGTCAAACCCTGTTTGCGCCCGGGAATGGCCTATATGCTCCTGGATGATGACCGCGTCGCCGGCTTCGGCATCAGCCTGCCGGACCTCAATCCCCTCATCCAGAAGTTAAAC
Organism: uncultured delta proteobacterium; assembly: GCA_963766185.1. Taxonomy (GTDB): domain Bacteria; phylum Desulfobacterota; class Desulfobaccia; order Desulfobaccales; family 0-14-0-80-60-11; genus 0-14-0-80-60-11. The sequence continues at coordinate 268,257 of CAVXZU010000006.1, read as the reverse complement.
GGGCGTCTGACCCTCTGGGGCAAACTCCGCCTGCTCTATTGGGCCAAATACCGGCCGGTCACGAAGATCCGGGCCCTGGTGGTGGGAATCAGCCAGCCCTACCAGCGGCGCTTCCTCCACCTGGCCCTGCTCCTGCGCGCCTATATCTACCTGGTGAGGCACACTCCCTGTGAGATGGCCGATCTTTCCCTGGTCCCGGCCAACCTCAAGCACTGGATCAAGGTTATCCTGGCCCTGGGCGGCCAGCGCTACAAGGTCTTTCGCGTCTTTGAAAAACCCATCTGAAACCGTGGAACTCCAGCAAGCCTGGACCAGGACCCCCTGGCCCGAACTGGCGGTGGCCCTGATTTCCGGGGCCGTCTTCGTTTTGGCGCACTTCCAGGCCCTGACCAAGCCGTTTGTCATTAATGACGACGTCCGCCAGCAGCTCTACTGGATGCAGCAATGGTGGGACCCGGCCTTGTTCCGGGGCGACTTCCTCACCGGCTATGCCAAGGCCTACGTCCCCTGGGGCGTCAAGGGTCTCTACTGGCTGGCCTCCTGGTGGGTATCCCCCCTTTACTTTTCCAGGCTCCTCCCCGGCTTCCTGTTCGTCTTCCTGGCCATCTGCCTCTTTAAGATCGGGACCCGCCTGGCCAACCGCCGCCTCGGGTGGGCGATGGTGGCCTGTTTCTGGCTCATGCCTTTCTTCCTGGACAACCTGTCCGGGGGTCTGTCCCGGTCCTTCGCCGCCCCGCTCCTGGCCCTCTTCTGGCTGGGCTGGCTGGCCCAGCGCCCCTGGGTCACCGGTGCGGCCCTCCTGCTCCAGGCCCTGTTCATCCCTTACATTTTCCCGGTAGCGGCCCTGGCGGCGCTGCTGGCCTGGCTGATGGCCCGCCTGGGCCGGGACCGCCCGCCGCCGTTCCCGGCCCGGGCCGCCCACTTCTGCCTCCTGGCCCTGGGAGCCGCACTGGTTCTGGCGATGGACTTCCAGTTCAGCGCTCGACGGCTACGGACCTCTGGTGAGCGCCGCCGAGATGGTCAATCGCCCCGAGTTCTACGCCCATGGCCGTTACCGCATCCTGCCCGAGGCTTCCCTCTGGTGGGAACTCATCAGCCCCTGGGAATTCATCGCCCCGTTTCGGGAGTGGGGCCCGGTGGCCGGCGGCCTGGTCTGTGCCGGGCTGCTGGTGCTGGTGGCGGCCGGGTTGCGGCGCTTGGACTGGCCGGCCTGGCGGCAACGGCTCAAGTCCGCCTGGTACCTGGGCGTGGCCTCTCTCATGCTTTATTTCCTGGCCCGGCTCTTCCTCCTGAAGTTATTCGTCCCTGACCGCTATCTTATGTACACCTTGAACCTCTTCTTTTGCCTGGTGCTGGCCCTGGGAGTACAGGGGGCCCTGAGGGTCGCCCGTTGGCCCCGCTGGCTGGCGGTCCTGGCCCTGGTGGCGGCCGCCTCCCTGGGCGCCTGGCGCCTCCAGGGGGTCGGGCTCAAAGATTACTCGGCCTACCGCGCCGTTTATGCCGCCCTGGCCCAAACTCCCAAGGATGCCCTCATAGCCGGCCACCCCAACCTGATGGACACCATCCCTACCTTCGCCCAACGCCGGGCCTTTGCCACCTATGAACTGGCCCACCCCTGGAGCCGGGGTTTCTGGGCCCAACTCCAGCCCCGTCTCACCGATCTCTTTAAGGCCTACTACGCCGCCGATCCCCAGGAGGTAATCGCCTTCTGCCGGAAGTACGGCATCGCCTTTCTCATCGTCGATGACCGGCATTTCACCCCGGCCTTCTTGAAGGGCGGCTACTTTCTCTTTCCCGCCGATAAGCCCCACCTTCCCGGGGTACACCGGGGGCTGGCCGAACGGATTTACTGCCCGTTTTTTGCCCCGTTTGACGAACAGATCCGCCATCTTACCGCCGGCAGAGATCATTTTGCCCTGCTCTCCGACCCCGGGTTCCGGTCTGTGCCCCTGGATCAACACGTGCGCCTCATCGATATGCGCCCCTGGTTGACTCAAAAACCATGACTCCATCCCCCTACCAATCACCTTGCCGATGGAGAGAATCATGAAAATTCTTTTGGTAAATCCAAAATTTCCCTTCTCATTCTGGTCATTACGAGAAAACGTCGCATTATTGGGCAGCAAAACCCTGTTGCCGCCCCTGGGTCTCCTGACAGTGGCGGCACTCTTGCCCCAGGAGTGGGAATTCCGCCTGGCCGATCTGAATACCCGGCCCCTCACCTCGGCAGACTGGCAGTGGGCTGACCTATTGATGATCACCGGCATGGTTATCCAGAGGCAGGGGGTCCTGAGCCTGATTGGCGAAGCCCGGAAGCGGCGCAAAATCGTGGTAGTGGGAGGTCCTTATGCCAACTCCCTCCCTATGGAGGTCCTGGAGGGCGGCGCCGACTTTCTGGTGCGGGGGGAGGGGGAGACGACCATGCCCCGATTGTTGGCAGCCCTGCAGACAGGCCACCCTAAGGTTATCGAAGAAGACCGCAAGCCGGAGATGACTCTCTCCCCGGTGCCCCGTTTTGACCTGCTTATCTTGAACGACTACCTCGCCATGAGCGTTCAAACCTCCCGGGGCTGCCCCTTTGACTGCGAATTCTGTGACATCGCCAGCCTCTACGGCCGCAAACCCCGTTTCAAAGACCCCGGGCAGGTCTTGGTGGAACTGGAGACCCTCTACCGGCTGGGCTGGCGCCGGGATATTCTTTTCAATGATGACAATTTCATCGGCAACCGGGACCACGCCTTAGCCCTCCTGCGCCGGTTGATCCCCTGGATGCAAAGCCACGGGGAACCCTTCACTTTCTGGACCCAGGCCTCGGTGAACCTGGGGCGAGACCGGGAAATGATCGATCTGATGACCGCCGCCAACTTTTCTCAGGTCTTTTTGGGCGTGGAGACCCCTGACCCTGAGATCTTAAGCCGGGCTCACAAATATCAGAACGTCAAAAACCCTCTGGGCCAATCCCTGCATAGCATCAACTCCAACGGCCTTCCCATGATCGCCAGCTTTGTCCTTGGCTTCGATCACGAAAAGCCCGGCGCCGGCGACCGGATCTGCGAATTTGTGGAGGAGCATGGCATTCCGGTGGTTATGCTCAATCTTTTGCAGGCCGTCCCGCATAGCCGCCTCTGGAATCGACTCCAGAAAGAGGGCCGACTGCTGGCTGACCAGACCAGTGGCGATTCTTTAGACCTGAACCTCAACTACCTGCCCACCCGCCCCCAGATGGAGATCTTGGGAGAATACGTGCGGGCCACCGACCGGTTGTGCGAACCAACCCGATTCCTGGCCCGGGCTTACCGCTACTATCGCACCATGAGGCCGACCCGAGCGGCCCTGGCCCGGCAGCGTCAAGGACATCGGTCGCTTGTCTCCCGGTCCCCGAGGGCGGATAAGGCTAAAGGGATCAGCCGCAATGAATGGCGCGCTTTGATCCATCTCTTTTGGCGCCGGGGGATACTTCCTCGCTACCGCTGGCAGTTCTGGAGGCAGTTCCTGGGGATCTGCCGGTATAATCCCAGCCGCTTGGATTCTTATCTCATTGCCTGTTTCTTGGGGGAGGAATTATTTGCCCTGAGGAGAGATATTCTCAAAAAATGGCAGGCAGTCAAATAGGTTGGGCCCGGCAGAACGCCCCATCCCAACTCCCCGCCAGTCCAAAACCCTGGAAGAATTAGGGCGCGGCCAGACCCTTAACCGCATAGAGAGCCGCCTGTTTCTGAATCCCTTTGAGCCGGACCTCAAACTCCCGGGTAATCGTCACCTCAGGCTCCACCAGGTCGTACACGGCCTGGGAGACCACCACCTCCCCGCCCCGGGCCTGGGCCTGGATGCGATGGGCCAGGTTCACTGCTGACCCCACGATGCCGTATTTGGCCCGGGTTTCCGAACCGATATTGCCCACCACCACCTCCCCGGCATGGAGACCGATCCCCATGTGCAGGGGCGGCAATTTCTGGCCGACCCCAGCCAGGTTGACGCCCAGCATGGCCTGCTGCATCGAAAAGGCGCACTGCAACGCCTCCCGCCCCACCGGGGCCAATGGACCGTCCAGGGGGTCAAAAAAGGCCAGGATCGCATCCCCCAGGAAATCCACGATGATGCCGTGATGCGGGCGCAGCACCTCCACCATCCGGGAAAAATACCCGTTGACCAGCTGAATGGTGGCCTCGGGGCTCAAGGCCTCGGCAATGGGAGTAAAACCCCGGATGTCGGAAAACATGATGACCACCTGCCGTTTTTCTCCCCCCAAACGGCTGGCTTCCGGCCGCTCCATGAGCTTGGCGGCTATATCCTGGTCCACGTAGCGGCCGAACGTATTGCTGATGAAATCCCGTTCTTTTAAGCCCGCCACCATGTCGTTGAAGCTCAGGGTCAACTGGCCGATCTCGTCCTGGGAGCGCACCTCCAGGGGCTCGCCGTATTCCCCCCGGGCTACCCGGACCGCTTTCTTGGAGATCCGGCGGATGGACGCCACCAGGGACCCCACTCCCAGGCGGATCAGGATCAGACTGACCGCCAGACAGACAATCCCGCCCAGAATATAGTAAAAACGAAAGCGCAAAATCGGGGCCATAATCTGTTTTTCCTGGGCGTGGAGCATAATGGCCCAGGGAGCCCCTTTCAGCCGATAAAACCCGATTACCTGGTCACTGCCCACCACCGTCCCATAAGGCTTCCCCTTCATCTCCTTGAGCATGGCCAATTCCAGGGGGTTTTGGGTCTCCCCCAGGCAGTGCCGGGATTCCATCGCCGGGTTGGTGTGGGCCAGAAAAGTGCCGTTGTCATTCACCAGGCAGGCCATGTACGTGTGCAGCCAACCGGCGCTCCGCACCCCTTCCATCAAATAATCCAGTTTTATCGACACATCCAGACGCCCCAGGGGATGTCCCGCCCCATCCAGCAGCGTCGATCTCAGGCTGACGGTCTTATGATCCGGGGGATAACTAAACTGGGGCGGCGCAACTTTGGCCACCCGGGGGGCCAGGCCTCCGCCCCCCCTGCCCTCCTGGCCAACACCGGCCCCGCCCGGCCGCGGCTCCTGCCACTCCAGGCTGACCTGGCTCACTCCCGGCTGCTCCCGCAACTTTTTCAAGATCCAGTTCTGATTGTCCGTCCCCTGGCGGTCACCGCCGGTGTTGGCCAGGGCCTCGATCCATTGGATGGGGCCATTCAGGCGCATATCCATATGGTGGGCCGCCCGCTCCAGTCTGAGAATGGCGGATTCCTGCCACTCCTGATAGAGACTGCCCCGGATATAAAAATAGCCCCCGACCCCGATGGCCGTCAGGAAGACCGCCACCGGCAGGATCAAGAAGATTATCAGGCGCTGTTGTAGGGTCTTGATCGTAAACATGTGGCCAAAGCCCGTCAGAGATGGCATGAAGGCCAGGAAACCACGCTGGCCGCTCACGGCTCAAACCAAGTTGCGCCCTCTGCAAAAGTCTCATGGAGGATAGCCGCCCTCGGCTGTCCCTACTCTATTGAGGCGCAGGCGAGGGCCCCTACGCTATACTTTAATGAGGACGGATAGCGCTAGAGACTTTCGCAGAGGTCTCAAGTTGCGCTCCTAAAAGAAATAAAAGCTTTTGTAGGGGCGACCCGGCGGGTCGCCCTTTGGTGGGCGAAGACCGCTGCACGCCTCTATAAAAGCAAAAAGCTCATTCCCTCCAGGCACGCAACGTGATATCGGGTGATGCACAAAACCTCGGCACCCGCCAATGGCTCCGGGCCAGCGCCTCGGCCATTTTGCCCAAGAAGGGGGTGCCGGCTCAGGATTTCTGGGCCCAGGGGCTGCGGCAAAACCAGTCGTAGGTCTTTTGCAGGCCCTCGGGGAGAGGCGTTTGGGCCTGCCACCCCAGCGAATTCAGGCGGCTGACGTCCAGCAGTTTGCGCGGGGTGCCGTCGGGATAGGAGGGATCCAGCACAATCCGCCCCTTATAGCCGATGACCGCGGCCACGGCCCGGGCCAATTCCAGAATCTGCAGGTCCTGTCCCACCCCGATATTGATGATCTCGCCCTCCTCATAGCGTTCCATCAGGAAGAGGCAGGCGTCAGCCAGATCATCCACGTAGAGAAATTCCCGCCGGGGGGCGCCGGTGCCCCAGACCACCACCTCAGGGTCGCCCGCGGTTTTGCCCTGATGAAACTTCCGGATCATCGCGGGGATGACGTGGGAGTCCAGCAGGTCGAAATTGTCCCCCGGGCCATAGAGATTGGTGGGCATCACCGAGATGAAGCAGGTGCCGTACTGCCGGTTATAAGACTGGCACATCTTGATGCCGGCGATTTTCGCCACCGCGTAGGGCTCATTGGTGGGTTCCAGCTTGCCGTCCAGAAGATAGTCTTCCCGCATGGGCTGGGGGCAGAGCCGGGGGTAGATGCAGGAACTCCCCAGGAACAGAAGCTTTTTGACCTCATGGCGGTAGGCCTGGTGAATGACGTTGGCCTCTATCATCAGGTTCTCGTAAAGAAAGTCCGCCGGAAACGTGGCATTGGCCCTGATCCCCCCCACCCGGGCCGCGGCCAGGAAGACGTATTCCGGGCGTTCCCGGCCGAAAAAATCGGTCACCGCGGCCTGATCCCCCAGGTCCAATTCCCCCCGGCTGCGGCCCACCAGGTTCTTGAACCCGGCGGCCTCCAGGCGCCGCCAAATCGCGCCGCCCACCAGACCCTGGTGCCCGGCCACATAGATTTTTGCATCTGGTTCCAGCCTACGTTTCATCCGTCCACTCTTATCCGGCGGCGCCAGGCAGCCTTCCCATCCGGCTAGCCCTGCGGGTCAGTCTTGTCCCGGGAGTCCAGGTGATTTTCCTGCTGCAAATGCTGGATCACGTCCTGGCACTGGCGCACGTCCATCAGGGCCTTGAGATCGGCATCCACCATGATGCGCACCAGTTCCCGGAAGCTGACCCGGGGCTCCCAGCCCAGGGTACGCCGGGCCCTGCCGGCATCTCCCAATAAATAGTCCACTTCCGTGGGCCGGAAGTACTTCGGGTCGATCTCGACGTATTCCCGCCAGTCCAGGTCAGCATGGGAAAAGGCCTCTTCCAGAAACTCCCGGACCGAATGGGCCTCCCCCGTGGCGATCACCAGGTCTTCCGGGGTATCCTGCTGCAACATCAGCCACATGGCTTCCACATAATCCGGGGCATAGCCCCAATCGCGCCGGGCCTCCAGGTTTCCCAGGTAGAGTTTCTTCTGGAAGCCGAATTTGATCCTGGCCACCGCCCGGGTGATTTTCCGGGTCACAAAGGTCTCACCCCGGCGGGGGGATTCGTGGTTGAACAAGATGCCGTTGACCGCAAAGAGGCCGTAGCCTTCCCGGCAATTGCGCGTCATCCAGTAGCCATAGAGCTTGGCCGCGGCATAGGGGCTCTGGGGGCACATGGGGGTCGCTTCATTCTGGGGCGGCGGGGAGGAGCCAAACAGTTCGCTGGACGAGGCCTGGTAAAACCTGGCCTTGATGCCGCTCCGGCGCATGGCCTCCAGGAGTCGGGTAACCCCCAGGCCGGTCACATCCCCGGTATATTCGGGGATGTCGAAGCTGACCCGCACATGGCTCTGGGCCGCCAGGTTATAGATTTCGTCCGGCTGGATGTTGTAGATCAGGTGGCTGAGCTGACCGGAGTCGGTCAAATCCCCATAATGTAAAAACAGCCGGGCTCCTTGTTCATGAGGGTCGACGTACAGGTGGTCAATGCGGCTGGTGTTGAAGGTGCTGGAACGGCGCACCAGGCCATGCACTTCATACCCCTTGCCCAGAAGGAACTCGGCCAGATAGCTCCCGTCCTGTCCGGTAATCCCGGTAACCAGCGCCTTTTTGCCACTGCTCATCATGAAACTCCCTTTAATCCCATCGGGCTTGTCAGCCTGCCTCCAGGCATATCCAGCCTCAATAGGCGTGACTGTCTTTAAAACCCCGCACAATCGTCAGGCTGATAATTTTCAAATCGAACCACAATGACCAGCGGCGCAGATATTCCAGGTCAAATTCCACCCGTTTTTCCATCTTTTCCAGGGTCTCGGTCTCACCCCGCCAACCGTTGATCTGGGCCCACCCGGTGAGGCCGGGCCTCACCTTGTGCCGGAGCATATACCCCGGAATGAGCCGGCGGTAATACTCATTATGCGCCACCGCATGGGGCCGGGGCCCCACTATGGACATTGAACCGTTGAGTACATTGAAAAATTGGGGCAGCTCATCCAGGCTGGTGCGCCGCAACCATCTCCCGAAAGGGGTCACCCGGCTGTCGTCCCGGACCGTCTGGGGAATATGCTGGCCATCTTCACAGACTTTCATGGTGCGGAATTTGTAGACCATGATCTCGGAACCATCCAGGCCGTAGCGCCGTTGCCGGAAGATTATCGGGCCCGAAGACGTCAACTTTACCCCCAGGGCAATGAGGACCAGCAGCGGGGACACCAGGATCAGGATCAGACTGGCCAGCACCAGGTCTTCCGTCCGCTTCAGCCAGCCGTTGACCCCGAAGAAGGGGGTCTCCCACAGAGCAATGAGCGGTATGCCTTTCAGATCGGTCAGGCTGGCGGAGAGCAGGGAGAAAATGAAGACGTCCGGCACATAATAGACGGAGGCGGTGGTGTCCTGGAGGGATTCCACCACCTCTCGGAGCCGGTCTTCGGCCCGGAGGGGTAACGCCAGATAGACCATGACGACCTGCTGTTTCTGCACGAACCCGATCATGTCGTCCAGGGTGCCCAGCACCGGATAGGTCTGGTGATCCAGGTGGATTTCCCCCGTGACCCGGTCGTCGAAAAACCCCAGGAGGCGCATCCCCAGCCAGGAGGTTTCCACCACGTTTTTCGCCAGGCGGCGGCCCAGGTCACCGGCCCCGGCAATAACCACGGTGCGGCTGTTGCGGCCCTGCTGCCGCAGCCACCGCAAGCCCCAAAAGACCTGCAACCGCAGCAACACCAGGGCCACCGGGACGGTCGATATCCAGGTGAAGAGGACTCTCCGTGAAAAGCGCACCGAGGTCTTGCTGGCGTAGCCCAGCATCATCAGGATCGCTACGATCATCAGCCAGGCCAGGAAAACCCGGCGCACCAGGCGTATGAAATTGGCGCCGCGCCAGGGCTGATAGAGTTGCGTGGCCCGAAAAACGATAATGGTGAGCAGAAAGGCGACCAGCCCCAGGGCCTGGAAGATAAGGCGAAAGGATTCCCCATAGGCCCAGCAGGTGAGAAACAGCATCAATACCACGACGACCCCGTCCAGGACCCACTGTAGCCGGGATAAAATCCAGCGGTATTCATCGAAAATGCCCTGGCGACGATCAATCACCTGCCACTCTCCTGCTCGCACCGGTTCTTAACACCATGCAAACCTCAAACCTTGACCCCGCAACTACACCTGTGGTTATCCGGTTTACCTCCGCCGGTCCAACCCCGCATCCCGCCTGGCCTGATCTACCAGACAGTAAAGCAACCGTTCCCATTCTGCCATAATTTTATCACGTCCCAACCAGGCTTGCGCAAATTGGCGGGCCTTAAGCCCCATTGTTCTCCGGGCCGCTTCATCCCGGGCCAGGTGGACGATGGCCTGGGCCAGGCTGCCGGCATCTTCCGGGGGGGTCAAAAGGCCGGCCTCAGACTCCCTGGTGACCCGGCCCAATTCCGTCTCCGGCCGGGCCGTGGCAATAAATGGCCGCCCCGCCGCCAGGATGTTCCCCAGTTTGGAGGGCATGACCAGGTCCGAGGCCTTGTCCTTCTGAACCACCAGGTGGAAGTCGGCCGCATTCAGCAGCAACGGAAATCGATCCCTCGATTGCAAAGGCAAAAAGCTCACCGTCTCCAGGGCCAGGCGTTGGGCCTGGTCCATCAGCCGCGGCCTGGCAGCCCCTTCCCCCGCCAACACATACCGGATGGCTTGATTATAGCGGGTAATGACCGCCGCGTCCAGAATGACTTCCAGCCCCTGCTTTTCCCCCATATTCCCGGCATACAGGACCATGATTTCGTCGTTCAGCCCCAACTCCGTTCTCAGAACATTCCGGCGTTTCCCGGGCTTGATCGCCTCGAGGTCAGCCCAGTTGGGCAGGAGGTGGACGCGCTCCGGCGGCACCCCTTTATCCCGTATTCTGGCCGCCATGGCCCGGGAGATGGTGGTTACCGCCTGGGCCCGCGTGAAGAGGAAGTGTTCCAGGCGCGTCAGACAGGCCAAAAGCACCGGCTGCCGGATGATCGCCAATTCCCGGGCGGCATCCAGCTGCAAATCCTGAACGTGGAAGATAAAGGGGACCTTCTGGCGTCGGGCCAGCAGCGCCGGGACCAGCCCCGATTGCAGCAGGGGGCAGACCGCCAGGACCGCGTCCCAGGACCGGGCCCACAGGGACGGCCACCAGGCCAGGCAACTGGCCCCGAAGGAGAGCTCGTGCAGTATCCGGCCTCTGCCGGTCACCCGGGCCGGGGCATAGAGGGGAGCCCGCAGCACCTCCACCCCGTCCAGCCATTCCCGCCGCCAGGCCGGACGGCGGTACGCCTCGGGCACCCGCCAGGCCGGGTAGTAAGGGGGCGCGGTCAGGACCGTGACCGCGTGCCCCCTGGACCCCAGCCAGGCCCCCAACTCCCCGGTATAACGCCCGATCCCCACAAATTCCGGAGCATAATTGATGCCGTGAATCAGGATACGCAGCGCCACCGGTTCATCCTTCCCGGCCCCGGGCCGTCACGATCAGGCAGTCCCCGGTCAAACTCCGGTTGAGATGCCTGAACCAGGGCAGCACCAGGGCCCGGGCCGTCAGCGTCAACCCCGCGGCCATCGGCGCCGATCGCATCACCCGGTTGGTCCGGCCTTCCCGGGCGGCCAGGCTGACACAGAGAGATTGGGCCATCCAGAGCGCCGGGGTGTAGCTGTCGAGAGTCGCCATCTCATAGCCGGCCCGCTTCAGGACCATGGTGAGGGTTGCCGGTGAAAAGTGCCAGAGGTGGAAGGGCACATGCCAGTTGACCCAGGCGCGCCCGAACACCCGGCGCCAAAGGCTGGCGGCGTTGGGACAGGAAATCCACACCTCGCCCCCCGGCCCCAGCAGCGGCCGCACCTCGGCCAGCATCTGCACCGGGTCCCAGGCGTGCTCCAGGACGTTGGCCAGGACCACCACGTCGAACGGTTCCTGGGGCCGGAATTGCCCCAGGGCCGTGGTGTGCACCCGAAAACCCCGCCGCCGGGCCAGGGCCGCGGCCGTCTCGTTCAGCTCCAGGCCCTCCACCTCAAAGCCGTTGTCGGCATACAGGCTCAAGCCCCGCCCCTCATTGCACCCCACGTCCAGCAGCCTCCCGGTTCCCCGGCGTCCATGAAAACCCATGTCCCCGTCCCACGCCAGCCAGAGGCGATACAGGCCGGACGTAAAGAAGCGCTCCCTGAGGCCCCGGTAAGCGCTCTCCGGCCTGATCCCGGCGTTATAGAACGTCTCGTATAACCCTTTGAGTTCATCTGCCCCGGGCCGGGGCCAGGTCTGCTCCAGACCGCAGCCGGAGCACTCCGCCACGGCGAAGGTGCCGGGCGCCCCGAACCGGCCGTCGAACAAGCCGTCCAGGCGCACCCGGCAAGGCTGGCCGCAAATGCCGCAAACACGGTTATCATTCTGAAGTGTAGTCATGCCATCGGCCTCAGGCCTGCCAATCCTTATATTTCTCCGACATGGGCGAGCCGGGGTCACGCAATTCTTCCAGCTTGAGACTGATCTGGTAGTCGTAAAAGGTGTGGAGCAGGCAATAGCGAAACCCCATGCGCCCATCCAAAAAACCCAGCTTTAAAAAGTACATCCAGCAAAATTTTACCAGGGCCCGGGCCGGCAGGTACCGGTAGGCGAGATTTTTCAAAAACCGCCGCCGTTCCGGCCCCCGGGCCCGCAAGGCCCCGGGCAGCCCCCGGGGCTGGTCCGGCGCGGTCATGGTCCGGTGCGCCTCAACGGCCTCCAGGCTGGAATAGACGTTGTGGCGCTCGAAATAACGCTCGATCCCCTTGTAATCATAGTGGATGAGCGGGTTTTTCAGATAGCCCGGGGGCCCGTCCAGGAGAACGTGCTCGTGCACCAGCCGCGCCTCGTAGCGCCCCCGCCCCCGGCGCAACAGCCGCAGGTTCCAGTCGGGATACCAGCCGCCGTGGCGGATCCAGGTGCCGGCAAACCAGTTCTGCCGGGCCAGATAGTAACCGTCGTTTTGGGGCGACCCGCTCACTAAGGCCCCAATCTCCCGGGCCAGGTCCGGGGTCACCCGCTCATCGGCATCCACAATCAAAATCCATTCATGCTTAAAATCGAGGTGGTCCAGGGCCCAGTTTTTGTGGGTGGAAAAATTGTCAAACTCCCGCTGCACCACCCGGGCGCCGCCTTCCCGGGCAATAGTGACGGTGGCGTCATCGCTGTAGGAATCGAAGACCATGCAGTCATCGGCCCAGGCGACGCTCGCCAGGCAAGCCCCCAGGTTGCGCTCTTCATTCCTGGTGCAGATCAGCACCGATACCGGGCTCTTGGGGGAGTCGTCGTTCATGATTGGTTCTCCGCCGTCTGGGGCCGGTCCTGCGCCGGTTTCCCTTCCCGGCGGCGTCGATGCTCGTCAATGATCCGGACATAGGCCTCGGCCAGGCTCCGTCCGATCCGGGGCCAGGGGAAACGCTCCATAACCAGCGCCCTGCCGGTTTGGCCCATGCTCGCGGCCGCCTCGGGGTGGGCCAGGAGGTCCAGAATCTGGTCGGCCAAGGCCCCGGCGTCACACGGGATCACCCGGCCGGCCCGGCCGTCCTGCACCTCCCGCCAGATATTGACCTGATCGGAAATGATCACCGGCAGGCCCATGGCCATGGCTTCAATGACCGCTATGCCGAAATTTTCCGAATAAGATGGCAGCACAAACAGGGTGGCGTCCCGCAATACGGCCAATTTTTCCGGCCCCAGCACCATCCCGGTGAAGGTGGTGCGGGCGCCCACTCCCTCCTCCTCCAGCCAGGTCCGGACCTTAGCGCCCCAGCCCTCATTGTCGGGCCCGGCAATCACCAGATGGACGTCCTGGCGCTGACGGGCCACCGCGCCAAACGCCTTGGCCAGAATATCCAGGCCTTTCTTGAAATTCACCCGCCCGAAAAACAGGATGATGTGTTTGTCGCCGATTTCCGGGTGCCGGCGCCTGAAACCGCCCGGCTCCGGCATCTCCCCAAATTCGTCGACCCCGATCCCCAGGGGCACCACCAGGCCGGGGGTTTCAAACGTATAGGGCGCCGCCAGTTCCTGTTCCTGGGCCGTGGTGAAATGCAGCGCTGCGGCCCGGCGGATATTCCGGTCCTCAAACCAGAGCTCCATGAGGCGCTTGCGCCAGCGGTGCCGCCGGTGGATAAAGGGGTCCAGGGTCCCGTGGGGCCGCAAAAGGTAGGGAATGCCGTATGCCCGGCAGTAGTGCCCCGCCACCAGGTCGTGGAACAGGTAGAGGGAATGAATATGCACCAAATCTGAGGCCGGAATCTTCCGGCGCAGGCCCATTGCCAGGGGCAGGGAAGTGCCCCAGTAGCGTGGCGCTTGAATGGGAAAGTACCGGATTTCCACGCCTTCCCGCCACACCGGCTGACCCACCGGCACCTCCAGTTCACCGGGCCCGTCCTGGTTGGTGGTATAGATGCTCACCTCGTGCCCCAACTGCGCCACGGCCCGGGCCATTTCCCAGCAGGCCTTGGAAGGGCCGCCGTAGCGGGGAGCCAGGTTGGCTATCACATGGAGAATCTTCATGATTCCCCCGGTTGGCCGGCAACTCCCGCGCCTGGGTCTCCGTGTGGCCCCTTGCTAAGCCTCTGCCTCATAAATGCACCAACTTTTTGAGATGTTGCCACGGAGTCAGCCCCAGGATCTGCGCCGGCACCGACCGCAGCCACCATCCCAGGAGCAAGAGAAAAACCACCGGCGCGAGGATGGGAACCGTCGCCAAAATAACCAGGCTTCCGGCAAAAGGCGCCATCTCCCAGACAAAAAACTTGCAGGAGAAATATCCTTGATAATCACGCAACAGATACGGCACAAACCAGAACGGCAGGATCAGGTCCCCGATAATCATGCCCAGGACAATCCCCGGCAACCCCAGATGCCGGCCGCCCCAATAGGCCAGGCCGATAGTGAGGATCGAGGCAATGAACAAGACCTTGGCCAGGGTGTGGTGCCGGTTGGTAGCCTGCAAGGGATGGCTGCAGGTTAACCAGAAGATAAATTGCGCCATGTAGATCAGGAACAGGTCCATCACCGGCTGCTCAAACGGCACCGTCTTTCTCAACCAGAAATGATAGATGGAGGCGCCGTAGAAATGAAAGATCGTGATGAACAGGATGGAGGCCACCAGGGTCGACCGCAAGATCACCCGAAAGAGCGCCAGGAATTTATCCCTATCTTCCTGGGCATCCAGCCGGGTCATCTCCGGCCAGGCCGCATGGGAGAGCTGATCGAGAAATGATCTGATCAGATTGACCATGGTCCGCATGGTGGAAAAGAGCACCACCTGGAGCGGTCCCATGAGCGCCCCCACCACCAGCAGGATGCCTTGAATAGAAAAGGCCTGGCTCAGCTGGATGAGGAAAAAGTGGAGACTGGGTTTAATGAAGCTCAATCCAAAAGAAAAATCCGCGGCCCCCAGGGATAAGATCTTAAATTGCGGGAACTTCCGGTTGAGGTCGAAGAGGGCCAGGCCGGCGGTGAGCCCAAAGGGCATGAGCTGGAGAATGGCAATGGATACCATGCCCCAGCGGAGCCACAGACCGCCGGCCAATAAGCAGAGGCTCATCAACTGCATGCAATTGATCAGCATGACCCCCCGGGGCAGCATTTCCACCGCAAAGTAAACGCGCAATAAAACGCCTTGCGGCAGCGACAGAACAATCTGGAAGGCCAGGATGGCCAGGACCAGGACAATGGTGGCGTGGCTGGTGTGGGTGATGTTGAGGAATGTGGCCGGATTGATGAAACCGATCACCGCCACGAAGATGACGAATACCGCAATGGGAATAATGAGAAATAAGGCCAGGCCGGTGTGCAATATCTTGCGGAACTGCTCATTATCCCGCTGCGCATAGGCCTGGGTCATGCGGTTGACGATATAGAGCTGGGCCCCCATTTCCGTCAAAGAGAGATACGCCACCATGGAAGAGAGGAGGAGCCATTCCCCATAAATATCGGTGCCCCAGGCCAGCAAAAACAGCGGCACCAGCACAATTCTGGAGACGATATTAATCAGCTGCCCCAGGAAATTAGCCCCGATACCTTTGAATAGCCTTTTGATCATATCAGCCGGTGTTGCTTCTTAAGGATAACGCTCGGGCTTGATTGATAAAAATTGATTCCCGGGTAAACTTTGTGGTCAGGTGGCGCCTTAAATTCATTTTCTGCTAAAAATGATATTTTTATAACCTGCTCCGTCGCCTTTAAAGATATGCTCTACTTCAATAATAAATCCAGCTTGCTTAAAGAATGCTACAACAGCCGGTTCCGATTCGTCGCTCACTTCGACAACCACAGACCGTAATCTTTCATTCTTTACCGTTTCTGTCATCCCTAAAATTATACTTTCTTCAGATCCGTCCACATCTATTTTGATATAATCCGGAGATAAACGAGTCAATCTAACAAAATCATCTATAGATATCGATAAGGTATTTAACGAACTAAAATCATATTTATCCATCCCCTTAACATAATGATAATCAGTCGGTTCTGAAAATCGTATGAGCTTCATCTTATCAGATAATCCCATAAAGTATTGATCGACATTATTAATATTATTCAATCTAATATTATAAGATAAATCAAATGAAGCTAACAACGATAGGTCAAAAGAGACAATTTTTCCAGGCCCATTCTTTTTCAAAGCCGCATAGAGTGTCTCGGTCCCAAACGATGCCCCAACATCAAAAAACGTACTCCCTTCTGCAAAACTATCAATCCAATCCAAGACCTCAGGCTCTCTCTCCTCCCAATTTTTCATAGTGTTATAGATCCCGACTTGATTTAAAGGAATGATAATTTTTATGGGAATACCCCTGACGATAGTTTGCGGAATGGGAAGTATTCTTCCAAAGAAATCAAATATTCTTTTAGATAAAGTAGTCTTCTCCACAAACTTAGACAATACAGCATTTATCGTACCAAAGATAATATCTTCAAACATCCAACGTGGACGTTGATTATTGCCATTCATAGAGATAAATCTCCCCGGATATAACACCTAACCACGAGATTAACATAACCAATTGCGTCATAACCGCTTTATATTTAACCAGTCCCTCTAAAATTGTCTAGAAAATTGAGCGATGATCGTAAATTATCAAGCATAGTTACTTTAAACCCGCAGATAGCGCTCCGTTCTTCTCGTAGGGAACGGAATGGCACAAACTTCTCTAAAAAATTATTGGCGCCGCGCTACGAGAAGACGTTCATCTCCCGCAAGTTCTGCCGGTTCCTTTACTGAGTGAATATCTTCCCTGCAGTAGGGCGAAAAGCGGAACCGTAAGCCGCACACCTGACATTCCCATAAGGAAGTGACCAGCGTTTTGCGCCGAATCAGCCGGGTGTCACTCCCTTTACAGAACGGACAAGAAAGGTCTCGGTTTGTCAGGTTTTTCAGGGCCCAAAGAAAATAGCGCCCCTTCTCGGAGAACATAGGCATGGTTATGCGGCAGCCTGAGCTGCGCTTTCTCCAACTTGATATGCGGGTGCGTCCTGCCCCAATCTACGCCTCAAAATACCCTCCCGGAACCACCTCTTTGCCCGGGGGCTTAATACCACCAAAGCTGTCAGAAATCGATTATACCGGAGTTTCAGGCATATGGGCTTATCGGGAACCAGGATGGCCGGGGGTCGGCCACCCCGGTGGACGTCCGCAGCAGCATCAATCTGCTAAGATGCGCCGATAGGCCGCGATCATCTTATGGCCGTAATCCGTCCAGGAGAAACCCGCCTGGACGCGCTGGCGGGCCGACTCCCCCATTGCAGTGCAAGCCCCGGGATTCTCATAAAAATAAAGGATTTTTTCTTTGATGGCCGCAACATCCCGGATGGGCAGGATGAACCCGTCCCGGCCCTCTCTGACCATATCGGCGGCCCCGGTATGGGTGGTGCAGATGACCGGCAAGCCGCAGGCCATGGCCTGGGCCTGCACCATGCCAAAGCCTTCTTCGATGGACGCCAAACAGAAGACCGAACCCTGGGAGTAATAGTTATGCAATTCCGTCTCCGGAAAGGGACCTTGATGTCTGATCGCCGGCGAACCCCATTTCCGTAAAAACGGCTTGATCTCATCGGTCATACTGCCGATCAACCACAATTCGGCCCCGGGCAGGTTCAATTCCCCAAAGGCTTGCAACAGGTAATGCACTCCCTTCCGGAGGCTGATATTGCCGCAATGAATGATCCTGAAGGTCTTATCGGCCTTGGGAGCAGGATAGAAATGCGTCAAATCAACGCCAAAAGGCACAAGAATGAGCCTTTCCTCAGCAATCCCCTGCTGCAAAAAAGTGTTTTTCACAAACTGCGAGGGTATGGCGATAAAATCCGCTTCCTGGTATTCCGTCAATTCCCGCTCAACGACCAGGGGATGCACCACTTCTGTTCTCAGGCCAAGTCTACCATATTCCTCTGCCAAAATCTTTCTCTGGTAGAGCATGTGGCTCGAACCGCGCTCCACGACCGTCTTCGCCCCCAGCCCCCGGGCCCGCCGCAGAGAATAGAGCGAGCAACCGCTCAGCCCCGCAAAAATATCGCAATTATTCTTTATATGCCCTGAAGCATGACGGTCAAATAATTCGAATATCATGTATTGTGGATTAAAAAGCGATTCCGTAAATCTGCTGATTTTTCGCCAGCCTCTATTATGGATCTCATGGATAAGGAGCGAATCGATATTCTCAGGATGAATGCCATACTTAACCGCCTCAAATTTCGGATAGCTGGTAATCAGCCTGGCCAAAAAATTCTGGTCTTGGAGCTGCTTGGCCAGATAAAAGAACCAAAACCGTCCTAAAACACTAAGCGTAATTTTCACTAAAATCTAACCTCATCATGGTATATTTTACGAATATTAGGCAGGCTGACGTTATTATGAGTAGGCTGCTTTCAACATTTTGTCCAAATTATTTTCATTGAAAATGCCGTTGCGGAGACACCGCATTCTTCCCTTTTTGGCAATCTCGGTTCTCATCTTATCATCATTACGCAGTTTTTGACACTTATCAATACATTCTTTCACATCACTCCAATAAACCGCCTCAACATCTTCCTGATATAATTGTAAATGCTCCGAGGTGCGTTCGGCACACAACAACCCCCCGCAGTACGGAATCTCAAAAGTCCTGGTGGTGTGCAAATCCCGATTCCCTTTGGAAAGGAGTCCCAGGGAAACCTTGGCCAGCTGAATGGCCTTGAGATAATCATCCCCATAGATGGCCGGACCGCGCCACGCCGCTTGCAACGCCGCCCATTCCGGCGCTTTCTGCCAGTCGTTGCCGTAAATTGCCAGGGGCACACCGGCTTTCAGCAATTCCTGCAGAAATGGCCCTCTCTCCGGCATCCAGGTCCCGATGAACAGGACTTCATGGGAAAATCGCCGCCGGTCCTGGGGGGTTATCTCCCGGGGGCCGTCCAATTCGTCCACCGCCATGAATACCCGGAGAACTTTCTTGGCCCCCAGCGAATAGGCCTCAGCAACATTTACCTGCCGCACCACGGCCAGCACATCGTAATGCGGCACGGCCTCGAGATACAACCGCCACTTTTTCTTATCACGGGTACCGAATGGATCATCGTTATTATAATTAATGATCAGGGGCGAGACCTGCCTCAAAGCGCTTAACAGGTTGCACCCCAGCAATTCTCCGTTATCAACAAACGTCAGATCAAAACCGCATTTCCTGATCATTGGCATCATTTTGTACTTCAAATAACGCTCGATCAATGATGCCCCGCCATAATAGAGTATTCTTCCCACAAAATTTCTCAAAGGAAAGAGACTATACAGGTCTATCTGCCTGACGTTGTGGCCCAGGCGGCCCAGGGCCTGGGCTCTTTTGACCGCATTGCCGCCATCGGCTCCGAGAAAAAGAATGTTAAGTTTATCTTTCATGATTGTACGGCTGAAAATAACCAAACCACCCTGCTTAATTATGCTTCATGACATATGCCAATGCCTGCTTAAGTCCCGCGATATCCTCCTCCAGGCCCCAGGTCTTAATTATTTCAAGGCTCTTTTCCCCCATGGCCCGGCACTCTCGAGGCTTACCCGTCAGGTCGACCAGGGCCTGCCGGAGCCGCACAATATCCCCGGCGGGGAAAACCGCGCCATTTTCCCCAGGCCGCACCAAATCAGGGCCGCACCCCACCTGGTCACTCACCACCACTGCCCGCCCGGCATTCATCACTTCATTGATCACCAGCCCCCAGGGCTCAAAGGCCGAGGGCAATACTAACACATCACACAGGTCATAATATCCGGGAAGTTCAGTCTGGTTCCTGAATCCCAGGAATTTTATCGAACTCCAAGGCCGGGTCCCGGCGCGTTCTTCCAGGGTCTTTCTCTGGCTGCCGTCACCGATAAATATGAGGTAGGGATGCGGCTCCTGGACTTGATCAGGCGACATCCCGATATAAGCCTCGAGCAGGTCCACGCCGCGTTTTACCTCGGATAATTTGCTGACATACAGGATGATGGGCCGCCCCGGCGTCAGGCCCAGTTCATGACGCAAGCGCTCCCGGTCCCTGGCGGCCGCCCGGGCTTTGTCTCGAAAAAAGGCATTATCCACTGCATAGGGCATGCTGAAAATCCGCGCCGGGGCGATGCCGTAAGACTGATAGTACTGGGCGTTGAGCGTCCCAATCGCCAAAAATCCATCACTGACGTTCCGGAGAATCAGAAAAAATAAGCGCTTCGCCAGCCGTTTCAGCTTATGCCGGGAGGCGCTGATCAGCGTAGCTTCGTCCCGCACCAATATTTTGAGACCGCGGATTTTAGCCCACGCCATCGCCAGCCAGTGGAACCAGCGATTATAGCCGTGGACCCAGAGAACGTCAAAATTGCCCCGGCCGAGACGCCTGGCCAGGCCATAGTTGAACGGCCGCCAGAAGGAAAGCCGATCCCGCCCCCCCAGGGCCGGGAGGATTTCATGCCGGTACCCCCCGGTCAGAGGGGTATCCCACGCAATGAATTTTCCGAAGTAGGGGTCAAGATGGCTTTTCAGGGAAAAATCGCTGCAGAAAAACACCGTCAGATCAATACCGGGCTCCGCGGCAATCCGGCGCAGCAGCGGGGCCTGGTACTGGATCGGGTGCGTCACCAGGTATGCTAGGCGTATTTTAGGCTCCATACCCCTTCAAGCGTTGCAGTTCATCCTCTACCATCAGGGTGACCACTTCTTTCATTTTATATCTGGCCTGCCATCCGAAGGTTTCCCGGGATTTTCGGGGATTACCCCGGCTGATGGCAATTTCCGTGGGCCGGAATAGCCCCGGGTCTATGACCACGTGCTCCCGCCAATCCAGTCCGGCCTGGGCAAAAGCCGTCTCCACAAACTCCTCCAAAGAGTGGGTCTCGCCCGTGGCTATCACGAAATCATCCGGAGGTTCCTGCTGCACCATAAGCCACATGGCTTCCACATACTCCGGAGCCCAGCCCCAGTTTCCTCAACTCGACTTCAGCCGATCCCCCCGGAGGTGATCACGACGCAAGATTCCATGACAACGTTTTTCAAAATTTTCGAAGGAGAAATAGTCCAGTCCCTCCGGGATGACCCCCCGGGGCCGCTTCAGGGCCGCAAGAATCCCGGCCTGAATGTCATCGGGGCGATCCGGGTCCACCAGGATTCCCAGCTCCCCCTGGCGCAGAGCTTCCCGGCTGCCATCCAGCCGACTGCCCACCGCGGGAATCCCGCAGGCCAGCGCCTCCAGGAAAACGAAGCCGAAGCCCTCCCCCCGGCCCGGCATCACAAACGCGTCGGCGAGACGATAGTGGTCGGCTTTCTCGGCCTCCGGAATGAACCCCGCAAATACCACCCGGTCATGAATCCCCCGGGACCTGGCCTTCGCCTCCAGCCGCTGCCGATCATCACCATCCCCGACGATCAGGTAGGCGATAGTGGGAATTTCCTTGGCCAGGGCCGGGAGCAGGTCCATGACTTCATCGAAACCTTTATACTTTTCCTCCGCAACCAGTCGACCCAGGGTCAGCACGACGGTTTTGCCGGCAAGACCATACCGTTGCAGCAGTGCTGGCGACTTGGCCCCGGCGCCATAATGCCGTTGATTTATGGCGTTGGGAAGAATGAAATAGGTTTTTTGCGTTAAATGCGACCAGTGCAAAAATCTCTGTTTAGTTATCTCGCTGATTGACACGACATAGTCTATCTTAGAGAGAAAATGCCTGGTTATGGGGTTTTTTATGGGCTCCCAGGCATCAACCCCATAAATGAGTAATACTAACGGCGCCCCGGTGACCAATTTTGCCAACAGGGCCATGGGCAGCAATCTGATATGGCCGCAGCACACCAGATCAAAATTCGCATCTTTCCCTAATAATCGAATGATTGCCCCAACATAGTTTAGCTGGCCGAACAACCCCCCCGTGAGGTAGGTGAGCTTGGGAGGCAAGGACTCCGGGGGTGCCGGCATCCGCCGGGGCACCGCCACGACTTCCGAGACCTGGGGAGCGGCACACAGGGCCCGGAGCATGTCCCGGCTGTATTGGGCGATTCCCCCCAGACCTCCAAAAGCGTCCATGGCTAAAAAGAGGGCTCTCACGGGTTGCCGGTATGATGCCTGTAGACCGCCTGGGCCCAGTCGCGCCAGTCATGGTCCCGATTGCCCACCCCCTGGGAGGAGGTGCCGGTCAACCAGCGTCTTACCGGCACAAAAAAACCGGATTTGGCGCGCTGCAGCACGGCCTCGGGCAAGGGGGTCTCAAGCGTCCCGGCCATGTCCAGTTTCCCCGGTCGATAATTCGAGGCGAGCAGGGGCGCAATTTCTCTCAAGAGCACAATATCCACCAGCGGCACCCGGATTTCCAAAGAATGGGCCATCCCGGCCCAGTCGGCCACCCGGAGGAGTTGATTCCGCATATACCATACCATTTCCAGGCCCGAAACTTTGAAAAAATCCTCCCGGGTGTCAGGGACAGTCTCTTCCAGACGCACCAACGGTTGCAGCTCTTCCCACCCGGCCCGGGCCAGATCCGGGTCCATGACCCCCGGCAGTTCCCAGGGCATGAATAACCCCCGGCGCAGCAGATAGGCCCCGGCATAGCTGCCGCCATACTCCAGCAACCCGGCATATTTCGGAGAAACGAACGGCTTCATCAAAGGCGCGGCCGCTTTACGGCACAGCCGGCCCAATTTTGGAAAACCCTGAGCCCGAGAAAAGATCCGGACCATCCGGGGTACGTCGTGAAAACTGGGATAGCCCCCCAGGAGTTCGTCGCCGCCCAGGCCCGACAGGGCGGTTTTCATGCCCGCCGCCGCGGCCGCCTTGGCGACAAAATACATGTTGACCCCGTCCGTGGCGGGTTGGTCCATCACGTCCAGGATGTGATGATAATCCCGCTGAAAATCCTCCCGGGTTATCCACCGGGTTTGGTGATTCGTGCCATAACGCGCCGCAATCTCTGCCGCATAGGAGGTCTCGTCGCTGCCGCCCCCCCGTAATTCCTGGAATCCCAGGGTGATGGAATGCAACTGCCCCTGGGACTGGGCCTGGCAGGCCAGGGCCGTGATCGTACTCGAATCCAACCCCGACGACAGGAAGATGCCCACCGGCACATCGGCCACTAAGTGATGGTTGATGCTGTCAACCAGCGCCGCCCCCAGCTTGGCCTGAACCGCGTCCCGGCCCAGGCCCGCCTGCTTCCCGGTCTCGTAAGCCTGCTGCAGTTCCGCCGGAATCGCGCTAAAACTCCTCAGTTCCGGGTTTCCCTGCCGGGCCAGGCGCAAGGTCGATCCCGCCGGTAGGGCGCGAATCCCCTGGAACAGGGTGTAGGGCTCCGGTACATACCCCCAGAGAAAAAAACCCGCGTGACCGGCAGGCTGTGGCCTGGTATCCACTGCGCCGCCGGCCAGCAAGGCCTTAACCTGGGAGGCAAACCTCAGGGTTTTGCCGTCATCGGCGTAATACAGCGGCTTAATGCCAAAGGGGTCCCGGCTCAAAAGCAGGCTTTTCCTGGCGTCGTCCCAAATGGCCAGGGCATACATGCCCCGCAGCCGGTCCATCATGCCATCGCCATATTCCTGGTAGAGATGGAGCAAGACCTCGGTGTCGCTGCGGGATTGAAAGCGATGGCCCCGGGTCTCCAAGCTTTTCCGGAGTTCCCGGTAGTTATAGATCTCACCGTTAAAAACCACCCAGACAGACTGATCCGCAGTCCCCATGGGTTGCGCCCCGGCATCGCTCAAATCAATAATCGACAAACGGCGATGGGCCAACGCCACGCGTTGATCCTGCGAAGTCCATAACCCGGCTCCATCAGGTCCCCGGGCTCTCATGGCTTCCCGAATTTTTAAGACCTCCTCTACCCTGACGGGGGGGGCCGCTCTATGATGGGCAAAGATACCGGCAATACCGCACATGTTTATCCCAATACACCACCGTGTGAAGAAAATTCATCATTGCATGATAAAGAAAAACCTGGATAGGTGCCTCTCTCTCTTTACCGGTCTCAACAGTTCCCCGGATGCTTTTTCCGATCAATCGAAGCTTGAGCGATAAGAGGCCCAATCGCCGGCGGGATGATTCCCTGAGGCGTCTAAGCCCTAATTTTATGTTCATACCGGCTCGTCACCAACCCGCTCAAAGACTTTCCCTTATTTTCGGGGCGCGTAAGCCAAGTAATTTCTTGGCCGCCACGTAGCCGCAGAATACCATAAACATTAAACCAACATTTCTCACCATAAAAAATATCTCATTGCCATTTGCTTCAATATTAATCAGATAATACAATATATCTCCAGAAATTAACCAAAGATAAGTCGGGTAATTCATAGTAAATTTAACCATAATTGCCATTACTGTAATAATGATTATAATTATCAGCGGCACAATAATGAGGGAATAATATCCAGCCTCGACTTGTGCAACACCGAATAAATTCTTACCAATGTCAATTTCTTTTGGCTTGACATTATATAACTTAGCTAAAATATCATCTATCAAGAGAAACTGTTTGCCGGGCCAGAAAATTCTTGGGATCGAACTTTTAACAGCTTCCCAGGAAATTACTCCACCAGTAAACATGCCCGGTTTACTGTATTGCTGGTTAAATACCAGGTAATCAAATTCCCAAGTTCCAGGTCTCTCCTTGAAATTTCCCAGGGTAGCATTGAAATTGACCGCCGCCCTGAATGGGTTTTTTAACTTTGCCAGATCGACTTTCCCCACCTTCATAAAATCATAGCGATAGGCTTGATAAATATTGCTGAATAAAAAGAACGCCAAAACTAAAAGAAAGCCGACCACCAAACTTTTCATTGAGAAAATATCTTTATCTTTGTCAATGAGCCATAATATTGCCCAGACTATAATCATAGACAATAAATATCTTCTACCATACAATGTAATGACCGGCAGAAAACCTATCGCTAAAATAAACCATACACATTTTTGGTATGATTGTGACCTCAGCAACGAAGATATCAACCCTAAACAAACCAGGAATGCCAGAAGAGGATAAATCGTTCTTATTGCGGTGAACCAATAAGGAAGGTCCTTGCCGATTATTGCAAAATCTTTTGGGGGAATATAGGTCCTTACTCCATATTTATAGTAGCTTACTATTTGAAAAATTATCAACATCCCATACACGAACAACAATATATATTTGTTTATGTGACTCCAATTTCCTATCAAATTTTTGATTTTTAAACATTCAACAAATTTGTCCGGCAAATATCGATAAATTATTTTAATAATTATCAATATTAACAGCACATGAACAAACACAGATACAATCACTGATGGACTACTATCACGGAAATCAAAAATAACATCTTTACCGAAATATAAACCTCTGACAAAAGGATAAAATCCAAAATGGAATAATACAAAAACGATATATATATCTAGAATATCTAAATCAGGCCATGCCTTATAAATATAATAAAATATAACGCATATAAAAATAAACGAGCATATTAATATATAATAATTGCCTGCCATGTATATAATTCCTTTTCCATGGTTATCTTCCCGTTCCAAATAACACAATTCGCATGGTCTTGAGGATAATTGCCAGGTCTAACATAAAACCCATATTCTTAATATAGTATAGATCGTACTTTAGCTTTTCATTGGTGGTATCAATGGTCAAACCCTCCGGATAGGTCACTTGGGCCCACCCAGTTATCCCAGGTTTCACCAAACTCCGATAATTATAAAACCGGATATCCTCCATATAACTAGTGTGCGCCAGCGGTCGAGGCCCAATAAAACTCATCTCATTCCTGAGGATGTTAAATAACTGTGGCAACTCGTCCAGTCGCAGCTTTCTGATAAATTTTCCTACCCTCGTAATTCTGGGGTCATTGTAGTTAGTCCACACCGGACCATTATTCTCCGACCCCTGGAACATGGTCCGGAATTTTATGATATGAAAAGGGACCCCTTTTTGACCTAATCGTTCTTGCCGGAAAAATACCGGACCTTTGCTATCCAATTTGATGAGCAGGGCCGTAGCCAGCATCAGAGGCGCAGCCAGGGCTGACAAGATGCCCGCCAAAGCCAAATCGATGAACCGCTTCACCCTGATATAGTAGATCTTCTTATTATTGACACTCCAATCGAAAATCCAGTCATCGGTAATATGATCGGTGGGGAGTTTGCCGGTGAGAAACTCATAAAAAGTGGGCATGTCAATGAGCCGACAGTCATCCCATGACAGCCTGATCAGGTTGTTGGTCAGGTGCGGGTCCCTCTTCCCCGTGATGGCCACCACTGCCAGGGTTATATTAAGTTCATTAATTAAATCAGCTAATTGAGAAGAATCTCCCAAAACCGGCACGTCATCCAGCCGGGTTCCCACTTTCTGAACGTCGTCATCCACGAAACCCACGGGCAGAAAGCCGCATCCCGGACTTTGGCGCAAGGAATTCAACAGGTAGCACCCGGACTTACCGGCACCGATAATGATCAGGCGTCTCTCCAACCGTTGCGGCAGGGCTATGACCGAAAACGTGAAACGCCAAACCGAAACGAGTATTGAAAAAGAAATCGCCTGGATTAAGAACAAAACCCGGCCGATAAACCAGCCTTTCAGAGGAAAATAAAAGACCAGGAGGACGACCAGGGATCCTATCCAGCAAGCGATGAACACATATACCAGATTAATAATACCCCGAAAATCCTTAAAATAATTGTAAGCGTCAGCTATATACAAGACAGCAAAATAAATAAATCCGATCAATATAAAATATATTTTGAATGAATATAAGTAATAAAATAAAATAGGTGATGTAAGTTTGTTAAAATATATCGCAACAATCACAGAAATAATATAGCATAAAACATCACCGCTAATTATCATCAATTTCCAAGGAGACATTGGCAGGCTGAATATTTTAAACATCATTCTTATCCAACGTCAGCAAACAATTATCTAATACATATCTTAGTTTGCCATTCCCTTCATTATCCTCTACACCGTAAACTCGCTGAATAACTAGGCCACAAAGGTGTTCTGCTCAATTTTAGCAATAATCCTGGGCACTACTATCTCTCGGTCATATTCCCTGTCAAACAGGTTTCTGGCGGATTTCCCCAACTGCAGCCGGTGCTCTGGATTCCCGATGAACCGCCTGATTATCTCCTGGAGCCGGTCGACATCTCCTTCGGGTATGACATGGCCACATTGTCCCTGAAGAATCGCGGCTGCGATACTGTTCTGTTGACCCCCCAGGAACACTACCGGCCGCCCCACCGCCAGGATGCCGGCCAGCTTGCTGGGCACAATCAATCCCTGGATCTTCGCATCCAGAGAAATCAGGTGGATGTCACCGGCGGACAAGGTTTCCCGGAGCCTTTCCCGGGGTTGGTAAGGCAGCATCATAATATTTTTCAGGTTATGGGTCCGACGGAAGGCGTCGATCTGAGGCTTTTTGGCGCCATCCCCGATAAAGACAAAATGAATTTTTTCCACCGGCGCCAGTAGGCGAGCCGCCTCCAGGATGGTTTCAAACCGGTGGCCGAGCCCCATGTTGCCTGAGTACATCACCGACAAGTGATCCAGCGGAATACCGATTTCCCGGCGAAACCCGTTTTCGGCATGTTCCAGGGGATACAGCCGGCTTCCGTCCGCCCAGGGCGGGGTAATATTCAGACGGTCATCGGCCACACCCTTTTCTTTCAGCACCCTGGCCATGCAGTCTCCCAGGGCGAGGACCTGGTCACAATTTCGCAGCCCGGCTCTTGCCCAGCAGTTCAGGAGAGAGCCAATCGGCCCCGGCGCCGGCAAAGATCCCAGGGCCAGGGCCAGATCGGGATAGACGTCGTCCACATGGTGAATGACCCGCCCGCCCAGTCGGGCCCGCAACTTCAAAACCGTGGTCACCAGCAACGGCGGATCGGTCATCACGAACCAGGCATCCGGCGGCGCGGTTATTTTGTTAGTATAGCGCAGGGCTAAATGGAAGGTAACTATATCCAGCAGGCGGCCCGAGAATTGCCGGCGGCCGGAGCAACTCGTATTGAGGCGGTGTATCTGGATTCCTTGCCAAATCTGGTGCTTCGGTAATTGCGCCTGGGGGTCATTGTACAATTGCCGGGAAGTTACGACATGCACCTCGTGACCGGCGGCCCCCAGGTCTTCGGCGAGGTCGGTGAGCAGGAGCGCGGTGGCCGATTCATCAGGCCAGAAATATCGGTTTACCAGGTAGACAATCATGAGCGCTTAATCAGGTAAGGGCCAAGAGCCAGGACATCCATGCGGGTCCGCAAAAAACAGGCCAGGGCCTCCTGGGGATAGCACACGATAGGCTCATTCTCATTAAAAGAGGTATTCAAGATCACGGGGACCTGAGTAATTTTTTCAAATTCCTTAATCAAACGCCAGTAGAGCGGGTTATCTTTTTCCGCCACCGTCTGGAGCCGGCCGGTCCCGTCGACATGGGTGACCGCCGGCAGGAGATCCCGCTTTTCCGCCCTGATCATATACACTTTGGTCATAAAGGGATCTGGGTAGTCTTGTTCAAAATATTCATCAACTGACTCCAGGAGAATGGAGGGCGCGAATGGTCTGAATGACTCCCGGCGCTTGATCCTCTCATTCAAAATATCTTTCATCTCCTTTCTCCTGGGGTCGGCGATGATACTCCGGTTACCCAAAGCCCGGGGGCCCCATTCCATTCTCCCCTGGAACCATCCCACCACTTTGCCGGCGGCGACTTCCTGGGCGGTTTGCCGGCATAACACTATCTCATCCTCGATTTTTTCTACCGTGCAATTCGACTCTGCCAAGGCGCTCTGCTGGTTACCGATGGCTTCAGACAGTTCGGCATCGCTAAATTGCGGACCCCAGTAGGCGGTTGCCATCACGCAGGTCCGGGGGCGATGCAACGTTTGATTCCAAACATAAAAGGCGGCCCCAATCGACCCTCCTGCGTCTCCGGCAGCCGCCTGAATATATACTTCCTTAAAAGGAGTTCGGTGGAATATTTTACCATTCGCCACACTATTCATGGCGCAGCCACCCGCCAGGCACAAATTCGGAATTTTCACCTGCTGATATACATGATTTAAGAGATGGAAAAACGCCTCCTCATACATCAGTTGGAGCGATGCGGCGATCTTCTCATGCCGTGCGGTTATCGGCTCCCCGGGGGGGCGCTGAGGCCCCAGGAGCCGCTCCATTTCCGGAGAAAAAACCAAACCCATCTGGGGCGCCCCCCCGTCCCAGGTCATCCTGGCCCCTTCCACCTGGTGCAAAAAATAGCGCAAGTTAAGGGCAAACCGGCCGGAGGCAATGAGGGTGACCAACTCTCGCATTTTTGCCTGGTCCGAAGCCTCGCCATAGGCCGCCAGGCCCATAACCTTGTATTCGTCCCCATATTGGGTAAAGCCCAATAATTGCGTTATGGCGAGATAAAAGAGGCCCAGAGAATGGGGAAAATAGATTTTATCCTTTACTTCTATATGATTGCCACTACCAACCCCCCACATGGCCCCGACAAAATCACCGAATCCATCGACTGAAACCACGGCTGACTCTTCAAAGGGAGATACCAGAAAGGCGCTGGCCAGATGGGCCGTATGGTGCTCTATATAAGAGACCCTGGCTTTTAACTTGTCAGCGGCTACCGCAAATTCACCGGCAATCTTCTTCTTGACATCGATCATGGTTGAGGCATTTTTAGCTCGATCTTTAAGCAATGTCAACGAAGGACGCTGCCGCAAAATGAACCCGATTTTATGCAATAAGTTAGCCTTCGGATTGCGATTCACGGCAATATGGTCAATTTCTTGGATACTTACACCGGCTTCTCGCAAACAATACTTAATAGACTTGATGGGAAAACCGGCCCAATGCTTAATCCGTTCAAACCGTTCCTCTTCCACCGCGGCAATAAGTTCTCCATCTTTAACAATACAGGCTGATGAATCAGCATGATATGCGTTAATGCCCAGAATAATCATCAATGATAGCTCGCTTTTATCGAAAATTGTGCCTTAATGTCACCAGCGTTGACTACAAAAAGACCGACCACATTTCAGTGATATTCATTGCGGTTCGGCACTCTAGGCATGGCGCCGTCTCTCTCCGGTCAGACCGGCATAAAGCTCCAACCATTGCGCCCCTACTGCCTTCCAAGAATAGCGCCGCTCCACGAGTTGACGCATTCTGTGGCCCCGGTCCTGCCGTTCGCTCTCACTCCAGGAAAATACCTGTCCCAGGACCCGGCTCAATTCTTCAACCCGGGGATGGACCAAAACGCCTCCCCCCTCCTCCCAATCCCACAAACCGGTCTCGTGGGTTGTCACCACGGGTAACTCTGCCGCTGCGGCCTCCAGGTTAACCAAACCCATCACCTCGGTTTGGGAGGGGGCACAGAAGGCCCAGGCCTGCCGGTACAGGGAAATTTTTTCTTGCAGCTCGAATATCGGACCCAGGAAGGTCACCTTGTGCTCCACCCCCAGCAATCTGGCCAGAGATTTGAGTTTGGCCGAATACGCCGGATCGCTCTCCGGTCCGACGATGAGGAGCCGAAACCGACGTTTGCTTTCTCGCCTGCACTGGGCAAAGGCCTCAATAAGCAGCTCGATCCCTTTTACCGGATGGAGGCGGCCCAGAAAGAGCAAATACGGCTCATCCACCGGGGTCGCTGCCTTATCCCCGGCCTTGGCCCAGAGGTGGTCCATGGCCTCGAGGTCGATGGCATTGGGGATGACCTGGATACATTGCCCGGGTAACCACGTGGCCAGCTCGTCACGTTCCCGGGGCGTGACCGCATGGATCAGGGGGATATGGCGAAACGCCGGGTAGCCCAAGGCCCGCCAATAGATCAGCTTCCTGAGTTCTTTTAACCCCATATGTCTCAGGTGCCACCGGTTGAGCATCCCATGGGGACTCAGTACGGCCGGAATTTCATGGTGCCGCGCCACCCGGGCCGCCGACCACTGAAATCCCATCCAGACCCCGTGAAGATGGAGGATGGGGCCGTTTATCCGGTTGAGCTGTTGGAGATACTCTTTGAGACCCCGGGGAAAGCGCCAGATCCCTCCCGCCACGAGGGGAAATTTTATCTGGTCTACCTCCCCGGCCACGGCACCGGCGTCACCGGCTCTAGTCAGAATGGTGGACGGCCATCCCTGGCCCCCCAGGTAACGGGTCAGTTGCCTGACTATACCGGTTACCCCGGATTCAGGGGAGAATTCATCCGTGATGTGAAAAATATGGCTCAATTGGCAACCTGTTGCGAGTGAGGCAAACCTCCGCATCGATGGCGCCTGACTCGGGGGTCATCCCATAAATCTCGGGGACAGCCCTGGCCAAAAAATTAATTTCTGCCGGGCCACTTAATTTTCGAGGCAAAGGGATCCATGACCAGATGCGCCAGTATGCCTGCATAGAGACGTCCCACTCGAACCAGAAAATTCACTTCGGCAAGCCATCGGGGCAAAGCCCGGTTGTTGATCTGGGCCCGCCGGAATTCCTGCAAGGTCATGACCAGGGACTCGACACAAACTCCGCCGGCCCGCATACCGACCAGGAGCAGGGGCACAAATTGGGCTCGCAGGTTCTCTCGAGCCCGAAGGAAGTGATCATAGTCCATGGCAGCGCGGAAGGTCTCATCAAAGCGGCCCACCCGGTCAAAATATTCCCGGCGGGTAAAAGCCGCCTGGTGGGGAATCCGGTTCACTCTGCGGAATTCACGCCACCGCCACGGATGTCCGCCAATCCGGCATAAGGGCACCGGCTTGGGGTCCTTTTCCCGGGTCAGGCTGACCATCTGGCCAAATACCACATCAGCATCCTGATGCCGGACCAGATGGGCCCCCATGTGCTCGATTCCCGTGGACTCCAGCAAAAGGTCATCGGCGTTGAGAAAAAGGAGCCAATCACCATGCGCCTGCTCCAGTCCTAAGTTAAAGGCATGGGCGACGCCGCGGTCCGGCCGGCTGTGCCAGTAAGCCAACCGGGATTCATACCGGCGAATAATCTCCGGCGTACCATCCGTGGAGCCGCCATCGATAATGATGTATTCCAGCGCCGGGTAGCTTTGAGACAGAACGCTTTGGATCGTTTGCTCAATAAAATCCGCAGCATTAAACGATACGGTGATGACCGAAATAGAAGGGAGTTTCATAGCCAATGTTTGCGAACCGTGAGTCATTTGAAATATTACTCAGGTCACCTCACTGTTCTCATATCAAGTGGAAGCGTACCGGACCGGATTAGCCCGGATAATTCGCCAGACAGCAAAGAACTTGGTGGCACAGGCTTTCCAGCCTGTGCAAATAACACTCTGCTTTTTAGGGTTATTTAATTTACCATTATATTTTAGTAGGTTATGTCATATTTTGAAAAGTTTATGAATAAAGCGGGTTAGTTCCGGATTATGGCTGGGCAAATAAAGAAGCGAATTTTATCCCTATATTCTTCCAGCCATTTCTTCGCTTTTTTGGAACGATGGACCGGGTGTCAGCCCACAATGAAAAATACTTTTCGCTTGGTGTGGCGTAGCATATGGTTAAGAAATTCAAGGAAAACCATGCCGGTGAAGTGGCTTTTGAAAACCATGAAGTTTAAACAACCTTGGTTCGTAATGCGTGAAATTATATTATATCCAAAACGCTTTCCCGTAGCCACTAAAACGGAAGTATGACCAAGCTAAATTGTTTCACCAATAGCCTTTTGGAATATAAAAAGATTATTGAAATATAATTGGAATTTAGCCGATTTTACCAGTTTCAACGCCGGCATGGAAAAAATCGCAGGCGTTTGTTGTGGATCAAATCCGTGATGCTCCTCTAGAGACATCCCATCGATGAGTCGCAACGCCATGAGTATATTTAAGATGTAATCTGCATGCGGTGAAGGGGTTGTGATTATGAGCAACCCTCCTGGCTTCAGCCAAAACACACAATTATCGGCAAACGGGCGAAGCTCTGGTTCGGGAATGTGTTCAAGTACCGCCAGCAGGGTAATAACATCAAAAGGCTCGGTTTCAGTGAGCCCATCAGGAAAATTGCCAGGGATAAGGTCAAAGTTTTGCCCTTTGACGCGGGAACTCAACGTCGGGTCCAGGCCAATACCCTCGCAAATATGGTTTCCTAAAATATGGAATAATGCGCCATCGGCACAACCGATGTCAAGAACACGCGCCCCACAGGGAATAAAGGGAAGAACCTTGGCAATGCGCCAGCGCTGTAAGAACCTGTCGAGGGCCCTCATTGCAGTTTAGAACCTTTCCTTCTTAACCCAAGAACACTCATCAAAAAACTAAGAGAATTACCTGAAAGCCCAACACCATCATCAGGACGGCAGGGATAACCATTCGAAGAGTTTTGGCCGGCTCTAATGGGCCGAATGACGATTGTTCCCAGATTCGCACGGTATAAATTGATCCACCAAGTCCTATGACAATTAAAGCTACACCAACAATCAGCCCCATTTCTAACGTGACATAACGAAACACCCTGGTCAACCTTTCATCTTTTAACATTAGGCCCTCGCTGATAGCGAAGACCTTTGAAAAGACGGCGAAGGAAACAGCTTGGAATCCTAATATGACGATCATGGCGGCGTAGAGAAAGGTGTTGATGTCGAATTTTACCCCATATAATTGTCGGGGCCCGGACCATAACCAAACCATTCCAAGGAAGCCCAGTGCGATGAGCATAAACCCCGGGTAGAGAAACAGCCATCTGGGGCTATAGAGCAGCATAAACCGCAAATGCCGCCAACCGTCCCGCCATGTACGTAAATGTGGCGGCCGACTGCGTCCGTCTGGAGAAAGGGTAGTGGGTACCTCTGTAATGTGCAATTTGAGAAGAGATGCCTTTACTACCATCTCACTGGCAAATTC
Source organism: uncultured delta proteobacterium (assembly GCA_963766185.1). GTDB lineage: Bacteria > Desulfobacterota > Desulfobaccia > Desulfobaccales > 0-14-0-80-60-11 > 0-14-0-80-60-11. Next base: position 234,727 of record CAVXZU010000006.1, on the reverse strand, counting down.
CATTCCTGTGGTTTGAAGATCCATCCGGTCATAGGCGGCCTTGGTAAAGCCCCTTAATCCACAATGGAAGTCCCCTATAGGGGTGCGAAAGAAGAGGCGGCCAATTCCAGAAAGCACAGGATTTCCCAGGTAACGATGGAGAAATGGCATGGCCCCTGCCTCGATCCCCCCTAAGAAACGGTTCCCCATAACCAGGTCATAGCCTTCACGAAGCTTGTCAAGAAATGGCATGAGGGCAGTAAAGTCATAACTATCGTCAGCATCTCCCATAATGATGAAATGAGCTTTCGCCTGAGAGATACCCCCCATCAATGCATTACCATAGCCCTTCGCCTGGACGTGAATAAGGTGGGCCCCCATCTGCTGCGCGATTTCTGGAGATTGGTCGGTGCTCCCATTGTCAGCTACTATAACTTCGTAACGTATGGCGTTGCTGGCAAAAGCAATCTTGACTTTTTCAATACACGTTGCCAGAGTTTCTGCTTCGTTAAGACAAGGAATAACTACGGAGATTTCCGGAAGTTCAGCAGATGTTGAGGAGGTTATTTCCATCCTTTTATTGGCCTGCACACCTTTCACACTCCGGCTTTTTGGACCAATCATTTTATGGCCGGGCCTTTCTCGAGGTTAGTTCTTGATGAGTATTCCCATAATCAATAATAAATTATTTTCGCAAAACGTTAGTGGCTATTTTAATAGTATTAAATTTTGTATCTCTCCTATTACCTGCAATAATCTTATCATCAAGATATTCAATATGATCAATCGTGAATTTTTTATTTATAGACTTTATCATTTTTTTATTATACTCATCCATCCCGAATACCACAATATATTTAGAGTTCTTATTTATATCTTTTATATCTTTACTCGGCTTTCCAAATATATAATAAGAATATTTCGGAGTTTCACTGATTAACTCGTATGGCTCACTCATCCTATTCCGTATATCTGCATATGATTTATTATTATTGAAATATATACTATCCCACCAGACCATTCTATACATGCTGACTGAAATTGTCAATAATAGAAATATTCCCAAACAAAGTCTAAGTTTACTACTATCATTAAAGTACGTTGCAATGGCTAATAAAGTAAATGGCAATATCATTATAATGTAACGCGAATCTGCCCCAGGCATTATTTGCAAAACAATCACCAAGAGCATTATATAAAGGATAATAAGAATATGTGGAAAACTTTTTATTTTAATAAATCTACGAAGATAAAGACTATAAAATAAAAATATAAATAACGAGATAAATATAGTAACTAACCATTTACCTGTACCAAGCAAAGTTTCCCACGGCCCCATACCATATAAACTCATATACTTACTGCCAGTAATACCAATAAATACTCCAGGCACCGTAAAAACCAAAGTCAGCAACGGGTGATTAATAAGAAAATTATAAGAGAATATCGAATAAACAGTTTTGAAACCACTGCAATCCGCATTAAGAATTGTCAATACAAAATAAATACTCGCATATGAGGCTATAAAGATAACAAAGAATATCAGCGACTTCCTAATATCTCTCAAAATTAAATAAGTAAGAGCGATACTTAATACTATGATCGGCCCATTCAATCGAAAATTTGCCAGGACACTACACAAAATACCTATTATTGCTACCTTAAGAAGACTCCATTTATTTTCATTTGAAATTGCCAGATAAAATACGATTGCGGTTAGTACGCACCAAAACCCTTCATTCAAAGGTTGAATGAGCGTTTTAGTAAAATGGGCCCCAGATAATAAAATTCCTACTGACAAAAAGGTAAGTTCTGATGATATTTTAAGTTGCTTAAATATATTATAAAAAATATAAATTAAGAGAAGGAACCCAACATAATTAATCAATTTTATAATTAATAGCCGATTTTCCGCATTATGCAAACCGATGGATTGCAATAAAATATGGACCAAAACGATACCATTTTGCGGGGTATAAATTGGCTGAGGAGGATTAGTAGTAATATTGGCAAGCCCTGTGCCTTGGTGGAAAGAATCAGCTAAAGCTAAATAATAGAATGCATCCACCCCTGGGTTGATATCCGAATTTACTACATAGTACGTAAATATCATAGCATTAAATAATAATGTTACTATGAATATCTTTTTATATTTACCGGCCATATATTATTATATTATTGAATAGCAGGCTTATTGTCAGGTGTGACGAAAACCACGAAATGAAGTGTCCTTCTCTTGATAGAGCTTTCCGAGTTGTTCCATGTAGGACTGCTTTTGATGATCAATATAATGATTGATCAATCTTTTGTTGGCCTCGTACAATAACTGATAGCACTCCTCCTCCGGGTGCTCGGTAAAATTAACCGAAATTAAATCTGAATTTACATGTTTTCTCTCATAGAAATCCTCGGGACCTTCCAGCAACCCCTTCTCAATGGCGTAATAATAGAGCGGTGACCCGGGATAAGCAGTAACCGGTCGAATGGTTCTGAGTTGGGCATATGTGGTATATTTAATAATAAAATCAACTCCTTTCCTCAAAGTCTCAGCATTATCCCCGATGTTGCCCCAAATAACGTTTAGCCCTGGGTGAATTCCTTCCGCAATCGTATTTTCTATTCCTTTGATGATTTGCGCTACCGTAAGTTTCTTGTTCATATTTTCTAACACGGTATCATCCAAGGCTTCAATTCCATAATTGATGAACACACACCCCGCCCTTTTCATGGTTCGCAGAATTTCCTGCGTCGCATAATTCAATCGTCCATTGCAGGCGAAGCGAATCCCCAGATTGGCGCTCAGCAGCTTTTCACAGAAATCCATGACCCGTTTCCCGCTGATCATGAATAAGTCATCCTGGAAATCAAAATAAGTTACGTGGTAATCCCGTTTGAGGATACGCATTTCTTCTAGAATATTTTCTGAACTACGCGGTCTAAAGCCGGGGTCCATGCGGTAGCAGAAATTACAGGAAAACGGACAGCCTCTGCCCGTAAATACCATTTGGCTCCTTTCCGTCAGGCTGATCCCGGGGGCCCGCCTCAGGGTATAATAATCCATGTGGAAGAGGTCCCAGGCCGGCCATCCTATGGCATCAACGTCCTCGATGAGCTTTTCCCGTTCGTTGATCACCACCCGGTCGCCATCCCGGTAGGCCACCCCCTTAACCTTGGCCAGGTTGTCGCCGGCCGCCAGGGCATCCACCAGATTGCTCATGACCACTTCGCCCTCGCCCATGACCACGGCGTCGGCACCAGTCCGGCGCAGAAAATATTCGGGCTCCGGGGAAGGCCCATGCCCCCCCAGCACGTAAAAGAACCGCCGGTTCGGGATAGAGTTAATGGCCCGGGAAATCTTCAATAATTTTCTATACTGATAATAACCGCCGATAACACCAACCCCAACTACATCAAAATGATGCTTTTTCAAATATTCTACCAGATGCTCTTCCGGCAAATGGTACACATCTTGAGGATAAATGCTAACCTCGCAACCTTTCTTCCGTAACACTGCCGCAAGGTAAGCAATCCCAAGAGGAAAAGCTGTCAGGAAAGATTCGTTATCATAAGCTATAAACAGTATTTTCATTGTCATTATTTCTTCCCCTGCGATATGACAAAATAAACTTGCCCATGATTGTCAGCAATTATCCTTTTATATAATATGCCAATTTTTAAATAGCATTTATTATATTGTAAGCCCATCTCTCATACATGGCCTATCCCGTAACTATGATTATTTTATATTGTTTATGACAGATTGAGGCTTGGCAGGAATTCCAACTACAATACTTTTTGGTGCAACATCTGTATTCACCACAGCGGCTGCTCCAACAATCGCTCCATCTCCAATTGTCACTCCTGGCAAAATTATTGCTCCCGTCCCTATCCACACATTATTCCCTATACTAACCTTGTTTCTGGTCAATGATTTCCGATAACATTCCACATCTTTTTCATGAGATTCACTTGTAATACTTACGCGTGCAGCAATCATGGTATCATTGCCGATCTCAACTATTCCACCGCCTCTGATATGCACAAAATCTCCAATAGAAGTATTATCACCCACTACAACATTCTCAGGATTATGTATTACTACGTATTGTCCTATGTACGTTACATCCCCCATTTTCTTGACCCTGGCTTTCCAAAACGCCAGTCTTAGGATATACATCCACCTTAATATCTGCTTGCCAATTAACCTGCCGATTTTACTACCGCCAAGACCGCCCAACTGGGTGACAACATTATTATGACCTTCTTCATGCATCAGCATTCTTTACTCTCCGCAATAGATACATCAATCTTCGATAACTTATAACCGCGAGCTGTTTATTGTAATAAATCCTGACAAGATTTATCATTATCCGACAAAACCATCAGATAGGGTAATCACTCAATTGTTTTTTATAGATAGTAACCTATCCAGCGCCTCAGCTCCTCGTTGGGCTGAATTAGCGATACTGTCTCCAAAATAACCCTTCAGAAACCTTGCCTGGTTTATTTTTTGATTTTCTTCCCAATCTGCCCTCCTGTCAGCGTCACTGACCAACATGTTCAGTAACCCGCTTAAAGCCTCGACAGTATTTACCGGTTCCACTGCGTCACCATACATTCTAAACCGCTCTTCGCCATCCAGGAGAATTGACACCACGGGTTTCTTGAACAGCATGGCCTCCAGACCGATAGTTGAAAACTTGGTTATGAGTAAATCTGCAGCATTCAATGCATGATATGGTAGCATATTTTTATTGGTTAAGAATACATTCGGCAAAGAATAGTAGTCAATCAAGCACTCAAGCCATTCGGGACAATGGGCCGGGTGAGGTTTGATCATTAATGCTACCTACGGATGTCCCTGACAAATTTTAACAACGGTGTTGGTCACCAAGGACTGTTCCCGAATAGTTACATAGCCTCTTAACTTGTAGCTTGAATCAAAGAGAATATAATTCTGAAAATCCTGGGGAACGTTAAGGTGTGCGCGTGATTGGGACGGGCTGAAATCTTCCCGGAAAGAGGCGAGATGGTCATAGCGGCTTAACCCCACCGAGCATAATCCGTTCTGGCAGGTACTCCATGTTTCTCCAAATACTCTTATTTGGCTATCTCCTGATGCTAAGAAAAGATCAATAAAGAATAGTCAGGACAAATGAGGAGTTTTCAAAGAAAACCCAAAACCAATAAATAATCAGGGGCTTTTGATTATCTTTGAAGGCTTTTTAAAACAATAGCCCCCTCGGGAGTACTCCCCCTCCCCACGACCTTTATAGCTTTTGGTGTATGAACGGTCGAAATATCTTTTTGCGGCCTGCTGGAGCCGGTATCTCTGGGCCAATTCCTCCCCAAAAAAGGCCTGCAGGGAAGGCCATAAAAGGGGGCCCAAGGGGATGTTGCCGTAGTGGAGACCCGGGTGTCCCAGAAATTCATGACGTCTGCGGCTGGCCTGGCGCCAGGTGACCCAAACCCGGTAAGGGGCTGCCCAGATCGCCGCGCCCGGGACAGAAGTTTCCAACTGCTCCGCGCCCAGCCCCTTCCTGCTGGAATGGTTTAACCGAGCCTCCGATGCCCGCCAGAGCAAGGACAACCGGAGTATAACCCCGCTTTTTTAAGGCTTTCATGAGCGGAACAATATTGCCGACATGTTTCGCTTCTGGACTGCAAATTGCACGACTATTTCTTGTGCCGAGGTTCGTGGCCGACCAGGCCTTAAGTACCTACGCATCTTGGCACAGAAGGATATAAGAAATATAATAAGGCTCTCTGGCAAGTAACTTTACCCAGGCTGCCAATCCTTGCCTTTATCATGCTGAGGACGGAAGCGTCCCATGGGTTGAACTCTACGATCCCCCTCGTTTGCCCCATCATTAGTTAATACTTTATCTTCCCACTCTGCTTGAGGATGGCTCAGAATGACGATGGAGCTTATCTTATACGTATCTATCAGGTAGTCGTAAGAGCGAATCAGCAGCAACAGGTCTTGGATCCGCTGGGTCGTCTTGCCTCCTTCACAATGACGGATCCAATAAAGCAGGTCCTGGGGAATGCCCTTGGGATCATTTCCCAGCGATTCAAGCCAGTGATTAACCGGTTCGACAAATTTGATCACGTCAGAGGCAACGGCATAAAGGGATTCCATCTGTTCCAGATAACAGACCGTCTCAACCCAAGGATACTTTTCCTTCTCCAGGTGCACCCGAATATCATCCGAGGCCACCACATAACGGCAGTCAGGGCGTGGTTGGAAGCGCTGCAGTAAATCAATTTCGCTCAGTCCCCGGCATACCACCAGGACCGTCTGTTCACCCCTCAACTTATCGTTCTCCTCTGGCAAAAATCTCTTTCAGCTTCTGCCATTCTTTATCAGAAAAAGTTCTCAAAAGCGAGATCACTAAAAAATAAATAATTATCCCCACAACTATCTCCCCCATAACATAAGATAATCGGGGTGTACCGGTTGCCAACACCGAAGATGTCAATAATAAGACCACACCCATACATAAAGAAGCCGTCACAGATTTCATCATTATTTTTAGATCATAATCTATAGGCCAATCAGTGACTACCACCCGGTACATATATTATAAATACAAGTAAATAACTTAACAATGTAGTAATAGCTGCAACTAATATATTTGGAATAATAGAAAATATCAGCAGATTAAGACCTAAATTCATAACTGCCGAAATCGCATTAACTTTAAATATCATCGCAGTTCTTAACCGCACAAACAGTACATTCGACATGATGATGTTTAGGCCGTAAAAGAGAGTTCCCAAGGCAACAATGGGGGTGACCAGAAAAGCGTTTGCGGCAACCTCGGCATTAGCCAGCAGGGTCAATAAAGACTTGCTCATCACGGCACTGCCCACGACAAAGGGAATGGCCACCATCAAAAACCCCTTAACCGTATAATTGACCATTTGGCGGGCTTCGGCTTCATTGGCACTATCCACCGCTTTGGAAAGCAGTGGCGGCAAGACCACCCCGGAGATTTTCGGAAGCAAAATTATTAAGGAACCCAAGGCATAAGCCGAATTATAATAACCTACGGCCGTAATGGAAATAAAGGCGGTAACCACATATCGATCACTGGAATTAAGAATGAAATCCACCAGAAAAACCAGGACCAACGGAAACCCCAGCTTGATATCCTCTACGAGTTGCCGGATTTTGGGCAGGGTGATGGTGAAACCGATCTCTCGCACCATCTTGAGGGTTAGCGGCAGAGCCACTAACACGAAAGAAATAATCTGAATGGTAAAGAGAACGTTAATGGTTAGTTTGTAGGCTAAGGAAAATAGGAGAAGAATAAAGGCTATGTTGAGACAGGCGTAAGATAACGTGGAAAAATTAAAATAATTAATCCTGTGGGTATAGCGAAAATAATCCGTGGTCTGACGATAAAATAAATAAAATATAAAGTAGGGAACAACAAGCCCTATTGAAAAAGTCACATCACCTTTTAATAATAGCCTATCCAGAGTGGGAAACAACCAGATCAGGGCGAATGATAACAGAATGAGACTGGCGAATTGGAAAAAAAATTGCGGATAAAACAGGGCGTGGCGGCTCTCAGGATCCGGGGCTGAGGGCAGGAAGCGGCTCCGCTGAAACCCCACCCCTAGAGACGAGATTCCTACAACAAAGCCGACCATGGAAATCAGGATACAATAGCCGCCATAGACCTGCACCCCGATAGTCTTGATGATGATGGGCATCAGGATAACGCCCTGGCCATAAATCAACAGATGTCCAGAGAGAACAATTAAATTATTCTTGACGAACGCGCCGTAATCGCTCAAGGAGATACCCGCCCACCTGTCCTGCCGCCATCCACAATCAAATTCGCTCCGGTCACATAAGCCGGGATTATGCCGTAACCTTGATTACCGCAGTCTGAAAATGGTTTTTCGCACCTCTTTGCCCGGGAACAATCCCCCAAGTTTCCCTTCTTGAAGCTGATTTCTCACACCGACGCCATGATAGCACAAGTTTCCTTGATAAAGGGCAATCAGAGCGCTGAGCTTTTTCACGCAGGTATCGGGCTGGTTGGTCTAGATCCCCCGGGGGGACCAGGCGTTCACCCTGACGTTGTGCTCGGCCCCGCAGGTGGCAGATACCTGGTCACGCAACCACACAGAATCATTGGGGAGGATAGGATGCAGCCGTCTACTGGCGGCGACAAATGGCCTGGCATGATACTAGAGGATTTATCTTTTTACTCATAGTCATTCGTACGTGCATGATTCCGGTTTGGGCCAATCTGGATGAGGCTTATTTTGAGATCCAAAGACCAGCTTTGCAGCCTGCACGGCAGGAAATATCAGCCTGGCGCGATCCAGAGAGCCGGGCCTGCGGTCGGCATATCTCCTGCTATCGCGGCAAACCCACGGAGGGCTTGGACTGCTCCGGTTCTTCGTCTTCCGTCTTTGGGCGGTGCCCAGTTTCCGGAGAGAGACGCTGCAAGCCTTCAAGGCTGCGGAGAATCCGGTCCAGGCTCTCCTCGGAGTCCTCGGAGTGGGTGGCGATTTCGATATCCGGCCGCATCGGGGGCTCAAAGACATCATCAATTCCGGTAAAATGTTGGATTTCCCCGGCCAGAGCCTTCCGATAAAGACCCTTGGGGTCCCGGCTGATGCATACTTCCAACGGGCAGTTAAGGTAGACTTCGACATATTCGCCGATGATGGTCCGGACTTCTTCCCGAATATCATGGTAGGGGCAGATGGCCGCCACGATGGTCACCACCCTTTGGCCGATCAGGCTTTTAGCCATCGCGGCGATGCGCCGGAGGTTGGTTACCCGATCCCCAGGGGTGAAACTCAACCCCTTGCTCAGGGTTGTCCGCACCACGTCGCCGTCCAGGACCTCAACCGTAAAACCCCGCTGCGTCAGCGCCCGGGCCAGCAGTTGGGCCAGGGTGGTTTTCCCCGAGGCGCTCAACCCCATCAACCAGACGCAAAAAGTCCCATTCCCGGCAGCCGATTTTTTCATAACATCCTCCGGCAGGTTACGCAAGGCTCGTATTTCTCACTTTTCCAAAATTAATGTTACCCAGCATTGAGGGCATCCCGGATCGACTCCTCAGGCTGGATAGTGAAGCCCTACCCTATCCCTCGCCCCACGGGGCGGCGCCGGTTGACGAATTTTTTATTATAACAAGATTTGATCCGAAAAAAACCTTCCTCACCGGGATCATGGGGCCGCCAAGCTGCGCTTGCCCCGTCAGCGTTGCCTTAAACCGGGTGGGCCGGCGCATATCAAGCGCGCTCTCCTGCTCCTTGGCGGCGGGCAATTATCCGTTCCAGGTGCTCCCAGTCTTCTGGTTCATCAATATCGACCGCCGTGTCCTGCGGCAATTCATAGACGGCAATCTTTCCTCCGAGCCGGCACCGGTACTCTTCCAGGATACGGCGTTTGGTAAAATAGAAGGCCCCGGTCTCCCAGAGCGTACCTTTGAACTGCTGGCGCATAGGCCGGTTTAGCGGATCATAGTTGAGGGGCTGACCTTCGTCGCTCCAGAAGAATCGCTTCAGGCGAGCACAGGCCACCAAGGCATCAGCCTCCTGTTTTTTGAACTGCTCGTAGGCTGCGGCAAAATCCTCCGCCCGGGTAAGCGGTGAGGTAGCTTGAATAGTGGCCATGACCTCAAAATCGACGCGGGACGCGACGTGGAGCATTACTGACTCGGTGGTGGCGGTATCCGTGGCATATTCCGCCGGCCGCATGATTACCTCCAGGGGAATGCCGATGGCTTTGACCACGCCGGCAATTTCCTCCGAATCGGTGGATACGATCAGGCGTTCGAAAATGCCGGACTGAAAGGCTGCTTCAAGGGCCCAGGCGCACAGGGGTTTCCCCGCCAGGGGCTTGATATTCTTGCCCGGAATACTTTTTGAGCCTCCCCGGAGCGGTATCAGCGCAATAATCATAGACCCTTCCCGTATGCTTCAAGGTTTATCAGCGCCTTGTAGAGACCGGCGGCGTGGTGGTGGTGACCGCTCCATACTTCCGGGACCCAGGAGAACTCGGCATCCTTAATCAGTTCCAGGCAGAGGCCGAAATCCACCTCGCCCTCCCCCACTTGGAGCCCTTCGCCACTAATCCCCGCGGCATCGGATATATGCATATGTTTAACGTACGGCAGCACAGTCAAGGTGTATGCGGAGAGATCGGCGTGATAAAGGTTGCAATACAGGAAGGCGTGGCAGAGATCGAAAACCATGCCGAGACCAAGCTCCTCGCAGAAACGAACCATATCCTCCGCCTTCATAAAGCCATATTGGTGCCATTGCCCCCCCAAATACCACGGCCGCGGCGGCAGGTTTTCGGGAAGAATATCGATCTCATCCGGTTTATAGTTTAGTCTCCTGAAATTGCTTATGGCACGATCCATGAGTTCCGCCGTATCGACATCCCCCGGAAAATCCAGAAACATTCCTCCCAGATGCATTACCAGCTTGGGCCGACTCCGTGGAAACCCCGGCGCGATTTCCAGGGTCTTATCTATCGAGCGTTGCAGTATGGCAAGGGATCGCTCCACCTTACGCTGGTTCGGGGAGCAGATATCCACCAGTTCCCGGTCAAAAACCTCCGGAGCGTGAACCACGAGTGCCGATACCTTTGACCGTCCGGTGAAGGGCAACGCCAGATCAGTCTCCGAACAGTGGAACTCCATGACGGGCGACCCCAGGACTTTAAATTCCTCAAAATCATGAAACCGGCACTTGACCCCCCATTCCTTGGTAAAGGCGAATTTTTTCCAGTCAGTAAGCCGAATTTCCGGTTCAAAGTCAGTTTTGGCGATGTAGAAGCCCTGGGAAATGTCCTTTTTGAGCACCATCCCCTGGAAGGCGTCAATTTCATGGGGAAAGATGCCCTTGCCCGGCGCCCGGAAATCAACGTCGTCCGCCAGCAGAATATGCCCTTTCTTGAGACTTCTCACCGCCACCGCGGATTTCGCGAAGACCTCCCGGTTCTGGATTTCGGTCTGATTTACTTCCTTCTTGGCACCAAGCGACTTTTCGAGCAGGCGAATATTGGTGATCATCTCTTTCCACTCCGCCGGCAGCATGGAGGCCTTGTGATCGGGACCCTTGTCGTTCCGGTCGAAGGTAATGTGCTTCTCGATAATCCTGCATCCCATGGCCACGGCCGCGATCGGGATAAAAGTGCCGCGTTCATGGCCTGAGTAGCCGACAATGGGAGCCATCTTTTTCAGCTCCTCGAGGTAACCCAGGTTGATTGACTCAAAGGGGGCAGGATAGGATGACTGGGTATGCAGCAGGGCAAAGGTTATATGCTCTTTGGTAAAGATTTCGGCACAGCTTTTTATGTCTTCGTGGGCCCACATACCGGTAGAAATGATCAGCGGCCGGCACAAGGAAGCGCAGTGGCGCACGAGATTAATATTCGTCATGTCGGCCGAGGCGATTTTTATGGCAGCCACCGTGAGGGTGGCGATGAAATCAGCCGCAGCCTCGTCGAACGGCGTTACGATCAGATCAAGTCCACGCTCCCTGCAGTATCTGTTGATCTCCTTATAATCCTCCTCGGTGAGTTCGCACTCCTTCAGAAGAGGAATAAGGTAATCAAAGCTCCATTCGGCGCTGTTTGAATCGTTGAGGACCCCTTCTGAATAGATTCGATCCAGAGTGCGTTTTTGAAACTTGACCGCATCAGCTCCAGCCTCTAAGGCCGCATCGATCAGGGCCAGGGCCTTAGGCAAACTCCCGCCGTGGTTGATGCCAACCTCACAGATGATATAGGTTTCGGGGCTGTGAGCATCCTGGAAGATTCTTTGGAGCTTGGGACTCCGGAAGGCCAGGTCAAGCTTCTTAGACAAGATTTCTCCAGAACTCAATGACATCATGGATGGTATCATCTATACTGAATCGCGGCTTAAAACCTAAGGCGCTTAGTTTTGTCACATCGGCACAAATCATATTACTGAGTGTATCCTCATTAAAAAACAATGCTTTGTTAGTTTTGGTAAATAACTTCGTGTGAGAGCGGGCCAGAGAAACGGCTTTGTGTAAAATTTCTGATATCGAAATGGCCTGGCCGGAACCAATATTGTAGACTTCGCCAGCTATTCCTTGCCTTAACAAAATAAGATATGCCCTGGCCGCATCACGAACATCAATAAAATCTCTTATCTGTGTTACATCACCTATAGAGATACAATCTTTCTGCCCCTTTTCGATCAACGCTATCTGCTTGCAAATTGAAGGAATTACAAAATCAGCTCGTTGATAGGGCCCGGTGCAGTTGAACTGTCTGGAGTAGACGATGGGCAATCCCTTTTGCCCATAGTACATCGCCGTGTTGAACAGAAATATCTTCGTGAGACCGTATATGGACGTCGCATGCAGGGGAAAGGTTTCGGAGATCGGTTCGAGATACGATCTGCCATATTCCGCCGCCGAACCGACCAGCACAATCTTCTCTGGCGATATTTTCCCTTCTTGAACCAAAGACATTACCTGTTCCATGAACAGGAGGGTGATCATGAGGTTGGCATTCAGCGACTCAACCAGGCGCGTGTTATCAGGCACAAAGGAGCTGCCCTGAAGTGCGATGACATAGGATGGTTCGGCCTCTACCAGGTAGGCTGCTACGTCGATGGCAGAGAAGCATACCTGAGTTACCTCATCCATGTCCTCAAGCGGGTGGCGGTTATAGAGGACGATCGGTTCGATGCCGTCATGCAGAGCCGCACCGGCAATGAAACGGGATATGAATCCGGAACCGAAGATAAGGAGTTTTTTGGGTCGTGTTTTTGTCACGTTGATAGGAAAATGATAGCAAATAATGGCTTAAAGCGTGAGCATAAAAACCATGTTCATTAATTCATGAGATTCTCTTTTCCGGATGGAAATTATCTCTTGAGGCTTTTGCAAAACTCCTGATTTACCACAATGATCATGCTGAGCGGAGCGAAGAATCTCGTATTTTCAAAAGGTTTAGATCCTTCCACTTCGTTCAGGATGACATAAAAACCGTTTTGCCAGAGGCTCTATAAATTCGGAATCTTGCCAGCCACACCCCCCAGGGTATCCGCGTGACCTGAACAGGAGAGTTACCCATGCCCCTTACCTGACCTTAAGTTTTGACGCTCTTTTGGAGCCACTGTCTCCAAGGGAGACCCCATGGTCAACCCCAGGAATAGTGAAATTAAGACACGGCTGGGTGCGTCATTAAGGTTGGTTTTTGGGGTCTTTCCCCCTATCCCTATCCCGGCGGCGGCGCCCGCCGGGGCGCCTACGCTGCATTTTGATGATAAGGATAGCAAGAAAGACTTGCGCAGGGGTCCCAAATTACGAGTTTTTTTCCTGGCATCTATACGTTAGTTGCGTATAAGGGCACACCTAAAATCATTTCACTATTTTTTTATCATACACCGGGGGCCAAACCAGGGGCAATGGGAAAATGCCGCGAAAATCCGGACAAAGCCGTGAGCCTCGGCTCCTTGAGAGCTATCCGGGTTGCCGACCCCTTCCCGTCTCTCCAGGTTGCCGTAAGGAATGCCATCCGGGCCGGAGAGCCGGCTCACAGTGCTTCCAGCCGGTCTAGGGGCGCGGCAAGAGAGATGCTTCCCTTCTAGTGCGGAGTGAGACGAGAGGGGAGATAACCCCAGCGCGGCTGGAGAAGTTCCTGAGATGCCTTATAGCGAGTTGCGATCAAAAGGCAACTATTTGCAGACGCAGGCTTTACCGTGGGACTTCAAATCCCCCCAAATCCGCCTTTAAAAAAAGGGGACTTTAAGGAGGCCGCAGTCTTTCCCCCCCTTTTCTCAAGGGGGGTAGGGGGGATTTTTTTCTCCGGGATTGACCAACCCCAGGGTCATGAACCCTTCGCCTGCGCCAGCCCAGGCGAGACGCCTATGTCGCCAATTGATTGCGATTCGGTATTATAGCGTTTGCCGAAAGTGCTTTCCTCTTATCCCTGGCACGGTGCGACGCCCCGGCAGCTTACCGAAGGTCCCTTGCCTGGACCGGGTTATCGCGCCGGTTACCGGGCATCCCCAATCTATCCGGAATTTGATAAGATATGAGACGCCTTGAAAATTTTTATTGAGGAATTATTCTTATCTAATAACGGTTACCCTATATCAGGAGGAAATTCATGGCTGAAGATTTACTGGAAAAGGGTGCGATCATCCAGCGGGACAAAGAAACCTACGCGGTGGCGCCCCATATTCCCGGCGGGATTATCACCGATTTCAACCTGTTGCGCCGGCTGGCCGACGTGGCGGAAAAATATGGCGTCAAGGCGATGAAGCTCACCTCGGCCCAGCGTATCGCCCTGGTGGGACTCAAGCTCGAAGACCTGGACCCGGTCTGGCAGGAACTGGGCATGGTGCCCGGGGCCGCCATCGGCCTCTGCGTGCGTTCCATCAAGATCTGCCCCGGCACCACCTTCTGCCGCCTGGGCCAGCAGGACGCGGTGGGGGTGGGGCTCCACCTCGACGAGAAGTATCACGGCATGCCCCTGCCCTTCAAGTTCAAGATCGGGGTCTCGGGCTGCCCCAACAACTGTTCCGAGTCCTGCATCAAAGACCTGGGCCTGGTGGGCGCCGCCAAGGGCTGGCGGGTGCTGGCCGGCGGCTTTGGCTCGGGCCTCAAACCCCGCCTGGCGGACCTCATCGCCACGGACCTGAGCGATGCCGAAGTCATCGCCCTGTCCGCGCGCCTCTTGGACTGGTACAAGGACAGAAACCAGAAAAAGCGCCTGGGCCGCATCATCGACGACATCGGCCTGGACACCTTCAAGACCGAACTGGGCCTCCCGGCCAATTGACCTGACTTGCCATCGCACCCCGCGTCTCTGGCGCGGCCCTGGGCCGTTAAGGGCCCCCTGCGTTCAAAAAGGTAATTTCCCTGCGTAGGGTGCGTCTTACGCACCAAAAATGGCGCGTGAGACGCGCCCTACGGATTTTCGCGCCTTGGGAAACCAGTTCGTAGGGCGGGAAAGCGCAGCGCAGCGCATCCCGCCTTTTGTCATTATCCCATCTCCCGGCGGTGTTCCAGCAGCGTGTCCATGAAAAAGGAAATGCCGCCAGGAATAAAGGTGCAAATATATTGACCGGCAAAAATTGCCATCGCAGTTGCCGAAGGCGGGATGCGTTTCACTTTCCCGCCCTACGTCGGGCTTCATAACCTGCCGAGCCCCCCGCAAAAAATCCCCCGACGTGTCATTCTGAGGAAGCGGCGCGACCGAAGAATCTCATAGCTATGAGAGCAAACGAGGTCCTGCACTCCGCTAACCCGGATAATTCGCCAGACAGCAAAGCACTTGGTGGCACAGGCTTTCCAGCCTGTGCAAAAAACACTCTGCTTTTCAGGGTTATTTAATTTACTGTTTTATTTTAATAGGTTATGTCATATTTCAAAAAGTTCATGAATAAAGTGGGATAAAGATGATGAAATGGCTTTGCACAGAGGTCTCATGACGCGATATTCCCCCCCCGCCCCGGTTCCTCCTGGGGAGCGCTCCTGGTCAACAAGCTCTCCCCCTCTCGTTCCCAAGCTCCCGCTTGGGAACGCTCATGGACGTCAAGCTCCTGCTTGACTCTTCTGCCCGCGGATTCAATGAGCCTTGCGAAATCTTGGCCCAGCCGTTATAATTAAAGATTAAGAAGATTACTGCCGGGAACTTGCCGCGGCACACCACCAGCCAAGACCCACCGGCCGGGCCTCTTCCCTCAATCCGGCCCGGCATCGCGGTCATCTCAGGTGAAAAATTTTAGCGAATCGGTGGCCCCGGCGTCTCGCCGGCGCCTGGATTTGGTGCGCAGGACGCACCCTGCACGGCAGGGCCCAGCCCGCCGTATATTTTAGCTGGAGGAGCGGGGTTGAAACCCGCCCCTGCCTGGCGGGCCCGGTCCGCCTGGCCCCTAAGTTTTGCTGCACTTATCGGAGATTTTATGCAAGCTCGCGAAGATTTACGCAACTTAGCCATTATCGCCCACGTCGACCACGGCAAGACCACCCTGGCGGATGCCATGCTCTGGCAGAGCGGCATCTTCCGGGAAAATGAAACCGTGGTGGAACGGGTCATGGACAGCATGGACCTGGAGCGGGAAAAAGGCATTACCATCATGGCCAAGAACATGGCCATTACCTATAAGGGCGTCAAGATCAACATCGTCGACACCCCGGGCCACGCCGATTTCGGCGGCGAAGTGGAGCGCACCCTGAACATGGTGGACGGCGTCCTGCTCCTGGTGGACGCCACCGAAGGGCCCCTGCCCCAGACCCGCTTCGTCCTGGGCAAGGCCCTGGAACAGGGACTCCCCGCCATCGTGGTCATCAACAAGATCGACCGCCCGGACCGCCGCATCCAGGAAGTCCTCAACGAAGTCTACGATCTGTTCATCGACCTGGACGCCACCGAGGAGCAACTGGAATTTCCGGTGATCTACACCAACGCCAAAGCCGGCATCGCCCTCACCGACCCCGAAGGCCAGGGGAAGGACCTGGTGCCCCTGTTTGAGACGATTCTGGCGGGCATCCCCGCCCCCACCTTCGACCCGGAGGCCCCCCTGCAGTTTCTGGTCACCAACCTGGATTACAGCGACTACATCGGTTTGATCGCGGTGGGGAAAATCGTCAACGGCGCCTTGCGCCAGGGCCAGGAAGTGGTCCTGATGAAAAAGGGCGAGGAAGCCGGCAAAGTCCATCTCAGCCAGATTTTAAGCTACGACGGCCTGGACCGGACCCCCCGGGAGGTCATCACCGCGGGGGATATCGCCGCGGTGGCCGGGGTGCCCGCGGCCTTCATCGGCGACACCCTGGGCGACCCCGAAGACCCCCGGGCGCTTCCGGTGATCACCGTGGAAGAGCCCACCATCTCCATGATGTTCTCGGTCAACACCTCGCCCCTGGCCGGCAAAGAGGGCCGGCTGTTGACCTCCCGCCACATCAAGGAGCGCCTGGACAAGGAAGTGCTCTACAACGTCAGCATCCGGGTAGAGCCGGGCCCAACCCGGGAGTCCTTCCAGGTGAGCGCCCGGGGCGAACTGCAACTGGCGGTGCTCATCGAGATGATGCGCCGGGAGGGCTTTGAAGTGTCCCTGTCCAAGCCCAAGGTCCTGACCCAGGAAGTCGACGGCGAGATCAGAGAACCCCTGGAGCTGGCGGTGGTGGATATTCCCGAGGAATTCGTGGGCATCGTCACCGAAAAGTTGAGCAGCCGCCGGGGCCGCCTCATGAAGATGGTCAACCATGGCTCCGGCCGGGTCCGCCTCGAGTTTGAAATCCCCTCCCGGGGTCTTATCGGCTTCCGGGGCCAGTTCCTGAACGATACCCGGGGCACCGGGCTGTTGAACGCCCTCCTGGTGGGCACCACCCCCTACGCCGGCGAGATCCACGGCCGCATCAACGGCGTCCTCGTCGCCGACCGCCACGGCCGGGCGGTGCCGTACGCCATCTTCCATTTGCAGCCCCGGGGCACCATCTTCGTGAAACCCAATGACCCGGCCTACCGGGGGCTGATCGTGGGGAAAACACCCGCCCCGATGACATGGTGGTGAATATCTCCAAGGAAAAGAAACTCACCAACATGCGCGCCTCCGGTACCGACGAGGCCCTCCGCCTGGTGCCGGCGCGCCAGTTCACCCTGGAGCAGGCCATGGAGTTCATCAACGACGACGAACTGGTGGAAGTCACCCCCCAATCCATCCGCCTGCGCAAAAAGGTAATCAGCTAAGAACCGGCGGGGCCGAGGGCCAGGGTAAGCTGAGGTGAGGTCCGCAGCCGGTAGGGGGCGGTTCCCGCCCCAACCCCCGGCCCCCCCCTCCTCACCGCCTCGACGGGCCAGGATACCTGCCGGAAAAAAAGGGCCGGAATCGGATAAAACCTCTTTCCAATTGGGGGTGATATGCTTATATTGATAGGACATTTACCGTACTAGGGAGGTCTTCGATGGAAGTACGCACCATTCTCTGGCCCACTGATTTGTCCAAGAATTCGATCAAGGCCGCCAAGCATGTATCATCCCTGGCCGATAGGTACCAGGCCAAAGTTATTCTCCTGTACGTCGGGGTGGATTTGACGTCCATGTTTCCGGCTTACGGCACGCCCAGCGGGGATCAGGTGAAGCATTTTCACGACTGGGAAATGCAGCAGGCCCACAAAAACCTGGAGGAAGTCTGCACCAAGGAATTGAAAGCCTGTCCCAATATCGAGGTGAAGGTGGTGCAGGGCGACGCCGCCAAAGAGATCCTGAAGATGATCAAGACGGCCAAGGCTGATATGGTGGTCCTCACCAGCCACGGCCGCGGCCACGAGGAACTTGACCAGAAGAGCACCGATTTCGGCAGCGTGGCCAAGAAAGTGATGGCCAATTCCCCGGTGCCGGTCCACCTGGTCAATCCCTATAACCAATAAACCAGGGTTGGATGATTTTTGCCCGGGGATATCCCCGGCGCCATCTCCCCGGGCGGTCGCGGCGATCACCCGGGGTTGCCCCGTGTATAGGGTTTAGGAGCAAAGGGACTGCCTGCCCCCACCCCGCCGGCCGCGACCGGCGGAACGGCACACCACCAGCCCTCCCCTTGCCGTCAAACGCCAAAAAAAACGCCGGTCTGAAGCCAGACCGGCGTTTTTATATGAACAGAATCATCAGATCAAGTTTCAGTCACGACAATAGCGGCCGACGGGCAGGCCTCTACACAACTCTCGCAACCCAGACAATCGTCGAGATTAACCGCAACGGCTTTATCATCCTGCATCTCGATCACGCCCACGGGGCAAATATTGACGCACTCCTCGTCCCCGGTGCACTTATCGGCATCGATATCAACTTCCCAACCCATGAAACTCACCTCCCTTATAGGTAAATAGATATGGAAAACACAAAGAGACGCCGAACTGGACCGCCAGGCCGACGTCTCATTACTAACCGGTTCAATCTAGGTTTCGGTCACGGTAATGGCTCCTGAGGGGCAGACTTCTACGCAGCTCTCGCAACCCAGGCACTCATCTTCGTTGACCACCACGGCCTTATCATCCTGCATTTCAAGGACGCCCACCGGGCAAACGTTAACGCACTCCTCATCGCCGGTGCACTTATCGGTCATCCATTTCGACTCGCCAACCCATAATGCTTTACCTCCTCGAGCACAGAAAGTCAATATCCTCAGGCCTTGATTTCTTCCTTGATGGAGACCGCGATCTTATAGAGGATGGTAAGGATCAAGAACCCCATGGCCCAGACCCCCAGGGTGATGATGGCCTCGGGCACCGTGGGCCAGTACTCGGTAACCTGTTCCAGGGGATTGGGGATAAAACCGCCGGAAATCAGCCCCAGCCCTTTGTCGATATAGGTGGTGATGATTATCAGGCCGCACAGGGCCGCCAGGGTGGTCTCATTTTTCCTGAGCTTGGGATTCACCATGAAGAGGGCCGCGGCGGTCATGCCCACCAGGGCGAACCACATAAACGGCACCAGTTGGGTCTTGCCGTCCAGGCCCACGAACAGGTAATTGAAGTGGGCCATGTGATCCGGGAGCTGACTGTAGAACACCGTAAAGACTTCGCACATAAAGAAGAACACGTTGATCAGGATGGCATAGGTGACGACCTTGGCCAGGCTCTGGATCTGCTCTTTGCCGGGATCGAACTTGGTGTATTTCCTGACCAGCAGGCACAGGAGAATCAGCAATGACGGGCCTGCAGCAAAGGCCGAGGCCAGAAACCGGGGCGCCATGATGGCCGTGAGCCAGTAACCCCGGCCGGGCAGACCGGCGTACAGGAACGCGGTCACGGTGTGAATCGAAACGGCCCAGGGGATGGAAACGTAACTCAACACCTTGATCCACTTGGGCGGCGCCATGGAATGACGCTCGCACTCCAGCACGTTCCAACCGATCACGATGTTGAGAAAGAGGTAACCGTTCAAGACGATCATATCCCAAAACAGGACCGATCCGGGGGTGGGGTATTTCAAGACGTTCAAGATCCGGTCCGGACGCCCCAGGTCCACGGTGATGAACGTGATACACATGGTCACCGCCGCCACCGCCAGGAATTCGCCCAGGATGGTCACCCGGCCGAAGGCCTTATAGTTGTGGAGGTAGTAAGGCAGGACCACCATCACCGCCGAGGCCGCTACCCCAACCAGGTAGGTGAACTGGGCCACATAAAACCCCCAGGACACGTCCCGGCTCATACCGGTGATACTCAGACCAACGTTTAACTGCTTTAAATAGAACAGAAACCCCAGCGCGAAGAGTCCCGCCAGGATTGCCAGCAATCCGTAGTACCGTTTTGTACCGACCAGCGCCTTTTCGAGCATGACCTACCTCACACGATATAGTAAACTTGCGGGTTCGTACCGAGATGGGCTTTCCGCCGGATGGTGAAGTACGTCCGGAGGCTCTCGCGCACCTCGGATTTTTCATCCTCCAGGTCGCCAAAGATCATGGCCCCTCCGGACGCTTCCACGCAGGCCGGTTTCAGCCCTTGGGCCAGCCTTTCGGCGCAGAAGGTGCACTTTTCCACCACTCCGATCTCCCGGGTGGGATAACCGGGAAAGATCTCTTTGACGTACGGGCGGGGATCCCGCCAGTTGAAACTCCGGGAGCCATAGGGGCAGCCGGCCATGCAAAAGCGGCAGCCGATGCAGCGGTGCATATCCATCATGACGATGCCGTCCTCCCGCTGAAAGGTGGCCTTGGTGGGACACACCCGGACGCAGGGCGGATTGGCGCAATGGTTGCACAGGACCATAAAATTCATGTGCTCCAGCTCTTCCGAAAGGTGCGGTTGCTCCTCCCCGGGAAAAGCGTTATGGAAGTGCTCGGTCCAGATCCACTTGATCTGGTAGCGATGGGCCACCGCCGGGTTGAGTTTCAGCTTGTCATCCGGGGGATTGAGGAAATCCGGGACATTGTGGACCCGGTGGCAGGCGGCGGCGCAGGCCTGGGCGGTGGTATCGTCCAGTTTCTTCTGGTTGATCACCATGGCCCAGCGTTTAGCCTTCATCACTCCCGGGGCCGGAAGCATCTCGGCCTCTACCCGTCCGGGCGCCAATAACTCAAAAGCCCCTTTACCTCCCAGACCCAAGAGGGTGGAGAGTCCGGCTATCCTGATAAATTCTCTTCTGTCCATACCCATCACTTCGCCTCCACCAGCTTCTTGCCTGTTTCCAGGTGACACCCAAAACAGTTTGGCGTTACCGCAACGTAGTTATGGCATTGATCGCAGAATTGAGCTTTGTTCGAGTGACATTCAAAACAGGTGTTGGTCAGGCTGGCAAGGTATTGTTTCCCATTGGGGGCCACGAATTCACGGCCCCGGCTGGTGGTAACATTCTTCTCCCCGGTGCGGACCACGTTGTCCCGCCACTCCACCAGCATCTGCATGTGGTTGGCCCGCATCCATTCCGTGGGCATCACGCACTTTTTGTCTTTCGCGGCCAGTTTCTGGATCACCGGCGTATCCAGGTTGGGCGCCGGCTTCGCCACGATTTTCCCCAGGTTTTGCCACAGCGGGATGGTAATCATCACGACGAAGATAACCAGGCCGGCGATGACCTTGTTGCGGTCGAAGAGCTTCTTTTCGACCTTCGGACGCTCTGCAAAAAACCCGAATTCGTTTTTGTAGTCGGCCATGTTATTCCTCTTCCTCCCCGGCATCCTCCGCCAGCTCGCCAAAGCCCACCAGGTCGCGGTCGCGGAGATCGGTGGTGCGCTCCAACTCGTCCGGGAATATCAGGGCATTGCCCACCAGCTCGCTGATGCCGGTGATCTCCACTTCCGGCACCCAGTACTGCAGCAGGGTGGGCAAAGTGGCCCGGTCCAGGGCGCAGATGCAGCCCAGGTGGTTCACCCCGTACTTTTCGTGGACGAACCGCACCGCGTTGGCCCGGGGGAAGCCGCCCTGCATCCGGAGTTCCATGTTCTCGTTGGCGTTGATGCCGCTGGAGCTGCCGCAGCAGAAGGCCTTCTCCCGGATGGTGTTGGGGGGCATTTCCACAAAATTGCCCTCGGGCAACACGTTGTCGATGATGTAGCGCGGCTCTTCCAGAATCCCCATGCCCCGGGCGGTGTTGCAGGAGTCATGGAAAGTCAGCTTGACATGGGCGTTGCGCTGGGGATCCAGGTTCAACTTGTTGTGGTGAATCAGGTCCGCGGTGAATTCCGAGATGTGCACCATTTTATGGACCGCGGCGTTCTCGAAGCGGGTCCCGGTGATGGGGGATACCGGCTTTTCCAGGAAGTCCACCGGACCCCACCAGGTGGGCATGTACTGGTTGCATACCCGCCACATGTGGCCGCACTCGCCGCCCAGGATCCACTTCACCCCCAGGCGCTTGGCCTCGGCGTAGATCTTGGCGTTGAGCCGTTTGCCCATCTCGTGGGAGACGAACCAGCCGAAGTTGCCGCCCTCGGCCGCATAGGTGCTGAACGTGTAGTCCAGGCCGATGTGCTCGAACAGCAGCAGGTAGCCCATCAGGGTGAAAGTGCCGGGGTCGGCGAAGTAGTCCCCGGAGGGAGTGACAAACAGGACCTCGGCCCCTTTGCGGTTATACGTCGGGGTAGTGGTGATCCCGGTGATGCGCTCATTTTCCTCGGCCAGGAAGTCGATCATGTCCTTGAAGGCCTGAGGCGGGGCCCCGATGTGGCTGCCCTTGTCGTAGCACTGGGCCACCGAAGCCAGGGCCCAGTCGATGTTCAGGCCGATGGAGGCCAGCAGTTCCCGGCCCAGGAGCGTCATCTCCGCCATGTCGATGCCGTAGGGGCAGAACAGCGAACACCGCCGGCAGATGGTGCACTGGTACAGATAGAAGAACCATTCCTTGATGACGTCTTCCGTCAGGTCCCGGGCCCCGGCGATCTCTCCCAGCACCTTGCCGATGGTCTTGAAATAGCGCCGGTAAACCGACCTCAAGAGCTCGGCCCGGAGGACCGGCATGTTCTTGGGGTCGCCCGTGCCCAGGAAGAAGTGGCACTTGTCGGCGCAGGCCCCGCAGCGCACGCAGATGTCGAAAAAGACCTTCAGGGAACGGAACCGCTCCAGCCGGTCTTCCATGCCCTGGAGGACGATTTCCTTCCAATCCGGGGGCAGGGCCCACTCGTCGTTTTCCACCGATCGGGCTGCCGGGTAGGGGTAGTTGATCCATTCCATCCACTTGGGGGCGGCGGGGTTACAATAGGTGCCCGGCCGGAAGTCCGGCTTGACGTCCATCCAGCCTTTCTCGGGCGGCTTATAGTTTAACCCGGGAAGCAGCTCTGCTGGTGTCGGAGTTTTGGCCATAAACTCATTGCTCCTTTTCGACCGGGATCCCGGCTTCGATCATGGGTTCCCTAAACTTATCTTCATATTCCGCATACGAATGGAACTTGACAGGATAGTTCCAGGGGTTGACGTGCAGGACCCAGCGGTTGTTGCTGACCATGTTCCGGGAGGGGCTCATGAACACCCCGGGGGCGTGCATCAACTTGCTGAAGGGGAAGTAGGCGAAGAGCGTACTCACTAAAAAGAGATGGACGAAAAACAGGGGACTGATCCCCGCCGGCACCTGGGGATGCAGGGTCACCAGCCCGATGGCCAGTTCTTTCACCGCCACGATGTCCGTCTTGAAAACATACCGCATGCAGGATCCCGGTCAGGGCGATGCCCAGGATCAGGAGCAGGGGGAAGTAATCCGCCGCCAAAGAGATGTAGCGCAGGGTCGGATTGGTGATCCGCCGGAACAGCAGGTAAGCCACCGCCACCACCAGCACCACGCCGCTCAGGTAGACCGCCGGCGTGAAGAACTGGAAGAAGCCGTCCACCTTGTCCAGCATCAGGACGAGGCCCATTGGTGGGTTCGGTGAAAAACCGCAGGTGGCGCAGGATGACCACCAGGAAGGCGTAGTGGAAGGCGATAGCCCCCAGCCACAGCCACTTGTAGGACCAGTGAATCAGCCGGGCGCCCTCGGGGTTGTCCGGGTCCTTCACCAACTCCGTCCGCAAGTTCCGGAACAGGCTGCGGAAGGCCAGCACTTCCAGGGCCATACGCCCGATAAGATGGGGGGTGTCCGAGGGGTTGTCCAGCTTGTCCCCCAGGTCCCGCTTGATCCAGGGCAGGGTCCGGCCCTGGCCGCCCGTGGTGGGAATCCGGAAGGGCACCGGCGACCGGGCCCACTGAATGACCCGGTAGACCACGCCTTCCACGAAGATGAGCGCCGCCATATAGGGCACTACCACCCCAAACACGAGTTGCAGATTGCCCCTGGCTCCCACGTAGGCGATAATGATCAGTCCCAGGACCGCAGACAAGGCCACAAAGAAATGACGCTTAAAAAAATCCATGTACTGTCACCTCGTTTCAGTTAACCGTTTGCTGCCAAAACCTGCTACAGGCTGTCGCTGCTGAGGCCTGATTTCCGCATAAAGGCGCTGATCCTTCTCTTCGCCTCGTCGGCCTTGATCTCGTAGATCTTTTCCCGGCGCTTGGTGTAAACATCGAATCCCAGCAAGGCCAGCCCGTCGATCCTGGACTCCAGGTCCAGTACCTCCGCCGCCAGGTTCTCCTTCTGGATTTCTTCGGCCAACTCCTGGCGGATCACATTTTTCAACAGAAAAATGAAGGCCAGGGCCTGGGCCGGGGTGAAATTCTGCAGCGCCCGGATGCGGATGATTTCATCGAGCCAGGCCAGGATCTTCTCCCGCTCCATCTCCTGGACCAGGGCGTCATATAATCCTTCCAGACCCTCGGAGATCCGGTATCCCGCCGGATTGTCGAAGTGGTTCTTTTCCTTACGCAAAAAAATCGCCGTCTCAGGGGGATAGCTCTCGTAAATCATGTTGAGCCAGCGACCCAGGATGGCGGTTTTTTTCTGAGCTAAGTGAGTGGATAATTGCATCGGCAGGTTTCGTTTCACCCAAGAACCGGATTAGACCTGTATGGCTAGTGAATGTTAAAACATTCACAAAATCGGTGTCAAGGAAAAAATCACCGCCAATGCGCCTTTCCACCTAACCTTTCGGGATAGCATGACTTCTCCTCCGGCTTTATTTTCCCGGGGTTGGCGGCTTTGCCGGGGCGAGGCGCATTTCTCCCGGGGACCGCCCCCTGTTCAAGTCCGTCTCGGGGCTGATCCGCTTATCCAACGTTAGCGCTCCTAACCCGGATAATTCGCCAGAAGCAAAGAACTGGGTGGCACAGGCTTTCCAGCCTGTGCAAAAAACACTCTGCTTTTCAGGGTTATTTAATTTACTTTTATATTTTAGTAGGTTATGTCATATTTCGAAAAGTTCATGAATAAAGTGGGCTAAGGGTATCTGGTTTTTCTTCATAAAGGGCGGGCCTCGTGCCCGCCGCCTCTGGTGGCACAGGTTTTCAACCTGTGCACAGTTCAGACAGGCTTTTTACCCGAACCCCGAACCTTGAACCTTGAACCTCTCAACCCCCGGGCGGCGCCGGGTTGGCCGGGGGCTCCTCCGCCTCCGGGGCCGCGGCCTCCAGGCCCCCGGGCTGGTTCCCCTCTCCCTTGGCCGAGGAGACCTTCCGGTCCCGGAACACCAGGTAACTGAACCAGTAAACGTTGGCCAGAAACAGAAGGGTCAACCCCACCAAATAATCCCGGCCCGCCACCCCGATGGCCTGGAGGAGAAACCGGGCCGCCACGAAGCAGAGAAACAACCGCAAAAAAAAGCTGAACACCGCGCTCATGCATCCATCCTACCCAAACCGGCGGCGCTTGGCAAGATAAGGCACAAAGCCCCCTCCCCTAGCGGTTAATGAGAGAACTCTCTCTTGCCGCAATAACCCCTATCCCTTCAGGTAATCTCCCACCCGCCGCCGGGGGCGGCTGTTCCCCATTCCCCCGCTTCGTGGCGACCCGTCGGGGCCATGGACCGTGAGCCCCACCGGCTTGAGGCCGGGGCCTCGCGAAAAAAGCGGACTATTGCAGCTACTTCCGATAAAATATCCGGTAATCTTACCTTTCTCCAAATTTCTGCAAGCGTGGCCGCCTGCTTGTTAAAAGGAAAGGACCCATGCCCCGAGACCTCCCCGTCGGCAACGGCAAACTACTCATCTGTTTTGACCAGAACTACTGCATCCGGGAGCTTTATTTCCCCCACGTGGGTCTCGAAAACCACGTAGGCGGCAGGTTTTGCCGCCTGGGAGTCTGGGTCGACGGCCAGTTCTCCTGGGTGGGGCCGGACTGGGAGCGTGAGCTGCGCTATCTGCCGGACACCCTGGTGACCGACGTCAGCCTTGCCCACCCGGGCCTGGGGGTGGCCCTGGCGTGCCGCGACGCCGTGGATTTTCACGAGGACCTCTATATCCGGGAAATCGTGGTGACCAACGTCGCCCCCACCCCCCGGGAAATCCGCCTGTTTTTCACCCTCGACCTGGCTATTTCCGGGAACGAGTTAGGGGATACCGCCGGCTACGACCCCAAGACCGGCGCCGTGGTCCACTACAAGGGACCCCGCTATTTCCTGGCCGGGGGCATGGCCATGGCCGGGGAAGGGCTGAGCCAGTTTGCCGTGGGGCAAAAGGGGTTCGAAGGCTGGGAAGGCACCTTTAAGGACGCCGAGGACGGCCTCCTCTCCGGCAACCCCATCGCCCAGGGGTCGGTGGATTCGGTCATCGGCCTGACCCTCACCCTGGACCCCTATGAATCGGGCCCGGCCTACTACTGGCTCGCCGCCGGCCAGAGCTGGGAAGAAGTCCTGCGCCTGGATGGCCTGGTCAAACACAAGCAGCCCGCCGGCCACCTCAAACGCACCGCCGACTACTGGCGCCTCTGGCTCCGGAAGGAATCCCCGGGGCTGGAGCTCCTGCCCGAACCGGTGGCCGAGCTCTACCGCCGCAGCCTCCTGGTCATCCGGACCCAGATCGACTGGCAGGGCGGCATCCTGGCGGCCAACGACTCCGACGTGGTCTATTTCAACCGGGACACCTACTCCTACGTCTGGCCCCGGGACGGCGCCCTGGTGGCCCACGCCCTGGACCAGGCCGGCCACCCCACCGCCAGCCGGAATTTCTTCCGGTTCATCTCCGGGCTCCTCCAGCCCGAGGGCTGCCTGCTCCACAAGTTCAATCCCGACGGCACCCTGGCCTCCTCCTGGCACCCCTGGTACCACGAGGGCCAGGCCCAATTGCCCATCCAGGAGGACTCCACCGCCCTGGTGGTCTGGGCCCTGTGGCAGCACTTCGTCCTCTACCGCGACCTGGACTTCATCAAGCCCCTCTACCGGCCCCTGGTGAAAAGGACCGCGGATTTCATGTGTCAGTACCGGGACGCCGAGACCGGCCTGCCCGCCCCCTCCTATGACCTCTGGGAAGAACGCCGGGGCATCCTGGGCTTCACGGTGGGCACGGTGTTTGGCGGGCTCACCGCGGCCTCTCTGTTCTGCCAGGTCTTCGGTGAGGACGAGAAGGCTGCCTATTATCAGCAGGTTGCCGCCGAGATCCGGGATGCCGCCTCCGCCCATCTCTGGCGTCCGGAACTGGGCCGGTTCTGCCGCATGATCCACCGCAATCACGGCGGTCCCTGGGAAGTGGACGGCGCCTGCGACGCCAGCTTGTGGGGCCTGTTTGCCTTCGGCCTCTACCGTGCCGATGACCCCCGCCTGGTCGCCACCATGACGGCCCTCCGAGAAAAACTATGGGTCAACACCCCCATCGGCGGCCTGGCCCGCTATGAGAACGACGACTATCACCGGGTCACTCAAGAGGTCCCGGGCAACCCCTGGTTCATCTGCACCCTGTGGCTGGCCGACTACCTGGCGGAGAAAAACGGCGACGACGATGAACTGAAACAGGCGGTGGATATTCTGTCCTGGGTGGCCGCCCACGCCTTGCCTTCCGGGGTGCTGCCGGAGCAGATCAACCCGCTGACCGGGGAGTCCATCTCCGTGTCTCCCCTGACCTGGAGCCATGCCACCTATATTGCCACGGCCCATCGCATCTTGCGTCGGCTGGCCGCAAAGCAGGCCGCGGCCGGGGCGGCCGCCACGCCTTTCCTGCGCCAGGGAGATTGGATCGAGCGGCTCTACGCCCAGACCTGCGACTCCATCCACGGCATCTGCAAGCGTTAGACAAAACCTGTCTTATGCTGCAAAGATTTTTTCTCAACCGATGGAGGGATGGGAACGGGAGTTTTAAGTCCCCCTTTTTTAAAGGGGGATTTAGGGGAATTATCAGGCACTTATTTAGTCCCCCCTGCCCCCCTTTAGAAAAGGGGGGGGAATTCTTTCCCAGCTTAAGCTCCTCTGGTTGAGGCACAATGACGCCTAAAATCGGTTTTGAAATGACTCATAGTGTCCCGTTTTAGCCCGGATAATGCGCCAGACAGCCAAGACCTTGGTGGCACAGGCTTTCCAGCCTGTGCCAGAACCACTCCGCTTTTCAGGGTAATTTAATTTACTGTTATATTTTAGCAGGTTATGTCATATGTCGAAAAGTTCATGCATAAAGTGGATTAGGGTTGTTTTGCCTAAGTTTTTAGGCTTTTCCTCCCTCCCCTTTGATGGGGGAGGGCTGGGGTGGGGGTGAATCTTCTTGGCATCGGGATAGGTTATACGTAGTTGAAACCTCTGCACCAAGCATTTTGTCATCCTGAGCGGAGCGCAGGATCTCGTATTTTCTTGTAGTACGAGATTCTTCGGTCGCTCTACTCCCTCAGAATGACCGGTTAGGGGACTTTCGCAGAGGTCTTAACGAGGTAGTAATCCCCTCCCACCAGGGAAGGGCAAACTATGCGGGCCAATATTTTATGAAGATATTCCCGGGACCTAACCCTATCCGGATTCGCCGCCCCCTACCTGGCGCCCTTCTGCTGCAACTCCTGATAACAACCCCAAAATCCCGCCGAGTCCGGGGCTTCTACCCGCCGGCAAATATTTTTGTTTTTGGCCAAGCCGACATACTTTTCGTACGCGGCCTGGTCCCCGACGTAGAGGATGTTGGACCGCTTGTCCGGATAGGCATGGTAAGGGACGCCGTTGGCCCGGAAAGTCGTAATGGTGCCCTCGGGCAGAGCGTCCAAGAGCGCCTGGGTCCTGGGGGTTTCCATGTTCGGCTTATACGGCTTAAATCCGGCCTGGCCCAGCATATATTCCGTCGTCACTTGAGACTGTAGGGGTTGCATGCCGCCCCCGGCAGAGCCCCCGCCGCAACCGTAAAACATCAGGGTGATCAAAATTAACCCGATAGCCGCGTTCAACCCGGCCCGCCTCCGGTTCCCCATCATGCCTTCCTCCTCAGATCTCCTTCTCCTGGGCCTCCCGCAACCGGGGCCCGGCCGCCGGTCTTATTGCGGCCTGACTCATCTTAGCTTATCGCGCTTGCCAAAAATTCCTTACCGTTGATGGTTTTAAAATCCCCCTTTCTCAAAGGGAGACTTTCAAAGGCATTCCACTAAGTTCCCCCCTTTGAAAAAGGGGGGTTAGGGGGGATTTAGGTTCCTGGGGCCTGGGCCCTAGCATAAACAACCTTTGGCAATCCCTCTCAGTGGACCACCCCCGGCCATGCACCCTCAAAATCACCGAGTGGCTCATCATAGACCAATCATCGCCGTTGTCAAGGCCGGCCCGGACCCTGCCGGGGAGCGCCGCAGCCGGGGCTCAGGCCGGGATCTGGACCTCCCTGACTTCCTGAAACCGGGTCACCACAATGTACCGGTCCACTTTGACCCGGAGCAGGGCGCAGGTGGGCCCGGTCACGAATGCTTCCAGATGCGGGTGCTTTTCCAGGTACACCTTCAGGAGCTGCTGCCGTTCCGCCCCCTGCACTTCCCAGGCTTTTCCCAGGGCGGTCAGGGCCGCGGCCTCGGTAAAATCCGCCACCTCATTCCGCCGGTTATCCACCAGCACCGCCACCCGGGAATCGGCCATCAGGTTGGCATATTTCCGGGTCGCCCGGGTGGTGGCAAAGAGCAGATACTTCAGGTCCTCGGTGGCGGCGATGGCGATGAGATTGCAGTAGGGCTGGCCGTGGTTCTGGGTGGACAGCACCGCCAGCGGCTGCGATTCCAGCAGGTCCCTGATCACCGCCAGCGTTTCCGGACTATCCTGCATCCCGTCCTCCCCTGTTGCGAAAAGTTCTCGTAGGGTGCGTCTTACGCACCAGCCGCGGGCGCAACGGCCGCCTTCCCGTTCTTTTCAAAATTTATTGGTAGCCAATGCCTCATGAGCAACTGTCCCGGAATGTTTGCGCCTCAATCTTTGCGCCTTAGCGCCTTTGCGTGAAAAATTAATCACGCCAAGACGCAGAGACGCAAAGGGATTCTTTCCAGGATTTAGGGTGAGCCGCAGGCTCATGAGCAACTGTTCCAAAAGATTCTTAAAAGTGGTGGCACAGGTTTCTCACCTGTGCGGCCTATTCCAGCGGACGGGGACTCCCGCCCCACCAATCCTTTTCATAAGTTATGGGTGGGCCACAGGCCCCTGCGCAACTGTCTGAAAAAGTCGCAAGCTTCCCTGGTACATTTCTCGATCCCTAGGGGCCGGGTTCTTCGAGGGTTTTGGCCAGGTAAGCCGCCACCTTGAACTTGCTGCGGCAGCCGTTGTAACTCATATACCGGATCTTCCCGAACACCGGCCGCTCGAACCAGGCCCGGTCATGAACCCCGCCGATGCTCCAGGCGATGCCGGCGTAGCCATTCGGGTCCCGGCCATCCAGCTCGTACCGGTCATTGAGATAAATGGCCACGGCCTGGGCCTCTTCCGGGGAGGCGGTCCACTCCAGGATTTTCTTGGCCCAGTACATGCGCATATAGCCATGCATCTTGCCCCGCCGGACCATTTCCCCCTGGGCCGCGTTCCACAACTCGTCATGGGTCCGCCCCGATTCCAGCTCGGCCGCGCTATAGAGATACTCCCGTTTATCCCCCCGGTGCTGGTTGAGGGTTTTCTGGGCCCAGGCCGGAAACCCGGCAAAGGTGTCGTAGTGCGGCTGGTAGAAGCAGAAATTATCCGCCAGCTCCCGGCGCACGATGAGTTCCTCCAGGAAGGCTTCCCGGGAAGCGTCGTGGCCCCGGCGGCTCTCCACCTCCAGGGCCACCCGTTGCCCCCCAATCTGCCCGAAATGGAGGTAGGGGGAGAGGTCCGACTGGCCGTCCAGGGTGGGGTCGTTGCGCCGCTCCCCATAAAACTGCAACTTCTGTTCCAGGAAATGCGTCAGCGCCCGCCCGGGCCTGGCGCTCCCCGGGGCTGATCCAGGTCACCTCCGGGACGGCAGTGTCGATGCCCAGGGTGGTGGGCAGTTCCTTCCAGGGGATTTCCGGCCGTCCCCCCGCCCACCCCACCGGGTGACGGGCCAGCGCCGGAAAGTCTTCCAGAAACGTGGGCAAAAGCCTCTTAAGCTTGGGCCTCAAAGTATAGGCGCCGTATTCCGCCTTGGGGGAGGCCGCCCAACACGGCACAATGTTATGGGCGTCCACTTCCTCCAGGGCAACCTCTATCTGCCCCGCCACCGCGGTTTTCCATCCCCGCACCAGGCGCAACGGCGAAAAATCGCTCACCACGGCCCCCACCCGGTGGTGCGCCACAAAGCCCGGCAGTTCCCGGGCCGGCTCCCCCGTCAGGAGAAAAAACGGCAGGTTCAGGTCGGCCAGGTCCCCGGCCACCTCTTCTAACCCCTTGAGCATAAAGCCGTACTGCCTCAGGGTAGCCCCGAGAAACCCCGGCGCCAGGCAGAACACCACCCCCAGGGGCCGGCCCAGGCTCAGGGCCAGTTCCTGGGCATAGAGCAAGGCCCAGTTGTCCCGGACCCGCTGGTCCCGGCTCATCCAGTAGACCACCGGCCCCTGGCCGGGCCGGGCCTCATTCAACGGACGCACACGGGCGCGGTTGACCATAACGTTGATATCCCCCAGCCCGATAGTGGGTCCTAGGCCGGGAAAGCGAGGTGCAGCCCGCCTTACGGATCATTCCATCTCCGGCCGACGGACGACTCGCCACCGGGCAGACTCTCGGGCAGGCGCCATCAATGGGGTTCGTGGCCCAAGGCCCGCAGGTAGACCTGCTCCACCCGGGCAAAGACCTGGGACCAGGAATAGTTCTCCAGGATCCCGCCAAATTCCTCCCGGTCGATCTCGGGCCCTTCCCGGGCGGCGAGAATCTGCCCGGCCAGGGCGTCCGCCAGGTCCCTGACGAAGCCGGCTTCGTCTTCCGGGTGCGGCGTGTCCTGCCCCAGGAGCCGGGGCCGGTCCACCAGCCGGATAGCCTCGGTGTCATGGCCGCCCAGCGCTTCTTCGACCCCGGGAAGGGCCGTGGTCACCACCCGGCAGCCGCAGGCCAGGGCTTCCAGGACCACCAGGGGCAGGCCCTCGAAAAATGAGGGCAGCACCACCAGATGCGCCTCCCCCATGAGCCGGGCCAACTCCTCCTGGGGCTGCGGCCCCCAGATGCTGGACCCGGTCTCCCAGGGCGGCCGCCAGGTTAAGCACTTCGTCCCGTTCCTCGCCGCTGCCGCCACCTACCAGGTGGAGCCGCCAGGGCAGATGCCCCAGGTCCCCCAAAGCCCGCAGCAGCCAGGGCACGCCCTTGGCCCGGCTCAACTTGCCGGCATAGACCAGTTGGACCGGGTCCGCCGTTGGTTTGCGCCGAGGCCGGAACAGGGCCTCGTTATAGCCGGCCCCCACCACCTCGATGCGATCCCCGGGAATATCATATAACCTGACGATGTCATGCTTTTGAGCCCCGCTCAGGGCCATGATGCCATCCAATTCCCGGCATCCCGCCAGCACCCGGGGGCGCAAATGAGGACAGAAATGGAACTGGCGCAGGTCAGAGCCGTGGCAGGTGGCCACCAGCGGTTGATGCGGCAACATCTGGCGGGCCACGGCGCTGAGCAGCCAGAGATGATGGCTGTGGATAACCTGGGGCTGGAACCTGGCGACCACGTCCAGGAGCCGGTCCGCAAAACCCCATTCATACGCTTCCACTTCCGGGGGCGACAGCTCAGAGAAACGCCGGCTCGGATAGGGCATAACGTCGCTCATCCCCACCACCGGAAAGGGCAGATCCCCTCCGTGGAAGGTCACGAATTCACAGGCGGTGGAGGCCAGGCCGGCCGGCTGGACCTCCTCTCCCCGGGGTACCCCGGCCAGGAGAAAGTTTTCATGCCCCCGGCGAGCCGCCTCCCGGATCATGGCCTGGATATAGATACCGCTCCCCGTGGCCTCCGGTCTTTGACTGAGCAGGTGTAGAATCTTCATGCGTACGTAACCTCAGGCCCGGCCTGCTCCTGATTGCGGTCTTGGCACAGCCGGGCCCGGGGGCGACCGGTCCAATCGGTACGAACCACCGCCAACCCCCATCAACGCTATTCTACGTCGACCGCGGCGACAAAGGCAAAATAAATAACGATTTTTTGAAGATTGAGGCTCTTGCAAAACTCCTTATTGACCACCATGGTCATTCTGAGCGGAGCGAAGAATCTCGTATTTTCAGAAGGTTGAGATCATCCACTTCGTTCAGGATGACATAAAAACAGTTTTGCAAGAGGCCCTTTTGGCAACGGGTATGAAGCGAAATTACGAGAAAAAACTTGGGATATTTATGTCATTTTGAACGGAGCAGAACTTCGTGAAGCATCTCGCGGCTTCAAAAGGGAGCTTCTTCCCCGGACTCGGAACGACCCACAAAGAGTCTTTTGATTGCTCAAGAAGACCTCTGCAAAATTCTCACATAGGATTGCCGCCCTCGGCTGTCCACACACCGCATTTAGGCGCAGGCGAGGTCGCCCACACCACATTTTTACGGGGAAGGATAACGATAGAGACTTGCTAAGAGGTCACTCTTTGCCATAAGGAGGTGGTGGTTATCTGCATGACCGGCCAGCCCTCGCCCCGTGTCCCAGGCCCTGGAGAACAGGGGATAAGCCAGGGTCGACACTCTCACCCGGGGGATGGGGGATGGCGAGAGGATGAGTGGGGCGTTCACCCGCGGGGGCGATGGGAACCGCCCCAAGACGGGCCGGCACGCCGGACTGTTCAGCCCGCCCCGCCGCCCGGCCCGATCAAGCCTTACTCTCAGTCCGATTGGCGTTGGCGCTGCAGCAAACTCCACCCCGTTCCGTCACCGGTAACTTTAATGCGGTTTAGGTCGGGGAGTCCCCCGGCCCCGGGGAGATATGACCATCTTAATGGTCACATCTTTTTTGATTAACGCCGAGAGAAATTGGATTGCCACCCCGTAGGCGGAAGAATTTGGGTCCGGGGGTTCGACGCGCAGGACCAGTCCCTGGGCTGCGAAATGCGTCAGGTCGCACTTCTGGGTATGTTCACCCATCGGGTAGAAATAAAACTCCCGGATCTGACCCGGTTTTATCGGCAGAGGTGGCTCAGCCTGGAAAAGAATCCCCCCATAGCTGATATTTTTCAACATTCCCTGGCCAGCCTGAGAATCGCGGGTTTCCGGTTGCTCCACGATAAACCGGATGGGCAATTGGAGGTGAAGTCGCGGATGACGTCGATTGTCCATAGTAACTCCTCATCATCCGCAGGGCGGTTGATTTTGGGTTACCCCCTTCCCGGTTATAACCCCGGGACCTCACGGCAACCCGGCTAAACCACAATGCTGTGCAAATATGCAATGCTATCGGCTGAACCGCACCGTAACTTTAAAGAAAAAGAGCCTCCGGGGAAAACCCTCCCCCTCTTTAAACCAGAGATTCATACCAACTTAAGCCCTCTGCGTAAACCCATTTTGTCCTCCGAGCGGCGTGAAGGATCGCCTCTTTTCTCTAATTTATGCGGTGCTTCAGTCGCCCCACCTCCCCCGGAATAACAGGTTAGGGGCCGTTAGTCCGGATAATTCGCCAGACAGCAAAGAACTTGGTGGCACAGGCTTTCCAGCCTGTGCAAAAAACACTCTGCTTCTCAGGGTTATTTAATTTACTGTTATATTTTAGTAGGTTATGTCATATGTCGGAAAGTTCATGAATAAAGCGGGTTAGCAGAGGTCTCACCTTCTTATGAGATGGTGCTCTTCCTCCCAGACCCCCTCGGTTGACCTATCGGCCGCGGTGCATCCCAGGAAACCACGGGCCCTGCCTCATCGGGCTTCAATCCCCAGGCTCAGGAAGAAGTCTCATCAGCTCTCGCAAATCTCCCCACCCCGGCCTCAGCTTCCTCCAGTCCAAACCTGTCAGGCTAATCGGCAGGTTTACCCAGATAGATAAATCAGGCGGGAGGTTTCCTCAATTTTTTTTAATTTTCTGGCCCTGAAGACCGATGAGTTTGATGATAGCCTTTGCCAAAAGTTCTTTCCTCTTTTCCCCTCTCCCCTCAGCGGGGGGAGAGTGGCAGGGTGAGGGGGCTTAAGAAAAAACTTTTGGCAACAGGTAGATAAGGACAGATATTTTGCCTGATCCCTTGCCAACGGCCAGAAACCGCAACCACCGCTCCGCCGCTCCGGAGCCGGGGATCCCCCCGGCGCCCCTCCACTGCCGGATCGGCTCATGAAGCCCCGTCCCTATGCCCTGGCCTATCTTGGCAGGATTCTCCCGGTGATTTCCGAGACCTTTGTGGTCCGGGAAATCGTGGCGTTGCGGCGCCTCGGGCTCAGCGTCAAGGTCTTCAGCCTCCATCCCCCTGAGACCGGGGTATCTCACCCTGAGGCCCCTTCCCTGGCCCGGGAAACCGAGGTCCTCATTCAACCCCGAAATCCCCGGTTCTGGCTGGCCCACCTGGTTTTTGCCTTGCGGTTTCCCCGGCGCTATTTCCACTGCCTTTATGCCTACGTCCTCACCGCGGGCGGCCCCCCCGGGTCTCGCCGCCGCTGTCTGTCTTACTTTATGGTGGCCCCCTTTGCCGCCTGGCGCCTGCGAGCCGCCGGCATCCAGCACCTCCACGCCCATTTTGCCAACGCCCCGGCCAGCGTGGCCCTCATGGCCGCCGCCCTCGCCGGCATCTCGTTCAGCTTTACCGCCCACGCCTATGACATCTTCATCGACCGGCTGTTGCTGCCGGCCAAACTGGCTGGGGCGGCTTTTGTGGCCTGCATTAGCCGATACAACCGCCGCTACCTGGAGTCCCATTATCCCGAAGCCCGGCGGGCGCATCTCACCGTGGTCCGGAACGGTCTCGATACCGCCAGATTTTGCCCTGACCCCCACCTCCAGGGGGATCCCCCCTGCATCATCGCCGTGGGGCGCCTGGTGGAAACCAAGGGGTTTCACGTCCTGGTCGAGGCCTGTGCCCGACTCCGGGACCGGGGCCTGCTCTGCCAATGTCTCATCATCGGGGCTGGCCCCGAAGCCGGCCGCCTCGGGAAGTTGATTAATGATTTCGGGGTGATCGACCGAGTAGTCCTTAAGGGGAAACTGTCGCCGGACGAATTGCTGCCGTATTACCGGCGGGCCGATGTCCTGGCCATGCCGGCCTGTATCCGCAACCAGGATGCCGACGGCATTCCCACCGTATTGATCGAAGCCATGGCCATGGAAATCCCCGTGGTGGCCACCCGGGTTTCCGGAATCCCCGAACTGGTGGTGGATGGCGAGACGGGTCTCTTGGTGGACCCGGACGATGCCCCGGCCCTGGCCGAGGCTTTGGCGCGCCTGCTCCGGGATCAGGACCTGGCCCGGCGCCTGGCCGGGGCCGGACGCAACCTGGTGGTCGCCCACTATCGCGGCGAGGCCAGTGCCCGACAACTCTGCCGCCTGTTTGCGGCCGCCATCGAGGCCCGGCAGAGGCAATAGTATCGTGTTACGTAATCTGGGTGACACGGGGAAAGCCGGTCTTTTACCCCCCTTTTACTAAAGGGGGAGGTCGGGGGGATTTTATTGAGAGCTTGAATTCCCTCCTTAATCCCCCGTGAGGACCAGGGGGACTCAACAACTCCGGTCCTAACCTTTAACGGGTTGGCAGAACAGCTTCTTTAGCCCCAGACAGGTTTTGCCAAGGGTCTCCTCTATGTGCGGTATCTGCGGCATATTACAATTCAACGGAACCCCTGTCGACCAGGGACTGCTCCGCCGCCTGACCACGGTTTTAAGCCACCGCGGGCCTGATGATGAGGGCTTCTTCCTGGACCACGGCCTGGGCCTGGGCTTCCGGCGCCTCAGCATCATCGATCTGACCGGCGGGCGCCAGCCCATGTCCAACGAGGACCAGACGGTGACGGTGGTCTTCAACGGCGAGATTTATAACTTCGTCGAACTCCGGGCTGAGCTCAAGCAACAGGGGCACGCCTTCCGCACCTCCTCCGACACCGAGGTCATCGTCCACGGTTTCGAGGCCTGGGGCGATGACGTGGTCCACCACTTGAACGGCATGTTCGCCTTTGCCGCCTGGGACCGCCGCCGCCACAAGCTCCTCCTGGCCCGGGACCGCCTGGGAATCAAACCCCTGTTCTATACCCGCAACTCCGACACCCTGGCCTTTGCCTCGGAAATCAAGAGCCTCCTGCTGCTCCCCGGGTTTGATCCGGCCGTGAGCGATCGGGGCGTGTTCGAATACTTCTCCCATCATTTCATCCCGGGTTCGGGCACCATCTATCAGAATATCCGTAAGCTTACCCCGGGGGAGTTGCTGACGGTGGCCGACGGCGTGGTCGAGACCCGGACCTATTGGCGCCCGGCGGTGACCTCAGGCCCTGAAAGAACGCCCGGGGCTTGGGGCGAGGAGCTGCGCCGGCGCCTGAGAGAAGCGGTGCGCCTCCAGTTGGTGGCGGATGTGCCCCTGGGGGTCTTTCTCTCCGGCGGGCTCGATTCCAGCGCGGTCACCGCTGCCATGGCCGAATTGGGCGCTAGAGAAATCCGCACCTTCAACGTCGGGTTCGAGGTGCCCAAGTATGACGAAACCCGCTTCGCCCAACTGGTCAGCCGGCATCTGGGTACCACCCATGAAACCTTTCGGATTGCCGCCGAGGCCACCGACCTGCTGCCCAAACTGCTGTGGCACCTGGACGAACCCCTGGCCGACGCCACCATCATCCCCACCTATCTCCTGGCTCAAGCCACCCGCCGGCAGGTCACGGTGGCCTTGAGCGGCGAGGGCGGGGACGAGCTCTTTGGGGGCTATACCCACTATCAAGGCCTGCAACTGAACCGGTGGTTGAGCCTGCTGCCCTTCTGGTGCCGCCGGACCCTGGCCGCGGCCGCCCGCCATCTGCCCACCGGGGCCTCTCCCCGCCTGGGTTACCTGGGACACCGTCTCGAGCGTATTGCCGCCACCTCCCTCTTTCCCCTGTTTGAGGGCTATACCCGGAAGGTGGCGTTTTTTACCCCCGAGGAGCAACAGCGCCTGTTTTCCCCGGAGTTTCGGCGCCGGATCAACGGCCTCCCCTATCTCCAGCACTTCTGGGCCATTCCCCAGGCCTACCCCGGCCTTGATCCCCTGGCCCAGGCCAATCTGGCCGACCTCTCGGTCTGCCTGCCGGACAGCCTGCTGGTCAAAGTGGACCGCATGAGCATGGCCTGTTCCCTCGAGGTCCGGGTGCCCTTGCTGGACCACACCCTGGTGGAGTTTGCCCTGAGCATCCCCATGGACCTCAAGGTGAAGGGGATGCACACCAAACATCTGCTGCGCCAGGCCCTGGCCCCCTGGCTGCCCCCGGCTATCCTGAACCGGCCGAAACGGGGCTTCAATCCCCCGGTGGAATTCTGGCTCCAGCAACACCTGACGGACTATGCCCGGGAACATCACCTGATGGCCACCCTGGCCGCTACCGGGTATTTCAACCTGGCCGCGGTCCAGGCCATGGCCGAGGCCCACATCCAGGGCCGGCGGGATTTTAGCCGGCAGCTCTGGGCCCTGCTGGTTTTTGCCATCTGGTGGCGCCGGGTCCGGGGCCGGGGGGAGTGGCAGCCATGACCCGCCGCCTGGTGATCATCAGTCCCTGTCGCGATGAAGAGAAGTTTGTGCGGTTCACCCTAAACTCCGTCGTCAATCAGACCGTGCACCCCGACCTCTGGCTCATTGTCGACGACGGCAGCCGGGACCGAACCGCCGAGATCGTCGCCGCCTACACCGCGGCCCACCCCTGGATCAGGCTCGTCCGGCGCCGGCGGGACGGCGGCCGCCAGTTGGGCCCCGGAGTAGTGAACGCCTTTAACGCCGGCCTGGCGGCCCTGGATGGTGAGCCCTTCGACGTCATCGCCAAGCTGGATTGTGATTTGGAGTTTGGCCCCGACACCTTCGCCGCCATTATGGCTGCTTTTGACCACCCCAAAGTGGGGATGGCCAGCGGCACCACCCTC
Organism: uncultured delta proteobacterium; assembly: GCA_963766185.1. GTDB lineage: Bacteria > Desulfobacterota > Desulfobaccia > Desulfobaccales > 0-14-0-80-60-11 > 0-14-0-80-60-11. The sequence goes on along the minus strand of CAVXZU010000006.1, from coordinate 195,579 downwards.
CTGCTCCTGGGGGGGAAGCTCCTCTCGGAGCGCTATACCTCTTTCCACGTGCCGGGCCAGGCCAAATTTTACCGGCAAGATGTGTTTCCGGGATATCGGGGGACTGCAATGCGTTTACGGCTGGGACATCATCGACGAAACCGACGCCCGCCGCCACGGCTGGCTCACCCTCAGCGCCCCCCAACCCATCTTCATTCACCATCGCCTCCAGGGCTCCAGTTTCCGCGGTCTCCGGGGACGGGTCATCTGGGGTCAGGGGGCCTACGCCATCGGCAGCCACCCCCTTTTCGCCCTGGCTCGCGGCATCTTTCGCCTGGCCGAATATCCCTGGCTGGTCGGGGGACTGGCCTTTATCTGGGGCTTTTTTACCAGCTATTTCAATCCGGACATCCAGCGCCTCACCGATCCAGGCCTGGTCCGATATCTGCGGCGGGAGCAGCTTTACCGGCTCACGCATGGCAACCGTCTGCCTCCCGGGGAGATGTGCCGGTGAACTCCTCCGAAACCGTCAATATCCTGGGAGTGCCGGTGGGGGGTTACACCATGGACACCTTGCTGGCCCGGATCGAGGCCTTGATCGCGGCCCCGGGCTGCGCCGTGGCCCATGGCGTCAACGCCCAGGTCATCAACCTCACGTACCGCCACCCCGAGTTTCTGGAAGCCCTGCGCCAGGCCGATCTGTTATACGTCGACGGGGCCTCCCTGATCCTGGCCGCCCGCTTCCTGGGCGGGCATCTGCCGGAAAAGCTGACGACTACCGACCTCTGGCCCCGGCTGTGCCGGACCGCCGCGGAACGCGGCTATCGGTTCTTCCTCCTGGGGGGGGAGCCCGGCCTGGCAGAACGGGCCGCCATCAAGGCCCAGCGCCAATATCCCGGTTTGCACCTGGTCGGCGCCCATCACGGATATTTCGATCTCCGGGATGAGTCTCTGGTTGCCAAGGTCAACGCCGCCCGCCCGGATATCCTCTGGCTGGGGATGGGTGACCCCCGCCAGGTCCTCTGGGTCTCAACCTGGCGGCGGCAGTTGCAGGTAGGCCTGGTCATGACCTGCGGGGGCATGTTTAAAATCGTCTCCGGGGAAATGGAGCGCCTTCCTCTCAAGTGGCGGCAGAATGGGTTCGAATGGGCCTATCGCCTCTGGCAGGAGCCCGGCACCTGGCGCCGCTACCTGGTGGGCCTGCCCTTCTTTGGCCTCCGGGTCCTGGCCCAGTGCCTCTTGGGCGCCGCGCCCCTGCCCAAATCCCAGGGGGAAACGTCGGCCGGTTCATGAAAATCTCCTATTTTAACTACCACTACGACATCGAGGGTGCAGCCCTGGGCGCGGCCAACCAGATCCGCGCCCTCGCCGCGGCCTTGACCCGGCTGGGCCACCAGGTTGACGTACAGTTTCGAACCCCGCGACAGCCGGGGGAGCCCCACCAATACCTCGGCCTGAAAAAAATCCGGGGGCTGCGCCGTTATGGCCATGTCCCTCGCCTGATCGGGCGGAATTTCCGCCTTATCCGGCAGGAACTGCAACTGCTGGACCGGTTCCGCCCTGACGTGGTCCTGGCGGTGAGTTCCTATGCCAATTTCTCGGCCCTGGCGGCCAGCCGGCGCCGGCGCCTGCCCCTGGTCCTGTTCGCCGAGGCGCCCCTGGAGTACGAATATCGCCTGTTTTACCCTCAATACTACCGCTACCCCTGGCTGAGTCGCACCCTGGAGGGAATCAATGTCCGGGGAGCCCATCAGGTGACCTGCATCTCCGAGGTGTTGAAGGGCTACCTGATGCGTTACGACGTCCCGGCCGCCAAACTCCATGTCGTGCCCAACGGCGCTGATCACCTGACGTTTACCCCGCGGCAGCCCGACCCGGCATTGATGGCGCGCCTCCACCTCCAGGGCCGCGTGGTGATCGGCTACATCGGCTCCTTCGAATTCTTTACCGATGTGGAACGCTTTCTCGCCCTGGCCCGGAAAATCGTCGCGGCCCATCCCCAGGTGGTCTTTCTCCTGGTGGGAAAAGGCCGGGTGGACGACGCCATCCGCTCCGGGGCTGAATCCGCCGGCCTCGGCCCCCACTTCCGGTTTACCGGGAGCCTCCCCCACCAGCTTATCCCCAGCCTCCTCAGCGTCATGGACATCGTCATCGCCCCCTATAAAGAAGATTATCTCTTCTATGGCTCCTCCATGAAATTGCTGGAATATATGGCGGCCGGCAAAGCCGTCGTCTTTCCCGCTCTCGGGCAAATCAAGGAAGTCGTCTGCGATGGTTACAACGGCCGGCTCTATGAGCCCGGCGACCACCAAACCCTGGCTCGCCACCTCCTGGAATTGATCGAGCATGCGGACCTGCGGCTGCATTTGGGCGCCAGGGCCCGCCTGACCATCGAAAATCACTGGACCTGGGATATCCAGGCGGCGCACCTCTCTCACGTCCTCCAACTGGCCCGGGAAGGCCGCCCTGGAGCAAAGTCATGACCCCTCGCGATACTCCCGGGGTGCGGCCCGGGGCCGGAAAGCCGGTAAACCCGGCGGCCTGCAGCTCCCCCGGCAATCCCATTTTGACGATATTTTCCGGGAAACGCTGCCGGGGTAAACAACTCTGCCGTCTGATGATCCTCCTGGTCTCCCTCATCGCAACCATCGCAACTCCGGCTTGTTCCCAGGCTGAAGAAGCCAGGATCACGGTCAATGCCGCGGTCACCGTCAACCCCGTAAACCCGCTGCTGTTCGGGCAAAACCTCCTCTTTGCCAGCAATAGCCTGTGGAACTCCAGGCTGAACGATATCGATCCGGCCGCCAGACCTTTGCTCAAACCCATAACCCCCGCCATCGTGCGCTTTCCCGGCGGCAGCGCTTCCGACCTCTATCTCTGGGAGGACGGCATCGGCTTCAAGACCGCCGCCCCGGTGACCCCCAACTCCGGCGCCCTGATCCTGGAAGGCCTCCCCGATTGGCAAACGGTCAGAGCGGCGCGGCTGGTGGACACCCACGACGGTCAGTTCGGGGACCTGTTCCACTTTCTGCGTCAGGATGGCAACCGGTTGGCAGGGGTCTTCGGGATCAGAAACCTTCATCCTGCCGGCACCTCGGTGCGCCCGGAAGCCAGAATGGGACAGCCCGAATATTTCTCCAACAACTACGGCACCCTCGAACACCTGAAATTAGTGCAATCTCTCCACGCCCAGGCGCTTTTTACCGTAAATTACGCCACCGGTCTGGATAAGGCCGGCAGGCTCTCCACCCGGGTCTCTCTCAGCCAAAAAATCAAACGGGCCGCCGCCTGGGTCGCCTTGGTCAACGGCCGCGTTGATGACCCCCGGCCCCTGGGAGTCGACGAGGAGGGCCATGACTGGCGGACCGTGGGCTTCTGGGCCCAGAAACGCCAGGCCTTCGGGTATCCCCGGCCCTTTGGCGTCACCTATTGGGAGGTGGGCAATGAAGTCTATGACAAAAACGAAATCGGGTTCACCTCCGCCCGCCGATACGCCCAGGATTTCATCGCCTTTTCCAAAGCCATGAAAGGCGTCGACCCACACATTCAGGTGGGCGCCGTAGGTATGAGCTCCCCCCGGGGCCGGGGCGACGCGGATACCGCCGATGCCTGGAACCCGACGGTGGTCAAAACCGCCAGGGATTATCTGGATTTCCTCATCATTCACCCCTACTATCCCGCCGGCGGCCAGGATCGGGCCCTCTACCAGGGTGAACCCTGGTTTACCGCGGTGATGGCCGGGGCCGACCAGGCCCTGGCCGATCTCCGGGAAATCAGGCGGGTGATTGCCGCCAACTCTCTGCCCGGAAAGCCCATCGGCATCGCCATCACGGAGTATGGCATCTGGCCCGCCGCTTCCCATGACCCCCGGGACTATGCCAATCTCGCCCGGGCCATCTATGACGCCGATCTCCTCCTCGGCCTCATCCAGGACAGCTCCGAACTCGGCATTACCCTGGCCACGTCCTGGAATCTCCATGGCAGTAATCCCACTGCCCTTATCGGCTACAACTGGCAGACGGGAACCAGGACCATCCGCCCCCAATACCATGCCCTTGACCTCATTATGAATCATTTGGGCCCTGCCATGGTGGCGACCCGCGTCAGTTCTCCCACCTTTGCCGTGGCCCAGGTCACCAACGTCAAGTCCAAGTCCGCCGTGCCCCTCCTCCACGCGGTGGCGTTCAGCTCCCCGGCGCGGCCGCGTCTGGCCCTGATGGTGATTAACCGGTCTCTGTCGACCGCCCTGCCTACAGACATTCAGCTCCAGGGATTTATTCCCCAGGCTCGGGCCCAGGTCTGGACGCTTGCCGGGAACCGCGTCCAGGACCATAATGAGACCCTTTCCTCTACGGTGTCGCCCCGGCCCGGGGAAATCACCAACGCCGGCGCCAGCTTCTCCTATACCTTTGAGCCCCATTCTCTGACGGTATTGGAGTTCCGGGCCCGACCCTAAAAGGAGGCGAACCGTCTCATGCCACACTGAGACCTCTGCGAAAGTCTCATGTAGGATAGCCGCCCTCGGCTGTCCACACTGCATTTAGGCGCAGCCGAGGGCGCCTACGCTACATTTTGATGCGGAAGGATAACGATGGAGGCTTTCGCAGAGGTCTCAAACTGCGATCATCCCGGTAAGTTCCCTGCTCTACTGGATCATCCGTAGGAGCGGACCTATGTGTCCGCCCTCAGGTTGGGCGCATACCCGGGGGCGCCCCTGTAATGCGAAATTTCCTTACCTCTATGAGCGCAACTCGATAGTAATGGGCAAGGATGGCTAGGCTTCAAGGGTCTGCCGGGAGTAAGGATTTGCGAAAAATTGCCCGCATCTTGTTCTACTGCTTCTCTATGGTCTTAGTAATTTTGATCTTATTGGAAATATTGGTGCGAGTCTGGGGATATTCCCGGATGTATTTGTATGATCCCATGTATATGCCTTTTGCCGGAAGCCCGGAAATTCCTTATGTTATGAAACCGAATCTGCATCATGTCCGGGCTCACGGTAACATCTGGATTAATACCGACGCCCTGGGTTTGCGTAGTTCGGTCCCGGCAAGGACCTATGGCAACAATCGGGCGGGCGAATATCGCATTGCCTTTGTCGGTGATTCGGTCACTTTTGGGGTGGGAGTCCCCACGGGGGAAACCTACCCGGAGGTCGTGGAAAAGATTCTGAATCGCTTGCAACATCATTGCCAGGTTCACGTGTTCAATTTTGCAGTCTCCTCATATAGCCTCAAAGAGATGACCGCTACCTTAAAATACCGGGTCCCGGAAGTCAGCCCCGACTTGGTGGTTATGGGGATAATTATCGATGATTTCGACACGAGCCGCACACCTCAAGTCGACCAGTTTGGCTACAACACCCATGGCCGCGCCTCTCAACTCGTCAACAAATTTTACACCCTGAAGCTTATCCTGAGGCATATTCACTTAAGTTATGTAATCCGTGATTTTTTATCCAGAACCATTATGCATCAAGAAAAAAACTATGATTCAACTAACGGGAAACTTCCACCATTAATCTCTAATTCTTATAAATATATCGTAGAGTTTAAAAAATTGTCACAAGAGCATAACTATAATTATATAGTAGTTATGTTACCCTCAGCAGGAAGTAATGGATCACAATTCAGTAGAATCATAAGAAATATGAATCATGATAATATCAACTATTACGACACCTCTTTCATAACGCCACTATTTACTGTCAAACAATACCATGCCTCCCCCTATGATTTTCACCCCTCGGCATTGGTTCATCAGAAAATCGGAGCAATGTTGAGTGCATATATCCTGGATCATTTCGTCCTCAAGGCATGTTCTAATAAATTGGCGCCGCCCTATCCTGACAGGCCAACCGGCAATGCTCCAACTGTGCCCTGAACTGCGGTTTCTTGACTAGGCAACGGTCATTCACTGCCTTAGAGCGTTTGCAAAAAATCTTTCCTCTTATCCCCTCTCCCCCCAGCAGGGGGAGAGAATCAGGGTGAGCAGGAGGTAAGAAAGACTTTGGGCAACGAGGCTATGCTTAACCCCACCAGGCTCAATCGGATCAGGCTGGTTACGTTACTCGCGCTTGCCCTGGTGGTCTTTTCCGCCCTGCGTTGCGCTGCGGTTAGCTCCCCTTCCCAGATAACCATCGTTTTCCGGTATGACGATTATTCCAGTCGCAGCGCCACTGCTCTGGAACGGCACATCATCGCTGCCTTTCAGAAACACGGGGTTTGCTGCACCTTTGGGATTATTCCCTTCGTGAAAGCGGTGAACTACCTCGATTTGCAGCCCCAGGCAGGGATTCCTCTGACCGCCGCCAAGGCGGCAATGGCCCGGAACGCCATACAGGGCGGGGCTATGGACGCGGCCCAACACGGCTATTCGCATCAAACCCTGCAAAGCCAGCCCGGCGGCTGGCACACGTCATTTGTGGGTCTGGATTACGATAGCCAGTTGTATAAAATTAGGACGGGAAAAGTATTCCTTGACGAGATGCTCCATACGAAGCTTACTACCTTTATTCCGCCGTTTAACAGTTATGACCCCAATACGCTCAAGGCCTTGGAAAAACTTGACTTCCAATGTCTATCCGCCAACTTATCCGGAGAAGCCACTACCACCACCACGTTAAAAATTCTACCAGCGACCTGCACCCTGGCCCAAATAAGGGAGGTCATCCATTATGCCAGGAAGATTAGCGATTATCGTCCCATGATCTGTGTCCTCTTTCATCAATACGATTTTGTCGGTACAGAGAATGCTATTGAAGCGGAGAAGATCTTCCATAAAATTTCTCTGAAAGAATTTGACGACCTCTTGTCCTGGGTTACGTCGCAGAACGATCTCCGGGTAAGGTCAATCAGCCAACTCCTCGCAGATAATGTTGACCTGAGCATGGAACGGTTCAGAAATAATAAATATTACCTTGAGTTATTTCACCTGAAGCCAACCTGGTGGCCGCCACATTATGGCATCTATTTACCTGACGCCATTGCCTATAACCTCAAGCCCAGCCTTATTTTTACAAATATATCAGCGCTACGCATTAAAAATATCCTCTATTTATGCTCATTTTATGTATTGTTGTTACTTATACTTCTTATCGCTGCCTATGTACTGAGTCTCATCGCTTTTACCCTCTCAGGAAAACTTGATAAGATCAGCAAGTTTCTCAGCCTTATCATTGGATGCGCCCTTATTGTCTATCTAATATTTGTGAAATGCATTGAATACCAGAAGATCCGGCTCATGGTCGGCGCCCTGGGGGTGTCCCTGGGCGTCTGGTCAGCCTGCCATAAACGGAATAAATCCTTGGAGCCCCGGGGCTCCAAGGATTTGCCTTGATTTGCCTCCCACTGCCGAGAACCCTTCAGTCTGACGGCCGTGCGAGCCCGGACTCACTGCCGCCGATGCCCCCTCAGGGGCACGCCGGCGTTGGGTGCACCGCCGCCGGCTATTTACAGTTTGGCTGCTTGGGCTCTGGTGCGCTGGCCATCACGAAAGGATAGAAATACTGATCTCCGGCATAAATCCTGGGACCATCGGCCCTGCCAAACGTGATAGCAAAAACCCCGGCATCCAGTTGCCGTTCCGGCACGGCCCGAAACCATCCCGGATTCTTCGCCACCGGAGTTATTGACAGGGGGATATCACGATCGATACACCAGAGATTTATCGACACCGACTCATCATATTTCACGTGATAGATCTTATCGAAAACGTCGGGGCCAAGCTTGGTGGCCTGGAGATCAAAGGAGTGGGCCGGAGCTATTTCGATATGGGCCAGTCTTGTCAACCGGATAGTTGCACCGGCGGCAGCGGGATCGAAGAATAATATTTCTATCGGCTTGATATCCAAACTTATTTTGGGCGGGTTGGGAATGCCATAGAGGCCTGATTTGTCGACCCCCAGGACAAGAGCGGTTTTAAAGGTGAGACCTTTTTGCGCTAGGCGAAAGTTCTTATGGTCCTGTTTTATATACAGACCAGAGCCTTTCGCACTCCGAGATGATCCCCGTAGCTCTTTAGCTCCAACCACAGACGCGGGACTCAATAATCCTAGAACAATCACGCCCAAAAATGCTATCAGGAGTTCGTTTCTTAAGGTTCTCATGGCGCCATCCTTTGCCGGCAGCATCCGGCCATGCTGTTCCAGGCACCGCAGCTACCTGGAGATATGAGGTTCACTGGTCGCAGCAGGTGTCTCCCTGGGTCCGGGGTCGCCCTCGCCCAGGTCTTTTCATAATCCCCTATCCGGCGATTCCGGGAAGGTCGGATGGACCGCGGGCCACCATGGTGTGTAGCCGAGCCATTTCTTCCCGGCTCAAGGTTCCCAAGGCCAGTATCCCCCCTCCATAAACCAGAAGGCCCAGGGAAATGGATAGTAACACGTTCAAGTCCCTGGCCAGGAAAACCGCCAATCCCATCATGCTCCCACTGAGGACGGGGGAGGCCATGAGTTTTATCAAACTACCGACACGCAGATATCGGCGCATTTGTAGGCCATAGAGGATAATCCCGAAGATTCCCTGGGTGGTCAGGATGGCCAGGCAGGCCCCGAGGTAGGAAAATGCCGCAATAAAGAGGAGATTCGCGGTCACGTGAAGGGCGGCGGTGAGCCAAGTCAACCACAGGAGCGGCCCCTCCTCGTTCCGGGCAATCAGCACATTGGTACAGGCATAATTCCAGAAGCTGAACAAGAGGGGCAGGGAAAGAATCTGCAACGCCGGAACCGACGGCAGGAAAGACTCCCCATAGAGTAACACCACGATGGGACGGGCCAGAATTGCCATAATGACTACCAGGGGAACCGACAGGATGAACAGGTATTTCACGGTGAAACGCAGGGTCCGGGCGAAACCGCCCACCGACCTGACATAAAGCTGACTCATAACGGGCAAAAAGGCCCCCATGATTGCCGCCGGGATGAGCGTCAGGTTATCGAACAGCCTTAAAGCCGCGGCAAAATACCCCACTTCCGTGGTCCCCGTGAACAGCTTCAGGACAATGATGCCGATTTGATTACTGAAATACAGAGACACCAGGATGCCGGCAAAGGGTATGGCCGCGGCAACATGACCCCAAATTACCTGCCAATTCCAGGCACATCGCCCCAGAGGGGCGATCCGCACCAGGATTAAGAAGGCGATGATCGCCGCCACGGCCACGTTGATCAGCTGTACCAACAACACCCCCCGCAAGCGCCAACCGGCATAGAGAACCAGGAGACCCAGCAAGAGGTTGCTCAGCGAGAACAATAAGCGTACTGCCAATTCGAATTCCGGCCTCTGATTGGCCCGAAAAAAGGCGTTCAGAAATTCCAGACAGGAAAACATCACGGTGAAGCCGGCGGCGAGGCACAAGATAGTCAGGTCTTGACGGCCGGTAATCGCTAAGGCAATGCCAAAGAGACCCAGAATCCCCAAGGAGATTAGCCCCTTGACCGCACCGAGGCCCCAGAGAAAATGGCGGGTACTGGCAGGCTCGCGACCCACCTCCCGCTGAACCAGGTTTTCGAAGCCGAACCTGGCAGGAATCACGATAAAATTGGCCACGGCCAGGGCAAAGGCATAAAGACCTACCTCCCCGGCCCCCAAAAAGCGCGCGATCAAGGCAAAAAACACCACCCCGAGGGTTTTGGCAATGAGTTCGACGGCGACCAGCAAAACACTGTTGCGGACAAACCGCGGGGTAGTCATGATAATCCCATTTCCAGGTTTTGGCTCCACCCTGAGCCTGGCACTGCTGCAGGTCGCTGAGAAAGCCTGATGACGGTTCATGGCAATCCCAAGGGTATATCGATGCGCTTACGGAGATGATTAGACTGCAGTTGCCGATTTCGACCTGCCAAAACGCCACATACATACAGCCAGGCCCAAGAAGAACCATAACGGACGGTTTTGGGTCCAGATACTGTAATCCACCTGAGCGTGAATGAGAAAAGCCACCAGGCCGAAAAATAGGCCCCCCCCCACACTGAAGATAAACGGGTCAGGGGAGCGCATGGCGGGAATCAGGGCCGTCAGCGCTTGCAGGAGGAAGACCACGAAGCAGACCAGGCCAACCAGGCCTATTTCCCCGGCGATAAATAAAAAGAGGTTGTGGACCGGCGAGTTCCAGGCGGAGACGATCTGTTCCCGCGTAAAGTCATACTGTCGTGAAGCATGGGTGAAATTATTCAAACCTACCCCGAAGAGCGGGTGATGCCCAATCATGGTGAAAGCAATATCGGTCAACAACAAGCGCCCGTGGACCGTCTTTTCAGTACGGGTCAAGCTTTTCTCTATGGGATTGGGAACCACCGTCAGAATCGCCGCCAATAACAAAGCTCCAGCTATGACCATGCAAAAGGCTCGTATGAGTCCAAAGCGCCGGGCCCCGTGGAATACGGCCAGGGCCAGGACTCCCAATCCCGAACCGATAATGCCCCCCCGTGAAAACGTCACGCTCAGCCCAACCAGTTGCAGGAACACGGCCACGGCCAGCAACAACCGGGTGCGGGCGCGCATTGGGCAGAACAGGAGGCTCAGACTCAGAGGAAGCATCAGATCGAAGAATAAGGCCAGGTTATTGGGGTGGCCGATGAGTCCACCCACCCGGGAGACAACTTCCAGGCCCGCGTAGCCGTATAACTTCGGGGCCGCGCCGAAAAAATCGAGACCCAGCGTAGAGCCAGCGAGATACTGGGCCAGGGCGATTGCTCCTTGTAAAGCCGCGGAAAATATCAGGAGCCCCAAAACCAGGCGTAGTTCGCGCCGTTCCCGGATTTCGCTGGCGGTGTAGATGAAAATCAAAATAGAGGTCCCCAGGGCAAAGAGGTCAAAGGCCGCAAAGAGCTTATCCGTCGACCCCAGGGTAGAAATGGCTGCGGCCCCGAAAACCCCGGCCAGGGGCAGCAACCCCCGGGCGGATACTCGGGCGGGGTCCTCCCTCGTCACCTGGCAAACGGCCCAGATCACGTAGAGGGCGGTCAGGGGCAGGAGACTGACATGGATGGGAAACCCGAAGGTGGAGATGCCGTAAGAAGATGGGTGGAAGTCGAGGTGCGTGCCGATCCAGACCGGCAGGGCCAGGACAAAGAGGACCAGGAAGTAGGTCTTTTTATCCGCCACCGCCTGGGAGATCATCAAGACCAGGACCCCCAGGAAAAGGAAGGCGAACCACTGGAGCTTGAGTTGCATCCCCAGCAAGAAGAGCATCCCGATGAACACCCCGCCCCAGAGCCATCGGCTACTGAGGCCAGGTTGACAGGGATGAAGCTTGCTGGTGGCCCAGGGCGCGTTCATTTTAGAGTTCCGGGATAGAGGCGAAGACCTGGCGGCCCAGATAGCGCTCCACGTCTTCCGGGATCTTGAGGGAATCATCCCAATACTCCAGGAAGAAGGCCAGACTTAAGCTGATTACCCCGGAGAACACCAGGCCCAAGATCAGATTGAGCCACAGAATGGGAGACACCGGTTTCAGCGGCGCCACCGCCAGGCTCAGGATCTTGGCGTTTTCCAGGCGGCTATCGGTATTTTGGGCCAGAAGACTGTCCTGGTATTTTTTCAGGAGAACGGACAAGATCGCCTGCTTAACATCGATGTCTCGTTCCAGATTTCCCAGGTTCATCTCGACGATGGGCAGTTGCTCCAATTGAGCCTGCATAGCGCTGATCGTCTGATCAGTGGCCTGTTCTTCCGCTTGCAGTTCTCGAAGCTTGGCCAGATCCCGCTCCAATAAAGTGCTCACATGATCTTTGATCTGTCTTTGAATAGCCGCGATCTGCTGCCCGATGACCTGATACTGGCGACTGTCTCGAGTGAAGCGCTGCAACACGGTGGTTACCTGAAACTTGAGGTTGAGATATTTATCTTCCAGTGCAGAGAGTTGTTGTTCTTGAGCGAGATCCGGTAAAGGGATGAGAAGGCCGGGCTGGGCTTGCCGAAGTTGTTGGATCTTATCGACTCTGGCCTGGACTCGGATGATATCCTTTTGGACATTGGTCCTGGCATTGTCCAACGTTTCCAGTTTCCTCAGAACGGCGCGGCTCTGCTCGAAAAATGATACGATCCCGGTCTTTTCCTTGACGTGTAACAACTGCTCCTGGAGCCCCTTGAGATCACCCTGCACCTTTGCTATCTGTTCACCGTAAAAAGAACTTTCGGCCCGGTTAATATTAATGGCGAGATGTTGCTTCTGATACTCCTGGGTGACCAAGTTTACCACCTTGGCGCTCATCTCCGGATCGGGGTCGCGATATTTTATCCAGATGATTTGGGAGTCGATGGCCGGCTGGACTATCAATTTGGACTGCAACCGCTCCACCGCCGCCTCGACAGCCTGGCTCTCGGTGTACTTCCTGGTCACGCCGATGGTGCTGAAAAACCATCTGCCGGCCCTAAAAACGGCCCGCCCGGCGCTGCGAATGACCCCGGAGACGCCATGCTCAGGGATGGTTCTGGGTTTGTCGAGGTGGAGTTCCTGGACCACCCGGGTCAGGACCGGGCGGCTGCGGATAATTTCGATCTCCGAGTTGATCTCTTCTTTGGGATTCATGATCAAGGTGGAGGGTCCGCCGCTTTTGGCCGGTGTCAAAAGATCGGTGTAGGTGCGCCCGAGAATGACGACGCTGCTGGAGGCCTGATAACTGGGAGGCCACAGCCAACTACCTACCAGGATAGTCCCCAAGATAGCCAGGTTAAGGTAGACGAACAGGTCCCACCGGCGGAACAGGCCGTGGAGCAAGATACGTCCAGTAGTCTGCATTTTCATTAGCGTCTCCTTCAGGCTATCCGCCCGTTTGTGCACTCCGGCTTAGTCGAAAATCGATCGATGGGGCATGGGCAGCAAGTCAGGCCATACTGCATACATGACCGGGCTAACAGTCAAAATAAAGCTCAGGGGCACCTTGACTGCCGTGGTTTTTGTTGACAGGTGGCAAGCCAGTCGGGTGTGGGGTTCCACATAAAGATAATCACGCACCCCCGGCTTCATCTGCTTGCCATAAATGTTCTTCCTGGTGCCATCGGCATAGAGCAAGTCGATGGTTAGGGTCCATTGCCCCTGCAAAGGGGGAGTGTCAATCCAGACGTAGAGCTCCCGGATATTGCCCAGGAGAACTTGCAGTTCAGCCGGGCGCTTGTGAGAGACGCGCAGTTCCGGGGAGCGGAAGATGCGAACGACCCGTTCCCCGCCCTGGAGCGCTTCCTCCACCGGGACGACGTTCCCCAGGCCATAGTCGCCTGGGATGATGAGGTTCCTGCCAAATTCCGGCAGGGCCACGTTGACGATGCCGGATGGCAGGGCGTCAAAGTAGCCCTTGGGTTCCAGCCCAAAGTCATCCGCCCCTGCTGATGACGCCAGCAAGCTCATGACCAGAAAAACGGACAGGAGAACTCGCGCCATTCTCACTACCTCCTAAGGAATGGGCGCCGTATACACGCCGGAGGCACTGCCGAGGCTGATGGTGTAGGAGCCATACATGGGGTTCAAATCCCGCAGGACCTGCTGGACGAATACGCCCAGTTTGGCGATGCCGCTCATGGGTACCACCACGACATCCCCGCTTCTGAGAGGAACATCGTTCTTGAGGTCCTTACCCTCCAGGGGCGATTCCAAATCGGTTTGCATCCATTGCGCCTGCTCGAAGGGCCCGCGCCTGACAATGACCACCCGGGACATATCAGCCTTATCCGTCTTACCCCCGGCCGCGGCAATAGCCTGGAGGACGGTCATGTGACCTTCCCAGGGAATGGCCTTGGCCGCGCCCACCTCGCCGGCCACATAGACCCACTGGCCGCCACTCTTGACCACGGCCACGTTGATGAAATTGCCCTGGGTATAGATGCTTTTGGCCGCAATATCATTGGGAAACGCCGCGGCGTTGGTGCCCGTCAGGACGGCGATATCGGGTTGGCGGATATCCCGGGAATAGGCCTCGATGAGCCTCAGGCGCAACTGCCCCGGGGTCAGATTGGCTGCCTGGATCTCCCCCACCAGGGGCAGGGAGACCTTACCGTCGGCCTGGATACGGACCCCGATGTTCAGTTCGGGGTTGTAGACGAACCTGAGATCAAAGTAATCGTTGGGCTTTAACTTTTTGCTATACCCGGTCTTCGCAATGGCTTCCCGGTATTGCTTGCCGATAGCCTGCTGCAATTCGGGGACAGTCATGCCGAAAGCAGTGACCTCGCCCACCAGGTTCAGGACGATTCTGCCGTCCGGGCGCACCAACACCGGTTTGAGATCCAGCTCCGGATTCAGGGGAAAAGTCACGTTCAGGATATCACCCCTCATCACCCGATAGGGTTCCGAGACTACCGGGCCCTTCGGAGGCGGCGCCATCTCCGGGGAGGTCACCTTCAACACCCCGGTCCCTTTGCCACCGACGCAGGCCGTGGTCGCGAGGAGCAGCCAAGTCAGCCAAATTCCGTGCCATTTCTTCATAACGACCCTCTACTTCTTCTCGGAGAGAAAGAGGTCACTGACCGCCTTTCTCATGGTCTTGAAAAGGATTCTCAGATCGAGCCCCAGGGAACAATGCTCCACATACTCCAGATCATTAACCAGCCAGTCGTTAAAGAAGACCTTGGTATGGGCCTCCACCTGCCAGAGGCCGGACATGCCGGGGCGCACGGATAGCCGCGCATCCCGCCATTTGGGGTGGTATCGCATTTCCTCCAGGGACAACGGCCGGGGCCCCACCAGGCTCATTTCCCCCTTCAAAACATTATAGAGCTGGGGCAGCTCGTCCAGGTTGGTGTTCCGGAGAATCCTCCCTGCCCGGGTTATCCGGGGATCTTGCATGATCTTAAACATCGGTCCATCCACTTCGTTCAGCTCCTGCAATTCTCGCTTCAGGTCTTCGGAATTGTTGACCATAGTCCTAAACTTGTACATGGTGAAGTTTTGTCCCCCCAAACCGCACCGTACCTGGCGAAAAACGATGCTCCCGGGGGAATCCAGCTTGATGGCCAGGGCAACGACCAACATGATGGGCGCCGTGATGATGAGACCCAGGGCGGCCACTATCACATCCAGGCAGCGCTTGACTTTCTGAAAGAAAGATTTGGGCCGGGCTTGCCATGCCAGGGGCCCAGCCACCTTCCCGGGGTGTTGGCGGGCCTGACCCCGCAGCGAACAGACGGTTTGATCTTCCGGGCTTGCCGGGGACTGTAAGACCGCCATTTCGTGCAAGTGCGTCCAGCTGCTGATCATGGCCCCTTCGCTGATCACACACCGGTGGAGGTAGGCCCCCTGGCTAATGCGGGCGTTATTCAGAATCACGCACTCATTAACGACCACTCCGGGCTCTAGTTCACAGTGAGAACCGATGACCGAGGGGCCGAGGATGATCGCCTTATCGCCGATGCGGGATCCCGAGCCCAGCAGGGCCGGGGCAAACACCTGAGCGGAGGCGCTGACTTGGGCCTTATCGTTGCCTTCCGAGTGGTTTTGGGTTTTTTGCCTATCCGGCAGCGGCACCAAGTCGTTCACAATATCCAGGTTGGCAGTGAAGAAATCACCGATGCTGTCGATGTTACTGCTGTATCCCGGCATCACCCAGATCCGGGCGGGTGCGCCCCGCTGATAGAGCAGGGCAAAGAGCTGTTCCTTGAGATCAAAGTAGCGGGCCGGAGCGATACCTTGCAGGATCTCCGACTGGAACAGGTAAAGACCGGCGGGGCGCAGGGTGCTCCGTCTCTCCTGGGCCGGGTGGATTCGGTGAATGGTTTTGATCTTCCGGTCCATATCAAACTCAACCCTTTCCATCTCCCAGGGCGCCTCACGGACCGCCGACACTCCCACGGTGGCCGTGGCGCGCCTTTGCTGGTGAAAAGCCAGCATCTCGGTGAGGTCGGCGGTCAACAACAGATCCCCGCTCAGGACCCAGAAAGCGTTCCCTTCAATAGCGTCCTCTACTTCTTTCAGCGAGCCCCCGGGCCCATAAATGGTTTCCCTGACCAGGCATTCCAGGGAGTAAGGCAGGGTGTCCAGATGGCCGGGCACCCGCTCCTTCATGCCCCTATCCAGGCAAAGTACCAGGCGCTTGACCCCGGCCTCGGCCAAAACCCGGGCCTGGTAATGCAACAGCGGACGATTGGCCAGGGGCAGAAGAATTTTGGGATAGGGGGCCAGGGTAAACCCGTTAAAAGAGGCAATTCCACCGGCCAACACTACCGCAGTGTTGGGCACCCGGCTCATAAGCGCTGGTAAATCCAGGGTGGAATGGGAAAGGTCCTCCGGTTGAGGACCAGGTCTACCTGGTCACGCCCGCCCGCGGCCAGTCTGGCCAAGGCGGCTGCTACCACCTGCACCCGGGTGATGCCGGACTTGATCACCATCAAGACGCGGTCGACTTGAGTGGCATACAGCACCGATTCCGGGAACCCGTTAATGGACGGGCCATCAATAATGATGAGCGGATATGCCGCAATTAAGCTTTCCAATAGGTGGCTGAAGGCCGGCGACTCCAGCAGACTGATGTGACTAACCGGCGCTAACCCGGCCCCCATTACCTGTAAATTCGGGATGGTGGTGTCCATGACCAAGCTTTTGACGTCCTGGCCCCCGGCCAAGCAATCGCCCAACCCGTGGATATCCGACAGCCCGAAGGCTTCGCATACCTGGGGGTGGGAAAAGTTGCCGTCAATGAGCAGCACCGGCTGGTTCCAGACCCCGGTAGCCGCCATGGCTATGCCCAGGGCCACGGTGCTGGCCCCCTCCCCTTGGTTGGCTGAGCAGATGAGCAAGCTCTTTTGCCGGGCCCCACCCGACGTCAACAGGATATTGTCGTAAATCTTCATGAATACCTGACGGGACTCAGGACCGGTTACTATCTGTAAGGTTTGACGGTTACTTAAGGCCGGGAAAGGATTCATGTATGCCTCCGCCATAGTTTTTAAGACCATCCCAAAGCTCTTTAGACACTACTGACTCCTGCCGCAAACGCCGACCATCCGCCTCTTGGCGGCCATGATCACCAGCCCCGTTAAGGATCGGGGCCGTTGAAATCAGACCTGATAGTCAGCTCGATAATTCTCCGGGTTTCCTCCATCGCCGATGGCTGGGCCCTGGCGCTACCCCCCTTGACGGTTGAAGATTCGATCCCCATACCCCGGTGGGCAGACCCTTTTCGCCCCCTGCGCCCGGATAGCCGTCCCCGTTCCACTGCTTTCACGCCCTCACGGTGCCCCGGTCCCCGCCTGGCCGGTTACCTGGCCGGCAAGATTCGTTTTCCCCATAGATACCCACCCGTTGGCCACATCAGGGGTATCGGAAAGTTCTCCTGGAAACTTTAGGCAAAAATCAATTATATTTAGAAAAAGGTTGCAATTCCTTCTATCGTGATGCCAAGCACAACCTAAAGAGGCTGCCGCGGACCACCTTAAGAAGCGCTACGGCCTTAAGACCGCCTCCAAGGCGGACCGCCGCGATTGGCCTGAAAAGCACAAAACCCTGGCAAAGCTCCAGCCGCGGGGAGGCAATGCGGCCGGCCCGGCCATCCGGGAGGCGGTCCCTTTGGACTCTTCAAGCGGAATAGAGGGGGACGGGGGCAATAAGGCTGCGGGGAGGCGCAGCCGCGGGAGCGCCTCTTCTTGAGAGGGGCGGCGCGCCTGAGGGCAGGCGGGGGCGGGCCGGGCTAACCCGGTCCACTCACCGGGGTCGGGCGACCCTGGCGGCAGGAGCTACCTCGGAGGGGCGGGGTTCAAGCACATGGTGCCCGGCTTGAGGCACTGAATCTTTCCCCTGGTGGGCAAGGGATTCTTCCTTAAACCATAAGGAGATTTTTTTCCTTACTCCCTCTGTCTCCCTTATCCGAACCGGGGACATGAGTGACGGGAGAGAAGGCGGCGGCTTATGAACCGGGGAGCGGTCGTGCCGGGGAACCGGGTTGCCCCCATGTCCCAGAAAAAAGATCTGATAACCGTGGCGCCGGCAAGATGCCTGCCTCAACCCGATACGCCCTTCCCGGAGGAGACCGGCGGGGCCCCCGGGCCCGGGGCCTGAACCGGACGTTAAACCCGGCCGGGCGGAAGCAACCGGGAGATCTGGTCGCACACCCCCACAATCTCTTCGCACCCGGAGCACCAGGTCAGGTCGGGAACATGGGAGCGAAAGTGGAACTCGTAATCGTCCGGGCCGGGCCCGGGAAATCGGAGGGGCAGAACCTCATAAATCCCGGCCAGCCGGCGATACTCCGAAATAATCGCCCCATAACCGTTCTTAAACCGGATGATCACCTGGCTGCCCCCCTGGTGGGGCCGGCGGTGCCATGAGGCAATGGTGGGGCCTAAGACCGTGAGGCATCGGCCGGGATCAAGCCGATCCTCCGGCCCTGCGGCCCTGGGCGGCGGATTGGTGAGGTGCCGAGTCTTGACAGCCCCGAGGGTGTCAAGGTCGTGATCGTGGTTCAGCATGGGCGCTTTCTCCTTCAAATTTCGGTCTTTTGCCTGATGAGCTTATCGTCCATGCATTAAAATAAGGTTAGCCCACCATGAGTTTTTGATGGCGGTTAAAAAATCCGCTTCCCGGGGGACTGCCGGCCCCGGGCCCTGCCTGCCAAACCCGGCGGCCCGGCGGCAGCCCGGCTCGGGAATGGAATTCCCCGGTTGCAGAAAAAGGGCGACCGGGAAGCCGGGGCAATGGCTTCTATCCGTCAACGGTCTTATCTTATCCCTGAGCCGGCGCCCGGGACACAGCCCGGGACCCCGGTGGCGGTTCCCCCGGGGCGGCAGGTCAGCTCCGGCAATTCTCCCCAGGAGGACAGGCATCATGGTGGATGAGAACTTCGGGCACGATAGTTTGGTAGTGGTCTGGACCTCGGGCGACCGGGAAGTGGCCCGAAAAATGGTGTTCATGTACACCAAGAACTCCAGACTCCGGGACTGGTGGGGCCGGGTGCGCCTGGTGGTCTGGGGTCCCTCGGCGCAGTTGCTCTCGGCGGACCCGGAGCTCCAGGAGGAGTTGGAAGAACTCAAGGCCGCGGGGGTGGAACTCGTGGCCTGCAAGGCCTGCGCCGATCTTTACGGGGTAGCGGACCAGCTCCGGGCCCTGGGAATCGAGGTCATGTTCATGGGCCAGCCCTTGACCGAGATGTTAAAATCGGGCTGGACCTGCCTGACCTTTTAGAGGCCGGGCTCAGCCGGGTTTAAGGCCGTGCCGCGGCCCGGGCCCGGTTTTGTGGGCCCGGTTACCCGTCCTGATCCAGGGGGCGGCTTTTTCAGGCCCAAGGGGGAAAACACCGGTGCCTGAGGCGGCCTGCGCCATTTTTCCCCCAACAACGTGCCTCAAATGACCCCCAAACGCCTTCGGGAAGTAAACCCGGTGGGTGCCCCAGGGCCAGGTGCTGATCCTTTCAATTCGGGCCTTGAGCTGGCACAATGCCAAGGGCATTTTAACTCTGGCGGCGTCGTTGGCCTGCAGTTCTCCGCCTTCAAGACGAACCTGCTGCATCTAAGCCGTCAGGCTGTGGGGCTTTTTGCCTGGTATCCTCACATCAGGTTAAGGAGTCGTTTCACCGATTACGGCGATGACCCATTTCTGGCCCTCAACCCGCCATTTGACGTAGGTATTGCCGGAACCACTTTCCGGGGCGACGAAGGTGTCTGACCCGCGCTTTTTCCAGGGCAGGTTGCGCATAAAGTTCAGCCGGAAAGTATAGCCATTGGGGTCGGCCAGGAAAAAATTATACCAACCCCGCTTCTTCCGGAAATCATTGGCCATCTGCTTGGGCGTGACGACAGCTGCCTTTAACGGGCGGCCGGTGCCGATCTCGTAGGGCTGGTACTTCCAGGGCGTTTGCTGAGAAAAAGCGGCAAGGATGGCATGGGGGTTTTTTTGGGCCATGGCCTGGATAAAGGACTGCATGGCTCCGTTGACATCCTGACCGCACGCCGGCTGGATATAGCCGCAACTCATGATCGCCATGCCCAAGGCTATCAACCATATTACCCCCGGGCGCCTGAAACGTAAGTTCCCCTTAGCCATAGTCGCTGGTCTCCTGGAGTTAAGGCGGCAAGATTGCCTGGCGGTTCACTAATCCAAAGAGCCTCTTGCAAACCTGTTTTTATGTCATCCTGAAGGAAGTGAAGGATCTCAATCTTCTGAAAATACGCGATTCTTCACTCCGCCCAGAATGACAACAGTGGCCAATAAGGCGTTTTGCCCGAGCCTCCAAAGACAGCCTTCCGGCCTGAGCGGCCCCGCTGGACCAGGGCCGGCGTCCTGACAGGGCGCCACCGGGTTCGCCCCGGTCTGCCCTCCTGTGCCTCGTTAAGCCTTTAGTTGCCGCGCCGGCTTTTCCCGGCGAACCACAAGGCCGGCAGGGGCCTCGATCCCACAGCGGATTTGCTGCCTCCGGATCGCCACCACCATGACCGGGTCAAGCTTAAAAGCTCCCTGTCATGCGCTCAGCATAGTTGGGTTTAAGGAGATTGTCGAGAATTACTGTGGGAATTTTGGGCGAAAGAACCTCTTGGCCCGACCGGTTGCCCCGATGTCAAAAGCAGTCCCATGCCCTGATGCTTTCCGGCGCCAGACCGGCTTTCACGGGAAGCTATTGCAAAACCGAACTGAGGCGTCATGTTGAATCAACCGCAGGAGCCTCAGTTGGGTAAGAATCACCCCCCTTTTCTCAAGGGGGGCAGGGGGAATTTTGATAACTATCTGTAAATACAGCTAAATAACCATTTAGTGAAAGGGGACTTCAAACTTCCGTTCCCAACCTCTACTTGGTTGAGGAAATGATATTTTCAGCCTGCGGCAGGCTTTGCAATCGATTCTTATCTCCTCAGGCCTATTCCTCATCCATTTCGACGCCGAACCGTTCCCATTGGGCCGCGCCTTCGGCCTCACCCTGGGCAATTTCCTCTTCGGTCCACGGCTCGATGATCAGACTATCCGCCACCAGTTCCCACAGGTACTTCACTTCGTATTTATACTCGGGATTGAATTTGGGCACGCGTTTCATGAGCTGGTCGTGGCAGTTGGAGCAGGCGACCACCAGGACATTGGCGCCGCTGCTCTTGATAGATTCGTATTTGGCCTTTCCGTGCCAGGCGGATTCAGCTTCATAGGGGCCCGGCCACATGCCGCCGCCGGCGCCGCAGCAGTGGCCGTTGGCCCGGTTCGGCTCCATGTCGACAAAATTGTCGGCGCACTGTTGAATAATCCAGCGGGGCTCCTCATAGAAGCCTTTGCCGAAATGGCGCTCCAGCTCCCGGCCATGTTTACAGGAGTCATGCCAGGTGAAGATTTTCCCGGCGTTGACGCTTTTGTCCAGCTTGATCCGGCCCGACTTGATGAGGTTGACGAGATATTCGTAGAGATACACGTAGTTGATCTCGTTGTCCGGGTTCTCATGCACACAGGCCTTCATCCCCACGCGGCAGCCGTAGGAGCCCCCGCCGCAATCCGGCATGATCATCTGTTTGACGTGGTGCTCCTGCATGAAGTCGATCTTGCGCTGGGCAAAGGCCTTGATGTACTCGTGATTACCCGTGAACAGACCCCAGTCCACCGACTCCCAGTTTGTGGACGGGATGGTCCAATTTTCCCGGGCGGCGTAGAAGATCTTCCACCACCATTTCATGTCCTCATTGTCGGCAAAAACTTCCTTGGAATTCGGGTAGAAGAGGGTGTCGGCCCCGTCTTTATCGAGGGGCACGTAGAAGCCGGGACAGTCTTCATCGGCCATTTCTTTGCTCATGTCGGACATGAGAAACAGGTAATCTTCTAAAGGGACGGCCATGTTGTTGCCGGTTTTGAAGCAGTTTTCGGCGCCCTTGTGGAGAATGCCCGGGACCTTGTCCCTGGGGCGCAGAGACTTCATATGCAGCATGATGTAGGGGATGTCAAGATCCATGGGGCAGGCGTGGGCGCAGCGTCCGCAGCCGGTGCACACCCAGGGGAACTTCGAGTCGACCACCTCGTCAACCATGCCGAAATGCAGCATCCGCAGGACCTTCCTGGTATCCCAACCTTCCATCCCCGGCGTCCCCGTGACGGGACAGCCGCTGGTGCAGGTCCCGCAGGTCATGCACAGATTCAGGTTGAATTTTGCCAGGGCGTCCTTGATAGGCTCAGGCAGTTTTTGTGGAATTACGGCAGGCTGCATAATATTCTCCTTCCTATTAACCTTTTTTAGAATTCTTCACCCCATCCGGGCCAAATCGGTGGTCATGATCCGGGGCAGGGAATGTAGACATGAAACGTACTGCCGCGGTCAGGCTCGCTTTCCACGCGGATAAAGCCGTTGTGGGCTTCCACGATGCTTTTGACGATGGCAAGTCCCAGTCCGGTACCGATGATAAATCTCGTCTTGTCGTTTTTTATCCGAAAGAAACGATTAAAAATGTGGCTCAAATCCTCAGAAGCCATGCCGATGCCATTATCGGACACACTGGCCCTGAGGTAGCCACTCTCCATCGTGGCGGAAACGGCCACCTTGCCACCCTCGGGGGTATAGCTGATAGCATTGCTGATGAGATTGGAAAACACCTCTTCCATGTTGCGCCGGTCGGCAAACACCGGGGCCAGCTTGGGGAGAGGCTCCAGGGCCAGGGAGACCCCCTTGGCCTGGGCCGTGGCGCCATGGAAAACCACCTGATCCTCCAGGATGTCGGCCAGGTTGAACTGCTCTTTCTCCTGGCTGATCAGGCCTGATTCGATGCGAGCCAGGTCCAGGAGTTCGGATGACAGGCTCACCAGGCTCTTGACCTTTTCCGAAGCCCGGCCCAGAATTTCTTGTTGCCTCGGGGTAACCTCTCCCGCCAGGCCGTCGAGAATCACCTTGATCTGGGCCAGGACCGAATTCAAGGGACTCCGAATTTCGTGGGACACCATGGAGACGAATTCCGACTTGATCTGGTCCAGGCGCTTTAAGGTGGTAATGTCGTGCAGGACGGTGATGGTTCCCACGTTCCGGCCGGCCCGGTCGATATAGGGGATGCAGCGGGCATTCAGGATGGGACCCGGCTGATCTGTTTCGGCTGCGCAGCAGATCTCTTGGGTCAGTTCCACGAGTTCGTCTCCGGATATGGCCAGCGCCTCGTCAATCATCTGTTCAAGTTGTCCATCGTGGATGATTTCACCGACTGTACGCCCTACGGCCTGGACTTCCCGGCACCCCGCCATCCTCAGAAAGGCCGGGTTGGCCAGCACAACGCGCTTTTGGCTATCCGTGGCCATAACCCCGTCCGTGAGGCGATTGATGAGCACCCGCATCCGGGACTTCTCGTCGGCAATGTCCTGCATGGCCTGGGTGTATTCGATGGCCTTCCGGGTAAGGACGCGCAGTTGCTCGGGTGAGAAGGGTTTGGGGATAAAGTCGAAAGCCCCCCGTTTCATGGCCTCAATGGAGTTTTCTACCGTCGCGTAGCCGCTGATCACGATAATTACCGTGTCCGGGTGCAGCTCCTTGACGTGGGCCAGCACATCGAAGCCGGAAAGACTGGGCATCATCAGGTCCAGGAGAATAATGTCATAATGGCGGCGCTCGATCATTCCCAGCCCAATTTCTCCGGATTCGGCGATGGTCACCTCATACCCATCCCGGGCCAGGACCTTCCGGCAGCCTTCACGCACCCGCTCCTCATCGTCGATGACCAGAATGGTGGGGGCGGATAAATTGATTGCGGCCACCTTCTCGACCATGATTCCAGGCCCCTCCCGTTGGGTGTTATGAGATGGTTCGTTCAAGCTCATGTCCTTCTGCATCCTGACAAAGGGGAAGTTCCAGTAAAAAGGTGGTTCCTGCCTGGCTGGTTTCTTGCACCCAGATATTGCCACTATTCTCCTGGGTGATCCCAAAGACGGTACTCAGGCCCAAACCGGTGCCTTTTCCCAGGTCTTTGGTCGTAAAGAACGGGTCGAAGATCCGGGGCAGATTATCATCGGATATGCCGCATCCGGTATCGGAGACCGCCAGGTAGGCGAAACCTGCCGCGGCTTTTTTACCGGCCCCCTTCCTCTTCCCCTTATCGCAGTAGGTCCGGATGGTCAGAGTGCCTTTTCTCTCCATGGCATCAACCGCGTTGATGACCAGGTTGACAATCACCTGGTTGAGCTGGCTCCGGTCCACTTTAATCAACATTTTCTCGTCTGAAAACTCCTTTACCACCTCTATGTTAATGAACAGGCTCTGATCCCGAATGAGGCTCAGGCTCTGTTCGACCAGGTCATTGAAGTCCAGGGCCTCTTTGTTGGCGCTTGTCTGCCGGCTGTAGGCCAGCAGGCTCTTGACAATGTTCCGGCATTGGTTGGCGTCTTCGATGATAGACTTCATATCCTGGTATTTAGGATCGTTCTTAGGCAGGTCTTCCAGAAGCAGGCCGCCATACAGGAGGATACCGGTAAGGGGATTGTTGATCTCGTGGGCCACTCCGGCCGCGAGTTGGCCGAGTGAGCCCATTTTCTCCGCTTGGGCTGCTCTTATCAAGACCTCCTTAATCTTCTCCTCTTGGGCAAGTTTCTCCCGGAGGTCGTTAAAGATACCCATGGTGGCCACTTCTTTCCCACCCTCATAAATGATCGCCGCGGTGAGCTCCACCGGAATCTCGACTCCCTGTGCGTTTACCAGGGTGGTTTGGCTGCAGGGCAGCCTCCCTTTGCCGCCGAAGGCCTCACTTCTGAGTTTGCGCATGATTTCTTTCGCCTGTCCCGGCGGATAAAGGTCTATGACCGTAATTTTGCTTCTGGCCTCCTGGAAGGTATAGCCGGTAAGTTCTTCTGCGGCCGGGTTCATGATCAGGATCTTTCCACGCCGGTCTACGGCAAAGATGGCGCTCATCGAGCTCTGGACAAACTTTTCCATGAACACCTTAACCCCGGAAAGCTCTCTTTCCAGCCGCTTGACATGCGTAACATCCCGGATTTTCTCGATGATGTACCTGACCTTGCCGTCATCATCCAGAATGGGCGAGAAGATCCGGTCCTCCCACTTTTCTTTCCTTCCGAAGGCCTTGACGCGTCTGAGAATCGTTTGTCCGGCTTTTTCAGCCAGCACCTTGGAAAGCGGGCAGGTTTCAAAAGGACAAGGCTCTTCAGACTGGTAAAAAAATTCATGGCAGGTCTGGCCGATGATCTCATCTTTCGTAACGTCAAACTTCCTCAAAAAGGCTTTATTGGCATCGAGGACAATCCGGTTCGGCTCCAAAATCAGAGCGGGCAGAGACAGCGAATCGAATACCCTCGACCGCCATTCAAATTCTTCCGTGATTGCACCCGCTCCTCCGGCCATAGGCCACCCTTTCACCCTCGACCGCTTCTCGAGGCAAGACCGCTAAGACCAAGGACCCAGGGGCGCAGAGCACGCCCCCGCGCCCCGGCGTCTCTTCAGCGTCCCAGATTTTCCTGGACAATACCTATGAGCTTATCCAGGTCTACGGGCTTGGGAATGAAATCATCCGCTGGCGTTGTCCTGCCTTCGTGGTGGGTGTAGCTGGTTGTCGGCAGGTTATCCACCACTGCGGTGAGCAGCACCACCGGAATATCTTTAAAATCAGGGTCCTTCTTGATCTCTTCGCAGGTCACATAGCCGTCTTTGTTGGGCATCATGACGTCCATAATCACCATGGCGGGCTTCTCCTTCCTGATCTGCTCCCAGGCCTGGACGCCATCATACGCCTTCGCGGTCCTGTAGTTATCGGCCTCAAGCTTCGTGACTACCATATCCACCAGATCTGGATCATCGTCCACTACCAAAATCAGGTCTTTGTCGCTCATGCCTTGCCTCCTCGTACGTTTTGAACCGTCGAATTTGCGCTGTTAGGTCTAGGCAGCAGTCCGGCTCGTTCTATGATCTCGCCGACCTTCTGTTCCCATTCAATCGCCATGATGTGAAATCCCCGGACACCTTCCACCCCTTTCAGGCGCTCAATGCTCTCCAGGCAGATCTTGATGCCCTCGTCAGCCTGCTTGTCCTTAGGCACCCCGGCCATGCGTTTCACCACCTCATCCGGCACATCCATCCCCGGTACCCGCTTTTTCATGTAGCGCGCCATGCCCACCGACTTCATGGGGGTGATGCCGGCCATGATGTAAACTTGCTCATGCAGGCCCCGATCCCGCACTCCTGCCATCCACTGTTCAAATTTATCGAGATTGTAGATGCACTGGGTCTGGATAAAATCGACCCCGGCTTTCACCTTTTTTGCCAGGCGGGCCACCCGCAGTTCAAAGGGGTCCGCGAAAGGATTGGCCGCGGCGCCGATAAACATTTTGGGAGGCTCGTCGATTTTTTCCCCGCCCTGGAACAGCCCTTCATCCCGCATCTCTTTCACCATCTGGATCATCTGGATCGAGTCGATGTCATGTACCGTGGCGGCCATGGGGTGGTCGCCAAAGTGGGGATGGTCGCCGGACAGGCAGAGCATGGTGTCGATGCCATGGGCATAGGCCCCCAGGATATCGCTCTGCATTGCCAGGCGGTTGCGGTCCCGGGTAACCATCTGCAGGATAGGGTTGAGCCCCATCTGCTTCAGCAGGATACAGGCAGCCAGGCTGGACATTCTCACCATGGCCGTCTGGTTGTCGGTGACATTCACCCCGTCCACATAACCCCGGAGCAACTCGGCCTTTTCCCGGACCTTCTCTGCTGAAGTGCCCCGGGGCGGCCCGCACTCCGAGGTAACCGCCAGGTCTCCTGATGCCAGTATCTGTTCCAGAGTGCTTGCCGTTTTCATAGCGCCATATCCTCTCTGATGATTTTCCGCGGCCCCGCGCCCCCGGCCGGACGCCAGTCTTTGGCCGGCAGATTTTCCTCGTACCTCTCCGTCAGGTTCAGGGCTTTGAGACGATCCCAAATCAGCTGCCAGGCGCAGTCCATATTCGCGTCCACCTCGCACTTGCCGTTGGTGGAGCCGCCGCACGGACCGTTAAACAGCTGCTTCGAACACCGGGCCACCGGGCAGACGCCGCCGGTGGACCCCAGGACGCAGTCGCCGCAACCCTGGCAGCGCTCGGCCCAGACCCCCTGATGCTCGGAGGCTCCCATAAACTTGGTGTTCACCGCCGGGAAGACCGGCTTTTTATGGAAGCGCCGGGCCACTTCCTGCACCCCGCAGCCGCAGGCCATGGAGAGCACCGCGTCCACCTGGTCGATGAGCGGCACCAACTCCTCCATGTACTCAGGATCGCACTGCCTTTCCAGAGTGATTTCCTGGATTTCCATCGGCTGGCCGGCTTTCATAAAATGCATCTTGAGCGCCGAGGCCAGGACCCCGACCTCCTTCCGGCCCCCCGCAGCGCACACCGTAACGCACTCATTGCAGCCGGCCAGCAGAATGCTGCGGTACGGCTTAACGCATTGGATAAGCTCTTCCATAGGTTTTCGTTCAGCAGTAATCATCTTTGCTCAGTCTCCTGTTCCTGGCGAGTCAACCTGCAGCCCGCTGATCTTCATGCCGCGCCGCCTTGGCGGGATTGGGTCCAAGTTTCCGAATCTTCTCGGTGAAATCGGTGGCGGTTTGCGCAAAGCGCTCGCCCATACCCGCGGACATGGCGAACATCTCCACGCGCTCGGCGCCGATGCCGATCTCATCAAGGAGCTTCTTGAGGTAATCCACCCGATGGGCTGCCCTGACGTTGCCATTCTTGAAATGGCAATCCCCTTCCAGACAGCCGGCCACGTAAACTCCGTCCGCGCCCTTCTCCAGGGATTTCATGATGTGAATCGCATCCACCTTCCCCAAACAGGGCACCCGGATGATTTTCACGTTGGCAGGATAGCGCAGCCTCATGCTGCCGGCCATGTCCGCAGCCGTGTAAGCACAGTAGTGGCAACAGAAAGCCACAATTACCGGTTCGAAATTCTCCATTACATGATCCCTTCTAAAAGTCCGTCTAACTTCGCCATGATATGATCGTCCTCATACTGCATGAGTTGAATCGCCTTGGCGGGACATTCCGAGGCGCAGACGCCGCAGCCGTGGCACTTGGCCGGGTCGATCTCCGAGTGCCCGGCCTCATTGATGAACGGCACCCCGAAGGGGCAGGCCCGCACGCAGATGAGGCAGGCGGCGCACAGCTCCCCGTCCACCTGGGCCACCAGCGCCCCCAGGTTGATGCTGTCCCGGGCCAGGAAGGTCTGGGCCCGGCCCGCCGCGGCCTGCGCCTGGGCGATGCTCTCCCGGATAGTCTTGGGCGCATGCGCGGTCCCGGCCACAAAGAACCCCGGGATCGGCAGATCGATGGGCCTGAGTTTGACGTGGTCCTCAAGAAAATACCCGTCCGGGGTCCGGGGCAGGCGAAAGATCATGCCCAGATCTTCCGCCGACTCCTCATCGGCTACCAAGCCGGTGCTGAGAGCCAGGCAGTCTGCCGGGATTTTTACTTCGCATCCTAAAATCGGGTCGGTAAAGCTCACGCTCACCCCGGCCCCGTCGGCTGCGACCACCGGCTTGTCTTCAAGTTTATAGGTGACAAAAATGACCCCCTGTTCCCTCGCTTTGCGGTAATAGTCTTCCTCAAAGCCCGGCGTGCGCATGTCGCGATAGAGCACGAATATTTTGGCTTCCGGGTTTAGTTCAAGGATATGCAGGGCGTTTTTAACGGCTCCCTGGCAGCACACCCGGGAGCAGTTGGGATTTTCGGGAACCCGTGAGCCGACGCATTGAATCATGGCCACGGTCTGCCAGGCCTTGGCCGCCTCGGGGTTGTCGGCCAGCCGGATCCCGAGATCGAGCTGCGTGGTCACCGCCTGATGCTGTCCCAGGAGGTACTCCTTCGGACGGTTGGGGAGCGCCCCAATGGCCAGGATGGTGATGCCGTGGCGGATTTCCCGGTAAAACATCTGGGGCCCCACCTGGATACCGGTCCTGAACATGCCGGCCAGGCCCGAGTGGTCCACCACCATGGATTGCTTCCACACCTGAATACGCTCGTGCTCTGTCGTTCTCTTGACCAGGTCGGCAACGTAGGCCTGGACGTCTTCTCCCTCCAGGGTCCGGCGAATCTGCTTCGCCACCCCGCCCAGTTCCCGGGAGCGTTCCACCAGGTGCACTTTATAGCCCAGATCCGCCAGTCTCAGGGCTGCGGTCATCCCGGCAATGCCGCCCCCCACCACCAGGACATCTTTGTTCATCGGCAGGCTCAGGTCGGCCAGGGGCCGGGCCAGACGCACCGATGCCACCGCCATGCGCATCAGTTCGTCGGCCTTGGCCGCGGCAATCACGGGAAGGTCCCGATGGACCCAGGTGTCCTGGTCCCTCAGGTTGGCGATTTCCACCAGGTACTTATTCAAGCCCGCCTTGCGTACGGTTTCCTGAAAGAGTCCTTCATGAGTCCGCGGCGAACAGGCTCCCACCACCACCCGATTGAGGTTCAGCCTGCTGATGGCGTCCTGGATATGCTCCAGGGATTCCCGGCTGCAGCCGTGGCCGATGGTTTCGGATACGACCACCTGGGGCAGCAGCCCGGCGCTTTTTGCCACCTGGTCCACGCTGACCACCCCGCCGATATTGAGACCGCAGTCGCAGACAAAGACCCCGATCCTCGGCTCTTCCCCGGCCACATCGCGCTCCGGGGCCAGCTCCTCACTCGCCTTCCGCCACCACCCGGAGAGTCGTAAGGTCCACCGCGGCGTGGCAGGCCGCGGCACTGGCCTGGACCATGGTTTCGGGAATATCCTTGGGGCCTTGGAACATGCCGCAGACATAGATGCCGGGCTTTGAGGTGGCCACCGGATCGAAGCTTCCCGTCCGGGCGAAATTGTGCTCGTTGAGGTCGATGCCGATCTTGTCGGACAGGTCCTTGACTTCCGGCGACACCCGAAAACCGGTGGAGAGCACCACCAGGTCGAAGACTTCCGTCTGGAAAGAACCGTCGTCCGAGGGATATCTGATCTGGAGGTCCCCCGTGGGCGTCCCGGCTTCGATGATCGGCTCCACGGTGTGGGGCCGGCTGCGCACCAACCGGATGCCGTAATCGTTTTTAGCCCGCTGGAGGTAGAGCTCGTAATCTTTTCCCGAGGTGCGCATGTCCATGTAGAACAGGGTCGTCTCCATATCCTCGGAGAAGCGCTCCCGGGTGACCATGGCTTCCTTGAGGGCGAACATACAGCAGGCGCTGGAGCAGTAAGAGACCGAGCCCACCTGAATGGCGCGGGACCCGACGCATTGAATCCAGGCGATCTTGCTGGGCTTCTTGCCGTCGGAGGGGCGCACCAGCTCACCCTTGGTCGGCCCGGAGGCGGATAAAATCCGCTCGTATTCCAGGCTGGTGACCACGTTCGGGTTGACGCCATAGCCGTAGGTGTCCAGGACCTCGGGATTGAAGATATCCGCCCCGGGCGCCAGGATGATGGCCCCGATCTCGATTTCCTGCACTTTTTCGGCGATCGTCGGGCAGGATCGCCCCGGCCGGGCAGATTTGGCCAGCGCCTCAAAGTCGGTGCCCTCATCCCTGATGATGGAATAGGCATACGGGGTCCCCTGGGGATAGCGCATGCAGGTGGGCGCCCGATGGTCGAGGCCGGGCGTGAAGCGCACAAAATCGGGAAACTCCCGGACAGCACTCGCCGCAGCCCGTGCATTTTTCCAGATCGATATAGCGGGGCTGCGTTGTCAGGGTCGCGGTGAAATGGCCTGCCTCCCGGTAAGAGCCGCTCAACTGGGTCATCGTCATGAGCTGGATGTGCAGCTTGCGGCCGCTTTCCGAAAGATGGGGTGACAGGGTGCAGAGATCGCAATTATTGGTGGGAAAGGTCCGGTCAAGCTGGGTCATGAGACCGCCGATGGCAAAGTCTTTGTCGATCAGCACGACATCCCGGCCTGTTTCCGCCAGGTCCAGGGCGGCCCTGATGCCGCCCATGCCCCCACCGACCACAAGCACCTTATTGCTGGATTGGAATTTCTTTTTCTCTGGCATGGGTATCCTAATCTTCTCTTTAAGATTTCAATGCAGCTCCGGAAGCCTGAGGGCGTGTCCGGTATTAAAGGCCCGCATAGTCTAAAATGGCCGGGAGGCGGTGCTCCCAACCCAGGGTGACGAACCGCACTCCCTGAGCCAGTTCCTTTAACGCCGCGGCAGTCTCCCCGGCCACCCGAACGCATTCATTTTCCCGGTCGGAAGCCTTGCGAATCCGCCGGATCAAGTCCTCCGAAAGACCCGAAGCCGGTTCGGTGTTGGCGATGTATCGGGCTGAGCCCACGGATTTCAGCAGGAATACGGTGGCAATCACCGGCACTCCCAAGCCCTTGGCCCGTTCCATGAACGATCTGCACAGGTCCAGGTCATAGACCGCCGGGGTAACCACAAACCCCGCCCCTGCTTCCACCTTCTTGCTGGCAGCCTCAAGCTCCCGGTCCAGGGCCGGCTCATCCGCCCATTGCTGCATAGTGCAGCCCACGATGAAACTCGGCGCCCCGTTGAGTTCCAGCCCGGCCAAATCCACCCCCCGCTCCAGGGAACGGATGGCGCCGATCAGGCCCAGCTCATCAAGGTCGTTGACGGGCTTCAGGTCCTGATGATCGCAATAGGCGAGGTCTTCACTGCCCACCACCATCAGATTTTGGATGCCCAGGCCATAAGCCGCCAACGCATCTCCCTGCAGGGCCATCCGGTTCCGGTCCCGGCAGTAGACATGGATGATCGGCTCAATCCCCTGCTGATTCAGCAGCACTCCTCCGGCTAAAGCGCTCATCCGCATGATGCCGTTGTCCATATCCGGCACGGTGACCGCGTCAACCCGCCCCTTAAGCCGGCGCGCCTGGGACACCAGCTGCGAGGTGTCCACCCCTTTGGGGGTATTCATCTCTGCCAGGACCACGAATTCGCCGGATAACAATCGTTTTTGAAAACTCATAGGCTCCCTCTTCTTTTGGTCATCGCCTACCCAGGCTTCAGATTCGCTTCACCCGAATGCGAAAAAAATCAGCGTCCTTGTTAAACTCCATATCAATCACTTCGCAGGACGCCGTGGGTATCAACTTAAAGACATCCGTCCGGGCAACCGCATCTCGCGTGATGATCTCCAAAACCTCATCCCTATTCATCTCCCGCATCACCTGCGTCATTTTGAGCAGAGCAAAGGGTGTGATGGTTTGGCTGAAATCGAGGACATAATCGGCTTTGGGCTTCAACGCCTTCCTCCCTTTCCCCACCCCGCCTAACCCGCAAGTTTGGTGCCAACCGAAGCAAATACCATATATCTACTTGATTTATATATAAATTACCGTTTTTCCCTGGAAATGTTTATGAAATATAGTGTTTAATATGCTAAGAAGCATTTTTAAACACCTGTTGCATAATTAAACGGTGCTTGTGATATTGGGTTCAAAGTGCTAAGATTTTGACGAGGAAGGCAGGGGAGATATGTTTGAAGAAGAAATGGATAGGTATTGGAAAACTATCGTCAATACTATCCGGGATGGCATCATGGTCGTGGACACCAGTGGCTCGATCCTGTCAGTGAACCGGGCCCTGGAGACGATAACCGATTATACTCACGAGGAACTCATCGGTCAGAAATGTTCCATATTGAACTGCAGCATCTTTAACCTGGCTCGGGAAAAATGCGGCAGCCATTGGTGTCTTCTCTTTAAAACCGGGTCGATGAATATGCGCCGCTGCACGATTATGCGGAAAGATGGGACCTACGTGCCGGTGCTCAAAAATGCCGCCCAACTCCATGACGGCAAAGGCAGAGTGATCGGCGCCGTCGAAACCATAACCGACATCACCGAGATCGTGGCCAAAGATAAACAGATTGCCGCGATTCGCCGGCACCTGCGATCTGAAGATGCCTTTCAGGGCTTGATCGGCGCTTCCGCACCCATGCAGCAGGTGTTTTCTCTCATCGAAAACGCCGCTCAATCAGACGCCCCGGTGATTATCCTGGGCGAAAGCGGCACCGGCAAGGAACTGGCGGCCCGGGCCATCCATCAGCTGGGGGACCGGAAGAAGAGCGCCTATGTCAAGGTGAACTGCGCCGCCCTGACGGAATCTCTCCTGGAAAGCGAACTCTTCGGGCATGTCAAGGGAGCCTATACCGGCGCCTACAAGGGCCGGGCCGGAAGATTTGAAATGGCTCAGGGCGGCGACATCTTTCTCGACGAGATCGGCGATCTGCCCCTTTCCACTCAGGTGAAGCTCCTCCGGGTGCTGGAAGAAAAAGTCATCGAACGGGTGGGCGACAACCATTCCATACCGGTAGACGTGCGGATCATCTCGGCCACGAACAAAAACCTCTCCAGCCTGGTGAAAACCGGGGCCTTCAGAAAAGACCTCTACTTTCGGATCAACGTGATCCCCATCCAAATGCCGCCTCTCCGGGAGCGGGTCGAAGACATCCCGCTTCTGGCTGAATCTTTCTTTCGGAAATTGCGGATCAAAAGTGGCAAAAGCATTGAAGGCATAAGCAATCTGGCCATGGAAATTCTCATCAGGTACCCCTGGCCCGGCAATGTCCGGGAGCTCAAGAGCGCCTTCGAATATGCCTTCGTGACCTGCCAGGAGCCATTGATTCATCCCCATCACCTGCCGCCTGATATTCTCAAAGAAGAAAAATCACTCCAAAGTGTGGATGCCGTCCTGCCCACCAAACAGGAAATCGGCAAACGGCAGCTCATCGATGCCCTGGCCCGGGCCAAGGGCAACCAATCGGTAGCCGCCGAGATCCTGGGGATTTGCCGGGTAACCGTCTGGAACCGCATGAAGCGCTTCGGCATCACCTACTCCAGGCAAATCGACTCAGCCGAATAGGATTGCCGCAACTCCCGCCTGATGGCCGAAGCGCCTCAGGGCCATCTCCCCGTGGCCTGCCGGTTGGTCCAACTTTGACGTGAAAGGCTCTTGCCAAACTCCTCATTGACCACCATGGTCATGCTGAGCAGAGGGTAACTTCTGCCAGATTATGCTCTGGGGCACAGAAGTGCTCCCCCAGTGCTCCCGCCAAAAAAAATGGCAGCCGTAGCCACCGTGACTCCCTGAAGCTATTTTGGTTGACGCCGAAAATCTCTTGAAGATTTAACCTTCTGCCCCTCAACGAGGTCACGGTCCAGGCAAGATATTTACTATCTGTATTTCCTTAAGCTTAACTTTCTGATAAGGGAGATTTCCTTTGTCTATCAACTGAGTTATGAAAGTTAATGCGCACTGCATTTCTTACCAATATTTCGGAAGACCCTGAGTTCATAGGTATTTCTACCTATGTCAAACTGAGTACTTTTAGCAGTTGCCTTACAGCTGAAGCAACGTTATAAAATTAACATACAAAAATTCCTGATCAAAGGAGGTTCGAAAGGGATCGCTGGACCCACTGTAAAGGTTAAAAGGAGAAGGAAATGTCGGCATGGATCTTTTTAGGCGGTATGGTTAGTGGTTTTTTACTTGGACTCATTACTGTTGCTCTTTTAGTCTTCGACAGAGTGCAGACCCGGGAAAAAGAAATTTACGAGATCCGGACTGACCATGAAGAGTCTTGTTCTTGCATAACGAGCCTGAATACCTTACGGAATTAAGAACTCTGGCAGGGGAAAAGTATCGCCTGCTGCCATTGACCCGCGACCCGCTACTCGGCAGGCACCCTGTTGATAGGGTTATCATAACTGCATCCCGGCTATCAGATTGATTCCCTTCTGACCACTTACCCCCAGGGCCGCATCACCTTGTTCCGCCTTAGCTTTTCTTGACCCTGACTGCCAGGCCCTCCACCACCTGCTCCAGGACCGGGAAGGCCCCCGGCCGCGCCTCCAGCCGCCGGCGCAGTCCCGCCACCGCCGCCGGGATATACCGGGCGAACTGATCCTTGCCCTTCACCTTGGTCAGGTAGCCGAAAGCCCCCAGGATCTGCAGGTTGCGGCACAGGGCCAGGTGCTCGTATTGCTCCCGGAAGGACGCCCCGTCCACTTCCAGCCGGCTTGCCAGCAGGTCCAGGTAATAGTCCAGGAGTTCGGCCTGCCAGGCGGGGCTCAGGTCGACATACGGATCGATGAGCAGAGAGGCCACATCGTAGCCCAACGGCCCCCGCCTCCCCCCCTGAAAGTCGATGACCCTGAGGCGCCCGCTGGTGATGAACAGGTTCCGGGACTGGAAGTCCCGGTGGAGGAAGAAGGTGGGGCCGGGGGGCAGGGCCCCGGTAAGGAGACGGTCGAAATCCGGCGCCAGGTCGGCCACGCTCACCGGCAAGGCGAAATAGTTGTTCAGGAAGGCCTTGACGAAATAACCGCACTCCCGCTCCCGCAAAAAATTCCGGTCCACCACCGGGGTGTCGAAGCACCAGGACGAGTCGAACCCTGCTTCCCCCTTGATCTGCATGTCCACCAGGATTCCCAGGGCCTGACGGTACCAGTGGCGGATCTGGCTCTCCTGGGACTGCCGCTTGATCACGGCCTCCAGGCTCATATCCCCCAGGTCCTCCAGCAGCATCCAGAACTCTTCCCGGCAATAGGCATAGATCTCCGGCACCGGCACCCCTTGCCCCCGGAGGTGGCGCCCCAACCGGTAAAAGGAGTCGTTCTCATTCACTTCCCCTCCCGGCGCGAAAGGATGGAACAGGAGCACCACGGTGGGGGACCCCAACAGGCGGTAGTAGCGGCGGTCCGAGCCATCCCCGGCCAGGGCCTGGGGGGAAGTCAGGCTGATGTTCAAGGTCTTGGCGGCGGCCGCGAGACGCTCGGTCCACAGATATTCCGGCATAAACACCTTCCAGAGTAATCCGCAATCAGAGGGTGGCACAGGCTTTCCAGCCCGGGTTGGCGCAGGCTAAACCCTGCATCTCCAACCATAACCCTTTGATCGCAAATCGGTATCCGGCCCTCCATGGGCCTTTTATATATCGGCGACCTTTGCCCGATTAATCTAAGCACCGGCGCCTGTGCCCTTGCTCATCCATAACCCCATGCAAAGCGGGTATCGACCGGTGGCACAGCCTTTCCAGGCTGTGCCCGACTAACCTGCTTCCTGCGCACCGGCTGGAAAGCCTGTGCCACCCCATTATTTGGTGGGGCGGGCCTCCGGGCCCGCCGCCATCCTGGTGCAATGTTACACCTGGGACACCCCCGGCGGCAAACGTAACCCGACATGCCCCAATCCCCCTCGGTCATTGCAGGGTACCTGGAGGAATTCCTAAAAAGCCCCCCTTTGATAAAGGGGGATTAGGGGAATTTTTGATCGGGCTCCCTCAGCCTGGCTTGAAACCAAGGTGCTGACCTCGCTTCATGCCACCAGCACCTGCCCCCGGGCGGAATCTCTCACCTCCACCCCGGCGGCCACGATGCAATCTTCCAACTCCACGCCGGCTCCGATAACGGCCCGGTCCCACACCACCGTATTTTTCAAAAAGGCCCCCTCCCCTACCACCGCTTCCGCCCCCAGGCAGACCCCGCCGCCAAATCGCGCCCCGGCCCCGATCCGGACCCCGGGGCCCGTCAAGGGGTCGGCCAGACCGGGGAAATAGCCCGCCAGCCTCGGCCAGGCCCCGGTCAGGAGCCGCCGGTGCGCCGCCAGGTAATTCTCCGGCGTGCCCAGGTCCTGCCAGAAATGGCCCGACACCCTGAGGTAAGCCAGCCGCTCCCCCGCCTTCAGGGCCTCCCGCCAGGCCTGGACCAAATCATAGGGGCCCTGGGCCGGGATATAACGGAAAATCTTCCGGTCCACCACCTGGACCCCGGTGTAGGCCAGGGGTTTTGCATAAGCCTGGCCCCCGGGCGGCGCCGCCCCGATACTCACCACCCCATCTCCCGCCACCCAGACGTTGTTATACCCCGGGCAGTCATGGAGCACCAGGGTGCTCACCGCGCCCGTATGGTGCGCCCGGTAAACCCCGGCCAGGTCGAAATCAGTCAGGATATCGGCGTTGATGGCCAGAAACGGCCCTTCCCGCAGGACCTCCCCCAGCTGCCGCAAGCCCCCGCCCGTCCCCAGGATCTCCGGCTCGTGGCTGACGCTGAGTTGGAAGCTCCAGGGCAGGCCCCGGAGAAAATCGTGCACCTGGTCCGCCAGATGATGGGTGTTCACCGCCACCTGAAAACAGCCCGCCGCCTCCAACTGCCCCAGCACCACCCCCAACAGGGGCCGGTTCAACACCGGCAACAGCGGCTTGGGACGGATATCCGTCAGCGGCTTGAGCCGCGTCCCCAGCCCCGCCGCCAACACGGCCGCTTTCACAGGGCCGCCCGGCCCCGGGTTTTCAGTTTCCGGTTTTCGGTTTCGGTGATAAACATAAGGGCGAACCTCTGCGCAGAGCTGGCCGCTAGTTACTCCCTTCCCCCAAGCCCCCATTTCCCCTTTCCTTACTGAAGTTGGACATTCCTGCAGGACGGAGATACCATCGCGTGTCTGACTTTTCCCGAAAACCGCCCCCCGAAAACCGAAAACTCAAAGCACTATCCGGCAGTCCACGCACCAGCAGCCCTCAGGCGTGGCCACCACGGGGTTGAGGTCCAGTTCCCGGATTTCCGGGTAATCCACCGCCAGCCGCGACAGGTTGGCCAGGGCCGCGGCCAGGGCGTCGAGGTCCACCCCGGCCTGTCCCCGAACTCCCTGGAGGATGGGAAAGATTTTTAAAGATTGGAGCATCTTGGCGCCCTGGTCAGGGGTTATGGGCACCAAGGCCCGGGCCACGTCTTTCAGGACTTCCGTATAAATCCCCCCGGCCCCGGCCACCAGCACCGGGCCGAACTGGGGGTCCCGCTTCAGTCCCATCAGCAGCTCCACGCCTTGCACCTGCTTTTGCACCAGGATGCCGTCCAGGACGCCGCCGGGGGTCTTGTGGCGAAACCGCGCCTCCAGGTCCTGGTAGGCCTGCCGCAGTTCGGCCTCTGCGGCCACGTTGAGGCGCACGCCCCCCAGTCCGACTTGTGCACCCAGTCCGGCGAGATGATCTTCAGCACCACCGGGTACCCCATCCCCGATGCTGCGGCCGCGGCCCCGGCCACGTCGGCGGCCAGGACCCCGGGAACCAGGGGCACATCGTAAGCCTTCAGGATTTTCAGGGCCGCGTCTCCCACCAGCACCCCCTGGGAAGGCAAGGGGTCGGACCGCTTGGCGGTTGAGGGCGCCGGCAGGCTGAAATCTCCGGGCGCCGGGGCCTCGACGAATTGCCGGTAACGCCAGGTGGCCGCCAGGCCCATGATGGCCTCATCCATGGTGCTAAAGCAGACCACATCGGGTTCCCGCTCCAGTTCCTCCATTTGGGCCCGGTGGGCCGCGGCATCGCCATAGAGCAGTAAGGCCAGGGGTTTATGCCGGGGATTGGCGGCGTGCAGTTCCCGGACCACGTCGGGGATATGCAAGTCGGCATGGAGAGGCGAGGTGAAGCACGGCCCCACCCCCAGGACGGCATCCACCTGTTCGTCGGCAAACAGTCCGGCGATGGCGCGTTTGAAAACCCCGGTAAAGGAGCCCGTGACCATGCCCAGGGGCCAGAGGTCAATGGGGTTCCCGAGTCTGTGCCAGGGGATGCGCTCTTCTTCCAGCTCCCGGAGCCCTTCGGGGAAGGGGGCCAACTCCAGGCCATAGTCTTCGCAGGCGTCCGCGGCGATGATCCCGAAGGCGCCGGTGGCGGTGGCTACCCCCAGGCGGGGCCCCGCCATGGGCCGGAAGTTGAGAAAGGCCAGGGACACCGCCAGCAGTTCCACCAGGGTGCGGACCCGGATGATGCCGGCCGCGGCCAGGGCTAAATCGACTATGGCGTCTTCCCCCACCAGGGAGCCGGTGTGGGACATGGCGGCCTGGGCCCCGGCCAGGCTATGCCCGGTTTTAAAGGCGATAATGGGCTTGGTCCGGGCCACCCGGGCGGCAGTATTAAGAAACCGCCGGCCCCGCTTGATGCCTTCCAGGTGCAAGGCAATGATGCGGGTCTGGGGATCGTCGGCCAAATACTCCAGGACATCCACCACGTCCAGGTCGCAGGCGTTGCCGACGTCGATGGCCTTGCCCATCCGCCCGGTATAGGACGAGGCCGCCACCTGGAAGGCCCCGGACTGCGCCACCATGGTGAGGAGGGCCGGCTCCGGGTCCCGGGGCACGTCGATAAAGGCAGTGGTGAAGCCGCTGAAGGGGTTGAGAACCCCCATGGTGTTGGGCCCCAGGATCCTGACCCCGTGCTCCCGGGCGAGCGCCACCAGTTCCGCCTGCAGTTCGGCCCCCCGGGCGTCGGCGTCGGCAAACCCCTGGCTGATCACCACCAGCCGTTTAATGCCGTGCTGCACGCACTCGATGGCCGTGGGCAGCACCCGCTCCCGGCCTAAGGAAATGACCGCCAAATCCGGGACCTCCGGCAGGTCGGCCACCCGGGGGTAGGTCTTGTACCCCATAATCTCCGGCACCTTGCCATGCACCAGGTAAATGCGCCCGGCATAGCCGTAGCTCACCAGCATCTCCAGGTTGTTGTAGGCCCCGGGGCCGGTCTGCCGGGAAGTCCCGATGAGTACCACCGCGCCGGGCTCGAAAAACAGCCGCATAAATTCTCCCTTTCAAGCCGTCATCTATTAACCTGCGGCTCACCTCTAAAAAATGCACCAGGGGTGGTGGGGCGGGCCTCCGTGCCCGCCACCTATGGTGGCACAGGCTTTCCAGCCTGTGCTTCAACAACCTGCTGCGTTGACCCAGGATGAAAAATCTGCGCCATCGCCTTACGAAACGCCGTTCATAAGAACCGGCTCGATACCTCGGAAGCGTACGCTCTTCCTGCTCCCTGCCCTGCCACTTCTTAGAATACATGCGAAGCTTCTGTAGGGGCGGTTCGTGAACCGCCCCACGGGACTTTTCCACGCAGTGAGCCGTTAATCGGAACCGACTCCATGGATTAGGAACATCTTTTTCTCACTGCTCACGCTCACGGCTCACTTCTTATACCCGAACTGCCGCAAGATTTCGTAGCGCCAGGCCTGGCCGTTGGCGTCTTCCACGCCCTTGGGGGAGGCGCCGT
Source organism: uncultured delta proteobacterium (assembly GCA_963766185.1). Classification (GTDB taxonomy): domain Bacteria; phylum Desulfobacterota; class Desulfobaccia; order Desulfobaccales; family 0-14-0-80-60-11; genus 0-14-0-80-60-11. The sequence continues at coordinate 155,753 of CAVXZU010000006.1, read as the reverse complement.
CCACCACCCCCAGAATGCCCCGCCCCAGCTCAGTCTGGGCCAGGATGACTTCCACGGGGTTGGCGGTGGCGCAGAAGATCCGGCAGACCTCGGGGCAGAGCTTGATGGCGTTGAGCACGTTGATGGGAAAGGCGCCTTTCATGAGGATGTTGAAAGTGTGGCCCGCGGCCAGTAGTTGCGCGTTTTCCGTGGCCGCGGCCGTGAGGTCGGCGTCGTTGCCTTCCACCCGGATGAGGCAGTCCCCGGAGGCCTCGGAAAACGCCAGGCCGAACTTGATGCCCGGGGCGGCGGCCACCAGGATTTCATAAAGGTCCTCTGCGGTCTTGATAAAATGGCTCTGGCCCAAAATCAGATTGGCCCCTTCAGGGATGGTGAGTTTTGCCAGTTGCAGCTCCATGGGCGCACCTCGTCACCGGGGCCGGAATTCCTTTCCGGCGCACGTTTTTTCTGCTATTATAATTATGTTATGGGTGGGGGACAAGCTTTGAGAAAACTTTGGGGGAAAAAGGGGAAAAGGCGAAAAGGCGAAGGGGTTTTCCACCTTTTTCCCTTTTTCCCTTTTCCCCTTTTCCCCCCTTGCCTCAAAAGTTTGGCGTTCATTGCCGCCGTGCTGCTCTTGTGGACGGTCCCGGTTGCCGCGGCAGATCAAGATCGGCCTCTATCTCCCCATGACCGGGTCGGCCGCGGCCATGGGCCAGATGGTCTGGGAAGGGGTGCAGGTGGCCCATAAGCTCCAGCCCCAGGTGTTGGGGCAGCCCGTGGAACTGGTCATGGTGGACACCCGGAGCGACCGGATCGAAGCGGCCAACGCCGTCAGCCGCCTCATCGAGAAAGACAAGGTGGCGGCCATCATCGGCGAAGTGATCAGCAGCGATACCCTGGCGGGGGTGCCCATCGCCGAGCGGGCGCAGATCCCCAATATCTCCCCCACCGCCACCAGCCCCCTGGTGACCCAGAACCGCGTTTACGCCTTTCGGGCCGCCTACGTAGATGACCTCCAGGGCAAGGTCGCGGCCCGCTTCGCCTACGAGAACCTCAAGGCCAGGCGCGTGGCCGTGCTCATCGACCAGGCCCAGGACTACTGCGTCGGCCTGGCCAAGTTTTTTACCGGGGAGTTCCAGCGCCGGGGCGGCCAGGTGGTCTCCACCAGTTATATCCAGACCGGCGACCAGGATTTCAGCGCCCAGATTTCCGCCCTGAAGGGGGGCAAGCCCGATCTCATCTATGCCCCCAACTATTATAGCGAAGTGGCCCTCCTGGCCAAGCAGCTTCAGGACCTGGGGGTCAAAATCCCGGTCCTCACCGGGGATGGGGCCCAGGTGCCGGAACTGGTCACCATCGGCGGACCCGCGGTGGACGGCATGTACTTCACGGCCCTGTTCCACCGCCAGGGTGCCACCACCGAGCTCGGCCGGAAGTTCATGCAGGCTTATGAGGCGGCCTACAAAAAACCCCTGGACGGCTTTGCGGCCCTGGGCGGCGACGCTTATTTTCTCCTGACCGCGGCCATGACCCGGGCCGGCGGCGCCGACGGCCCCAAGGTGGCCCAGGCCCTGGCCGCCACCAAAGATTTCGCCGGGGTCACCGGGACCATCACCATGGGCCCCAACCACAACCCCATCAAGGGCGTAACCATCATCAAGGTGGAACAAGGGAAGTTCGTCTACCAGACGACGATTAATCCATAATGGCAGCAATCTTGAAAAATCAGCCGGGGATAATTGCTCAGCCATGCATAATCCGATCAATAACGCGGGAGAAAAAAATGAAGCGGCAACTTACCGCCATCATTGAACGGGAAGGCGACGGCTATGTCTCTTTGTGCCCCGAACTCGACATCGCCAGTCAGGGAGAGAGCATCGAGGCGGCGCGGACAAACCTCCAGGAAGCCTTGGAACTATTCTTTGAATCAGCCTCTAAGGAGGAGATCAAAGACCGTCTCCGGGAAGAGGTTTATATTACTCAGGTTGAGGTAGCGGTTGGGTAAGCTTCCGGTTCTTTCCGGCCAAGAGGTTTGTCAAATCTTGTCGCGCCATGGGTTCAAAGAAGTTCGCCGTCGAGGCAGCCACGTCGTGATGCAGAAAATGCTCCCGGGAAGCACGATTACTGTTCCAGTGCCTTACCACAATGAACTGAAAATAGGAACGTTGCAGTCAATTATTCGACAGTCAGCAATTCCAAGGAGTGAATTCGAATGGTGAACTGCTGGTTCTAAAATATCATCCATGCTTCTCATTCCCAAGTACAACTTGGGAACGAGTTGAAAATTTGTGTATCAAACGACGATGAATCCGGAATGAAGAGCCTTTTGGTTTACAGGATGGGATATGCCTTGAGCAAAAGCCAAGATGCGAGATATGTGGAATCAAGGTGATACTGTTGTTTTAATCAATAGCTATGAAAAATATTAAGATAGATATTCCCTTAGAAAAAGTTAACAATTTCTGTCACCGGTGGAAGGCCAAAGAGCTGGCCCTCTTTGGGTCGATTCTACGGGACGATTTCCGGCCAGATAGTGATGTGGATTTTTTGGTGACCTTTGAGGAAGAGTCCCGCTGGTCTTTGTTCGATATGATTGATATGCAGGGTGAATTAAAAGAAATTTTGGGTCGAGAAGTGGACCTGGTGGAACGCCAGGCGGTGGAGCGGAGTGAAAACTATATTCGCCGCCGTCACATCTTACAATCCCTGGAGCCGGTGTATGTGGCGGGATAACGCTTATCTTCTTGATATGCTATTAGCCTGCCGCAAGGTTATGCAATATGCTCAAGGAGTCGATTTTGAGCGATTTGAACAGGATGAAATATTGCAAGATGCCATAATGCGACGAATCCAAATAATTGGCGAGGCTGCCCGCAAGGTTTCCACAGAATTTAAAGAAGATCATCCAGAGATTTCATGGTATGAGATCGTTGGCATGCGTAACCGCTTAATTCATGAATATTTCCGGGTAATTCCAGAAAAAGTCTGGGAAGCGGTGGTTAAAGATATACCGGCATTAATTGGTTTAATCGAACCTTTGGTTCCTCCGGATCAACCGATATAACATGATTATTCTCACGATCTTGACTTTAGGACACTATAACCAGCCAAGCTAAGTTTGGCATCCATGGTCGTTCCCAAGTGCAACTTGGGAACGAGTTAAATAACGTCTTTAGCTTGAGGGTAATCAGCCCTGGACCCTACAAAAAAACAGCCGAGTCTATTCACTATGACGGAAACCCGCGCCGTACCCATCAACATTGAGGATGAAATCCAGAAGTCCTACCTGGAATACGCCCTGAGCGTCATTATCGGCCGGGCCCTGCCCGACGTCCGCGACGGGCTCAAACCCGTCCACCGCCGCATCCTCTTCGCCATGAGCGAAGGCGGCAACGACTGGAACCGGCCCTACCGCAAGAGCGCCCGCATCGTCGGTGATGTCATCGGTAAATACCATCCCCACGGCGATACCGCGGTCTATGACGCCATGGTGCGCATGGCCCAGGACTTCTCCCTGCGCTATCCCCTGGTGGACGGCCAGGGCAACTTCGGCTCCATCGACGGCGACTCCCCCGCGGCCATGCGTTACACCGAGGTGCGGCTCACCCGCCTGGCCCACGAGCTCCTCCAGGACCTGGAAAAAGACACGGTGGACTTCGTCGGCAACTACGACGGCTCCCTGAAAGAGCCCCTGGTTTTGCCCACCCGCCTGCCCAACCTCATGATCAACGGCTCCTCGGGCATCGCGGTGGGCATGGCCACCAACATCCCGCCCCACAGCCTGGACGAAGTCTGCGGCGCCCTCCTGGCCACCCTGCACAATCCGGACATCACCCTGGAAGAGTTGATGGCCATCATCCCGGGCCCGGATTTTCCCACCGGCGGCTTTATCTACGGCGCCGAAGGCATTGCCGAGGCCTACCGCACCGGCCGGGGGCTCATCCGCCTCCGGGCCAAGGTGAGTGTCGAGCACAAGAGCGGCCGGGATACCCTGATTATCCGTGAGTTGCCCTACCAGGTGAACAAGGCCCGCCTCATCGAGCGCATCGCCGAACTGGTGAAAGACAAGAAGATCGAAGGCATCTCCGACCTCAGGGATGAATCGGACCGGGAAGGCCTCCGGGTGGCCATCATGCTCAAGAAGGATGAGCTGCCCCAACCCATCCTGAACCAGCTCTATACGCACACCAACATGCAGGTCACCTTCGGCATCAACCTGGTGGCCATCGTCCACAACCGGCCGGAGCTCCTCAGTCTCAAGGACCTGCTGCACCATTTCCTGGAGCACCGCCGGGAAGTGATCCTCCGGCGCACCCGCTACGAATTGAAGCAGGCCGAAGCCCGGGCCCACATTTTGGAGGGCTTCCTCATCGCCCTCGACTGGCTGGATGCGGTCATCAATATGATCCGGGCCGCGGCCACCCCGCCCGAGGCCAAACAGCAGTTGATCGCCGGGATGTTCATCCTCACAGCCGCCCCGGGCGCCACCCTGGAGGAGACCCGGGGAAAATACGCCCTCTCCGAGATCCAGGCCCAGGCCATCCTGGAAATGCGCCTCCAGCGCCTCACCGGCCTGGAGCGCCAGAAAATCATCAACGAAGCCGAAGAGGTCCGGGCCACTATCCGGCGCCTGCGCCAGATCCTGGCGGAGGAGGCCGAGGTCAAGGCCCTCATCGTCCAGGAGTTGACCGAGCTCAAGGAGCGCTTCGGCGACGGCCGCCGCACCGAAATCGTGCCCCAGGCCCAGGAATTCACCGCCGAAGACCTCATTGCCGACGAGGAGATGGTGGTGACCATCAGCCTCCGGAGTTACATCAAGCGCACCCCCCTGACCATCTACCGCAGCCAGCGCCGGGGCGGCAAGGGCCGCATGGGCATGATCACCCGGGAAAACGATTTCGTCTCCCAGCTCTACATCGCCTCCACCCACAGCTTTTTCCTGGTGTTCACCAACAAGGGCCGGGTGTTCTGGCTCAAAGTCCACGAAATTCCCATCGGCTCGCCCACCGCCCAGGGCAAGGCCATCGTCAACCTGCTGCCCTTCGGCGAGGGCGAAAAGCTGGCCACCATCCTGCCGGTGCGGGAATTCATCCCGGGGCCCTCCCTGGTCTTGGGTACCCAGCGGGGCATCATCAAGAAAACCGACCTGATGAACTTCCAGCGGCCCCGGAGCGGCGGCATCATCGCCCTCTCCCTGGACGCCGAGGACGAACTGGTGAGCGTCGCCCTGAGCGAGCTCGACCAGAGCATCGTCATCGGCACCCGCTATGGCAAGATTATCCGCTTCCCCTCGTCGGAGGTCCGGGACATGGGCCGGACCGCCCGGGGCGTCAAAGGCATAGAAGTGGGCCCCAAGGACCAGGTGGTGGGCATGGAAGTGCTGCGTCCCGGCGGCACCATCCTCACCGTCACCGAGCGGGGCTTCGGCAAGCGCACCGACCCCAAGAAATACCCCGAACATCACCGCAAGGGCCAGGGGGTCAAGGGACTCGCGATCACCAAACGCACCGGCCCCATCATGGCCATCCTCCAGGTCAACGAAGACGATGAAATCATGCTGGTCACCGACGGCGGCAAAATCTTGCGCATGATCGCCAAAGACATCTCGCTGATCGGCCGGGTCACCCAGGGAGTCAAGCTCATGGACCTGGAACCCGAGGAGCGCGTGGTGAGCGTGGCCAAGGTGGCGGAAAAAACCGATGACGGCGAACCCGAGCCCGAGACCGATCTTGGAATCTCCTGAGCCCAAACCCATCGCGGTGATCGGCGCCGGCAGTTGGGGCACCACCCTGGCCCAGCTCCTGGCCGACAAGGGCAAGGACGTCCGCCTTTGGGTCAGGGAACCCCACGTCTGCGAAGCCCTCTACCGGGACCGGATCAACCACACCTTTTTGCCCGGGGTGCGGCTCTCTTCCCGCCTCACCTTCACCGGGGAATTCCCCGCGGCCCTGGATGGCGCCGGCTTGGTCCTGATGGTGGTTCCCTCCCACGGATTCCGCCAGACCTTGCGGGAGCTGAAGCCCCATTGCCCCCCGGGCGCGGTGCTGCTCAGCGCCACCAAGGGCATGGAGATCGACTCCCTCCTCACCATGGAGGGGGTGGTCCGGGAGGAAATGGGGCCGGAAATCCCTTATGCGGTGCTGGCCGGCCCCAGCTTCGCCCGGGAAGTGGTCCAGAAACAACCCACCGCCGTGACCGTCGCCTCCCGGCAGCGGGAGGTCGCCCATTTCATCCAGCGCATCTTTTCCGCCCCCTACTTCCGGGTCTACACCTCCCACGATATCACCGGGGTGGAATTGGGCGGGGCCCTGAAGAACATCTTTGCCATCGGCACCGGTATACTTTCCGGCATGGGCCTGGGTGACAATCCCCGGGCGGCCCTGATCACCCGGGGCCTGGCCGAAATGGTCCGGCTCGGGGCCCGGCTGGGCGCCAATCCCATGACCCTCACCGGCCTGGCCGGCCTGGGCGACCTGATCCTCACCTGCACCGGCAGCCAGAGCCGCAATTTCCAGGTGGGGGTTAAATTGGGCCGGGGCGTCACCCTGGACCAGATCCTGGCCGGCATGGCCATGGTGGCGGAAGGGGTCAAAACCTCCCGGGCCGTCTACCTCCTGGCGTCCCGCCTGGGGGTGGAGATGCCGATCGTCACGGCCACTTACAAGATTCTCTATGAAAATCTCGCCCCCAAAGAGGCCATCAAAAAGTTGATGGCCCGGGAACTGAAAGACGAGATGGAGGCCATGACCGAAACCTGGTAGGATTCCCTCTTGTGTTCCCTGGGGGAGAGGGTTTAAGATAAACTTTCAGGACCTTGCCGCCCTCGAGGTTTAGGGCGCCGGGGCCCACGGGTATCGGCTGGCCGATCTCGGGCGATGACCAGGCATGGGGGAGTGCCGCGATGACCAAAGAACGCACCTGCGCAATAGACACCCTGAATTTTGAGGCTTTCGACACCGGGATACCCTCTTTGGGCGCTCCCAAAGTGCAAAGCCCCATCCAGAGATATGTCATGATGGACCGGTGTGGCCGGATCGTGGAAAAGAGCTTTGTCCCGGACGCGGACCGGGTCGCGGTCCATGACTCCCTGGACTATCTGACGAACCTGGCCCCGGGAGAGAAACCCCTCGCCCTGGAATTGGCCGGGCCCCGCTCCCACATCTACTTCGACCCCTCCAAGGTGCATGTCGCCATCGCCACCTGCGGCGGCCTCTGCCCCGGCACCAACGATGTCATCCGGGCCATCGTCCTGGAGCTTTTCCATATTTACGGGGTGCGGCACATCTACGGGGTGCGCTACGGCTTTCAAGGGTTTATCCCCAGGTACGGCCACGACCTGGTGGACCTCACTCCCGAGGAAGTAGCCAACATCCATACTTTCGGGGGCACGGTGCTGTCCACCTCCCGGGGGCCCCAGGAAACCAGCGAGATCGTCGACGCCCTGGACCGCATCAACATTCGCGTCCTCTTCCTCATCGGCGGCGACGGCACCCTCAAGGCGGCCTCGGAAATCTACCAGGAGATCACCCGCCGGGAGCTGCGCATCGGCGTCATCGTCATTCCCAAGACCATCGACAACGACATCCCCCTGGTGAGCCGCTCCTTCGGGTTCGACACCGCCGTCGAGATGGCCACCGAAGCCATCCATGCGGCCCACACCGAGGCCGTCGGCTCCCCCAATGGCATCGGCCTGGTGAAGCTCATGGGACGCTATTCCGGGTTCATCGCCGCCACCGCCACCCTGGCCCTGCGGGAGGTCAATTATGTCCTGATCCCCGAAGCCGACTTCGATCTGGACGGCGAGTGCGGTCTCCTCGCCAACCTGGAATGCCGCCTGAAGCAGCGGCGCCACGCCCTTATCGTCGTGGCCGAGGGTGCCGGGGAACGCTATTTTACCGAGAGCAACCGCGAGCGAGACCCCTCGGGCAATCTTAAACCCGGAAATATCGGCCACTTTCTCCAGGATGAGATCAAGGAATACTTCAAGCAGCGGGATATGGAGATCAACCTGAAGTATATCGACCCCAGCTACCTGATCCGCAGCATGCCCGCCAATTACAATGACCGGATCTACTGCGGCTTTCTGGGGCAGAACGCGGTCCACGCCGGCATGGCCGGCAAGACCGCCATGCTGGTGAGCCGCTGGCACGGCCACTTCGTGCATATCCCCATCTCCGCGGCGGTGGGCCGGCGCAAAGATGTGGAGCTGGACTCCCCCCTGTGGCGCAGCGTCATAGAATCCACCGGCCAGCCGCCCTTGAAGAACTTGTGAGCTGAGCCGTCAGCCGGCGACTGCCAGGGGAGCCTTCAGCATGAGATGGAACATAGAAGCGGGCTGGGAGCACCAGACCAATCTGGTAAAGTCCCCCTTTGCCAAAGGGGGATTTAGGGGAATTTAAATCTTTTTGAGAAATCCCCTTCCCGGAACTTGGGGGTGGCGGCATCCGGCCGCCCGACCAAAATAAAATCTTTTGGAGGTGGGGCGGGCCTCCGGGCCCACCCTGCTAAAACTTATTCAAAAATGGACGCCAACACCAACAAATCATCCGTGTTTCAGTGCCAACAGTGCGGTGACTGCTGCGTCGGCCGGGGCGGTATCTTTGTCAAACCCGACGAAGTGGAAGCCATGGCCGCCTTGCTGGCCCTCCCCGTGGCGGAGTTCAGCCGCCGCTTTGTCGAAACCTCCCCCATGGGCCCGCGCCTCACCGTAGCCGATGGGGTCTGCGTCTTCCTGATGGCGGGGGGCCTCTGCCGGGTCCACCCGGTGAAGCCCTTTATCTGCCGCCAGTGGCCTTTTCTCCCGGCCATGTTGGTAGACCCTGACGAACTGGAAAACGCCAAAACCGCCTGCCCGGGTCTTAATCCGGCCTGCACCCACCAGGACTTTAGGGAAGCGGCGCTGCACCAGGGCGCCCCGGAAGAGATTACCTGACTTGCTCAGGGGCGGAGTTCAAACCCACCGGCAACCCGCCAAGGTGAAGTGAACCATGCCGAACGATTTGCACTACTTCATGTTTTTTGTGGGCCGGCTCTTCCAGGGGGCCGAAATGATGATCCGGCACAGCGAGTACATCGAAGCCGACGAAAGTAATCTGATGTATGACTTCGTCGCCGCCCGGGAAGCCACCCGGGACGCCCTCAAAGACGTCAAGGGATTTTTGGAGAAGATCGCAGGCCAGGATGACTTGCCCGGCGAGTAGATTTTCTAGCGGCAACACCCGGTAACGCGGAGTAGTCTCCGGCCGAGATGTTGCCGGCGCGGTGGCGGAATGAAAACGAAGCCCCAGGACTTTACCGTGAAGAACCAAATCCCCCTAAATCCCCCTTTGTTAAAGGGGGACTTTAAAACCCCCCTTTGAAAAAGGGGGGTAGGGGGGATTTTTCATCCTCGGGGGTGAAACATCTCGTATTCATGGATATTTAGCTGGAGGCCACGCAGCCTGAAACCAGCCACCGCAACACCCCCTCTCCCCTGGGAGGGGAGAGGGCTGGGGTGAGGGGTGGCGTCATTGGCTGACACCTCCCTTCACCCTGGGGAAATAGTTTGAAAATTCCGAAGGATAACGAGACCTGGCTGAGAGAAAAAGCAGGTAAAACCGACCCCTTGAGCAAGAAATTTTCCGGACCCGGCCTGACAAAGCGGGCGAGGCCGGCTGGCTGGAAGGCACCCGCCACATCAATGACGGGAAGGCCCTACACTACGAAAAATAATGGAGCATGCGGAGCCCATGAGAACAGCTTGTTTCAGAACTATCCTGGCCCTGGCCGCCCTGATCCTGCTGCTGGGAACCGCCCTGGCCGGACCGGAGCCGGACGCCAAAGCACCCTTTGACCAGGGCGTCGCCGCCCTGACCCAGGGCGATCTCTCCCTGGCCATCGAGAAATTCACCGCGGCCATCAAAATCGACCCGAAGATGGAAGAAGCCTACATCAACCGGGGCATTGCCGAAATGCGCCTGTCCCTCTGGGGCGACGCGGTGGGCGATTTCGACCAGGCCCTGGACCTGAACCCGGACTCCCCCGAGGCCTATTATAACCGGGGCCTGGCCTACAGCCGCCAGAACGTCTTCGACAAGGCCCTGGAGGACTATTCCCAGGCCGCCAAGCTCGCCCCCAGGGACTGGCAGATCTACTACAACCGGGGCAACACTTACCTGGATATGAACCAGGCCCCGAAGGCTCTCAAGGATTATAACCGGGCCCTGAGGTTGCACCCCCAGGCGCCGGGGATTCTCTACAACCGCAGCCTGGCCTACCTGGCCCTGGACAAGCCGGAACCGGCCCTGGCGGACGTCGATAAGGTGCTCGAACTCGACCCCAACTACGTCCGGGCCTACTACAGCCGAGGCCAGGCCCTGGAAAAGATCGGCAACAAGTACGAGGCCCTGGCCGCCTACCGGCAATTTCTCAAAACCGCCAACCCCGACGCCGACGCCCATCTGCTCCAGAAGACCCTGGCGCGGATTAAGGCCCTGGAGGCCAGCAAGTAAGAGCAGTAGTCAGTAGCCGGTTACCAGTTTTTCGGTTTCAGAAAAACGGTGACTGAAGCGCCGCTTCAAAGGTCTCATCATGATAACCGGGATGAGATCTCAGACAGAGCCCGGCTGGTGCCTTCCCCTGGCCACTGACTACTGGCAACTGACAACTGGCAACTAACTATGACTACCTACATCACCACGCCCATCTATTACGTCAACGCCGAACCCCACATCGGCCACGCCTACACTACCGTGGTGGCTGATGCCCTGGCCCGCTGCCATCGCCTCCTGGGCCGGGAGGTGCGCTTCCAAACCGGCACCGATGAGCACGGCGACAAGATCATGGAGGCCGCCGCCGCCGCCAATCTCCCGGTCAAGGAGTTCGTGGACCAGATCAGCGCCCGCTTCCGCCGGTCCTGGGACGACCTCGACATCAGCTACGACAATTACATCCGCACCACCGACCCGGCCCACATGCACACGGTGCGGGAGGTCCTGGCCCGGGTGCACGAGTCCGGGGACATTTACTTCGGGGAGTACGGCGGCCTCTATTGCTTCGGTTGCGAGTGCTTTTACCTGGAGCGGGACCTGGTGGACGGCCTCTGCCCGGACCACAAAACCGCCCCCACCTATCTCAAGGAAGAAAATTACTTCTTCCGCATGAGCAAGTACCAGGACTGGCTCATCGACTACATCCAGACCCACCCTGACTGGATCCGGCCGGAGCGCTACAAAAACGAGATGCTGGCCTTTTTGAAAGAGCCCCTGGAGGACCTGTGCATCTCCCGGCCTAAAAGCCGCATGGATTGGGGCATCACCCTGCCCTTCGACGACCGCTACGTCACCTACGTCTGGTTCGACGCCCTCATCAATTACCTCTCCGGCCTGGGCTACCCCGCCGACAACCAATACGAAAAATTCTGGCCGGCCCAGCACCTCATCGCCAAGGATATTCTCAAGCCCCATGCCATCTATTGGCCCACCATGCTCAAGGCCATGGGGGTGGCGCCTTTTGCCAACCTCAATGTCCACGGCTACTGGCAGATGGACGCCGGCAAGATGTCCAAGAGCCTGGGCAATGTGGTTGCGCCCCAAACCCTGGTGGCGCGCTTCGGGGTCGACCAGGTCCGCTACTTCTTTCTCCGGGAAATGGTCTTCGGGCTCGACGCCCATTTCAGCGAGACCGCCCTGACCTCCCGGATCAATGCCGACCTGGCCAATGATCTGGGCAACCTCTTCGCCCGGAGCCTGGGCATGGCCTTCAAATACCGCCAGGGCGTGGTGCCATCTCTGGGCGCGACCGACCCCCTGGACCGGGAAATCGTCGCCATATTTGAGGCCATGGCCGCCGACTTCCTCCGCCTCTTCCCGGCCATGGAGTTCGGCAAGGCCCTGTCGCACCTCTGGGAAGTAATCGGCCTCCTCAACCGCTTCATTGTCACCGAGGCCCCCTGGGAACTGGCCAAGCGGCCCGAGGCCGCCGCCCGGCTGGATACGGTCCTCTACCAGCTCCTGGAAGGACTGCGCTGGATCGCCATGCTGCTCCGGCCGGTCATGCCCCGGAGCGCCTTGAAGATGAGCGAACAACTGGGACTGAGCCCGGCCCTCTGGGATCAACCCTTTGACCAGGCGCTGAAGTGGGGTCTCTTGACCCCCGGCAGCCAGTTGGCCAAAGGCCCGGCCCTCTTTCCCCGGATCGAAGCCGAAGACAAGGCAGCACCGTAAGATTTTATCCCGGTTGCCAAAGGAGGCTCTGGCAAAACTCCTTATTGACCACCAGTGTCATTCTGAGCAAAGCGAAGAATCTCGTATTTTCAGAAGGTTGAGATCTTTCACTTCCTTCGGGATGACATAAAAACAGATTGACAAAAGGCTCAGAGTTCTTTCCTCTTATCCCCTCTCCCCCCGCGGGCTAAGCATTGCCCCCAAGGGGGAAAGTGGTTGATTCAATAGGTTTTTGGTGGCACAGGTTTTCAACCGGTGCGAGGGATTTTCGCACCGCCTGGAAAGGCCGTGCCACCAGGCAGAAAAACTTATGGGTAAGGATAAGCCCCCCGGGGGAGAGGGTGAGGGTGAGGGGCGATAACCAAAAACTTTTGACCGCGAGTACACGGTCCGGGGCCGCCGGTCCCTGACCCCGCCACCCCATCCCGGATGGAGGTGCTATGGCCACCACGTATCGCCGCCTCTTAGGAGCCGCCCTGGCCGCGGCCTTGTTGCTGGCTGGCTGTGCCGGGGCCCCGCCGCCCCCGCCCCGGGCTGAACCCCTGGCCCCGCTGCCCCGGGTGGGCCGGAATGCCCGGGAGGTGGCCCTGGAGCGGGCCCTGGGCGAGTTCTCCGGCGCCCCCTACGTCTCCGGGGGGACCACTCCTGACGGGGTAGACTGCTCCGGCCTCGTCCAGGCGCTCTATCACCGGGCCGGGCTTAACCTGCCCCGCACCGTGGCCGACCAGTATCAGGCCGGCCGGCCGGTGGCCCGCCACGAACTCCAATTCGGCGACGTGGTCTTCTTCAACCGCTACTGCCAGACTCGCGGCCGGGGTCCGATCCTGGCCGGCATCTTCTCCTCGGGGGTCGACGAAAACGAGGTCTGCCACGACGGCATCTACCTGGGCGGGGGCCGCTTCATGCATGCCTCCCCCCGGGGCGTGTTCATCAGCCGCCTGGACGCCGAGGTCTGGAAAGTCTCCTACCGCGGGGCCCGGCGCTATTTTCCCGGCGGCAATTAACCGGTAGGCGCGGGGAGTAATTCAACCCGTGGACCGGGCCTCTGGCCGGCGCCGCCCCGGGCTGAAGCCTCATGGCCGTTTTGGCTCACCCCCAATTATGCGGCCCCCGGTAGGGGCGGTTCGTGAACCGCCCTCACGGGTGACGTTCACAGCAATGTTCATGAACCACCGAAGCTTTCCCCAGGCAGAGGGAAAATTCCCCGGCTCTCCCTCTTGCCAGGGTCAGGTAACCAAGTCCCCCTTTGAAAAAGGGGGATTGAGGGGAATTTGCAGCTTTTCACGGGAAAGCCCCAGGCTGCCATAACCCAGCTTTTCCGCTCAACGTCCGACCTCTGCCAAAGTCCCCTGACCTGTCATTCTGAGGGAGCGGCGCGGCCGAAGAATCTCCGTCGTGGCGCCCAGGATGACAAAACATCTTTCCGCAGCGGTCTCAGGTTGTTATTATCGTGTCGGCTCAAAGTTCTTTCCCCTATCCCCTCTTCTCCCGGCGAGGGAAGATGGCTATAATGAGGGGGGAATAAATAACCTTTTGCCAACCAGTACATACCTTGGCTCGGGAGGCCTCTATGCGGCAATACGGATTTCGTCATCTCATCTGGCTGGGCTTGATACTGTTGGCCGGCTTATGCCTCAATGTTCCTGAGGCCCGGACCCAAGGCGGTTTTTTCAGCGATTACACCTGGGGCGCTTTTGGGGCCAGCCGGGAAGAAAGCCGGCTGGGCCGGGAAGATATCATCGCCCGGGAAGGCTACTGTCCTACCGGCGGCTGCGTTCTCCGCCTGGATAAGGTTGAGGTCAAGCCCAACCGGTCCCGGAAAGGCGGCACGGTCATGCTTTCCACCACCTACACCATTCTTACCCCGGAGCAGGTGTCCCTGCCGGTGTCTATTACCCGGGAAATTTTTTACCAGGGAAAATCCCTGGGGAGAACCAAAAGCATGGAGAGCCGCGTCTACAACGGCACCAGGACCCAGGAAATCCCTTTCACCCTGCCGGCTACCGCCGCGCCTGGCATCTACCAGCTGATCACCAAAATTTCCACCGGGTACGGCACGGCCGAGGACCGCACGGATTTCCAGGTGGATTAGCCGAACCCGGCCCCGGTTTCTACGGCGCTGAGACCCTGGTTACCTCACCCGGGCCGGGCCCGGCCCCTGCCTCATTCAGCCCAGGTTCCCTTTGGGCGCCGGCGGCCGGCCCGGCCGCTCATACCCATGAGAGACCTCTGCGAAAGTCTCTTTCGCTATCCTTCCGCATCAAAATGTAGCGTAGGCGCCCTCGCCTGCGCCTAAATAGAGTATGGACAGCCGAGGGCGGCTATCCTCCATGAGACTTTCGCAGAGGTCTCAATGAGCAATCATCAGACTATTATCGGTCATGCTGAGCGCCGCGCCGAATCTCTTTCTGGTTACGCCTCCAAGATGCTTCACGAACCTCAGCTCCGTTCAGAATGACATAATTATTATAGTGTTTGCCAAAAGTATTTTCCGATGGGGCATCATGCTAATCTCCCCTAACCCCCCTTGAGAAAATGGGTGAACTATAAGGAATTGCTGCTAAAGTCCCCCTTTGCCAAAGGGGGATTTAGGGGGATTTAAGAATCTCCAAGTGGAAAGAATTTATGGCAAACGCTATAAGTGTTTTTTGACTGCAACTCCGTATCAGTCCGGCCTGCCCTCGTAGAGCAATCCCTAACCGGCTATCGCCAAATAAGTTCTGCTTGTCATCCCAAACGAAGTGAATGATTTCAAGTAGTTGTAAATACGAAATTATTCGCTTCGCTCCGAATGACCAATTTACAATTATCAGAGTGTTGCAGCAGCCTGCCAAAGTCGAATTCTGAAAAAACCTTTTATCTCCTTTGCTGATAATCCGATAAAGACAATTATAGCCGTTGCCAAAAGTTTTTTTCCGTTATGGCCCAGGCTCAAGAACCAAAATCCCCCCTAACCCCCCTTTGGCCAAGAGGGGGAAATACAAGGAATTGCTGTTAAAGTCCCCCTTTGGCAAAGGGGGATTTAGGGGGATTCAAAAATCAGCACCTGAGGGGCGATAAGAACAAACTTTTGAGGCTCTTGCAAAACTGCTCGTTGACCACAATTGTCATTCTGAGCGGAGCGAGGAATCTCGCATTTTCAGGAGGTTGAGATTCTTCACTTCTTTCAGGATGACAGAAAATCAGTTTTGCACGAGGCCATTTTGGCAACAGCTATACATATACCCGGATTCGTTGGAGAACCCGGCTTTCTCCGAATTGGGGCTGCATCTCGCCTGAGATCCAGGGTACAGAAGCCGGAATCATCTTAAAGTCACGAACTGGTTTCACCCCGGCAACCCCCGTAACCCTCAAGAGACAGTCCTGGAGAAAAACCATGAGCCGCCTTTTCACCCGAATGGCTGTAAGCCTCCTGCTGGTGCTCTTTTGGGGCGCCGCCGCCGCCGCCGATTATAGAGCTGATATCGGCTATACCCAGCTGCAGACCGAATTGGGGAGCGGCACCCCCACCGGAAACAAGGTCCCAGTGACCCAGGTAGAGGCGGATACCAAGGAAAATCCCGATTATTATACCTACCTGCCAGACACCTTAATTTCTGAATTCACCGGCAAAGACTTCTCTTTTCATATTGTCTATAAAAATGGCAGCTACCCAACCTATGGAATTTCCAGTCACGCCACCCAGGTTGGCCAGAATTTTTACGGCAATGCCAGCTCCATTGCCCCCGGCATAACTTCCATCAACAACTATCTGGCCAATCACTGGCTGGGGTCCGGTTTTCTCAACAGCGGTGGCCCTCAACCCTTGACCACCAACGCCAGGGTGGCCAACCACAGTTGGGTCGGAGCATCTTCCGATCCGGCTGCCAATGTCGACGTCCTCAAACGCCTCGATTGGGTGATCAACCAGGACGAATATATCCAGGTGGTGGCCATGAATAACAGCAATGGCATCGCCCCCGCAACTGAACCCCTGCTGGGCAGCTCGTTCAATGCCATTGCCGTGGGCCTCAGCAGCGGCAAATCCACGCATGGCTCCTACGCCCTGGACAGCCTTTACACCAATGGCCGCACCCGGCCCGACCTGGTGGCGCCGATGGGCGCAACCAGTTATGCCGCCCCGGTGGTGTCAGCCGCCGCCGCCCTTCTGGTAGAAGTGGGCCACGCCGGCGGCGCCACCCTGTCCACGGACCCCCTGGTCCAGTCCACCACGAATCGAAACGGCAATACCATCTACAATGCCGAGAGGTCCGAGGTCGTCAAGGCGGCCCTCATGGCCGGGGCCAGCCGCACCAGTCCAAATCTGACGAATACCGTCACCCCACAGGGTTATGTCGTCGACACGAACAACGGCTTAAATAGCAGCTATGGCGCCGGCCAGCTCAACATCTATAACAGCTACCATATCATCGCCGCCGGCGAGCAGAACAGCCTCCAGGATGGCGGCGCCGGATTCATCGGCCGCTACGGCTTCGACTACGACCCTGCCTTCGGTGACCTCACCAGCAGCAACCGGACCGCCTCATATTATTTTAAACCCCTGGCTGACGGAGAGATCACCGCCTCCCTGGTCTGGAACCTGGACGTTGACGCTAACCTCGACTCTGCCACCCTCTATAACCTGGGGTTGTACCTTTATGACCTCACGACCAGCGAACTGGTGGGAAGTTCCACCAGCACTGCCGACAACACCCAAAACCTGTGGCTTTCCCTCAATGCCGGCCAGGATTACCTGCTCCAGGTCTTGGCCCTCACCGGAGATGACTTCCGGTGGGATTACGGCCTGGCCTGGGATATTTCCACTGCAGTGGCGCCGGTCCCCGTGCCCGGCACGGTCTGCCTCCTGGGCACCGGGTTCCTGGTCCTGGTGGGGTTCCGCCGGAAGTTCAGGTCCTAGCCGTTCTTTTGAGGATCATCCGGCGCCCCTGCTTACCGCATTGACTCGGCCCCCATCAGGCTGATGTCCCCGCACCCCTGGGTGGAAAGGATATGCCAGGGCGCCCCCCCCCGGGGCCAAAACGCCGCTGCAGGGCCGCCATATCCACCCGGGGCCCCCGGGACGGGGCCGCAATCTACCGGTTAATCGGCCCTGCTCCAGGTCTAGGGCCAAGCCACGTTTCCTTTGATCCTCCCCTGGTGCCACAATCTCATGGCGGTACACCTCCCAGGAGTCGAACCGCACCCCCGGCCCCTCTTGCCACCCATCATCAGAAAATACCTGGTGATGCTCAAGGGCGAAAAAATCCTCCTCCCCGGGCAATAATTCTTGATAATTTAGGGTATACTTAATCAGGTGGAAAACATTTTGCCGGGCCAGATCAATTACCTGCGGATCTCCATCACCGACCGCTGCAATCTGCGCTGTTTCTACTGCTCCCCCGGGGGGGACTGGCAGAAACTGCCCTGCCAGGAAATCCTGCGCTACGAAGAGCTGCTCCGCCTGGCCGGGGTGGGCGCCTCGGTGGGTATTAAAAAGGTCCGGGTCACCGGCGGCGAACCCCTGGTGCGCCGGGGCGCCCTCTCGTTCATCCGCCGCCTGCACCAGGTCCCCGGTATCGAGGAAGTCTGCCTCACTACCAACGGCGTGCGCCTGCGGGAGCTGGCCCCGGACCTCTTGGCCACCGGCTTGCGCCACCTCAACCTCAGCCTGGACAGCCTGCGCCCGGACCGTTACCGGGAAATCACCGGCTCCGATCTTTTCGGCGAGGTCATGGCCGGCCTCGAGGCCGCCGCGGCCCTGGGTTTTAACCCCATCAAGATCAACTGCGTGGTCCTGAAAGACATAAACGACGACGAGCTCGTTGATTTCGCCCGCCTGACCCGGAATCATCCCTTCCAGGTGCGCTTTATCGAGTTCATGCCCATGGTGGATGAGGCCCACTGGCGCCGCCACTTCCTGCCCGTGGCCGAGATCCGCCTGCGGCTGGCGGAGCTGGGTCCCCTGGACGCCGTCACCTCCCCGGCCACCGCCGGCCCCGCCCGGACCTTCAGGGTCCCGGGGTTCCGGGGAGAGCTGGGTTTTATCAGCTCCGTCAGCGACCACCACTGCCCCACCTGCAACCGCCTGCGCCTCACCGCGGCCGGTGGGCTGCGGCCCTGTCTCTTTGCCTCTCCCGAACTGGATATCAAGGGGCCGCTGCGTCAGGGCGCCTCCGACGCCGCCCTGGCCCAGCTCTTCCGGGAAGCCATCCGCTTGAAGGGCTGCGTTTCCCCCGCCCCCACCCTGGCCGCTCCCTGGCTGCCCCGGTCCATGGTCAGCATCGGCGGCTGACCCCGGTCGGAGAGCGATGTGTCCCGGGAGTATCTTAGGCAGGCTGCGGCCATACAGGTAATTCCCTCTCTGTCGGGGCGCACCTGTGTGTCCGCCCTCAGGGTAGACGCACCCCTGGGGGCCCCGGCAATTCCGGATTTTCCGATTGCCGCGCGGTATCAGTACATTTTTCCCAGGCTCAAACCCCAAAACACTTAACGTTTTCCCTGTGATACTGGTATAAGAATATATGAGAAAAACCTAACTACTTGGGAGCCCTCTCCATGAAGCTGAGTATCGTCATTCCGATTTACAACGAGAAAGACACCCTGGAGGAGATCTTTCGCCTGGTCCAGGCAACGCCTTACGAAAAGGAAATC
Source organism: uncultured delta proteobacterium (assembly GCA_963766185.1). Classification (GTDB taxonomy): domain Bacteria; phylum Desulfobacterota; class Desulfobaccia; order Desulfobaccales; family 0-14-0-80-60-11; genus 0-14-0-80-60-11. Next base: position 136,938 of record CAVXZU010000006.1, on the reverse strand, counting down.
ATTGCAGTGGACGACGCCTCCACGGATGGCTCCAAAGCCATCCTGGCCCGGCTGGTCGAGCACTATGACAACGTCAGGGCCTTTTACCACGAGCGCAACCAGGGCAAAGGCGCGGCCCTGCGCACCGGTTTCGCCCAGGTGACCGGGGACGTGGTCATCATCCAGGACGCCGACCTGGAGTACCGCCCCGTCGATTACCCCTCTTTGCTGGAGCCCATCGAACAGAACGTGGCCGACGTGGTCTATGGCAGCCGCATGGTGGGCGGCCGGCCCCACCGGGTCCTGTTCTTCTGGCACTACATGGGCAACCGGGCCGTGACCACCCTGTCCAACATGTTCACCAACCTGAATCTGTCCGACATGGAGGTGGGGTACAAGGTATTCAGAGCCGAGGTCCTCAAAGGGATCAAGATCGAGATCCGGCCGTTTCGGGGTGGAGCCCGAACTCACCGCCAAGATCGCCAAAAAGCGCTGGCGCATCTACGAGGTGCCCATCCAATACCATGGCCGGGACTACGCCGCCGGCAAAAAGATCACCTGGCGGGACGGCATCGCCGCCATCTATCACATCATCCGCTTTAAATTCGCGGATTGAACTTATACCAATTTGAGGTTAACGGTAAAATATTATCCTGGGGAGATTGCGGTGTCGGTATTTTCTTGGTGGTACAGGCTCAAGCCTGCGGCTGGCAAATGCTGCCCCCGGATATTTCCGTCCATTTATAACGTTTGCCATAAATTCTTTCCACTTGGAGATTCTTAATTCCCCCTAAAGTCCCCCTTTTCCAAAGGGGTACTTTAGCAGCGATTCCTTATAGTGCCCCCATTTTCTCAAGGGGGGTCAGGGGGGATTAGCATGATGCGCCATGGGAAAATAGTTTTGGCAAACGCTATAATAAGCCAGATTTAACCTTCAATGGGCATTACCGGGGCGCTCGGGGTAATCCGAAGCCAGGCTGAAAGCTGAGGCCTCGATACGGTCAACTCCCCGCTTGCACCCGGCATCCATGCAAGAATATGACTCCACCTAAAACGTCGCGGCTCTGGTTGGTGCGGCTGATCCTCGCTCTCTGGGGCCTCCAGGTCCTGTGGCTCATCTGGCACTTCGCGCCCGAGGCGGGTGACCTGGCCCGGCGCCTCGCCCACCGGGACGTGGGCGCCGCCATCCGCCAGGAGGACCCGCTCTACCGCTGGACCACCGCCTTAAAGGCCGTCATCCCCGAGTCCGCCGCCTACGTCTTCCTGGATGATTACGCCGCCGGCAAAGAAATCCAGGTCCGCTACGAACTGGCTCCCCGGCGCCACATCCTCCTGTCCCCGGAGCTTCCCGCCAGCTTCCTTTTTTATGACCTGCACCAGGAGCACGCCACCTTTCTCCTCATCCGGAAGTCCCCAGCGCCCCTGGGGCCCGGGGCCCAGGCCGCCCTCCACTGCCCCGCCTTTCACCCGGTAAATCTCCCGGGGCCGGGACTGGTCTTCCGGGTGGATGCCGGCCGCCTGGGCTGGGGGTTTTATGATTGAGCCGGCGGTCTCGGTGCTGCGCCTGCTCCTGGGGCTGGGCGCCGTCTTTTTCCTGGGTTACGCCTGGCTCACCCTCCTGGTTCCCCGGCCCCGGGATTTCACCTGCTTCGAGCGCGCCGCCTTCGGCTTCGGGGTCGGGACCCTGGCCCTCACCTTTTGGATGCTGGCCCTGACCTGGGACGAGGTCCCTTATAGCCTGGCACGGATTTTAGGCCCGCCCCTGGCCCTGGCCGCCGCCCTGCTCCTGGCCCCCCGGGGCCGCCGGGCCCTCCGGGAGGATGTCCGGGCCCTCCGGGTTCGCCCCGGTATTACCTGGCGCGGCTGGGACTGGCTCTTCCTGGGGCTCCTGGCCCTGGTCTTTCTCTATGCCCTGCCCCGGGCCGCGCTCTACCCCATGTGGGCCTGGGATGCCGTGGCCACCTGGGGCTGCAAGGCCAGGATCTTCTATGTCAGTCAAGGCCTGGACCTGACCTGCATTGAGGCCCACAACTATTACCCCAACCTCGTCCCCCTGCTCCTGAGCTACCTTTACTACGCCCTGGGCCAGGTGAACGATTCCCTGGCCAAGGTCATTTTTCCCCTCTGGGGGGCGCTGCTCCTGGGCCTGCTCTACTCTCTGGCGGCCCGCTTGGGCCTGAGCCGCCGCCGGGCCCTGGGCCTCGCCGCCTTCCTGGCCTTGAACGGCACCATCTTCATCGTCCACCTCTACATCGCCTACGCCGATCTCCCCCTGGCTTTTTTTGCCCTGGGAGGCGCCGGCCTCCTCTACCTCTGGCTGGCGGACGCCGCCCCCCGGGGCAGTCTGACCCTCTCCGCCTGCTGCCTGGCGGGGATGGCCTGGTGCAAATACGAAGGCCCGCCCCTGGCCGCCACCCTGCTCCTGGCGGCAGGGCTGACCCTGATCTGGCTGCGCCCGGCCCGCTGGCTCCGTCGCCTGGGGCAGTTATCCATCCCCCTGGCCGGGCTGGTCCTGGGCTACCTCCCCTGGCGCCTGTTCATCATCCAGCAAAAGATCGAGATCGGCGCCGACCACATCCAGGGCTTTTATCCCCATCAGATGGTCCAGAGCCTCTACTACCTCCTCGCCGGGCTGGCGAATCCCTTTTACTTCGGCTTCCTCTGGCCGGCCCTGGCCCTGGGCCTCATCTTCGCCGGCCAGCGCCTCTGGCGCTCCCCCATGCTCTTCCTGGCCCTCTTTGTCGGCGGCAACCTCGCGGCCATCATCCTGGCCTACGCCCTCGCCCCCACCAGCGCCGCCGAGTTCCCCGGCTACGTCCGGGCCACCCTGGACCGCCTCCTCCTCCACCTCACCCCCACCGCCGCCCTCCTCCTGGCCCTGACCCTCAAAGACCTGTTCCCCACGCCCAAATCCCCCCCAACCCCCTGATATGGTTGAAAGTTGTCAAGTAGGCGCAAGGGTCCCTTGTTTGTTTTGGTTAAGCTGCAAGATGATTCTCAGGCCCCAGCGGGGCGGGACGCTTTAGCGACGTTTGATCACTCTGATATTCGCGGGTTGGTTACCGCCTGACCTGGCTGCGTCACGGAGCTGCCTCTCTCTAACGACGGGAGTTTCGGCCGTGGCCTATTCCCCTGGGGGGAACGAGGGCTCTCCTTACCGTGGTCGCGCCCCGGTGGGGCCTGAGAATTTTTTTTAATCTTTTTCTTTAACCGCGCTTTTGCTTTTGGTTTTTAGGTTTTTTCTTTAAGCACCCATGGGCTCGACGGCCCGGCCGATGGCCCAGATAAAAGCCGCCAGTTCCCGGGCAATGGCGGTGACAATGGTTTGCTTGGCCTTGCCCCGGGCCAGGAGGCGTCGATACCGGGCACACAGGCGCAATTGCGCCTTCCAGGCGAGCTGCCGGATGCTCTCCGGCAAGCCCTCCTGGCGCTTGAGCAAGGGCCGGGTAACCCGGGCTCGCAAGCGATAGGCCCAGGCCGCCTCCACCAAGACCCGGCGGGCATGACCGTTGCCGGTTTTGGTGATATGCCCCCGGCGCACCGTAGCGCCGCTGGAGTGTTCGGAAGGCACCAGCCCCAGGTAGGCCATGAGTTCCTTGGGGTTGTTAAAGCGGCTCAGGTCCCCCACTTCGGCGACCACGGTGGCCGCCACGATGAGCGACACCCCGCGCAGGGCCTGGTAGGCGGCGACGAAGGGCCCTCGGCGCCATTGGGGGATGAGTTCCCGGATTTGCTCGGTGAGGCGCTGCACCCGGGCGCTGGCCTGGCGCACCGCGTCCAGGTATTCCTGGAGGACGATCTGCTGGGCCGGGTGCTCCATGACTTGCTGCAACAGCCAGCGCCAGTGGCCCCGGCCCCAGGTGGTCTTGCCGGGATAACGGCGGCCGTGGCGCAGCAACAAGGCGCCGGTGCGCTGCTTGGCCCGGCGCTCCACGCTGATGGCGTCCTCCCGGGCCCGGCTCAGGTCCCGCATGGCCTCGTCGTCTGCGTCCGGCACCTTAACCGGGGTCAGTTCCCCGGCCCGGAATAGCCGGGCCAGAGTCAAGGCGTCCCGGCGGTCGTTTTTCAAACGGTCGCCGGGGCGCCGGGGGATCAGCGCCGGAGCGGCCACCAGGCAAGGCCAGCCCTGGCCGGTTAGGTGGCGATAGACCTGATAACCGCAAGGTCCGGCTTCATAGGCGAACCGCAGTTCGGCACCCTGGGCCTGAAGCTTGCGGGTCACCTTGTCCAGGGCCTCCAGGTCGCCGCCGATACGGCCGTAATACCTGACTTCGGCGCCGGAACCGGCCTCGGCAATGGCTACATCCACGGACATTTTATGGACATCCAACCCCACATACAGTACACTTTTTTTCATGGCCTGCCTCCTTGGTTGTGGCTCTGTGCTGTTGGTCCTATCGGCTCACAGCTTAACCCACGTTGCAAGGTTCGCAGGCCTTTAACTTTTAACCATTATGTCTAAGGGCGACCCGCCGGGTCGCCCTGTTTCCTCTCTGCCGGCCCTATAGAGAGGGCGGGCCGCACCCGCCATGTCGTTTGCCCTGCACCTTTTCCTATTCCTCCGGTGGCACAGGCTTTCCAGCCTATGTTCCTTAAACCATTATCATTCAGAGTGCCGCGCCGAATCTCATATTTCTCATGAATCCCCGTAGGGGCGACCCGGTGGGTCGCCCTGTTTCTCCATGGATGGCCAGGGATCTATGCCCTAGGGCGGGTCGGGCCCATCAGGCATTTCTCGTGGCACAGGCTTCCAGCCTGTGTTCCTTATAGCGTTTGCGATGGAGGGATGGGAACGGGAGTTTTAAGTCCCCCTTTTTAAAGGGGGATTTAGGGGATTATCAAACGCTTATTTAATCCCCCCTGCCCCCCTTGAGAACAGGGGGCTGATTCTTTCCCAGCTTAAGTTCCTCTGGTTGATGCAAAATGACGCCTAAAATCGGTTTTGAAATGACTTCGAACCAATTGTCGAAGGCGGGATGCGTTTCACTTTCCCGCCTTACGGCAAAAACCTGGGGAGGGTATCTTTGCAAAATAATAAAAAAAACTCACGGCAATGTATCCAGAACTTTTTCGATTGCCGCCCGGCCTTATTTTTCCTGACCCAGGGCGGCTTTAATCTTCTCCGGGAGGTTCCGGGCTTTCCAGTCCGGGCCGATAGCCACCAGGGTGGCAGTGCCTTCGGCCAGGAGCTCCCGGCCGGTTTCCGGGTAGAACGCGAAGCGGAACAGGATGGCCCGGGCCCGCATCTCCTCGACGCGGGTTTCGATGCGCAACAAATCCCCATAGATACTGGGGCGGCGAAAGCGGCCCCAGGCCTCGACGATGGGCAAGCCGAAGCCTTCCGGGGCGTTTTTGAAGGTTGTCTCGGGGGGCAGGCCGCAGGCCCGCAAGAATTCCTCGATGGCCCGGTGGCAATAGCGGAAATAGCTGGCAAAATAGACGATGCCGTAAGGGTCGGTGTCTCCGAAGCGCACCCTGACTTCGGTATGGTGGACGCCGTCGCTGAGAGTTGCGGTGGCCTGCGTGGACATGGGGTATCCTCCGGGATCGTCAAGCTCCGGTATATCCGGGACCAAGGCGGCGGTAAGCGACCGAAGCCGCGAGGGTATCTTAGTACAAGCCGGCGTTACGGGGAAACTTTTTGTTGCGCGGCGCCGGAAGAGAAGCTCTACCCCCCCTTTGAGAAAGGGGGGCAGGGGGGATTTTCGTTCCCGGCGGGTAGCGCCGATATCGGCAATGAAGGTTTCGCCGGCGCTGGCGAGACGCCGGTCCCCCCTGTTGGTTGGCTCCCCGGTATTACCCCTCCCCCAACCCCATAAGCCATAAAAAACCGGGGAACAAGGTCCCCCGGTTCTTTCCCATCCGGAAGCCCCGTCTCAAATCTAATCAATAAACAGGGTCTTCATTTTGATCAACAGGCCCAGGTCCCCCTGAATCCGGAATTGACCGGAAAGGAAGGCGGTGCTGCCGTCCAACTCCTTCCGGGCGATGGCCAGCCAGACATCCGCCGGAGTTTTAATGGTGAGGTCGGGATGGTCAGCCGGCCCCTCATGGAAGGTGGCCTGCCCGTCAGCGATCACCAGGTGGGCGGTGAAGTTTTCGCTGCCGCTCACGTCAAACTGGTAGATCGCGGTGAGACCCTGGGCCTCGGCCGGGTTCAAGGCCCCGGGCATCATCTCCAACAGCTCCCGGGTGGTGCCGGGCTCGCCAGGCTTGGATGCCGTCCGGGGTTTGCCCGGGGTTTCGGGGGCCTCCGGCTGGCCCTGCCCCCGGACTGCGGCGGGGATTTCCCCCATGGCGGCTTTGGAACGAGTCTGGCCGACATAGGCCTCGAAGCTCTTAAACAGCCCCAGTTCCTGCCAGTGCTCGTAGTCCGCCACCATAAAATCCCGGTGTTCCTTGATAAGATTGCTCATGAAGTGCCAATAGCGCAGGTCCTGGTCCGTGACCGGATAGCGCCGGCCTTCCTTCACCGCCCGGGCCAGATCCCGGGCCAGGTCCGCGGCCCGGGCCTCCACCGCTTCCTTGCCTAAAAATTCACCGGGGCTCACGGCGATGGCGGTGAATTTCCCCACGGGAAAGGCGCCGAAGAGCCTGAGGACCTGGCCCAGGTAATCCGCGGCCCAGGTTTCGCCGTGGCCGGCGGAGACGCTCAGGGCCAGACCGGGCTTCCAGTCGCCCCGGGGCCGGTGGCCATATCCCAGGGACCGGTCCAGGAAGGTCTTCATCTGGGCGGTAACGTTGAAGATATAGACCGGGGAGGCCAGGATGACGGCATCGGCCTCGAGGACGTTACGAACCACCGAGTTGTAATCGTCCCGGACCCAGCAGGAGCCGGATTCCAGGCAGGTGGCGCAGCCGGTGCAGAAGCCGATCTGGTATTGGCTCAGAAAAATCTCCTCCAGTTCCACCCCCTCCCGGGCCAGGTTCTCCCCCAGCATGGCTACCATCTGGGAGGTGTTGCCGAAGCCTTCGTGAGGGGAGCCGTTCACGGCCACCACGCGGTAGTTCTCGGTCATGCCATTCTCCTTTTTCCGTACTTTTCCGGGCCGGCCAGCCGGATGCCTTGGCGGAGGCGGTCTGGCGATACATACACTTTGCTGATAGAGCCTCTTGCAAAACGGTTCTTCTGTCATCCTGAACGAAGTGAAGGATCTCAACCTTCTGAAAATACAAGATTCTTTGCACCGCTCAGCATGACCATCGTGGTCAGTAAGGGGTTTTGCCAGAGCCTCAAAAGTTTGTTCTTATCCCCCCCCTGACCCTGCCCCTCTCCCCCCTGGGGGGAGAGGAGTTAAGAGGAGAGAATGTTGGCCAACGCTCTAGCATAATCTTATCCTGTATCGCCCTCTTCGGACAAGGGTTTAGCAACAAAGTCGGCGGGTGTCCAGCAATTCTTGTGGGGCTTATACGGGTAATACCGAGTTGCGATCAAAAGGCAACTATTTGCAGACGCAGGCTTTACCGTGGGACTTCAAATCCGCCTAAATCCGCTTTTTAAAAAGGGGGACTTTAAGCCCGGATAATTCGCCGGACAGCAAAGACCTTGGTGGCACAGGCTTTCCAGCCTGTGCAAAAAACACTCTGCTTTTCAGGGTTATTTAATTTACTGGTATATTTTAGCAGGTTATGTCATATGTCGAAAAGTTCATGAATAAAGCGGGTAAGGAGGCCGCAGTCTTTCCCGCCCCTTTTCTCAAGGGGGGTAGGGGGGATTTTTTTCTCCGGGATTGACCAACCCCAGGGTCATGAACCTTTCGCCTGCGCCAGCCCAGGCGAGACGCCTCTGTCGCCAATTGATTGCGATTCGGTATGAGCCCCCATGGCCCGCCGGCTGGGGCCGGCGGCGTCATCCGGGCCGGGCCGCCTTCGGGCTCACTATCCTGGCGCGTTTGGCGGGGCGGGGCGGCAGTCTTGACCGGCGGCCCGGTCTCGGTTACATTCACCCCAGGTACAGGTCCGGCCTAATTCTGCCCTACCCGGGAGCAACGTGACGGTCCCCATCCGGTTGCAAGAAATACCCCTGGCCCAAATCGACCTGGCCGAGGCCCCGAGAAAGATGACGACGGCCCCGGCCCAGGAGCGTCTGACGGCGTCCCTCCAGGAAGTGGGGCTGATCAACCCGCCCTGGCTCCGGTGCCGGCCCGGCGGCCAAAGGTTTCGGGTGGTCACCGGGGCCAGGCGCCTTCAGGCCGCGGCCGACCTGGGCTGGCCGGTGATCACGGTCCGCCTGGTGCCGGAGGACACGCCGGATTTTTATTGCCTCCTGGTGCACCTGGTGGACAATGCCTTCACCCGGGGATTCGACCTCAGAGAGCAGGCTGCCCTGGCGGTTCGGCTGCTGGGCCATTGCGGCCACGAGACCGTGGCGGCCAAATACCTTCCCTACCTGGGCCTGCCGCCATCCCAGGCGCATCTGGCCCGCCTGGTCAAGACGGCGAGCCTGGAGGCCCCCTGGCAGGAGATGGCGGCCGCCGGCCGCCTGGCGCTCACCGCCGCGGCCCGCCTGGCTGATTGGGACCCGGAGGCCCGGGCTGCAGCCTGGCCTTTTCTGGACGGCCTGCGGTTGAGCCAGAGCAAGCAGGAGGAGATGCTGGACCAGGTAGCGATCCTGGCCCGCCGGGAGGGGCTCTCCCCGGCCGCCATCCTGGCCCGGGACGAACTCCGGGGCGCCCTGGCCGACCCGAACCGCACCCCCCAGGAGAGGGCGGCAATGGTGCGGCGGCAGATGTACCGGTGGGTTTATCCCCGCCTGGCCGCGGCCCGGGAGGCCTTCGAGACCGCCCTGGCCCGGCTGGGGTGGAAGGGCCTCCCCCGGGTGCGCCTCCACCCGCCCCCCGCCTTTGAAGGCCCCGATTTTCAGCTGGAAATCAAATTTCAGGACGCCCCGGAACTGGAAAAACTCCTGGGGGAAATCGGCCGCCTGACCCGGGCGGCAGGATTTGACGACCTGACCCGCGGGTAGCTGATTCAGTCCCCGCCTGGGGGGGAAATCCCTTGACTTTGTCCAGTCTCGTTTTAAGATCATTGTAAAGTATTCTTGGCTTACAATTCTCGCTCAAGGGAGGATGACAGGATGCTCGTGTTCATCAGCGACCTGCATTTCGTGGATGGCTCCGCCGGGGAGCACAACCTGTCTCACCGGGCTTTCGAATATTTCTTCGAGGATGTGGCGGCTATTGCCGCCAAGACCAGCAGTGAGATCAAAGAGATAAAGATCGTTTTGCTGGGGGATATCTTTGATTTGCTGCGCACTGAAGGCTGGTTTGACTACCCGGCGGATGAGAGGCCCTGGGGGACCAATGAACCGGCCATCGAGGTCCACGCCCTCACCCTCTTTGACGCCATCACCGACCATCCCGAAAACCGCCAGAGCTTGAAGATAATCAGACAGGGTGCGGCTGACTTGAAAGGCGCCTGCGGCTTGGATGCCGAGGCCAGGTTGTTTTATCTGCCGGGGAACCACGACCGCCTCGTGAACCGCTATAGCAGTCTCAGGCAGAAAGTGTGCGATTGCCTGGGCATCCCGCCGGCCTGGCACGATCCGGTCGACCTCTTCCCCCGCACCTATGAAGACCTGCCCTATGGGGTGTTTGCCCGGCATGGGCATGAATATGACAAGTTCAACTATGAAGGGGGGACCGCTTATACGGAAGGAGACTACCAGCGTGTGCCCATCGGCGACCCCATCACCACCGAACTGGTGGCCCGGTTGCCCTACGCCCTGGCCCAGCGACTGGGTAACGTCCCTGATAAAGCGGCAATCATCAGAAATTTTCAGGAGATCGAAAATGTCCGGCCCCTGTCGGCGCTCATCGAGTGGCTCCTCTACCAGGTGCGCCAGGACCGGCAGCTCAAAGAGATCATTGAAGACTCGGTCCAGGAGGTCATCGCTTACTTTGACAGCCTGGACTTCGTCAAGCACTGGTACAAGCGCCACGACAAGTGGACCGACTGGCGGGACGAGGCCGACAAGATCCAGGCCTTCCTGTTTCTGCTGCGGCATTTCAAGCTCGACCGCACGGAAAGGTTATGGGATCTGGCCATGAGGGCCAAGGATTATTTTGTCAAAGACGACCTGTTGGAGGCCGCACCCCAGGAATATTTTCACCTGGACTCCCGGGTGCGCTACGTGGTCTATGGGCACACCCACGACCCCCTGGTGTCGCCGGTGCGAAGCATCCCGGCCACCCCTGCCCCTTTAGAACAGGTTTATCTCAACACGGGCACCTGGCGCGGCCGCTATTACAAGGCCACCCAGGATGACTCCTTCATCCCCTGGAAGAACATGACCTATGTCATTTTTTACCAGGAAGGGGAGCGTGACGCTTCCTTACCGGTCTTCGAAACCTGGACCGGGGCCTTGAAGACGGTTTAGCCGGCCGGGGCTTCCGGGAGCCCCCTCCCGGTTTAATGGATGGGGCCACTCGCGCCGATGACGCTGACGGGAGGTAAGGCACATGGACAAAAAAGACGGCGAGGCCATGGAAGCCCGGCTGGCGGAAATGGGTAAGAGAATCGATGAGTTGAGGGGACGACTGGGGACGGCAAAAGGGGAGGTCAAGGCGGAGTTGGAGAGACGGATTGACGCGGCTTATGCCGGGCAGGAAGAACAGCGCCAGCGGCTGCAGCAACTCAAAGACCAGGGCCTGGAACACTGGGACACCCTGAAGGACCAGGCCGGCAAGGCCTGGCACGACCTGGAAAAATCCTTGCAGGACCTGGCGGCCAGGCTCAAAAAGTAACCCCGGGGCGCGTCCCGGGGCCTGGCCGGTCCGGAATGGCCCCCGAGGATAAGGTGCATCAATACGGCAACCTAGTGCTTAGAACCTATTGCAAAACCTGTCTCAGGTTGCCCAGATCTTTTCTCAACCGATGGAGGGTGGGGAACGGTAGTTTTAAGTCCCCCTTTTTTAAAGGGGGATTGAGGGGGATTATCAGGAGCTTATTTAATCCCCCCTGCCCCCCTTTAGAAAAGGGGGGTGATTCTTTTCCAATCAAGCTCCTCTGGTTGAGACAAAATGACGCCTGAAATCGGTTTTGAAATGACTTATAGTTCCTGAAGATCACTTCCCCCTCACCCTGACCTTCTCCCCCATCGGGGGAGAGGGGAAAAGCCGGGGTCGACTCGAGGTTCGTTCATCATAAAAAACATTGACCTCATAGAGTAATTGCCAAAAGAGCCTCTTGTAAAACCGTTTTTATGTCACCTGAATGAAGTGAAGGATCTCAACCATCTGAAAATACGAGATTCTTCGCTCCTCTCAGAATGACCCTGGTGGTCAATAAGGAGTTTCGCAAGAGCCTCAAAATTTTTTTCCGCTCCGGGAAGCCTTATAATCACCCCTGCCCCCCTTTAAAGAAGGGGGGGAACTACAAGGAATTGCGGGTAAAGTCCCCCTTTGGCAAAGGGGGATTTAGGGGGATTTGAGAACCTCCAAACGGAAGGAATTTATGGCAAACGCTCTATGTAAGGCTTACCCGCTTCTGCGGCCCGTGCTTTCCAGCCTGTGCCGCCCGGGGAGAGAATTCTTCGCAGCAGATCAATAGACCCGGCGCGGTTGGCGCCGCCGGGACGCCTTGCAACGAGCGCCAGCGTACTTATCTTGTCAGGAATAACCTCTGGAAGGTGCCAGCCATCCGTCCAAGGAGCCTGTCATGAACGAACCCCGACCCAATCATCTGATCGATGCGACCAGCCCCTATCTCAAGCAGCACGCCTATAATCCGGTAGATTGGCACCCCTGGGGGCCGGAGGCCCTGGAACGGGCCCGCCGGGAAGATAAGCCCATCTTTTTGAGCATCGGCTACTCCACCTGCCACTGGTGCCACGTCATGGCCCACGAGTCGTTTGAAAACCCGGCCATCGCCGCCATCATGAACGAGCATTTCGTCAACATCAAGCTGGACCGGGAGGAGCGCCCCGACCTGGATGAGACGTACATGAACGCGGTGCAGGTGCTCACCGGCCGCGGCGGCTGGCCCCTGAGCGTCTTCCTGACCCCGGACTTGAAGCCGTTTTACGGCGGCACCTATTTTCCCCCGGAAGACCGGGGCGGCCTGCCGGGTTTCCCCCGGCTACTGCTGGCCCTGAGCCAGGCCTACCAGCAGAACCGCGAGGAGTTGACGACGCTGTCCCTGAAGGTGGAAAGCCACGTGCAGCGTTTGGGGGAGGGGAGTCAGACGGGGGGCGGCGACCCCACCCGGAAAGGGGTGGAGGCCGCGGCGCAGCGCCTGCTGAAGGATTTCGACCCGGCCCACGGCGGCTTGGGCGGGGCCCCGAAATTCCCCCGGTCCCTGGAACTGGATTTTCTGTTCCACCGGCATCATCTCTCCGGGGCGGCCCAGGACTTGGAGAAGCTGGGCTTCACCCTGGAGAAGATGGCCCGGGGCGGCATCTACGACCAGCTGGGCGGGGGTTTCCACCGCTACAGTGTGGACGCAGCCTGGGTAGTGCCCCATTTTGAGAAGATGCTCTATGACAATGCCCTGTTGCCTCCCCTCTACCTGGCGCACTACCGGTTGACCGGGAGCGAACTGTCCCGGCGCATCGCCACGGAGACCCTGGATTTTATCCTCCGGGAGATGAGCGCCCCGGAGGGGGGCTTTTATGCCGCCTGGGATGCGGACAGCGAAGGGGTGGAAGGCAAGTACTACGTCTGGAGCCGGGAGGAAGTGGCGCAGGTGGTGGGCCCCGAGGCCGCCGACCTGGTAATGACGGCCCTTGACGTGACCCCGGCGGGAAACTTCGAGGGGACCAACATCCTGACCCGGCCCTTATCCCGGGCTGAACTGGCGAGCCGGTTTAAGCTGACGCCGGAGAAGGTGGCGGAAATCCTGGGGACCGCGTTTGAGCGACTCAACCAGGTTCGGGCCCAGCGGGTGCCGCCCCACCGGGACGAAAAGGTCATCGTCTCGTGGAATGGCCTGGCCATCACAGCCCTGGCCCAGGGGGCCCAGGTCCTGGGGGAGGCGCGCTATGGGGCGGCCGCGGCCCGGGCCGCCCGCTTTCTGTTGCAGGACCTGCTGAAGGACAACCAGCTCTTCCGGATCTGGACCGCGGGCCGGGTCAGCGTCCCGGGTTTCTCGGAGGATTATGCCCTGCTGGCCAACGCCCTCCTGGACCTCTACGAGACCGATTTCGACCCCTTCTGGGTAAAGGAAGCCCGGCGCCTGATGGCCCTCATGGATGAGAAGTTTTTAGACCCCGGCGGACGGCACCTATTTCTACGTGGACCAGGACCAGGTTACGCCCATGGGGCGCAGCAAGAGCGTCTACGACCAGGTCCTGCCTTCGGGGAACTCCATGGCGGCCCGGGTGAGCCTCCGGCTGTTCCGGCTGACGGAAGATGAGCGCTACCAGGAGCGGGCCCTTGCCATTATCCGGCGGCTCCAGCCCCAGGCCGAGGAAAACCCCTTCGGTTTCGCGCATCTCTGGACGGTCCAGGCCTTGAGTCTCACCCCGCCCCTTGACCTGACGTTGGTGGGCGACCCCGGGGATTCCCGGCTCCAGGCCCTGCTCCGGGCCGCGTATGGCGTCTATTTACCGGAGCGCCGCCTGGTCCTGAAAAACCCGTCTGACAGCGCCGCGTTGGCGGAACTCCTGCCCTGGACCGGGGCCTACAGCCAGCCGGGAGCGGAACCGGTGGCCTATCTCTGCCGGGATTTCACCTGCCTGCCGGGCATCATCGACCCCGGGGAACTGGGAGAAAAATTAACCGGATCGGGGAATATGCCAGGGGTGAGGCAATAAGATGAGATGCACCCGGCGACGCTGAGTATTCCTGGTCCGGCGCCGGGCCGGCAGATTTTTCTCACCCGGAGCCGGCCATAACACCTGCATGGCGCACTGGCCGAGTGGCGTGATCATCTCCGGTTATCCGGGATTGCCCCGGGCGGCTTTTCTCTGCCGATTTTCCCCCGGGGCCTCAACCGCACTTCGGCTTATTGACAAGCTGCAGTGCATCAATATTCCCCACACAGCTCGGATTGGTAATCTCGGCGGAGGCGAAATGTCCGGTATCCGGCTGATATGCTTCGTAGTGCTTTTCATGGGGATCACCGCCGCTTTTCCGGTAACCACCTTCGCCGGCCCTCCCTTCCTGACCGATGACCCGGAACCGGTGCCATTCAAACATTGGGAGTTCTATCTGTTTTCCACCGTCGATGCGACGCGCAAAAGTACCGACGGCACGGGGCCTGCCTTTGAATTCAATGTGGGAGTGCTCCCCAACCTGCAAGTCCACCTGATCCTCCCCCTTGCCTTTACTGCCCCCCAAGATGAACCCGGCGCCTATGGGTTGGGGGATATGGAGTTCGGCTTAAAATATCGTTTTATCCAAGAAACGGACTATCGGCCCATGGCGGGCGTCTTTCCCCTGCTCGAAATCCCCACCGGCGATGCTCATCGCGGGCTGGGCAACGGCCGGGCCTGGGGCAGGCTGCCCCTCTGGCTGCAGAAGAGTTGGGGACCCTGGACGACCTACGGGGGAGGCGGTTATGCCATCAATCCCGCCCCAGGGCAGCGCAACTACTCCTTTGGCGGGTGGCTCCTCCAACGGGATTTTGGGGAGCGGCTGACCTTGGGCGGGGAGATTTTCGCCCAGGGCAAGAGCAGTGATGATACTCGCTCCGTTGCCGTGTTCAATGTAGGGGGCTTCTTCAAAATCACCCCGAACTTTCAGATTCTCTTTACCGGCGGCCACACCCTGGCAGGCGGCAGCCATACCATCGGTTACCTGGGCCTTTACTGGACTGGAGGGTTCGGTAAGGGGCAACCGAAACCGGCCGGGGTGAAATCCTTCCTTAATCCTCTCAGAGGAGAATACCTCGCGGCGCGGCCCTAAAAAGACCCAGAAATGGCTGGAACAACCGCCACCGAGACCGGCGGCTGCCATTACGGGAACTGAAGCAAATGCCAAAAGATTTTGCCGTTATGGCGCGCCGCGCAAGAATCTAAATCCCCCGTATCCCTTCTTTTCCAAATTGGGTAACTTGCCAGAATTCCTTGGAAAGTCCCCCTTTGGAAAAGGGGGATTCAGGGGGATTTAAGTACCGGCAAACGGAAAGAATTTGCGGCAACGGCTCTCAGTTCTCAGGCAGCCTGGCCGGGAAAGACCCGGGAGAAGGTGGGCGGGGCTGGGCCCTGGCCTGATTTCGGCAGGAGGAAACGCCAATGTTTTCCCTGGATGAGTGGTCGCACAAGACCGACCGGACCCGGCAGTGACCAGGCGCACCGGCCACTGAAGTAATCCGGGCTAGCGCGATTTCCGGATGAGGCAGAAAAGAGCAATCCCCAGGCCGATGAAGATCAACATAATGAAGATGGCGAAGTTCTGACGAAATTTCAGCTCCCTGAAGCCTTTCTGCACCTGTTGACTGAGGGCGGCGAGCTTCTTGGTAAACTCCGCGGTTTTGCTCTTCACCAGGTTTACATCCACGCTATGAAAGAGAGTCCGGTATTCCGCCTGGGTTCTGAACAGGGTCTTTTCTTCGTCCCCGGTGGCGATTAAGCCGGAATTGAGGGTCTGGAGATTCTTGCCGATCTCGTTGATCTTCTCTTCGGTGAGCAGAAGAGCCGCCTTGATGTCCTGGGGTTTGGCATAACTGTGGCAAACCCCACATAATTTCGGGTTAATAATGTTGAGATTGGCTGCTTGGATGTTATGGGAGCCGTGGCAGAGAACGCAGTTGGGCCCCCGGCCGGTGGCCAACAAGGCCTTGCCGTGATCACTTTCCAGGTAGCTTTTCATGATGCCCAGGTGGCACTTGCCACAGAACTGCGGCACCTCTTTGGGTTTGGGGACCCCGACGAAACCCTGCTTCGGTGACATGGCCAGGGCGATATTATGAGGGTCGCCCCCATGGCAGTCATTACAGGCCACGTTATTGCGGTAATGGATGCTCTGGCGCCACGCCTTGGGGATACCCCTCATTGCCGCCGGCACCAAGGTGGTGCCATGACATTGGAGACAGACGATCCGCTCAATCCGGGGTTTTTCATTCGAGGTCAGCCCGGGAAATCCCGTCTGGGAGGCCTCAGTCCAGGCGGCCCCGGGAAAGGCCAGGAGGCTCACGAAGCAGACTACCGCCAGGAGAGTTTTCATCAGGAGGCTCCCCAGAAGGAAAGTCCGATCCAGGCCGCCAGGGTAACCAGGAAGAGGGCCAGCATCAAGGGCCGTTTGCAAATATTGGCCTGCCTGGATTTATCCAGGAAGGGCCAGAGGACGAAGACGACGACCAGGATTAACTGCAGGGCGATCCCCAGAAATTTATGGGGGACGAGCTTGAGCAGCTGGTAAGGGGCCAGGAAATACCACTCGGGCCGGATATGGGCCGGGGTGTTGAGGGGATCGGCCGGCAGGGTGGTGTCATGGGGCAGGAACAGCGCCGGCGCCAGGGCGATGATGGCGAACATGACGACCAGATAGATGACGGTCATGAACGCCTCCCGGGAGACAAAGAAGGGGTAGAAGGGGGGGCCGTCAGGATAGTCAACGTGCCTGAAGGCCTGCCATTCCGGTTCTTTTTCCCCGGCCGCGGGAGGCGCGGATATGCCGATGCGCCGCACCAAAAAGACATGCAGGCCGAAAAGCGACACGAGGAGCAGCGGCAGCAGCCCCACGTGCAGGGCAAAAAACCGGCTCAGGGTCGCCTGGGAGACATTCTGACTGCCCCGCATCAGTTTACAGATAAAATCTCCGACAAAGGGGAAGGCGGTGGGAATATTGGTGACGACGGTGGTGGCCCAGTAACTCAACTGGCTCCATTGCAAGAGATAGCCGCTCAGGCAAAAGGCCAGGGTGGTGAATAACAGGAGGGCGCCCACCACCCAGGTGAGTTCCCGGGGCTTCTTATAGGAGCCGAGGAAGACCACCGAAGTCAGGTGGAGGAAAACCACCGCGACCATGAGATTACTCCCCACCACGTGCATCAGCCGGAAGAGCCAGCCGTAAGGCGCCAGGTTCATGATGGTCTGGATGCTTTTAAAGGCGTGCTCTTCCTGGGGGACATAGTAAATCAACAGCAGGATCCCGGTTACGACCTGGATGAGAAATGCCCCAAAGGCAACCATCCCGAGGGTATAGAGGAGATTGAGGTTTTTCGGGACCCGGTACTCGGTCAACTGTGATTTGATGAGTTCATCGAGGCCGATTCTGATCTCGAGCCAGTCTCTGATCTGTTGCATCATCTTTTCACCCGATGACGATATCACCGTCTGTAACCTTGACCGCGTACCTCGGCAAAGGTCTGGGCGGCGGTCCGGAGATCACGTTGCCTTCCAGGTCGTAGACGCCGGCGTGGCAGGGGCAGATAAAAATTTGTTTGGCCTGGTCGTAATTCACCAAACACCCGAGATGGGTGCAGACCCGGGACAGGGCGATATATTCCTGGGTTTTCGTATGGATGATGATGGCAGGCGTACCCATGACCAGCAGATCCTTGGCAGCACCCACAGGCACTTCACTTTGGGGGATCGTCAGGGGTTTGGCCGTGGCGGTGGCCTTACCGGGAGTGAGGTAGCGGAACAGGGGATAGAGGAACGCCCCGAGAGCGCTGAGCCCCAGGATGGAGGTGAAAAGTTTTAAGAATCCCCGTCTGTCCATAGCAAGGCAAAATCCTTCAGGCTATCCCGCCATGGGCAGGAAAACGGCCAATCAGGGAGAAGCCGGGGCAGGAAACCCCGGCCTCTCTCTTCCTGAAAGCTTGGTCCACTCCCGGCCACCAACCCCTGACCCCGCCCCCGGTTTAAAACGTCTGCCAGACCACGAGATAGAGCGAGTTGTTACTAGAGGCATTCCGCCGGGAAAAGGGATACGTGTCAGGCGGCACCCCATTAGCCGGGTCACCGGGATTCCCGTCATACTTGCTGCTGGCCCCATTAAAACGGTTGTAGACCGTGTATTGGAGGCTGAACTTGGTGACCAACTGCTTCCACCACGGCACATAATCCAGTTCAAAGATCCAATAATCGCTATTGGGTTTGCCGGTCCTGAAGCCGGTTCCCGCCCCGGGGCCATAGAGCACCGGGTCCCCGCTGCCCCACAGGTTGACATAGGCCACGGTGCCGCCGATGGTCCCCCAGTTGTCGGTGCGATAGTAGTAATTGGCATTGATCTTATACTTGTCTAACCATTCGCCTTTGTTCAGGGAACCGCCTTGGGAGAAGGTGTCGTTTAACTTCTGATCTTCATGGATGTAGCTCGTCTGGAGGCTGAAAAGGTGCTTCCTGCCGACGAATTGATATTGGGCGTCAAAGCCGATATCCGTGAAGCGGTCGATGGGTCCCCGGGTATCGAGGAGATTAGGATTCCCGGGGATCGGATTGCCTTCGGCGTCAACTGTCGGCCCCTTGGGCGATCCTGAGATGTTCCGGTTCACCAGGCCAAAATGGCCCAGCATCACGGAGTGCGCCCCCCATTGTTTTTGGACAAATACCCGCCAGTAAGGGGCGACATCCTGAATTACCGGGTCGGTCATCGTGCCGGCTCCCAGAAATTGGAAGACGCCCTGCCGGGCGGTGCGATATACGGCCACCTCCCCATATAACAGATTGTTCCAGTAAAAATACGCCCCGCCGCCACCAACCGCACCTCCCAGACCTTCGATTTGCGGTCCTGCCCCGGGGCCCAGGGCGGTGCCGTCGGCCGGGGCGGCAGACGGGAAGCCCCAGGCCGGCGTGGTATTATACACGTCCGTCACCGTAGGATTGTTATTGAGGGTTACGCCCAGGATCAGGGGTTTGCCGAAAAGTTCGGGCTTGACGGTCGCCCTTATATCCGTGTTGTCCAGAAAAAACTTGCCCGCGACCCCGTCGTAGGTCCCCTGAACAAAAGCGCCCAGATGCTCGCCGTAAATCCGGCCCCCGTAGAACAGACTGATAGCCTGAGGCACGTTGATATTATCGTTGCCCCGGTTCGAGGGATCGAAGTTAAGCTCTTGGCCGCCGTTCAGACCATTGTTCCCCGGCATGGATTTATTCAGATGGGTAAAAGAAAGCTGGACCATGGCCGCGACCGGCGGCGGCCACTCGTAGGGTTTTTTGGCATGTTTGCTGGCCGTATAACCGCTAAGCTTGAAATTCCGCCCTACCGGAGTCAACTCGGGAAAGACCGTGTGACAGGAACTGCAATCCAGGCCCGTTTGACGGGCAAAGCTAGGAACCGCATGGGAATTGGTGACCGCAATGAAAAGGAACCACCCCACCACGCCGAGCGTCAGGATCATGAGCCTCAATCTCTGACCAGACATTCCCGTTCCCCCCTGTTTATGACAATGGTTCTCTGCGCTGAATCACCCCTCTGCCAGGTTGTGGTGCTATGAATCTGCCGATCTTAGCGACCGGGAACAGATTGCCTTTTCTTCATGAAGCGCTGCGATTTTCCTCTTATTTAAAGGTCTGAGAAATATAATCAATGACGGCCTTCATCTCGGCGTCGCTCAGGGCGACGGGAATCATCTGTCCCTTGCCATTGTTAACGGTATTCTTGATCGTTGCGGCCTTGTCACCATGCCAGAGCTTAGGGTCATGAAAACTGGCGGGCTTAGGGTTAAAGGCCACGGCCATGGGGCCGTCGCCTGCGCCATCCTGGCCATGGCAAGGAGCACATTTATCGTTAAACACTTGTTTACCCTGGGCGGACTCAGCCATTGTTGGCCTAGGTACCGAAAAAAACACCACTCCCAGAAACAATCCAGCCGCAATCCAGGCCATAGATTTTTTCATGGACCATTTCTCCTTATCGGTGATCGTAGCGGCAGGCCGGGCGGTCCGGCGCAGGCCTTGCTTATTTTTTCAACTTACTTTTATTTAACCTCAACTAACTATAGGGCATATAACTCAGGTATGCGATGATAGCAAGATAAAAAACTTTCCTCCATAATTACCCTGGACGCGGATAAAACCGCTTTTTCACCTGATGAGACCCGAGCCGGGTCTATAACTCACCAAGATGGTTTAAGACTGGAGATAAGGTTCTGAAAGAACAAGTCAAGGGAACACTTGAAAAAGTGAAGAAATTTCGGGGTCAGGCCAAAGAAAAAGGCAGGTCATCCGGGCCGCCTCACGACTTGGCGAACTTGTGCTCACCGTGGATGTATTTTATAATTGCAGCCGGAGTCGAGGAGGGAGCCCCGGGGCCCGGAATGCGGCCAGGGCTTTAGCCGGCTAAACCAGGAGGGCTTCACTGCCATGACTATATTCAACCCATTGTACGCGGCCTTAGCCGCCATGGGCTTTACCGACCCGATCCATCCGCCCCTGACCCATATGCCCATTGGGTTGGTGGTGGCGGCCTTGATTTTCGGGCTCACCGGCTGGTTCCTGAGGCGTCCGGCCTGGACCCGGGCGGCCCGGTACTGTCTCGGGCTCGCCTGGCTGTTTATCTTCCCCACGGTGCTGTTGGGTTTCATGGACTGGCAACACTACTATCAGGGTGCCTGGCTCCTCCCCATCATCGTTAAGATCAGCCTGGCCAGTTTCCTCTTCGTGCTCCTGTCCATCGGGCTCATCCTGGTTAAAACCGGCCGGGAAGAATCCAAGGCCCTCCTGGCAATTTATCTCATCGCCTTCTTGACCGTGGGCGGCCTGGGATACTTCGGCGGCCGCCTGGTGTTTGGCGGCAGGGCTCCGGCCGCGCCGCCGGCCCTGGAGGCCGGGAAAAATCTGTTCGAAAACAATTGTATGGCTTGTCACCCCAACGGCGGTAACGCCATCATGCCCCAGGCTATTATCATCGGCTCCGATATGCTGAAAGATTTTCCGACCTTTCTGGGCTGGATCAGGGACCCCCGGCTGGATAACGGCAAAAAGGGGCCCATGCCCGACTTTTTGCCGGGGAAGATCAGCGATAAGCAAGCCCGGCAATTATATGACTATCTCATCGGGGTTTTGGGAAAGCCGCCGGCCGGCTGAGCCCCTGCCGTTCAGGAGAGCGGGCGAGCTATGGCCATCATAAATCCGGTCATGGCGGACCCTGCCGGTTCTCTAAGGCTCATCAGGGGTTGTCCGAAACCAGAAAGGGGATAACGGGCTGATGGGGGTTGGCGATTGGGGGTTCGTCCAGGTAACGAAGATTAATAAATTATCAAATATTGTTATAAACTATAAGATATTTTATAATGGAACCGGAGCCACGGAGGGCCCAGGTTATGGACCGCGACGCCACCCTGACCCTGGTCCGCACTCTCACCCGGCCAGTGCTGGAGTTGTTTGCCCCGGCCCAGGTGGACGATTTCGAAGACGATTTTGCCGCCTGGAGCCTGAGCGCCGGGACCCTGGGGGTGGGGGAAAAAATCTCCGCCCTGACCCCGCCGGGGCGCGGTCTCGACACCACCCTGGTGTCGGGGATGTTCTTCCAGGTGGTGATGGAAGCCTCTCTTCTGCCCGCCGGCCCCCAGGAACGAGTCTCCTTTATCCGCAAGCGGGCTAAAGATTACCTGGTGACGCAACTGGCCGGGCAGATCACCCTGTCGCAATTTTACCGGTTGCTCGCCCTCATCGAGGAAGAGGCGGGGCTGTATTTCACCCGGCAGGATTGGTCCTGGGGTAAATCCGGCCTTAGGGAGCCCCGGGAAGGCGGGCTGCCCACGCCGTCGCAGTTGCCGGAGCCGGTCAAGTACGAAGCCCTGCGTCAGGCGCTGGCCAATATCGGCCTGCCCACCAAAGGCCGGCGCAAACTCACCCCCGAGACCCTGGGGGAATATCTCCGGAAAACCGAAGGGCGCTGGTTTCGCCTGCTGGACTTCGAAGCCCGGTTTAACGTGAACAAGAAGACCGCCTGGGGTTATTTGAACCTCTTGCTCCGGGAAGGCGTCCTGATCCACAACGGGGAGAAGGCCAACCGGGTGCGCTATGCCCTGGCTTCGCCCTTTAAGACCAATTCCGCCGGCTCCGCCGGGCCCGCAAAAAATCCTAACGGCCTTTGACGTCGCAGTCCTTGATGAATTGCCGGAGGGCATCTTTCTGGGGGGCGCCCAGCCATTCGCTCTTCGCCAGGGCCCGGGTCCGGTCCAGAATTTTGCCGGGGTCCAGAAAAGGGGTCAAGGCTTCTGGGTCCAGGCGGTATCGAGGGTTGCCATCCACCTGGATCATGGAGTGACTGACGTCCCGTTCCATAAATTTTTCCAGCAGAGTTGCTAAATTGCGGTCATCGCTGGCCAGTTGACTCACCCAGGTTACCGGTTCGGCGTTCCCGGCCAGGTCCTGCCACATGGATAAAATGTGCGGCAGTTTGGGGCAGGTGAGAAGGGAATTGTCCCGGGCCGCGTCCCGCAGTTTGCCCATCACCAAAGCTGCCAGGGCGTCCTGATCGCCTTGACGGATCAGGGCTTCCGCCTTGGGGCGCTCGGCGCCGGCCTGCTTGTCACTGAGTTTGCCCAGTTCCACCACGATCCTGGCGCTGATAAAAACTGCCCGGCCCTGGGTGATGGCTTGCTTCAGGGCTTCAAAACGAGTGTCCCACGGCAGGCGCCGCAGCAGTTGCAAGATGACCTGGGCTAGACGCTGGTCGTTGCCGATGGGCAGCTTGCCGGAGCCTTCGTCTTCGGGCCGGATGAACAGATCGCCCACATCAAACAGACTGAGAAAGATCGACGGGATGGACTCCACCAGTATTTCCTTGCCGGTATAATCCATCACCCGGTCAAGAAAGGCATGGAGCCGGGTGAAGCCGTCGGGGCGGGCCTGGGATGCCAGTTCCAGCAGACGGGCCGAAAATTCCTGGGGGTTGTCGGCCAGGGAGAGAATAACCCTGATCTCGGCATTGGAGATGTCTCCCAGGGGCAGCGCCAGATGGAAAAAGATGGGGAAGATGTCCGGACTGCAGATGCGGAGTTGCTTGCGCCAGGTGGACTCATTGGGGGGTTCGAATCCCAAATCTCCCCACATTTCCCCCAGCTTGGGAAAAAGCTGGGACAGCAATCCCCGGACCGCCTCGCGATTTTCCTCGGCGATCTGGGTGATCCAGGATTCCTGAAAAATCCGCAGTTGCTCGATCCTGCTGGCCACCCATTCCCGTCCGGTGAATTTTTCCGGATAGGTGCGGATCATGCTATAGGCCTCGGGACAGAAGATGCGCAGGGTCTCGATGCTGATGAAATCCACGGGATTTACTTCACCCTGGACCGCCGGGTAGGTGACGCTCAGGGTATTGGTGAGCAAATTGATCTTGCGGGGGGTGCTGATGAAGTGTTCAATTCCCCTCATGAAGACCGTGCCCCAATAGTTTTGGTCGAAAAGCCCCTGGGGCGTGCCCGCCATGATGCTTTCCAGCCGGGCAAAGAGTAAACGGGATAAGGAAGACCGGTCGGGCAAGGGGAGTTCGAAGGGGAACTGGACAATTTTTTCCAGGTAGTTTTCCCCGGAGATCCCCTGGGATTCTCGCAAGGCTTCAATCACCACCTTCTTGTCGAAGGTGAGAAGATAAACGATGTTGGGGAAATCGGCCACGGACTTGATCACCCCGAAGAGCTGGCGAATCTCTTCGGGATTCAGGCGGTCGATGTCATCCACGGTGACGAAAATCCGCCGGGGTTGCTTTCGGAGCTCCTCGGCGATTTCCATTTTCAGTTTGATGACGTTTTTAACGGAAGATTTCATGGGGGTAAATTCCACCGCAATTTTGCCGATGGAAATGTAAGGAATGTGGATGCTGGCGGGCAACTCGGAGACCATGTCGGCAAACTCGGCGATTTTTCCCTGTAAAAGAGCCAGGTCGACGTCGCTGGTGGCCAGGGAGGCCTGGAGTTGGTCGAAGAAATGCTTGGCCAGCTTTTCGTGCCCGGAAAACCACCAGGGGTTGAAGGGCACGATGATGGGCTGCTCATCCACCGGAGCTTCTCTAAAGTAATGGAACAAAAAATTGAGCAAGGTGGTTTTGCCCGAGCCCCAGGGGCCATAGATGGCCACCACAAAGCCCTCGGCCGGCACCATTTTGGTTAAAGAGAAGGCCAGGTGCCTGGCAAAAAGGGCATACCCCAGCTGATCCTCTTGGGGATCAATCAGAGGTTTGTCGGCGGAGAGCGTACAATAATGCTTTTCGGACAAAAGTTAATCTCGCAATTGAGCGCGGCCAGCCCTCCCGGCCGGGGGGAACTCCTGATCTTTCCCGGCCTGGGGCCGCTTATCGGCGAGATAAGGCGGCAGCCGGTTTTGCCGGTCTCTTCCTTATAATTCGGCTTTTCCCCCCCGAACTTAAATCAATAAGAACCTCTCTCCCGGGAAAACGCCCTGATTTTGCCTGATTGCGTCGTTTTTTTTCGATCTTCCCGCTAACTCCGGCAATCCTCCCCACCGGCCGCCGCGAACCTGCCCTCCCCTGCGGCCACCCGGCCGCGGCCCGATGCCCCGACACTGACCGGGCCCGGCAATAAGGCCGCCGCCGGTCCTGGCGGCCGAGCCCCAGCTCTTTCCGGCTGACGGCAGCACGCCATTTCCCGGGCGCTGAGCCCGGGTCGGCGGAGGACCGGGGCCGGAGACAAGGCACCTGGGCCTAGACCCTGAAGTGGGAAAAATATGGCGAAATGCCCTAAAAACAGATATATTGATAAGTTGTGGTGACAGGCCTTGGGGCCGCTGGCTCCCGATTAAGGCCGGAGGAGGCCCCTTTCCCAGATCAATCTACCGCAGCAAGGAATGACCCATGACCAGAGGCAAAGAACGCCCCGAAATGGGGTTGAAGCTGGAAGTGACCGTGATCCCCTCCAAGTACCTGGATTGGACCCTGGCCGAGATCGCCCGTCATTTCGGCAACGGCCCGCTGTTGTGGCCGGGGGGGGCCGGGCGCGCCCAGGGCCTCAAGTTCGTGCCCTACGAGATCAAGAAAAAGCGGGGTCCCAAACCCAAGCCGAAATCGCCAACCACCCGGCAACCGGAACCCGGCTCCGCCCCCAAATCCACGACCTGACATCCCTGTCGGCGATCTGACGATACCTAAGCAATGCCCGTCCACAAAATCATCATCCGGGGCGCCCGGGAACACAACCTCAAGAACATCGACCTGGAACTGCCCCGCAACCGGTTTATTGTAATCACCGGGGTGAGCGGTTCGGGGAAATCCACCCTGGCCTTCGATATCCTTTATGCCGAAGGCCAGCGCCGCTACGTCGAGTCCCTGTCGGCCTACGCCCGGCAATTCCTGGAACTTATGGACAAGCCGGACGTGGAGTACATCGAAGGGCTGTCCCCGTCCATCGCCATCGAACAGCGCTCGGCCTCGAGGAACCCCCGCTCCACCGTGGCCACCTCCACCGAAATCTACGATTACCTCCGGGTGCTGTTCGCCCGGGTGGGCACTCCTTACTGTTATCAGTGCGGGCGGGCCATCTCGGCCTTGAGCGTGCCCCAGATGGCGGACCAGGTCATGGGGCTGCCGCCGGGGCGCCGCCTCACCATCCTGGCCCCGGTGGTGGTGAACCGCAAGGGGGAGCATACCAAACTCCTGGAAAGGCTGCGAGCCGAGGGCTACAGCCGCATCCGCCTCAACGGCGAGGTGCTGGAGCTGGAGGAACTGCCCGCCATCGACAAGAACAAGCGGAACACCATCGAGGCGGTGGTGGACCGACTGGTCATCAAACCGGACCTGGGGGCCCGCCTCACCGATTCCCTGGAGCTGGCCCTGAAGCTGGCGGACGGAGTGGTGCGGGTGGCGGTGGTGGACGGGGAAGAGCTGATCTTCTCGGAGCGCTTTGCCTGTGATCACTGCGGCGTCAGTCTCCCGGAGCTGTCGCCCCGGCTGTTTTCCTTCAACAGCCCCCAGGGGGCCTGCCCGGCGTGCAGCGGCCTGGGCACCCGGCTGATCATCGACCCCGACCTGGTGGTCCCGAACCCCGCCTTGAGCCTGAGGGAAGGGGCCATCCGGCCCTGGGCCCACCGCCATTCCCTCCGGCACCAGCAGATGCTCGAGGCCCTGGAGCAGCACTACCACTTTTCCATCCACACCCCGTTCAAGGCCCTGCCCCGGGAGGTCCAGGAGGCCCTGCTCTTCGGCACCAAGGGGAGCCCGGTAAATTTTTTCTACGAGGAGGGCGGCCGCCGCTTCTTTAGCCCCCGGCCTTTTCCCGGGGTGGTGCCTCTCCTCAAGGAACGTTATGGCGAGACGGACTCGGCCCAGGTACGGGAAGACATCGAGCAGTACATGAGCCTGAGGCCCTGCCCGGATTGCGGCGGGGCCCGGCTGCGCCGGGAGGCCCTGGCGGTCAAAATCAACGGGGCCAATATCAGCGAGGTCACCGCCTTCACGGTGACCAAGGCCTTGACCTGGTTCGGGGCCCTGGAACTTTCTCCCCGCCAGGCGGAGATCGCCCGGCGGATCTTGAAGGAAATCACCGAACGCCTGGGGTTTCTGTCGGAAGTGGGGCTGGATTACCTCAGCCTGGACCGGGCCACCGGCACCCTGGCCGGGGGCGAGGCCCAGCGCATCCGCCTGGCCACCCAGATCGGCTCGAAGCTCTCCGGCGTGCTCTACATCCTGGACGAGCCCAGCATCGGCCTTCACCCCCGGGACACCCAGAAACTCCTCCGCACCCTGAAGAACCTCAGGGACCTGGGCAACACCGTGATCGTGGTGGAGCACGACCCCGAGACCATCCGGCAGGCGGACTTCGTGGTGGACATGGGGCCGGGGGCCGGGCGGGAAGGGGGCCGGGTGGTGTTCGACGGCACCCCGGAGGAACTGGTGCGCCACGCCCACTCCCTCACCGGGCTCTTCCTGTCCGGGAAACGCTCCATCCATCTGCCCCGGGGCCGGCGGCAGCCCCAGGAGTTTTTGCGCCTGGTGGGGGCCCGGGGCCACAACCTGAGAAACCTGGATGTGGCCATCCCCTTGGGCGTGCTGACGCTGCATTACCGGGGTCTCGGGTTCGGGGAAGAGCACGTTGATCATGGACACGTTCTACCTGGCCCTGCGGCAAAAACTCTTCCAGGCCAAGATTGCCGCGGCCCCTTATGACCGGATTGTGGGGCTGGAACATCTGGACAAGGTGATCAACATCGACCAGAGCCCCATCGGCCGCACCCCCCGCTCGAACCCCGCCACCTACTCCGGGCTGTTCACTATCGTCCGGGAGCTCTTTTCCCAGGTGCCCGAGGCCCGGCTCCGGGGCTATAAGCCCGGGCGCTTCAGCTTCAATGTCAAGGGCGGGCGCTGCGAGGCCTGCCGGGGCGAGGGGATCAACAAGATCGAGATGCACTTTTTGCCCGACGTCTTCGTGCGCTGCGAGGTCTGCCGGGGCCTGCGCTACAATGCCAGCAGCCTGGAGATTCGCTACAAGGGCAAAACCATCGCCGAGGTCCTGGATATGACCGTGGACCAGGCCTTGGAGTTT
Organism: uncultured delta proteobacterium; assembly: GCA_963766185.1. Taxonomy (GTDB): domain Bacteria; phylum Desulfobacterota; class Desulfobaccia; order Desulfobaccales; family 0-14-0-80-60-11; genus 0-14-0-80-60-11. The sequence goes on along the minus strand of CAVXZU010000006.1, from coordinate 109,635 downwards.
TTCGGGCCGGTGCCGGCCCTGCGGGACCGGCTGCAAACCCTGGCGGACGTGGGCCTGGGGTACGTCCAGCTGGGGCAGTCGGCCACTACGTTATCCGGGGGCGAGGCCCAGCGCTTGAAACTCTCCAAGGAACTGAGCAAACGGGCCACCGGGCGCACCCTCTACATCCTGGACGAGCCCACCACCGGGCTCCACCTGGCGGACATCGAGAAGCTGCTCCTGGTGCTCAACCGCCTGGTGGACGAAGGCAACACGGTGATCGTCATCGAACATAACCTGGAGGTCATCAAGACCGCGGACTACTTGATCGACCTGGGGCCGGAAGGCGGCGACGGCGGCGGCAAACTGGTGGCTGCCGGCTCTCCGGAAGAGGTGGCGCAGCAGCCGGCCTCTCATACCGGGCGGTTTTTGCGGGAGATTCTGCACTGATCCGGCTGGCAGTTGTAGGGCACTTAATTATACAAAAACGTAATTAAATATAAATGTCCATGACCCATTGCTTTTCCATTTTTGTGAGTTATAATTATCTTAACAAATTAACTTCCAGAAAACAGGATGGATAAGACAATGGAATTTATGGCTCAGATCGGCTACTTCGGGGACCCGAACCCTTGGGGCTGCGGTTTATACGGCCTGGTGTTGATGGTCGCGACCGTGTGGCTGGCCTTTACTACGAAAAAACCGGAAAAAGAAAGTTGAGGGTCCGGGAATGGTCCACCATAAATCCAGGGGCCGACCTTCAGGTCGGCCCCTGGCACGTTAGGGGGTCTGGCAGCCGGGACTGAAGGCGGGCCTCTTCTTCTCGTCAAACCCCATCGCTCCTCAGTCGCGGTCAAAACCTCATGAATATTCTTGTCATTCTGAACAAAGCGTAGCGGAGTGAAGAATCTCGGCGGTTTTTAAAAAGAGATTCTTCGCGGCGCTCAGAATGACAAAAAAAGTCTTTTGATTGCGCTTTGGTTTATAGCAATTGCCAAAATTTTTTTCCGCTCCGGGAAGCCATGTAATCCCCCCTGCCCCTTTCAAAAAATGGGTAACTTCACGGAATTGCTGTTAAAGTCCCCCTTTGAAAAGGGGGATTTAGGGGGATTTGAGAATCTCCAAACGGAAGGAATTTATGGCAAACGCTATAATAGCAAATTCGCGGTGCAATGAAGCCAACCCATCAGATAACCTGTTGATATCAACCGTGGGGGCGGGTTTCAAACCCGCCCCTGCACAGTGAATCCGGCATAACTCCCGGAAACTCTAGACCCGCAGCACTCCCGCGACCCGTTGGGCCAGGTCGCCGAGGTCGGCGTCGTTGGGACGGCCGGCGATATTGCCGAGACGGCCCGTGGCGCTGAAATCCTTCATGCGGCCCTGGGCCGGGTATGCCCCGATAAAGTACCATTCCGCCACGATTTCAAAGCCCAGGTGATCAAAGAGCTGCCCCATGAATTTCACCGCGGGGACGGCTTCGTTGGCACCAGTATGGGCTCCGCCGTAGGTGCAGTAAACCACGACCTTTTTATCGGGCCGCCGGGGCGAGGCGGGTTTAATCTCACCGGCGGCGGCATAATGGGCCAGCCGCGCCGTAATGAACTCCTGCAGACCCTTTCCGGGCAGCCATTGGTAGACCCCGGACCCCACAAAGATAAAGTCGTAGGCGAGTAAATCCAGGGCCTGATCCCCGCTGACTTTCACCGTGTCGATCTGATGTCCCAGCTTTTCTACCGTTGAGGTTATGCGGTCGGCCACTTTTCCCGTATTGCCTGTGGAAGAAAAATAGAGATTGAGGATTTTCATAGCGTTCTCCTTACCCGTTTTATTTAGAGGCTCGCATGGTTGATTATATCAGGCCATGTTACGAGGTTCCTGTCCATGATATCTAAAGCATAAGGATGAGAAAAGAAGACGCAAAAAATATGAGCAGAAGCCCATCATCTAAGGGATGACGGATAGGCGCTGGTATGGGCAAGCTGTCCGAAATGTGCCGGGCCTGATCTCAGAAAAGACTTGCAACGAGTAACGATACTCGTTACAGTAGAATATGATCAAAACCTTCGCACAGCCCTGGCTGGAGGAGTTTTGGCACACCGGGAAACACAAGCGGGTGCCACCTACTCTAGGACCCAGGTTGCTGCGGAAGTTGGATATGCTTAACCGGGCGGCAGCCCATAAAGACCTGAAGGCACCCCCCGGCAATCATCTCCATGCCTTATCAGGCGACCGGGTAGGGCAGTGGGCCATCTCAGTCAGTGGGGCCTGGAGATTATGCTTTCGGTTTGAATCCGGCGATATTTTTGATTTGGAACTGGTGCAATATCATTAGAGGAGGCGAACATGCTACCCCGAAACCGGCGCCCCACTCCGCCAGGCGAGATTCTGCGGTATGAATTTCTGGAGCCTTTGGGTCTCAGTCAGAAAAAATTGGCGGAGGCTTTGGGCATTACCCGGGTACGCCTCAGCGAGATCCTCCGGGGCAGGCGGGCCGTCACTCCGGACACGGCCCTTCGTCTGGCGCGGTTTTTTGACACGACTCCGGAATTCTGGCTTGGGCTGCAAACGGATGTGAGTCTGTGGGACACTTTGCAGGCCCACGGGCTGGAGTACGAGAAGATTAAGCCGGTTACCGCGGCGGCGTAACGAAGTGAGGAGCCGGTAAAATGAAGCGGAGCTGCGCAGACCGGGGCATTCTGAAGGTCGAGCCTGGGAGCGGGAGGGAGGGCCAATATGCTGTCGGCCCTTGACTAACCAAAATCACCCCGGCGAGATGCCTGTGCCACCGATAACTTCTTATATAAAGTGAACCCACATTTGCGGCGACGGATAATGGGGCGCAGGCTGAGAGCTGATCGCTCTCTTTACCCTTCGCCCATGGTGAGTTTGTAGGCGAGGTTGTCGAGCTTGACGGTGAAGTCGACGTTTTCCACGGCCATGCCTTCCGGGACCTGGAGTTGGATGGGGGCAAAATTGAGGATGGCTTTGACGCCGGAGGAGATGAGGCGCAGGGCCGCCATTTGGGCCTTGGCGGCGGGGGTGGCGATGACCCCGATCTCGACGCCCTTTTCCGTGACCACCTGCTCCAGCTCTTCCACGGAGTGGATGATCTGGCCGCTGGGCAGCCGGCGTCCCACTTTGGCCGGGTCGATGTCGAAGACCGCCACGAACTCGTAGCCCTGGCGGATAAAATTTTGGTGGGCCAGGAGCGCCGAGCCCAGGTTGCCGATCCCCACCAGAGCCATCTTCCAGACCTTGTTGAGGCCCAGGATGCGCCGGATTTCGAAGAGCAGTTCCTTGACGAAATATCCCACTCCCCGGATACCGAACTCCCCGAAGTAAGCCAGGTCCTTGCGGATCTGGGCCGGGTTGATGCCGCACTTCTGGGCCAGCTTGTCCGAGGCGATGATTTTTACCCCTTCCTGGGCCAGGGCCTCAAGATAGCGGGAGTAAATGGATAACCGGGTAATAGTGGCGGTGGGTATCTTGGAAAATTTCATGGCTGAGCGCATTAATTAACCATTGGGGTATAAGTCCCTAAGACATTGTACAATTTTGCACAAACAACCTGCAAGAAAAGGGGGGCATGACGCCCCCCTTCCGATGAACAGTTAGTTACATTTTGAAGCCCAGGGCCGCAGCAATGGGTTTGGCCATGGGGTACACGTACAGGATGATCAGGGCGACGACCAGAGCGTAAATACAGAGAGACTCGATCATAGCCAGACCGATCAGCATGGTGACGGTGATTTTTCCGGAAGCCTCGGGGTTACGGGCAATGCCTTCCACCGAGCTCTTCACGGCCAGGCCCTGGCCGATGCCGGTACCGAAAGCAGCGATGCCGATACCAAAGCCGGCGGCCATCACCGCGTAGCTGAAAAAGGTCCCCAAGCCGGCGGAAGCGCCAGCCGCGCCGGGCTCAGCCGCGAACGCCAGGGAAGCCCAAAGCAGGGTTACCAGCATGCTCAGTCCAAGAACCATGGATTTCTTCATTTCCTAAAACCTCCTTAAACGATGGTGAGATATGTGGATAGGCCTTCTTCCGATTTTAAGCAATCAGCTATCAGCGGTCAGCTAAAAGCTATGGGCTGAAAGCTGAGAGCTGACAGCTTCTTTTAATGAGCGTGCTCCATGGACCCGGCAAAGTACATCATGGCCAGCAGGGTGAAGACAAAGGCCTGCACGACGCTGGTGAAGACCGCCAGGAACATCATGGGCAGGGGAGCCAGGAAACTCCCCGCCAGGAACAAGAGGATGGCCAGGACCAGATCTTCCCCCATGATATTGCCGAAAAGACGCAAAGTCAGGGAGAGGACCCGGGCGAAGTGGCCGATGAGTTCAATGGGAAAGAACAGGGGCGCCAGGGCCGGGATGGGTCCCAGGAAGTGCTTGATATACTTGGCCCCGTGGTACTTGACCCCCAGGTAGTGCGTAAAGACGAAGGTGCACAGCGCCATGGCCAAAGGCGTATTGATATTGGCCGTCGGGGAGAAGAACCCCGGCAGCAGGCCGACCAGGTTACACAAGGCGATAAACAGGAACAGCGTGCAGATAAAGGGGAAAAAGGCGCGGCCTTCTTCGCCGGTAATCTCCACCATGAAATCTTCCAGGCCGCCGATGATCAGCTCAAAGACGTTCTGGGCGCCTTTAGGCACCCGGGTAATCTGCTTGCCGGCCAGCAGGCCGAGGCCAATCAAGGCCAGCATGACCAGCCAGGTATAGGTTACATGGGGCGGGATATGGGTCTTAAAAAATCCCTGAAGTAGGTCAAGAAATAGAATGGGGTGTTCCATGGGACGGGTTTGCCTCCTTATTCTTGAGCTTGATCGTTTCGTAAAGCGCCGCCAGCATCAAGGTCACGACTACCGTGGACAGGCCCACGAGCAATCCAAAGATATTGACCCAGCCTTGACGGACTAACAGAAAAATAATGGCCAGCAGCACAAAAAAGCGTAGCAGTTGGCGAAAGGCGAACCAGGCTTTGGCCTGGCTGGCGCCCTCCTGGGGGTCATGGGCGATCCGGCCCAGGGTGCCCCGCAGGGCCTGATGGAGCAGGTGGAAGTTGATGACCACCACCAGGCCGCCCACCAGGACTCCCAGGGCGAATTCATAACCGAACCAGAGGAAAGCGCCCAGGACCAGGACCGCCAGGACCGACCAGTTGGCGATTTTCAAGTGGCGGGGTGATGAGATATCCATGCCCCTCACTGCTTATCCTGGTACTTTTTGCCCAACATATAGACGTTGCGAAAACCGGCGACGATTCCAATAATCAGGCCGATGTAAAAGAAAATCATGTTGTCAAAGACCCGGGTGGCGAGCCAGTAGCCCAACCCACCCCCGATGGCAATGGAGAAGACCAGGGCAAAGCCGATGGAACTGGCCCGGTAGCCTCCGGAAAAAAGCTCTTTTAAAAAATTTTTAGTGTCTTCTTTCAATGCCTGCCATCCAGGGTGAGTCCCCCAGAGAAAAAGATTCTTTTCACATGTGCCTACCTATCATACCCCCGCCCCATAGTCAATAATTTTTGGCAAAAAGGTGGACAGAAAAACTTGAGCCGGATTGCCTATAAATATGTGGCGGTTATATCTGCCCCCGGGGCTGCCGCCCATGGGCGGCGCCATGGCTGGCCCCAGGATTTGTGCTTTTTTTCTCTAAGTCTGGGGCGCCCCGGTGGGGTTCGGCGATTCCCGGTGCACCGGCAGTTCAATGGCAAAGGTCGTCCCCTCTTGCCCGGTCCGGGCCACGTAGATTCGCCCCATGTGTTTCTGGATGATGCCATAGCTGATGGACAATCCCAGGCCCACGCCCTTGCCCACATCCTTGGTGGTGAAGAACGGATCGAAGAGGCGGCTGAGCAAATGCTCCGGGATGCCGGGGCCGGTGTCCGTAAAGTGGATGAGGACCAGCTCGCCCCCTGGGGCCACCGCGGTCTTGACCGTGACCTGGCCCTCGCCCTGGGCGGACTCCCCGCCGTTCATCAGCAGATTGATGAACACCTGCTCCAGTTTGCTTTTGTCGGCCAACACCGGGGGCAGGCACGGATCGAGTTCCTGAACCAGCTTTATGCTCTGGAACAGGAGATGATCCTCCACCAGGGAGATCACTTCTTCCAGGACCGCGTTGATCGACAGGGGCACCATCTTGGAGGGCATGTGCCGGGAGAACTCCAGCAGGCCCTGGACGATCTCCTTGCAGCGGGTGGCTTCCTTGACAATCTTCTCCACCTGGGTCCGTTCCGGGGCTGCCGCCTCCAGGTCCTCCAGGAGGAGGTAGCTGTAGACCAGGATGCCCCCCAGGGGATTGTTGATTTCATGGGCCACCCCCGCGGCCAGCTGCCCCAGGGCCGCCAGCTTTTCCGTGCGGCTCAGGTGTTCCTCCAGGTGCTTCTTGTGGGTGATGTCCCGGATATGGGTCTGGATGGCGGGCTGGCCTTCGTAGGTGGTGGGGAACGAGACGCCCTCGATGTCGAATCGGCTGCCGTCCTGTTTGACGCCCTTCATTTCAAAGATCCGGGGAGTGGAGGCGCCGCGCTGCAACTGGGTCTGCCAGCGCTCCACCACCTGCCGGTACTGGGGGTCGACAAACTGGAGCAGCGACCGGTTCAGCATCTGCCTGGGTTCCTGGTAATGGAACATCTTCAGGCAGGCCCGGTTGACGTACAACAGCTGCATGTTGCGGTGCAGGACGATGCCGTCCAGGGAGGTTTCCACCAGGCGGCGGAACTTATCTTCGGAATCCGTCAGCTCCCGGGCCAGCTGTTCCCGCTTGGTCACGTCCAGGATGACCTGGACCGCCCCCTGGATGCGCCCCTCCTCGTCATAGATGGGGGAGGCGGTATGAAACAGATAGCGCTCCCGGCCCCGGAAGTCGGCGAAATACTCGTAGGCCTCATAGGCCCCGGGCAGGTTGGGGGAGGGCTTGAGATTCTTGTCCCCGAAAAACTTTTCCAGGGCCTTGATGTTCTGCTCCACCACCAGGGAGGCCATGGACGGGCGCTCATGGGTGTAGAAGGGCAGCCAGTAGCGGTAGGTCCCCACCATTTCATGCCGGGAAAACCCGGTTAATTCCTCGCAGGCCCGGTTCCAGTAGATGATGCGGTGGGTCCGGTCAATGACGAACGTCGGCACCGGCAGGCCTTCCAGGATGCCTTCGGTGGTCTTCTTCTCCCGGAGCAGTTCCCATTCCTTGAGCTTCCGTTGGTTGATATTCTTCAGGATGCCTTCGTAACCGGTGATGCGGCCCTCTTTATTCCGGCGGACGATGCCGGTGAGCAGGGCATGGACCTGGCCGCCGGCCTGGGGCTTCAGGGTCAATTCCAGGTCCCGGATGTAGTCCTCCACTTCCACCTTGAGCTGAAAGCGTTCCCAGTCCCGGGGGTCCAGGAAGATCTCCCTGAGGTGGGGCAGGCTCAAGGCCTCGTCCTTGGAGGGAAACTTCAGGAGTTCCACCCCCGCCGGGTTGAGGTCCAGGAGGCGGCCCTCCAGGTCGGTGACGAAAATCATGTCCTTGGAACCTTCGAAGATGCGCCGGTAGCGCCGTTCCGAGCGCCGCATCTGGTGATAGAGCCGGGCGTTTTCAATGGCCAGGCCGATCTGGTTCCCCAGGATGTCGAGGAAATACTTCAGCCGCCGGGAAGACCGGAACGGCCGGGGGGTCTTGGCCGCCAGATTGAGGAAGCCGATGATGTCGTCCCGGTAGCGCAAGGGGATGCTGGCCACCGACCGGAATTCGGGGTTTTGCCGGATCAGGTCGGAAAAGGTGGAAGAGAGCAGGCGCGGGTCATCCCAGGTATCCATAATGATCAGGGGTTCCGCGGCCTTGAAGCGGTCGGGCCCGATCATGCCTTCCGGGGCCCCGCCCGAGAGCCGGCCCAGGTACTCCGGGGGCAGGCCCCGGGACGCGGCATAGGTCAGGCTCTGGCGCACCGGGTCCCACAACAGCAGGAAACCGGCGTTAATCCGGAAAAATTTGAGGACGGTGGTCAGGACCTCGTTGATGATCTCCTGGAGGTCCAGGGTATGCGCGGTGATGGTGGCGATTTGATTGAACAGGTGCAGTTCCCGCCGGTGTTCCTTCTCCCCGGGCTCCGTCGGCTCCCCTTCCCCAACCGCGCCGGCCGCCGCCGGGACCGGCAGGTCCGGCTCTTCCGGGGCAATCAACGGCGGCGCTGCAGGGGATTGGTCGGCCATAATTCTTCCGGTCAGGTAGGGTAACTACGCTTCCCATCATATCAGAAAACCCCCGCCGAAAGAAAGAGGGAGGGCTGGTTCCAAGGGTGAGGGCCATCAATGTAAAAGGCGGGTGGTTGATCTATCGGGTTCATATCTCCAATTTTTTTCCTTTCATGGAAAAGTTTCGAGTTTGGCAAGCAACCTGCTATCCATCCAATTCTCTTGCCACTACAATTTTATTGCCAGCTGGCCCATGTTCATGCCCAGAGGTGATATGCATACGTGGCTTCCACTTTGCCACTCGCTCATCATTACCGATCAGTCTTGGCTGGGGTTTTTAAGATCCACAGAAGTGAGCTATCTGGGTTCTGAGGGCTCGGTATGTCAATAATCAGGGGGGAATTTCTTTTATTAACGGAATTTGTGCTATCATGGCGGCGACTATGAGGATTCGGCTTTAAGAACCGAAGCTACATTTATAATGAATTACCATGCCTTCCACGAAACAACTTAATCCAAAAATGAAAGCTTCTGCCTCGAACCCGGGGTCGGAGTTCTTAAAGCCATCCTTTTACTGTGGGCGCCTATAAGCAGCGACTGGCCCCGGTTGATCTTCATCGACTGCATTGCCGACCAAAGGAGATTCTCATGCCTCAATCCCCCCAGTCACACTTGGACGCTATTTCCCAGTTCCGCCAGGAGGTTCAGGCTCCCTCGACGCCGGTCCTGAAGTCCTCGCCCAGGCTAAATTACTCAACTCGACTCTTGGGCTTGTCATGGCGCGCCGGGATGGTCATCGGCATCTTTCTGATCTTGTTTATTAACCTGGGCGCTGCGGCCCCCCCGCAGCCGGGGCCTACCTCCCCGACCGCGGCCAATCTCAGAACACCATTGCAAAGTGTGCTCTTCACCTTACGCGATGCCATATTGCAAAAAGATTTCGATAGATATGTGAGCGTCTATGCCCGAAGAATTAGAGGCAACCAAATGGTGCGGTACTGGGACCGCTACGATACCCTTAAGAAAGAAGTCGCGATCGACAAGATTGAGGTAATCGACCCCAATAATGCCGTTGCCCTGGTTACCTGGCATACAAAAACTAAAGACCTGCGCACGGGCAAGGTTTCCAGCGATACTGATAGTGAGCGAATCATGTTTACCCGTAAAAATGGGAAATGGCTCATCCTCCCCGATGAAGACATGCCTTGACCGGTGCTTTCAAGTGCGGGGCTGGCCCAATGCGCCACACCAGAAGAGGACTCTTACCTGGATTAAAATCGGGAGGAGGTATTCCCAAAACCGATTTTCCCCGCCGCGGCCAAGGTTGCCGCATAACCTGAGTTTATTCATTGAGGACGGGAGATGGCGGTGACAATCAACAAGAAAACCATGGCGATGATAATCTTTGCGGCATTCATTTTCCTGGCCCTGACTTCTGCTGCTGTTCAGGCGGAAAAGATCGCCTTTGTCAGGGAGAATAATATTTGGGTTGCCAATCTGAATGGCGGCACCCAGAAGCAACTGACCTTTTCCGGCAAAATGAAGGACCCGGCTAATTTTTTCCCTATTCTGGCGCTTTCACCGGACGGGCTCACCACTAACATGCGGTGCCGGGGACTGGGGTCCTCAAAATCCAAATCATTGATGTTTATGAATTATGCGGGTTAATTATTAAAAAAAACAAAGCTTGAAATTTCAGGGCAATTTACGCTATCATGCCATCTCTGAAGGGATTCGGTTGCAAGATCAGAAGGTTGGGGTATCTCTGCGATGCCGGGTTATTCCAACAACCATTCTTATTACGTCGGTGGCTAAGTCAGCAGCATAATCCCGGCTTAAGAAGGATTTCGTATGTCTTGGTGTCCAAAGTGTAACGAGGCACGGGAATCAGGAATAAGGTTCTGTCCTCTATGCGGAGTTGAACTTGATATGGACTCTAGCTCTTTAAAGAGCGGGGATCAATGCGCACCAGGCGCCGCAGCCGGTAAGTTCGATGGCACACCTCTGGTTGCAGCTTCTGACCTCGTATTTACCTGCCCACAATGCGGCCGGAAGTTTTCAGGCGGGACCAAATTTTGTCCGGAGGACGGGACCGAAGTATTATCTGAACGGGCACTGGCAGAGGCAATGCAGAATTCGGGGGCCCTGCCGTTAAGCCCGGCGGGGCTGGTCCAAAAAAAATTTTCTCTTCTCCCCGATGAGAAAATCATATTGGAGAGCCGCATTGCTTATTATTATGAGTATAGTCTTTCCTTCAAAGCTGGCTCCACCCGTCTTACTCAATTTAGATTCGTTTTTTGTAATAATCACAGCTTCTTATTGCCAATTTTGTTGGCGAGTGCCGGAGGGGCTTTTACAACATTTTTAGGATATGGATCAGCATTAGGCTTTTTCCTTTTATATTTTGTAGTATACGGAATTCTTATAGCTCGAAAACCAACCAAAATAACTTTCCAAATTCCGATTTCACAGATCAAGTCGATAACTGAGAAAAGATTTGGTCTTGGATCAAAATATATCTTCGTAACTGACGCTGGATTTGAATATGTAATCCAATTCTTCTATAAACTATATGCATGGGAAAGTGCCCTTAGGTCACTCGGTATTAACATCCAATTATTAACCAAGAAGGGAAAACCGGTTAAACAGGACCTTGGGGAAGCTGCGGCCCCAGCGACCGCAGGGCCCACCGTGAACGGGACTACAGCAACCTCTCCGGTTGGCATGGGCGCCGGAGACCTGGCCGGCAAACGCGATTGGACCCCGGTGCTTGTCCTAATTGCCGTGATGGTGATAGCCTTAGGAGCAGGCGTGTACTTCTGGAGGACTTATCAGCCCGCCCCGCCGAAGCCGCAGGAAGTTAAAAAACCGGTAGAGAAGCCCCTGGCCAAAACGGAAATTCCAAAGCCAGAATCAAAATTAGTAAAACCAAAAGATCCTGAAGAGCTTGGGGGGAAATTAAGCAGTACTGATTATTTTAACAAAGGCAGAAAAGCCAAGAATTTACAACTAAAAATACATTACTATACCAAAGCTATTGAGCTATACCCAAAATATGTACATGCTTACAATAACCGCTGCATTGCACATTACCTTAATAAAGATTATGCAAATGCTTTGAAGGATTGTACCAAAGCTATAGAAATATCACCTCGATATCCAGTTTGTTACAATACTCGAGGAATCATTTACTATGCCGAAAAAGAATACGAAAAAGCTTTAAGCGATTATAACATGGCAATTTTATTAAAGAAAGATTACTATTCTGCCTATTATAATCGCGGCATGGTATATGTCAGCTTAAAAAATTACGGAGCGGCGCTTAATGATTTCAGCAAAGTTATTTCCTTAAAACCTAATTATGCTAAAGCTTATTACGAACGCGCCAAGGTGTATAATCTAATGGGCGACAATGAACAGGTGCTGAATGATTTTAATAAAGCCAGATCCTTAAATCCAAAGCTTCCAGATCTAAACATTAAAAGCCCGAATTGAAATCTTGAGGGGATTATGGGAGTAAGATGCTTACCCTTCCCCGGATTTTCCCCAGAGCTTTTATCTCTTGGGTGATGGCCAAAGTGGAAAACCTATGAACCCGGCGTCGCCACCGATAAACGGAGAAAGGTTTCACAATCTGCTGAGGCTGTCGAAAAAGTTAATCCCTGAGATCATTTCATTCCAGATATTCCCCGTCATTAATCCACTTAAAATTACACATAACAGATTATAATCTTTAACAAATAGCCGTTGTGTGCTATCCTTGGCCAATAACTTTTTGGGGCGGATAAGCCATGGCCAAATTTAAAACCTATGACTATCGACAAAGGGTTCTCTTGCCGGTGTCTCTGGAAGAGCAGTTGATGCCCGGTACTCTGGAGTTTGCCATTCATACCCTGGTGGAAAAGCGGTTGGATATGGCCATCTTTCATGACAAATACCGTAATGATGAGACCGGCCGGGCCGCCTATGACCCCAAAATCCTTTTGAAAGTAGTGTTGCTGGCCTATTCCCGGGGGCTAATCTCCTCGCGGAAGATAGAGCAGGCCTGCCGGGAGAACGTGGTTTTCATCGCCTTAGCTTGCGGCCAGCAGCCTGATCACAGCACCATTGCCGCCTTTGTTTCCTCCATGCAAGATGAGATCCTGCCCCTGTTTAGGGATGTACTGCTGGTCTGTGAGGAGATGAACCTGTTGGGGGGCACCATGTTTGCCTTGGACGGCTGCAAGCTGCCTTCCAACGCCTCCAAAGAATGGAGCGGCACTTTTCCCGAGCTCCAGAAGAAAAAGCAGAAGATCGAGGCCAAAGTAGCTCAACTGCTGGCAGAGCAGATACAAGCCGACCGAGGGCAGGACGAACCTCCCGGGCCCAGGGCTTCGGGCCCCAGCCGGCAGCAACAGGTGGAGAAATTGCAGAAGAAGGCCGAGCTGATGGAGAAATGGCTGGCCGAGAACCAGCCCAAGCAAGGCGCCGCGGGTAGAGAAAAACAAAGTAATATTACGGACAATGACTCGGCCACCATGATGACTTCCCACGGCGTCGTCCAAGGATATAACAGTCAGGCCCTCATTGATGGAAAACACCAGGTGATTGTGCATGGCGAGGCCTTCGGTGACGGCCAAGACCATGGCCATATCCCGCCCATGCTGACCGGAGCCCTGGAAAACCTCCAGAGCCTTGGCCATGAACCGGATTACTTTAAGGAGAAGATTCTTACCGCCGACAGCAATTACCACACACAGGTTAATTTGCAGAAGTGCCAGGAGTTGGAGGTGGACGCCTATATTCCCGACAGAAAGTTCCGCAACCGGGACCCGAGATTCGCTACCCAGAAGCGGCGCCAGGTGCGAAGATTTACCTTAAACGACTTTCATTATGATGAGGCCCTGGACCGGTATATCTGCCCTAACGGTAAGGTCCTGAGATTGCGAGCCAAACAATTTTTCGATGGCCGGTATCTTTACCGCAAATATCTTGCTGCTGAAGAAGATTGCCAGGGTTGCCCCTTAAGGCCGCGATGCATTTCTGCTGCTGGTGCCAAACGCAAACAACTGTCAATTCCCCTAGGCGAGAGTCTCTCCAAACAGATGGTGGAGAAAATCGACACCGAAGCAGGACGCCGAATCTACCCGCAACGCCTGGCCATTGCTGAGCCCGTGTTTGCCAATATCCGAATCAACAAGCGATTAGACCGCTTCACGTTACGAGGCAAGATCAAGGTGAATATCCAATGGCTGATGTTCTGCCTCGTCCATAACATAGAAAAGATCCTAAACTATGGGCTGGCACACACGTAACCCTGAACCGAGGTGAGGTGAGGAAGAGCAACCCCGTATAGATCATGAATCATAAATCTCATTAACTCTTGACCCTCAAAAATCCTTTAAGAAGGGATTACGAAAACCTTAAAGAGGATTTTTCGACAGCTTCGCTATATAGGCGCGATCTGATATTAGGCAGTTAGTGTGTTGATATGGTTATCTTATCTTCACCTCATTGGCACATCGGCTTTTAATCTCCTGGCTGCGAGTTCTTCCCGGTCAGGCGTCACGTCTGTGCTGGCCCCTGGCTCTCTGCCTTGCTAAACTGGCCCCTGGACCATCTCTATCCTCACCGATTCTTGGGGTCCGGCTCACCGGGCCGGATTATTGTCGCGCTTGGTTAAAGATTCTTCCGATGGCTGGTTGGTAAATCCCCCTGAATCCCCCTGGTTCACAGGGTGACTTTCAAAGGAATGCCGCTAAGTTCCCCCCTTCGGCCAAGGGGGGTTAGACCAAGATGCGATCAAACAGGTAATTGAGTTTTTGTAGGGGCGGACCTATGTGTCCGCCCTGGGTTGAGGGCGCACACGCAGGTGCGCCCCTACAGAGCTCGTAGGGCGGGAAAGCGAAGCGCATCCCGCCTTTATCTTATCTTCCCCTCATTGGCTCATCGGCGTTTAATCTGTGGGCTTCGAGTTCTTCCCGGTCAGGCGTCGCGTCTGTGCTGGCCTCTGGCTCTCTGCCTTGCTAAACTGGCCCCTGGACCATCTCTATCCTCACCGAATTCTTGGAGTCCGGCGAACCGGGCCGGATTATTGTCGCGCTTGGTTAAAGATTCCTCCGATGGCTGGTTGGTAAATCCCCCTGAATCCCCCTGGTTCAAAGGGGAACTTTCAAAGGAATGCCGCTAAGTTCCCCCCTTTGACAAAGGGGGGTTAGGGGGGATTTAGTTTTTGGGAATATAGGTCATCACGGCAACAACTTTTGGCCCTCCCTCTACCCTGAATAAATCATAAAGGCAAAGGACAACTCCTGGATAAACTCCTTATCCCTAAGCACTCACCCTGCCCGCCGCCAAAACTTCCCCATCCCCGCCAGGCTTTTTTCCCTGGCAATGATCCGCATCGCCAGCCCAACACTATCGATTTCCTGCGGATATCCAGTGGCTTACCTTTGAGACCACGCCGATTTTCTCCGGGTCGCTGCCGACACGAAGCGGGACGATTTGCGGCCCTACCCGCCCCATCCGGAACACCCCCTGGGGAAAAACCCGTCAAAAACACCGAAAAAAGGCCCCCAAAGGGGCCCAAAACGCGGCAAACATGGGTGAAAAAATTGCTTATACGAAGTTCCAGCCAAAAAACATTGAATATCCTTGTCATTCTGAACGGAGCTGAGCTTCGTGAAGAATCTCGGCGGCTTAAAAAGCGAGATTCTTCGCTGCGCTCAGAATGACAAATAATAGTCTTGTGATTGCTTTTTTATATGAGCGCCTATCCGGGGAGGTTCTGTAGATACCGGGAGGCGAGCGCCGGCCAGAGCTGGGAGGTGCGGCAGCGGGCCGCGGCGACGATGGCCTGGAGCTGGGACAGGGCCGCGGTCTTATCGTCGTTGATTACCAGGTAGTCGTACCACTTGGCTTCCTTGAGTTCGGCCCGGCCGTTTTCCAGGCGGCGGGCCAGTTCCTCGGCGTCGTGGCCGCCCCGGTCCGTCAGGCGCCGCACCAGTTCCGTCAGGCTGGGGGGCAGGATGAAGATCAGGGTGGCCTGGGGAAATTCGTGCTTGAGGGCCTTGGCGCCCCGGGAATCGAGATCGAAGATCAGGTCCGCCCCGCTCTGCACCGTCTCCACGACCCACTCCCGGGAGGTGCCGTAGCCATAGCCGAACTGTTCCACCCATTCCGCCAGGGCGCCCGAGTTCTTCAGCCGCCGGAACTTGCCCGGGCTGACGAAAAAATAGTCCTGGCCGTCAACCTCGGACGGACGCCGGGGCCGGGTGGTATAGGAAATGGAGAACCGCAGCCGGGGATCGGCGGCCATCAAGGGTTTCAGCAGGGTAGTCTTCCCCGTCCCGGAAGGAGCGGTTATGACGAAAATTTCTCCGGGCACCTAAGTGTCCTTCTCCCCCGCGTCCGCCCGGGCCACCACGCCATGGCCGTTTAACCGCTGGGACAGGGTTTCGGTGTGCACCGCCGACAGGATGATGTGATTGCTGTCGGTAACGATGATAGAGCGGGTCTTGCGGCCGTGGGTGGCGTCAATGAGGCGGTCGGCCTGGGTGGCTCGCTCCCTGAGGCGTTTCATGGGAGCGGAGCCCGGCACGACCACTGCCACCACCCGATAAGAGATTACGGTATTGCCAAACCCGATGTTGATTAAGCGCCCGTCCATAACTCGATCTTCCCCCTTAGTACCGTGGTACATAACTGCGGTGACGTATTTCTCACTCCGTGAAGCACACTTCCCCCTGCCCCCCTTGAGAAAAGGAGGCTGATTTTTCCCCAACATAAGCTGCGCCGGTTGATCCCAAATGATACCGGAACTCAGTTTTGCAATAATTTCCAGATGAAATCCTCCGGTTCGTCCTACTCGATGTTTTGCACCTGCTCCCGGAGGCGCTCCAGGGAGCCCTTGATTTCCAGGACGGCCTGGGAGATGCTCAGGTCGTTGCTTTTGGAGCCGATGGTGTTGGCTTCCCGGAGCATTTCCTGGAGCAGGAATTCCTGTTTGCGGCCCACCGGCCCCTGGCCCACCAGGGTTTGCTGGAATTGGGCCATATGGCTCTCGAGGCGGGCCAGCTCTTCGGCCACATCCCGGCGTTCGGCCATGATGGCCACTTCCTGGGCCAGGCGGGTTTCATCCACCGGGATACCATCGGGAAAGAGCTCCCCCAGGCGAGCCGCGACCCGCTCCCGCCAGAGTTCGGGCAGGCGCGGCGCCTGCTCGACAATGCGGCTGGTTTCCCGGCGGATGTCTTCGAGGCGCCCGGACAGATCGGCGGCCAGGGCGGCGCCCTCGGTCAAGCGCATCTCGTCCAGGAGGTCCAGGGCCTGGTTCACCGCCTGGGAGACAGTCTCCCAGGTCGCTTCCAACTCCAGGTCCTGGTTGGCCTGTTCCTTGGCCACCATCAGGTCGGAAAAATGAAGAAAATGTTCCAACTTCAGGGACTCGGGGGTATTGCCGGCCAGCCGGAGTTGCTCGAGCACGCCCCGGACCGCGGCCACCATGTCCATATCCAGCCGCAAGATCACTGACTTGTCTTCGAGGTTTTCCCAGGATAACTGCATATCCACCCGGCCCCGGGCCACCCGGCTCTTGATGAGCTTGCGGAAGCGGTCCTCAAGGGCCCAGAGGCGCCTGGGAAGGTTGAGGGCGAGTTCCAGAAAGCGGTGGTTGACGCTGCGCAGTTCGACTACCCACTTCTGCACGGGGGTTTCCACTTCCCCCCGCCCGTATGCGGTCATGCTCTTGATCATGAGGTTATCGCCTTGAGTTGCCAGAGGTATTTTTGGCGCACCAACTCCAACAGCGCCGGGAGATCACCCCGGGCGTAATCCGGGTAGCTCCAGGGCAGGGTCTGCCAGCTCCCCTGGCCAAAGACCAGCGTTAAATCCCCGTAGATGCCCTGATCCAGGTAAATGCGGTGAGGGAAATTCTTGCCGGTGGCCAGAACCAGCCGTTCTCTGGCCACGTATCCCGGGTCCAGGTTAGCCAGGCGCCGCTCACCCAGGCTCAAGGCTTTCTCCAGCGTATTGGTATAGACTTTCCAATCCGCCAGGCGGGCCGGATCGGCCAGATGGAGGAAGGAAACCAAGCGGCGGCCCAGGTGAGGGCCCATTTCCCTGGCGTAGTAGGTGGTGGCGTCAAACGGCCACCAGGGTCCCACCAGATCCGGCGGCCCGAAATATCCGGCGAGTTTTTCGATCAGGGACGGGCCCAGGTCTTCCCGGGCCAACAGCATACTGACCAGCGGTTTTACTGGCGTTGCCGGGCCCGGCGTGCTCATGGTCTGCGTTTCTCCCGAACGAGAATCATTCTAAGGCAGGGGGAGGGCAAACGCAACGGAAAAATCATGTGAAATTTTACGCAATTAGCGGCCTGGACTCGTATAGAAGAAAGCCGGG
Organism: uncultured delta proteobacterium; assembly: GCA_963766185.1. Classification (GTDB taxonomy): domain Bacteria; phylum Desulfobacterota; class Desulfobaccia; order Desulfobaccales; family 0-14-0-80-60-11; genus 0-14-0-80-60-11. The sequence continues at coordinate 92,098 of CAVXZU010000006.1, read as the reverse complement.
GTGGGGAGTTGAAAAAGATCAGGTGTGGTTGGAGGTTAGGTCGGCAGGCTAGAACGTGGGGATCGTCAGTGCGGCAACCCGGAGCGGAGTGCATCGGCCGACACCGGTAAAAAGATATTTCGCCTCCTCCGGGATGGGAAGGGAAGAGTGGGAATAAGCATCATGATTCAAGAGAGATAGCCAGTCTCCCCCCCCCTCCCGGGGGGAAGGGGGGCCGGGACCGCCATCAAGGCCGGGGCCGGAGTTTAAGGGGCTGGACTTGATTTAAGATCCTTACCGACCGATAATACTAGAAGAGGACGCCGAAATCTTTATGAGAACGGTTCTTTATGGCTCTGGAGGTCTCTGAAACCTTCGCCAGCCTGATGGGTGAGTCCACCCGGGCGGGAGTGCCGGCATATTTCATCCGCCTGACGGGCTGCAACTTGCGCTGCCGCTATTGCGACACGGCCTACGCCTATGAGGGCGGGAGTAAGCTGACCGTGGCGGCGCTGGTGGAAATGGTCCGGGCCCAGCCCCACCGCTTGGTGCTGGTGACCGGCGGGGAACCGCTGCTCCAGGCCGAGACCCCGATGCTGCTCACGGGGTTGGTCGAGGCCGGCTTTACGACTTGCCTCGAGACCAACGGTTCGCTGCCCATCGGCGCCTTGGATGCCCGGGTGCACCGCATCCTGGACGTGAAAGGTCCGGGGAGCGGCATGGCCGAGCACAACGACTGGGGCAACCTGGACTTCCTGACCCCCGAAGACGAAGTTAAGTTCGTAGTAGGGGACCGGTTAGACTTCACCTGGGCCCTTGAGGTGATTGAGCGCCATGGCCTGGCCGAGCGGCTGCCGGTGCTGATTTCGCCGGTATTCGGGCAGGTCTCGCTCCAGGAGGCCGCCGCCTGGATTCTGGCCAGCGGTCTCCCGGTGCGGCTGAACCTGCAACTCCACAAATATATCTGGGGCCCGGAGGTCCGGGGGGTATGAAGCCGGTTTTCGGTTTTCCGTTTTCCATGAGGGCATAAGTCGGCGCCAGTGAAATATCTTAACTCGACCTCTGAGAAAGTCGACTCTCTGTCATTCTGAGGAAGCCAAGCGACCGAAGAATTTCCTTATTTCAAGAAAATGCGAGGTTCTTCGCTCTGCTCAGGATGACAAATGGGCTTTGCCCAGGGGTGTCAAATAGACTTTCCCCCAAAAATTTTACGCTAACCTGGTCAGGACCTGATCCTTTCGGAAGCTGTGAGGCATGACTCCAAAAACCCAAAACCCAAAACGAAAAACCGCAGTAGTCCTGGCCAGCGGCGGGCTGGACAGCTGCGTGGCCGCGGCGGTGGCCCGACGGGATTTTGACCTGGCCCTGTTCCACGCCAATTATGCCCAGCGCACCCTCATGCGGGAACTCACGGCCTTCCGGGCCCAGGCGGCGTTTTACCAGGTAGCTTCGACATTGGAGGTGGATCTCAACTACCTGGGGGAGATCGGCGGCTCCAGCCTGACGGATTTCGACCGGGCGGTGCCCACAGACGCGGTGGAACCGGCGGGCATTCCCTCGACCTATGTGCCCTTCCGCAACACCAACCTTTTGGCCGCGGCGGTGGCCTGGGCCGAAGTTTTGGGGGCCGCGGCCGTGTTTATCGGGGCCAACGTGCTGGACAATCCCGGCTACCCAGACTGCCGGCCCGAGTATTTTGAGGCCTTCAACCGCCTCATCGAGTTGGGCACCCGGCCCGAAACTTCCCTTGCCATCCACACCCCCTTGATTCACCTGGACAAGGGGGGGATCGTCCGACTGGGACTTGAGTTGGGTGCGCCCTTCGAACTCACCTGGTCGTGCTACCAGGGCGAGATTCACGCCTGTGGCCGGTGCTCCTCCTGCCGCCTGCGCCTCAAGGGCTTCGCGGCCGCGGGGGTCCCCGACCCCATCTCCTATCAGCCTTGAGAGGCGAGGGGCAGAGAGCAGGGTTTCATCCCCCAGCCTCGAGGCGATTTCGGCCGGGGTCCATCGGGCCTCCACGAAGTGCAGTCGAGGTTGAATTATCTTGACCGCAAGGGTCATATTTGGTATATGAACTCACAACACCCGCGCAATTTTGGCCTATCATTGAAGAGTGTCCTTTTTGCAAAATTCTCGCCATAAATCGGTTTCACGGTTTCTCAAGGGAGCCTGGCTCATAATCGCCGGAGTGCTTCTGCTCGGTCCTCCTCCTGTGGAGGCTGAATCATATATCAAGGTCTGGGAAAAAGGGGTGGTCTATTACTATTTCTCCGGCCGGAACCGCCCGCAACCCAGACAATCGAGAATCATTACCCCTGGGTCCCAACGGGTTCGCCTCAAACCCTCAAGCGGGGGCGTCCTCCAGGGGGCGAAAGCCTCTAGCGGCAAGACCAACCAGCCCTATAATCTGGGACCCTTATTGATCAAAGCGGTAATCCGGTTGGACGCCAGCCGCCATCCCCATGGCACCCCCGATCTGGGGCAATTAAGGCTGAGAAAGGCTGATGATTCACCGGCCGCCAATGCCTCTGATCCCACCGGCAATATGTGGACGAGTCCACGCTACCTGGGCAGGTTGTTGGCAAAGATGGGTTACCGTTCGCCCCTGGTTCCCCCGGGGCAAAATCTTGGTTCCCAGCCGCAAGGCGGCTCGCAGGATCTCCCCCAGATCCAGGAGATTCAGGCCTCGGTCCGGGAGGTGTGCCAGACTTATCTGCAATCTGCCCAGATAACTGGACCAGGCCCAGACCGCTTCGCCATGTCGAACGACGCCGTCTATTGCTTTCCGGTGGCGTCACCCTATTCTTTCCGAGACAGCTGGGGGGATAGCCGCAGCGGCGGAAGGTTGCATCGCGCCGTGGACATTGTTGCCGCGGATGGGACCCCGGTCTATGCCATAACCTCAGGGGTCATCCATGCCTTGGAGACCTGGCCTGGGGCCGGTATTTCCCTGTTATTGCAGGGTCAAGACGGCCGGGGTTATGGCTATATGCACCTGCAGGGATACGCCGAGGGCATTGCCCTGGGCAAGGCCGTACAAAAGGGCGAACTCATCGCCTATGTGGGTCACACCGGGATCAAGTTTGATGCTTCGCACCTCCACTTGCAGGTTTATCCTGACCATCGGTTCGATAAAGCTGAACTTTTGAACCCCTACGGCTTGCTGGTCCAGTTGTGCGGCGGCAGAGGGGTCACCGACTTGCATCACCCGAACCTGGCCCGCCAGCGGATTCCAACGGCGGACCTCCTGAATTATGGAACCGTAAGCCTTTCCCGTGTGGTGCCTCCCCGGTATCAAGGCATTCAACGCCGTACCAAGAAGGCCAAGGTATTGTTAACTAAACGGCGGCATTGAGCCCGACGCGTTATTTGCTCACCGCGGCACCGGCAATCCTCTCAACACCATCCGGCAAATCGTTTCCCCCCGATAATTTGTTCAGATCTCAAGGCAACCGCGCCGCAACCGTGGGCTCAACCGACCGCGTCTCGGGGGGCTACGGTTGGGTGAGGCGGCAGGACGCCCCGTCCAGACCCGGGCCCTCGTCCCGCCGGGGAATTTCTCTGATCTTTTTCCCCGGGGCCTTGCAATGGCGATAATCAACCTTAGAATAAACACTGGGTAAGCCAGCAAAATCGGTAACCCCACCGGCAGACGGAAGCCGGATTATCCTTGAGGAGGTAGGAGCCATGTCAGGTACTAATGTCGCCAGGGTAACGGAAATTATTGCGGAATCCCCCAAAGGCTTCGATGATGCGGTACAGGTAGGGTTCGCCCGGGCCGCCAGCACCCTCAGGGGGATCACCGGCCTGCGCATCATGGAGCAGCGGGTCTCCGTGAAGGATAACAAGATCAATACCTACCGGGTGAAGATGGAGGTCATTTTCATCCTGGATTGAGGCCAGCCGAGTCCCCCAAAAAGCTGAGAAACTTTAGGGGAAGATTTGCGGCCGCCGCTTCGGTGAATCCATGCTCTCTCTGGATGGTGCTTATGGCGAGGGGGGCGGGCAGGTTCTGCGCACCGCCCTCTCCCTGGCCGCCTTAACGGGGGTGGCGGTCCGGATCGAAGGCATCCGGGCCCAGCGCTCCAAGCCGGGGCTCAGGCCCCAGCACCTCACCACGGTTCAGGCCGTGGCCCGGGTCTCCCAAGGGGAGGTCACCGGGGCCCGCCTGGGCAGTCAAGCCCTTACCTTCAAGCCCCGCACCCTCCAGGGGGGCCATTACTGCTTCGACGTGGCGGAGACGCCCGGCAGCGCCGGGGCCGTCACCCTGGTGGCCCAGGCCGAGGACCCTTCCCGCTTGACCACCGAGGCCGTTACTTCGCATCTCCTCACTAACTCCTGGGTCATCGAGCAGTTCCCGGGGCCGGGATTTCAGGTCCAAGGGAACCCGGGGGAGCCGGGAGAGATTTTTTGCCAAGGCCGATAATTTAAGTTTTTCACCCGCAAATTTCCCGGCATATCTGCCCCATCTCCTCCCTAAACAGGCATATTTGGGTAATTTCCAGGACGTTTTTTGGTGAGGTTGGGACAGGTGACCGCCTCGCCGTTCCAGCAAAAATTTATTTTCCACCCTGTGTGCCGCACGTGTGCCGCTCGAGACCGGGGACGTATTGGCGGCAAGCGGTTTTATTTGCAGGTTAAATCGCTATGTTACCGTGGTTGTACCGGAACAAAACCTAGTTCGCCGGCAGCCGGTTAACCGTTGCCGGTTATAGGGCGGCCGGTGGCCGCCGAAAAGCGGCGGGCACCGGCCCCGCCGCCCGCTCAATCCAACTTTCTTAGCCCAGGGGCCGGGGCCGAGCTGCGCACGGGAGGGGTGAGAACAGACGGAACAACGTTTTGACATTCTGGCGCTCCGAAACAGGAATTTTCCGCAGGATGCCGGATGGATTGCAGGTTATCTCAGAGAGGGGATGGGGGCCAGCATGGGTGGGACATATGGTGCAAAAATTAAAGCAAAGAATAAGTAATTTGTCATGATACAGATTTAAGCTGACAATCATCAAACCGAGATCAAATCAGACCGGACATTAGGGACAGAACCTTTACCCGTCGACAGACGCTTAGATAGAAATAACCTAATCTATTCAATAGGTTTTGGTGGAATTTTAGGGAATTTTCGATAGTAGATCGCGACACCTCTCCGGCTTTCGGTCCCCAAATTATTCCCTCGACATCGGGCGCAGTTGAGTAAACGTCTGCGTGGTCTGGCATCGTTGCAGCTTGCCCTCTCATCTCTTGAAATTTTCCCATCATGTTTAATAATTTGCTTGATTATTAATTTTCAATATGTTTATGATGCAATCTATAGATGCGTTTTTAGTACATAAATTCCTTTTTTAATAATTTTGGTTAATTTTATGAGGAGATTAAGATGAACGCATCCAATAACATTATGGAATGGGTCCCTAAAATATTGAATTTTGGATTTCTGGGACTTTCTTTTCTCATGGTTTATATGGGTTATAGGTTGACCAAACGAGTTGTAGAACAGGACCGAGAAAGGCCAGACGCGATAAAAATAACAAAATTTTTCTTGATAATAGCAGGTTGTTTTATGATATTAGCTGGGCCATTGCAGTGGGCGACAATATGGATTACGTCACGTGTACAGGAAAATGAAAAATCGGTTGTCTTATTTGTGGGGGCAAATAATCCGGCTTGGGAAGAAAAGGAATTTGGTGAAGTATATATATCGATAAAAGGACATTTGATACCAATTTCAAAGGCAACGGTTGAGGAAAAATTCTCTGAAAAAGATGAAATTAGAATAGAACTTTCAGGAGTTATAAAAGCTATTAACACAATGCGGCAACAGCTGATAAAGCTTAACGAAAATAAAAAGACTCCAGAGCTTAAAGATACCCTTGGAGGTGGATAATTAATGAACCTATTTATTCTCGTTATGGTTTGCATTTATTTGATCATGCCATTCTGGCATGAATTAAGAGCAGCTGACGCGTTTGGCCAAGATGTTCCAGCATATTTTGAAGAAAAGATAAATGAAGCAAAAGAATATAGACTGCCATATACTAATAACAAAAATTATAATCCAAGCAAAGCTGTCGATATTTTAAAGGAATTATTACAAACTAAACCTGATTATTATCGTGCATATTATAATTTAGGCTTAGCATACTCAGAACTTAATGATTACGAAAATGCAAAGAAAAGTTTTGATGAAGCTTTTAAAATTAGAGAAAAATATAATATACCTGATGTTACGATTTTTAACTCGGCTGGTTGGGTTAGCATGAAGTATAGTGATTTTAAAAGGGCAGAGGATTTATTTAAGCAAGGAATTTCACTTAAAGATAAAAATAATTTTTCATCTAATCGATCTTTGTATAATAATCTTGGTGTATTATATTTTAATACTCAAAGATTTGATGATGCGAAAAAATATTTAACAATTGCGAAAAACGAATACAAGTCTGAAGCTGCAGCAAACACATTAAAAATAATTGATGAGATAGAAAAAACACCTAATTATAAAAAAGTACCATAAATTATCTCGGTAACGCCCGGTAAGAAGTGGCCCGTATAGAAGTAAGAAAGGCTATTGCAGGGGCGCACCTGCGTGTTGGCCCGCCCGCGGGCGGACACATAGGTCCGCCCCTACACGAGAATTAAAGAAAAATTCTTGGTATGAACGAAACTCGGTATGGGGGGCTCGACGGGGGGATTGACAATCTTTTAGGGTGGAGCAATCCGGAATGCCGGGAGGGCTGCTCTCCGGCCGGGTTGGCGGGGGTCAGGCGGTTTCTGCCGGAGGCTGGCTCTTTTGGGTCCGTTTCTCCCGTTCCACTTTCCGTTCATAGGCCGCCTCGATCTTGAGCAGCAACTCCTCCAGGGGGCAGGGCTTCATGAGGTAGTCGTAGCCCCCCAGCTTGTTGATTTCCATGGCCGCGTCCATGGAGGCGTGGCCGCTTAAGATGATCACCTCCACCTCCGGGTCGATTCTCTTGATCTCCCCCAGGGCGGCCAGCCCGTCCATCCCCGGCATGCGGATATCCAGGACCACCACGTCGCAGGGGTGGAGCTGCAGCTCCTCCAGGGCCTCGGCGCCGCTGCCCGCGGCCTTCACTTCCAGCCCCTGGGCCCCCAGCATCTTTTGGAGGTTGGTCCGGAAACGCTCCTCGTCGTCCACCAGCAATATCCGGGGCTTAGGCATGGGCAAACAACTCCGATTCCCGGCTCCGGGGCAGCGTGATGGTGAACTCCGTGCCCTGGCCCACGCGGCTGGCCACGGTGATCCGGCCTCCCAGCCGCAGAATGATGCCGTGGCAGATGGACAGCCCCAGCCCGGTGCCCTGGCCCGGCGGCTTGGTGGTGAAAAACGGGTCGAAGATCTTGCCCAGATTATCCGGCGGGATGCCGCAGCCCGTGTCGCTGATGACGATGTCCACGGTATCATCAGGGCCCGGCCGGGTGGTGATGGTGACCACCCCGTCGCTGCCGATGGCCTGGGTGGCATTGGTGAGAAAATTGAGGATCACCTGGCGCAGCTGCGGCGCGTCGCTGTAGATCGCCGGCAAGGTCTCATCGTAATGGCGCACAATGGTGATATTCTTGTGCCTGGCTTCCTTCTCCACCAGCATGGTCATGTTTTCAATGATCCGGTTGACCTCCACGGCCTGAATCACCGGGTCCCGTTTCCGGGCGAAATCCAGCAAATTCCGGGTGATTTCCGTGCAGCGGTCCACCTGCTGCACAATCTGCTGGACCGAGCCCTGAAGTTCATCGGCGGCCTTGCCGTCACCGCCGCCGAGTTTCTTCAGGAGATGCTGCATCCACTCGGCCTCCTGGCGGATGATGGCCAGGGGATTGTTGATTTCATGGGCGATGCCGGCCGAAAGTTCACCGATGGCGGCCAATTTCTGGGACTGCAGCAGCCGTTCATCCAGCAGCCAATCTTTTTTTTCGGGCGCATCCATCGGTCTTACCTATCTCCGGCGGCCGGATTCCCCAGCCGGAAAAACCTCTCAGGGGTGACGCCCGGAGACCGCCCCCGGCGCCTAAGGCCAACCGTATCCCCGCCAGGCATCCGTCTATCCCGCCTGGAGCAGCCTTCCGGGCCTCCTGCCCTCAGGCCTTGCCTTCCTGGATCACCTTGCGGTCATAAGCCTGGCGCACCTTCTCCAGCAACTCGTCCAGGGCCACGGGTTTCATGACATAATCGAAGGCCCCCAGTTGCATCCCCTGAATCCCCGACTCCACCGAGGCGTGCCCGGTGAGCATGATTGCTTCCACCAGGGGTCTCTTCTTCTTGATCTCCCGCAACGTTTCAATCCCATCCATCCCGGGCATCTTCACATCCAGGATGATGACATCAACGTCATGGTCATCCAAGAATTCCAAGGCCTTATAGCCGCTTTCCACCCCGGTGACCTCAATCTTTCTCGCCTTCAGCCGTTTGAGAATAGTCTCCAGGAAGTCCTGCTCATCATCCACCACCAACATCTTGAATTTCTCCATTACCACCGCCTCCTCGGGTCATCTCACCGGTAAATAGATGGTGAAAGTAGTGCCCTTGCCGATCTCGCTGGCCACCATGAGCCTGCCGCCCAACTTTTCAATGATACTGTAAGAAATAGATAATCCCAGACCGGTCCCCTTGCCCACCTCCTTGGTGGTGAAAAAGGGGTCGAAGATTTTTTGCAGTACCTCTTTGGGAATCCCCGGGCCGTTATCATTGATCTCAATGCATATTTCGTGGTTTTTTGTGGTTCTGGTGTTGATGATGATCTGCCCCTCTTTGCCGATGGCGTCGATGCCGTTGTTGATGATGTTCAGAAACACCTGCTGCAGCTGCGCCTGGTCCGAGGTGGTCAACGGCAGGTCCGGGGCGTAATTCGCCTGGATCTCGATATTCCGGTAGCGGGCCTCATTCTTCAAAAACTCGATGCTTTCATCCAGGATTTCGTTAATGTTGACGCCCTCGACCATGGGCTCCATCCGCCGGGCAAACCCCAGCAGGCGGTGGGTCACCGTCTTGGCCCGCACCACATGATACTCGATCTTGTTCACCGCATCCAATAGTTCTTGAAAGTTCTCACTCCCGGCCACATCTTCCATGCCCAGCAGGTCCTTCATCCACCCCGCCTTTTCGCCGATCACCGCCAGGGGGTTGTTGATTTCATGAGCGATGCCCGCCGCCATTTTGCCCAGGGCCGCCATCTTGCTGGATTGTATTGCCATTTCATCGCTGGCCGCCTTCTTCCGGTCCATGCGCTGCAGTTCTTTCATCATCGCCCGGGTGGTGAAATACGCCCCGATAATGATGAGTCCCAGGCCTCCCAACGCGATTAACGCCGCCAGAAATCTGGCCTGCAGCAGCGGGGTCAGTTGCTCGGTGGGGGCCTCCCGGATAACCAGGACCCACTTCTTCAGCTTGATGATGCTGGTGGCATAGAGGAAGGTCTCGCCGCGCAAGTCCATCTCCTCCACCGCGGTACCGGTGGCCGCCGCGAAATCGGGGGCCTGGGGGGGCTCCATGACCTTGCCGCCGAAACGGGGTGTGGTTTGCAGCACGTCTTCCCGGTTGATGATAAAGGCGTCGCCTTTTTTACCGATCCAGGCGGCCCGGACGATATTGTCGATGATGTCCGCATCGATGGTGGCCCTGAGGATCCAACTCCGGTTCTTCTCCCGGACCATGACGGCAATGATGAAGTGGGGAACTTTCCTGAATCCCAAAAATACATCGCTGACGTGCACCCCGGTGGCTAAGACCTCATGAAACCAGGCGGTATCCTTATAATTCACTTTTTTCAACGTCTTATAATATGGGCCGACATACGCCAGATGATTGCCGTCCTCGTCGATAATCCCCAGGTCCAAAAATGACCTGGAGCGAGTCTGGATAATATTGAACACCCTGCTTAAATACTCCTCGTTCTGCAATTGGGCCACGGAATGAGTATTCGCCAGACCGGTAAGCTGGGAAATCCGTTCCTCGAGAAACAGGTCGATAGAACTGGCTCGATTTTCCGCCAGGGTTTTCATGTTATCCTTGATCTTGGCGGTATAGGACACGCTGAACTGGTGATAAATTACTCCTCCCAATATAAAGAGCGGGACCACGGAAAAACTCAAGGTGGCCAGGATAATGTCCCACCATAATTTCTTGTAGTGTGCCGCTTCCATCGGTGCTCCTTTACGCCAGGAGAGCTCACGGACCCGGGCGGCCTCTCACCCGGCGCTTGCGCCGGCTTAGCCGGTTCCAGAAATTCCGGACGTACTCCATCGTTACTAGCCTAAGCAATGGTCGTTCCAACCCCGCTGGTTCGGCTGATTCAAGACAACTGACTGAATAAAAAGGGGAATAGAGATAATACGCCAGGGGTGGGAGCGCCAATGCCCGGGGCCTCTGTCAACATTTTTTACAGGTTGTAAAGGGGCGGTCACCTCTGTACCCCTTTTTCCTATAATTATAGCGTTTGCTAAAAGTTCTTTCCTCTTATCCCCTCTCCCCCCAGCGGGGGGAGAGGGTCAGGGTGAGGGGGGATAAGAACAAACTTTTGGCAACGGGTATAATCGTATCCTAAAGGCAGTGCTGGAGTGATGTCAAGGGGAGATTCGGCTGTGGCGCCCTGCACCGATTCCCCTTGAATCTCCGGCCGCTCTGGGCTAATATTTTAAGATAGAGTAATTTTTCGGCCCTGGGGGTTGACCCGGCCGTATCCCAGAAAGCGAGATGTCAATGAAGCACTACGAAGACCCCAAGTGGGTCCAGAGCATGAAGTTAAGTCTTGACCACAATTATGCCATGGCAGAGTTCCTGGGAGAGAACGGCCTGAAAGAAGCGGACCTGCAAGGCTTGGCCCCCCGGCTGGAGGCGTTTCATCAAGACCTGGACGCCCGACGGCAGAGCGGCGAGATGGGTTTCATGGAGTTGCCCTACCAGACCCAGACCGTCAAAGAGGTGCGCCAGGTTGCCAAGCCGCTGTTGGAGTGGTGCTGGGATGTGGTGGTGCTGGGAATCGGCGGCTCCGCCCTGGGAGCCCGGGCCTTGCATCAGGCCTTGTGCCACCCTCAGCACAACAAGTTTCCCATGGCCCGCCGCCACCTGAAGCTCGGACTCTGGGTGGCCGACAACATCGACCCTGATGGGCTGTACGGGCTGCTGGATGGCCTGGATATGCGGCGCACCGCCTTCAACGTCATCAGCAAATCAGGCAATACCGCCGAAACCCTGGCCCAGTTCCTGTGGGTATACAAACTGTTACAAGGGCCGGGTGGGGGAGGCCAAGGCCCGGGAGCGCCTCGTCATCACCACCGACCCGGAAGCCGGCCCCCTCCGGAGCCTGGCGGCTAAAGAGCGCCTGGCTTCCCTGGCCGTTCCCGCCAATGTGGGGGGCCGCTTTTCGGTGCTCTCCGCCGTGGGGCTCTTGCCCGCGGTCCTGGCCGGCATTGAGGTGGAGGAACTCCTGGCCGGGGCCCGGTTCATGGATCAGCGCCTGAAAGACGCCGCGCCGGACCAAAACCCGGCCTATCGCCTGGCCGCCCTCTTCTATCTCTTTGCCACCGCCAAATCCCGGCCCAACCTGGTGTTCATGCCCTACGCCGGCAGCCTGGCCGGAATGGCGGATTGGTTCTGCCAACTTTGGGCCGAAAGCCTGGGAAAGCGCCAGGATCTCCAGGGCCAGGTCGTGAATGCCGGCAGCACCCCGATCCGGGCCCTGGGAACCACCGATCAGCATTCCCAATTGCAGCTTTACATGGAAGGGCCTCACGACAAGCTGGTCGCCTTCCTGGCCGTGGATAAGTTTAAGAATCATCTGGAGATCCCGGACCTGTATCCCGACCAGGAAGCCCTGAGTTACCTGGGGGGCCACTCCTTGAATGAACTGATCCAGGTGGAGCAGCAGGCCACCGCCTTTAATCTCATGAAGGCCGGCCGGCCCAACCTGACCTTGCACCTGCCGGAGATCAACCCCTTTACCATCGGGCAATTAATCTTCCTCCTGGAAGCAGTGACGGTGGCGGCAGCTTCCCTCTTCGGGGTCAACCCCTTCGACCAGCCGGGAGTGGAGGGGGGCAAACAGACTACCTATGGCCTGATGGGTCGACGGGGGTTTGAAACCTCTCGCCGGGAATTTACCGAAGCCCCGCCGGCTCTGGAGAAATACCGGATTGTCTGAACCAGCATGAAGCGCCTGAAACTCACTACCTCATGGTGGCGTCCGGGGAAAGACCTGGACACCTTCGGCTTGGTAAAATTTTTCTCCTTGCCCGGGTTTGTGGTCATTCTGGTGTTTACCGTCATCCTGACGGTGCTCCTGACCCTCCGGGCCCAGCAGATGAACCTGAAGAAAAATGAAGACTACCTGATCCTGCTGGCCGCCAATCTGAACCACCAGATCTATCAGCAATTCGTCCTGCCCACCGCCTTCGAAAAGGGCGGGCGCATCACCCTGTCGGATCCGGAGCAATCCCAGCGCCTCGACCTGGTGATCCGCACCACCATCCATGGCTTTCACGTGGAGCAACTGAACCAGTACGATCAGGAAGGGGTCTTCTCCTACAGCACCGCCAAATTGCCCCTGGGGAAAAAATGCACCGATGTCGAGGGGGTGCGACGGGCCCTGGCCGGGGAAAACTACTTCGAGTTACCCGGCTACAGCGCTTTCTGGAGCGTCTTCTGGCCCCGCAGTTACGAGCACCAGAACCTCAAGGCCTACATCCCCTTCCGGCTGGAAGACAAGCTCCTCCCCCAGACCGGTCCGGTGGTGGGCGTCATTGAGATTGACCAGAATATCTCCGGGGACCTGGCCGAAATCGCCAACTTCCGGCTCATCATTTTGGTCACCCTGGTGGTGATCATGGGCCTGTTATTCCTGGTGTTGCGGCAAATCGTCAAGCAGGCCGGCGTCATCCTGGAGCGGCGCCAGGAGGAGCAGCGGCGCCTGGAAGGGCAACTCCACCAGTCGGAGCGCCTGGCGGCCCTGGGGGAGATGACCGCGGGGGTCGCCCACGAGGTTCGCAATCCCCTGGGGATCATCAGTTCCACCGCCGAAATCCTCCGGGACCGGTTGGCCCGCTATGAACCTAAAAATCGCCTGGCCCAGATCATCGTGGAGGAGTCCAACCGCCTCAATGAGAAGGTCACGGAATTTTTGGATTTTGCCCGGCCCCGGGTCCCTAACCTCCGTCCCTGCGACCTGGAGGCGACCTTAAACCGGAGCCTGGAATTGCTGGCCCCGGAGATCGACCGCCTGGGCATCACGGTTACCCGGGAATATCACCTTAACGGCCGGGTCCTCATGGTTGACCAGGATCTCTTGCACCAGGCCTTCTTGAATATTCTGCTGAATGCCATCCAGGCCATGTCCCAAGGCGGTCACCTCACCGTTTTCACCAACCCCGGCCCTCACGGTCAGGGGGGGCAGATCCGGTTTCAGGATGATGGGGACGGCATTGAGCCCGAGGCCTTGAATAAGATCCTCAACCCCTTCTTCACCACCAAGGAAAAAGGCAGCGGCCTGGGGCTGCCCATCGTCAAAAGCATCATCGAGGCCCACCAGGGGAGCCTCGAGATCAGCAGCGCCGAGGGGGCCGGCACCTCGATCACCATTACCATTCCCGCCTTGACGCTGCAAAAAGTAAGCTGACGAAGAAGCTTTCAGTGTTCAGCAGTCAGCTATCAGCTAAGACGAAGACTTATCAAATCGGGTCGATTCCGATTGATTTCTGGAATAAGACAACTAATTATTATAATTTATAAACCTGACTGCAGAAAGCTGAGAGCTTACGCTAACGATTGCGGCCGCCTGACCGTTCACCGGCCGCCCCAAAACCAAGCGAGTCCAGACCAGTATGGATACAATCCTCGTCGTTGATGACGAAATCAATTATCTCACCGTCATGGAAACCCTGCTGGGGGACGCCGGTTATGAAGTCCTCACGGCCCCCAGCGCCCATGAGGCCATCAAGACCGCCGGGGCCGCCGATATAGACCTCGTCCTCACCGACATGAAGATGCCCAAGATGAGCGGCATCGAGCTTTTGGAGAAACTGCAGCAAGATCACCCAGGTCTGCCGGTGATCATCATGACCGCGTTCGGCACCGTGGAAAAAGCGGTTTCGGCCATGAAAAAAGGCGCCTTCGATTACATCCTCAAGCCCTTCAAGAATGAAGAGATCCTGGTGACCATCGCCAAGGCCCTGGAACACCGCCGCCTCATCCTGGCCAACCGCCGGCTGACCCAGGAATTGGACAAAAAGTACGGCTTTCCCAACATTGTGGGGGAGTCCCGGGTCATGGAGGAAATTCTGGCCCTGGTGCAAAGGGTGGCCGGGTCCCGGGCCACGGTCCTGATTACCGGCGAGAGCGGCACCGGCAAGGAACTCATCGCCCGGGCCATTCACCAGTGCAGCAACCGGGCCGCCAAAAGCTTCATCTCGGTCAACTGCGCCGCCCTGACCGAAACCCTGCTGGAGAGCGAACTCTTCGGCCACGAACGGGGCGCCTTCACCCACGCCGTGGCCATGCGCAAAGGCCGGTTCGAATTGGCCGACGGCGGCACCCTCTTTATGGACGAAGTGGCGGAAATGTCCCAGGGTCTCCAGGTCAAGCTCCTCCGGGTGCTCCAGGAGATGGAATTCGAGCGGGTGGGCGGCGTCCGCACCATCAAGGTGGATGTCCGGGTGGTGGCCGCCTCCAACCGGGACCTCAAAGAGGAGGTGGAGGCCGGCCGTTTCCGGGAGGACCTGTTCTATCGCCTCAACGTGGTCCATCTCCACCTGCCGCCCCTGCGTGAGCGCCAGGAAGACATCCCCATCCTGGCGGGCCATTTCATCAGGAAGTATGTCCAGGAAAACCTCCGGGACAAGACCCGCATCACCCCGGAAGCCTTGAAGGTGCTGATTCAGTACGCCTGGCCGGGCAACGTCCGGGAACTGGAAAACGTCATGGAGCGGGCGGTCATCCTGTGCAGCAACAACGTCATCAGCCCCCAGGACCTGCCGGCGGAGCTGGCCCCGGCCCCGGCGGAGTCCCGGCTGGACATCGACCGCTTCATCCCCCTGAACACCCCGTTGCCCGAGGCCCTGGACGGCATCGAGGAGCAGATGATCCGCCGGGCCCTGGAAAAAAGCGGCCAGGTCCAGGTCCGGGCCGCGGAACTCCTGGGCATCACCAAAAGCCTGTTGCAGTACAAGCTGAAGAAGTATCATTTGACGACATAAACATGTGGGGTGCTTCCTACGCACCAAACTTCATAGGGCGTGCCGTGCACGCCGGTTTATGGCGGCCACAGGCCGCCATAAAACTTGAACCGTGGAGCCGGCGTCTCGCCGATATCTTTAAGGCACTTGCAAAAATTTTCCCTTATGGCACATGGTCCAAAAACCCAAATCCCCCCTGCCCCCCTTTTCCAAAGGGGGGAACTTAGCGCAGATCCTTTAAAAGTCCCCCTTTGACAAAGGGGGATTTAGGGGGATTTAGAAACTATCGATGGCAAGGATTTTTTTTCAGACGCCATAATCCGGAGGCGAAGTGAAACCCGACCAATTCCCCGACGACATCCGGCCCCATCTTATCCCCGCGCCCACCGGGGAGATGGTCTACCGCTGCCTTGAGTGCGGCGCTGAATTTGCCATTACCGAACTCCTCTATACCTGCCCCCACTGCCGGGGCTTGTTCATGCTGGAGGATAAAAACGCCGGGGCCCTGGCCCAGCGCGACGGGGCCTTCTGGCGCCGCCTGTTCGACTACCGCCGCATGCTCAACCTCCCGGCCCTGAGCGGTATTTTCCGGTACTACGAACTCATCGCCCCGGTGATTCCGCTTAACGACATCATCTACCTGGGGGAAGGCCACACCCCCCAGGTGGCGGCCAACGCCGACCTGAAGAATGAGGTGGGCGCGGCGTTTTATTTCAAGAACGACGGCCAGAACCCCAGCGCCTCCTTCAAGGACCGGGGCATGGCCGCGGCCTTGAGCTACCTCAACTTCCTGGCGAGCCAGCCCGGGGCCGGCAAGATCCTGGCCATCTGCGCCTCCACCGGCGACACCTCCGCGGCGGCGGCGCTTTACTCCGCCTACCTGGGAGACCGGATCGCCTCCGCGGTGATCCTGCCCCAGGGCAAGGTCACGCCCCAGCAGTTGGCCCAACCCCTGGGCAGCGGCGCCAAGGTCCTGGAGGTCCCCGGCGTCTTCGACGACTGCATGAAGGTGGTGGAGGCCCTGGCCGACCACTACCAGGTGGCCCTGCTCAACTCCAAAAACTCCTGGCGCATCCGGGGCCAGGAGTCCTATGCCTATGAGATCGCCCAGACCTTCGACTATGATCTGGCGCACAAAACCGTGGTGGTGCCCATCGGCAACGCCGGCAACATCACCGCCATCATGGCCGGTTTTCTGCGCCTCCACGACCTGAAGATTATCGACACCCTGCCCCGGATCATCGGGGTCCAGTCCCGCCACGCCGACCCGGTGTTCCGCTACTACCTGGAGCCGGATAGCACCAAACGGGTCTTCGTGCCGGTAACGGTGCAGGCTTCCGTGGCCCAGGCCGCCATGATCGGCAACCCGGTGTCCATGCCCCGGGTGATCCGCCTGGCCGGCGGAGTATCACCGCCGGGCCGGGTCAGGCAGCGTGGCCGTGGTCCACGTCAGCGAACAGGAGATCATGGACTCCATGCTCCTGGCCAACCGCCACGGCCACATCAGTTGCACCCAGGGGGGCGAATCCCTGGCCGGCCTCAGGGCGGCCCTGGCGGAAGGTGTGCTGGGGAAGGACGAAACCCCGGTGCTGGACGCCACCGCCCACCACCTGAAATTCATCGGTTTCCAGCAGATGTACTTCGAAGATTCCTTCCCGCCGGAATTCGAAGTGACCCCGAAACCGGAATATCAGAACCGGCCCCAATTCCTCAAGCCTGCGACCGACAAGCCGGAGGAGAAAACCGCCGACCTGGCCGGGCAGATCGCCCGGTTGCTGGGGCTGACCCCGAAAGGGTAGTGGGGCTGCGACACCATCGCTGGAGTCTTATTTTTTCTTCTAAGCCTGGATAGATTGCGCCAGGAGGAAAAATGCAAACGCGAAAATTATGGGCCAGGAGGCTGGCGGTCGGCCTGATCCTGGTAATCAGCTGGTCTTGCGCCGGCAAGGACCTGCCGCTCCTGGACAAGGAGACCGTGAAAAGCTGGCTCTCCGATCCCCAGGTACTTATCCTGGATGTCAGGGCGCCCAAAGATTGGAATGTCAGTGATAAAAAAATCAAGGGTGCGGTGCGCCGCAATCCCTATGAGGTCAAAACCTGGGCTGCCAATTTGCCCAAGGACAAGAAAATCGTCTTGTACTGACAGAAAGAGGGCACTATCGTCCGGGTGGCGAAACAGTTGAGGGATATGGGCTTCAAACAGGTTTGGGGTCTGAAAGGCGGTTGGGTGGAATGGGAAAAAGCGGGGTACCCCACCGAACCTAAGGAAAAGGTAATGGTTTTAGGAGAGAGACAACGCGAAAATTTTCATTAATTCTGGTAAATACCGCGCGACAAGGAGGCCTTATGGCATTAACAGTAGGCATGACCCACGAAATGCGGCTCAAGACCGGCCCGGAGCACTCCGCCCAAAAATTTTTCCCCAAAGTTCCCAACGTCTTCGGCACCCCCTTCCTGGGAGGGTTGTTCGAGGGGGTGAGCGCCAGCCTGATGGCCCCTCACCTGGAACCCGGAGAAACCTCCGTGGGCATCTCCATGAACCTGTCGCATACCGCCGCCACCCCCCTGGGCATGGAAGTGCGGGCCGTCACCGAAGTAACCCAGGTGGAAGGCCGGAAAATCACCTTTAAAGTGGAAGGGTTTGACGAGAAAGAGAAGATTGGCGAAGCTGTCCACGAACGTTTTGTCGTCAACGAGGCCAAGTTCAACCAGCGGGTGGAGGCCAAAAAGGGATGAATGCGGCCCAGCCGTCTCAGGATTTTTCCTACGACCTGGTGACCCTGGGGCAGTTCGAAGCCGGCGGCGGGCGGGAAGCCCAAATCCGTCAGTACGTCCGCAAGAAGTACCGCCAGGACCTGGCCGGGCTGGCCGACCTTGACCCCCAGGCCCTGGCCGGGCTTTTCCGGGCGGAACTGGTGGCCGGCCGCCCCTACGCCACCATCCAGTGGGTGTTGCGGGTGACGCCTTTCCGTCCGTTGGAGATGTTCCTGCTCTTCGACCAGGACCCCGAATTCGGCACGGACCTCAGGATTTTTTTTGCCCGGAAGAGCCTGGTGGTCCCGGGCGAGGACGCCTTCGTCTTTGCCTGGGATTATGTGGCCATCCTGGCCCGGTATGGCCGGGGCTCGTTTACCCTGGAGAATCCCGGCCCGGGCCCGGAGTGGTTGCCGTTTATGGATTTCGCCCCGGAAGACGCGGGTCCCATCCAGGAGGTGTCCCTGGGGGTCCGGGAGGAAATCCTGGAAAAAGTGACCCCCGAGGTGGTGGAGGTGGCCGTGCGGCGGATGGATTGCGGGACATTCGCCCAAACCGGCGGGGGCTGGGAGGTGGCCTGGCCGCTTTTGGGCGACCTGTCTTTCCGGTTCAGCTACGGCCCGGCCGGCTCCGAGATGGCCTTTGACAGTCACGGGGCCCGGAAGTACGCGCCGGATTTCCTCATGAGTTTCACCTGGCTGTACATCAATGGTCTTCTGAGGGAGTGCCGCCAGGTGGACGACACCCTCCCGAAGCTTTCGGCTTATTTTTAGCAGATGAAATGCGTTTATTGCCATAAAGCCAGTATCGTCATTACCCCCACGTGAACCGGGGTGGAAATCGGCTGCCCGGGGTGCGGCCGCGTCTATTCGGCCGAGGAATTAAAGGAATTACTTGGCCAGCGCCGACAGAGGCGCCCCGGACCCCCCGGTCCCACCTCCTCCAGCCGGAGCAGTCGCGACTCATCTTCTTCTTAAGCAAGGTGGCGAATCCGAACAATCGATGGGAGTAACCGTGCCGTTTCTCAGACTGCAAGATTACCTCGCCCCCTGCCCCCTGCCGGCTCTCCTGGCCATTTTGATGGTATTCGGCGTCAAGTACCTGGGCACCCGTCTGATTCGCTCCCTCCCGCCGCCGCCTCATCCTCTCCAAACGGCCGCCGGCTTTATCCTGGCCGCCGCCTTGCTGGCCGCTGCGGTACATCTGCTGGCCCTGGTAGGGTTAGCCTATCACTGGCTCTTAAGGATCATGGCCTGGAGCCTGGCCGCCGGGGGCATCCTGGAACTGTCCCGGATCAATAAAGCGCAACTATTACGCCTCTACGACCAGGCGGCCGCCATGTTTCGGGATCAGTCCCTCTGGGGCAAAGCGGCCTGCGTCCTGCTGGCCGTCACTCTGACCGGCTTGCTCCTGGGAGCCTTGGGGCCTCCCACCGATGCCGACTCCCTCGACTATCACCTGGGTGTCCCCCTGGACATCCTGCGGCATCACCGGGCCTACCCCCGACCGGATTGGCTCTTTGCGAGGCTGGCGGGCCTGGGCGAATCCCTTAATCTCCTGGGGCTGGCCGGTGGCACCGATATCCTGGGAGCCGCCCTGCAATTCGCCGGTCTGGTGGCCCTGCTGCAGGCGGTGAACACCTTTGCCCGGAATAACCGGGATCGCTTGCTGGTATCCATGCTGGTGGTGAGCTGCCCGGTGGTGGCCTTTCTGGTGCTCAACCAGAAGCCTCAAATGTTGGCTACCGCTGCCACTACGGTGGCCATTTTCTTAATTGCTCAGCGGTTTCGGAATATTGACCGGCCGACTCTGCTCCTCTCCTTCGGCTGCGTTCTGTTTGCCATAGCCTGCAAATACTCTTTTCTGATTACTGGCGCCATCGTACTGGCGGCAGGAATGCTGGCCGCCCGACGCGCCGGCCTGCTCCTCTGGGCAGCCGGCATTGGCCTGGTGGCATATCTGATCTTGTTCTTTCCCGGGAATCTGCAGAACTGGATCTTTTACGGCGACCCTCTGTCCCCTTTTCTGGAAAAGTTTCGGGCTCTCGGGGATCCTACGGTGTGCAGATTTTCAGCATTTTCCCGGGTTTCCCAGGAATTCTCCCCCTCCGAAACCACCCTGGTACCCTTTCCCCTGAATTTATTTATTCCTGGTTGCCCGGGAGACCTCACAATGGTGCTTGGCATAGCACCGTTGCTCTTAATTCTGGGATTGCGTCGAAGTAAAGAGGTGCCGGCCAGGGTCCTGTTATACTGCGCCATGGCCGCCACCCCCTTCAGCCTGCTGCTGAGCCGGATGGGAGCCCGGTACCTGTTTGAGCCCTATCTGTGGATTGTGCCGCTGGCGACCTTCATGGCCTGGAATCCGCTTAAATCCTGGCTGGCCAGAGTTACCCTGGCCCAAACCGCATTTATGGCCGGGCTCAGCCTCTTGGGGGCGGTCACCCTGTTTCCCGGGGCGCTGACGGCCTCCCTGCGACACCGGGTGATGACTGACCGGGCCTCTGGTTATGCCGAGGCCTGTTGGGTCAATGATATCCTGCCGGCCAACGCCGTGGTGTTGACCTGGAACCGGTCAGTTGCCCTGACGCCTCGACCTTTCCTGAGCCGGGATACTCTGGTTTTTTCCGATTTAACCAATCCGGTGGAACGTGATAAAATAAAAAAAATGATCAAATCTTTCCGGGTCGACACGGTAGTCATCCCCACCCTCGTGGAGCAAGAATTTACAGAGGCGAAAATTCTGGGTTTATCCCCAGAAAACCGCATCGCCGGACCGCGAAAATTTGTCATAGCCACCAGAAATCCCTGGAATCGCTATACGGTTGAGTGGTCCATTTACCGCTTAGGGGAACCATCACTTTCACCCCAGAGGTAGGGGAACCCGGGTCGACCAGGGGAACCAACGGAGCATTATGAGCGCGCAGCTAAAGGACCTGACCAGACTCAAGCAACCCGGCAAGGCCCAAACCGGCCTGGTGAAAATCAGCTACGGGGTCCATAACCTGGAGGCGGCCATCTCCGGGAAATCCGTCAGCGAGGTGCGCCAGTCCCTGAAAGAGCCATTGAACATCGACCCCCGGGCCCTGGCCCTGGTGAACGGCCGGGACGTGGCGGCCTCCTATATCCTGAAGCAGGGCGACCAACTGGAGTTCGTGCGCCTGGCCGGAGAAAAGGGCCGTCGATGCCTGCCTAAAGGGCCGCGACATCGGTAACTTTTCCAGGAAATTCAAGGAAAATATCTGCATAATCCCGAGTCCGTTGCACGTCAAAAGGGAACGACATGAACCAGCATATGAGCCGCGTTATCGCCAAGATCCGGGAATATCATCCTGAAATTGAGCAGCATAACATCGAATTAAGCGTCTCGTGGGACGAAGCCGGCAAACGTTATGCCCTCAAGCTCAGCAAGTCCGGCGCCACCGTGGGGTCTTATCTGGACCAGAAAGATGCCGACGATTGCCTGGCGGGCAAGAAATGCGTCAACCTGGCGGTGCAGGTGACCCAATTATCAGCCGAATTGGAAGAATTGCTGACGGACCGGAAGCCGGGTTGAGGCGCCCGGGAGAGCTCATACCGAATCGCAATCAATTGGCGACATAGGCATCTCGCCTGGGCTGGCGCAGACGAAAGGTTCGTGACCCTGGAAGTTGGTCAATCCCGGGGAGAAAAATCCCCCCTACCCCCCTTTAAAAAAGGGGGGGAAAACTGCGGCTTCCTTAAAGTCCCCCTTTTTTAAAGGGGGATTTAGGGGAATTTGAAGTTTCACGGTAAAGCCTGCTTCTGCAAATAATTGCCTTTTGATCGCAACTCGGTATAAGATCAGGCTCGGGCTCACCGGCGCCCCTTTGACAGGGCCGCGAAAAAAAGGTAAATATAGAGGTTACGCGGGGAATTGAGATGAGCCGGGTTGTGGTCATCGCCTGCGATCAAACTTAAAGCGGAGACCGTCTATGGCCCGGGTTACTATTGAAGACTGCCTTGAACAAGTACCGACTCGCTTCGGCCTGATTCACCTGGCGGCCAAGCGGGTGCGCCAAATCTACCGCGGGGCGCCGGTTCTGGTCAAAGGGGACAACAAAGAAATCGTCATGGCCCTGCGGGAGATCGCCGCGGGCAAAATCGTGCCCACCACCCCCTTGAAAGCCCTGCCGGAATCCGAAGCGGAGTAATCCCCCAGCCTCGCCCCTGAACCTGCCGTTGCCGGCCCCGAGAGCGGCGGGGCCGCGCCGCGCCCTGGCGGTTTTTTTGCCAAATCATCATCAAAGAGGTGGCGCCGGCGTTTCGCACTGTGCAGGCGCAGGCTAAAGGTTCATGACCGATATCGGTCACCCGCAGGGGATGAAAATCCCCCCTGCCCCCCTTTTCCAAAGGGGGGTTTTAAAGTCCCCCTTTAACAAAAGGGGATTTAGGGGGATTCGGTTTTTCACGGTAAAGCCTGCGGTTCCCCAAAATAGCCCTTTGCATACAACTCCCACGTACCGATTACCCCGGCAGGGTGCCGGCGCCGGCGCTTCCCCAGCACAGCACCGGACCATTAGCTTCCGGGGCGGTATCCGGCCCCCAGACCTCCAGGTCCCCATACTGCACCTCGGGCAAGGGCCAACCGGCCACGATCTCGTCGGCCACCAATTCCTGCAATTCCCGAGAGGCTGCCTCAAGTTCCTGGTTATCGGCCGCCGCGGTGATCAGGGCCCCCAGGAGGTCGACAAACTTCTCCTGCCAGGGCGGCCGGCCGGTCTCGCCCGCCACCTGCGACCACTCGTCCCCATTCCGGCAGGAGGGTAAGGTGAGCTGCACCTTCCGGAGAGCAGTCCACTCCGGCCAGCCTTTCAACGTCAGGAACAGGGGCCGGGAGGCGCGGCCCAGGAGCAGGGGGACCGACTGCTCCGGCGTCTCGGGGGCCATTACCCGGAGCCACAGGCGGTAGCGCAGTTTGGCCAACTCGGGGTCCACCGTTTCGGCGACTCCGGAGACGGGTCCGTAGGACGGCCGATTGTCCCAGGGTTCCGGTTTGAGGATATCCTGCAGCCAGTCTTGCCCCCGGTCTACCCGCAGGAGTTGGGCTTCCTGGTCGGCCTGCATTTTTTCCAGCTGCCAGGCCAGGGACCAGGCATTGGGCGGGGCCGGCGGCGGCTCCGGGGTGGCGGCCTGGCCATAGCCGCGAATGGCCTGGATCACATTCTCCCCGGCCTCATCCTGATCCCGGCGATATTCTGCAAAGGCCTGCCACTGGCTAAGGTCTCCGGATTTATAGTGCTGGAACTCCCGGGGGTGGACCTCGGCTTCCGAGGGTAACGGCATCCCCTGGTACGGCATTTGTTCAGGCCATCCCGGAATAACTCCCACCTGCAAATCCGGGAAGTACAGCGGTAAGGTCCAAAACTCGTCCCGCCACGGCAGGATGAGCGGAAAAGCGACGATGTGCCAGGCCGATCCCATAAGCGCCTCCAAATGGATATGGTGCGAAGGATTGAAGGGGGCCCGCCCCCCGGCAAGCCCTCCCCAACTCTCTATTCTCTGATAAAGCCTTCTTATTCATATCCCAGGAGCCGCCGGGATACAAGGGTAAGGGCCCGGTGCGGCTGAATTTCGGGACCGGCGGGCGCCGGTTGGCTGGAGTGAGGCCAGGTTGCGGTCAAACAGGTAATTTATCCCATATCCGCAGGGGTTAGCGTGAAAGTCCAGACGCAGGGGCGGGTTTAAAACCCGCCCCTACAGAGGCTATCATTTTTGGGGGTGGCCGAATTCTTCAGGCATGACCGTTCAGCCTGCGCTTGCTCCAGGCCAGACGCCGGCGCCCCTAAACATGGTACGGGTGGCCGGTCTTGATGGTCATGGCCCGGTAGAGCTGCTCCAGGAGCACGAGGCGGCTCAGTTCGTGGGTCAGGGTGAGGCGGGCCAGGGCCAGGCGTTCGGCGGCGGCGGCCATAGTCTGCTCATCCAGGCCCCAGTGCCCGCCGATGAGGAAAGCCAGGGGCCGGGATTCAAGTTCCCGCCGGGTGAGCCAGGCGGCGAATTCCTCCGAAGTAAACTCCCGGCCTTGGGGGGTGAGGGCCGCAACCAAGGCCCGGGGCGGAATCTGGGCCCGGAGACGCTCGCCTTCTTTAGCCTTGATGGCTGCCGCGGTGAGGCCGCCGGCCTCTTTTTCTTCCCGGACACTTCTTAGGGTCAGGTGCAGGAAGGGTTGCAGGCGCTTCTCATAGAAAGCCACGCCCTCCCGGATGAAGGCTTCCCGGGTCTTGCCCACCATGAGGATGGTTACGTGGAGCATGGGTGTTCACACCAAGGCGCCAAGCCACTAAAGAAACGGCATAAATCGGCGTGCACGGCGCGCCCTATAAGTACTTACCCACCATGAGGATGATTACGTGGAGCATAACGCGCCCCGGGAGCAAGGATTAAGGCTCTTTTCCATTGAGCAGCAAAAACCGGCTCTTGCCCGAGGCGATGCGGACCCCGTCGGCCCGGCGGATGATCTCGCCTTCGGCCAGGCGGCGGCTGCCGCTTTGGGTGTGGAGCACGCCCCGCACCAGGATTGGTTCATCGGGTTTGAGGGGTGCGTGGAAGCGCACTTCCAGGCTCAGGGTGAGGCCGGGGCCGGCAAAATGCCACACCGCGTGGGCCATCATTTCATCCAGCAGGGTGGCCAGGATGCCGCCGTGGATGACTGCAGCCCAACCCTGGAACTCCCGGGGCAGCGAGATCTCGGTTTCAGCCGCGGTTTCGTTTTCCCGGTAGGTAACCGAGATCTTCAACCCCCGGGGGTTGTCCTGGCCGCAGACAAAGCAGTAATTGTCGGAAATGGGTGTCGTCATGGCATACCGGGATGAGACATATGAGAGTAATCAGCTTGTGGTCCTGAGCGCCGCACAGGAACTCGCGGTTTGGGTCCTCATTAACATTACACGGGAAAACCAGGATTTTTTTACCCCCCCCTTTATTAAAGGGGGGCGGGGGGGATTTTTATAACCGGTCGAAATCCCCCTCAATCCCCTTGTTCAAAGGGGGACTTAACCGGCCGAGTCCAGTGCTCCGAGCCGGCATTTATGTCCATCATCATGATGAACCGCTCCACCAGCATGTCCTCGTATTCATGAGATGCTTCGGTCGCGCCGCGCCCTCAGCCTGACCGGTGCGAGGACTTGCGCCGCGGTCTCAAACCCGTCAATTCGGGGCCAGGGCCGCAGGATTTCCGGCCTCTACCTCCCGTCACCGGCTAAACTGCCAGGGGGTCCATCTTGATGGGGCCCATCACCTCGCCCTGGGCCAGGCGGCGGCCCAGGTCCCGGGCCTGCTCCAGGACCTCCGGCCGCTCCTGGATGGCCCCTTTTTCGTCCACCCCCCGCACCAGGACCTCGGCGGCATACCTGACATTAATGGCGTCGAAGAAATACTTGGCCACCAGGCGGGAGCCCACGAACAGCAGCCGCCCTTTGGTGGCGCCGGTCACCAACAGCACCCCCTGGCGGTTGCCGCCGGGAAAATCATCCTTGAGCACGTAGCGCCGGGCCCACAGGGCCTGGGTCCGGTCGATCATGGCCTTGGCCTGGGCCGAAAGGCTGTAAAAGAACACCGGCGACCCCAGGGCCACCACGTCGGCCTCCACCAGTTTGTCATACAGCCCCCGCATTTCATCCTTAATAGGGCAGGTGCCGTCCTTGAAACAATGATATATTTCCAGACAGGGGGAAATTTTCATCTCCCGCAGGAATATTTCCTCCACCAGGGCGCCGGACTCCGCCGCCCCCTGGAGGAATGCCTTCATGAGGGTGTCTGAGTTCCCCTCTCGCCGGGGGCTGCCAAAGATGCCCAAAACTTTCATAGTCATCTCCTTGAGGTGATAAGTAACAATAGGGATAACCCCGGGGAGTTGTCAAGGAGAGACGTTTTTTAGTTGGTGGATTTCTGGTTTTCCCTTAATCTTAGGGGGTGGATTGCCGCTGTCGCCTCAGCCGGCTGCGGGCACCTTAACCGTGATCTGTTCCGAAAAGTTCAAGGTTTAAAGATAAGGGTTATAGGGTGGCCCGTGGCCGCCTAATTCGGCGGGCATGGCCCGCCCTAGGGAGCCTGTTGGCCCAGGCGTACCTCAGGCAAGACCGGTAAAGCCTCGGTGCCCATCATCGGTGACATGGTGCCCAGGGCGCACCCTGCGAAAAACTGGGGGCCGCCTGTGATGCCAATTGGCAATCAGCACGTGGCACAGGCTAACCGTCCATGAACCACAGAGGGTTCACCCCCGAGGATGAAAAATCCCCCCTGCCCCCCTTTCCCGAAGGGGGGTGTTAAAGTCCCCCTTTGGAAAAGGGGAATCCAGGGGGATTTGCAGTTTTTCACGGTAAAGCCGGCGGCTAAAAAAGGTGCTCTTTGAACGCAACTCGGCATGAAGTAGGATAAGCAAACCCTATGGCAGTCATAGAATTAGTGGTATCCATCTATAATCGGGAATCCCTGGCCACCGCCCTGGACCGGGGAGTTGGGGCGGTGGCAGCCTATTTGCCCCGGAACCCGGATTCCCAGGTCTTCTCCGAACTCGCTGACTGGCGGGACGCGGCCCGGCAGCACCGGGTCAAATTCTATCTCATCTGGGATTGGCTGGTGCGGGAGAAAGATCTGCCCGGGGTGCCGGAGATGCTCGCCGCCGCGGCCCGGCTCGAACCCGACGCCTTGCAGCTGCGCGACCTGGGCCTCGTCCGGGAGGCGCACCGGCGTTATCCCGACCTTCCCCTCCAGGCCGCCGGCGATTTCGGGGTGAACAACTCGCCCGGAGCGCAGCTGGCGGCCACCCTGGGGTTTAGCCGGGTGGTGGTGGCCGGACCCATCAGCCTCAAAGACCTGGCCTTGATGCGGCGCCGGACCGCCATGCCCCTGGCCGTGGCCCTGGGCACCGGCTGCCCCGGTTATGCCGGCCTCTGCCTCATGGAAGAGTACCTGGGGGTGGGGTGTGAAGCCTGCTGCCTGGCCCGGCCGGGAGATCCCGGGACGCTGATGGCGAGCCTCGAGACTCTTGCCGGACTCTGTCAATTGGGGCTGGAAGCGGTCCAGATCAGGGGTGAGCTCTGGGCTCCCTCCTCCCTGGGCCGGGTGATCGGGCTCTATCAGTCCGTGGCCGCGGCCTCCCCCATGGGGCGTCCCCGGGCCCTGGCCGCGGCCCGGGAAGTGGTGGAGGCCCGGGGGGAGACCCTCCGGATGTCCCCCCCGCCCCCGGGAACCCCGCCCGGCCCCCCGGTGTACCCGCTGCCGCCCTCCCAGCGGAGCACGACGAGTTCCTCCCCCCCGGATTTCTGGGCCGGGGCCGCATCTGGCTGGAGGCCCGGGATTACGCCGAGGCCGCGGCGCTGTCCCGGGAATGGCGGGACCCCCTGGTGCTGGCCCTGACTGCGGATAACCATGGAGCCTTTCTCCAGGAGCATCGCCACTGGGACCCCCGGCGGCTCATCTGGCGGCTGCCCCCCGCCATCCCGGAATCGGCCCTGGCGTTCTACCAGAAAGCCCTGGAAACTCTCAGGCAGGGAGGCTATTTTCGCTATGTGGCCGGAGATTGGGGCGCGGTGGCCCTGGTGGGGGCTGCCGGAAACCAGGTCTATGGCGATCAAACCCTGGGGGTGCGCAACTCCTGGTCCGTGGAAACCAGCCGGGAGTTCAAAGTGAGCCGGGTTTGCCTGCCTCCGGGACACCGGTCCGATCACTGGCAGGAGGTCCTGGCCGCGGCCCCGTCCGGCAGTTTCTGGAGCTACCTTTACCGCTGCGCCGCGCTGGCCGTTTGCCCCGGCGAAGCCGCCGCCCTGACCCCGCCGGAAAACCTGCGCTGGATTGTCGAAGACGGCAAGGCCTTCCTGTGCCTCAAAGCTCCCCAGTATTTCCACGACCTGGAGGTCTTGTTCAAACAGCGGTCCATCCTCCCCCTGGTGGTGGCCCTGCCCCGCAGCCCCCGGCCCCGGGGCCAACTCCCCTCCTGGCTGGTGCCCCGCCCCCAAGACCACCCCCGCCGGTAAATAAATTGCAGGCCCAGGGCCTTTTTGATATATTTAGGCCAAAAATCAGAGGTATAACCTCGGAGCAAGGAGCGTGGTAATGGCCCATAAGTCATTTCGCTTTTCCTGGACCCTAGCCCGGATGCTGGTGGTGGCCATCTGCGTCCTGGCCCTGGCGTCACCAGGCTGGGGAGCCGGCAAGGCCGCCCCGAATTTTTCCCTGAAAGATGTGCTGCAAGGCAAGGAATACTCCCTGAGCCAGTTCAGGGGCAAGGTGGTGGTGATCAACTTTTTCACGTTCTTCTGCGGCCCGTGCCGGGAGGAGATGCCGGACCTGAACAAACTCAATAACGAACTCAAGGGCCGGGGCCTGGTTACCCTGGGGATCGCCTTGAGTTCCGACCCCACCCAGATCCGTTTCCTGGTGAAACAACTGGGCCTGGAATATCCCGTGCTCACCGGCAACGACAAGGTGAGCGATGCCTATGGGAGCATCGCGGTGGTGCCGACCACGGTAATCATCGACAAGCAAGGCAACATCGCCCAGAGGATCGAGGGCACCCGGAAAAAAGAAATCTTTCAGAAACTGATCGAACCTTTGCTGTAACCGGTCCCCGGGCTGAAACCCGCTCAGCCATCCGGACTGGTGGCCTTTAACCTCTGAGGCTCTTGCAAAACTCCTTATTGACTACCATGGTCATGCTGAGCGGAGCGAAGAATCTCGTATTTTCAGAAGGTTGAGATCCTTCACTTCGTTCCGGATGACCTAAAAACAGTTTTGCAAGAAGCTCCTCTGGCAAGCAAATTACCCAAAACACGAAACCGCGCACCGCACTGAGGTGAGGGAAGGCGGCCCGGGCTCGTTGCTTACCCCCGGGCCTCCCTTTTCCACCCCTTTCAACCGGAGAGGATCATCTATGGGCCCCTGGCAAGAGCTCCCCGTATGGGCCCAGGAATTGGCGGACCACCTCAACGAGGGCGAATCGGCCCTGTTTATCCTCCACGGGCAGGTCTTCGATTATGTCCGGGTGAATGGCGATTACCTGCCGTTCCGCCATTTTCTGGGTCAATGGCTGGCCCAATCCCGCCAAGTGGTGTTCTACAATCTCGGTCTGGGGCTGGAGTTCGGGGACGCCGTGGTGGAACACGCGTTCCGGCAGGCCCTGGAGCCGCCGACCCAGGGGCTGGCGCCGGGGGAAGAAGACGAAGAGGACGTCTCCCGGGTCCGGGCCCGGGCCTTGCGGGCCCTGGGCCAGCAGCCCCAGGAAAAACCCTTTCCCCAAAGCCCTCGGGAAGTTCTGCAACTGGCGGAACGGGTCATGACCGCTCCTCGCCGGCAGGCCGGCCTGCCCCGACCCCTGGCCCTGGTCCTGGAATACGCCGAAACCATTGTGCCGGCGGTGGACCTGGGGTCCATGGGAGAGGCGGACCGGGCGGCCCTGGTCACCCTGCTGCGCTGGGCCCGGCAGCGGGAACTGGTGGAGGCCGGCCACGTGATTATCCTGACCACCGGCAACCTGGCGGAGTTGAACGGCAACCTGCGCTTGAGCCGCCACGGGGCCCAGATCATCGAAGTGCCGCCGCCGGACCAGGACGCCCGCCTCCACTTTATCGAACATATCCGCGCCTCGGGCCCCTGCCAACTGGAGCTGACTTCCCAGGGCTTGGCCAATCTGGCCGCGGGCTTAAGCCTCCAGGTGGTACGCGGCCTCCTCAACCGGTCCCGGCACGCCCCCCTCACCCGGGAGATGGTGCGCCGGCAGAAGAAGGACCTGCTGCGCCAGGAGCTGGTGGGGCTCATCGAAGTCATCGAACCCCGGTTCGGCCTGGAGGAGATCGGCGGGCTGGAGCCCATCAAGGGCTATTTTGCGCAGATTGTCCGGGCCATGAACAGAGGCGACCACAAACTGGTGCCCCGGGGCATCACCATGATGGGGCCCCCGGGGGTGGGCAAGACCGCCCTGGCGGAAGCCCTGGCCCGGGACATCGGCTTCAATTTCGTCAAGCTGCTGAACCCCCGCACCAAGTGGGTGGGAGAGAGCGAACGCAATTTCTTCAAGGCCCTCTCCAGCCTCCGGAGTCTGACGCCCCTGGTGGTGGTGGAAGACGAGGCCGATCAGAGTGAGCATGGCCGGGATGAGTACTCCGGCGACACCGGGGTGAGCAACCGCCTCAGGCAGATGCGCTTTGAGTTCACCGGCGACCCGGCCATCCAGGGCAAGGTCCTGTGGATCAGGATTACCAACCGCCCGGACCGGCTGGACCGGGCCGACCTGCGCTCCGGGCGGTCCAGCGAGCGAATCCCCTTCTTCATGCCGGATTTCACCGAAAAGTGTCACATTTTCCAGGTGGTGGCCAGGCGGAGTCACATTGCCTGCGACTGCGGGGATTTTGCCGACATTACCCGCCACC
The DNA here is from genome assembly GCA_963766185.1 of uncultured delta proteobacterium. Lineage (GTDB taxonomy): Bacteria > Desulfobacterota > Desulfobaccia > Desulfobaccales > 0-14-0-80-60-11 > 0-14-0-80-60-11. The sequence continues at coordinate 61,806 of CAVXZU010000006.1, read as the reverse complement.
TGGAGGCGCGGCACCCGGAGATTATTACCGGGGCGGACATCGAGGAGCTGGTCTTCCGGGCCTACCGCCAGGCGCGCCTGGCGGGCCGGGACCAGGTGCATCCCGAGGACTTCCGCCAGGTGATCGACGACTTTCTGCCGCCCCACCAGACCGAGATCCTCCGGCACATGGAACGCCTGGCCCTGAACCAGTGCTCCTCCCGGCGCTTCGTGCCGGAGCGGGTCTGGGCCTGGGCCGGGCCGGAAGAGGAGGCGGAGGGGGAAGGATGAGTTGATGGGGGGTAGGGGGACGTTTTTGGTATTCGTCAGGGGTCCCGCGCCCTCCCCCAACTCCTCTCCCAACCTCCTGTTTGGATTTCCCTAAAACGCAGGCAGCAATGGCAGCAGCAAGGAATGGGGTAGGTCCGGGAACACGGCCTGGGACAGGTTTACTTTACTAAACGCCAAGATGACCAAATCGGCAGGAAAGGGCAAATGACCTCGAAACCCAGCTTTATGATTTTATTGGTGCGATCATCGGCAGAGGGAAAGAAGCCTGATTCGGGAACGATGTAGCTCTTCTCTTGGTTGGTTGTGGTGGCCGCAGGCTTTACCAGGAAAACCTCAAATCCCCCTAAATCCCCCTTTTTCAAAGGGGGACTTTAAACCCCCCTTTGAAAAAGGGGGGCAGGGGGGATTTATAAAATCTGCCCATGCTCAAGTATAGTCCCAAGCTGAAAGCTAATGCCCGGCAACTTCGACAAAACTTGACTGACAGTGAGTTATCCTTGTGGAGACGGTTGCGAGGCAAACAGATTTCCGGTGTGCAATTTTATTGTCAGAAAGCGATTGGCGATTATATTGTTGATTTCTATGCGCCCAAGGCAAAATTGGTTATCGAAATAGACGGTTCCCAGCATCTTGTAGCACAACATGTTGAAAAGGACAGGGAACGGGACGAGTATTTAGGCAGCCTTGGATTGATGGTTTTGCGCTTCGACAGCAGGGAGGCTTTAAAAGAAACCGAAGCGGTCATGGATGTCGTCTATCGGGTAATAATGGAGCGAATAGCCAAATAAATCCCCCCTACCCCCCTTTTTCAAAGGGGGAATAAAGAAGAAGGAATCCCAGTCATTCGAGACAAGATCATCATTGAGGGCAGCGAGATCCTGCTGCTGGAGGAAAACGGTGAAGGCCAGTGCCGGGTGGGGCGGCGGGCGCCGCTGGAGGCGGTGTTGCGCTACGTGGCCCGGGTCATGCCGCCGCCGTTGCCGGTCTTGCCCCTGGGGGCCCGCTGGCTCTCCCGGAGAAAAGACCTCCTCTTTTTGGTGATGGAGCATCCCCCCCAATGCCGCACCCTCAGGGTCAGCCGCGTCAAGAAAGGCGGGGACGATTACCAGCCTTACCTCTTGGCCTTGCCTTACGTCATTTATGTCCTGACTTTCTACCGGGATGGTTTCGAAGAAATGAAGATGTTCTTCCGGAACAGTTCCTTGAGGTTACTCAGCGATACCCTCTACCACACCAGCCTGCCCAACGTCCGGGGGGAACCGGGCCACTACGGCAGCCAGAGGGTCTGCTTGCGCTACCGGCCGGAGATGCTGGAGGGGGTGCCCCTGGCCGAGGCGGTGCCGGCGCTCATCGATTTTTTCTGGAGCACCGGCTTCAATCAGGATATTGCCAACAGCGCCTTCGGGCGGGCGATGGCCCGGGACCGGCGCTTTGCCAGCCTGGAAGCCTGGGAGGCTGCCAGTCGGGAAAATCCCCTCTTTCCTTTGGAAGTGGATTGGGAACCGGCGGGCCGGGATGTGCCGGGCCTGTGGCTGGAATGCCTGAAGCTGCATGGCGAGACGGCTGAGCCCATCGCCAGCGCCAGCGAACTGGCGGATATCCTCTACCGGTTGCCGGTGGGATACTGAAACCCGCCGGGGGCCTTTGCACTCCCGGTCTCCCCGGCGCCCGGGCGCGTTTTGGCGCCGGTGCGCCCCAACCCTCCGGCCAGCCCTCCACCCCGGTTGAGCTCTCCGGGGCATAACCGCGGTCAACCCAGCCGGTCATGGCCACCGGGATTCAGGATGTTCGGTTTTCTTAGGATCCACCTTGCCATGGGTTTTGAAGGTGAACGCCGCCGGGGAATCCGGGGCAAAACACTTCAGGGAGGTCGACACCAGTTTTTTCAACGCCTGGAGCAGTTGCTGGGATGAAATGTGATTGAAATCTCCCTCCAAGGTGAGGTATAAATCCTCACCTTTCCGGCAAACCGAGACCGTTGGTCCCATAACACTCTCCTTCTTGTGACCCGCTGCGGCATTCATGATCAAGACCCACCTCTTTCAGCCGATCCTTATATTTCTTTCCTCCGCCTTATCCGGTTGTTACCCATACACATAACACGATTGAGTTTCAACACACTGAGGGGGACTACTGATATTCAGGGCCGGATTTGCTGAATTTTGCCGGGGGGAAGCTACTATCCAGGAAAGATCAGGAGGCCGTGGTGTTTCACCTTGGGAGGTCGGCAATGAGGATCGGGGCAGGAGAGATGTCGGCTGGATGGACTCAGGTTTCCCGGCTTGAGCCCCTGGGGATGCGGGGCTTCCCGGGGAAAAATCAAGTCGTAAAACCGGTATCAGGGGCCATGCTGCTGCAAGACGATAGCCGCAGGCTGCCCTCATGGCATGGGACGTTCCGGGGCCGTCCAACAATCAATCACTGGGATCACCGAGGGAGATTTGATTGGCCAGATCGGTGACCAGCAGGTCGGATAACTTGGAGCTGAGATAGATTTTCTGGTTTACCACGGTCCGAATGGCCTTCACCAGTTCCTCCAGGGCGCAATCTTTCAACAGATAGCCCGAGGCCCCGGCGTTGAGCATATTCAAGACAAAAAGACTGTCAGAGTGCATGGAAAGGCCGATAACTTTGATCTGGGGATATTCCGCCAATATCCGCCGGGTCGCTTCCACGCCGTTCATGTCGGGCATGGAAATATCCATGATTACCACCCGGGGGGAGAATTCTTGGATGAGCTTGATGGTGGTACGGTAATCTTCCGCCTCCCCCACCACAATCATATCAGGTTCACCGGCCAGAAGCTGGGCAAGGCCCCGGCGAATTATCTGGTGGCAATCCGCCAAAACAATCTCAATGGTCATCCGGTCTCCCAGGCGGGTCGATTGGGCAGGTCGCCAGAAGGCGTGCTGGTGCTGGAGCAGACAACGTTTTGCCATGGAACCGAGACAACCGGGTGCCCAAGGCGCTGAGTATAAAAATATAGGGATTTCCCCAAAAAGCACTTAGGGAATCCCTAATTCTTATTACCGAAAAACCTTACTTTTTTTGATACAAGTGAACGAACCGGACCTGGGCGCCTCCCCCAGACCGGCTCAAACTTCTAAAGAAGTCAGTCCCTGGCGGATGGCATATTTGGTGAGTTCGGCGACACTGTGAATCCCCAACTTGGTCATGACCTGTTTGCGGTGGGCTTCCACGGTCTTGACGCTGACACAGAGACCGTCGGCGATCTGGTTGGTGGTTCTGCCTTCGGCCATGAGTTGCAGCACTTCCCGTTCTCTGGGCGACAGGACGGAAAACGCCGACGCATTCGTGGTCTGCCAACCAGTCACAAAATCCCTGATCACGATGTCCGAAACACCCGGACTCAAATAGGTTTTATGGTCGACCACGGCGCGGATGGCTTTGACCAGTTCTTCCAGGGCGCAGTCTTTCAGCAGATACCCCGAGGCGCCGGCTTTGATCATGTTGAGCACAAAAAGGCTGTCGGAATGCATCGACAGGGCGATCACCTTGACCTCCGGAGCCCCGGCCAGGATCTGGCGGGTCGCCTCGATGCCGTTCAGCTCAGGCATGGACAGGTCCATGATGATGATATCGGGGAGCAGGTCCTGGGCTTGTTTTAACACCTTGCGCCCGTTATCGGCTTCGGCGACTATCTCCATGTCAGTCTCGGCTTCCAGCAGGATGCGCAGACCCTGACGCACAATCTGGTGGTCGTCCGCCAGGATGATTCTGATCGTTCGGTTGCCGCTGTTGAATGAATTTTTTCTTTGGCCCATGGGAATATCCTCAATAAAAAATCTCTCAGTTAACCGCGTTCCGGCCCAAGCAGAGGGGCACCGGTGTTTCGATCCGCCCCGGTCAGGACACAGCATCTTGACGTAATTATGTATCTACAATGAATAGAGGATGGATTACAGCCGGGGATTCCCTGATTTTGCGATGCGCAAAGCCTGAAATCGGCAATATTCCGGGGAGGATGCACCGGCGCGGCCTGAAAACCGGACTCAAACGTCCAGGGAGGTCAGTCCCTGGCGGATGGCATACTTGGTGAGTTCGGCCACGCTGTGGATATCCAGCTTGTTCATCAGTTGTTTGCGATGGGCTTCCACCGTCTTGACGCTGACGAACAGGCTGGCGGCGATCTGGTTGGTGTTTTTGCCTTCGGCCATAAGCTGCAGCACTTGCCGCTCCCTGGCCGTGAGGATCGAGTAGGCCGAGGACGAGGACTCCTCTGAGGACCACCCGATGACGAAGTCTTTGATCACAATATCGGAAATACCGGGGCTGAGATAGACCTGGCGATTCAGCACCGTGCGCACCGCTTTGACCAATTCCTCCAGGGCGCAATCTTTCAGCAGGTAACCCGAAGCCCCGGCCTTGAACATGTTCAGGACGAAGAGACTGTCGGAATGCATCGACAGGGCAATAACTTTGACTCCGGAAGATTCGCCCAGTATCAGGCGGGTGGCTTCGATGCCGTTCAGGTCGGGCATGGAAATGTCCATGATCACCACCTGGGGGGCCAGTTCCTGGACCAACTTGACCACCTCCCGCCCATTTTCCGCTTCACCCACGATCTCCATGTCAGGTTCCGCCGCCAGCAGCGTACGGAGCCCGTGACGCACTATCTGGTGGTCATCCGCCAATATGATCTTGATCATGATACGGCCCCTCCTTGAGCCTTCTTGGCGTGCTGAAGGGGTACTACCAAGGTGATCCGGGTTCCCTGGGCCCGGCCCGGTTCCACCTGTACTTGCCCTCCAAGATAACGCAAGCGCTCTCTAATACTGAAAAGCCCGAAGCCGCCGTTGCTTTTTAGCTTCGAGTCCTGTCGTTGGTCTTTGATCCCGATCCCGTCGTCTTCCACGGCAATGCTCACCTCGTCACTTTCCCGCCTGATGGTTACCCGGGCATTGTGGGCCTGGGCATGCTTGACGATATTGAGCATTAACTCCCGCACCGAACGGAAGAGCAGAACTTTGATTTCATCATCCATAGGGATGGGGAGCATATCTTTCTGCACGTCCACCGTGAGGCCGTGTTGGGACCGGACTTGCCGGGCGAACCATTCCACCGCCGCCTCAAAGCCAAGCTCGTAGAGTACCGGGAGGCTCAGTTCGAAGGTCAAGGACCTGGTATCCTGGATCATCTGATCAATGAGCTCCCGCACTTCGCCCAGGGATTTGGCCTGTTTCTCCGCAGTGACGGATTTTTGGAGCACCCCCAGCTTGATCTTGGAGATGGCCAGGGCCTGGCCGATATGGTCATGCAGGTCCGTTCCCAGGCGCCGCCGTTCGCGTTCTTCAGTCAGGGATAACTCCGACGCCAGGGATTGGAGCTGCTCCTGATAGGTGCGGATATCTCCCTCCGCCTTTTTCCGGTCAGAGATATCGGCGACCATGCCGATGGCAAACTGCGGCGCCCCACCGACGGCCCGAAGCAGGGACACGGTTACCTGTCCCCAGACCACCCGGTTATCCTTATGCAGGTAACGATTCTCCCGGGAATAGGAATCCCGTGACCCCTTCCCCAATTCTTGAAACAGCCTGACGCTCTTCAGACCGTCTTCCGGATGGAGGAAGTCCTTGAAATGTTTCTGGACCACCTCATGCTTTTCATATCCCAGCATTTTCAGGAAAGCCGGGTTGACATCCAAGAGGCGGCCGTTGAGATCCCCCAGGGTCATGCCGATGGCCGCTTCTTCAAAGATCTTGCGGAATCGCTTTTCCGTTTCCCGCAAGGCGGTGATATCACTGAACATAGCAAAAGCGCCGACAAATTGGCCGTCTTCGAACAACGGCACCGAACTCATGATGACCGAGGCCAGTTCCAGGTTCCGGCAGGTGATATCCAGTTCCTGCTGCGCCACACTGTTCATCCGGTTCTGGGCCATGACCTCCCGCAACCGGGCCTGATTTTCTTTATCCAGCAGGTCGTAAATTTTTCTATTTTCCAGTTTATCATGGCCGGTAATCTCTCTCATCCGCCGGTTGGCAAATTTGATGAGGCCGGTCTCATCGATAATCCAGATACCTTCATGGGCATTTTCCACCAGTTCGCGGTATTTCCGTTCCGACACTTCCAACTTGCGGTAGAGTACCGCATTTTCCAGGGCTATGGCAATCTGGTTGGCAAAACTCACGATAAACTCCCGGTCGCTGTCGGTGATCATCGCATCCTCGTGGACGCGATCGGCCAGGAGCACGCCGATTACCTTGCCCCGCACCGTCAGGGGCACCAGAATGAAGGCCGTGGGCTTGAAAAATTGGATCAGGGGGTTGTTCATGTTGAGTTTGCTGCGCCCGACATTCTGAATGACCACCGGGATGCCGGTCATGGCGACCCGGGCGATGACGTTATCCACTTTCGTAATGGGAATTTGATAATTCCTCACCTTTTCAAAAAGTGCAGGGTCGATCCCCTCCGCATAGGTGAGTTCCAACACCTCCCCTTTTTCGTCCAGGAGCAGGATCCCGGCCCGATCCAGTTTGGCGGAGTTGATGAGCAGCCGCAAGGTTACCTGCAACAGTTTCTCCAGGTTCAGAACGGAGAGTGCCGCCGTGCTGGTTTCCTGCATGCAGATGAGTTGATCGATCTTTTCTTTTAACTGGATGTTTAACCGGTGGACCTCGTCAAATTTCTTTTTCAGGAGTTCTTTATCCCGTTCCAATTCATCAATAGTATAGTTGAGGGCCCGCCAGGGCACCAGCAGCCTCAACAGGCCTTCTTTCACAGAAAATCTTCTCTGCCACCGATAGTGATATTCGCAATACTCATCCCCCTGGAAGAAGCATTTAGTCTCTTCCAGGGAAGCGGGCGGAAGATTCCAGATGGTGGGAATCCCGGAGTAAATGCCTTTATTAAACAAACAATAATCAATCGTACCCGGAATTTCTTTGAACCAGTGCAGCCGGATGATGGCCCGCTCACCCTGGGTTTCCACCAGTTCAACCCGCTTGTTTTTATTAAATTTATCGTTAATGGTTTGGAGTTTTTTCAGGCTGCGGCGGGGGTTTTTGTAAGCAAACAGAATAATGCGCTGCACATAGCCTAATTTTTTCCTGGCGGCGGATTCAAACCCGATCTTAAAGGCAATGCTGTCATCCAGGGTTATGGCCTTGGCATTCTCAAACATGCGGGTGACCACATCGCTGGACACCCAATTATTCGTCTCCATCAAAAATTCCTGGGGGTTGGCCAGGGCTTCAATTTCCGGCCCCAGATTCGTAAAGAGGCGGTGAACCTCCCCCGGCATTTTTTCCTGAAAAAATTCGATTATGGCTCGGGTATTTAGGCAACTATGATGCTTCTCCATCTGACTATCTGCCCCCGTTCCGCATACGGCCTGCTTGAGCCTCACCGGTGGCCGGCCGCTCCCCTGATCTTCTCGCGCCAAAGACCGGGGAGATCAAGGCGGAGGCCCGAATCTGCCTCTGCCGGAGAGGCCCTGGGACCTTCCGGCTGCATGTCTCTGGAGTTCGGGGAAACCTGCCGGTGATGCCGCGCCTCACCAATCTTATCAATCGGCATGGTGGATTAACTAACCGGTTAAACCTATTACCCTTTGCAGGCATGATAAAGAACTATGGACAAATGTCAAGCTAAAGTGCTGCATCTGCCCCCATTACCGGATTACGACTAAGAATCCTCCAGCATCAACAATAACTCCTCTGCTTTCACCAGCAAAAAAGCCATCGCCCGGGCCTCTTCCTTTGACCTGAAAGGGGCTCAACTTTTCCCGGTAAAGTCAGCTAAATCCCATTTCAACACTGCGCCTTAGCGTTTTACTTTCCGGTGGATATAGCCATTTCGCCTGGGCAAATCAGGGTTTTCATATGTCAAATCAAGATGTTTCCCCATTGTGTGGAAAATGCTGGTTCGCTATCGTGCAGTGGGCGCTTCTTAATCCCGGCGGGGAGTTGTGCGTCTTGGGAAAAGTAAACCCGATAAACAGGTTTTTCGGAAAGGAAAATAGGGAATCTCCTATAGAGTTTATCAAAAAAGGCTAATATTTTAAGAGATTTGCTTTTTCATCTGAGCTCTGGAGGATCACGGGAGGAACCATCGGCGCTGTCAACATAACCTACTGAAATAATTTATCAAATTAATAGCCCTGTCCCGGGCTGTTAGGCATACTGGCCCCTTTCCCGGACAAATTAGGGAATTCGGAAGCCAAAACAGGGGAAGCCCCTAGCGGATATTAGGGAAAGCCTTATATCAAATCTCTCAAAACGTTAATATTTTAAAAGATTTAGTTATTTTTAATTAAGAGGAGAGCAACTATGTTTACTACGACATTCCGGCTGCCCAAAATCTCTTTGAGCCTGAGCAAGTTCCTGCAAATGAGATTCAACAGCTTCCTGTTCCGCTTTTTGCCCTTCTCAGTCTCCCGATGCTATGTTATGTTTCTGGGCAAGCTCTACTATCTCCTGAACTGGAGAGACAAAACCCTGATCCGGAAAACCATAGCATATGTTTTTCGGAGAAAGACCCCGGCCCCCATCCTGAAAAAGAAAATCAAAGCTGCCTTCAGGGGGATCTTCGACCATTACCACGAGAAGTTGTTCGTCGGTTATTCAAACTTCCCCAAGCTGTTGAAGTTCTTGAAATCACAGGTACATTTTGAGGGCAAAGAACATCTTCAGGCGGCCTTGGAGAAAGGCAAGGGGGTCATCCTGGTCACCGGTCACTTCGGCGCGGTGGAGATCCTGCCCGGCTCCCTGGTGATGAATGGTTTTCCCACGTCCATGATTTGCCGTTTCCAAACCAACCGGTTGCGGAAATCCCTGGGATGGCGGGCCGAATCCATCGGTCTCAACCTCCTGGACGCCGACTCCGGCAACGTCATCCTGACCGCCATGAAGGCCCTCAAGGAAGGCCAGATTCTGATTACCGAGGTCGATGAATTTGATGAATGGCGGACTGACCCCCACCGGGATAGTTACTTTCTCAATTGCCGGCTGTCCGCGGACCGCACCCTGGAGCTGCTCCGGAAACGCTCCGGCGCTCAGGTCGTCACGGCCCTGGTGAAACGGGAAGGCAATCAGCAGTATACGTGTAATCTGACCCCGGTAGGCAATGGGGCCTTCCCGGCCACCATGCCCATCAGCGACCAATGTCTGTCCGTGCTCGAGGCTGCAGTTGAGGATTATCCGGAGCAATGGTACCAGTGGAAGAAGTTTGGCAAGATGGTTAAATCTCACTTTGAGGTCAAAAATGATCGTCGAGAAGCTGGATACCTGGCACCTGAAATTGGACTTTCTGTCCCCGATCAAGCATAACCTGGCGACTCACGAGGGTTCGGACAACATCGTCCTCGGGGTGACCACCGGTGAGGCGATCAGGGGATTCGGCGAGGGGGTTCCCCGGACCTTCGTCACCGGCGAGGTGCTCAGCGACAGCCTCGCCTTCCTCCGCCAGGTCCTGGCCCCGGCTATCTTGGCCCGGGATTTTTCTTCCCCCCAGGCGCTGGTCAAGGCCCTGGGAGAGCTTTATCACCACGCTCAGGCCCAGCGCCACCCCGCCGCCTTCTGTGCCCTGGAAACGGCCCTGTTGGATGCCGCCGGCCAGACGTGGAATATGCCGGTGGCCGGAGCTGATCGGGCCCAAACTAAGAACCACCCTGGAGTACAGCGCCGTCATCCCCATGCTGTCCCCGGAGAAAATGGGCCAATTATTCCAACTGGTCAAGGGAATCGGCATGCGGTTTATCAAACTTAAGGTGGGCACTGACGACGACCTTCCGACCTTGCGGCTGGCCCGGGACGAATTGGGCGACGAGGTCGATATCCGGGTGGATGCCAACTCGGCCTGGACGCCCACTGAGGCCATTGCCCGACTCCGGGAAATGGAACCTTATCGCCTCAGCGCCGTGGAGCAGCCGGTGGCCAAGACCGACTTTGCCGGGTTGAAACAGGTGCGCCAGGCGATCCAGATCCCGGTGATCGCCGATGAGTCCCTGTGTAATGAAGAAGATGCCCGCCGCCTGATCGACCTGAAGGCTTGCCAGGGCTTCAATATCCGCCTGTCCAAGTGCGGCGGCCTGGGAACCGCCACCCGCATCAGCCGGATGGCCGAGAAGGCCGGGGTTTTCTGTCAGTTGGGGTGTCAGGTAGGAGAAACCAGTATCCTCTCCGCCGCCGGCCGCCATTTCGCCTTAACCGTGCCGCACTTATCCTATGTGGAGGGCTCGTATTCCCCCTACCTGCTGGCCCGGGATGTGGTAGTCAATCCGGTGGTCTTCAACGGCGGCGGCCTGGCCCACGAGCTGCCCGGACCTGGTTTGGGCATTGAAGTCAAGTTAAGCGCCCTGGATGAGTTGGCCGTAGCCCACACCCAGGAGACCAGCCATTAAGGTCGGGGACGGTAACGCAGCTCAGATTCTTGCAGTTTTACCAGGTGGATGAAGGGAACCCAAGGCGGAGGGGCTCAAGGCTGTGCCCCGGTGCGGCCCCCCCATGACCGTGGCTTAAAGCAAAGCAGTTATCGCACGCTACTCCAGATAACGGAGGAGGACCGAACCATGCCGGTCTTACCTTCCTCCCCGGCCCGGCCGTGATCTCCCGCTAAAAATTGAACGCCCAGCTCATGCCCAGAGAGTGGATATTGCTCTGGTAGCGCCCGTTGGCCTGCAGGGCGGCCGGCACCCCGTTGGTCACAATGGTGTTGTCTTTGGTGCGGCTCTCGGACAGGATGAAATTGTAGGCGATACCCAGGGTAAATCTCTTGATCTTGAGCTCCTGTCCCACGGTAAAGATGTGGCGGTTGGAGTCGGGCACCTGGGGTTCAAAGCTGGAATCCGGCACCGGGGTGAGGTCATAGATATATCCGGCCCGGAGCTTCATCCAATCATTGACTGCATAACTTGCCCCAAAGCGGAAGGCCCAGGTATCATGCCAGTTCTTGGGGGTGGTGAACGTGGTGGTCGGGACTCCCTGGACCAAAACCTCCTGGTCTAAATTGACTTTCAGCTTGTCATACGAGGACCACCCGGTCCAGGTGGTATCGAATTCGAACGTCCAGGGTTTGAGCCGATTGTAGGCAATCCCCATCGTCAGCGACGGGGGATAGACAATGGCGGCCTCCCCCGGGCTGGTGGGCCCGGCGATTAACGGTGGCGCCAGATTGGTGGTAAAAGCGCCGCTGTGATTCACTTTGATCTGACTGCGGTAGGCAACCCCCAGCTTCACCCCGGTCAGGGGTTCGTAAAGCATGCCAAAATTGTAGCCCGCGCCGCTCCCTTCGCCGGTAATACGGATCTCGCCGTCGGGGAAGCTCCTCCCCGGGATCACCACCGGCGTCTTGCGCTTGAGGACCACCTTGGACCACATGACATCGAACCCCGCCGCCACAGAGAGATTCTCCAGGACTTTCACCGAGACCACCGGGTTGAGGCTGTAGGTTTTCATACTGGAGTAGGTGGTGAGATACCGGCCCGCCCAGGTCGGCGGCCAGACCGTCCCCATCCCGAAAGGCGAAAAAAAGCCGAAACCCAGGGCTACCCGATTATGCACGGGAATGGCGACAAAGGCGCTCATGCTGTCGTAAAACCGGTGATTGGTCTGGGAGAACTGGCCGCCGCCGCTATACTCGCGATCAGGATAATTGATGAAAGTCCCCTGATAAACCTGGGCCCGTTTGAGCTGATTGAGCCCGGCGGGATTGTAAAAGACGGCTGAGGCGTCGCTGGCCTCGGCCACGAAGGCGTTGCCTTGAGCCATGGCCGCAGTTCCCTGTTGCACCAGCGCAAAACCGGAGGCCCAGACCCAAGACGGACTCAAGCAGCAAAGCGACACCGCCATGATGATTGCCAGGGCCAAACCATACCCATACCAAACTATTTTGCCAAGACTATAAAACATTAACATCCCCAAGGAACTTAGCATATCGGGCTCGCAAAAGTTAAGTTAACCGATTAAAATGGTATTTCCATAAAAAATCAACTCTTTTTTCATTACTTTTTCCGTTATTACCGATTATTCGTGAGAGCATCTGGTTAAATGAGAAAAATTGATAACGTTGGGGTCCACCCAAAATAATGAAAAATACGTTGCCTCAGTTTTGTTTCTGTAAACATTCGCTTAGGAATCTTAACCGTACGGCATGACAGTTCCCTCAGAAAAATGCTCCGACCGAGGGCCTCACCACTAATCGTTCCCAGGCAACTCTCTCCAGCCATCTGTTGACGATGCCTCCGTCCGCCTTGGATTGATTTTCCCCTCACATTGGTTTATTCTTAAACTTAATTCAATCGGTGATGAGTCAATCAAGAAGATATGCCCCCTCTCCAATACTCCCCGGACGACCACCGGCCGCGAAAGGTTTTCTGGAAATATCATTTCCCGGCAAAACCTGGTATTATTTTGAAACAATTATCCGGGGGTGTTCCGCCAACGCCTTGAAAGAAGTCCTGGGGGGAGTCTGGCGGCCTTTGGGGGCGGGAGAGCTTTGGACCCCGCGCCGACGACCTGAAAATCGCCATCGATAATTGCCCCGACTCTCAGCCATTACCTCAAGCGCCAGGAGCAACGAGTCTTGACCATGATTGATATCCATGCGCATATCCTGCCCGGAGTGGACGACGGCGCCAAAACCTGGGAGCAATCCCTGCTGATGGCGCGGATGGCGGTGGAGGATGGCATCACGATAATGGTAGCCACCCCGCACCTCTTCACGGGGAGAACTATCGATCTCGGTCCAATCAATACCAAACAAATCATCCTGCAGCACGTGGAGCAACTGCGGCATAAGTTGTTTGAAGAAAAAATCCCCTTGGAAATCATCCCGGGTTGTGATTTTCCCCTCGGGGTCGAATCGCTAAAACTCCTGGATGCCGGCCAGGCCTTGACCATTAACGACGCCAACCGCTATTTGCTTTTGGAACTCCCCGACACCTCCTTGCCGCCGGCGACGGAAGAGATCTGTTTCCAGTTGCAATCCAAGGGCATAACCCCCATCATCACTCATCCTGAGCGCCACATAATCATCCAGGAGATGCCCCACAAGCTAAAACGGTTGATTGACCTGGGTTGCTTGGTGCAAATGACCGGCAACAGCTTAACCGGTTGGTTTGGCCGGGGCGTAAAAAAGATTTCCCGGCAGTTCGTTAAGCAGGGGTACGTGCACCTGCTGGCCACCGATACCCACGACCCGAAGAGGCGTCCTCCCTTGCTGAGCCATGCGGTTACCGAGGTAACCCGTCTGGTGGGAAAAACACGCGCCCGGGCCATGGTCCATGACCTTCCCGGGAAAATCATCGCCGGCGAGCCGTGCTTCTAACACCTCGAGGTCCGGGTTCTCTTTTCCCTGGCCCGGCAACCATGATTCCACCAAGATTTTGTGGTTTCCGGTCGGCTCAAGCCGTCCAAAAAAAATGGACAATTTCCCTTTTCGCCTTGCTATAATAGGTTTGAGGGCTTTACCTTAAGTCCCGGGATTTTGCAGCATCAACAACCCATACTCCGGGTGTCACAGGAAAATTTCATGTCTAGGATCACTTACGGCGTATCGATTTTTTTGTTTCTGGCCTCGGCCGGCATCGGTTTTTCAGGGTGCGCCAACGTCAACCAGTCAGGGCAATCCCAGCAGGAAGTTATCCTGAATCCTCAATCCGAGGAAGTGAGCGTTTTTTTTGTGGCCGGCAAGGCAGCCCAGTACCTGGCCCTTGAATGCCCCACGTCCGGTTCCGTGGATATATCCGCCTATACTCACCTGATGGAGGTCAAATATCCTCCCACCGTGCATGTCGATGTCCTGAAAAAAGCGCCATCCAGGCGCTATAAGTCTTTTGCGGTGCTGGAGTGCAAACCCGGGCCTCAATCCAGGTCTGAGATGATGTTGGCAGGCCTCAAAAAGAAGGCCAGGGAGATCGGCGCCGACGCCATCATCCTCTGCCAGGGTGGTCAGGTGAAGGGACTCCCCGAAATGCCCCCCACTTCAAAAATGCAAGCCGTGGCCATAAGGTATATTGTGACGAGTCCGTCAGATAAGAGAAATAATTCCTAATCCCCTGAAGACCCCGGTTCCGCCTTGGGGGTCCCGGCTGAAAGCCAGGGGCTGGATTGAGGAGCGCCAATAACCTGATGTTAAAAGATTTGTTCGAGAAATCAGTCCTGATCTTTGGCTGCGGCAACATCCTGTGGGGTGATGACGGTTTTGGGCCCGCCGTCATTGAGAGGCTGAAGGAGCATTACCGCCTCCCCGCCGACGTCCTGGCGATGGATGTGGGGACCAGCATCCGGGATATTCTTTTCGACATCGTTCTGAGCGACAAGAAGCCCCAAAAGATTTTCATCATCGACGCCGTGGAATATCCCGACCGGAAGCCGGGGGAGGTCTTCGAAATCCCGGTGGAAGGGATACCGGACAAAAAGGCCTCCGATTTCTCGCTCCACCAATTTCCCACGGTCAACATGCTCCAGGAGCTTAAGGAGCATAGCCGGATAGACATCAAGATCCTCGTGGCCCAGGTCGAAACCATCCCGGATGAAGTAACGCCGGGTCTGACGCCGGCCATGACGGCCGCCATCGATATAGTCTGCCGGCGCCTCATGGAGGCTCTCCCGGAAGCGGGGCCGGCATGAGGAGCGTTCAGCAGTCAGCTATCAGCAAAAACCAGGAGTTATCAAATCTGGTCGAGAACGATTGATTGACTGGAACAAGGCAACCAATCGTGATAATTCAAAAAGCTGACTGCTGAGAGCTGAACGCTGACGGCTTTACTCCCACCGGAGTTCGATGCCCTCCACCCCCCGGCCTCCCTGGACCGGATTCACGGCCCCGCACTGGGGGCACTCTATCAGGGGGGACTGGTCGTGGGGATCCACCGCGTCCTCGGGCAGCGGTCCCTGATAGCCGCATTGCGAGCAGGTCAACGTCACCGGTTCAATGGTCAGGTTCAGCCGGGAGTGCGCCAGGGGCGTTCCCTTGACCAAGACCTCATAGGCTGTCCGGGTGGCGGCCTCGGAGTGCACCGCCAGGGCCCCCACTCTCAAGACCACCTCCAGTGAACTCCCGTCGGGGGGGTTATCCACCTTTTTGAGTTCCGCCAGGATGTGGGCGATTACCTGCTCCATTAATGAATATTCGTGCAACTTTGCCGACACCTCCCTTTATTTCCTGAGGTTTCTCCAGACACCTCAGGTCTGCATGCCTAACCCTGGTCAGCAATACCATATTTTACCCCGGGAAGCGAAATATTTTGCCGCGCTGGGCCCCGGAGACCTGGTCTGAAAAGTTCAAAGTTGAGACCTCTGGGCCAAGCTATTTTGTCATCCTGAGGGCAGCGAAGGATCTCGTATTTTCTGGTAGCTATGAGATGCTTCGGTGCTCCGCTCCCGCAGAATGACAGGTTGGGGGACTTTTCCAGTGGTCTCAGGTTCAAGGTTCACAGTTAGGGGTCGGCTTATCATGAATCGTCATAATTGACGGGTGGGTTGAAGGCCCAGGGATGACAGCAAGGCAAGGATTCCCCGCGCGCCTCAGGCCGCCGGGAACCGGCCCCAACCGCTGTCTTGCCAAACCAGGGACCGTGCCTTTATAATAACCATTAATCCTCAAAATGTGCCTCACGGGGCACGGCTGCTGATTACCAGTGCGCGCCAAAATGCCGCGCCGGAGGAACCATGTCCGACGAACCCCAGGTCGCCATTTCCCGGAAACAGGTCGCCATCCGCCTGCTCTACACGCTCCTGTACGTGGCCATCTTCGAGCTGGTCAAAACCGTGGTCCTGCTGGTCACCCTGTTCGAGTACTTTTTTCTGCTGCTCACGTTGCAGCACAACGAGCCCGCCAGGACCTTCGCCAACAAGGTGGCCACGTATGGGTACCGGGTAATGCGTTATCTGACCCTCAACGAAAACCAGCGCCCCTTTCCGTTCGCCGATTTTCCCGCCGAGATCGAACTTCCCGACGAGGAGGTCAGGTTCGATTGAGCCGCGGGCCGGCGGCGCCGCTGTCCTGATATCCGGTTGCGCTCCTTATGAAGTAAGAAAGGCGGGCGCTAGGTAGGGGCGCACCCGGTTGTGCGCCCTCAATCAGGGCGGACACATAGGTCCGCCCCCAGGAAAAGTCACGAAGGGTGCGCACCGCGCCCCATGACCTGGCGGGTAGCGCCCGGCTCACACTCAATTCCTCTCGTTTCCCAGTTCCTGCTGGGGAACGCCAAGGGGTGGCGAAGCTCTGGTTCGCCTGATCCATGCCCATGAAAATCATCATCTCTCGGGCGTTCCTGGTCTTAAGCCTCATCTTCGGGGTCGTCCCGGGTTGGGCCCAAAAGACCTCGGTCCAGACCAAACAGTTCCCCACCGGCTACTTTTACCACTACCACAAGGTTCCCCTCCAGGAAAAAGCCAAGGTCCTGGCCAAGATCGACGCCACCCTCAAAAAACTCGACCAGGACGGCTATGACCTCATTGCCAAGGGCGCGGTGCTCGAGAAACCCGACCCCGGGGTCCAGATCTACCCGAAGCTGACCATCCTGGATGAAAGCGGCCTGGTCATCATCGCCCGCCAGGTGCCCAACCTCTACTACGGCTACCGCGGCCAGGCCGGGATCAACCCCAATATCTATATCATCATCAAAAATGCCCGGGTGAATAGGCCCGAAAGCTACATCCGCTATGGCTACGTGGTGGAAGGAGACTTCGTGGCGTATGCTGACAAGTTCGTCAAGGCCATTATGGAGGGCCTGGAGCGTTCCGACAAGCCCTCCCCGGCTTCGCCCCCGGCCCCATGATACCAGGTTGAGAGCTCTGCGAAAGTCTCTTTCGCTATCCTTCGGCATCAAAATGTAGCGTAGGCGCCCTCGCCTGCGCCTAAATAGAGCATGGACAGCCGAGGGCGGCTATCCTACATGAGACTTTCGCAGAGGTCTCATGTTGCCGTCAAAAATAGAAAACATTGGTGGCACAGGTTTTCAACCTGTGCGGTTGAAGGCGGCGTCTCCTGAGACATGACCCGGTTGAGGGCCATCTGAGAGGAAAAAGCCCGCTAGGGCGGTCACCGCAGCGGAGGCGGCCGCCCCACCGACACGCCCATTTTTCACCCCTGGCAGTGGACGCCTTCCCGGAAAAAATGTACAATAACTAATTGGAGTTGAATTAAGCTTAAACCGGGAACCAGCGTTACCGATTACTATGTCCAACATCCGCAACTTCAGCATCATCGCCCATATCGACCACGGCAAGTCCACGCTGGCGGACCGCCTTATCCAGTGGACCGGCATGGTGGAGGACCGCCAGTTCCGCGACCAGATCCTGGACACCATGGACATCGAGCGGGAGCGGGGCATCACCATCAAGAGCAACACCATCAGCCTCCCTTACACCGGCCGACGACGGCGTCGCCTACGACCTCAACCTCATCGACACCCCGGGCCACGTGGATTTTTCCTACGAGGTCTCCCGGGCCCTGGCCTCCTGCGAGGGGGTGCTGCTGCTGGTGGACGCCTCCCAGGGCGTGGAGGCCCAGACCGTGGCCAACCTCTATCTGGCCATGGAGCACGACCTCACCATCATCCCGGTGATCAACAAGATCGACCTGCCCGCGGCGGACGTGGACGGGGTCAAGGAGCAGATCGAGAACGAGCTGGGCCTGGATTCGGACCACGTCATTCTGTGCTCCGCCAAGGAAGGCCTCGGCATCGACGAGATCCTCGAGGCCATCGTCGCCCGGATCCCGCCCCCCAAGGGCAGCGCCGACGAGCCCCTCTCCGGGCCTGATCTTCGATGCCCACTACGACTCCTTCCGGGGCACCGTGGTCTCCTGCCGTATTTTCGAAGGTGCGGTCAAGCCCGGGGACATCATCCGCATGATGTACAACGGCACCGTGCACAAGGTGGAAGAAACCGGCGTCTTCCGGCTGACCCGGGAGCCCCGGAAAGAGCTGACCGCCGGCGATGGTGGGCTACCTCATCGCCGGCATCAAGACCGTGAGCGACACCCGCATCGGCGACACCATCACCCTGGAGGGCCGCCCGGCGGCCGCGCCCCTCCCCGGCTTCAAGGAAGTCAAGCCCGTGGTCTTCGCCTCCATCTACCCGGTGGGCAACGACGATTACCAGGACCTGGCCGACGCCCTGGAAAAATTCAAGCTCAACGACGCCTCCCTGGTCTACCAGAAGGACTCCTCCGCCGCCCTGGGCCAGGGCTTCCGCTGCGGCTTCCTGGGGCTCCTGCACCTGGAGATCGTCCAGGAGCGCCTGGAACGGGAGTACAACCAGTCCATCATCATGACCGTCCCCGGGGTCCAGTACCGCTTTACCCTGGCCGACGGCAAGGTCATCACCGTGGACAACCCCCTGTACTACCCCGACCCCAGCAGCATCAAGCTCGAGGAGGAGCCGTTCATCCGGACCTCCATCCTCATCCCCGAGCGCTTCGTGGGCGCGGTGATGAAGCTCTGCCTGGAGCGCCGGGGCGTCAACTCCCGCTTCAACTACCCCTCCCCGGGCCGGGTGGAAATCAACTTCGACATGCCCCTGGCCGAAGTCATCATCGACTTCTACGACCGCCTCAAGACCATCACCCAGGGCTACGGCTCCTTTGACTACGAACTCATCGACTACCGGCCCACCGAGCCTCTTAAAGCTCGACATCCTGGTGAACGGCGAGAAACTGGACGCCCTGTCCATGATCGTCCACAAGGACCGGGTCCGGGAGTGGGGCGTCCGGGTCTGCGACCGCCTCAAGGATGAAATCCCCAAACAGCAGTTCAAGATCGCCATCCAGGGGGCCGTGGGGGGCCAGATCATCTCCCGGTCCACCATCAGCGCCTTTAGGAAGGACGTCACCGCCAAGTGCTACGGCGGCGACATCACCCGGAAACGGAAGCTCCTGGAAAAACAGAAGGCCGGCAAGAAGCGCATGAAGATGGTGGGCTCCGTCCAGATCCCCCAAAGCGCCTTTGTGGCGGTGCTCAAGACGGAAAATCAGAGTAGATAGCCGCCGGGAAGCCAGGCGCCCTTGCTGAGATGAAATGAGTAATGCCGCCGAGGCTGCCGCAGAGGACGCGGTGAAAGATTTGTTCAAAATCCTCCTGGGGTTTTTGCCCTGGATCTTGTTCGGCATCCTGGCCGGGCCACCCCTTACCCGGCTGGAGGCGGCCCTGGCGGTTGCTTTGGCCGTGACGCTGGCCCTGGGATGGAAACAGCTGTGCCAGGGGTTTATTTTGACCTGGGGCGGCCTGTTGTTTTTCTCCCTCAGTTTCATCCTGGTGATTTTTCTGAGAAATTTGTGGGTTGCTGAGCACATGGACCTGCTGGCCCGGGCGACCCTGGCGGTCATCGCCTGGGGCTCCATCATTGCGGGTCGGCCGTTTACCTTGCAGTACGCCAGGGAAAGCGTGCCGGAAGCCTTATGGCGCACCCCGGGGTTCATCCACACCAATTACGTCATATCCATTGTCTGGGGAATTATCTTTCTGCTGGCCTTGGGAGCCAGCCTGTTCCGGCCGTATCTGGACCCCCGGCTGGCTTTATCACCTGCTGGCCACCGGGAGCATGTTCCTGGGAATTATTTTTACCCAGTGGTACGTTCACCGGGTGAGAAAAGCCCGGCAAACCTGAAAAATCATGAGCCTGGACCACCTAACCCTTCCCGGCCTCTATGTTCACATCCCCTTCTGCAAATCCAAATGCCCGTATTGCGATTTTTATTCCGTCACTGATGAAACCCTGATTTCCGCCTATCTCACCGCCCTGGACGCCGAAGCCCGGCTCTACCGGGACCGTTTTCCCGGTTTTGATTCTCTCTTTTTGGGGGGCGGGACGCCGTCGTGGCTGAGCGAG
The DNA here is from genome assembly GCA_963766185.1 of uncultured delta proteobacterium. Classification (GTDB taxonomy): domain Bacteria; phylum Desulfobacterota; class Desulfobaccia; order Desulfobaccales; family 0-14-0-80-60-11; genus 0-14-0-80-60-11. The sequence goes on along the minus strand of CAVXZU010000006.1, from coordinate 41,741 downwards.
GAGCACATTGCCGAGCTTATGAAAAATCTGCGGCGGCATTTCATCTTTGCCCCGGACACTGAAATCACCATCGAGGCCAACCCCGACGATATCACGGCGGAAAAACTGGCCTTATGGCGGGACCTGGGGATTAACCGCCTGAGCCTGGGGGTGCAGTCCTTTGACGAGGCGGAATTGCGGTTTCTGGGCAGGCGGCATACGGCCGGGCAGACGGCGGCGGCCATCGATCTGATCCGGGCGGCAGGATTCGCCAACCTGGGGTTGGACCTGATGTACGGGCTGCCGGGGCAAAGCCTGGACGCCTGGGTCAAGACCCTGGAGACGGCCCTAAGCTTCGCCCCGGAACACCTGTCGTGCTATCAGTTGACGATTTCGGCAGGTGAGCCCCCCGCCCTACAGACCCCAATGGCCCTGCGGGTGGCCCGGGGTGAAATCAGCCCGCCGGATGAAGAAACCCAGCGGGAATTTTTCCTCCTTACCGCCAACTTCCTCACGGACGCGGGGGTATCTCCACTACGAAGTGGCCAACTTCGCCCGGCGAGGAAAAATATATCCTGCCGCCACAACCTGAAGTACTGGACCCGGACGCCCTACCTGGGGCTGGGTCCCGGGGCGCACTCCTTCGATGGCCGCCGGCGCTGGTGGAATTTTCCGTCCGTGGACGATTATTGCTCGCCTTGAACGCCGGCGCCGCCCCGGTGGCGGGGAGGAATCCCTCACCCCGGAGCAAATCCGCCTGGAGACCCTGGCCCTGGGGTTCCGGACCCGTGAGGGCGTCAGTCTCGCCACCATCCGGGAGCGGCCCGGCGGCGACGCCATGGTCGCGGCGCTCACCCAGGCCGGCCTGGTCCGGGTGGACCGCGACCGGGTCATCGCCACTTTGGAAGGCCTGGTGGTGGCCGACCGCCTGCCCCTGGAGTTTGCGGACGAGGCGGGCGCCTGATCGTTGCAGCCTGATCCCGGCGCCGAACCGGCGCCCCCGGCTCTGGTGCATCCCCAACGAGAGACGGCCGGCCAGGGCGTCATCCACCCATTTCTTGGTTACATTAATGCAATAATTTATTTGCCTTCATGTGAAAATTTCGGTATGCTGCGTGCATCTGACCCACCTGAAGTTGTGATGTCGGCCTTGCCACTCCGGGCTCTCAACGGGGGGGCCTGGCAGGCGCAAGCGGACTGATCCGGCAGCATTATCCTGGCTTTTTTACCGCAGTGACAGAATTGAAGGGCCCGATCCGATGAAAAAGTTCCTCAAGCCCGCCCTCTATATTCTTGTTGGTCTCATCATCGCCTTTCCCCTGTTCAGTCTGACCTATTACACCATGGTGCGCACCTCCACGCCGCAGTTCTGCGCTTCCTGCCATGAAATCCAGTTCGCCTATAAACCTGGAAAACTTCCACCCACGTCAACAATGGCCAGGGATTCGTGGCGGACTGCATGGACTGCCACCTGCCGGCGCCCCAGGACACCATCAACTTTTTCTATGCCAAGACCTTTCACGGCATCAAGGACGTCCTGGTCCACCTCACCGGACGCCCCTACGACCATGAAAAAAACCGGCAGGCGGCCTACGCCTCCTTTAAAAACGATCAATGTCAGAAATGTCACCGCAATATCCTGTATCATCCCCTACAAGCGGGGCGCCATGCTGGCCCACCGGTGCGGTCATCTACGCCCGGCCCGGGTATGAAATGAGGTGTGTGGACTGCCACCGCAACCTGGTCCACAATGCCCGGGCGGTTTACGATTACAAGGCATACAACGTAACCACTCGCGGATGGGTCTCAGGACGTGCAGACAGGCTTCAGTTAAACGAGGAGGGGCGCATCGATGAAGAAAACAGTTGTCATGCTGGATGTTGCATGGCGGGGCTGTTACCTGGCCGGGGCGGTGAGCGCCCGGGCCCAGCAAGCGGTGAACACCCCCAAGGCAAAAGAGTTTCGGATCGAGCGCAGCATGTCCAAGCAAGCCGTGGCCTGCATCGAATGCCACAAGCGGGTACAGCCCCGGTATTTTCGCCGACTGGTCCATGAGCCGCCATGCCAGCGCCAACATCACCTGCCTGGATTGCCACCAGGCCGACGAATTCGACCCGGACGTCAGCGCCAGCGCACTACAAGCAGTACGAAGCATGCCGACAACAAGTGGGGCACCACGGAATACCGGGTGCCGGTGGCGGCGGTGGTGACGCCCAAGGACTGCTCCCGCTGCCATCCGGACGAAGCCAACCAGTACGACCGCAGCAAACACGCCAACACCCAGGAGATCATCTGGAAAATCGATCCCTGGCTGAAGGACGGGCATGAACAGCGACATCGAACGGGCCACCGGCTGCTACTACTGCCACGGCACGGTGGTCAAAATGAAAGACGGCAAGCTCGACCCCGCGACCTGGCCCAATGTGGGCGTGGGACGCATCAACCTGGACGGCAGCAAGGGCAGCTGCACCAGCTGCCATACCCGGCACCGGTTCTCCATCATGGAAGCCCGGAAGCCGGAGGCCTGCGGCCAGTGCCACCTGGGGCCGGACCATCCCCAGATCGAGATCTACACGGAATCCAAACACGGCGACATCTATGCCGCCTTCGGCAGCCAGTACAACTGGAACGCGGCGCCGGGCACCTGGACGCCCGGGGTGGACTACCGGGGCCCCACCTGCGCGTCTGCCACATGTCCGGGGCCGGCACGGTCCTGACCACCCACGATGTCACCGAACGGCTCTCCTGGGAACTCCAGGCGCCGCTGACGGTGCGGCCGGCCGATTTCAAACCCTTTCCGGCCAAGACCAACTGGGAAGTGGAACGCAACAAGATGAAGGAGATCTGCCTCCAGTGCCACTGCCGGGAATGGGTGGACGGTCACTTACGTCAAACTGGACGCGGTGGTCCAGGACTACAACGAGATCTACTTCAAGCCGGTCAAGAAAGTGGTGGACGAGCTCTACGCCAAGAAATTGCTGGACAAGACCAAGTACTTCGACGAGCAACTGGAATTCGAGTTCTACGAACTGTGGCACCACGAAGGCCGCCGGGCCCGCATGGGCGCGGCCATGATGGCCCCGGACTACACCTGGTGGCACGGCTTCTATGAATTGAAAAAGCGCTTCTGCGCCATCATGGAAGACGCCCAGGATATGATCAAGCACAACAAGAAGGCCTATCGCTATCCCGATTTCCCCGGGGCCACCGGCAGCACCACCCCGCCCTGGGGCGCACCGCCGCCGAAGAAATAATCAGGATGGGAGGCGGAAGGGGCGGTTGAAATCTGCTATACTTGTCAGGTAAATTCAGGGGCCATGGACGTCAGGCGCATGGCCCCGGTTGCCTGAGGAGTAACTCACCGCGATGCACCCCCGTCTTTGGCACGACTACGACTCGGTATTTTCCTGGCGCTGATGCTCCTCGCGGCCATTCCGGCCTGCGGCGTCCGGCAGTTGGCCCGGGGGGAGATCCAGCCCCCCAAGGTGACCTTTCAAGGTCTGACGATCTATCGGCCCACTGCCCGGGGCTGGCCCCTGGGCGCCAGTGCTGCTCCTTGCGAATCCTAACTCCCAGGCCGTAAACCTCTTGGGGTATGACTACCAGTTGTGGATTGAAGGCAAGAGCGTGGCCCAGGGAGTAAGCCAGGAGGCGGTAAATCTCCCGCCCTCGGGGCAGACGGTGACCGAAGTCCCCATCATGGTGCAATTGCCCGGGGTCCTGGGACTTTTACCCCAGTTCCTCCCCATGCTGCAAAAATCGGCAACAGCAGCGCCAGTTTCACTATCAAATCGCCGGCAGCTTCCGCCTCGCTTCCGTCATGGGCGGCATTATCCCTATTCCCTTCAAATTCCAGGGAGAAGCTTCCCCCCGGGAAGGCATGGACTTTCTCCGCCCCTACCTCAAGTGAGCCGGGAGCGGCAATCAACGCCAGCAATTACCTGATGGTTTCAGTAACGCTTATCGGGTTTACACCAGCCAGGGCAACCGGCTTCAGACCTGGAGGGCGGCCAGGGGAAATCCGGCCTTTATCCAAAATTTTAGGCAAGTTTCCCTTGATAAATCCTCGATAAATAATTATAAATGGTTAAGTTTGAGTGTTTGTTCCTTTTTCCTGAACCCTTCCCTTGCTGCAGGTTAACCACGGACCCATAAAAAAAGGAGGAACCATGAAACGTTTCAGAATAGGTTTTGCGGTTATGCTTTCTCTCAGTTTGATTCTGGTTTCCTTATCTGTCCCTGCCGGCGCCGCCGGCAAAGATAAAACCGCGCCGCCCGCCGCCAAGGCCGCGGAAAAAGCCGCGCCTCCTGCGGCGAAGGCCGCAACCAAAACCGTGACCATCGGGTTCACCGCCTCCAAGACCGGGAAATTCAACGTGGAGGCTACCCGTCAGATTAATGGGCTGCATCTGTGGATGGAGCAGGTGAATGGCGCCGGCGGCATCAAGTTGCCCGACGGCACCGTGATTAAATTTGCCGACAAATTTTACGACGATGAAAGTAAAAAAGAACGAGTCCAGGAGTTGTACACCAAATTAATCAACACCGATAAGGCCGATTTCCTCATCAGTCCTTACAGCAGCGGCCTGACGGACGCCTCCGCGGTGATCGCCCAGCAGTACAACCGGATCATGATCACGGCCGGGGCGGCCTCCGATTCCACTTACAAGAAAGGCTATACCCTGGTTTACCAGTCCTATACGCCGGCCAGCCGTTACCTGACCGGGGCGGTGGATATTCTGAAAAAACTCGCCCCCCAGGCCAAAACCGTCGCCATTATCCACGAGAATGACAAGTTTGCCACCGATGTGGTCAAAGCCCTGAAAAAATACGCCGAGAGTAAGGGCCTCAAGGTGGCCCTGTTCGAAGGTTATGACAGCGGCACCGCCGACTTCGCCCCCTTCATCAATAAGATCCCGGCTAACGTCGATGCCATCATGGGCGGCGGCCATTTTGCCGATACCACCACCCTGGCCCGGCAACTCTATGAAAAGAAGATCAACACCAAGATGATCGCCCTGCTGGTGGCCCCGCCGGAGCCCAAGTTCGCCGAACTCGGCGAGGCCTGTATCTCGGTGGTTGGCTCTTCCCAGTGGGAACCTCTGGCGCATTTCACCAAGGAATCGGCCGCAAAAGAAGGGATCGCCTGGTTCGGGCCCACCGGGGAGGATTTTATCAAGGCCTACAAGGCCAAATATAAAGAGGACCCCTCTTACCACAGCGCCGGGGGTTACGTGGCCGGCATGATCTTGCAGAACGCCATTATGAAAGCCGGCTCCACCGACACCGCCAAGGTCAAGGCCGCGCTGGACGCCTTGAAAATCATGACCTTTTACGGGCAACTGCAGTTCGCCACCGGCGCCAAGGATCACGGCCTCCAGGTGGGCCACGATATGGTTTATATCCAGTGGCAGAAAAGCAAGGAGGGGAAACCCACCAAACAAGTGGTCTGGCCCCTGGCCGGCGCCACCGCCTCTGCCTTCGTCTGTCCGGCGAGGTAAGACTCTCTTAGCTTCACAGGGTCCCGGCGCCCCCACCGCTGGAGGCGCCGGGATATAGGGGTACTGCTCAGTGCTCGACCAACTGATATCGTCTCTGACGGACGGACTTCTCTTGGGGTTTGTGTATGGCGTGGCCGCCATGGGCCTGACCCTGATCTGGGGCGTGATGTCGGTCATCAATCTGGCCCACGGTCCCGTCATTGCCCTGGGGATGTTCGGCACCTACCTGCTGTTCACCCATCTGGGAGTGAATCCCTACATGGCCATGGTCCCCGTGGCCGGGGCGGGTCTGATCCTGGGTCTGATAATTTACGTCATCGCGGTGCACCGGGTGATTAACGCCCCCCATCTTTCCAGCCTCCTGGCCACCTTCGCAGTCAACATGATCATCATCGGGGTCGGCACCGCGGTCTTCAGCACCTCTCCCCAAAACATCAACTACTCTTTAGGCTCCGTGGAGGTGGGCTTCCTCACCTTCCCCGCCAGCCGACTGGTGGGGGCCTTTGGGGCCATCCTGGTGACGGCCTGCCTCTATCTCTTCCTCTACTTCACCCGGGCGGGAAAAGCCATCCGGGCGGTGGCCAACAACCGCATGGCCTCGGAATTGATGGGCATCCCGTCGGCCCGGGTGCTGGCCCTCAGCTTCGGTTTAGGCACCATGATGGCGGCGGTGGCCGGCGGCCTCATTGCCACCTTTTTTCCCTTCACCATCTTGAGCGGGGGCTCCTACGAATTAAAGTCCTTTGTGATTTGTGTCCTGGGGGGACTGGGTCACCCCTTGGGGGCGCTGGTGGGCGGCCTCATACTGGGAGGTCTCGAGGGCATAGTTCCCACTTTCATGCCGGTTAGTTGGGTGCCGGTGGTGGAATTCGGTCTCTTCGTGCTGGTGTTGCTGGTGCGCCCCAGCGGTCTGTTTGGAGCCAAGTAAATGAAGGCCTGGCAAAAACCCGGATTCTGGTTACCCCTGGTCATTGTCCTGGTGTGGGGAGGGGCGGTTCTGCTCATCCATCAGGACACCATGAGGGAATCGGCCTTTATCCTCTTGATGGCAGTGGGTCTGGCCTCCAGCCTCAATATCCTCCTGGGCTACACCGGCTACGTCAGCTTTGGCCACATCGTGTTTTTCGGCCTGGGAGGTTACACCGGTTTCTATCTGCTCAGCGAACAAGGCTGGCCCCTGTTCGCGGCGGCCATAGGCGGGGGGTTGCTTGCGTCCCTCATCGCCGGCCTCGTGGGTCTGGCGGTCCTGCGCCTCAGGGGCGCCTACTTTGCCCTGGCCACCATCGGCATCAATGAGGCGGCGAGGGCCTTTGTCAGCAACTTCGAACCCTACGGCGGCGCCACCGGCATGTTTGTCAACTTTTCCGCTTATCAAAAGTACGGCGGCCCCGGACCGGCCCTCTGGGAGACCTTCACTTTTTTGTGGATTGTCACTCTGGTGGTGCTGCTGGTGAGTTACCTGGTGAAACACTCCCGGTTCGGCCTGGGTCTGCTGGCGATTCGCGAGGACGAAGATGCGGCCATGGTGATGGGCGTCAAGGCCCCGAAAGCCAAAACCATCACCTATGTCATTTCGGCCTTTTTCCCCGGGGTGATCGGCACCTTATATTTCTTTAAAAACGGCAATATCGAGCCGGGTGACGCTTTCCAGCTCCACATGTCCATCGAGATGCTGGTGATGGTGATGCTGGGGGGCATGGGGACCGTGATGGGACCCCTGGTGGGGGCCGTCGGTTACCAATGGCTGCGAGGCTATCTCCTCACCAGCCCCATTTTTAAAGACCTGCATCTGGCCGTAGCCGGGGCCATGCTTTTGGTGATCATCCTGTTTGTGCCCGCCGGCATCGTCGGCTGGGTGCGCAACCACGTGCAGCGGTTACAGAAGGTGCTGGAATGATACTCCAGGTTCATGACGTTACCAAGCGCTTCGGTGGTCTTCAGGCCCTCTACCGACGTTACCTTTGATCTGCACACCGGGGAGATCCTGGGTTTGATCGGCCCTAACGGCGCCGGCAAAACCACCCTGTTCAACGTCATCAACGGGGTCTATACCCCGGAGCGCGGCCGCGTCAGCTTCCGGGGCGAAGAGATCACCGGTATGCCCTCTTACGACGTGGCCCGCCTGGGCCTGGCCCGGACCCACCAGGTGGTGCGCCCCCTCCACGAGTTGACGGTGCGGGAAAACGTCATGGTGGGGGCCTGTTACGGCCGGGAGAAGCACTCCCTCAAGGAGGCCCGGCGCCTGGCCGACGGGTCCCTGGACAAGGTGGATCTCCTGGATCGGGGCGACCAGCCCTCGGGGAGCCTCAATGTCTCCCAGAAGAAACGCCTGGAGTTGGCCCGGGCCCTGGCTGCCCGTCCGTATCTCCTGCTCCTGGATGAGGTGCTGGCGGGACTCAATCCTTCGGAAATCGCCTCCATGATGGACACCGTTCGGGCCATCCGGGAAGACGGCATCTCCATTCTGATGATCGAGCACGTCATGCAGGCCATCATGTCCATCTCGGACCGCATCCTGGTCCTGGATTACGGCACCTTGATCGCCACCGGCCTCCCCGAAGAAGTGGCCAACAATCCCCAGGTGATCGAGGCCTACCTGGGCGATCCCAATATGACGGCGCGACTGCTGGCGGAGTAGACCCTATGGCCTTATTACAAGTGAGCGACATTGCCTCGGGCTATGAAGGCGTCCAGATCCTCTGGGGGGTCAATCTCAAGCTGGAACCGGGCAAACTCACCACCCTGGTGGGCAGTAACGGCGTGGGCAAGACCACCTTGTTCAAAACCGTCATGGGACTGATGTCGCCCATGGTGGCTCGGTAACCTTTCAGGGAAAGACGTTACCCACCTGTCCGCCCATGCCCGGGCCAATGCCGGCATGGTGCTGGTCCCCGAAGGCCGCCAGCTGTTCACCGAAATGACCATCTACGAGAACCTGGAAATGGGGGCCTTCTCCTCCCGGGCCCGGGCCACGTTCAATCAAAACCTGGACAAGGTTTACGAACTCTTTCCCCGCCTCAAGGAACGGGCCCGCCAGAAGGCCGGCACCCTGAGCGGCGGCGAACAACAGATGGTGGCCGTGGGCCGGGGTTTGATGGCCGAACCCGCAATCCTCATGCTGGACGAGCTCTCCCTGGGGCTCTCCCCCCTGTTGGCCCTCACCCTGTTTGAGGCCCTGACACCGCCTGAAAAAAACCGGCCTGACCATGCTCCTGGTGGAGCAGAACGTCACCATGGCCCTGGCGGTGAGCGATTATGCCTACGTCCTGGCCGAAGGCAAGGTGCACCTGGAAGGCCCGGCCCGGGAACTCAGCCAAAACGACGAGGTGCGCCGCACCTATTTAGGGATTTAGTTCAAGGTTCAAGTTCAAGGTTTGTGGTGCAAAGCATTTAAAGTCAAGTTTTTTAACTTTGAACCTTGAACCTTGAACTTTGAACTCTTCAAAGGAGATTGGTCATGCCGGTGAAGGATTGGATGAGCAAAGACCTGGTCACCATTGATGCGGAAACTTCCATCATGAAGGCCTCCAAGGTCATGAAGCAAAACGACAATTCAACACTTGCCGGTTCTGAAAAAAGGCCGCCTCGTGGGCATCGTTTCCGACCGGGACCTGAAAGAGGCCACGCCTTCCAAGGCCACCACCCTGGATATCCATGAAATGTACCATCTGCTGGACACGATCACGGTCAAAAGCCTGATGCCGAAAAACCTCTACACCATCACGCCCGGGGACACCGTGGAGAAGCCGCGGCCGTCATGCTCAAACACCATATCTCGGCTTTGCCGGTGGTGGACGCCCAAGGCGACCCTGGCGGGTATTCTCACCAAGGGCGACGTCTTCCGGGCCTTTGTCTCCATCTCGGGAATTTATCAGGGGCCCCTGGCCATGGGCTTGGAATTGCCGGATCAGCCGGGATACATCAAGCAGGTCACTGACGTGATCCGGGAACACGGCGGGCGTATCGCCAGTATCATGACGCGCTATGAAGGAGCCCCGGAAGGCTTCAAGCGCGTCTATATCCGGGCCAAAGAGGTCAAGGATGAAAAAGCCCTCCGCGAAAGAACTGGAGGGCAAGCACAAGATACTCTACTATTTCAGCGAGAAAGTCGATTAATCCAGGTAATATCATCCGCCTGTGGGTCAGCCTGTGGAAGTCAAGCGGTCTCAATAGGCTGTCCTCGGGAACAGCAATTTTGCCCGGCGGTTTTTTCTGCCCACTGCCCGCTGATCTCCTAAAACCAGGAGCGGTGGCTCCACAACTCCTCTTGCAGGTCCTTCATCTCCGTCTGACACATGAGATACAAGGAGGCATTCTGGATGGCCAGGCCCCCCAGATAGGCCAGGGCGGTGACCAGCTTGATCTCCTCGGCGGTGAAATGCCGCACCGCCTTGCTGTAAAGCCGCAGCACGCCGATCACCCTCTCCTTGGTCTTGATGGGCACCGCCAGGATGGTGACAATCCCCTCGGCTTTATTCATGGCGCGGTATTGCACCCGGCGGTCGGTGGCGGCGTCCAAAATGATCACCGGTTTGCCGTTCTTCAAGGCCTGGGCGATGCTTTTCTGGGCCGACACCGGCCCCTTCTGCAGATACTTTTTACTCAAGCCCACCGATGCCACCAACTCCAGGGTCTCCTCGGTCTTATCCAGGAGGCGGATGCTGGCCCCCTTGACTCCCGCCAGGGACTTGGTCAGGTCCGCGGTCATGGCGTGCAAGATCCCTTTCACTTCCAGGCTGCTGCTCAGGTTGACGGCCAGGTCGAAGAAGAGCTGGGTCTCCCGGTGCAGGTGGTCGATGAGGCGGGCATGCTCCATGACCCCGCCGCCCTGCTGCGCCAATACGGAGAGGAATTTCTTTTCATCCGGGGTGAAATCCCGGGGGGTGGCCGTAAACAGGCAAAATACCCCGATGTTTTTGCCTTTGACCATCACCGGCACCGCCAGGATGGAGGCGATGCCCTCGGCCTTCTTGGCGTCGGGATACGCCAGCTTGGGGTCAGCCGCCGCGTCCCGGCAGTAAAAGAAGCCTTTCTTCAGCACCAGGGGCACGATCTTCTGAACCAGCAGGGACTTTTTAGAACGGAAATAGGTCTCCGACAGGCCTTTCTGAGCCACCGGCATCAGCTCCGGTTTGCCCAGCTCCATCAGGTACAGGCAGGCGGCCTTGGCCTCCAGGATCTCCATGGCGCTCGCGAAGATCATCTCCAGGAGCTCCCGGCGGTTGCAGGGCCTGTGCCAAAGGCCTGGCACAGCTCAGATAATTTCTCGAAATAATCGATTCTCACGGACATTGGATGACTCGTTTCCGGCGCCGCCAGGCGACGCAGTTTCGTTTCGGGCTTCCCTTGAGGGAATCAGCCGTCCCTGGCCAGCAGCCAGTCAGCAATCTTGGGGACCGTCTCTTTCTGGAATCGGGAACTGACATAGATGCCGACATGGCCCGTATCCAGACAGACATTTTCGGTATCCGGGCTCCCGACCTTGGTCGTCAGGACTTCGCACGCCTCCGGGGGCACCAGGTGGTCGTACTGGCCATAGATGTTCAGCAGGGGCATGCTGACCCGCCCGAGATCCACCCGGCGCCCCCCCAACCTCATCTTGCCCTGCACCAGGAGGTTCTCCTGGTACAAGTCCTTGATCACCTGCCGGATGGTTCCCCCCGGCACGTCCGGGCTGTCGAAGATCCATTTCTCCATGCGGATAAAGTTTTCCACAAAATCTTTGTTGTCCATATTTTCCATAAAACCCAAATACTTATCCAAAAGGAGCCGGGGCGGGTTGAGGAGCAGGAAGGCCGCGTTCACCAGGTTGCCGGGCAGGTTGCCAAAGGCATTCACCAGGCGGTCGACGTCAATCTCCTGCAGCCAGATGTGCAACAGGCCCTTGGGAGTATTAAAGTGGGTGGGAGCCGCGGTGGTGATCAGGTTCCTGATCTTTTCCGGGTGGAGCGCCGCATAGATGACCGCGAAGGTCCCCCCCAGGCACACCCCCATGAGATTCACCTGGGGAACCCCGTGCCGGCGGCGGATCAAATTCCACCATATCATCCAGATAGCCGTTGATATGGTCATCCAGGGTGAGAAACTGATCTCTGCGGGTCGGGGAGCCCCAGTCAATGAGATAGACCTCCACCCCTTCCTTGAGGAGATGGTGCACGATACTCCGGTCCGGTTGGAGGTCCAGCAAGGTTTCCCGGTTAAAGAGGCCGTGCATCAGCAGCAGCGGGGTTTTGAGGCGGGCCGCCTCCGGCCGGTAATATTTGAGCCTGACCCGGTCTTCCTGATAGACCAGGTCATAGGGCGTGGCGCCGATATCCGTGGCCAGAGGGCCGTGGAAAATATCCCTGGCTCTTTCCAGGCGGTGCCTGGCCGCTTTCGCGTCCGCCTCCAGCTTGGCCATGATCAGGTCAACCGGGATTTTGCCTCGATCCATCAACCTTCTTCCTGGGCGAGAGTCCGGTCCGGCCGACTTTTTTGGGCCAGCCCTTTCATACTTTTCTTCAACAGGTATATCTCCCGGTACAACTCATCCATTTCCCCGGCGAGTGGGGAGACCCAGGGCTGCCATGGCTTCGGACAGCAATTCCTGTTTGGCCGGGTGAAATCTTCCAGGGCGTGGAGGGTATGGGTCAGGGTCCGGATATACTCCGCCGACTGGAAGAGGGTCATGTAATGCCCCTCCAGGATCTTCAGCCACCCTTTATAGTACTCCTTGAAATCTTCCGGGGGATTTTCCTGCCTGCCATGCCCCCCCCACGCCCCGCATGGCCCGCAGGGATTTTTTCACCGGCAGATAGAGCAAATAGATGAATTCGGCCATGGCGGCCTGAAATTCATTGAATTTTTCCGTGGCCCGGTTGACCCTCTCCTGGGGGAGACCGGCCAGAAACAGGTGCGGCAGGTTCAATATCCGGTGAAAGTCTTGCTCAAAAATTTCATTGCAGGCCTTGAAAATATCCTGATCCAGGGTTTCATAACCATTTTCCCCGGCAGGAGATCCACCCCCCTGCCAGCCCTCCAGCCACTGCTGGTGGAGATAGAAATAGCCTCCCCACCCTGCCTGGGCCATCCGCAAAATAATCTTCGAGGGGGCCTGGATACCTTGAAAAACTGCGGTCACCGTTCCCGGTTCCGTCAGCAGGGAGAAAAAGGCCTGCCATAAGTTCAAGGATGCCAGCCAGGGATCAGCCGATGACGGCGGTCCCCCGCAGCCTGGCGCCGGCCCGTTCAGACCGGGACCCATCTGGGCCATGGTTTCCCAAAAATCCATGGTCCATTTGATCCAGGCGGCCAGCAAGGGTTCTGACGCTCACGTGGCCGGAGTTTTCCTGAGCCATGCTTGCCTCACTGGCCCCAACCGGGCGGCATCACGACTTTTGCCCATTTTACCACCAGAGTCAAGAGAAAAATTTCACAAACTATCATATTCTATCATGATCGAGATTGATTTTGCACAACTGGATTTCTCTGGGCGTAATTTTTTTCCTGGAGGGTGCCGGGGCAACCGGTCGGCCACCGGCTGCCGCGGCCTGGGGAGTGCACTCCCTGGTTCCCCCCTCCCTCCGGGACCGTCATGAGACCGCCGGTGCCTGCAGTTTTCTGCCTATTTTCTGTATAATAAAGCGAACCGAAAATACGTTGCCCTGGCGATGGAGGGGCCACGGCGGGCCGGACCCGGGAGCAGAATTATCGGTATGCCTTGGTTGCGCCGATTAAGGCATGGCAGGAGGATAAGGCTCATGGAAAAGATTCGGCTGGGAATCAGCGCCTGCTTGCTGGGTGAGCCGGTCCGGTTTGACGGCGGCCATCAGTGGGATCACTTTATCACCGACACCCTGGGGCACTACGTGGAATTCGTGCCCGTGTGTCCCGAAGCGGAGTGCGGCCTGGGGGTGCCCCGGGAAGCCATGCGCCTGGTGGGCGACCCGGAAGCCCCCCGCCTGATGACCGTCCGCACCAAGGTCGATCTCACGGACCGCATGATCGCCTGGGCCCGGAAACGGGTGGAGGAACTGGCGTCAGAAGACCTGTGCGGCTTTATTTTTAAGAGCAAATCCCCCAGCAGCGGCATGGAGCGGGTCAGGGTCTACCCCGAGGCCGGCCAGGGATCGCCGGTGACCCGGGGGGTGGGGATGTTCGCCCGCATCTTTATGGAGCACTTCCCCCTCCTGCCGGTGGAGGAGGAGGGGCGGCTCCATGATCCCGTCCTCCGGGAAAACTTCATCGAGCGCCTCTTCGTGTTTCGGCGCTGGCGGGACCTCCTGGCGGCCACACCCAAGCTCGGCGACCTGGTGGCCTTCCACACCCGGCACAAGCTCCTCATCCTGGCCCACAGCACCACGCATTACCGGGAGCTGGGGCGCCTGGTGGCCCGGGCCCAGGAGATTCCGGCCGGGGAACTCTATGAGCTTTATCAGTCCCGGCTCATGGAGGCCTTGCGCCTGAAAACCACCCCCAAGAAAAACACCAATGTCCTGCAGCACCTGATGGGGTATTTCAAAAAAGACCTGACCCCCGACGAAAAACAGGAATTGCTGGAAGTCATCGACCATTACCACCAGGGCTACGTCCCCCTGGTGGTGCCCATCACCTTGATCAATCACTATGTCCGGAAATATCACCAGCCTTACCTGAGGGAACAGTTCTACCTCCATCCCCATCCCGTGGAACTGCAACTGCGGAACCACGTGTGAGCCGGTGGGGGGCGCGCTACCGGGAAAGAATTGGATAAAGTTATTTTATTCGTGGAATTTGTGCTATCATGTCGTCGATAAGACGATTTGGCTTCGATAACTGCAGGGTTAATGGGTTTTCTGCCCAGTCAACATCATTCCTCAAACCGTTGATGATCTGAGATAGCCGAGGTTTCCGCTTGATCCGGGCTTAAAGGCATTGGAGGAGGGATGGATTCCTTATGCGTCTTGTTGACGAATAATACTTTGGCCGGGCGAGCCGGCTCAGAGCTCTACGTCCGAGACGTCGTCTTGGCCCTGAAGAAACGTGGGCACCATCCCGTCGCCTACAGCACCGTCTTGGGAGAGGTGGCCCAGGACATCAGAGACGCGGGCCTAGAAGTTGTTAATGATTTGGCGGCCTTATCCTGCGTCCCGGATGTGATTCATGGGCATCATCACCTTGAAACCATGACCGCTCTCCTTCACTTCCCGAAAATTCCGGCGATTGCGTATTGCCATGGCGTCGAGCCCTGGGAAGAGATCCCGGTGAAATTTCCGCGCATTTTACGCTATATCGCCGTCAGTAACCCTTGTCGGGGGCAACTTCTTGATTACGGTATCTCACCTGATCGCGTAAAAGTTCTGCTGAATTTTGCCGATCTGCAACGCTTTCGCCCCAGGCCGCCACTCCCACCGCGGCCGGCTAAGGCCTTAGTTTTCAGTAATTATGCCTCGGAAACTAATTATTTGGGAATTGTACGCCAGGCCTGTCATCGAGCCGGCCTGGATTGCGCTGCCCTTGGTGCGAATGCCGGCAAATCCCACCCTCACCCCGAGGAAATCTTACCGCAATACGACTTGGTCTTTGCCATAGGTCGATCCGCCATAGAGGCCCTGGCCGTTGGCGCTGCGGTTATTACTTGTGACGTTGCGGGTTTGGGCAACCTGGTCACCACCACCAATTTCCCTGCGTTTCGGGAATTAAATTTTGCCTTGGCCACCTTAACACGCCCCATTAGCCTTGAGGCTATCCTCGAGGAGATAAAACAATACGATCCCGATGACGCCCAAGAGGTTTCGAGGCGGATTCGTCTGCGTGCCAATCGGGAAGATACAATTGATCGACTGCTGATGATTTACCGGGAAGTGATTCAAGAATATTCCCTCTTGACCCCGGAATGGTCGGCAGAGGAAAAAGCTGCGGCTGCTTACTTGCAGTGGCTGTCCCCTTGGGCTAAAGGTCAACCATGTCTCCATGATCGGACAATTTGTTTGGAAAATGGGAGGCAGAAATTGTATGACCGCATAACCCTTTTGGAAGGTGAGAAGGAGAGCCTCCTTAACTCGCATAGTTGGCGGATCACGCGGCCGCTCCGCAAAATAATGTCTTGGTTTAACCAGATCCCGAAATGATCTCAAAGCCGGTTGAATCCAAAACCTGCCGGCTCCACATCAACCATGTATTGACCTTGTTGAGCAGAGTCTCAATTTGATGCCCAGGAAGGGCATGCACATGGAAAGACTGGGGAGTCTCCATTGCCTTGGCGGCACAGGCGTCTCACCTGTCCAGGCGCAGGCCGAAGCCTGGGGGTATCAAATTCTCGCCTCTGATTTTTCGTCAGTTCACTACGGCAGGTTTGATGTTCCCTTTGGAATTACCCGGCTCAACCGTCGCACCCGCCGCGCAACTGCACAACCAGCCTGGCCCTGACTTGTCAGGCTGAGGGTCGCGACGCCTTGGTTAGAGGAGGGATGGTTAATCCTTGAGCGGGATAATGAGCTTGAATTTGCCGGTTCTCGGGTCATTGGGGATATCCTGGACCACCTCGAGCTTGAGCTTCACGGTTTTTTCAAGTTTCTTGCCGGAGAAAATTTCCTGCATCCGCTGGCGAATTGCCGCTAATACGGCGGCTTGATTCCCATCCACCATTACTTTCATGAGCATTTCATCTCGGCGGGTCTGGATTACTTGAAATTTTATCAGGCCCGCCACAAATAACTCCACCAACACGATGGGGTGGATATAGTCGCGTTTGCCATCGGCCGTATCGTACCATAAAAACTCTTCCTGCCGGCCGGCCAGATTGCGAATCGTGGGGAAAGGCAAGCTACAGCCGCAGGGCTCCTCGTTCATGACTATCTCGTCGTTCATCTGATAGCGAATCAACGGTTGGGTGTAATTATATAAATTGGTCAGGAGAAGATTGCCGGGAACCCCGGCCGCCACCGGCCGCGCCTGATGATCCACCGCTTCAAAGATATGCCAGTCCGTAAACAAGTGGAGATTCTCCTGCCGTTCGCACTGCGCCGCCATGCACAGCGATTCCGACGCGGCGTAAAGATTCACCGGTTCTCGGGCAAAGGCCTGGGTGATCTCCTCCCGCATTTCATGGGTTAACGGGTCAGAGGTGCAAATGATCCGTTCCGGCCGGATCGTGATATGCCCTTTGAGCTGCTCCTGGGCCAAAAGATGCACCCCCGAAGAGTAACCGCTCACCACATCCGGGTGAAAAGCATTACTCTTCTGGTCAATGGTTTCCAGGGGGCTGTTCACCGGCAGAGGCAGAAAACGAGCCAAAAACCGCGGCGCCTCCGAGGACAGGCTGATCGCGGCATAATGGCCGTCGGTCGCCCCGATAAAAGATAACTTTAGCCTTCTGAGAAAATGGGGCGGGGGTTTCAATACCCTGGCCACGACCAGGGCCTTGATCACCGCCCAATCTTCGGGGCCGTAAACGAACAGGCTGATGGTCCCGGAAGAACCCGAGGTGTGGATCACCGTATACCTGTCCCGGTATTTTTCCCTCGGTTCTTGAGAGCGGCTCAGGAATTCTTCCAAATCTTTTCTTTTTAAGAATCGATCACAGACCAAATCATCATAATGATCCATCATTAATGCTTTGTTGATCGGTGGCAGGTCTGTCACAGAAATATTTTCACTATCTTTAAGCCCGATGCCATGTTTTCTATAATACCATTGATAAAATCTTGAGTATTGCAAGACATGCCTTAAAAGCTTCTTCAGCCGCCTGGCTTGAAGATTTTGCAGTTGCTTAACGCTCAAGCGCTCGGTCTTTTTAAGCTCTGCTATCTTTAAAGCCACATTGAGATTCGATTGCTGGAAGTAGGTCTTAAGCATGGTGGGAACAATTTCCTCATTTTCCAATGTGCACCAGAGCCCCCTTGGGCTCGAAGGAAAATCCCCTATTTAAGACCACAGGACCGCTCTTTCCCTGACGGCAGCCTTTGAGGGCCTCAATCCGTAAAGCGGGCGCCCCGGGGCCCAAGCCGCATCAGGATTGACGCGCCCGGGTTAAACCTCGCCAACCAGCCTCTTCCCCAGGGCAGCCGTTCTCAAAAAACGCATAATAACACGATCGGATGAAAAATAAATAGGTTATCCTACGCCGCGTCCCGGTCCGGAGCGAAACTTCCTACAAAATTTCCTCTCATTCTGGTATGATGCGCCTGGTAAAATTGCCGGAAAGAGATAGGGAGCCCTGCGTCATGTTCATAAAGCTGAAAATGATTCTTCTCATCGGTGTTCTCTCTGCCACGATCGGCTGTGCCCTGGCTGAGACCCCCAGCCAGAACCGGGCTACCCAGGCGGAGAATCGCCAGGTTTACGAAATTTACCAGAAATATATGCAGAGCCAGAATCAGGAGCGGGAGATGTCGGGCCTCCCTCCCAAGCCCATCCGGCCTTATGAAGATTGGCAGAAATCCCCCGGCACGGATTAGGGAAAACCGGGCCCTCCGGAGGGTGGGAGAGAGATAAGCTGTGAGGTGGAGTGAAAATTTCTCAGGCAGGCGTCAGGCGAGCCCCAGGCGCGTAGGCGGAGGTTTAATCATGATCCCGCCGGAGGGCACCGGGCAAATTTTCCCCTGGTTGATCGGCCTGGGGAGAGCGCGCGGGCTGAGCCCGGAGCCGCAATCTGCCCCGCTCCGGGCCTCCCGGTCACCGCAGTGATTTTACTCAATGCAGAGTTTGATGCGGAAGTGGTCTTTAGCCGTCTTAACCCCTTCCCACGGCCGGTAGTAAGCCAGGCTGATCTCGGTTACCCCGGGCTTTTCGGCCTTAAAGCGCCAGATTTGCATCACCGGTCCTCCCGGCAGGCCTGCTTTCAGCTGCCGGGTGGCCTGGTCCAGGAGTTTGAGGTATGGAGCGCCGGTCGCCTCCGCCAACCAACTGTAGCCGGTGCCGCCTCTCCCGGGCAGTTCGATCTGGAGGATATTCCCCACCTTGAGGGCTATCTCCCGGCCTTCCTGGGCCTTGGTGACCGTGATGGTGGCTTCTGCGGCCAGGAGAGCTGATTGTGACAGCAGCAAAACAGTTAACAACAGCCAGGTTATTCTCGGTATCCGGATCTTTGCCATGGCCTGCCTCCCGGCGGGTCCGACACCCTGCCTCTGACGCCGCCTCATTTGGTCATCATTTTGGAAATTCCGTCCCAGTCCGGGGCCGGCGGGTCCTGCAGGTAGGCCTGGCAGGTTTGCCGCAGGCGCTCCACCGCCGCATCCGGACCGAACTCGGCCTCGAAGTCCGCCAGGGCCTCGAGGGCCTGGGGGAAATCACCCGACCGGTACCGGTCCCACGCCGTTTCATACCGCCGGGCCGCCGCCAGCTTTTCCGGTGGCACTTCCCCGGTTTTACCCAGCACTTCAAAAATGTCGGTGGCCTGGGTCTTGCCGACGACGATGATCCGGTCCAGGTGGCGCCAGACGTAGTCGTCCGGGCAGGCCTGCTGGGTGGCGAAATCCGCTAAGATGTTGGTGCCGTAAAGCTTGTTCAGGCCTTCCAGGCGGCTGGCCAGATTCACCGTGTCCCCCAATACCGTGTAGGCCAGCCGGGTTGGGGCCCCCATATTGCCCACCACCACCGGTCCGGTGGCTAAGCCGAAGCGGGTCGGGAGTTCCGGCAGGCCCCGGGTTCGCCAGGTTTGGTTCAGGCCTTTCAGGGTGTCCCGGCACTCCAGCACGGCTTTAAGGGCCCGGTCCGTCTGGTCCGGCATCGGCGTCGGCGCCCCCCAGAAGGCGACGATGGCGTCGCCGACAATCTTGTCCACCGTAGCTTCGTGGTGGTGGAGGGCGTCGATCATGGCCTGGAAGTACACGCCCAGGTGAGTGGTCAAGGCCTCGGGAGACATGCTTTCCGCGATGTTGGTGAAGCCGGCAATGTCGGTGAAGAGAACGGTCAGGGTCTCGGTGTGTCCGCCGATCCGGGCCACCTCACCTTTCGCCATCAGTTCCTTGACAATTTCCAGGGGCACGTATCGGGAGAAGGACTGCAGCGCCGCCAGCGACTGGGCCTGGGCTTCCTCGAGTTGCTTGAATTCGACGCAGGTTCGCCTCAATCTTCGCATCGGTATGGAAATCGAGATCGCGAATCCGCCGGCTTTGGGCGGCCAGGGCCTCCAGGGGCCGGCTGTAGGACCGGGCCAGGAGAATGGAATAGGCCAAAGCCGCCAGGAGAGTTATCAGGGTCGCCACCAGAATGTGCAGGCGGAGTTGGGTGACACCCTCCAGGAGATCGTCGTTGGGCACCAGGATGCCGATCCGGAGCTGGCGCCTCTTCCCCAGGGGATAGGAAGTCACCCCGGCCCACCAGCTTTCTCCCTGGGACTCGTAACTGAAGATGGCCTGGCCCGACCCATTGAGCGCTTGGCCAATCGCTTTCCGGTGTTCGGCCATGCTTACCGCGGCCTGCAATTCCGGAATCTGAATCTTATCGATGGGGAGCAGCAAGGCCCGGCGAATCGACGCCTGATCCCGAAACTTTTTATAGCGGGGCAGTCCCACCACGCGCCAGTCCTGGGTATACACCGCGGTCTGGGAGTGGCTGCTGAGCTGGGTGGTGTCCCGCCGGGTAAAGTCGGTGATCGCCGTCAACAGAATGTCCACGGCAAACACATATTCCATCCCCCGTTCATGCCATTTTACCGAGGCGGTGATGCCGAGATCTTTCGTGGTAAAGAACAGATACGGCTCGGTCCAGAAAACCTCTTCGTCCGGCAAGTCTTTCAGTCCAACGTACCAGGCCCGGGTCCTCGGTTCGTAATCCACCTCCCGCCATTCCGGAGACCGTACCCTGCCCTCCTGGTCGAGGTCGAACCACAGGGTCCGGGTCCCCCAACCCTCCCGGGAAACCACCCGGTTGCGGATGCGGCCGTGTCCAAGGCGGATGATGAGAAAACCGTCGCCCCGGGCGTTGGCCACCTGGAGGGAAGACGTTTCGGGGAAGAGCACCAGGAGGGGCACGAGGAGCGTGTTGAGCCTGGTGACCGCGGCAAGTTGCCTGGCGGTGAGCTTCCCGGCCGGCCCGGCCACGACCTCAGCCAGATTGAGCTTGCCTGCCAGTCCCCAGCGTGCCGCGACCAGGGTATTGATATTCACCGGTTGAAAAAACCGGTTCAGTTCCTCCGTGGCCTGGAGTGTCCCTCTCTTGATGAGTTTCTCGGACAACTCCCGTTCAGTCTGGCGGGCCCGGAAAGTCATGAGCATGAGCACCGTCAGGGAACTCAACAGGATGAGGACCACGAAGCTGCGTAGCAGACTCCACCGGATCGAGATGGTTCTTCTGAATATACCCATGTTTGGCGCTGTCAGGTCGCGGGGTCCAACCGCAGTTATGGCTCTTTATTCAGCCAGAGAGAGGGAAAAAGCTGGCGCCGCCCGCCGGCCGGAGGCACTGCCCTCTCTGCGTCGAAAAGTTTTCCGTTTTCCGTTTTCTGTGGAACAGTTTTTCACAGGGTGCGTCCTACGCACCACCGCTCCCGTTGAGTGGCGGGCGAGGACGCCCACCCTACCTGACTTTTCAGGTTTTACGCCTGGGCCTCAGGCCCATGGGGGACTGCCTGCAACGGAGCAAAATTATGACCCACTATATAAGAGGAGCAGCTGAAAGGCAAAAAGCATTTTCCCGGTGGCCAGGCGTCCCGCCGGTGCAGCCGCAGGAAACAGCCGGCTACTGCATGATCGGTTGGCCATTCGATTGGTTTCAACCGGCCCAAACTGAGACTCAATCCTTGCCAGGGGCAAATCCTGAGGGTATCATGCGGCGTATGGGGCGCATCTGGACATGGCGGGAGGAGACCGCCGGGGCTTTCTGGGACGAGGCCCGGACGGTCCTTGGGCGCCACGGCGTCATGGCGGTGCCCACGGAAACTTTTTTCGCCCTGGCGGTCAACCCGTTTCAGGCGGAGGCCCTGGTCCGCCTCTTTGCCCTCAAGGACCGGAGCCCGGAAAAACCGGTGCTGGTGATGGTAAATGGCCCAGCCATGCTCAATCAGGTGGCTCGGGAGGTCCCGGGTTTGGCCCGGCGGCTTATGGAAAAATTCTGGCCCGGCCCCCTGACCATCATTTTTCCGAGCCTGCCTCATCTGCCCCGGCAGCTCACCGGGGGCACCGGGACCATCGGGGTGCGCCAGCCCCGCCAGAGTCTCACCTGCCGCCTGATCACCGAACTGGGGCACCCCATCACCGGCACCAGCGCCAATCGCGCCGGTTACCAGCCTTGCGTCCGGGCGGAAGAAGTCGGCCGGGAGTTCGGCCATGACCTGGGCCTGATCCTGGACGCGGGCCCCTGTCCCGGGGGGTTGCCGTCCACCATCGTGGACGTAACCGGCTCCCCGCCCCGCCTGGTCCGGGCCGGGGCGATTCCGCCGGCCGAACTGGCGGAGATTATGCCAGAGATGGAACGAAATTCAGCTAGAGGGGGCGCAAGATGACAGACTCGGCGGTGGTGGGCATTGACCTGGGGGGGACCAATGTCCGCCTGGCTTTGGTGAGTTCCGCAGGCAAGATTCTGTCCCGGTGGGATTGGGCCACGGCCAAAACACCCGATCAGGCGGCCCTGGTGGCGGCCCTGGCGGCTGAGCTCACCAAGGCCGGCGAAATCGCCCGGGATAAGGGGTGGGAGATTAAAAGCGCCGGCCTCGGGGTCCCCGGGCGGGTCCTGCCGGGGGAGGGCCGGGTGGTCTTTTCCCCTAACATCCCGGCCTTGAATGACTGCCGCCTGCTTGACCGTCTGGCCCTCCAGGTGAACTTGCCCCTGTCCCTGGAAAACGACGCCAACCTCTTTGCCCTGGGGGAGCACTGGCTGGGGGCCGGCAGGGGCCATGACCAGATGCTGGGGATCACCCTGGGCACCGGGGTGGGCGGCGGGCTGATCCTCAACGGCCGTTTGTGGGCCGGCACCCAAGGCACGAGCGGGGAAATCGGTCACCTGACCGTGGACCCCGAGGGCACCAAATGCCACTGCGGCAACCGGGGCTGCCTGGAAACCATGGCCTCGGGTTCCTGGACCGTGGCCTGGGTCAAGGAACAACTGGCCCAGGGCGCTGCTTCCTGGCTGCGGGAACTCTATGAGGCCGACCCCGACGCCATTGGGGGGCAAACCCTGGTGGTGGCGGCCGGCCAGGGGGACCCCCTGGCCCAGCGGGCCTTTGACCGGGTCGGGCGCAGCCTGGGACAGGCCATTGCCGGGGTGGTCCACCTCCTGGGACTCTCCCGGGTGGTCATCGGGGGCCGCTTTGCCCGGGCCTGGGAGGTGTTTCAATCTCCCCTGCATGAGGAACTGCACCGGCGCCTCACCCTGTTTCCCCCGGAGGCGGTGAGCGTCGTTCCGGCGCAACTGGGAGACGACGCCGGCCTGGTGGGGGCCGCCCGCCTGGCCTGGCAGGCCCTGGAAGAACAGTAACCTGTAGCCTGTGCCATAAATTCATTTACCTGGCTGCTTTAAAAATCCCCCTTTTGCCAAGGGGGAACTTCAAGGCAATTTGAGACCTCTGCTCAAGTCCCCTGACCTGTCATTCCGAGGGAGTGGAGCGACCGAAGAATCTCATAACTACAAGAAAATACGAGATCCTGCGCTCCACTCAGGATGACAAAATGGCTTTGCCCAGGGGTTTCAACTCGCTATCGTTCCCCCCTTTGCCAAAAGGGGGAGTCAGGAGGATTTTGGTTTTTAGAGCAGGGGCTTTAGAAGTCATTTCAAAACCGATTTTAAGCGTCATGTTGCCTCAACCAGAGGAGCTTAAATTGGGAAAGAATCACCCCCTTTTTCTCAAGGGGGGCAGGGGGGATTTAATAAGCGCCTGATAATCCCCCTAAATCCCCCTTTAAACAAGGGGGACCTAAAACTCCCATTTCCATCCCTCCATCGGTTGAGAGAAAATCTTGGCAGCGTAAGACGGGTTTTGCAACAGGCTCTAACCAAAAAACCTTGGCTTGCGCTATAAAGAAAAGGCCGCAGGGGCCGGCGTCTTAAGCTCACCCCGGCCCCGGGGCCCGGAGATTAACGATTTTTCAGGAACCGGCCGATGAAGGAATAGTGCCGCCCCTGTTCTCCCCTCTCCTGAAAAGCGCGGCCCGGGCGGTTCTTCCCAAAGCAACCCGGGAGGTCATCCGCAGGCTGGGCTACCGGGCCCTGGCCCCGTGGTACTGGGGTTCCCGGGTCACCTGTCCCCTGTGCGGGGGCCGCTTCCGCCGGTTCAAAACCTTTGTGGTCGATCCGACCTACCACAACCTCATGTGCCCCCGGTGCCAGTCATTGGAGCGGCACCGGTTGCTCTGGCTCTACCTGCGCCACCGAACCGGGATTTTCACGCAGCCGCTCCGGCTTCTGCACCTGGCGCCGGAATATTGCCTCTACCAGGCCTTCCGGTCTCACTCCCACCTCACCTACGTCACCGCCGGGTTGGACGCCTCCTTTATCCAGGTGGAACTGGACCTGGTGCATACTCCCTTTAAGGCCGGTCTCTTTGAGGTAATCATCTGTTGCCACGTCCTGGAACACATCGGGGATGATCTGGCGGCGCTGCGGGAATTAAGGCGGGTCCTGAAGCCGGGCGGGCTGGCCTTCCTGCAATCCCCCCTGGACTATAGCCGGGAGATGACCTTTGAAGACGCCACGGTGGTCACACCGGCGGACCGGGCCCGGGTCTTCGGCCAAAGGGACCACGTCAGGATCTATGGCCGGGACTATCGAGACCGGCTGGCCGCGGCGGGTTTCACCGTGACCGTGGATCCCTATGTCAAGACCCTGGGGCCGGAACTCATCTCCCGCTACGGCCTGATTGCCGAGGACGACCTCTATATCGGCACCAGGTAAGAGGCGCTGACGCCCGGCGACGGGCCGGTACTGCTCCCGGTCTTGCCAGGCAACCTTGACGCCCTCATGCCTTTGACTTCCCTCCCTTCTACGCCAATTTGCGTTCCAAGAAGTAAGAAAATTTCCCGGCTTGTAGAGTGGCATCTGCATATGCGCCCATCGGAGGGCGGACACATAGGTCCGCCCCTACAAAAAATACATTACGTGTATGAGTGCAACATGAGACCGCTGCGAAAGTCTCTGGCGCTCTCCTTCCGCGTCAAAATATAGCGTTGGCGCCCTCGCCTGCGCCTCATGAGGGTATGGACAGCCGAGGGCGGCTATCCTCCATGAGACTTGCGCAGAGGTCTCAACCTGGTATCACACCCATCGCCAGCCCCCCGGGACCGCGTCCGCAGGTCTGGGGACCGGCACCCCCGGGAGCCCCGGACAATTTTGTCAAGGCGCCGGAACCGAGGTGGAGACCGGGGCCGGAATGGGGGCCTGAACCGGGGACCCCGGAGGGGGAGGGGACTTGGCAGGCGCGGCTGATTGTCAACATAATTGTCATCGAGACAGCCGACATAATTGTCACCGGCTGTAATAATTCTGCCTATAATTGCGGTACAAACTACCAAAAATGTAGAGAAAAAGCCATCAATATTACTTAAATGTACACAAAGGAAGAACCCTCTTCAGGTAACTTGCTTGATTTCCACGAAATTACGGTGGCATGGGACTTGCTTACCCTACAGAGTTATAAATTCCCGTGCGAGGAGATCTGGCATTATGAATTCCGGAGATACTGCCTTTATGTTAGTATCCGCAGCCCTGGTCATGCTCATGACCCCGGGGCTGGCTTTGTTTTATGGAGGAATGGTGCGGTCCAAAAACGTCCTGGCGACCATCATGGAGAACTTTATCCTCCTGGGGGTCATCAGCGTGCTCTGGGCTTTTTACGGGTACAGCCTGGCCTTTGGCCCGGATATCGGGCATTTCATCGGCAATCTGGATTGGGCCGGTTTGGCCGGCGTGGGGTTGGAGCCCTTTAAGACCTATTCCGAAACCATTCCCCATCAGACCTTTATGATCTACCAGGCCATGTTCGCGGTCATCACCCCGGCTTTGATCACCGGGGCCTTTGCCGAGCGCATGAAGTTCAGCGCTTTTCTGGTGTTCATGGTCCTCTGGTTCACCATCGTTTACTGCCCGGTGGCCCACTGGGTCTGGGGGGACGGCGGCTGGTTGAAGAACCTGGGGGCCCTGGATTTTGCCGGGGGCACCGTCGTCCACATCAACGCCGGCATCGCCGCCCTGGCCGCCGCCCTGGTCGTGGGCAAGCGCCAGGGGTATGGCAACCATGCCACATTTATTCCCCACAACCTGCCCATGACCATCCTGGGGGCGGGGCTTCTGTGGTTCGGCTGGTTCGGGTTCAACGCCGGCAGCGCCCTGGCCGCCGGGGGCTTGGCCAGTTCAGCTTTTACGGCCACGCACATGGCCACCGCCGCCGCCACCCTGTCCTGGGTGGGCGTGGAATGGATCTTCCGGGGCAAACCCACCACCCTGGGTGCGGCTTCCGGAGCCGTGGCCGGACTGGTGGCCATCACTCCCGCGGCGGGCTTTGTCGGTCCCATGTCCGCCATCATCATCGGCCTGATCGCCGGGGTTATCTGTTACGTGGCCGTGCTGGCCAAACCGAAACTGGGCTATGATGACTCCCTGGACGTGGTGGGAGTTCACTGTGTCGGGGGGATTGTCGGGGCCTTATGCACCGGGTTGTTCGCCTCCAAGCTGGTAAATCCGGCCGGCGCTGACGGTTTATTCTTCGGCAATCCGGGTCAATTCGTCACCCAGGTGCTGGCCGTGGGCGTAACCCTGGTCTATTCCTTTGTCATCAGCTATATTCTCTTTAAAGTCATTGACGCGACCATGGGCCTCAGGGTATCACCAGAGGACGAAATCGCCGGTTTGGATCTCACGGAGCATCAGGAAACCGGTTACAGTCTGTAATTCGGGAGGCAAAACATGAAAAAGATCGAGGCAATTATCCAGCCCTTCAAGCTGGAACCGGTAAAGGAGGCCCTCCACGCCATCAGTGTGGAAGGCATGACGGTAACCGAAGTCAAGGGGTTTGGACGGCAAAAGGGTATCCGGGAGGTTTACCGGGGCATGCAATACCAGGTGGATTTCCTGCCCAAGGTGAAAATCGAGATCGTGGCCGCGGACGACAAGGTGCAGGCCATCATTGACACCATTGTCGACAAGGCCCGCACCGGGCGGATCGGTGACGGCAAGATCTTTGTCTATCCGGTGGGAGAAGTCCTGCGGATCCGCACCGGGGAAACCGGCGACGGGGCCGTCTAACGAGGATTCCGGGGGTCGGAGGGAGTGGTGTGCTCCCTCCGGCTCTCCTTAAGGCGGCAAGGGCCAACACCTGTTTCTGGGCGAATTTCCAATGATTCTCTCCAATCTTCCTTTTCCTCTCCATTTTACGAGTCCCGGTCCGGCGGCAGGCAAATCTGCACAGGTTCATAAAAATACAAAAATGAATAGCAAAATACAGCAAACTTACATTATCGTAATACTGGCAAAGGGCTATTCTTGTAATATGTTGAATTTATTGGAATTAAAAGTGGCATAACATTTGCTTAACATTTTCTTAGAGCGCTCGCCTAAATAACCTAACGGGGGATATGAGAGTCATTCATAGAACTCGAATCGAAGTTACCTGGAGGAGAAAATGTTAAGACGCCTTTCTTTTTTACTCTATCTGGCAATATTCCTGGGAATCACTGTGGTTGGGGCTTGGGCCGGTGACCCAACCGGGGCGGCAACTTTGAAGACTGACCCCGGCAAAGCGTTGGATTATGTCTGGGTTTTACTCTGCGGCTTCCTGGTCATGTTCATGCAGGCGGGGTTTGCCTGCGTTGAATCAGGGTTCTGCCGGGCCAAAAATACGACGAATCTCATGACCAAGAATTTGCTGGATTTTGTGGTCGGTTCCCTGGCCTTCTGGGCCGTGGGTTTCGGCATCATTATGGGTGCTGACTGGAATGGATTTATCGGCACTACCAAGTTCTTCCTGGCTGGCGGCAGTTATGATGTGGATACCTATTTAGCTTTCTTCTGGCAGCTGGTCTTTGCGGCCACCGCGGCCACCATCGTCTCCGGGGCCGTGGCCGAGCGCCTGAAGTTCAAAGCTTACCTGGTCTATTCCGTGGTGATCTGCCTGTTCGTTTATCCGGTATATGCACACTGGGTCTGGGGCGGCGGCTGGCTGTCCAAACTGCCCTTCGGTCTCGGCCATCTGGACTTCGCCGGTTCCGGTGTGGTCCACGCGGTGGGCGGCTTCGTCGGTCTTGCCGGGGCCATCGTCTTGGGACCCCGCTACGGGAAGTTCGACAAAAACGGCAACCCCCGGGCTCTTCCAGGCCACAGCATTTCCCTGGCGGCTCTGGGTACCTTCATCCTGTGGTTCGGGTGGTTCGGGTTTAACCCTGGTTCCACCTTCTCGGGCCATCAATTGAGAATTTCGGTGATTGCCGTCAATACTACCATGTGCGCTGCCGCCGCTTCCCTGACGGCCATGCTGCTGGTATTGAAAAAGACCGGAAAATATGACTTAGGTATGGCTTTGAACGGCGCCCTGGCGGGCCTGGTAGCCGTCACCGCCCCCTGCGCCTGGATTTCCTCCTGGGCCGCAGTGGTTATCGGCATCGTGGCCGGCTTCATCGTGGTCGGCGGTGTCTACATGCTGGATGCTTTAAAGATCGATGACCCGGTGGGCGCAGTGTCGGTGCACGGTTTCAACGGCGTCTGGGGTCTCCTGGCGGTGGGAATATTTTCGGATGGCACGTACGGCAACTATCTCACCACCCCACCTTTTGTCGAGGGGCTGCTTTTTGGCGGCGCCGGTGGCAGCCAGTTTATCGCTCAGCTTATCGGGGCCGTGGTAGTGATTATCTGGGCCTTTGGCTGTGGTCTCATCCTTTTTAAGGTGCTGGATCTGGTCATCGGGGTCCGGGTTGATCCCCATGAAGAAATACAGGGCCTGGATCTGGTGGAGCACGGCACGCCGGCGTATCCTGATTTTTTCAGCAGCCGGTTTTAGACCCTGAACCGAACCAAGGCTTGGGCACTTCAGTTGCCTGGCTAGGTAAGGAGAACGTTATGAAAGAAATTCGGGCCATAATCCGAGTTGAAAAGTTAAGGGATGTCCTGGATGCGTTGGAAAGCGCAGGCCATCCAGGGGTATCCGTGGAAAGGATCGAGGGCCATGGTCGACAAACCGGTCTGGTAGAACAGTTCCGGGGACGGGAGTTCAAAGTGGACCTCTTACCGAAGGCGCGGCTAAACATCGTCTGCATCGATGCAGATGTGGAACCGTTGGTAAAAACCATCGCCGAGAATGCCAAAACCGGTGGAATCGGTGACGGAAAGATTTTCATCTATCCGGTGGAGAGCGCGTTGCGTATCCGTACCGGGGAAAAGGGAGATGACGCCATCTGAGTGCCTGGGGAGGGAGGAGGAGAGCTCTCTCCCCGTCTTCACAGGGTATACGGATGAGTACAAGTCTAATATAACCGACAAAGGAGAAGTGGTATGGAGAGATTAGGGGTTAAAAGTAAGTGGGTAATGGTCATGGGCTTGATGGTAAGCCTGCTGATCTGGTGGGTGCCAGCCAGCCTGGCGGATGAGACCAAATCCGAAGATCTCAAAAAGGTGGAGGCCAAAGCGGAAGCCGCTCAGGAGCCGGAAAAACCGGCCTGGAATGTGCAGACTGACATTCTCAGCCAGTACGTCTGGCGCGGCATTGCCCTGAGCAAAAACAGTGTGGTGATGCAGCCGTCTTTAACCGGGTCGTATAAGGGCATCGCGGTCAACGTCTGGAACAACTTCGACCTGTCGGAGCAAAATCCGTTCAGCTTAACCCGGCCCAATGACAAAAAGGCTCATTGGAATGAGACGGACCTGACTTTTTCGTACAGCCGGGAAGTCATCACCAACCTGACTTTGACCGGGGGCACCATTATTTACCTCCTCTCCGGGGCGAATTCCGCTTACAATTCTGTAGAAATTTACGCCGGGGCCGACTACAAGCTGCCCTGGTTTAATTTTGGCTTTGGCGTCTACCGGGAAGTGAATCACTTCCCCGGCACCTTTCTCCAGTGGTACATCCACCGGGCCATTGATATCCCCTTGATGGAAGGCATGAATCTGGATCTGATGGCCAGTTGGAGCGCTGAATTCTCCAATGACAAGGCGGCTTTCCCCGTGTTTGATTCTGCCGGAAATCTGGAGAACAAGTTTTACCAGTCGCTTCACGCCGGTTACCTGGGCGTAGCCCTCAACATCCCGGTGGGCAAATATGTGGTCATCGCTCCCAAGGTCCAATACTGGTATGGCCTGGGGGGCCAGTCCACCGGCACCCTCAACGCCCTGTCGTGGGATGGGCAGCATAACCATATCCTGGGCGGCGTCAATCTCGCGGTCAATTTTTAGGGGCGCTACCGGGTCCAGCGGTGGGCCCGGGGTGGCACAGGTCCCGATGCATGCTTACACTAAAATCTAGCAATCTTTAATTTATGGAGAGAGGAAAAATGCGGAGCAAAATCATCTGTGGCCTTACGGCTTTGTCCGTTTGCCTGCTCCTGGCCTCCAGCGCCTGGGCGGAAAAACTGGTGTGTGTATCCAATCAGAACTTAAAGGGTGAAATGACGGTGAATAACTGTCTCCTCAAGGGGGAGAAGTTTGCCATCGTCGATCAATACGGCGGCGTGCGCCTGATCGGACCGGAAGAGGCCGCCGTGATGAAAAAACTCAATCCCAGACTTTTTGAGGAAAAAGCCTACGGCATTGTTTATCTCAAGGAGGCGCCGGAAATGCAAAAGCTGCCGCCCCTGGCGACTCCTAAATTGCATCAATGAGCCGTTGGCGCTGGGAACACTGCTAACGGTCGTCTGCCCAACTAACCACCTGCCTCCTTCCAACACTGGCCCGGGAGGAGGGAAATAGATTCCTATTTCCCTCCTCCATCTTCCCTCAATCCCGCCGCGATTTCAGGCTCATGGTCAAAATGCCGATGGCGGTTTATCCGCCAAACCCGGGCGCTCGGGTCGCTCTCCAGCGCTGCCCTATCCTCCCATGAGACACCCTCAGGATCATGGCAATGTTTGACAGACTCAACCGGGCACTTCATGTGCTCTGAAAACCGGACATCTGTCTGTGCTCTTGACACCTCCGGCAGACGTCCCTTGACGCCATTCTCAAAGGGTCCTATAGTGTATTAAGGGGCAGGTGAACCACCAGGAGCCAGCGGCGGTTTGGGGGCGTTCGGGACAGGGAGGCCGATAAATCTATGACCGTATCATCTCTGCAGGTCGGGGCGCGGGTGAAGGTGGCAGCCAAGGATTTCCAGCACCTGCTGGACGCCCTGGCCGCCCGGGGTTATCAGGTGATGGGTCCCACCCTGGAAGACGGCCAGCTGATCTATGGGGAAATCGACAAAGTTACGGACTTACCCATCGGCTGGACCATTTTCCCGGAGGCCGGGACCTGTCGCCTGGAAAAACGGCCGGATGAGGCCTGGTTCGGCTTCGCCGTGGGGCAGCAATCCTGGAAGCAGTTTCTCCTGCCGCCGCACCAGACCCTGTGGCAGGCCCAAAGAGAGGGCAGCGGCTGGCAGCGTCGTCCCCCAGGCCGGAGAGGTCCCCCAATTTGCCTTCCTGGGCGTCCGGGCCTGCGAACTTAGCGCCATGGCCGTGCAGGACCGGGTGTTTCTCAAAGGCGCCCCCGTCGATCCCGCCTATAAAGCCCGCCGGGAGCAGGCCTTCATCGTGGCGCTGAACTGCGGCCACCAGGATAAGGGGGTTTGTTTCTGTGTGTCCATGGGGACCGGGCCCCGGGCCGCCACGGGGTTTGACCTGGCCCTGACGGAGGTGCTTGAGGGCGGCGAGCATTTTTTCGTGGTCGAGGTCGGCACCGACCGGGGGGCCGAAATCATCCGGCAGGTGCCCCGGACCATGGCCGGCCAACCGGAGATTGACGCCGCGGCCCGGGTGGTGGCGGCCGTGGCCGGGAATATGGGCCGGAAGCTCGATACCACCGGGATCAAAGAATTAGTCTACGCCAATTATGAACATCCCCGCTGGGAGGAGGTGGCGGCCCGCTGCCTGAATTGCGGCAACTGCACCATGGTCTGCCCCACCTGTTTTTGCCATACCCTGGAGGATTCTCTTGACCTGACCGCCACCGTGGCCGAACGGCGGCGCTCTCTGGACTCCTGCTTTACCGTGGATTTCTCCTATCTGCACGGCGGCAGCATCCGCACCTCGCCTAAGTCCCGGTACCGCCAATGGTTGACCCACAAGCTGGCCACCTGGATCGACCAGTTCGGCTGCTCGGGCTGTGTGGGCTGCGGGCGCTGCATCACCTGGTGCCCCGTGGGCATCGACCTCACCGAGGAAGCCCGGGCCCTCCGGGAAACTCCCCCAGGACCTCCGAAGGAGTAGCTTCATGGAAACCATGGCACCCATTCTGGCAGCTCATCCCTTTTTTACCGGCCTGGATTCCCGCTATCTCAAGCTCATCGTGGAGTGCGCCGAACGCCAGACCTTCACCCCGGGGCAATTCTTGTGCCGGGATGAGGAAGAAGCCCGGAAGTTTTATGTCATCCATCATGGCCGGGTGGCGGTGGAAATCTACCGGCCCCGCCGGGGCGCGGTCACCATCCAAACCCTCGGAGAAGGCGAGGTCCTGGGATGGCTGTGGTTCGACCAGCCGTATCACTGGCACCTGGATGCCAAGGCCCTGGATCTGACCCGGGTCATCAGCCTGGAGGTCTCCTGTCTCCTGGATAAATGCAGCCAGGACCCGGTTTTCGGCTACGAACTCATGCGGCGCTACGCCCATCACCTGGCGGTGCAGTTCCGGGTGACCAAGGCGCCAACTGGCCGATTTTTATGGAGATTGACGGCGTGGCCTGAATTTGGCGAATTTCCGGAATGTTATGATATTTGACCGTCGGGGCGGGTAAGCGCACCGCTCCTGCAGGAACCATCGTTTAATGGCCACAAAAAAGTTGGTTGGTTTTTAAGCACCGTCGGGGCGGGTTTTAAACCCGCCCTACCGGGCTCCCTGACCAAATACCAGGAAGGCCTATGACAACAAACCTGCCGGATCCCATGATCCCCGCCCCTTTTGTGGTCCAGAAAGTGAAGCGGGAGACCGCCGACACCTACACCCTGGACCTGACCCGGGCCGAGGGCGCCACCAACTTTGCCTTTGCCCCGGGCCAGTTCAACATGCTCTATGCCTTCGGGGCCGGGGAGGTCCCCATCTCCATCAGCGGCGACCCGGCCGCGCCCGGGACCCTGGTGCATACCGTCCGGGACGTGGAGAACGTCACCCGGGTCATCTGCCGCCTGAAGAAAGGGGAGATGCTGGGAGTGCGGGGTCCTTTCGGGGTCCCCTGGCCGGTGGACCGGGTGGCGGGGGAGGACGTCCTGATTATCGCCGGCGGCCTGGGGTTGGCCCCCTTGCGGCCGGCCTTGTATCACCTGCTGCACCATCGGGGCGAGTTCGGCAATATCGAGGTGATCTATGGCGCCCGGACCCCCAAGGACCTGCTCTATCCCCGGGAACTGGAGCGCTGGCGCGGCCGCTTCGACCTCCGGGTGCACGTCACGGTGGACCAGGCGGAAGGTGAATGGCACAGCAACGTCGGCGTGGTGACCAAGATCATCTCCCGGGCCCGGTTCGATCCCTCCAGCACCGTGGCCCTGATCTGCGGCCCCGGGGTGATGATGCGCTTCACCGTGTTGGAACTGCTGAGCCACGGCCTGACGCCCGAGCAGATCTACGTGTCCATGGAGCGCAACATGAAATGCGGCGTCGGCCTCTGCGGCCACTGCCAGTGGGGGCCGTTCTTTGTCTGCAAGGACGGTCCGGTGTTTCGCTACGACCGCGTCAAAGACTGGTTCGACCGGCGGGAGGTGTGACATGGCTATGAAGCGCAAGCCCAGGCTATCGGTGTGGAAATTCGCCTCGTGCGACGGCTGCCAGCTCTCCCTCCTGGACTGCGAAGACGAGCTCCTCACCATCGCCGGGGCCGTGGAGATCGCCTATTTCGTCGAGGCCTCCCGGGCCATGGTCAAAGGCCCCTACGACCTGACCCTGGTGGACGGCTCCATCACCACCGCTCACGACGCGGCAGTGATCCAGCACGTGCGCCGGGCTTCCAAATACCTGGTGGCCATCGGCACCTGCGCCAACTCCGGGGGCATCCAGGCCCTGCGCAATTTCACCGACGTCAACGACTATATCGACGCGGTCTACGCCAAGCCCCGGTACATCAAGACCTTGCAGGAGTCCACCCCCATCGCGGCCCACGTCAAGGTGGACTATGGCCTGAACGGCTGC
This sequence comes from uncultured delta proteobacterium, assembly GCA_963766185.1. GTDB lineage: Bacteria > Desulfobacterota > Desulfobaccia > Desulfobaccales > 0-14-0-80-60-11 > 0-14-0-80-60-11. Next base: position 8,073 of record CAVXZU010000006.1, on the reverse strand, counting down.
CCCATCAACAAGCATCAGCTGCTATCGGTGATCAGCGCCTTTCTCCAGGGGCGCCCTCCCCGGGTCCGGTCCCACAGCGTCTGCATCGACTGCAAGCTCCGGGGCAATGTCTGCGTCATGGTCATGGGCACCCCCTGCCTGGGGCCCGTGACCCATGCCGGGTGCGGGGCCCTCTGCCCCACCTATCACCGGGGCTGTTACGGCTGCTACGGTCCCAAGGAGACGCCCAACACCGCGGCCTTGAGCGCCTGGTTCAGCCGGAAATTGGGGATGCGCGAGCCCGACCTGGTCCGGGCTTTCCGGGCCTTTTATGCCAACGCCCCGGCCTTTCGCCAGGAGAGTGAAGCCCATGACAAATAAAAGCATCACGGTCAAATACCTGGCCCGGGTGGAAGGGGAAGGGGGCCTCAACATCCAGATCAAAGACAACGCCGTGACTGGGGTGCAGTTGAAGATCTTTGAGCCGCCGCGCTTTTTTGAGGCTTTTTTAAGGGGCCGCAACTTCACCGAAGCGCCGGACATCACCAGCCGCATCTGCGGTATCTGCCCCGTGGCCTACCAGATGACCGCGGTGCACGCCATGGAGGCCGCCCTGGGGGTGACGGTCCCCGCTCCCATCCGGGCCCTGCGGCGGCTGCTTTACTGCGGCGAATGGATCGAGTCCCACGGCCTCCACGTCTTCATGCTCCACGCCCCGGATTTCCTGGGGTACCAGGACGCCATCCAGATGGCCCAGGACCACCCGGACACCGTGAAAATGGCCCTGAAGTTAAAGAAGGTGGGCAACGACATCGTCACGGTCCTGGGAGGCCGGGAGATCCACCCCATCAACGTCCGGGTGGGCGGTTTCTATAAGGTGCCCCGCCAACGGGACCTGGCGCCCCTGGCCGAAAGCCTCAAGTGGGCCCGGGAGGCCGCGGTGAAGGCGGTGCGCTGGGTGGGCGGTTTCACCTTCCCGGAGTTCGAGAGGGACTATGAGTTCGTGGCCCTCCGGCACGAGCAGGAATATCCCTTCAACGAAGGCCGGGTGGTGTCCAACCAGGGGCTCGACATTGCCGTCCAGGACTACGAGGAGCACTTTGTGGAAGAGCAGGTGCCCCATTCCCACGCCCTGCATTCGAGCCTGAAAGAACGGGGCTCCTATTTTGCCGGTCCCCTGGCCCGGTACAACCTGAACTTTGACCGCCTCACCCCCCTGGCCCGGGAGGCAGCCCGGGAGGCCGGACTGGGCCCCGTCTGCCGCAACCCTTTCCAGAGCATCATTGTCCGGGCCGTGGAATTGCTCTTTGCGGTGGAGGAGGCCCTGGCGATCATCGGGGCCTACGAGAGGCCGGAGCGGCCGGCGGTGCCGGTTTCGCCCCGGGCAGTGACGGCCTGCGCCGCCACCGAAGCGCCCCGGGGGCTGCTCTACCACCGCTACCGCCTGGACGAGCATGGGGTGATCCTCGAGGCCAAGATCGTGCCGCCCACCGCCCAGAACCAGGGCACCATCGAGGCCGACCTGGGTCAATTTGTGGGGCAGCGCCTGGATATGCCCGAGGACCAACTCACCTGGCAGTGCGAACAGATGGTGCGCAACTATGACCCGTGTATCTCCTGCGCCACGCATTTTTTGAAGCTCAACCTGGAGCGCGGCTGAGCCGCGCTGAAGCATGATGCGTTGAAAAATGCGCCGTAGGGTGCGTTTTACCCACCATCAACCGGCTGGACGCCCACCCCCATGATCGGGCCATTATTTTCTGTGCCGATTAACAGCTCTCTGATCGCAACCCGTCACCATTGACCTGAGCAGGTCCAACGCATGGATAATCCCCCCAACCCCCGACTGAAGGTCATCGGCGTGGGCAATGCCTGGCGGGGGGACGATGCCGTCGGTCTGCTGGTGGCCCGCCGCCTCCAGGAAGACCCGCGGCCCCAGGCGGAGATCGTCGAATGCCGGGGCACGATGACCGCGGTGCGGGAGGCCTGGAAAGACGCCGACGGGGTGATTGTGGTGGACGCCGTGGTTTCAGGCTCGCGCCCGGGGGCCATCCACCGCTTTAACGCCCTGGGCGCCGGGGTGCCGGTGGAACTTTCCCGGTCGCCGTCGTCCCATGGCTGGGGGGTGGCCGAGGCCCTGGCCCTGGGCCAGGTCTTGCACGACCTGCCCCCCTGGCTCATCATTTACGGGATTGAAGGGCAGAATTTCGGCCCGGGGCAGGAAGTGTCCCAGGAAGTGGCCGCGGCCATCCCGGAGGCGGTCCGCCGCATCCGCCGGGAAATACAGATGTGGCTGGGGCGGGAACCCCCAAACAACGGAGAGCAGTCTTGATGAACCTGACAGAAAAAATCGCCGGGATCTTTCCCGCCGAGACGGATATCCCCGAGTGTTACCGGCTGGATAAGCCCGTGGACCAGGAGGAGTACCTGGTAAACGGCGAGTTGCGCCGGTGGTCCGGCCCCATGCAGGAAGTGCGGTCGCCGGTGTATGTCCAAACCGCCGGAGGGCTGACCCAAAAGGTGGTGGGGCGCTATCCGCTCTTGGGGGAGCCGGAAGCCCTGGAGGCGCTGGCGGCCGCGGTCAAGGCCTATGACCACGGGCACGGCCCCTGGCCGTCGATGTCGGTGCGGGACCGCATCAGCCACCTGGAAGATTTCATTTTCCGCATCATTGCCCGGAAAGACGAAGTCGTCAAGACCCTGATGTGGGAGATCGGCAAGCCTTACGGGGACTCGGCCAAAGAGTTCGACCGCACGGTGGCCTACATCAGGGCCACCATCGACGCCCTGAAGGACCTGGACCGCACCTCGTCCCGCTTTGTCATGGAGCAGGGCATCTTCGGCCAGATCCGGCGGGCGCCCCTGGGAGTGGTCCTGTGCATGGGGCCCTTCAACTACCCCCTCAACGAAACCTACACCTCGGTCATTCCCGCCCTGATCATGGGCAACACCGTCATCTTCAAACCCCCGAAGTTGGGGGTGCTGCTCCATTACCCATTTCTGGCCGCCTTCCAGGAGTCCTTGCCTCCCGGGGTAATCAACACGGTGTACGGCCGGGGCGCCCAGGTGGTGGGGCCCCTCATGGCCTCGGGCCAGGTTGACGTCCTGGCCTTTATCGGCACCAGCAAGGTGGCGGATATCTTGAAAAAACAGCATCCCAAGCCGCACCGCCTCCGGGCGGCCCTGGGGTTGGAGGCCAAGAACCCGGCCATTATCATGCCGGACGCCGACCTTGACCTCACCGTGGCCGAGTGCCTCTTGGGGGCGCTTTCCTTCAACGGCCAGCGCTGCACCGCATTGAAGCTCCTCTTCGTCCACCGGGAAATCCTGCCCCAATTCCTGGAAAAATTCACTGCAGCCCTGAATGGGTTGAAATTTGGTATGCCCTGGGAGGCGGAGGTAACGGTGACGCCGCTTCCCGAGTCCAGCCGGCCGGGCTATTTGACCGACCTGGTGGCGGACGCGAGAGCCAAGGGGGCCCGGGTGGTGAACGAGTCCGGCGGCGCGGTCAATCAGAGCTTTTTCTATCCGGCCATCCTCTACCCGGTGGATGACCGGATGAGGGTTTATCATGAAGAACAGTTCGGCCCGGTGATTCCGGTGGTGCCCTTTGATGACACCGAAACGGCTATTCAGAGCATCGTGGCTTCCGAATACGGCCAGCAGGCGTCCATTTTCTCCCGGGACCCCGACACCATCGCCCGCCTGGTGGATCGGCTGGTGACCCAGGTGGGGCGGGTAAACATCAACAGCCAGTGCCAGCGGGGGCCCGACACCTTCCCCTTTACGGGGCGCAAGGATTCCGCCGAGGGGACGCTGTCGGTCCACGATGCCCTGCGGGTTTTTTCCCTGAGGACCCTGGTGGCCGCCAAGGAGACGGAGATTAACAAAAGCGTGGTCACCGACATCGTCCGGGAGCATAGGTCGAGTTTTCTGTCCACGGATTTTATCCTGTAAGTAAGGCAGGGCGGGGAATGTCCGGTTATAAGGATGGCAGGCGGGGACGCCTGCCCCACCGGACCGTATGTATGAACCTAACCTGGTGAGCCGCCGCAAACGGCCGACCTTGACCGGAAAGGCGCAAAGATGGAACCTGCTCCTCAAGATCTCGGCGTCCTGTTTGCGCCACGGTCCGTGGCGGTTATCGGCGCCACCGGCCGGGCCGGCAGCGTCGGCCAGGCGGTCTTTGCCAACGTCTTCAAGCACGGGTACGCCGGGGTGGTCTACCCGGTCAACCCCAGGGCGGCCAGCGTCATGAGCGTCAAGGCCTTCCCGTCCGTCCTGGATATCCCGGATGCAGTGGACCTGAGCATCATCATCGTGCCCAGCGCCCTGGTCCCCGGGGTCATGGAGGAGTGCGCCCAAAAGGGGATCAAGGCGGCTATCGTGGAGTCCCTGGAGCGCCTCTCCCAGATGGTCCTGGACTTCGGGGAGATTAAAGAGCTGGACATCAACCCTTTCCTGGTCCTGGATGAGGGCCAGGGGGCCGCCGTTCTGGATGCCCGGATTTTTTTGAGCTAAACGTCCATGAACCCCAGGCGTCTCACCCCCGGGGAGAACAAATCCCCCCTGCCCCCCTTTTGCAAAGGGGGGTTTTAAAGTCCCCCTTTAGTGAAGGGGGCTTTGGGGTTTCACGGTAACGTTTTGGGACCTAACCTGGCGGGAAGATAGGTAAGAAAGCCATGGGCCCGCCCTGATCCTGCCATCCCCCGATACCGATTAGCGCCCATAGAGATATTGTTATAGAGGGGGACTTGCGTGTCCCCCCTGAGGGCGCCCACACAGGTGCGCCCCCAGGGTTCGGCTGGATATTTTTTGACCGCAACTCCGTATAAAGCATCATGGAGGGGATTGATCAGGCCCTGTCCCCCAATGCATACTGACTGTATTCAGTAAGAATTCTTTCGAAACAATTATTCCTAACCTCTTGATAAATCGTTATCCGGTATAAACTTATAAACGAGTCCCCACCAATTGCAGGAAGTCATCAGTTGGCTTATGCAAAGTAGCCTCAGAGAAATAAGAAAAGACGCGTCCTGGAGGGGCAGACCTGCGTGGGCGCTCAATCGGAGGGGGGACACCTGGGTCCCTCCCCTCCATCAGACAGATTAATTGCATGATCTCAGCTTGGTATGAGTGGTGGTAAGAAATCCGCACGTTACGCAAGCGCCATGGGGAGGGCGACAGATGATGATGGAACTGAAAAAGCTTTTTACTCCGGTGAGTTCCATGGATGCCGACGAGGCCAAGGCGTTCATGGCCAAGCACCGGGAAGGGGAATACACGTTATTGGACGTGCGCCAGCCCGGGGAATACGAAGAGTCGCACCTCCCCGGGGGCAAGCTCATGCCTTTGCCCCAACTGTCTGACATGTATCAGGAACTGGACCCGGAAAAACCCACCATTGTGCACTGCGCCGTGGGCGGCCGCAGCCGGGTGGCGGCCCAGATGCTGAGCGGCTGGGGGTTCAAGGAGGTCTACAACCTGGCGGGCGGCATCAAGGCCTTTGAAGGGCACAAGGCCACCGGGCCCAAGGGACTCAACCTGGACCTGGTCAGGGGGGACGAAACCCCGGCGGAGATCATTTCCCTGGCCTACGGGATGGAAAAGGCCTTGCAAATCTTCTATGAGACCATGCAGCAACAATCTCCGGACCAGGAGCTCCAAGACCTCTTCGGGAAACTGGCCCAGGTGGAAGTGCACCACGAGCAGCGCCTCTTTGAGGTGTATGGCCGGGTGGCCCCCGGCGGCCAGGACCGAACCACCTTCGAATCGTCCATCCTGCCCAAGGTCCTGGAAGGCGGCTTTAACGCCCAGGAATTCCTGGAAGCCAATAAAGCCCACCTGCAAACGGCCCCCGAGGTGCTCGATCTGGCCATGATGCTGGAGACCCAGGCCCTGGACCTCTACCTCAGGTTTGCGGATAAGAGCGGCCAGCCCCAAACCAAGGAGGTCTTGTACGCCCTGGCCGGAGAGGAGAAGGCGCATCTGGCCGCCCTGGGGCGTCTCCTGGAAGAGAAAGCGGGGAAGCGAGGCTAAACTTTATGGCGATTACCGTAATGGAGGTGCTGAAAAATCTGCCCCGGACCAATTGCGGGGATTGCGGCCAGGCCACCTGTCTGGCCTTTGCCACCCACGTGATCAAGGAAGGGGAGGACCTCAATAAATGTCCCCACCTGACCGGGGCGGGGGCAGCCATGGGGCAGGCGGTCAAGGCCCAGCAGGAGGCCGGGGTCGGCCGGCGCCGGGAGTCCCTGGCCATTTCCCTGGAGGTCCTCCAGGAAAAGGTGGCCCCGCTTGATTTTGCCGCCCTGGCCGAGGGGCTGGGGGCCACCTATGGCGAAGAGGCGGGCCGGCCCTATCTCACCCTGGCGTATTTCGGCCACCCTCTCCAGGTCTTCAAAGATGAGTTGCGCTATCCGCCGGAGGCTCACGCCGACCCCTGGGATGCCATCCTGCTCTACAATTACATCGCCTCCCAGAGCCGGGAGCCGGTAGCGGGCCGGTGGATCGCCTATAACAGCCTGCCCAACTCGGTGTCCAAGGCCAAGACCCTGACCCGCCTGGAGCAAAAACTGGCGGACCACTTCGCGGGTCAGGCCGCCCAGCTCAAAGCCCGGGCCGACCGGCTGGGGGGCGTGATGGTGGCGGTGGGCGAGGACGCCGATCTCCAGGCGGCCTTCCTGCCGCTGCCCAAAGTGCCCCTGTTGCTGCTGTTTTGGGACGCCGAGGCCGAAGAAGGCTTCGCCCCCCAGGCCCACCTGCTGTTCGACGCCAGCGTCACCCACTACCTCGACCTGGAAGCCATGCTCTTCCTGGTGGAGCACCTGATGGAACGGTTGATGGAGGAGTGAGATGTCATGGGCAGGATTTAAGCTGACCATCATCCAACCGAGATCAGATTGGGCCAGACACTTGGGCCAGAGCTAAGATATCCCTATCAACTCACTTTAATGGATTTTATCCGGGTGGATAGAGAGCAGTACCTGACACTTTTGCTTGAGCACATCAGACCTCACCGGCCCGGGCTTTTTCATCCAGGTTTATGCAAACTGCGACATATCCTCTCCTTTGCCCAGAAAGCAGACCACTGTAAACCAGGAAAGGTTTTATCCCTCTGGTCCGATTGCCGGATCAGAAATTCTGGTTTGTTGGAACCGGCCCACAGGGATAATGTCTCAGAAAATTAACGTTTATGTTCACTTTATTAAACAATTGTCTGGAACCAGGGAATGTTTTAATCATACAATTAAATGAGATAACTTATTAAAATAATTGTTAAAATAATTCATACTTCTGAGGGTAAGCCTGTGGCATAATTCCTGCAAAAATAATTGGTACCAGAAAAAGCCAGACCCGCCGCGAGGCGGAGATGGAAAACCACGGGTCTCTTTAATCGCGAGAGATAGCCGGGTTGCCTGGAAAGGTAATCCGGTTTTTGTTTTATTCGTACTAAGATTGCCCGAAAGAGATAATAATATCATGAAGAGTGGAGAAAAGGAGACGAGGTTATGAGAAAAACTTTTTTGATTCTCAGCTTATGTATCGCTATTTCGCTCGTTGCGGCTATTTCCGCCATTGCTTCAACAGTCACCATAACGAGTGATTACAGCAGTTTGCCTCAATTTGCTGGCGCTTATGTTGGGCCGTTCGGAGCGACTCTTGACAGTACTACTGCGATTAGTGGCGGTATTGCATGCATGGATATTGCCAGCACCTCATATTTTGGATCTACAATCGGGGTCACTATTAGCACATTGCAGCCGTTGAATATGACAAACGCAAGATACGGATCGGATGCCGAGGCGATTTTCAAATATGAAGAAGTGGCGTGGCTTCTCGGGCAAATACCGTCTGATGCTACTCCTGACCAGGTTGGAAATATCCAATTTGCGATTTGGAGAATATTTAATAATGATTATGTAGACGCTCACTTTACTACGTTTTCTGCTAGCGATTTAGCCGCGCAAGCATCCTGGTTGGCTCTGGCTGCTGCAATAGATCCAACCTTATATGATTTCAGTTCGGTCTTCATTTATACTCCAACTTCGGGTTATGCATCGAACCAGGAATTCATGTCCGGCATCGCCACTC
>CAVXZU010000005.1:0-32353 GCA_963766185.1 uncultured delta proteobacterium | reverse complement strand
TTTATTTTCTGTTTAACGCTTATTGCCTTTGCTCCAATGAATATGGTATAATTAACTTAAATAATTAGCTAAATGGAGCAAGGCGATGCAACAAACCCCACTCAGTCTGATGCAATTTCAGAAAAAGTTTGGCACTGAGAAAGCCTGTCAGAAACATTTGTTTCGCCTGCGTTGGCCGGAGGGATTTCGCTGTCCCCGCTGCCAGCATGGTGAGGCTTATTTTCATCGCACCCGCCACTTATATCATTGTAAGGCCTGCGGTTATCAAACCTCTTTGACCGCAGGGACCGTGTTTCATAAGACCAGGACCCCTTTGCACAAATGGTTCTGGATGATCTGGCTGATGGGGCGCCAGAAAAGTGGCATTTCTATGTTGTCCTTGCAGCGGATGCTGGAAATCAAAACCTACAAAACTGTGTGGACCATGGGCCACAAGATTCGCCAAGCCCTGGCGAACCGGGATGCCAACTATAAACTCGCCGGCCTGATCGAGATGGACGACACCTACTTCGGGGCTCCGAAACCCGGCAAACGTGGACGTGGCGCCGCCGGCAAGGCCAAGGTGGTAGTGGTCTGTATCACAATTATTTATACATTATTCGCATAAACAGGAGCCAGTTTGTCCAAAATTTCATCAGCAGTTTTGGTCCAGAGGAAAGTTTTAGGGTCCTGGTTGCGCTCTTCCAGGTAAGCATCGATAGCCTCGATCAGGTCCAAGACGCTGCGAAAGACACCGCGACGGAGGCGCTTCTCCGTTAGCTCGGCAAAGAATCGCTCCACTGCGTTCAACCAGGATGACGAGGTTGGAATGAAGTGGAAGTGAAAGCGAGGATGCTTGGCCAGCCATTCCTTCACCTTGGTATGCTTATGAGTAGCATAGTTATCGACAATCAGGTGCAGGTCCAGGTCTGCGGTAGTGCGGCGGTCGATCAATTGCAAGAACTTCAAAAACTCTTGGTGTCGATGCCGTTTCATACAGGAACCGATTACCTCACCATCCAGAACATTCAGGGCGGCAAACAGGGTGGTGGTCCCATGCCGTTTGTAGTCGTGCGTCATGGTGCCGCAACGCCCCTTTTTGAGGGGCAACCCCGGCTGGGTGCGATCCAAGGCTTGAATCCCCGATTTCTCATCAACACTCAATACCAGGGCATGTTCCGGCGGGTTGAGATAAAGTCCGACCACGTCCCGCAGCTTCTCGGTAAAGTGCGGATCCTTAGAAAGTTTGAAGGTGCGTATCAGATGGGGTTTGATTTGGTGAGCCGACCAGATGCGGTGCACGGTGCTGTGGCTGGTTCCCACGCTTGCGGCCAAGGTCCGGGTGCTCCAATGGGTGGCATGGCGGGGCTTCGTGCTCAGGGTAGTGTCAACGATGGCTTCCACTGCTTCCGCCTCATAGAGCCTTTTGCGACCACGTCTAACTCTCTCTTCCAGACCTCGCAGTCCTTGTTGGGCAAACCGCTGCCGCCACAGAGCAACCGAATGCCGATGAACGCCCAACTGGACGGCAATCTCTTGATTAGTTTTCCCCTGGGCCGCCAACAATACGATGCGAGAGCGCAGAACGTCCCGTACCGGAGCCGTGGAGGAACGAATCGTCGATTCCAATTTCGCCTTTTCTTCAGTGGTCAAATGAATGCTAATGGCTTTTCCCATCTCCGCCTCCTAGCTAAACATTATGCCAGATTGCGGAGTTGTTGTATAGCTATTTGTGAGACACTACACTAGTGATGAGATTCTTCGGTCGCGCCAATCCCTCAGAATGACAGGTTTGGGGACTTTCGCAGCGGTCTTCAGGGGCAATCCCGCGACAATTTTCTGGTCGGGGCGGACCCAGGTGTCCACCCTGAATTGAGGGTGCGCCCGCGGGTGCGCCCCGGCAATGCCGCATTTATTGACGGCAACTTCGCTTTCACACGATCAATGACAACCTCCGGGGCTTTCCTGCCATCCCCCCCAGGGCTGGCCTGGGAACCCCGCCGCGGTTTTGGATTTAAGCTCGCCTCAAGAAATTCCGATGAAGGCTCTAGAGCCCCGGGCGGGGCAGGGCTTTTATGCCGAATCGCCATCAATTGGCGACAGAGGCATCTCGCCTGGGCTGGCACAGACGAAAGGTTCGTGACCCTTTCGTTGGTCAATCACGGGGAGAAAAATCCCCCCTACCCCCCTTTATCAAAGGGGGGAAAGACGGCGGCTTCCTTAAAGTCCCCCTTTTTTTAAACGGAGATCCAGGGGGATTTGAAGTTTCACGGGAAAGCCCGCGTCTGCAAATAAGTGCCTTTTGATCGCAACTCGGCATGAGAGGGCAAAAGACATGGACCGCATCGTTCTGATCATGCAGGGGAAGAAAAATGCCGACTTGATGAGAGACAGGCTGGCCAGCAATTACCAGGTATTGGAGGCCGAGACCGATCAAAGCCTCGATTTTTCCTTCGACCTGGGGATAGTTGACGAGTTCGCCCTCAAGCAATCCTGGGAGGAAGTTCAGGCCAGGAAGGAGGCGGCCACTCCGGTCTTCCTGCCATTCCTCCTGGTGGCGGCGCGCCGTAATGCCGCTTCAGTTTCGCGGCACCTGTGGCAGACGGTGGACGAGATCATCTTTACCCCGATCAATCATCTGGAACTGCAAACCCGGGTAGAAAACCTGCTGCGCAGCCGTCGTCTGTCCCTGGAAGCCCAGCGCCTGACCACCGCCGATCTCATCACCGGGGTCCATAACCGCCGCCATTTCTTTACCTTAGGGAATCGGGAACTCAACCGGGCGCGCCGCTTTAAGCGGCCTCTGTCGGTTATCATGGCGGAGGTGGATCATTTTCAGGGCATCTGCGACAATTACGATTACGAGGTCTGTAACCAGATGTTGCGCCTCACCGCCAAGCGTTTTCTCAAGAATCTGCGCGTCATTGACGTCCTGGGCCGATATGGCGACGAGAAGTTTGTCATCCTGCTCACCGACACCGATATGAATGGGGCGGAAAAAGTCGCCGAGCGCCTGGTCCAGGAAATCGGTGATATCCACCTGAACACGGACCGGGGCGCTATTACCCCCACCATCAGCCTGGGGATAAGCAGCGCCAACGGCGAACTGACCACCCTGGAATCCCTGGTGGAGCGGGCCGATAATGCTCTCTGCGCCGCCAAACAGGCCGGGCGCCGTTGCTACCGGATGGAAAGAGTGCACGCCAGCGGGATTGATTATGTCGGGCCCGGCTGCACGTTAGAGGGCCCCGGCATTTGACTGCTCCAGACCCGGGGATTCACCCCCCCGATAAAGATCTGCCGGGTTAGCCCGGTTGGGTCGCAATTCCCCATCATCTTGATTTTATACCAAAGTTGCGCCCCTACCCTGGTATCACCGGCGGTTCGGTTTCCTCAGGGGCCGGGGCAACGGTTGGGGAGCGGGGGATTTTTTCCCGGGAAAAAGGGCGGGGCCTGGACCTGCCCACCTGGGCGGCAATGGCCGGAGGGGGCAGGCGGTTCAGGGCGGGGGGACCGCCCTGAACCCGGGCGCCGGATTACATATGGTCGATGAGGGCCTGGCCGAACTCGGAGCAGGCCACTTCCCGGGAGCCAGGGAGGAGCCGGGCCAGGTCGTAGGTGGCGATGCCGTCCTGGAGGGTCCGGGGCAGGCTCTGGTGGATATGCTGGGCCGCTTCGTCCCAGCCGAGATATTCCAGCAACATGGCGCCGGAGAGGATCAGGGAACTGGGGTTGACCTTATCCAGGCCGGCATATTTGGGGGCGCTGCCGTGGGTGGCTTCGAAGATGGCGCAATTGTCGCCGATATTGGCCCCCGGGGCCATCCCCAATCCCCCTACCTGGGCCGCCAGGGCGTCGGAGATATAATCGCCGTTCAGGTTGGGGGTGGCGATAACCTGGTATTCCTCCGGCCGGAGCAGGACTTGCTGAAACAGGTTATCGGCCAGGCGGTCCTTGAGCACCGTTTTGCCGGCCGGGAGTTGCCCCTTGTAGACCGTTGACAGCTCTGCCTCCGAGATCACCCCGCCCGGCAGCTCCGCGGCCACTTCGTAGCCCCAGGTTTGGAAGGCCCCTTCGGTGTATTTCATAATGTTGCCTTTGTGCATCAGGGTGACCGAGGTCAGCTGGTGTTTCATGGCGTGCTTTAGAGCCATGCGGATCAGGCGTTTGCTGCACCGTTCGGTCATGGGTTTGATGCCGATGGCCGCGGACGGGTCCAGGGTGCAGCCCAACTCATGATTGAGAAAATTGACGAGGCGCTGGGCCTCGGGGGTGTTGGCGGCCCACTCGATGCCGGCATAGACGTCTTCGGTGTTTTCCCGGAAAATCACCATGTCGATTTTTGCCGGTTCCTTCATGGGGCTGGGCACCCCGGTATAGTAGCGCACCGGGCGGATGCAGGCATAGAGGTCCAAAACCTGGCGCAGCGTGACGTTCAGGGACCGAAAGCCCCCGCCGATGGGGGTGGTGAGGGGTCCTTTGAGGGCCACCCGGTATTCCCGGAGGGCCGTCAGGGTCTCCACCGGCAAATAACTGCGGCTCATTTTGAAGGCCTTTTCCCCGGCCAGGACTTCCTGCCAGAAGATGCGCCTGCGGTCGCCGTAAGCCTTGGCCACCGCCGCGTCCAGCACCGGGCGGGTGGCTTGCCAGATATCCTGGCCGGTGCCATCGCCTTCGATGTAGAGAATTATCGGCCGGTCAGGAACCACGAGCCCCCCCGCGGGGGTGGCGGCGACGATCTCACCCTGTTCATGTTCATGATGTGTCATGATTGTCCTCGTTCACACGCAATAGTAACTTATAATTTCATCCTATTTTTGTCGCCAGCGCAAGTAATTCCTGGTTTAACGGGCCCCGGGAGGGAAAAAATGGTTCCGGCGGGGTTGAGAGGCGGCCCATCTGCCTTTCTCAGAGCACGTTGGGCTCATAGAAGTGAGAAAAGCGCACGGTTTCTCTGAGCGCAGCCGCGTGGGGGCTCAACTTGAGGGCGGACACGCAGGTCCGCCCCTATGGGTCAGCCCCTGGGGAAAACCCATACCGGTATGATGGCTGTTTGAGAGCTCTGGGAAAGTGCTCTATCCTGTCATTCGGAAGGAGCGGCGCGACCGAAGAATCTTATATGGCAATTGCCAAAAGTATTTTCCGCTCCGGGAAGCCTGATAATCCCCCCTGCCCCCCTTTAAAAAAGGGGGGAACGGAGGCGCTTCTCCGTTAGCTCGGCAAAGAATCGCTCCACTGCGTTCAACCAGGATGACGAGGTTGGAATGAAGTGGAAGTGAAAGCGAGGATGCTTGGCCAGCCATTCCTTCACCTTGGTATGCTTATGAGTAGCATAGTTATCGACAATCAGGTGCAGGTCCAGGTCTGCGGTAGTGCGGCGGTCGATCAATTGCAAGAACTTCAAAAACTCTTGGTGTCGATGCCGTTTCATACAGGAACCGATTACCTCACCATCCAGAACATTCAGGGCGGCAAACAGGGTGGTCGTCCCATGCCGTTTGTAGTCGTGCGTCATGGTGCCGCAACGCCCCTTTTTGAGGGGCAACCCCGGCTGGGTGCGATCCAAGGCTTGAATCCCCGATTTCTCATCAACACTCAATACCAGGGCATGTTCCGGCGGGTTGAGATAAAGTCCGACCACGTCCCGCAGCTTCTCGGTCAAGTGCGGATCCTTAGAAAGTTTGAAGGTGCGTATCAGATAATTATGCCGCCAGCGGAAAATATTTTTGGCAAACGCTATATTTACGAGAACTATAAGAGATCCTTCGTCCCCCTTTGAAAAAGGGGGATTTAGGGGGATTTGAGAACCTCCAAGGGGAAAGAACTTTTGGCAAAGACTATAAGACCGCAATCGCCTGGCTGTCGGGGGTCGCATTTGCCCTGCCGGGGTTTTCCTGTTATGAATGAGGGCATTAAAAGAATTCTCCCATCTGCCCCTCTCCCCCGGCTGGGGAGCGGCAGCCAGGATAGAGATACTCCAACCCCTCCGGTGCCTGCTTATGGATAAGACGGCCTCCCTCTTCACTCCCCCGGCGCCCCTGGCGGCCCGGATGCGCCCCCGGACCCTGAATGAGTTTGTGGGCCAGGCGCACCTGGTGGGCCCCGGGCGTCTGTTGTGGCGGTCCCTCAAGGCCGGCCGGCTTTTTTCCTCCATGATCTTCTGGGGCCCCCCGGGGAGCGGCAAGACCACCCTGGCCCGGGTCATGGCGGGGGCCCTGCGTTGCCACTTTGTCAGCCTGAGCGCGGTGATGTCCGGGGTGGCCGACCTGAGGCGGGTGGTGGAGGAGGCCCGGCGCCGCCAGAGCCAGGGGACCCGCACCGTGGTCTTGATCGACGAGATCCACCGGTTCAACAAGGCCCAGCAGGACGCCCTCCTGCCCCACGTGGAGGAAGGGCTGATCACCCTGGTGGGGGCCACCACCGAAAACCCCTACTTCGAGATCATCGGGCCGCTCCTGTCCCGGGCCCGGATCTTCGTCTTCGAGCCTCTCACCCAGGCAGACGTCCTCACTATCCTGACCCGGGCCCTGGGGGATAAAGCCCGGGGGTTGGGGGGCGTAAAACCGAGGTCGCGGCTGAGGCCCTGGACTACCTGGCGTCCATGGCCGGGGGAGACGCCCGCCGGGCCTTGAGCGCCTTGGAGTTGGCGGTTGAGAGCACCGACCCCGGCGAGGGGGGCGTCATCCGGGTGGACCTGGCCGCGGCCAGAGAGTGCATGCCCCGGCGGGACCTGATGTACGACCGGGCGGGAGAGGCCCACTACGACACCGTCAGCGCCTTTATCAAGAGCGTCCGGGGGTCGGATGTGGACGCGGCCCTCTACTGGCTGGCCCGGATGCTGGCCGCGGGAGAGGACCCGCGGTTCATCATGCGCCGGCTCCTCATCCTGGCCTCGGAAGACATCGGCCTGGCGGACCCCCGGGCCCTGGTCCAGGCCGCGGCGGCCTCCCGGGCCCTGGACTGGGTGGGCCTGCCGGAAGGGCAGTACCACCTGGCCCAGGCCACCATGTACCTGGCCCTGGCCCCCAAGAGCAACTCCACCCAGGCCTATTTCCGGGCCAAGGCGGCCCTGGAGGACCGGGGCGCCACCCGGGTCCCGGCCCCTTTACAAGACGCCCACCGGGACAAAAAGGGCCTGGGGCACGGCCAGGGGTATCTCTACCCCCACGATTTCCCCGGCCACTGGGTGGACCAGGCATATCTGCCGGAGGATTTGGCCGGGGCGAGCTTCTACGCCCCGGGGACGGAAGGGGAGGAGCCGGAGTTGGCGGCCCGGTGGCAGGCCCTGGCCAGCCGGGGGAAAAAATCCGGTTCTCCGGGGAGCCAGTCGGGGGAAGAAGAATAATTTTGGTCATGGCGGGGCCGGCCCCGGCCGGTTGAGGCCCTGGCGTTCGCCGCGGCGCGGAAAAAAAGCTGATAAATTTTTGCGGAATAGACCGGCTGGTCGTTGGACTTTATTCCCGAAAATGATTATAATAAAAACGGGATTTTTTTGGGGGGGAGCACCGCTCTGACGCAGGGGGTGCATTGCCATGTCGCGGATTTTGTTTGCCGATGGCGAACCCCACATCCGGCAGCTATGTCTGGAGGAATTGCAGGATGAGGGCTATGAGGTCAAGGTAACCGGGCAAGCCGCGGAAGTGGTGCGCCTGGTGGATTCCTTTAAGCCCGATATGGTCATCATGGAGGTGGTCATGCCGGATATGTCCGGGATGGAGACCGGACTGATGATCAAGGGAACTAATCGCCAGACCCGGGTGCTGCTTTATTCCACGGTTACCCCGCCTCCCGACCTTTCCCGGTGGGGCGCCGATGATTTTGTGGTAAAATCCGCCAATCTGGATGCTCTCAAAGCCGCAGTGCGGCGCTTACTGCCCGTATAGACGCCGGCGCCTCCGGAGGTCAGTGTGGCGATCATGGAAATCAGCGTGGTCCCTCTGGGGCTGGGAAATGCCAGTGTGGGCGATTTTGTCGCCGCGCTCATCCGGTATCTCCAGCAAGAGGGTATCCCCTATGAACTCACGGACATGGGCACCCTGATCCACGGCCACGCCGCCAGGTTGCTGAAGGTGGCCCAGGTCCTGCACGAACTCCCCTTTGACCAGGGGGTTGACCGGGTGGTCACCCACATCACCATCGACGACCGCCGGGACAAAGACATTCATTTAGGCGACAAAGTAAAATCGGTAAAGGTGCGACTTACATAAAAAGATATGGCAAACCAGAAAAAGGATTATTACCAGGTCCTGGGAGTACCCCGGGACGCCGGTGTGGACGAGGTCAAGAAGAAGTACCGCCAGATAGCCCTCAAATATCATCCGGACCGCAATCCCGGGAATAAAACCGCCGAAGAGAAGTTTAAAGAGGCCGCCGAAGCTTACGAGGTCCTCCATGACCCGGAAAAGCGGCGCCTCTATGACACTTACGGCCATGAGGGCCTTTCTTCCACCGGGTTTACCGGGTTTTCGGATTTCTCCGACATTTTCCGCTCCTTCAGCGACATCTTTGGAGACGTCTTCGGCTTCGCCGGCGGCTTCGGCGGCGGCGGTGGCGGGCCCCGGCCCCAGGCGGGCAATGATCTCCGGTATGATTTGACGTTGGATTTCCTGGATGCGGCCCTGGGGACCGAGGTGACCGTGGAGGTGCCCCGGGTGGTGACCTGCCACACCTGCAGCGGCAGCGGCGCCAAGCCCGGGACGAAGCGGACCCCCTGCCCCCAGTGCGGCGGCCGGGGCGTGGTGTCCCGCAGTCACGGCATCTTTCAGATCACCACCACCTGTCCCCGGTGCCAGGGCATGAAGGAGTTTGTGGCCGAAGTCTGCCCCGACTGTAACGGGGAAGGCCGGATCCGGGAAAAGAAGAAGCTCAAGGTAAAAATCCCCCCCGGCATGGACAGCGGCACCCACCTGGTCATGCCCGGCGAAGGCAACGGCGGTGTGCACGGCGGGCCGCCGGGGGATTTATACATCGTCATGAACGTCAAGCCCCACGATTTTTTCCAGCGCCAGGGCTACGATTTGCATCTGCAGGTGCCGGTTTCCTTTGTCCAGGCGGCCCTGGGGACCCGCTTCACCATCCCCACCCTGAAGGCCACCCACGAACTGGTGATCCCGCCGGGAACCCAACCCGGGGAAGTGATCCGGTTAAAGGGCGAAGGGGTGCCCTACCCCAAGGGGCAGCGCCGGGGCGACTTGCTGGTGGAGGTCAGGGTGGTCATTCCCCGGAACCTCAATGCCCGGCAGCAGCACCTGCTTAAGGAACTGGCCAAGGAAGAGCCTGAGTCCCACACCCAGCCCGAAGGCTCCCCCGAGCACGACGAAGGGTTGCTGAAGAAGCTGTGGCACTCCTTCACCGAATCCTTGAGCGACCACAAACCGGAACAGCAGAAAAAGTAAAATAAGAGGGCGTCGTCTTAGAGGCGACGCCCCTTCTCTCTCCCCTCCCCGCGATAAGCTCAATCCTCTCCTGCCCAAATGTCTATGATTCGCTCCCTGGTTGGAGCACATGGTGCATCCGGGGCCGGCTAGAGCGTTTGCCATACATTCTTTCCACTGGGAGATTCGTAATTCCCCCTAAATCCCCCTTTTTCAAAGGGGGACTTTGGCAGCAATTCGTTATAGTTCACCCATTTTCTCCAGGTGGGCTATACCAAGGTGCGCTCATAGAAGTAAGAAAAGCTCATGGTCTGTCAGGGCGCACCCGCGTGTGCGTCCAACCCGAGGGCGGACACACAGGTCCGCCCCTCCATTGAAGTAAAATTACCTGTATGAGCGCAACCTGGTATCAGGGGGGATTTGGAATGATGCCGCCGTCGGATAATACTTCTGAGCCTCTTGCAAAACGGTTTTTCTGTCACCTTGAAAGAAGTGAAGGATCTCAACCTCCTGAAAATGCGAGATTCTTCGCTCCGCTCAGAATGACAATTGTGGTCACTGAGGAGTTTTGCAAGAGGCTCTTTTGGCAAACGCTATAAAACCCGCCCCTTGGGATGACCATGATGGCAAAGCTTGCGCCCACAAAAAAAGCAGGGTCAGGTAAGACCCTGCCGTTTGGGCATTTGGGCACTCAACGCCGGTAAATTCTTTAAGGCCGTTTCCATCCCCACCGGCCCCCAAAACTGGGGCCGATGGGCAACAGCGCCGATGCTAGGGGAACCGGGATGTGGTCGCAGACCCGGGCCGGCACTAAGCGGCAAGGGTGAGCCGGAGGCTTCCCGGAACCCTCACCGGCTGGCGGCGCGGCGCTGAGGCGCCGCCGGAGAAACCTCGAGGTGCCGTTCTTTGATGATGGCCGTGACCTTTTCCCGCACCATCCTCCGCATGTCGAAAAAGTCCTCGCCCTCGACGCAGGTCACGCAATATTGCTTGAGCCGGCTCGGGTTTTGCCGGCACATGCCGATCAACTGGGTCCAGTACTGGCCCCGGTACGGCGGCCGGATGCCCTGCCACCAGATAATTTTGCAGATAGACCAAACCTGGTTTAACCTCTGGCGCCAGGTCGGGCGCCGGTTGGGGACGTCGGCCTGGGGCCGGGGGCGCCCTGCTGCCTCCGGGTCCCGGTGAACCGGCCGCATGGCCAGGTAATAACGGTAGACTCGGGCCAGATAACGGGAGGGCTCATACAGATAGTCCCAGGCATCGACGTATTCCCGCATGACCTCGCCTTCCGGCCGATCCGGTTCGTAGTTCAGGCCCGAGAAGGTCCCCATGTCATCGTCCATATCTCTCCGCAGCCGCCCTTCTTTCGTCAGGCGATGCCACAGCCGGGTATTGGGCGCGGCCTGGAGGACCCCCAGCATGATCACGGGTATCTCAGTCTGCTCGACAAAGGCGCAGATCCGCTCCCCGGCCCCGGACTTTTCCCCGTCCAGCCCGAGGATGAAACTGCCGATAACCTCCATGCCGGCCCGCTTGAGGTTGTAGAGCGATTCTACCAGGGGGTTCTTGATGTTGTGAAATTTGTGGCTGGTTTCCAGGACATTCTCATCCGGAGACTCGATGCCGATAAAAACTTCCCAGAGATTGGCCGCAATCATGAGCTCGATCATCTCCGGGTCCTGGCCCAGGTTAACCGAGGCCTGGGTCAAAAACTGGTAGGGTGTGCCCCGGCTCTTGGACCAGGCAATGACTTCCTGCAGCAGGGCCTGAGCCCGCTTCTTGCTCCCGATGAAGTTGTCATCGCAAAAAAACATGTTGCCGGTGGCCCCGAGGCGGTAGAGGGTCTCCAGTTCGGCTATGACCTGCTTCGGGGTCTTGTGGCGGGGTTTGCGCCCGAAGAGGTTGACCACATCGCAAAATTCGCAGTCGAAGGGGCACCCCCGGGAAGTCTGAACCGAAAAGGTCGCATAATCGTCCAGCTGCAGCAGATCGAAGCGCGGAATCGGCGACGTAGTGAGATCCGGCTTCTCAAGGGTCTCAATCACCCCGGTCTGGCCGGTGCGCATCGCCTCCAGAAGCAAGGGGACCGTATTCTCGCCCTCACCCCGCACGACGTAATCACATCCCGCCGCCAGGGCGGCCTCCGGGAGCGAAGTGGCGTAGGGTCCTCCGGCGACCACGATTTTTCCCCGCTGCTTGGCTTCTTTCGCCAGGGTCGACAGGCCATCCTTCTGAATGTACATGGCCGATATCAATACCGCTTCGGCCCATTGCCAATCCTGCTCCGTCAGCTTCCTGGTGTTGAGATCGACCAGGCGCAACTCCCATTCCGGGGGCAGCAGGGCGGCCACGGTCAGCAGACCCAGGGGCGGGTTAACCGCCCGGTTGCCTCTCAGTTCACAAGATTTTCGGAAACTCCAAAAAGAAAGGGGAAATTCTGGACATACCAACAAAGCCCGCATGACGCTAAAACCTCTCAAAAACCGATATTGGACGGGAGCGGGGGGATGGCTGCTTCCCATCGTCGTGCCCTGTCCCGGGGGTGTCTTGCCGAACCGGCTGCCTTTCCCGGAGGTCGCGACCGGGGCAGTACACTCCCCGAGCCTCCGTCCATCTCCCTATAAATAGGGATATTCTACCAAAGATGTGCCTGGGAAGCCAACCCGGATCGCCACCGCTGACGGCGAACTGCAAGTCCATCCCTGGTTCGCCAGCGAGTTTCCCGTAACCTGTATGATACCATAAAAAATATTTTAAGAACTGAGGGTTTCTCAGATTTTGGACATTCCCGGCCAGGGCTGAACCGTCCTGCCCCGAGCCGCCCTTTGATCCGGCGGCCGGGGTATCCGGCGTTACCGAGAAGTGAACCGGAGCCTAGGCAACACCTGTCTCCGTTCGTAAATCCGTGGCCTCAACCGGTTCAGGGTAAGGGACCAAGGGTTTATAGCGTTTGCCATACATTCCTTCCGTTTGGAGGTTCTCAAATCCCCCTAAATCCCCCTTTTTCAAAGGGGGACTTTAACTGCAATTCCTTGTAGTTCCCCTCAGTTAGCAAAGGGGGGTAGAACCTGTTGCAAAACCTTTCTTACGCTGCAAAGATTTTCTCTCAACCGATGGAGGGATGGAAACGGGAGTTTTAAGTCCCCCTTTTTAAAGGGGGATTTAGGGGGATTATCGGGCGCTTATTTAATCCCCCCTGCCCCCCTTTAGAAAAGGGGGGTGATGCTTACCCGACTTAAGCTCCCCTGGTTGATGCAAAATGACGCCTAAAATCGGTTTTGAAATGCCTTCTATGGACTATCGGACCATTAAAAAAAATAGTTAAAGGTCCCAGAGTTTGAAGATACGATCCCGATAACGCCATGGGCGCTTTTCCCGGGGCAACTGCCTGAATCCCCGGGGTAAAGAATGATAGGCGGTCAGGACTGGCCCGAAGCCGCCGCGGCCTGGCTCCCGACTAATTTTATTGACAATCCCCTCCCTGCGGGTAAAGATAAAATTTCAGCCCGGTCTAGCCGGGAAAGGCGAAGCTATGGCCATAGATCTGAACATCGTGATCGGCGGCGCCGCGGGCCAGGGAGTTCACACTATTACGGGTCTCCTGGCCAAGATTCTGGTGCGCCAGGGGTGCCAGGTCCTGTTCGTCCAGGATTACCAGTCCCGCGTCCGGGGCGGCCACCTGTTCAACCGCATCCGCGTCTCCGATCAGCCCCTCATTTCCTCCCGGGAAGGCATCGATCTCTTAGTGGCCCTGAACCAGGAAACCGTCCTCCGGCACCGGGACGAGCTGTCACCGGAGGCCGTGATCATTTACGACGCCGCGGTGGTCAGCGAATTGCCGGCAGGGGTGAGCACCCTGGCCCTGACGGCCGGGGACCTGCTTCCCGACCAGAAAGCTGCGGAAGTGGCCATCAATGCCGGGGCCTCCGGGGCGCTCCTGGGGCTGCTCCAGGTGCCGCTTCTCCCCCTGATGGCCATGCTGTTGGACGCCTTTGAGGCTAAGGGCGCCGAAGTGGTGGGTTGGAACCACAAGGCCGCCGCCGCCGGGTATCGATTAGGCGCGGCAACGGGCCATCGCTTTTCTCTGGCGGAGATCTCCGCCCCCGCCCCGCCCCGGATCCTGATCAGCGGCCATGAAGCCATCGCCCTGGGGGCCCTGGCCGCGGGTCTGCAGTTGATCTGCGGCTACCCCATGACTCCCTGGAGCAGCGTCTTGAACGCCCTGGGGACCCGGGCCGAAAAATGGGGCGTGGTGGTGGAGCAGGCGGAAGACGAGATCGCCGCCATCAACCTGGCCATCGGCGCGTCCTACGCCGGGGTCCGGGCCATGACCGGCTCCTCCGGGGGCGGCTTCGCCCTGATGGTGGAAGCCCTGGGCCTGGCGGGGTGCGCCGAGATCCCCCTGGTCATCCTGGAGTCCCAGCGCCCCGGGCCCAGCACCGGCCTGCCCACCCGCACCGAGCAGGGCGACCTCAGTTTTCTGCTCTACGCCGGGCAGGGGGATTTTCCCCGGGCGGTGCTGGCCCCGGGCACCCCGGCCCAGGGATTCGCCCTGACGGCCCGGGCCTTTAACCTGGCCGACCGCTACCAACTGCCGGTGATCGTCATCACGGACCAATATTTCGGGGATACCAACTGCACCCACGAGCCGGGGGATTTTCCCGATAAAGTCGAGATCGACCGGGCCCTGGCCCTGGGTCCGGCCGACGGCGTCTACGAGCGCTATGCCCTGACCGCGGACGGCATCTCGCCCCGGCGCCTCCCGGGCTTCGGCCCGGTGGTGGCGGCCGATTCCGATGAACACACCCCCGACGGCCACCTCACCGAGGATCTGAAGATGCGGGTCACGATGCAGGACAAGCGCCAGCGCAAGCTGGCGGGGCTGGCCGACGAGCTGGACGGCATCACCACCGCGGGCCCGGACGACGCCCCCCTGACCCTGGCCTGCTGGGGCTCGAGCCTGGGGCCGGTGGCCGAAGCCGTGGCCCGTCTCAACGCCGGGTCCACCCCGGCCCGGATGGTGCATTTCAGCGAACTGTGGCCGTTTCCGGCCAAGGCGGTGGCCAGGTCCCTGGGTCGCCCGCAGAAACTGGTAATGGTGGAGATGAACGCCACCGGCCAGTTTAACCGCCTGCTGCGCCAGGAGACGGGGATCGCCGCGGATCACCTGGTACTCAAGTATGACGGGGCGCCCTTGACCCCGGAGTATATTCTCCGGGCTCTCGCCGGGCACGCCTGAGGAGGTTGCCGTGCTGCCGCTGGATTTATATCAAGGCATCGAGAGCGCCTGGTGTCCGGGCTGCGGCAATTTCCCCATGCTCAAGGCCTTCAAGCAGGCCCTGGCGGAGCTTTCCATCCGGCCGGAGGACATCGCCCTGGTCTCGGGCATCGGCCAGTCGGGGAAATTCCCCCACTATGTCAAGTGCAACATGATTAACGGCATTCATGGGCGCACCCTGCCGGTGGCCACCGGCATCCGCCTGGCCAATCATGAGCTCAAAGTGGTGGCGACCGCGGGGGACGGCGACTGTTACGGCGAGGGGGGCAACCACCTCCTGGCGGCGCTGCGGAAGAACCCCGACCTCACCCTGGTGGTGCACAACAACCAGATCTACGCCCTGACCAAGGGCCAGGCCTCACCCACCACCGACCAGGGCGCCAAAACCCTGTTGCAGCCGCAGGGGGTGCCCTATCCGCCGCTGCACGCCCTGGCCATCGCCGTGGCCCAGGACGCATCCTGGCTGGGCCGGGGTTTTGCCGGCCGGGGGGAGCACCTCGCCGGCCTGTACAAACAGGCCCTGACCCATAAAGGTTTCGCCTTGCTGGAAGTGCTGCAACCGTGCGTGTCCTTCAACAAGGTCAACACCTTTGCCTGGTATGAACAACGGGTTTATGACGTGGAGGCGGAGCCGGACTACGATCCGGAGAACGAACTCCGGGCCTATCAGAAGGCCAAGGAATGGGGGGACAAGATCCCCATCGGGGTGATCTACCGCCGCCCCCGGCCTACCCTGGAGGAGTCCCATCCGGTGCTCCAGGATGGCCCTTTGGTGCGACAACACCCAGAGCGCCCGGTGGCGGCGCTGCTGGCCGATTTCATCTAGAGAGGAAATGATCATGACGGCAGAAAAACCAATCCGGTCCTGGGATATCCTGAGGGGTCCCAATCGCATCTTGCTGGAGGACGACTACGGTTCCAAGATGGAGCTTTTGATTTACACGCTCACCTGGGCCGTGGAGATGGGGCTCTGTTTCGTCCTCGCCATCTCTTACCTCCGGGGCTAACCGGTTAAAGGACCGGTCTGCCGCCGCGGCGGCGGGGCTGCCGGGGAGTATTCTCAATCTCCCTATCCCGGGTGGTTGGGCCCAGGGGTTGCATAAGGCACGATTGCGCCCCCCCGGGAAAGGTGGGACCAGCAATTAATTATGAAAAATGGGCCACAATTCTTTCTAATCTTATTGAAATAAACCTGCAAAGGGCATAAAATAGTAATACCGTGAATCATCAGCATCAGGTTTTCTGCCGAATCCGCTAACTATCGGGAATCAGGCAGTGAATAGGCGCGAGGCAGGAACCCACCATTCCTGGGGGTTACCACAGGCACTGGCGTAAGGCATTCGCAGAGCTGAGGAACCTTTTGTGGAAAAGGCTCAGGGAGGTGTGGTGAGAACATGATCAATGAACTGTTAGCTCCGGGCGGCAGCCTGGAAATGGTGGAGGGGGTTCTCAAGAGCGGCGCCAATGCCGTGTATGTTGGTGCCAAGGGCTTTAGCCGCCGGAAGTGCGCTTGGGAGCTGGAAGACAGCCAGATCGGGGAAGCGGTGCGCATTGCCGCCGATTACCAGGGGAAGATCCGGGTAGCCCTGAACGCGGAAATCCCGAGGGAAAAATTATCCCTGGTAGTGCAAAAGGTGGAAAAGTACGCCCACTTCGGCGTCGAAGGGGTGATCGTCAAGACCCCGGCGGTGATTCAAGAGATTCATCGATATTTTCCCGACTTGGTGATTCACGCCAGCGTTGGCGCCAACATTCAGACCAAAGAGGAGATGGCCCGGTTTAAGGCTTACGGCGCCACCCAGTTGGTAGCTTCCACCGAAATAGATACCGCGGCCAAACTGGCCCGGTTCAAACGGGAAGCCGACGAACTGGGGCTCAAGACCGAGATTTTGGTCCACGGCAACCGCTGCATCGGCGGAGTCGGAAACTGCATGTTCCACGAACTCATTGCCGACTCGTACATCCGCAAGGTCTATCGGGATGAAGACGGCAACGAAGTGGTGGAATACGAAGGCTGGCCCGACCGGAGCGGCAGTTGTTTCCGCATCTGCCTGCTCACTGACGAGCAGCGGCGCAAAGTTTTGTCGAAACGAGGGCAGCCGCCGGAGAAGATTGAGGCCATCAACGAGCGGGTGCGGCAGCATCCCAACGTCGCCTTCGCCATCCTCGGCGATGAGTTGAAGGCCTATCTGGACCTGGGGATAGCCACGATCAAGGTCCAGGGCAGGGAATATGCGGTGTCTATGATCTCCCGCATGATTGGCTGCTACCGGCAGCTCATCGATGCCCACGCCCGGGGCGAAGACATCAACAGCGCCTTTTACCAG
This sequence comes from uncultured delta proteobacterium, assembly GCA_963766185.1. Lineage (GTDB taxonomy): Bacteria > Desulfobacterota > Desulfobaccia > Desulfobaccales > 0-14-0-80-60-11 > 0-14-0-80-60-11. The sequence continues at coordinate 15,392 of CAVXZU010000005.1, read as the reverse complement.
CGGATTCAGGATACGCTGGCGGCCCTGGTGGCTGAACGGGATCAGGCCCGGATGGAAAAGACCAAGGAACTCCATCGGCAAATCGTCGGATTGTAATTATCCGCATTTTTGTTGAAAACCTGGTTAAATTACTTTATTGTCAAAAAAGCCTGCCCTATAAGGGGCAGGCTTTTTTATGCGGCTCCGGGCCGGGAGCGCCCTCACCGCAGCTACTGAGGAAGCCGGGGCCGGCAGAGACCAGGAAGGTCCGCCAGCGTTCAAATTTATGCGTGACGAGGCGATGACGAATCGTGAAACTTCCTGACGAGTCTCTTGAGCCTGCGAGGCAGGCCTGGTGGTTGGGCGGGGTGTTGTGCGTCCTGATTCTGATCGGCTGCTTTTATAACCTGGCGAATTATCCCACTATTTGGTGGGATGAAGGCATCTTTTCCGAGGCTGCCGCCAATCTGGCCCAGCATGGCCGCTACGCCTTCACGGTGCAAAGTCCCGATCAACTGAAAGACCTGGACTTTCGGATCAGCGTCGGGCCTGCGGTGATCCTGCCCGTGGCCCTGGCGTACAAGCTCTTTGGCGTCAGCCTGGTCTCAGGCCGCCTGGTGGCCGGGGCCTATCTGGCCCTCACCTTCCTGGTCCTGTTCCTGGCAGCCCGGCGCCTCTGGGGCTCCGCCACGGGGCTTCTGGCCGTGGCCCTGGCCTTCCTGGGAACCGATGTCCTGTACTGGGGCCGCTCGGTGCTGGGGGATATCCCGGCCCTGGGGCTCTTTCTCGGCGCCCTCTACGCTATTTCCCGGGGTCTTGAATCCCGCCCTCTCTGGCCCCTTTTTCTGGGGGGGATATTATTGGGGCTGGCTTTCGATGCCAAGGAGTTTTATGGCCTGGCCTTCCTGCCGCCCCTGGTGCTCCTGGCCCGGCTGCATTGGCGGGACAAGCGGCGTCTGGGGCTCAGCGTCCTGGCCTTCAGCGCCGGTGCGGCCTTGCCGCCTCTGGCTTATCTGGCCCTCAAGGCGGTGATTCTGGGAAGCCTCTCCGGGGCCATCTTCCATTTTCTGGAACAGAAAAAACTCCTGTGCCACGAGTTCTTCACGCCCCTGACCATCGGCCGCATCTACCCGGAGAGTCTCCTGTCACTGCTGCAAGACCCCCTTTTCTGGTTGGGATGCCTGGGGACCGGCTGGATCTGGAAGAAGGAGACTCCATCTCCCGGGGTTACCTTGTGGATTTGGAACTTTATCCTCTGGAGCGCGGTGTACCTTACCGCGGTTTATTGGCACCGCTTTGCTCTGCCCGCTCTATTCCTGGCCTGCCCATTGGCGGCCTATTTTCTCCGCAAAGTTGCAGCCCGGCTGACTTCCGGGGGTTTCACCCCTGCGCCCCGGTGGTTGGCCTCCGGTTTCATCATTGCGGTCCTGGTCTTGTTTTACCCCGTCGTCGGCCTGGATTTCTTCAACCAGACTCTTACCTGCCAGGGCACCGCCCCGGCGCGTCTGGTGCAATATCTGCACACTCATGTGCCCCCTCGCTGCCTCATCGAAACCCCGGAATACGAGTTGGCCTTCCTGGACGACGACCACCGCATGCATCTTATGCCGTCGTATTTCTTTATAGAATCAACCCCGGACCGGGTGGCGCTGCTCAACCCCCGGCGGCAACCTTACGAATTCAACCAGGTGGGGGCCGACATCCTGATCCTGGGGAGTTTTGGCAAGAGCGTCTTCAAACAGGTCTACCCCCCGGCCGTCATTAACTGGTATTGGCGCCGGATCGCCCAGGTAGATTATTACGATATTTATGTATCTCGAAAATCGGCCAAAAAGATGTTAACCTTAATAAATAGAACTTTAGCTGCACACCAAAAGGCCAGTCTGGTCAGGTCCGCCAGTCATGATAATGTCGCAAAAACCCTGGTTGATTCGTACTATCAGTGATTTTCGCCGCCTTTATCGGCAACTGGGTTCCGGGGACGCTGTCATCGGCGTCCTGTCCCTGCGGCCGGGCGAAGAGATCAAGATTCTGGATCTGGCGGAACGCGGTGTCGCCTTTTTTCCCCCGGTTTTAGCCCAACTCCTCAGCCGCTCCAAGGTAGCCCAGGCCGAAGTCCTGGGGGACTATCTGGTCCCCGGCAGTTTCGTGGCCTACGCCCTGACTGACCTGGCCGGCAAACTAGCCGAATTTCAAGCCCGGGGGGCGGTGGTGGCCAAGCGGGACCGGGCCCACCTGGGCCTGGGAGTCAGCCTCTGGCCCTCCCTGGAAACCCTCTACAGCCTGGCGGGCCTCCAGGGGCTCACCTATCCCCTGGTGGTGCAGCCTTTCCTGGACGGGCGCCCGGGATTTGCGGGTGGTGGCGCTGGGTGGCTATGTCGAGGCTTATGAACGGGTCAACCCCCACAGCTTTCGCAAGAATCTCTTTCAGGGGGGATCATCACTGCCCGCCGCCCTCACCCCGGCACAGCAGAATTTTTGCCGGGAAGTGATGGCCCGGGGAAGGTTTCCCTATGCCATCCTGGACCTGCTCCTGGATCCCCGGGATGGCCGTCCCTATCTTTCGGAAATCAGCTTCAAGGGAGGACTGACCGGGGCCCGTCTCTCCCAACCTGAATTTAACCTTCACGTTGCCGCCCTGGAAAAGGATTTTATTGATCAATGGGAAACCTCATCGAAGACCCGGCCCTGAGGGATCGCCTCCACGTCTTTGGGGATCGCGCCGCTGCGGGCCAGCATTTAGCTCCTTTCCTCGAGGCCTATCGGGAGAGTGACGCGCACCTTTTTGCCATTCCAGCCGGGGGTGTACCGGTGGCTACGGAGATCGCCCGGGCCCTGTCGATCCCCCTGGATCTCATCATTGTCCGCAAAATCCAGCTCCCCTGGACCACGGAAGCCGGTTTCGGCGCCCTGGACCCCGCCGGGCAGGCCATCCTGAACGAAGACTTGCTGCGTCGCATGCCCCTGTCCCCTGAGGATATCGAGGCCCAGGTGAACAAGACCGCCGCGGCCATGCGGCAGCGGGAAGAGAGCCTCAGGGGCGGCCGGCCCTATGCCCGGCTGAACGGACAGCCCGCCCTGGTGGTGGATGACGGCCTGGCCTCGGGCTACACCATGCGGGCCGCGCTCCAGTTCCTGAAGGCCCAGGGGGCCGGCCGGCTCATCGTCGCGGTGCCCACCGGCTCGGAGCGCACCGTCTGGGAACTGCTCCCCCTGGTGGATGAGCTCTACTGCCTCAATGTCCGGGGCGGCTTTTCCTTTGCCGTGGCCGACGCCTACGAAAACTGGTATGATCTCACCGAGGGGGAAGTTTTGGCGATCCTGGCCTCCTCCATCAACGAGCCCTAGCCGAGCCGATCTTATTCCAGGCCTATTATGCACTGCCCCACCACCATGGGCCACCCATGAGCCCCGAACCTTTGCCGCCCCAAATCCCCAAAGACCGCCTGGCCTTTGACATTGACGGGGTGGTGGCCGACATCATGACCACCTTCCTGGCCCTGGCCCGGGAACGCTACGACCAGGGGCACCATCTCCGCTACGAGCACATCACCACGTTTTACCTGGAAGACTGCCTGGATCTCCCGGGTTGGCTCATCGACGAGATCATCCGGGAACTCATCGACCGGCCCCATGAACTGCCGGTGGAACCCTTCCCCCACGCGGTGTCCGTCCTCACCCGCCTGGCCCGGGAGGCGCCCCTGTTATTCGTCACCGCCCGGGACCGGGGGCGGCCCATCGAACGCTGGCTGCATCGCCACCTGGAATTGGTGCCGCCTGCCGCCATCCGGGTCCTGGCCACGGGGGACCCCGACACCAAGATCCACTACCTCAAGGACCACGGCATCCACTACTTCGTGGAAGACCGCCTGGAAACCTGCCTGCAACTGGCCGACCACGGCATCACCCCCATCGTCTTCGCCCAACCCTGGAACCGCCAACCCCACCCTTTCCCCGAGGTCGCGGACTGGCCCGAGCTGGCCGGCCTGCTGTTCGAGGAGGACTAGAACTTTGGGGAGGGGGCCAAGGGCTTTTTCCCAAGTGGCCCCTGCCCCGCTTACAATAAATACCAATCCCCATAATTACTGTAGGGGGGACCCGGCGGGTCGCCCTCTTTGATGAGCCACATCGTCTTGCCCGCCCCTCCCACCGCTGGAAGCCCGTGCAGGGTGCGTCCTACGCACCATGCAATCTGCTCTCTGCTTCCCGCTCACGCTCACTCCCCGATCCCCTCAACTCTTCCTTTTCCCCAACCATTAAGATACAATACCCCTATGACGCAGCGGGAAGCAGCCTTAGCGGGCAAAATCACTCCAGCCATGATTGAGGCCGCGGCCAGGGAAGGCGTGGCTCCGGAGTTTATCCGCCAGGGGTTGGCCCTGGGCACCATCGCGGTGCCGGCCAACCGGGAGCACCGGGGACTTAAACCCGCGGCCATCGGCGCCGGGGTCCGGGTCAAGATCAACGCCAATATCGGCACTTCGCCCCACGACATCAGTTTGGAGAAGGAGCAGGCCAAGCTGGCCGCGGCCCTGGAGTACGGGGCCGACGCGGTCATGGACCTGTCCACCGGCGGCAACCTGGACGAGATTCGCGCCGCGCTCCTGGCCAAGTGCCCGGCGCCCTTCGGCACCGTGCCCATCTACCAGGTGATGACCCAGGCCACCAGCCTCGATGACGTCAAGGCCGACGACCTCCTGAACATGGTGCACCACCACGCCAAACAAGGGGTGGACTTCGTCACGGTGCACTGCGGCGTTACCAAAGGGGCTCTCCCCCTGCTGAAAAAACGGGTCACCGGGGTGGTCTCCCGGGGCGGCGCCTTTCTTACCGCCTGGATGCGCCGCTACCAAAAAGAAAACCCCCTGTACGAGCACTACGACCGGCTGCTGGAGATCGCCAAGGAATACGACGTCACCCTGTCTCTGGGGGACGGCCTGCGCCCCGGCTGCCTGGCCGACGCCACCGACCGGGCCCAGCTCCACGAACTCAAGGTCTTAGGGGAACTCACCAAACGGGCCTGGGCCAAGGGGGTCCAGGTCATCGTCGAAGGCCCGGGACACCTGGCCCTGAACGACATCAAGAAAAACGTCCGCCTCCAGCAGAAGCACTGCGCCAACGCCCCCTTCTATGTCCTGGGGCCCCTGGTCACCGACGTGGCGTCGGGCTACGACCACATCGCCGGGGCCATCGGCGGGGCCCTGGCCGCCACCCTGGGCGCGGCCTTTCTGTGCTACGTCACCCCCGCCGAACACCTGAAACTGCCCGAAGTGGAGGACGTCATCGACGGGGTGGTGGCCTCCAAGATCGCGGCCCACGCCGCCGACCTCGCCCGGGGCCTCCCCGGGGCCGCGGACTGGGATTTGAAGATGTCCCAGGCCCGCCGGGCCCTGGACTGGGACACCCAGATCAAACTCTCCATCAACCCCGCCAAAGCCCGGCGCTACCGGGACCTCTCCAAAGCCAAAGAAGACCAGTGCACCATGTGCGGCCGCTTCTGCGCCATGAAAGTCTACGACGATAAGTTCGAAGGCTGAGTGACTTGGGGGAGGGGGCTAAGGGCACTTATAAAAAATTCATAAGTGCCCTTACCCCCTCTTACAAAAAACGAAAAACCAAAAAACCCCACCCCCACCCCCAATCCCATAAGTTAAATTTGTAAGGGCACGGCGAGCCGCGCCTTTTTTTATTTCTTAGCGCATAATTTTCCTTGATTTACCGGTATATTTCCTGGAAATTGCAACAAGTAAGTTTCAAACAGAGAGATGCCTACAGAATGTAGGGGCGGACCCGCGTGTCCGCCCTCAACCGGGCGCACACACAGGTGCGCCCCTACGGAAAGCGCACCTGGCCGATCCCGCCGGGCGCACCCGGACTGCCGAGGACAACATGGCCGAGGAAGACCGCAAGGATTTTTTTATCAGCTACAACAAGGCGGATAAAGCCTGGGCCGAATGGATTGCCTGGGAATTGGAGAATGAGGGCTATACCTGTGTTCTCCAGGCCTGGGACTTTCGCCCCGGAGGCAATTTTGTCCTGGAGATGGATAAGGCAGCAAAATTAGCCAGACGTACCATCGCGGTTTTATCCCCCGATTATCTGACTTCCCAATTCACTCAGCCGGAATGGGCCGCGGCCTTTGCCCAGGACCCCACCGGTGCAAAAGGCATCTTGGTGCCCGTGCGGGTTCGAAAGTGTGAGCCGGAAGGGCTGTTAGGACCCATAATTTATATTGACCTGGTGGGTCTGGATGAAGATGCCCGCCAGGGAGACTCTTATTGCTGGGCTCAAAAAGAGGGCCAAACCATCTTCTTCGCCAGGATTCCCCGGCAAGAAGCCGACCGCGAGAGGCGCCACGCTTTCCCGGCGCCTTACCCCCTATCTGGAACGTCCCTCACCCCCGCAATCCCAACTTCACGGGGCGGGACGAGCTTTTGGAGGACCTGCGGCAATCTTTGACGGAGGGGCAGGCCGCGGCCCTGACCCGCGCTTCGCACGGCCTGGGCGGGGTGGGCAAGACCCAGATGGCCCTGGAGTATGCCTACCGCTTCGCCCCGGAATACGACCTGGTGTGGTGGCTGCGGTCCGAAGACACCACCAGCCTGACCGCGGATTACGCCAGATTGGCCGTAGACGCTCAATTTGCCGGAAAAGGACGCCGGCGGACAGGAAGCCCAGGTGGCCGCGGTGCGGCAATGGCTGAGTCAAAATGGCAAATGGCTGCTCATCTTCGATAACGCCGGGGAGCCGCAGGACTTGACGGCTTATCTGCCCCAGGGGGGCGGCGGGCAGGTGCTCATCACCTCCCGGAATCCGGTTTGGCTGGGGGTGGCCCGGCCCCTGGACCGTGCCGGTCTGGGACCGCGCCCGAGTCCGTGGCCTTTCTCTCAAGCGCACGGGGCCGGAGAAGGAACCGAGGGAGCAGGGGAGAAGGCCGCGGCGGGCCAACTGGCGGAGGAGCTGGGCGACCTGCCCCTGGCCCTGGAGCAGGCCGGGGCCTATATCGAGGCCTGCGGCTGCTCCATCGCCCATTATCTGGCCTGTTCCGGACCCGGCGGCAGGAGTTGTTGAAGCGGGGCCAACCGTCTCAGGACTACCCGGACACCGTGGCCACCACCTGGGAGCTGTCTTTTCAGAAGGTGAAGGAGGCCTCCCCGGCGGCCGCGGACCTGCTGAACCTCTGCGCCTTCCTGGCCCCGGACGACATCCCCAAAGAATTGCTGGTTGAGGGGGCGGAGCATGTGCCCAAGTCCCTGGCCGCAATGGTGCAGGACCCCGTGGCCCTGAACGACGCCCTGGCGGTCTTAAGGCGCTACTCCCTCATGGAGGTGGCCGATGAGGCCCTGGCGGTGCACCGCCTGGTCCAGGCGGTGGTCCGGGACCGCCTGAATAAGAAAGGCAAAAAGCAGTGGGCCGGGGCCGCGGTGGAGATGGTAAACGCGGCTTTCCCTGGTGATATGCTAACGCGACCGTAGAGACCTGGCCCTGGTGCGGCCGGCTCCTGCCCCATGCCCTCACCGCCACGGGCCACGCCCATGACCTGAGGTTGACCATTGAAAGCCGCGGGTCGCCTTTTGAACCAGGTTGGCCTTTATTTAGGAGTAAGGGCGGAATTTGCGGCAGCCCGTAAGGCCTATGAGCGGGCCCTGGCCATCGACGAGGCGGCCTATGGGCCCGACCATCCCGAGGTGGCCATCCGGGTGAACAACCTGGGGTCCGTGCTCCGGGACCTGGGGGACCTGGCGGGGGCCAGGGCGCACTATGAGCGGGCCCTGGCCATCGACGAGGCCAGGCCTATGGGCCCGGACTCATCCCGACGGTGGCCATCCGGACGTGAATCAACCTGGGGGATCCGTGCTCCGGGACCTGGGGGACCTGGCGGGGGCCAAGGCGCACTATGAGCGGGCCCTGACCATCGACGAGGCGGCCTACGGGCCCGATCATCCCAAGGTGGCCATCCGGGTGAACAACCTGGGGTCCGTGCTCCAGGACCTGGGGGACCTGGCGGGGGCCAAGGCGCACTATGAGCGGGCCCTGGCCATTATGGAAAAAGTTCTATGGCCCGAACCATCCTCAGGTGGCCACGGCCGTGAACAACCTGGGGTCCGTGCTCCGGGACCTGGGGGACCTGGCGGGGGCCAGGGCGCACTATGAGCGGGCCCTGGGCATCGACGAGGCGGCCTACGGGCCGGACCATCCCGAGGTGGCCATCCGGGTGAACAACCTGGGGTTCGTGCTCCAGGACCTGGGGGACCTGGCGGGGGCCAAGGCGCACTATGAGCGGGCCCTGGCCATCTGCCGGCAGTTCCTGGGGGAGGACCACCCGAACACCAAATTAGTGAAAGATAATCTGGCCGCCCTGGGTTTACCCGGGGATTCATAGTTAACATCTATTAACCGGGTCAGCCTTAACACTCCTCACACCATTCCCTGCAAAGCTGCATTCCTGTTGATCGCCTGATTCTGGCATATTCCTTGCTTATTACGCGGCAACGGTAGGAGGGCGGGGGTGCGGGCCCGGGGTCTGCCCCCGGGGGACGCCGACAACCGCTCCCCTATTCCTTGATTGCGAGAATCAGCTCCAGGTGATAAAAAGCATCTTCCACCCTCAGGAATTCATCAAGTCCCCCTTTGAAAAAGGGGGATTTAGGGGGATTTTAACACCGTGGCAGAAATCCCCCCTCCCCCCCTTTAGCAAAGGGGGGAAAAACCGGTTCCCCCATGCAGGGGGAATTCAGGTAATGGCATACAAGGCCCCGTTCATGGCAATGAGGCATGATCAACCACCGGCTTGAAGGAGCACTTATGGTTAGCAGAGGTTATCGATTCTGGGGATTAGCGGCTGCAATCCTGGCAGGGGGGCTCATGGTGCTCACCCCCTCCCTGGCCGGCGCCAAGGTCCGGACCTGTCCACCCTTTCACCTGAAAACCGACGACGGCAAGATCATCAACCCCTTGACCGGGGAGAATGCCGACCAGCCCTACAGCACCCGTCAGACCTGCGGGGCCTGCCACAATTACGACCAGATCACCAAGGGCTATCATTTCCAGCAGGGCTGGGACCGCATCAAGGACAATTTCTCCAAGAAAAAGCCCTGGGTGCTGTCCGACGGCATGATGGGCAAGTTCTGACCGCCTTCTTTTCGCCAGTTGGCGAAAAAGCACAACAAGAACGCCGATGAAATCGATCTCACCACCTTCGCCTTCGCGGCGGCGGGGGACCCCAAGAAACCGGGCATGCCCGGCTGCGGCGGCTGCCACCCCGGCGGCGGCGGCATGGAGTTTGACCGGGACGGCAAGCGCTTCGACAAACGCCTGGCCGCGGAGCCCCAGCTGGCCCAGACCCTGGACGGCGATTATTTCAAGAGCAAGTGGGACAAGACCGGCGTCATCGAGGCCGACTGTTTCATCTGTCACCTGCCGAGCTACAACTTCAAGGAGCGCAACGTCCAGCTCCACAACCTGAACTTCAAGTGGGCCACCGCGGCGGCCTCGGGGATCGCCGAGGTGACCGGCAAGGTCAAGGACGGCGCCCAGCCCAAGGTGGTTTACAACAAGCGCCTGTTCAACGAAGACGGCAAGATCGTCCTGGACCTGGCCTATCCTCCCCCCTCGGAAAACTGCGTCTTTTGTCACGGCATGTCCGACGCCAAGAAGCGGGGCTTTTCCTGGAACGACCGCGTCAACCACGACATCCACAATATGCGGGGCATGAGCTGCGCCGCCTGTCACCCGGCCATCGACAAGCAGCACAACTTTGCCAAGGGCGATGAAAACGTCTCCAGCGTCCGGAACGACCTGGACAACACCATGAAGAACTGCCAGCAGTGCCACAGCCAGGGCTACATGGGAGCGCCCCGGCCCAAGCACCTGAGCATCCGGCCCAACCACCTGGAGAAGCTGGCCTGCGAGACCTGCCACATCCCGGCCCTGCACGTGGCCGCGGCGGAAGGCTTTGACGTCACCACCGGCAAGATCGTCAACTATCCCAAGATCGGCGCCAAGAAGATCGGGGCGCGCTTCACCTGGAAGCCCCGGTACGCCAAGGGCGGGCACAAGGGCGAGAAAATCTGGCCGGTCAACGTCATGCTGCCCGTCACCTACACCAACCTCAATAAAGACGGCCTCTATTATCCTCTCTACGGCAAGGAGATCGGCAAGGGCTACGCCAAAATCAAGGATAAGCTCAAGGGCAAGAAACCCAACAAGCCGGAACTCCACACCCCGGAGGAAATCAGGCTCATGCTGGTGGCCCTGACCGAGACCCTGAAGGGGAACCAGCGGTTCCAGCAGGTCAAGCCCTTCTACCACAAGGGCGGGGAAATTTACGGCCTTAACGATAAAGGCGAGGTGGCCAGCCGGAAAGACACCACCTGGGTGGGCCACACGGAAGGCTTCAACATCAACCACAACGTGGCCCCGGCGGGCCTGGCCCTGGGCGCGAACGGCTGCGGCGACTGCCACTCGGATAAGGCCCACATGTTCAAGGGCCAGATCGTCACCGACATGTTCGGACCCAAGGGGAAACCGGTGACGGTCAGCGCCGGCCGGCTCTTCGGCTGCCAGCCCTGGGCCTTCACGCTCAACCAGATCCACCAGCTCTACCTGACGCCCTACGTGAGTTGGGGGATTATGCTCCTGGTCTTTATCCTGATGCTGCATTACACCGGGCAGGGCCCCAAGCGGGCGGATTTCTATGCCGCGCCCGGGGAAATCCAGCGGTTCACCCTGGCGGAGCGCTGGACCCACCTGGTCCGCCTGATAACCTTCCTGTTGCTGTTCTTTACGGGCTACATCTTCTTCTACAACAACGTCACCATGCTGCGGCTGTTCTTCGGGTCCGCCAACGCCGCGGTCATCTTCCACTGGGTGGCAGGCCTGATCTTCGTGGCCGCCTCCGTCGTCAGTCTCTGCCTGTGGTACAAAGACGCCGGGTTTGTGGCCTATGACCGGGAATGGCTGAAGCAGCACGGCGGCTACATCGGCGGCCAGGAGGTAGAGGTCCCGGCGGGACGGCTCAACGCCGGCCAGAAGATCTTCTTCTGGGTCACGGTGGTCCTCTCCCTCATCATGGGGGTGACCGGCATCCTGCTCATCTTCAAGAACAGCCTGCCGCTGACCTTTAACTGCCTTCTGTCCACGGTCCACGGCTTCTTTGCCATCGTCTTGGTGGCCGCCATCGTCGCCCATGCCTATCTGGGCACCATCGCCAATCCGGGCACCTGGAGCGCTATGGTGGACGGCAAGGTGAGCCGCCTGTGGGCCAAGAAGCACCATTCGGAATGGTACAAGGAAATCAGCGCCGAAGAGAAACCGGCCGAAGACCAGGGCAGCCAGGAGGAGCCCTAACCCGGAGCCAGGGGCCCGAGATCAATCAGGCCCCTGGCCTGGCAGCTTTTTCATCTTAATCTTTTGTGGGGCGGTGCGAGCACCGCCCCGACTTTTTGGTTCGGCCGCATCCCCCTCGAGGCCGGACCTCAACCGGACCGGGAAAAAATTATTCTTTCCGGCGTCAATTTATGACAATTCTGGCAATTTCCCGGCGGCTGTGTTAAATTCCGGTTAAGATTCCTCCACTACCTGGAGAGCTTGGATCCAAACTGCTTTGGACCGAGACTTAAAGGATGGAAAACCATGGATTACCTGCCAAACCCCCCAGGGGGGGCCGTATTCGCCGAGCCGGCTCACGGGCTCAAGTTCACGCAGGCCTTGGACCAGATGCACGAGGAGTTGGGCGCGGTGCTGGCCCGGCTCACTGCGGATATGGCCGAGACCCTCATCCACGAACTGGAAATCGCCCCCCGGATATTCGGTTGCGCCGCCGGCCGCTCGGGATTTATCCTCCGGGGCTTCCTGATGCGGCTGATGCACCTGGGGTTCACCGTCTATTTTGTGGGGGAGACCACCACCCCCAGGGTCCGCCCCGGCGACCTGCTCATGGTCATGTCGGGCTCCGGCGAGACGGCCCAGCCCCGGGAGATGCAACGCCGGGCCAACGCCGTGGGCGCCCGCACCCTGGCCCTGACCACCCACCCGGAATCCACCATCGGCCAGGAGGCCCAGGTAACCATCAGCATTCCCGGGACCACCAAATTGACCCTGAACCAGGAAGCCAAGTCGGTGCAATGCCCCGGCAGCCTGTTCGAACAGGCTTCCTTCCTGTTCCTGGAAGCGGTGGTGCTGATTCTCTACCAGCGCCGCCTGGGCCATAACCAGGGCGAAGTCCTGGACCGCCACGCGGATTTGGAATAAGAGCGGGGTTAGGCATCAGAGGTTAGTTTTAAAAGCTGGCGCGGTGATGGCAAACGAAGTGCGATCTTATAAAGATTTGGTGGCCGGGCAGAAGTCCATGGACCTGGCCACCTCAGTTTATCGAGTCAGCCGGGGGTTCCCCAAAGAAGAAATTTTCGGGCTGGTAAGCCAGATCAGGCGCGCGGCAGTATCCGTCCCCGGCAATATTGCCGAAGGTCAGGCCCGAACTTCAAAAAAGGAATCCCACTATTTTCTCAGCAATGCCCGGGGCTCCCTGGCGGCATTGGCAACCCAGCTGACCATCGCCCACCAACTCGCCTATATTGACGAAACAGAGATGGATTAACTTGTTGGCCGGTCAGGGGAGGTAGGGCGCATATTGAATGGACTCATAGCATCCCTCAAAAGATTGCCCAAATCAGCATCAACCCCTGATCCCTCATAATCTGAATAGGAACCTCAACCATGACGATAATTTTGCAGTTAGCGCTGGATTTTGTGGATTTACACCGGGCCGTGGGCGTGGCCGAGCAGGCCGTACCCGGGGGCGTGGATTGGGTCGAGGCCGGCACCCCCCTGATCAAGAGCGAGGGGTTGGACGCGGTGCGGGAATTGAAAAGGCTCTTCCCCGGCAAAATTATCGTGGCCGACATGAAGATCATGGACGCGGGCCGCATCGAGGTGGAGTCCGCGGCTAAGGCCGGGGCCGGGATCATCGACGTCCTGGGGACCGCCACCGACGCCACCATCGAGGAGTGCATCCAGGCCGGAAAGAATTACGGCGCCAAGATTGCGGTGGACCTCATCGCGGTGGCCGACCCGGTGGCCCGGGCCCGGCAGGTGGAGGCCCTGGGGGCCGATTACATCTCGGTGCACGTGGCCATCGACGAGCAGATGCGGGGCCGGGACCCCTTTGCCATTTTGCAAGAAGTGAGCCGGGCGGTGCACGTGCCCGTGGGGGTGGCCGGGGGCATCAACTCCGAGACCGCGGCCGCGGCCGTGGCCCACGGCGCGGCCTACGTCATCGTGGGCGGGGCCATCACCAAGGCCCTGGACCCGGCGGTGGCGACCCGGGAGATCCGCCGGGCCCTGGATGAAGGCGCGGTCATTCCCACCACGTTGTTTAAGCGGGGCGGCGCCGAGGAGATCCACCGGGTGCTGGAGATGGTGTCCGTCGCCAATCTCTCGGACGCCCTGCACCGGGGCGGGGTGCTGGAAGGCCTGCGTCCCCTGGCCCCGGGGATGCGCCTGGCGGGGCCGGCCCTGACGGTGCGGACCTACCCGGGGGATTGGGCCAAACCGGTGGAGGCCATCGACCTGGCCCGGCCCGGGGACGTCCTGGTCATCGACGCCGGGGGCGTAGGGCCGGCCATCTGGGGCGAGCTGGCCACCCATTCGGCCCTCCAGCGGGGTCTGGCCGGGGTGGTCATCGACGGGGCCATCCGGGACTCCGGGGACATTGTCAAACTGGGCTTTCCGGGCTTTTCCCGCCTGGTGATGCCCAACGCCGGGGAACCCAAGGGCTTCGGGGAGATCGGCATCCCCATCCGCATCGGCAACCAGAAAATCGAGCCCGGGGACTGGCTCCTGGGGGACGACGACGGCGTGGCGGTCCTGCCGAAAAAAATGGCGGTGGAATACGCCAACCGGGCCATGGACGTCCTGGAAAAAGAAAACCGCATCCGGGAGGAGATCAAGGAAGGCCGGACGTTAGCGCAGGTGACGGATTTGTTAAGGTGGGAGAAGAAGGTGTGATTTGTAGGGTGCGTCTCACGCACCATCGAATGACTGCGGCATAAAAAATGGTGCGTGAGACGCACCCTACGACTCGCGGCCAGATAATCAGCCGCCCCCGTCAATTTGGCGGATTTCGCCCCTCCCGGCCCAATCCACCAGAAATTCCGCAATCCCAGATATTTCTCTTGTTATGTATGTCGTTTGTGCATACAATAGAGACGTGGATTATCAATGGGACCCGGACAAAGCAAGGGTCAACCGGAAGAAGCACGCGGTTGATTTTGCCGATGCCGTGGGTGTCTTTGAAGATACCCTGGCCCTGACCATTGACGATGCGGGGAGGCCGGAAGAGCCCCGATGGATAACCCTGGGGACGGATTTTGGGGGTCGATTATTAGTGGTGGTTTATACGTACCGAGGAGAGGCCATCCGCTTAATCTCCGCCCGAAAGGCGACAAAAAAAGAGCGAGGCTGCTATGAAGGGAAAAGAACCGGAATATGATTTCAGCCAGGGCCGGCGCGGACCGGTGGTGGCATCGCCGGCCAGCAAGGCCCGCATTACCATCCGTCTGGACCAGAATATCCTGGAGTGGTTTAAGAACAAGGTGCATGAAGCCGGGGGCGGGAACTATCAGACCTTGATAAATCAGGCCCTGCAGGAATACATCCAATATCGCGACGGCCTCCTGGCGGAGACCCTGCGCCGGGTGATTAAAGAAGAACTGGCTGAGGCGAATAGTTAGAAACCATTGCAAACCCGATTTTGGTTATGTAGGGTGCGTCTCACGCACCATCGAAAGGCTGCGGCATAAAAAATGGTGCGTAAAACGCACCCTACGACTGGCTGGGAAGGAACGGGTTTAAGCTGTTTACCCGGATTCCGAACTCGCGTCTCCTGATTAATGCACAGGGAGGCGGCAAAAAGTTATTGAGCCTCGGCCATCTCCTTACACCGTTTCCGGGCCTCTTTGCGGCAGAGTTCCCAGATGACGCAGCTTTGGCGGAATTTGCAGTAGAGGCAGGGGTCGGTGCAGGCCTTGCAGTTATCCAGGCACTCCTGGCAATAGGAGACTTCCATTTTCTGGCACCGCACGCAGGCGTCCCGGTCCGGGTGGTGGCGGCATTTATCCATGTAATCCATGGATAGATTATAGCAAAAACCGCCAAATTTCTGTAGGGTGTGCGTTCCACGCACCACTGCTGTGTGGCGAGAACCTCCAGGGTGATAGGGCGCGTAAAACGTATCCTACGACGGTTCATATGCATCGGCAAGATGCCGGCATCACCATGATCTCTTGGTCGCCCCCCTCTTTTTCCGTGCTTTCCTCTTTAATAAGATGAAAAATCCTCTCGGCCTGTCTTATTCCGAGTTGCGATCAAAAGGCAATTGTTTGCAGACGCGGGCTTTGCCGTGAAACTTCAAA
>CAVXZU010000004.1:42500-120603 GCA_963766185.1 uncultured delta proteobacterium | reverse complement strand
AGGGGAAAATTTAAACAGTGGTGGGTTCTGAAGTTCAGGTATGATCATCTTATCGATAATTCATTATTTTGTTTGAGACCACAGAGATATACATAGCAGTTAGCTGCAGTGGGATCCTATCATCAGACTCTTCGGGTTAATCATTTTCCTTCTTGTCATCCTGGTCAACCATACGGAGATGCGTTTCAGGAGAGGGAACTAAAGCTGGGGGCAGTGGCTGGTCTACGCTGCGCACATGCAAGTCCCTCTGAGGAAAGGGAATCTCTATGCCCGCCAGCCGGAATTCCCGGTCAATTTCCTGGTTCAGGGCACTAATTATCTTCAGCCTCTCATCAGGATTCATGATATAGAAGCGCATCTCAAAATCCAGGGAACTATCGCCGAAGCTCCTGAATAAAATCTGTGGCTCGGGCCTTTTCAACACCATCGTGTTGGCGTCAGCGCATTTTAACAAAGTCTCGATTACCAGGGGCACGTCCGAGCCATAGGCGACTCCCACCGGGATGATAAGCCGCACGCGGCGATCGTTGAGGGTCCAGTTGGTGACCTTGCTGGTAATAAGATCACTGTTGGGCACGACAATTTCGGCGTGGTCGTAGGTTCGCACCGTGGTGGCCCGCAGTCCAATCTTTTTCACCTCGACCCAATGTCCGCCGATCTCGAGAAAGTCCCCGATCTTGACGGGTCTTTCAAAGAGCATGATGAGGCCACAGACGAAGTTATTGACGATTTGTTGGAGGCCGAAGCCAATGCCCACCCCCAAGGCGCTGATCATGATGGTCAATTGGGTGAGTTGGAAACCCAACGCCGAGAGCGCCAGCAAGAAGCCCAAGAAGACAATGGCATAGTGGACCAGCGCCGTGATGGAGTGCTGGGTCCCGGCATCCTCTTTGCGTTTGGTCAAAGCCCTTCCCATGATGAGGTTCCGAATAATCCAGGAGAGGAGGAATGAGCCATAGAGCACCACAGCTGCAGAAAGGAGATGCCCCAGGGTGATCCTGAGGGACCCCACGGTAACCCCCAATGAGAAGACCCCTCTAATAGCCTCACCGGGGTTGGGATATACTCTCCAGACCACCAGCATAACCGCAAGATAGATGGTAATGATGAGGACGTCCGCAGTCCTGGTTATTTTTCTTACGGCCTCGGCGGGATTGATTCGGAAGAGGGGAACTCGCTGGAGGGGGGTGTGATAAACCAGCCCTTCAATCCCCCCACGGACAATGTATATCAGTAACCAGGTTAACAGCGTTCCAGCGAGCGTAAGCAGGGAAGATCCCATCAGATATTCGGCAAAATTGCTGTAAGCGCCAAGTTCAGCTATCAGCATGACCACAAAAAACGAGGAACCGGCACGATACATCCAGGTATACCGGGGCGAGCTAACATGAACGCCTGCCCACCAGCACAGGCCAAGACCAACCAGTGCTTCCAGAACTATATATAAGCGAAAAATTGGATGAGGCAGGCCGATAACCATGAGAAGCCGGGTTGTGATAAGAAAACCTATCAAGGCGTAAATGAGTAGCCTTTGCCAAGGTTTTGCCAGGAGGCTGGTGAGCAGCCGAGCACCCGAGATGCCCGCAACGACCCCCATAAGCAGAAACCAACTGAGGGGCATCGCCTGATAAAGTTGGTTTAGTAAGACGAAGCCAAGAAAAATTCCTGCGGCGACGGGTCGTTGGGCCAGAAACCGCCAGCGCTCTGAGGCCGCCAGCCGGGGCCGATGGTGGAAGATAGCCGCAGCCATCGCCAGAGCAAGCAAAACCTGAAGCAGAAGTAACCAGCCCTGCCTTTGAAAAAAATCCCATTCCGGCCAGGCGATGGCTCGCATGCTCCCCTTCAGTTCGTACCATGACTGATTTCTGAGGTGGGAGATGTATCGCAACGAAACCATCGAAGGGGTTTCACCCGGTTGAGTGTCGCGGTGCAGAGCCGAGGTCAAGCCGTCTACCTCAGCGGTAAGGGCGTCGATCTTAGCCTCAACAACCCCTGCTCTTTGGAGAAGCGCCAGCAACGGCTGCAACTGTTTATGGATGAGAATCAGGGCTTCGTCAATGGTGATTTGGGCCCGGGCATAGGTATTTGTCAGCTCATCGAGTGTCTCATCTGTAAGCATAACAGACTGCCAGGCGGTCCACCGTTTGCGCTCCTCCAACCAGGTTTTCCTGGCCTGGGCCAATTTCCTGGTTGCCTCGGTGAGAGGTTTGATAACCTCTGCCAGCGCGTTACCATCCCGGCGGATTTGCTCCCTGATTACAAGAAGCTGATCGTAAGTGTAGCTTGCGGAGGTTTTAAGATTGTCCAATTGCCGGGAATGGTTAGCTAATTTGGCGTCAATCTCGGAAAGGCCCTTCTCAACCGGAGATGCATCAAATTCAGCCCCAATTTTCGTTTGAAGGACGGCCAATCGAGCGGATAATTTTGTCTCCAGGGGGATAATATCGGCCAGACCAGGAACCGGGGGAGGTTTCTTTTGCTTAACACCGGTGGGTTGGGGGCTCTGAACTTGCTTGGCGGCCGCTCCCGGTGGCAGCAAAAGAAGAGCCAACAAGAACGCGACCCAGCAGCCTTTCATGGAACGAAAATTCATGATGTACCCTTCTTTACCCTGTTACCAGCCGGTGCAATTGCGCCTGCAGGCCGGGCGCAACCGAGGTAAAGTGGATGAGATAGCGCTTGGCTGACTCATCGACGGTGCGCATCACTTTGGCGTAAGCCTCCGGCGATTCTCCCTGCCCTCTCTAATATCTATACATAGTTAATTTTGTCAAGAAAATGAAGAAATTAAAGATAACTTGCCAGATTGGACCATTATCCTCAGATAAGCGAGAAAAATCCGGATATTATCTAAATAGCGACATTGACCTTTGTGGGGGGGCCCGGCCCTCCCCTCAACTTTTTTCCCCCACCCGTTCCGGGCCGCTCGAGGATGGGTTTGCCGGTGGCGGCGGCGATGGACTCGGAGCATGCCGGGGTAGATTTTCTTATGGAAGGGGTCCAGGCCGTACCAGTAGGCGATGCCCAGGAGGCCGTGGGGCAGGAAGCGGGCCGTCTGGGTGAGTTCGGTGACGCCGTCGGGCCTGGCCGCGAGGCGAAATTCCAGGGTGGCCTCCCCGGGCAGCTTCATTTCGGCCAGGAGCAGCAGGCGCTGATTTGGCTCGATTTCCAGCACCCGGAAGAAATCCAGGGCGTCGCCGGTTTGCAACTCAAAGGGGTGACGCCGGCCCCGCCGTAGCCCCGCGCCCCCCAGGAGGCGGTCGGCCCAGCCCCGGATGGCCCAGAGGGCGTCGCCGTAGTACCAGCCCGTAGCCCCGCCGATCCGGGTGATAGGCTGCCAGACCTCCTCCACCGTGGCCTGGAGCCGAATGCGGTAGCCCAGGCTCAGGACGGTGCCGCCGGTGTACTCGGCGTCGCCGCAGGCGGCCCATTCCGGGGGCCTGAGTTCGCCGGCGTCGCTCCAGCAGGTTTCCACCCGCTGCTGCTCGATCCGCTGCAAGGCCAGCCGGATGGTCTGGCGGCAGTCCAGCAGTTCCTGGGGGATGATCTCCCGGATACGGTTTTCCAGGCAGACGACCGGGTTGGCCAGCCCGGCCGCCAGGGGTTGGGCCAGGGAAGCGGGGACCGGGGTCACCAGGTTAATCCAGTAAGAACTCAGCCGGGGAGTGAGCACCGGCAACGGGATGACCAGGCGCCGGGCGAGGTGCGCCTCTTCGGCATAGATATCCATCAGTTGCCGGTAGGTCACCACTTCCGGGCCGCCGATATCAAAGGTCTGGCCCCGGGTCTCGTCGTGGGCCAGGCACCCCGCCAGGTAGGCGAGGACGTTCGTGATGGCGATGGGCTGGACCGGGGTGTGGACCCAACGGGGGGTGAGCATCACCGGCAGGCGGTCCACCAGGTAGCGCAGGATTTCGAAGGCCGCGCCTCCGGAACCCAGGATCATGGCGGCCCGCAAGCACGTGGTGGGCACGGCCCCGGATTGGAGAATCCGGGCCACCTCAAAGCGGGAGCGCAGATGCTCGCTCAGTTTGGGGTCGTCGGCTCCCCCTAGGCCCCCCAGGTAGATGATGCGGTCCAGGCCGGCTCCAGCTGCGGCCCGCACCATATTCGTGGCGGCCTGGCGGTCGGCGGCGGCAAAATCCCGGGCCGCCGCGGTCATGGAGTGCACCAGGTAGAAGGCCGCCCAGCACCCCCGGGCCGCCTGGGCCAGTGGATTCGGCGTCCATGACGTCGCCTTGGGCCAATTCAATGAGGGGGTGGCTGCCCCAGGGGCGGTGGCGCAATTTGTTCAGGGAACGCCCCAGGGCCCTGACCCGGTACCCCGCGGCCAGGAGCCGGGGCACCAGGCGCCCTCCCACATACCCGGTGGCGCCGGTAACCAGAACCATTTTTTCGGGCATAAGCCTTACCTCCGGACCAAAAATGGGGGCCCCAGGATGACGATGGCGGCCAATGCTTAAACTTTAATGGAAAATACCGGGCTAAGCCAGTGAAAAAGCAGCAGTTACGAGGGGGCGGCCGCGGCATGGGTGCAGCAGCAGCAGAACATTGCATGGTACCGAAGATGGGATGGCAAGAAGACCGGCATACCCCCTGGGCTTGAGCCGGCATTTTTCCTTTCCTGCCGGCCTGACCAATCCCGGGCAATATGCGACCTGCACCCTTGCCCGCTGGGCATGGGAATGGTTATGTATTTGTTAATACGCATGGATTTTAAGCCGCGGCGGCCCCCGGAATTTAATCCTGATGAGGAATAAGGTTTTGCTATGGCGCTGATTCATTTTTTGCCGGATAAAAAAGAGATTGAAGCGATGGAAGGTGAGACCATTTTAACGGCAGGGCTGCGAGCCGGCATAGATCATGCCCACCTCTGCGGCGGCAGTGCACGATGCTCCACCTGCCGAGTAATTATTATTGAGGGTCTGGAGAATTGTGCACCGCGCAATGCCGAAGAACAAAGTATTGCTGAAATGTTGCGGTTTGACCCGAAGGTGCGTCTTTCTTGTCAGACAGTCGTCACCGGGGATGTAAAACTGCGCCGGCTGGTAACCGATATTCTTGAAGATGTGGAAATGGCCAGCCTTTATGTTAAAGGGGCTGAGCCTTGTTCCATCGGGGTCGAGAAGTATATCCTGATCCTTTTTGCCGATATCCGGGGATTCACCCCATTTGCTGAGAACCTGCTCCCTTTCGATGTCATTCATGTCCTGAACCTCTACTTCCAGAGAGTGGGTGAAGTGCTTGGCCGCCATGGGGGGAGCATTAACAACTACATGGGTGACGGGTTTATGGCGCTCTTTGAGGCCGATGATCCGGCTGAGGGCGCTTTACGGGCGGTCACCGCGGGATTGCATCTGCTTGACGCCGTCCAGGACCTCGAGCCTTATCTCGAGGAACTCTACCATAAGAGTTTTCAGATTCGCATCGGTCTGCATTTTGGACAGGTGGTGGCGGGTAAACTTGGATCGCCGGGTAATAAAAAGATGACGGTCATCGGTGATACCGTGAACTTCGCCAGCCGTATCGAGGCGGCCAACAAGCAGGCCGGCACCCAATTTCTCATCTCCGAGGATACCTATGCTCTGGTGAAGGCCCAGGTTCGGGTCGGCCAACGCGTCCGTCTTCCCTTGCCCGGTAAAAGCGGCAAATACAACCTTTATGAAGTCACGGGATTAATTAACTCCTGAATCAATAAGAAAGAGATGTCAAATCACTGCTCTGATTGACAACGTTTCACTGCGCCAAAAGGCTTTTCCTACCAGAAACCTGTCGGACTCACTCCAAGAAATTTGATCAGTTTTGGCCCGGACGCGGGGAGGCCCCCTCCCCTCCTCTGGTTAAGCCCCGGCGGCGCCGCCCTGCCGGGATCGCAGCACAAAAAATCACGGGTCTGATACCCAAGTTGAGACCTCTGCGAAAGTCTCTTGCGCTATCCTTCGGCATCAAAATGTAGCGTAGGCGCCCTCGCCTGCGCCTAAAGAGAGTAGAGCCAGCCGAGGGCGGCTATCCTGGATGAGACTTTCCCAGGGGTCTCAACTGGGGATTAATCGGCACTTAGTTCCAGACGCCCATCAGCCACCAGCACCCGGTTGCGGCCTTCTTCCTTGGCGCGATACATGGCATGGTCCGCCGCCCGGAGCAGGTCCTCTCCATTGGCGCCATGCTCGGGGAAGACGGCTACCCCCAGGGAGAGGGTAATCCGGTCCAACACCCGGTCCCGGTAAGAAACTTGCATCTGCGACACTCCCCGCCTGATCTCCTCGGCCCGCTTCCGGGTAACGTCCAGGGAGGCTGCCGGCATAATGAGGACAAACTCTTCCCCACCATAACGACAGGCTATGTCCTCCTGTCTCACTTGATTGGCCAGAAATTTTCCCAGGGTCTCCAGCAAGCAATCGCCGGCTTCATGGCCATAGGTGTCATTGAAGCTTTTGAAGTGGTCCAGGTCCATCATAATGATCCCTAAGGGAGCTTTGGTGCGACGCAGCCGGGCAATCTCCCGCTTCACGGTTATATCGAGATACCGGCGGTTAAAGAGGCCGGTAAGCGGGTCGTGCATCACCTGATGGCGCAGGGTCTCCCGGAGTCTGATATTGGCCAGGGCCAGAGAGATGTTATCAGCCACAATGACCGCGACATGCTGCGCCATGTCAATCCCGGCGGCGTCAACCGCTTCAGCGGTCTGTATATGCAGTAATCCTATGGTTTCCCCCTGGGCCGTCAAGGGGAGACATACATAATATCCCGGCGTCTGGTCCGGGTAATGGCGGCGGCATCCCTGCTTCAGGAAGGAACCTTCCGAGAAATGCACCCGGCCGCTCCTGATAGCCCAACAATCATCGGGAGTAAATACCTCCTCTCCGGCCAGGGTATTCCCCCAGCGAGCGACCGGCTCTAACAGGTTGCTGTCGGGGTCCAGGATAAATAAGGCGCCCGAGCGCAACGCAAATAATTGCGGCGCATAGCCGGCAATGATCGGATAAGCTTCCTCAGCAGAGAGACAGGTTTGGAGGGCTTCCACCAGGCCATTGAGCAGGGTGACCTCCCGGTGGCGTTGCTCGGAGGTCTCCACCATCTCCCGGAGCTGGTCATTAGCTGTTCTGAGGGCCTCATCCGCCTGCTTTTGCCTGGTGATATCCCGGGCAATGGTCGAGACCCCGATGATCTTCCCCTTGGCATCTTTGATGGGAGAGAAGGTTAAAGATACGTCGATTTGCCGGCCGTCTTTTCTTACCCGGACAGCTTCCGATTGTTCGACTTGCTGTCCTTGCCTGACCCTTTCAAGCGTTTCAGAGAGCTCATCGGCTCTATCCGGCGGGACCAGCAAAGATATATGCTGTCCCAGGACTTCATCCGCGGCATAGCCGTAAACCCTCTCAGCCCCATGGTTCCAACTGGTAACAATACCGTCCGGGGTCTTGCCGATGATGGCGTCGTCCGAAGAATCAACGAGGGAAGCCAGGTGAAGGTTGGCCTTTTCGGCCTGGAGGCGCCTTAGCCGGTTCCGGGCCAGAACCCAACTGAGGCCGGCTAACAATAAGGTCAATAACCCGAAAAATAACCCCACCCGATTGGCCAGGTTATAGGAGCGCTCCCGCCAAATTTCCGGGCCGATATACGAGACCAGTTTCCAGGTATATTTCGAGGTCTCCAGAGTCCGCGCACTTTCACCTAAGGCTTTGTCAGTGCCGGCGCTGGTTCTTAATCCTTCCCGGAGGGGATGGACCGTGGCGAAGGTATAGAGGCTGCCGGCATCGTAGAATTGGCCCCGCTCCGAGCTGAGAATTTTCTTCCAGGCCTGGGGATGGACGTTCCCGAAGGTGAGATTTTTCTTATCGGCGAACATGAAACCCCAGGCTTCCCGGGGGTTAGGGCTACGGAGCCAGTAGCCTGCAGCATTGAGCAGCATGATCCGGCCCGGAGTGTTGGCGTTGGCCTCCATCTGCCGCAGATTCTCGATAATCTCA
Organism: uncultured delta proteobacterium; assembly: GCA_963766185.1. GTDB lineage: Bacteria > Desulfobacterota > Desulfobaccia > Desulfobaccales > 0-14-0-80-60-11 > 0-14-0-80-60-11. Next base: position 112,633 of record CAVXZU010000004.1, on the reverse strand, counting down.
TTTCCCAGGTAATTGAAAATGATTATGCCGCGTTTTTGCCCCTGACTGTCGAATACCGGGGTGGCAAAACGGATCATCGGCTTAAAAGGCGTTTCTAGTTTCGTTCCCTCGATATTCAGGTCAAAGGGTGAGACGAATACCTCCCCCCGGGCCAGACGAATGGCATCCAGAAAATAATACCTCTTGGCCTTCGACTGCAACTCGGCCTCGGGAATGATGGCGGCGCGGCCGTGCTTAAGTTGACCCGGACGACCTCCTTCCCGGAGTCGTCCAGATAGCGCACCTGGTCGAAGATTTCCTGTTGGTCACAGAACCGCAGGAACAACCGGGCCAAATCCTGCCGCCTGGACTCGCCGCCGTAATCCAGAAAATCTATCAGGGACCGGTCTTCAGCCAGGAAAAGCAGATCCGTGACTATCTCCTTGAATTCAAAGCTGATAATTCGCTTTTGCAACTCCACATGAGACGACTCGCTTTTAGCCAGGAGGGCCTGGGTCGCCCTCATATCCAGGAAATAAAAGGACAGGAAAAATATGGCGAGGCAAAGTTCCAGGGATAAGAAGATGGCCAGGAAGGTTTTGAGAACGGCCCGGAAAGGCGGGCGTCCAGTTGCTTTCGGATCGGACATAAGGTCCCTTTGACCACAGCCTGGGGCAGGTTAGCCAAATCCCGGGGAGCAGCTTGCCAGGCAGCCGGTTTTCAGGCAGGCGCAATCCTGATGGACTGAATCATGGCTCAAGTCGACCACAGTTGGCTGACGCCGAGGCGCGCTTCACGGTTGGCCTCGCGTTGCGGTCTCAGAAGGCCGGCTGCCGTCAGCACGGGGCCGGAAGGGTGTCCGGATCCCCCCCGAAGCTGGCGAACCAGCAACCAGGGAGCCGTCCCACAGGCCGTGGCGGCGGGCCCCAAGCCGCAGCCGATTGCTTGGTGAGCTCCGTTTTCCCCGGGTCTTGCTTAACTCGGGGGGGGGGATTTGCGGCAGGCCCCGCCGACTTTTCTTATAGTATCGGTACGTCGAGGGAGTATTATTAATTCAGGGTATGAGTCTTCCGGGCCTCTCCTCCGGGGCCGGGGGAAAGGACCACAGGCCGGCAGCCCGGGCCGCCGAAACAGAGAGGTGCCCAAGCAGAGCTTGGGCTAAGATTTGCGTTCCCAAGTGCAAAGTTGCGTTCCCAAGTGCAACTTGGGAACGAGGGGGGATGCAACTTGGGAACAAGGGCGAAAAGAGAGGACCCCAAGCAGAGCTTGGGCGGAAAGTGGCGTTTCAAAGTGCAACTTGGGAACGAGAAAAACGAGGGGAACCTGGGGCTGGGGAAGGAGAAAAAAGGGCGACCCAACGGGTCGCCCCTACTGATAGGGGAGTTGGAGGGCGGGGTATTTATTCATAGAGGTGTCCCCCCGTCTTCCCCTCAAAAAAATGCTTTTTCCTTTTGTCTCCCTCTACCCGGCGGCGGCTTCCTGGGGGCGGAGGCATTTGAGGGCGTAGTCTCCGGTCTTGAAGGCGTTGAGGATGCGCTCCATGACGGCGTCGGAGGTCAGGGCCAGGTCGAGTTGGCGGCAGAAGGCGATGAGGAGTCCCGCCAGTTCCAGGGTCTGCTCGGTTTCCAGGAGGGAGAGTTTGACCAGCCGGCCCTGGACCAGGTCGCCCTTGGTCCGGGCCTTGAAGCCCAGGTCGTCCAGGAGCTGTTTGACCAGGCGGGCCCGGCGCTCCCGGCGGTCGATCTGGGCGGCGCCGCCCTTGAACTGGAAGCTGATATAGTTGTCGTTTTTCTCCTCCGAGATGAAGGCGTCGACGATACCGAAGTGGTAGCCGATGCGGGAGTTGAAATTGAGGTAGGACTCGGTGACGATGGCGAAGCTCTTGCCCCCCAGGCCGCGTTCGGCCTTGGCGGTGTCGTACATGGTGTTGGCGAAGACCGAGATAAAGCCCTTGAAGTCAGGGGCCACCTGGCCGGCCCAGGTCACGCCGGGGTGGTGAAAGCCCCGGAGGAGGGCTTTAAAGGGGCGGCTGGTGATGTCGTCTTCGGTCACCTGTTCCGGCGCCTGTGACCCGGAGGCCGCCCCCCAGGTCGAGGACGTACAGGTTCAGGGGCAGGTCGGTCTTGAGGCGGCTGACGTGGTGGGAATCCAGGGCTTTTTCCATGTCCGGGACAAACATGGCGTCCATGGCCTTTTCGTGGCAGAACCGGGTGATGTCGTGGAGGGTGCGGCAGTTGGCGGCCTGAAAATCCGGGCTCCCGGGGTCGATAAGACTCAAGCGGGAGACGGACTTCAGGATGCGGCGCAATTTGAGGAAGACCGGGTCGCTGCGCCATTCTTCGTCGGGCTTGACCTGGCGGGCCAGCAACTCGTGCAGGATGCCGGGATAGACCAGGGCGGCGTCGGCGTCCACGGTGACCAGTTGGCCGGAGTGGAGGGTCTTGGTGGCGCCGCCCACTTCGACCAGGGTGGGAATGCGGAACTCCCGGGCCAGGATGCTCATGTGCCCGGTGGGGCTGCCGACCTCGGTGATGATGGCGGCAATGCGGTCCATGACCAGGACCAGGCGGGCGGAAGGCTGGCGGCCCACCACCACGGCCCCCGGGGGAATGAGGTTGACGTCTTCATCGTGGAGGAAGAGGTGGACCCGGCCGGCGGCGACGCCCCCCATGGCCCGGATGCCGTGGTGGAGAATGGGGGCCACCATGGGTTCGGGGACGGGGGGGCGCTCCTCTTCGGCAAAGGCCGGGGCGCTGATCCGGAGGGGCCGGGATTGCAGGATGATGAGGTTGCCCGACTCGCCCACGGTCCACTCGATGTCCTGGGGCTGGCCGAAATGCTCCTCCAACTCCAGGGCGATGTCGGCCAGGGTCCGGACCTGGTCGTCGGTGAGGCTGGGGGCCTGGGCCAACTCCGGCATCAAAGTAATTTCCTCTACGCCCCCGTCCGGGGTGCAGGTGAGGGCCACGGGTTTTTCGGCCACCCGGCGCCGGGTGATGGGGTAGGGGTCCTGGCGGCTCACCATGAAGAGGTCCGGGGACACGGTGCCGTCCACGGCGTACTGGCCCAGGCCCCACACCGCCGAAACCATCACGGTGTCGTCCTGGGGGGCGTGGGGGTCCAGGGAAAACATGACGCCGCTGGCCCGGGCCGGGACCATGGCCAGGACGCCCACGGCCATGGGGAGGGCGTTGACGGAAAATTGCTGGTATTTCCAGTAGAAAATGGCGCGGGAGGTAAACTTGCTGGCCACGATCTCCTTGTAGTGCCCCGGTAAAGAGGCGGCGTCGACGTTCAAGAGGGTGGCAAACTGGCCGGCAAAAGAGAATTCGGTGTCCTCCCCCACGGCGCTGGAGCGCACCGCCAGCCACCGGGTGGGCAGGTCCCGGCCGGCCTGGACGATGGCTGCTTCGAGGTCCGGGGGCAGGGGGGCCTGGCGCACCATGGCCTGGAGTTCCCGGCTGAGGGTCTTGAGGCTGTCCAGGTCTTCGATGTCGGCCTGGGAGAGCTTTTCTCCCAGGTCGGCGGCCAGGCTGGAGGATTCGAGAAAGCGCTTGTAGGCCGCGGCGGTAATGGCAAAGCCCTGGGGCACCGGCAGACCGACGCGGTTGCCGATCTCCCCCAGGTTGGCCATCTTGGCGCCCACCGCCGGGGCCAGTTCCCGGTTCAGGGCCGACAAGGGCAGGATGAACGGGGTGTCCGGGATGGAGGGGACCGCTTCCAACTCCGCCAGCATCTCGGCCTGGAGGCGCTGGCAGATGGGCACCAGGTCGGTTTTATAGCGGTTGTGGGTGAGGAGATTGAGGGCGGTGACCATGGCCTCCACCTGTTCACCCAGTTTGTGCACCTGGGAAGCGGTATAGCTGGAGTCGAAGACGTAATCGCCGGAGAGTTTTTCCTCCATGTCCGCCATGGTTTCCAGGGCCAGGTTGTTGTTGTCCAGGAGGCGCCGGAAATGGACGAATTTTTCCTGCAAGCGAATCTGTTCGCTCTCTTCCGGTTCTTTGAGAAAACGTCGCAGGAATTTGAACATGGTAGTTAGCCGTGAGCAGTTAGCAGTTAGCTTATAGGGCGTGCCGTGCAGCCGGGTTTTGGCGGCCACGGGCCGCCCTATAACTGATTATCATACCCTGAGATTACCAAATAGGAGGGTGCGTGGCAGGCGCCGCGTGATGGTGCGTAAGACGCACCCTACACTTTACTGTTTCTTCAAGGCCGCCAGTTCGCCTTGCATCCGCTTCCACTCCAGGGCCCGCTTGATGGTGATGAGGATGGTCTCCTTGCGGAAGGGCTTGGTGATGAAATCGTAGGCTCCCTTCTGGATGGCCTCCTCGGCGGTCTCAATGGTGCCGTAGGCGGTAATCACGATGATGGGCATGGCGGCTTCGATATTCTTGACGATGCCGATGAGGTCGATGCCATCCACCAGGGGCATTTTGAGGTCGGTGACCACCAGGTCGTAATGACCTTCCTGGAGCAATTTGCTCACTTCCAGGGGATTATTGGTCGTGGTGACCTCATAGCCGGTCTTATCCATCAGGATAGTTTTCAGCAGTCTGAGCATATTGGGCTCATCGTCAACGACCAGTATCCGGTCCGGCATCTTGTCCTCCTGTCCTTACGAGTTCAAAGTTCAAGGTTCAAGGTTCAAGGTTCGAAAAAGCATGTCGGGCCAGGCCCGCTCTCCGTCTCGTTTCAGGTTTTTCAGGTGGGCCCAGGCCCGGGTGCGATTGCTTCCTCTCATGAAGAGATAATCTCGGTGGTCCCGGGCTCGGCGGCGCGGGCCCGGCCGCGTCGGCCTCGGGGCCGGAAAAAACGGGCAGGTAAACGGTAAAGGTGGTGCCATGCTTCTCGGGATATTCGTCGGCGGGGTAGCTGGTGAAGATGATGTTCCCGCCGAATTTGGTGATAATGCCGTAGCTCATGGACAGGCCCAGGCCGGTGCCCTTGCCGGTCTCCTTGGTGGTGAAGAAGGGGTCGAAGATTTTGGCCTGGGCCTCCCGGGGGATACCGGCGCCGGTGTCGTTGAATTCGATGGCGACGCGCTTGCTGTCGGGAGCCAGCAGGGTCGCGACCTTGAGGACCCCGCCCCCGGCCATGGCGTCGGCGGCGTTGTTGACCAGGTTGATGAAGACCTGCTGGAGTTCCGGGGGGTCGCCTTTGACCCGGGGCAGGTTCGGAGCCAGGCTGGTTTCCAGGCGGATCTTTTTGGTCAGCAGGGTGTTTTTCACCACCGCCAGGGTTTTTTCCAGGAGACCGGTGACCTCGGCGCTGGTCTCGCTCACCTGGGGGGTGCGGGCGAAGGTGAGGATGTTCTCGACAATTTTTTTGCACCGGAGGCCTTCGTCCTCGATGACCTGGAGGGTTTCGTGGATCTCGGGCAGGGACTCGGTCTGTTCCAGGAGGTGCTCGGTGAAGCCCAGGATCACGGTCATGGGATTATTGATCTCGTGGGCCACCCCCGCGGCCAGGGTGCCGATGGAGGCCAGCTTCTCCATGTTGATCATCCGGTCTTCAATGGCCTTGCGGCCGGTGATGTTCCGGGAGATGATCTCGTAGGCGAAGGTCTCGCCGTGCTCGTCCTTGATGCCGACGATGCTGGTGGAGAACCAGAATTCCTGGTCGCCGATGGCCACGGGGTGGCGCTTGCTCCTGACCTTGCCGGTCTCCTTGACTTCCCGGAGCCACTCCATGTGAAAGTCGGCGGATTTTTGGCTGAAGATGTCGTAGAGGGTGCGCCCCACGAACTCCTGGAAAGTCCCCTCGATGACGCCGTTCACGGTGGCCGGCTTGACCGCCGACCGGGCCGTGGCGAAGAGGTTGACGGCGTAGCGGTTGATGGACAGGACGTGGCCGTCGGCGTCCACGGTGTAGATCAGGTCCGCGGCGTTCTCCACCAGGCCCTGGTACCGGGCTTCGGATTTCTGCAACTTTTCCTTCTGGCGATTCACCTCGACTTCCAGGCTGGAGGAAAATTGCTGCTCATAGCGGAAATTGAGCATGACGATGGTGCCGGACAGGACCACCAGGCCGATGATGACCTGGAGGTAGAACTGCCGGGTATAGAGGGTATGGATCACGCCTTCCACTTCGCTGGCCGGGGCCACCACCGCCACGGACCAGGAGGTGGCCGGTTTATTGTCCTGGACCAGGGTTTGGTCTTCCAACTGGACCGGGGCATAGGCCATGAGTTTTTGAATTTCGCCGGCCATGCCGCGGTGCCAGCCGGAGATATAGGTGCCCCAGCCTTCCTTGCCGGCCAGCATTTTTTCCCGCTGAATCTGGTTGATGGCGTCGAAGGAGATGGCGGGCATCCGTTCTTTGCGCACCGTAAAGGCGTTTTTGCCGATGAAGTCGCGTTCCGGATGGCTCAGAAATATGCCCTTGCTGTCCATGATCCAGGCATAGCCGGTCTTGCCGCTTCTGATCCCCTGGGTAAACTTATTGGCCAGGATATGGGCATCGATATAAAACACCAGCACCCCGCTGAAAGCCCCGGAGGGGTGGGGATGGGTTTCGTCCACCGACATCTCGTAGGTGGGCACGGCCATGACCGTGATGAGCCGGCCGACATAGTGGGGGGTCTCGGTGGACACCGGCATCACCAGGACCTGGCCTTTATGTTCCGGTTTGGCGGCCCAGGCCAGGAAGGGGGCGTCTTTGAAGCCGCCGGTGGTGATCTGATCCAGCCCCCGGAGGTCCATCTGGTAGGCCCGGTTGCCGTCCGGCGCTGATGCGCAGGATTTCCACCACGCCTTCCTCCCGGACGGAGGCCAGGGTGGCCCGCATGCGGTTGGCCCAGGACAGGGGCTCGAGGTATTGGATGGAGGGCGAGAAGTTGAGGGTGCTCAGTTCCCGTTTGAGGAAGTTGATATCCTGCTCCAGGAGGCTGGCGGTATACTTGGCCAGGACCAACTGCTGCTGGTTGAAGTCTTCCTTGACGATCTCCTTCATCTGGTTGGCGGACTTGAGCCCCAGATAGATGCTGATCCCCAGCAGGGCCAGATTGACCCCTAACAATAAGGCCAGGGCGTAGCGGGAGGCGAGAAACGGGAAGCGGCGCATAATTTACCCAGCCAATTGATCCATACTTTGTCCGGCGTACAACAATCCCGATCCTGAAGGCCGGGGGTTTTAAGTCCCCCTTTCTTAAAGGAGGGGAGAAAAAACCAAAATCCAATTGGCAGATCAATGGGGAAAAATCACCCTATTTCCCCACGTGTTCCTGCACGAAGTCTTTAATATACCATTCTACAATACTATCCGAAAACAGCACCATGTCCAGTTGTTTAGTGTAGTGGGTGAGTTTGCCCAGCAGGGTCAGGCGCTGGGCCATCTGCTCGGCGGGGTACTTGGCCAGGCGGGCCTCGATGAGCTCGCCTTTGCGCCGGTGATTCAGATGGAGGCGGTCGATGATGGCCTCGATGAGCCGGGCGCGCCGCTCCTTGCGCTCCGGGGTGGAGCCGCCGCCCCGGAACCCGAAGGTGAGGTAGTTGTCGTTCACCTGGTCCGACACGTAGGCCTCCACCGTGGAGAGATGATACCCCAGGCGGATGCTGAAATTCATGTAATTTTTGGAGAGCACGACATAACTCTGGTCCCGCCAGGGGTCGGCGCCCTGGGCCACTTCGGCCTCGCCCTTGACAAAGACCGAAGACAGGCCCTTGACCCCGGCGGGTTTGGCCTGGGCCCAGCGCATGGCGGTCAGGCCTTTCCAGAAGGCCTGGAAGGGAAGGGAGTCCACGTGCTCGGGCCTGACCTTGCGGCTCCAGCCCTTTTTCAGCACGCCCCCCAGGTCCAGGATCCTGACCTTGATGGGCAACCCGGACTCCAGGTCCACCACCTCGCCCACGGTGTCGATTTCATTTTCGGTGAGGCGGAACATTTCCCGCATGGAATATTCGTGGGCGTAACGCACGATGTCATGGATGGTTTGGCAGTGGGACGGTGAGAAGGCGGCGTCATCCTCGGGGTTGATCAGGTTCAAGGGGACGATCTTTTTGACCACGGCCTGCAAGGTTTGCAGCACCGGGCTGTCGGCCAGGTCGTTCTTTTTGTCCCGGGGTTCCAGGAGTTCCGGGATCAGGCCGGCATAGACGTTGTTGTAGTTGGCATCCACGGTGACGACTTGGCCGGGGGCCAGGATTTGGGTGGCATTTCCGGTGTTGAGAATGGTGGGGACCTGGAATTCCCGGGACAGGAGGGCCATGTGGCCGGTGGGGCTGCCGGCGTCGGTGATGATGGCCGCGGTCTGGGGCATCACGGTGACATATTTGGTTGAGGTGTGGCGGGCCACCAGGACGCCGCCGGCGGGGAAGTTCTTCAGGTCTTCATCCCGGCGCACGACGAAGACGGGGCCGGCGCCCACGCCCCGGCAGGCCACGGTGCCGTGGTCGATGAGCACGGCGTAATCTTTCAGGGTGCGGGCCGGCGGCTCGGCGGCCTTCCGGGGGGCGAGCTGCAGGGGCCGGCTCTGGAGCAGCCAGAGTTCGCCGGCTTCATCCAGGGCCCACTCCACGTCCTGGGGTTTGGCGAAATGCGCCTCCAGGACGGCGGCCCACTGGCCACCAGCCGGGTAATCTGGCCCTGGTCCAGGCAGGGGGCGCTGACCAGTTCCGGCGGCACCGGCACCTCGGCTTCGCCGCCCTGGGGCCGGCAGACCAGCATGACCTCCTTGGGGGGAATCGTTTGTTCCAGGACCTGCCCCGGCGGCTGGTAGGCCACCAGGTAGGAATCCGGGTTGATGACGCCGGCCACGGCGTATCTGCCCAGAGCCCCAGACCGCGTTGATGAAGGCGGCCTCCTGGTCCGGCGACGTCGGGCTGGCGGGTGAAGAGCACCCCGCTGGCCCGGGCCTGGACCATGGGCATCACCACCACCCCCATGGCCATCTCTTCTTCCTTGAACCCCTTGTTCTTGTAATAAAACAGGGCCCGGGGGGTGAACAGGCTGGCGACGATATCCTTATACCGGCTGACCAGGGACTCGGAGGGCACGTTGAGATAGGTGGCGTACTGGCCGGCAAAGGTCAGGGTGAGGTCCTCGCCCACGGCGGAAGAGCGCATGGCCACCAGGGGCCGGCGGCGCTCCCGGGCCGCCAGGCGCTCGTAAGCTTCGGCGATGGCCGCCTCCAGTTCCGGGGGCACCCGGGCGGCGAGGATCATCTGCTTTAAGTCCTCGCTGACCCGGGCCAGGCTGTCCAGATCGTCCAGGCGCCAGTGGCCCAGCAATTCCGTCAGCCGGGCCGTCAGGTGATTGTGGTCCAGGAAGACCTTGTAGGCGTGAGTGGAAATGGCGAAGCCGGCGGGGACCGGCAGGCCGACGCGGTTTTTGACCTCCCCGAGGTTGGCGTTTTTGCCCCCCACCACCTCATGCATGCCGGCGAGGAGGTCCTCGAAGTCAATCACCAGGGGGGCCGCGGGAATTTCCCGGCGGTGGGTGAGGACTGCCTCCACCTCCCGGCTGATGCGGTCCAGGGCCTCGGCCAGGGCGGCATAGCGGTTGGCCCCCAGCCCGTTTAAGGCGTCCACTAACGTGCCGGTTTCCTGGCGGAGTTGACTGACCGCGGCGCGGATGTATTGGAGATCAAAGAGGTAGTCGCCCGACAGCTTCTCTTCCATGTCCGCCATCAGGCTCAGGACCTGGTTGTTGGCCGAGAGCAACGCCTGGAAATGGGTATATTTTTCCGCCAGGTCCGCCTGGGTTTTACCCGGGGAGGCCCCGGTGAGACGTTGCCAGGCGCGCTTCAGAGTGGTCACCAATGGCCTCGCGTTGTCGGGTTAGGTGGAGGTAGCCTTTGATCACAAGCTGCGATTTTTGTTTGGATTTTAGCTGATTCGCCCCATCCGGTCAAGCCCGGTGTGGATGAGGGGCGCCGGGGCGGAAGTCCGGGATGGGGGGGAGTAAACCGCCGGAAAGATGGGGGGGATCGAGCCGAGGCAGGATTTAGCGTGAGCAGGTCAGGCAACGCGGTATGATGACAGTTCAGCCATAAGAATTACCCAAACGCGATTCAACGTGGGGCGCGTCTGACGCGCCTTCTTTTGGTGCGTAGGACGCACCCTACGGGGCCGGCGGATTTGACCGTGGTTGGCACATTTTTATCCAGGGGGCGATCAAACCTTGGGCGTGACGGTTTATCGTAAACGTACCGGCGTAGAGGCGGGTATAGAACCTGGAGCGGCGCTTTGAGACAGACCCAAAAACCGGGCCGGGATAAAAATTGACCTTTCCAACTAATTGTTACTATATTAGAAGTCAGTTCAAAACCGATTTTAGGCGTCATGTTGCCTCAACCAGAGGAGCTTAAGCTGGGAAAGAATCACCCCCCTTTTCTCAAGGGGGGCAGGGGGGATTTAATAAGCGCCTGATAATCCCCCTCAATCCCCCTTTAAAAAAGGGGGACTAAAAATCCCGTTTCCATCCCTCCATCGGTTGAGAGAAAATCTTTGCAGCGTCAAACCGGTTTTGCAACAGGTTCTGGGAAATCAGGCGCACCGCGTCCGTGGAGCGCTATAGTGCGGCGCCTGGCGGTGTTGCCAGATCCAGACAGATTTTCCCCGAAGGGTCGGAAAAATTTCAGCGCATGTTGACCACGAACCAGGACGGCGGGAGGACGGCATCAGGGGCGAGAGGCTTGCTGGAAGTCACCCGGCGCTCCGGCTGGTCCCGGTATGTGGTGGCCCTGGTGGGCTTGGGCCTGAGCACGGCTATTCTTTGCAAGTTACATCCCTATCTGGATCTGACTCTCACCAATCTGGTGATGATCTATTTGCTGCTGGTGGTCATTGCCGCCTCGGGGCTGGGGCGGGGGCCGTCGATCCTGGTGTCGCTGCTCAGTGTCGCCATCCTGGCTTACTTTTTTGTGCCGCCGTATCTTTCCTTTGGGGTGAAAAACACCGAGTATGTCATCGATCTGGCCGTGATGTTCACCGTCAGCATTTTGATTGGCGAGCTGACCAGCCGCATTCGCCACCAGGCTCAGATGGCCCGCCTGCAGGAAAGGCAGACCGCGGTGCTCTATGAAATGAGCCGGACCCTCCCGGCGATCCACAGTTTACAGGACTTGCTGCAGACGGTGTTGGCCCAGGTCGCGGCGATCTTCGGCAGCCGGGTATCGGTGCTGGTGGGCGACCCCGGGGGGGAATTGCACCTCAGGGCCGGGGAGCCCTTTGATGATGAATATGGCCGGGAAAAGCTGGTGGGCCGGTGGGTTTTCCGCCACGGCCATCTGGCCGGGCTAGGGACGCAGACCCTGCCCCAGGCCAAGGGCTTTTACCTGCCCCTGAGGGCCTCCCATGCCGTCATCGGGGTGTTGCGGTTGGAATCGGACGACCTGCCGCGCCTGAACGATCCGGCCTCGCGGCAATTCCTGGAAGCCCTGGGGAGCCAGATAGCCCTGGCCATCGAGCGGGACAGCCTGTTCCGGCAGACCCAGGAAGACCGGGTGGAAATCGAGGCTGAACGCATGCGGTGCGCCCTGCTCAGTTCGGTCTCCCACGATCTGAGGACCCCGTTGACGGTCATCGCCGGCTCCGCCAGCAGTCTTGTAGAGGGGGAAAACCACCTCAATGACGAGACCAAACGAGAGTTGGCCCAGGCGATTTACGAAGAGGCCTACCGCCTGGAACGCCTGGTGAACAATCTGCTGGAAATGAGCCGGTTGCAGGCCGGGGAGATCAAGCTGCTCAAGGAATGGGAGGCCCTGGAAGAGGTGGTGGGCGCGGCCCTGGCCCAGTTGGAGGCGCATCTCAAGGACCACCCGGTGATTACCGACCTCCCGCCGGACCTGCCCCTGGTGCGGATGGACCAGATGTTGATGGAGCGGGTGCTGGTCAATCTTTTGGAGAATGCGGTCAAGTATACCCCGGAGGGCGCCCCCATCCACATCAGCAGCCGGGTTGAGGAAGACCGGCTCCAGGTGGAGGTCGCGGACCACGGGCCGGGCTTGCCCCTGGGAGAGGAAGAACGGGTCTTTGGGAAGTTTTATCAGGTGGCCCGGGGGCGCTCCCGGGGGGCCGGTCTCGGGCTGACCATCTGCCGGAGCATTGTGGAGGCCCATGGGGGCCGGATCTGGGCGGCCAACCGGCCGGCCGGCGGCGCGGTGTTCACCTTTACCCTGCCCCTGGGGGAGCCGGCCCCGGAGGCGGCAACCCCTGATCGTCAAGGCGAGCCATGACCTCGATGAGCCTGCGCATTCTCCTGGTTGAAGACGACGCCCACATCCGGCGGTTCCTCAGGGCCACGCTGGTGACCCAGGGCTATGGGCTGCTGGAGGTGGAGACCGGCGAGGAAGGCCTGGCCCTGGCCGCGGCCCAGGTGCCTGACCTGGTCTTGCTGGACCTGGGGCTGCCGGATATGGACGGCAAGGAAGTAATCCGGCGCCTCCGGGAGTGGTCCGAAGTTCCCATCATCGTCCTCACCGCCCGGGGACAGGAACGGGAAAAAGTGGCCAGCCTGGACGCGGGAGCCGACGATTACCTGACCAAGCCCTTTGGAGTGGGGGAGTTGCTGGCCCGGATCCGGGCCGCCATGCGGCGGGTCCGGATGCCGGAGCCGGGCCGGTTGGAGCAGGTCTTAAACCTGGGGAACGTCACCGTGGACCTGGAACGGCGCCGGGTCGCCCGGGAGACGGAGGAGATCAACCTGACTCCCATCGAATTCAAGCTGCTGTCGGTGTTGATCCGGCACCGGGGCAAGGTCGTGACCCACCGGCAACTGTTAAAGGAGGTCTGGGGGCCGTCGTATATTGAGCAGAACCCCTATCTCCGCATCGTGATCCTCAACCTGCGGCGCAAACTGGAAGAAAATCCCACCCGGCCGCATTATCTGATCACCGAACCCGGGGTGGGATACCGCCTGCGGGACGAGTAGGCCGAAGGGTTCCTTATTTCTCCTCCCAACGATCATTTCTGCACAGACACAACGAAAGATGAAAAATGGCTGGTGTTGGTGGGGCGACCGTCCCTGGCCGCCATATCGGTTGGCGGGCGGGGACGCCCGCCCCACTGCACGGAGGCCCGCCCCACCAAGCTATTTTTATATAAAATTGCCCCCCTCACGGTAGCGTTTATTACCTAAGCAGCGGTAGTTCCGTCCCCCAGTGGGGCGCGGTGCGCACTTTAGGGAAGACCGGCCACGGTTCATCGTCATCAATTGGTGCGTGAGACGCACCCTAGGGAAAACTTTTCCGGACAATCCTCTGAACATCCCCCTACCTGTCATGCTGAGGAAGTGGCGCGGCGGAAGAATCTCAAAAAGGCGAGATCCGGCGCGTCGCTCAGGACGGCCAGTCGGGATTTTGGAGAACTCGCAACATAGAGCAATTGCCAAAAGTGTTTCCGCCAGGGCACCTGCGGCAAGAACCTTAAATCCCCCCTGCCCCCCTTTAGAAAAGGGGGGTGATGCTTTCCCAGCTTAAGCTCCTCTGGTTGAGGCAACATGACGCTTAAAATCGGTTTTGAAATGGCTTCTCATAGCCTCCCCGCCCGCAGCGTATCCTCCCGGCCGGCAACCTGCCCCGGATGCCCTGGTCCCCGGCCGGCCTCCCCGATTGGCCCTGCTTTTGTGACCTTGTTCGCATTCTTAATGCAATCTTAACGGCCCCCCCAGCAATCTTAATCCCATTTTAATAACGGAAATGGTGAAATCGAGGCACTAGACGGCCCCGAGGAGCGTCAGGATTTTTTCCGGCATTCATCTTATCGAGGGAGGTTTACCCCATGGTTGAGCAAAAAAAGGTCAAGGATCTGATGATCCCCCTGGAGGATTATCCTCATATCCCCTACTGGTTTACGCTGCGCCAGGCCATGGCCATCGTTCGGGAGGCGGCCATCAAGTTTGAAGGCTCCTTCGAGCCCCGGGCGGTCCTGGTTTTCGATGAAAAATATCAGCTCCTGGGCATGCTGACCCTGCGGGATATTATCCGGGGTCTGGAGCCCCGGTTCATGCACGAGACGGCGCTGGTCAAAGGCGACCCCAACCTCACCGTGTTAATGGGCGATCTCTTCGGTCCCGGCATGCGGGAGGCCTCGCAAAAACCGGTGAGCGAAGTCATGAGCCCCATCAAGGTCACCGTACAAGGCAGCGATATGCTGGCCAAGGCCATTTTCATGATGATCCAGGAAAACGTGGGCCTGATGCCGGTGATTCAGGATGGGAAAGTGGCCGGCATGATCAGGCTTAGCGATCTGTTTACGGAAATCACGAAACTGGTCCTGGGCGAGTGAGACAGACCCCAAACCTGCAAAGACAGAGAAGGAGCTGATTATCATGGCGGAAGATATTAAGAAAATGCCCGTGGGTGCCGGCCTGCCTGAGATGCCCGAAAATATCATCATTGCCCCCAAAAAGGTGGTGATCGATTATAAACGCATAATTTTTATCCTTCTGGGTTTGGCGGTATTTTTCGGTTTTTACCTGATTCCCGGTCTGCCGGATGCGGTTGATCCGGGGGAAAAGTCTTTAAGCTGCCCTGGGCCGGCAAGATGGCCATCGGCCTCTTTCTCATGGCCGGGATCTGGTGGGTCCTGGAGGTGATGCCCATCGGGGTTACCGCCATTACCATCGGCCTGTTCCAGGTGCTCTTTTTTATCCGGACTCCCAAGCAAGCCCTGGGGGACTTCCTGGACCCCTCCGTCTGGTTTATCTTCGGGTCCGTGATCGTCGGCACCGCCTTTTCGGCCTCGGGCCTTACCAAGCGCATGGCCTACAAGATGCTCACCATCGTGGGGGAGAGAACCAATCTGATTCTGCTGGGGACTTTCCTGGTGGTGGCCGCCATGACCCTGATCATGGCCCACACCGCGGTGGCCGCGGCCATCTTCCCCTTGTTGCTGGCCATCAATGCGTTATATAGTGAATCCGACCAGCCCACCCGGTTCGGCAAGGGCCTGTTCATCGGCATGGCCTGGGCCGCGGGGGCCGGGTCCATCATCACCTTCCTGGGCGCGGCCCGGGGCGTGGCCGCGGCGGGCATGTTCAAGGAGTTCACCGGCAAAGACATCGGCTTTTTCGAACTCATCTATTATATGCTGCCCGTGGGCCTCATCATGGTCCTGGCCATCTGGCTCATCATCATCACCTTTTTTAAGCCGGAGCGGGCGGTCATCGCCGGGCTGAAGGAAAAAGCCAAGGATTTGACCCGGGAACTGGGACCCATGAACACCAAGGAGAAAGTGGTCCTGTTCACGGTGATCCTCATTGTGGGCTTGTTTATGCTCAAGGCGTTTCTGCCGGTGAAGGCCTTCACGGACATGAGCCGGGCCGGCATCATGCTGGTGGGCACGGTGCTCTTCTTCCTCACCCGCACCCTCACCGTGGAGGACCTGGAGACCGTTCCCTGGAATATCATCCTGCTCTTCGGCGGGGCCATGTCCATCGGCTTTTGCCTCTGGCAGACCAAGGCGGCGGAATGGATGGCGGTACACTGGCTGTCCTTTTTCCTCAACGCCCCTTGGCTGGTGTTTGTCCTGGGCATCGCCTTCTTCGTCCTCTTAATGACCAACTTCATCATGAACGTGGCGGCCATCGCCATTTCGCTGCCGGTCTCCCTGGTCATCGCCCAGTATTTAGGGGTGGCGCCCCACGTCATCCTCTTCGCCTCCCTGGTGACCGCGGGTATGCCCTTTAACCTGCTCATCGGCGCGGCCCCCAATGCCATCGCTTACGAGAGCAAGCAATTCACTACCGGGGAGTTCTTCGGGTACGGCTGGATCCCCAGCCTGGTGCTCATGGCCGTGTTGGCGCTCTTTGTCTATTTTATCTGGCCCATGATGGGGATGCCGGTGCTGGCGCCTAAAGTATGACCGGGCTTGGGGAGGAAACCGGGGCCACCGACCCACCAAAGGGATTCCTCCCCTCCCATGTGAACATCACGCTGATGATTAAAGGGGATTGAAAATGCGTCAAAGGATGGTTTCCTTTCTCAATATCCTGATCTTTCTGCTCATGGCCGGATTGCTGGCAGCCTCGGCGGCTGGCGCGGCCCCGGCCCCGGCGGGCGACCACCTGGCGATCTCCGGGCTGGCCACCAACCCCATGGGCAAGGGCCTCAAGGAAGTGGAAGTGGAGGTGCTGGTGAACGGCCACCACGTCAAGCCCATGGGCAAGGAGGCGGAGATTGTCACCGGCAAGCCCGGCGGTTTTGTGGCAGATATCATGTTGCCGCCGGGGACCCTGCCGGCCGCCAAGGTGGAGGTAAAGGCCGCCAAGCCTTCCTGGAAGCCGGTCCCGGCTACGAAGGTGTTGGTGGTGGAAGCCGGGGTCGACGCCCAGGGCAACAAACTGTTCCAGGCGGCCCAGAACCTGACTCTGAACCGCACCATCACCCCGGGCTTCTGGATCGCCACCATCGTCCTGCTGCTGGTCTACGTGGTGATCTCCTTCGAGTGGATGCACCGCACCCTGATCTCCTTTCTGGGCGCGGCCCTGATCATCTTCGTCACCTACACCCTGGGGCACTGGGACAAGTCCTTTTACATCATCTCCTTCGACGAGGCCATGGGGGCCATCGACCTGAACGTCATCTTCCTGCTCATGGGGATGATGCTCTTCGTGGGGGTGATGAAGCGTACCGGGATGTTCCAGTTCCTGGCCTATAAAGCCTATGCCCTGGCCAAAGGCAACGTCTTTGTGCTGTCCCTGTTTCTCCAGGTCATCACCGCAGTGGTTTCGGCCTTCCTGGACAACGTCACCACCATGCTCCTGGTGCTGCCGGTGACCATCGAGATTGCGGTCACCCTGAAGATCAACCCCCTGGTGCTGCTGATCCCCGAGGTCTTTGCCTCCAACGTCGGGGGCACCGCCACCTTGATCGGCGACCCGCCCAACATCCTCATCGGCTCCTATGCGGGCCTGAGCTTCGGGCAGTTTGTCAAGAACCTGGCCCTGGTCAGCGCCTTGTGCCTGGGGGTGTCCTCCCTGTACTATCTGTGGTGGCACAAAAAGGACTATCTCAAGGCCGAAGTAAAGGATATCCCCCGCACCATCGCTTATTTGAGAGATGAGTACCAAATCACCGACAAGAAGCTGATGGTCCAGAGCCTGCTGCTGTTGGGTTTTACCGTCCTGTTCTTTATCCTGGGCGGCATCCTGCACCTGCCGGTGTCGATCCCCGCCCTGTTGGGGGCCTTGCTGCTGGTGGCCGTCTCCAGGGTGGACATCGTGGAGCTGCTGGAAAAAGAGGTGGAGTGGCCCACCCTGGTCTTCTTCATCGGGTTGTTCATGGTCATCGCCGGGGCCGAAGAAACCGGCCTGATCCAGATGATCGCCAACTGGGTGAGGGACGTTTCCAAGGGGAACCTCACCGCGGCCATCATCATCGTGTTGTGGGTGAGCGCCATCGCTTCGGCTTTTATCGACAACATTCCCTTCACCGCCACCATGCTGCCCATCATCGCCTTCCTGAACCAGACCATTCCCGGGGCGGAGTCCGGGGTGCTCTGGTGGTCCCTGGCCCTGGGGGCGTGTCTGGGGGGCAACGGCACCATGATCGGGGCTTCGGCCAACGTGGTGACCGTGGGGCTGGCGGAAAAGGCGGGCTACCACATCTCCTTTGTGGATTACATGAAGGCCTGCTGGTGGCCCATGATGATCACCGTGGCCATAGCCATGGTCTATCTCCTGATAGCTTACTGACGGGCCGCGGGGCGCTGCGCAACTAGACGCTCAAGAGGGAGGGGCGGTTCACGGACCGCCCCTGCCGCGTTTGGTCCGGAAGATTATCGGTGCGCGAGACGCACCCTACAACAAGGCGTTTCAGAACAGTTGGGCATGGTACCGAGTTACGTGCCTGGAAGTAAGAAAATCTCCCGGATTGTCCGGCCGCACCTGGAGGGGCGCCCTCTGGAGGACGGGCACTGGGGTCCGCCGGCGTGATTGCCACCGAGTATCACCCGGAAATTATGCAGAGTCCGGTGGGGTAGGCCTCCGTGGCGGTGGCGACCATAAGTTCATGGCGCGTGATACCAAGTTGCCGTCATAGAGGTAATTCCGGCTTGATGGTCGCCACCCCCGTAGGGGCGGGGCGCGAACCGCCCCTAGAATTCGGATAATTACTGGTTTGACGGCAACTTGAGACCTCTGCGGAAAGCCATTTTGTCATCCTGAGCGGAGCGAAGGATCTCGTATTTTCTCGTAGTTATGAGATTCTTCGGTCGCTCCGCTCCCTCAGAATGACAAATGGGGGTACTTTCGCAGAGGTCCCGAGTCGCAGTCACAAAACGCGGCATGGTCGGGGCACACTTGGGTAGGCGCCGTTAATGCAGTGCGGACGCATGGGTTCGCCCCTCCAGAAAAAAATTACCGTTTGTCCGTGATCCGTTATCAAGCAAAATCTCTAAAGGCAGGGGCGGGGTGCGCACCGCCCCTGCTCTGTTTGGTCCGGGGAATTATGGCAATTGCCAAAAGTTTTTTTCCGCTCCGGGAAGCCTTATAATCCCCCCTCCCCCCCTTGAGAAAAGGGGGGAACTATACGGAATTGCGGGTAAAGTCCCCCTTTGACAAAGGGGGATTCAGGGGGATTTGAGAACCTCCAAACGGAAGGAATTTATGGCAAATGCGATGAGCGCACTAGCACAAGGCGGCCCCGGCTGGAGCCGCCTTGTGCTGCGGAGTGGAGCTCAATGGTTGCCAAAAGTCTTTTCTCAAGGCCCCCTTACCCTGACCCCCTCCCCCCCGGTGGGAGGAGAGGGGATAAGAGGCAAGAACTTTTGGCAAAGGCGCTATGGGCAGCTCAATCCTGGTGCTTGACCACCAGGACCGAGCAGGGAGAGTAGGTGACCACCTGGGAGGCGGTGCTGCCCAGGAAGGACCTGGTCTTGCCCGCCAGGCCCCGGCTGCCGATGACGATGAGGTCGGCCTCCTGATCTTTGGCCGCCTGGACGATCTCATCGACCGGGGAGGCGCCGGTGGCCAGGATCACGTCGGCGGTGACGCCCTGGGCCTGGGCCACGTCCTTGGCCTTGGCCAGGGCGATTTCGGCCTGGGCCTTCATCTTCTCGGCGATATAGATCCCTTCTTCCAACTCCGGGATTTGAATGGCCACCGCGATCAGGACCACGGAGGAGGGAGCCTTGGCCTGGGCCAGGTCGCAGGCCGTTTCCACGGCTTTCAGGGAATAGGCCGAACCGTCCACGGGTACCAGGATCTTCATGTTAGGCCCCTCCTTTGCCGGCGTAGGCGGCTTTCTCGGCCTGTTCTTTCTTAAAGCCGTTCCACAGTTTGATCATAATCACCAGGCACATACCCAGGGCGGCGCCCATGACCACGATGCCCGCCAGGGTGGTGATCCCGAACTGCTTTAAGGCTACCGAGGTGGCGGCCAGGAGAATCATGATGGCG
The DNA here is from genome assembly GCA_963766185.1 of uncultured delta proteobacterium. Classification (GTDB taxonomy): domain Bacteria; phylum Desulfobacterota; class Desulfobaccia; order Desulfobaccales; family 0-14-0-80-60-11; genus 0-14-0-80-60-11. The sequence goes on along the minus strand of CAVXZU010000004.1, from coordinate 93,313 downwards.
AAGAGCAGGCGGATGCCGTAGCCCCGGATGTACTTGACCGCGGTAACGCCGATCTGGGCGCCCACTGAAGCCCCGATGAGCATAACGACCGCGGCGATGATCTCGACCCGGCCCTTGACGCCGTAGGTGAAGCAGCCGTAGGCGCCGGTGAACAGGACGGAGAAGAGGTCGGTGCCGATGGCAATGGCCGTGGGACAGCCGATGAGGTAAATCAGGGCCGGCATGCGGATGAAGCCGCCGCCCACGCCCAGGAAGCCGGAGAGCCAGCCGGTGAAGAAAAAGACGCCGGTGACGGTCCAGAAGGAGATGGTGATCCCTGAGGTCGGGAAGTGCATCATGGGCGGGATTTGAAAGCGTTTTTTGGGTTCGGTGCTGATCCCGGCCCGGGCGGCCTCGGCCTGCTTAGCGGCCTGCTTGGCGGCGCGTTTATCCTTGGTCATATAGTCATAGAGCATGTAGAGGCCCAGACCGAAGAGCAGGAGCATGTAGGTATAGCGTACTACCGGGCCGGCATAGCCTCCCGGCCGCAGGGGGGTTTTGCCGAGTTCGCTGAGCCACATGATCATGCGGGCCCCGATCTCGACCCCGATGACGGAGCCGATGATGGAGACAAGCCCCAGCTTTACATCCACATTGCCCATTTTGCGGTGTTTGGCGGTGGCGACGATGGATTTGCCGAAGATGTGGGCCAGGTCAGTGCCGATGGCAAAGGCCATGTTGAAGCCGAAGATGTTGAGGGCCGGTGTGACTACCCAGGCGCCCCCAACCCCGAAAAAGCCGCCGAGGACGCCCACCGCAAAGCCGATGGCGATCAAGATCAGGATATTGAAATGAATCCCGGCGATGGGCAGATAAATGTCAAATATTCCCATAAACCACCTCTCCTATCCGAACTTTATTCGTGATGCTCGATCTTGTGGACTTCCATGCCGATCATTTTCAAGATGACGTCGGTGACCAGGGCGATGAGCAAGCCGATCACCCCCATGAGCACCGTGACGATGATGGCGTACAGCCAGATATTTTCGTTGTACCACTTGGCGAACATCAAATTGATGCCGCTCAGGTTGGTCAGATCTGCCTTGTGCTGCAGGGCGGTGGCCTTTTCGCCGCCGCCGCCGGCCCAGGCCAAGACGGGCAAGCCCAATAACAAGAGGTTACAGATGATGACATACAGCCGTTTCACTGTCGTTCACCTCCCTTCCAGGGTTGAAAATTATACTGATCGCCGCCGGCCGGCAGAGACCGGCCTCAGATAAGCTTTTTACCTGCCGACTATCTAGGCAATGGCCGTGCCAAGGCCTGGGGAAAAAAGTCGCACCATGTAACTATCTGATAGTAATAATAAAATATAGGGTAAGGGACATTTTTTCCCGGAGGTTGGCAAGCCTTTTCTGTCAGGAATTTTTACAGTGTGTAAAACCTGTGAGGGAGCGGGTGAGGGGAAATAAACCTGAGGCTTAACCGGGGGTAAATTTCCGGCTAAAATGGCATGATCGCCCCTTTTAATAGCTTACTTTTGAGCCGAAAAGTATTATCCTGCTAAGAGATATGAGGAGAAATCCCATCAGGAAAGTCTATGGGTCTGTTTGATTTTTTCCGGCGCAAAAAGAGGACCGACGCCTCCGCCCCGAAGTTGAGGGAGATCTGGTGCGGTTTTCAGCAGATATTGGCCGACAATAACGAGGTCATGGGCCTCATCGGCAGCCTGGAAGAGATGCTGGTGAGCCAAAAGGATCTGGACCTCGCCTACCTCAACTCCCGGATCTGGCTGTTGGACCAGCATTTTGCCTCTCTGGTGGCGGGCTTGCAAAAGATTTCCGGAGGTAAGTACCCGGAGTTGGAGGCGGCCCGGGTCCGGGTCAAAGAGGCTATCCATCGGCGCCTGGAAGAGGCGGCCCCCTTCCCCGAAAGCCCGCTGGTGGTGCGCCTGGAAGACGCGGGCCCCGAGCTGCTGGCGGCCCTGGGAGGCAAAGCGGGCAATCTGGCCCGGGTCAAAAACCAGTTGGGCCTGCCGGTGCCCGATGGTGCGGTGGCCACCCTTTCGGCCTATAAGCTCTTCATGGAGCAGGAACTGCCCGGGGGGGGCGGCACGCTTCTGGCCCGGCTCAAAACCGGGCTGCATGACTTGGACCTGGGAGACGACACCCGGGTGGGGCAAGTTTCCCGGGAGTTACAGGACCTGATCCTGGCCCAGCCGATTCCTCCGGAACTCGCCGGCGCCCTCATTCAGGAAGCCCGGCGGCTGGCCCCGGCCGGGGACCATACGCTCACGGTGCGGAGCAGCGGGGGCCGGGAGGATATCGCCGCATCCTTTGCCGGGCAGTACGAAACTTACCTGGGGGTGGCGCCGGCCGAAGTCCCGGACCATTGGCGCCGGGTGGTGGCCAGCCAGTTCGGGGAAGGGGCCATTATTTACTTCAAACTCCAGGGTCTGCTCCTGGAAGAGGCGGCCATGGGGGTCCTGATCCAGCGCCTGGTGGAGGCCCAGAGCGCCGGGGTCATGTTAACCACCGACCCGGCCGGCGGCTCGCCTGAACACCTCTTGATCAGCGCCACCTGGGGGCTGGCCGCCGACCTGGTGGCCGGCCGGATGGGCGGCGATGAATATCTGGTCGCCAAGGCCGACGGCCACCTGATCCAGGCCCGCCATGGCCGTGAAGAACATCTGCTCCAGGTCCGGGAGGGGCGGCTGGCGAAGGCCCCGGTGGCGCCGGAATTGATGGAGGCCCCGGTGTTGGCGGCGGGCGACCTGGAACGGCTGGCGTCCTATGCCCGGTTATTGGAGGCCCAATGCGGCTGCTCCCATTGTGTGGAGTGGGTCAAGGATGGACAGGGGGAAATCCAGGTGGTGCAATCCCGCCACCTGGCGCCTGGCGATGACCGGTGCCTCCCCGAGGGCATGGCGGAGGCGGCCGGGGACGCCCGGGTGCTCCTGAGGGGCCACCTCGGCTCGCCGGGGGTGGCCGCGGGGCCGCTCTTTTCCCTGGGCCCCGGGCGCGGCCCGGCCGAGGTGCCTCCCGGGGTGGTGCTGGTGGTGCCCCGAACCACGCCGGAGCTGGCCCCGGTGTTGCCCCGGATAGCCGCCCTGCTGGCCGAGACGGGTTCGGCCACCGGCCATCTGATCCTGGTGGCCAGGGAATATGGCGTCCCGGCCCTGGTGGGGGCCCGGGGCGCGGCGGGACTGCCCGAAGGGGAGATGGTGACCGTGGACGCCTACCACGGCAAGGTTTATCAAGGCCGGGTGGAGGACCTGCTCAGGTATCAGACCTCCCATCCCCGTCATGCTGCTGATGCGCCGATCATGCTGCGGGTCCGGGCCGTGGCCGACCTGATCATCCCCTTAAACCTGGTGGACCGGCGCAGCCGCCAGTTCCGCCCGGAGAATTGCCGCACCTACCACGACATCACCCGCTTTGCCCAGGAAAAAGCCATCCAGCAGATGTTCGGCCTCATGGACGAGGTCGCCCAGGGCCGGGTGCCGGCCCTGAAGCTCCTGAAGCTCAAAACTTCGCTGCCGCTCAACCTCCACCTGGTGGACCTGGGGGACGGCCTGGCCAGCCACGAAACCCCGGTGCCGCCCGAGGATATTCTTTCCCGGCCCATGCGGGCCCTGTGGCGGGGCATCAGCTATCCCAACATCACCTGGGCCGGGCCTACGCCGGTGAATGTGGGCGGCTTCCTGCAGGTGCTGGGGCAGTCGGCCATCAATCCCCCGGAGAAGTTCTGGGACAAGACTTATGCCATCGTGGCGGCCAATTACGTCAATTACGCCTGCCGCCTGGGTTATCATTTCCAAAGTGTGGACAGCTATGTCGGCGACGTCCCCGGAAATAACTATATTAACTTTACCTTCAAGGGCGGGGCCGCGGACGATACCCGGCGCATCCGGCGCATCCGGCTCATTGCCACGGTGCTGGAGCGTCTGGGTTTCGACATGGAGATTTTCGGCGATGTGATCCGGGCCCGCTTCCGCCGGCGTCCGGAAGCGGAGATGGAGGAACGGCTCGATCTCGTGGGCCGGCTGATGGCTTACGTGCGGCAGATGGATATGCTCATGAAGGATGACAACATCAGCCAGGTCCTGGCGGAGCGCTTCCTGGCGGGACATTATGAAAGGCCGGGGGAAGAGACGGTATCCGGGGAGGCCGGCAATTAACCGGCCCGCAGCCGGAAACTGCTTCACGTTCCCCCCTTTTTCCCAGGGGGCCTTTGCCTGCCGTTTGGCAATTTGGGCCTTTCCGGAGGGATACGGACCGCCAGGGTTGCCTGCACCGGCCCTGGCCCGGCGGCACGATAGGTAATTATTATGGACCTTATTTTTCCGAAACTGGTCTGCCCGGCCCCATGGGGCAAAGTGATGGTCTGCACCGACGCCTCGGACGAGGGGCAGAACGCGGTGGCGGCTGCCCTGGCACTGGCCGAGGCCTGCGACAGCCAGGTCTATGCCGTCCAGGTGCTGCAAGTCGTCCCGGAATTCCAGGCGGTGGCGCCAGATTTGCGGGCCACCCTGGGCAAGGGGGCGCAGGAAAATATGGCGGTCATCAAGGCCGCAGCCGACAAACTGGGGGTGTCCCTGAAGACCGTGACGCCCCAGGGCCAGTTGCCCCATGCCACCATCGTGGACGCCGCGGATGAGATCCGCCCCGACCTGGTCATTCTGGGCCGGTGCGGGAAGACCGGCCTGGCCCGCATCCTGATGGGGAATGTCACCGCCCGGGTTATCGGGCACAGCCCGATGAACGTCCTGGTGGTGCCCCGGGGCGGCATGATTGGTTTCGAGCGGATTCTCGTGGCCTCGGATGGCTCGCCTTACAGCGAAGCAGCCTGGAAACTGGCCCTGTCCATGGCCAAACAGGCGCACAGCCGCTTGATCGGCGTGGCGGTGGCCTCGAAGAAAGGCGATATCGCCGACGCCCAGGCCATTATCCAGCGCATGACTGCCGCGGCCACCGCCGCCAAGGTGCCTTTTAAGGGGGTTAACCCCCAGGGAGTCCCAGCGGATGAGGGCATCGTCCATCAGGCCATTAAAAATGAGGTGGACCTGATCGTCGTCGGGAGTTATGGCCGCACCGGATTGAGGAAACTGCTCATGGGGAGCGTTACCGAAGGGGTGATCGGCGGCTCGCCCTGTCCTATCCTGGTAGTCAAACAGCCTGACTGAGACGGGCTAAGGGAGGCCAGGCCGGAAGGCGCCGGGGCCACCTGACGGCATCGCAATTATGGCGATTGCCGAAAGTTTTTTCGTTATGGCGCAGGCTCCAAGAGCCTAAATCCCCCCTAACCCCCCTTTGCCAAAGGGGGGAACTAAACGGAATTCTCTTGAAAATCACCCTTTGAGAAAGGGGGATTTCAGGGGATTTAAAAACCATCTTTGGGGAAGAATTTTCGGCAAAGGCCCGATCTCAACTGGTCGTCCGGTTTTATGGCAGGAATCCAGCGTTGCGTTTCAGGAAAACCTTAAAAGAGAAACACCTCTTGTTCCCTCCCCCTTGATGGGGGAGGGTTGGGGGGGGGGTGACGAAACCATGAAAAAATACAGCGTCTTATCCCCCCTCCCCCTAATCCCCTCCCACCAGGGGAGGGGGAATTTTATGACCCTGACTTATTGAAGCTACTTCCGAAACACGATACTAGAAGTCATTTCAAAACCGATTTTAAGCGTCATGTTGACTCAACCAGAGGAGCTTAAGCTGGGAAAGAATCACCCCCCTTTTCTAAAGGGGGGCAGGGGGGATTTAATATGCGCCTGGTAATCCCCCTCAATCCCCCTTTAAAAAAGGGGGACTTAAAACTCCCGTTTCCATCCCTCCATCGGTTGAGAGAAAATCTTTTCAGCGTAAGACAGGTTTTTCAACAGGTTCTAGGCATCGCTGCAGTATGGCGCGAACCGGGAGGAGGATATCGCCTTTTGGTCATGCTGAGCCGCCACCAGCTTTGAGGAATCTCATCTTGACCGGTAATCAGGAGACCCTGCGCCTGCGGCTCAGGGTGGCGAATGAGGCCATATTCACAGAGCCACCACGATATTGAGGTCCAATAGAGCATGACGAGGTGTATAAAACCAACGGGCCCCCGGTCGTGGCGGCCCCTGGGCGAATTGATCTGAACTCATCACCGTAAGGCCAATCCGGGAGAAAACTTATGTCTACTGCCAGCCCTGCAAATCCTTTCCCCAAAATCCTGGTGTGCACCGACGGCTCCCCTGACAGCGAAGGGGCCGTCACCTCGGCCCTGAAACTGGCCAAGGCCACCGGAAGCACGGTGGTGCTTCTGGAAGTGATCTTCTACATGGCGGGATATGAGTTGCAGTCCCCGGATACCCTGGCCCCGCCGGTGGTCAATCTGGAATTGATGCAGGTCCAGGAGACGGCGGCGAAGGAGCGTCTGGAGACCTGGAAAGCTGAGGCCGCCAAGGAGGGGGTGACCCTGGAACCCCGGGTCCGAGCCGGGTCCTCGGCCTACGAGGGTATTTTAGAGGAAGTCGGCGAAACCCAGCCCGACCTGATCATCATGGGCCGCCACGGCTATACCGGCCTGGCCCGCTTGCTCATGGGCAGCGTCACCGCCCGGGTCATCGGCCACAGCCCCTGCCATGTCCTGGTGGCGCCCCAAGGAGTCCCCTTACGTTTTGAGCGTCTCTTGATTGCCAGCGACGGCTCGCCCTTCGGCGAGGCCGCCTGGACCGAAGCCCTCGCCCTGGCCCAGGCCATGGGCAGCGCCCTGATCGGGGTGGCGGTGGCCACCTCGGACCGGGACATCGCCACGGCCACGGAGGCGGTGCGTAATATGGAGGCGGCCGCGGCTGCCCAAGGGATCAAACTGGACACCATGATTCCCATGGGCCGGCCGGAGGAGGGCATCGTCAAGGCGGCGGAGTTCAAGGACGCCAGCCTCATCATCGTGGGCAGCCACGGCCGCACCGGTCTGAAACGGCTCCTCATGGGCTCGGTGGCGGAACGGGTCATCGGCCACGCCAAATGCCCGGTGCTGGTGGTAAAGAAGAAGCCGGGGCAGCAGTGAGCCGATGGGTGGTAAGTTGCGGGGTACGCCGGGCGCAGATGGCTGCGGCCTGAGGTTTTTAGCAGATGAGAAGCAATCCGAAGGTGCTCATCATTGGCTGCGGAGTTATTGGCCTGTCCTGCGGGGTCACCTGCTTAGAGCAAGGCCTGGATACAGAAATTATCGCTCGAGATTTGCCTCCCCAAACCGATTCCAACAAAGCCGGGGCAGTCTGGCTGCCGTTCAAGGCCGCTCCTCAGAACCTGGTGGGCAAGTGGAGTGCCGTCGCCTACCGGGTCTTTGCGAGATTGGCGCAGGTCCCGACCAGCGGCATACACCTGACCACCCTGTTCGACCTGTACGGCCAATCGATTCCTGAAAATCCCTGGTGGGCCGCATGCTTGCCCCCTGATAATTTCCGGAAGGCCAAGCCTGAGGAACTCCCGCCGGGCTATGTCGATGGCTTTGCCCTGCGGGTGCCCCTCATTGAAACTGATAAGTACCTCTCTTTTCTGATGGACCGTTTCCGGTCCCTAGGGGGAGTGATCAAGCAACAGGAGCTCTATGCCCTGGAGGACCTGGATCATCCGGTCGTGATCAATTGTACCGGTTTGGGCGCGCGGCAATTGGCCCAAGATCCCGAGGTCTTTCCCATCTCAGGCCACATGGCCGTAGTAAAAGCACGGCATCCGATCCGTTGCCTCTTCGACGAACATGGGAAAAATGCCCTGGCCTATGTGTTTCCCCGCCCGGATGTCTGCAAGTTGGGAGGCACCGCCGTAGACCATGACTGGAACGAGAATCCCGATCCGCCCACCATCCAGTCGATCATCGCCCGCTGTCAGGATATGGAACCGGGTCTTGCCGATGCTGAGATTATCGGCGCCTATGTGGCCCTGCGGCCCGGCCGTCGGGAGATTCGTTTTGAAAAAGAGATTCCGGGTCCAGGTCAGGTTATCTTTCATAATTATGGGCACGGCGGCTCGGGTTACACCGTCAGTTGGGGTTGCGCCCATGAATTAGTGGCAAATCTCCGCTCGGAATTGTTATGAGACCACACGGTTAACCAGGCGGCAATAAAATCTTGATACCTACCAGGTATACGTAACAAAAGAGATGATTGACCGCTGATTTAATCATGGGTCATTATCTGCCGGTTTCTTCTGGTAAAAAGAGAAAGGAGGCAGAGATGGCCCTTGGGGAAAGCGAGTCTGATCAGGAACAAGCCCAAGGGAGACATTTTCCAGATATTCATCCTCTTGGGGAATGCGCCAATCGCGACGGGCAGTTAACCCCGCCAGGTATTTCCCCGGCTCCCCTCCCGGATATTCAACCTATGGGACACCGGGAATTTCTCCGTATCGTGTTTGCCAAAAGTATTTTCCGATCCTTGAAATCCACAAATTCCCCCTAACCCCCTTGAAAAAATTGGATAACTATGTGTAATTGCTGCTAAAATAACCATTTAACCAAGGGGGACTTAGGGGGATTTGAAAACTTCCGCCCGGAAGGAATCTATGGCAAACGCTCTAGCGGACTCTTGTATTAACCGGAGAAACGGAGGCGTTACGTCACTTCTTTCGTTAAAGGGGGATTGAGGAGGATCATCTATCCGGCCCCTGACCTCTCTTCCCAGGGGGACCGGGGTCAGGCTCACGTCTCGGTGTTGCCGCCCTTCTTGACCGGGGCCTCGGTAAAGCGGAGGGGCAGACGGATGGTCACCGTGGTGCCCTGGCCCACCTGGCTGTCCAGGGCAATCTCGCCCCGGTGCTCCTCGACGATCTGGTGGACAAAAACCATGCCTAAACCGGAGCCGCCCACCTTGGTGGTATAAAACGGCTCGAAGACCCTGGCCACCACCTCCGGGGCCATGCCCCGGCCGGTGTCCTGGATGATCAATTCGGCCAGATGGCGCTCAATCGAGGTCGTCACCCGGATTTCCCCGTGGGGCGTGGCTTCAATGGCGTTCCGCACCAGATGGGCTATCGCCACCTTGAGCAGATGTTTGTTCAGGCGGCCGACGATGGGCCGGGAAGAAAAACTGCTCACCAGGTGAATAGCCTTCTTTTCCATCTCCGGGGTCAGGATCTCCAGAATATCCCTGACAATCGTATTCAGGTCTTCCTGGCCAAAAAAGGCTTCCTTTTTTTCCGCCAGGGCCTCGAAATGCCCCACCATCTGCTCCAGATGTTTGGCTTCATCAGAAATGGCCTTGGCCCATTCTCTGGTGGGATCATCAGGGGCCGTCTTTTTCAGCAGCCGATGGCTAAACCCGCCGATCACCAGGAGGGGATTGCGAATCCCATCGGCGATGCCCAGGGCCATCTCGGACATGGTGCGCTCCATCACCAGGGCCTCCATCTCGCGATTCAGAGTGAGGATTTCCTGGCTGGTGGCGGCCATCCGGTGATGGTCGGCAGTCATGCGCCGATACAGTTTCTGGCTGTTGTGGAAAAAAAGCGTGATGGAGGCGACGACTATGGAGATAATGGCGTTAAGCCCGCCGCTATAAGGCTGGATTTGTTTCCAGAAAAGTTCATGACCGGAAAAAACCAGGATGTGCCCCAGGATGTGCCCCAGGGCTCGGGAGAGCGAGAAGGCCAGCAAGGCCCCGGTGAGGCAATAGAGGAAAAGCCAGAGGGCATTGTCGGGGTCCTGAATCTTCGACTTCCAGGCCAGCTTGAAAGAGGCCCAGGCGATGATTATTATCAGGGCGGAACCGACAATGTCAACCAGCCAGATCGGGAAAAGGGGTAACGCCACCATGGTTTCGCCTAGATGCGGCTCCTGGCCAGGGCCTTGATGCCGAAATAAAGGAATAAAAAGGCCGGTACCAAAAGCAGGTGATCAAATTTGGTCAGGTAATAGATCCAGACCCAGGGATCGGTCATAACCAGTTTTTGGGAAAAAATCCCCGCCGGCTTTAACATAACCGGGGGCCCGAGACTCAAAGCGACGAATTGTCCCACGAAGCAATCCAGGTTCCATAACGCGAAAAACCCGCTGGCCAGGGCCAGGAAGCGAAAGCCCGGTTTCTGCCTGAGGTTCTCGGCCTTAAGCTCATAGAAGAAAAACAGCATGGAGAACAGGAAAAAGAGGTAGGAAAACTGCCGGATAAAGAAACCCTCTTTGGGGTCCCAATGGGGAATATAGGCGAGGGCCGACTCGGGAAAACTCCACCCCAAGATCATGAAACCCAGGAAGGCGAAGAACAGGCGAACCGTCATGGCCCTGTTATTGTCGCAGAATCTCTTGAATTTTGCCAATTTATATAACGAGCCGGAACCCGGCAAAACCCTGGGAGCGATCTCCGGGGGCGCCGTTGGTCCGGACCGGAGAACAGCTCGGGGGCAGGCGAAACCGCCGCCCTGGTTAAAGCAGTTAAGCCACGCCGGTCCCCCGCCCAACGTGCCTAAATGATGATTTATGCAGCTAATCCTTGCAATTAACCTCTGAATCGAGAAAAATAGAATTATGGTAGACAAAAAGACCAAGACCAAGGCCAAGACTTCCCCGGTCCCGGTGCGGCACGACGTCTCGCTTCTCACCGACGACGATCTCTACCTCTTTAACGAAGGCAATCACTACCGCTTGTACGACAAGCTGGGAGCCCACGTGCTCAAAAAGCCCGAGGCGGCGGGGACCTACTTTGCCGTGTGGGCCCCGGACGCGGCGCAGGTCTGGGTCACCGGCGACTTCAACGGCTGGGACAAGGGCAGCCACCCCTTATCCCACCGGGCCCAGTCCGGCATCTGGGAGGGCTTCATCCCCGACCTGGGCCCGGGCGCCCTGTACAAGTACCACGTGGCCTCCAAGTACGGCGCCTACCGGGTGGACAAGGCCGACCCCTTCGCCTTTTCCTACGAAGGCCCGCCCCGCACCGCCTCCATCGTCTGGGACCTGGACTACGCCTGGGAAGACGGCGACTGGATGGCCGGCCGCCACCGGGCCAATGCCCTGGACGGCCCCATGTCGGTCTACGAGGTCCACCTGGGCTCCTGGCGCCGGGTGCCGGAAGAGGACGACCGCTTCCTCACCTACCGCGAACTGGCCCCCCTCCTGGCCGAACACGTCCAGCGCCTGGGCTTTACCCACGTGGAATTCATGCCGGTCATGGAACATCCCTTTTACGGCTCCTGGGGCTACCAGACCACCGGCTACTTCGCCCCCACCAGCCGCTACGGCACCCCCCAGGATTTCATGTTTCTCGTTGACTACCTCCACCGCCACGGCATCGGCGTCATCCTGGACTGGGTGCCCTCCCACTTCCCCGCCGACGAACACGGCCCCGGCTTCTTCGACGGCACCCACCTCTATGAGCACGCCGATCCCCGCCGGGGGTTTCATCCCGACTGGAAGAGCGCCATTTTCAATTATGGCCGCAACGAAGTGCAGGTGCTTCCTCATGAGCAGCGCCCTGTTCTGGCTGGACCGCTACCACGCCGACGGCCTCCGGGTGGACGCGGTGGCCTCCATGCTCTACCTGGATTATTCCCGGGAAGAGGGGGAATGGCTGCCCAACCAGTACGGCGGCCGGGAGGACCTGGAAGCCATCGCCTTCCTGCGCCAGTTCAACACCGAGGTCTACAAGAGCTTCCCCGACGTCCAGACCGCGGCCGAGGAATCCACCGACTGGCCCATGGTCTCCCGCCCCATCTACGTCGGGGGCCTGGGCTTCGGCCTCAAGTGGGACATGGGGTGGATGCACGACACCCTGAAATACCTGGCCGTGGACCCCGTGTTCCGCCGCTACCAACACAACACCCTGACCTTCCGGATGCTCTACGCCTTCCAGGAGAATTTCCTCCTGCCCCTGTCCCACGACGAGGTGGTCTATGGCAAGGGCTCGCTCCTGGGCAAGATGCCCGGGAACGACTGGGAGAAGTTCGCCAACCTCAGGCTCCTTTTGGGCTACATGTACGGCCAGCCCGGCAAGAAACTGCTCTTTATGGGGGGTGAATTCGGGCAGTGGTCCGAATGGTACCACGAAGCCTCCCTGGACTGGCACCTCCTGGACGAACCCCGGCACGCGGCCCTGCAAAGGTGGGTCGAAGACCTGAACCGCGTCTACCGCCAGGAGGCGGCCCTGTTCACCCAGGACTTTTCCCCGGCGGGCTTCGAGTGGATCGACTGCAACGACGTCATGCAGAGCATCATCACCTTTCTCCGCAAAGGCCGGGATGGGGAACTGATCATGGTGGCCTGCAACTTTACCCCCATGCCCCGGTACAACTACCGGGTGGGGGTGCCCACCGGCGGGTTCTGGCATGAGGTCCTGAACAGCGACGCCGCGGATTACGGCGGCAGCGCCCACGGCAACCTCGGCGGCCAGGAGGCCACGCCCATTCCCTGCCACGGCCGCCTCCACTCCCTCAACCTGACCCTGCCGCCCCTGGGCGCGGTGTTTTTTAAGGCCGAGGGCAGTAAACCTTGAGCCGGTAACCGTGGGCCGGCAACGCATCCCCACGGATGCAAGGTCAGCGTGGCGGGCCTCCGGGCCCGCCATGCCTTTGAAACAATGGCGCCCAGAGAGCACCCTGGGGGCCCTGAGCTGTAGGGGCGGTTCGCGAACCGCCCCTACGGGAACTTTTCGGAACCGTGAACGCTAGCCAAAGGGAGCATCTATGAGCCGCAAAGTGGAAAAGATTACGCTGGACATGAACCAGGACCGCTTGCCCCAGGACCTGGAACGATACCGGCAACAGGCCCTGAAACTGGGGGCCACCCAGGCGAAAATCGTCAAGGCCGACGAAATTCCGGTGGATGAACGGGTGACCCTCAAGTGCCAGATTCCCCGGTGTTTCGGCTACGGGGCCAGCGCCCACTGTCCCCCCAACACCATGAAACCCGCCGAGCTCCAGGATCTGTTGGAAAAATACCATTACGCCGTGTTTTTCATCCTGGAGGTGCCCCCGGGGGTAATCGTCCGGGACAAGGCCACCATCAAAGAGCGGGTGGCGGCCTATCAGCACGTCTATAAAATCGTCAACGAACTGGAGTCCGCCGCCTTTTACGACGGCCACTACCTGGCCTTCGGGTTTGCCGCCGGGTCCTGCCGCCACACCTTTTGCGGCCAGCAGGAGAGCTGCCTGGCCCTGGAAGGGAAAAAGTGCCGGTTTTCCTTAAAGTCCCGGCCGTCCATGGAGGCGGTGGGCATCGATGTCTACAAGATGACGGCCCAGGCCGGCTGGGACATCTATCCCATCGGCAGCGGCGCCAAGCCCGAGGATATGCCCAAGGGCACCCTGGCGGGCATCGTCATCGTCCAGTAAAACCGCCCGGAGCCACCTCCCCCCGGCGGCGTCAAGGCTGAGGGCCAAAAACGCCGCCGGAACCGATGGGGTATAACTCCCCCGGCCATGGGGCAATTATCCCGGCATTCGGCCAAAAATAATTCGATCCGCAGTCCTAACCCCCCTAAATCCGTTGAAAAATGCAACGCGACAATTGGCATGGAAATCGCAAAGATAGATTTTTTGGTGCGATAAGCCTCTGGCCATGGGGGGCTTTCCCAAAATATCTTATTGACAAAAACGGGTGCATATCTTTAAAATGAACTAAAGGTAGAAAGTTGTTTAACTAACAAGAGCACAAGCTAAGAACTATTATCATATATTCGATTTAAGCTCTGTGAATAAAGGGATTCATACATGTCTGACAAAGCTCTGGGATCGGTGATGGTGGTCGGCGGCGGTATTGCCGGGATGCAGGCCTCCCTGGATTTAGCCAATGCCGGCTATTTTGTTCACCTGGTGGAAAAGGGCGCGGCCATCGGCGGCACCATGGCCCAGATCGACAAGACCTTTCCCACCAATGACTGTGCCATGTGAATTATCTCGCCTAAGCTGGTCGAGGTCGGCCGGCACACGAACATTGAACTCCTTACCCTTACCGAACTGAAAGATGTTACCGGTGAGCCGGGCCATCTCACCGCCACCCTGGAAAAGAAAGCCCGCTACGTCGACCAGGGCAAGTGCACCGGATGCGGCACCTGCCTGGAAGCCTGCCCCATCCGCTTTGAAGTGCAATTGCCGGAAGCCGAAGCCCGGGCCCGGACCGCCTACGCCGAGATTACCGACGAAGCCGTGGTGGCCGGGATCATCAATACCTACCGGGACGAGCCCGGGAATCTGCTCCCCGTCATGCTGGACATCAACCGGCATTTCAACTGGCTGCCCCGCCCCGCCCTGGAACACATCTCCGACGAACTGAAGATCCCCCTGACCGAGATTCTCCGGGTCGCCAGCTTTTACAACGCCTTCAGCCTGACCCCCCGGGGCAAGAACATCATCAATGTCTGCCTGGGCACCGGCTGCTTCGTCAAAGGCTCGCCCCGCCTCCTGGAGCGGATGGAGCGCAAGCTGGGCATCAAGCACGGCGAGACCACCGAGGACATGATGTTCACCCTGGAGGTGGTCCGCTGCATCGGCTGCTGCGCCCTGGCGCCGGCCATCCGCGTCGGCGAAGCCACCTATGGCCGGGTGAACCCCGACCACGTAGCCAAAATCATTGATTCCTATATCGAACTCGAAACGGCCAGCTTATGAAAATCGCCAATCTGGAGCAGCTTAAAGCCATCAAAGAGCAGGGTCTGCGCCTGACCTATCCCGACAAGATCAAGATCATGGTGGGGATGGCCACCTGCGGCATCTCCGCCGGGGCGGACAAGGTTTATGCGGCCCTGGCCGAAAAAATCGCCGAACTCGGCCTGGACGTGGCCCTGACCAAAACCGGCTGCATCGGCTTTTGCCAGCGGGAGCCCCTGGTGGACGTGGTCTACCCCAAAAAGGTGCGCCTGACCTACCAGGCCATGACCCCGGAGTCGGCCGTAGCCCTGGTGGAAGCCCTGAAGGAAGGGCGGGTTTATGAGCACCAGACCCTGTGCCGCATCGACCAGGAAGATTTCCTGGTGGAAGGCGTGGTCCGGCCCTATGCCAACCCCCACCCCCCGGAATTGCCGCCGGAGTTCCCCAAATACGAGGACCTGCCCTTTTTCAGCAAACAGGTCAAGATCTCTCTGCGGAATTGCGGCTTCATCGATCCCGAGAGCATCGAAGAATACATCGCCCGGGGAGGCTATCAGGCCCTCTGCAAGGCCCTCACCGATATGACCCCGGAAACGGTCATTGCCGAGGTCAAGGCTTCGGGCCTGAGGGGCCGGGGCGGCGCCGGTTTTCCCACCGGCCTGAAATGGGAATTCTGCCGCAAGGCTCCCGGTGACGTCAAGTACGTCATCTGCAACGCCGATGAAGGCGACCCCGGGGCCTTCATGGACCGGGGCATCCTCGAGGGCGACCCCCATGCCGTGGTCGAAGGCATGGCCATCGGGGCCTATGCCATGGGGGCTCAGGAAGGCTACGTCTACTGCCGGGCCGAGTATCCCCTGGCCATCGAGCACCTGAAGACCGCCATCGCCCAGGCCGAAGCCCACGGCCTCCTGGGGGAGAAGATTTTCGGCAGCGATTTTTCCTTCAAATTAAAGATCCGGGAAGGCGCCGGGGCCTTTGTCTGCGGCGAAGAAACCGCGCTCATCGCCTCCATCGAGGGCCGGGTGGGCGAACCCCGCCCCCGGCCGCCCTTTCCGGCCCAAAGCGGGCTCTGGGGCAAACCCACCACCATCAACAACGTCAAGACCTGGTCCCACATCGCCCCCATCGTGGCCCGGGGGGCCGACTGGTACGCCTCCCTGGGGAGCGGCAACAGCAAAGGCACCACGGTGTTTTCCCTGGTGGGCAAGGTCAACAACTCCGGCCTGGTCGAAGTGCCCCTGGGGATCACCCTCCGGGAGATGATCTACGACCTGGGCGGCGGCATCATCGGCGACCGGGCCATCAAGGCGGTGCAAACCGGCGGCCCTTCGGGCGGCTGCATCCCCGAGGAGTTCCTGGACACCCCGGTGGACTACGACTCCCTGGCGGCCCTGGGCTCCATCATGGGCTCCGGCGGCATGATCGTCATGGACGAAAAGGATTGCATGGTGGACGTCGCCAAGTATTTTCTGGACTTCACCCGGGATGAATCCTGCGGCAAATGCACCCCCTGCCGGGAAGGGACCCTGCGCCTCATGGAAATGCTGGAGGCCATCACCGAGGGCCGGGGCCAGGAAGGCGACATCGACAAGCTCATCAAGATGTCCGAAATGATCAAAAAGACCTCCCTGTGCGGCCTGGGCGCCACCGCCCCCAACCCGGTGCTCACCACCATCAAGTATTTCCGGGATGAATACGAGGCCCACATCCGGGACCATAAATGTCCCGCCAAGGTATGTAAGCCTCTGATTACCTTTACCATTCTGGAAGATAAATGCACCGGCTGCCAGCTGTGCCGCCTCAGGTGCCCGACGGAGGCGGTGCTGGGGTCCAAGAAAGAACCGCACCAGATCATCCAGGAAAAATGCATCAAGTGCGGCACCTGTTTCGATGGCTGTAAATTTGATGCCGTAGTGGTGGCCTAACCATGGAAAAAACGATGATTAACCTGACGATCAACGACCGGCCCATTGAAGTTCCGGAAGGGACCACAGTCCTCGAGGCCGCCCGCAAGCTGGGCTTCACCATTCCCACCCTGTGCCATTTCGAGGGCCTCAAACCCTACGGCGGCTGCCGTCTCTGCATGGTCGAGGTCACCAACGGGCCCCGCACCCAGCTCACCACGTCCTGCACCTACCCGGTGGCCGAAGGGATTACCGTCCAGACCGACACCGAAGAAGTCCAGGAAGCCCGGCGCTTTGTCATGGACCTGCTCCTGTCCCGGTGCCCGGAAGTTCCGGCCCTCCAGGTCATGGCCCAGGAGTTGGGCCTGGCCGAACCCACTTACCCCAAGGGCGACAGCGACTGCATCCTCTGCGGCAAATGCGTGCGCATGTGCCATGAAGTCCAGCATGCCTCCGCCATCGCCATGATGGGCCGGGGCGCCAAACGCGAGGTCATGACCCCCTTCGGGGATTTCTCCGCCACCTGCCGCACCTGCGGGGCCTGCCTCTTCGTCTGTCCCACCGGCCATATCCACGACATCGGCGCCATCAGCGGCAAGACTCCCCAACCGAAATTCTCCGAATTCAATGCCAAGATGGTGTCCCAGGGGAATATTACCCGTCTCTATCCCCAGGCGGTGCCCGCCACCCCCTCCATCGACCCCAAGAACTGTATCCAACTGCTCACCGGCGACTGCGGCCTCTGCGCCGAAGTCTGTCCCGCTGACGCCATTGATTACCAGCAAAAAGATGAAACCGTCACCCTGGACGTGGGGTCGGTCATCCTGGCGCCCGGTTTCAAACCCTTTGATCCCAGCCACCTCGAGCCCTACGGCTACGGCCACCTCCCCAATGTCTATACCAGCCTCGAATTTGAGCGCATCCTGAGCCCCGGCGGCCCCTATCACGGCCACGTGGTCAGGCGGTCCGACGGCAAGGAGCCCGCCAGAATCGCCTGGCTCCACTGCGTGGGCATGCGCAGTGACCGGGAAGGTGAGCACCCCTACTGCTCCAATTTCTGCTGCATGGTCTGCCTGAAACAGGCGGCCATCGCCCGGGAGCACCTCGGGCCCGAACTGGATATGGCCCTGTTCTATATGGATATGCGCACCCCCCGGAAAGATTTTGAAAAATACATGGTGCGCATCAAGGACCAGGGGGCCCGGCTCATCCGCTCCCGGGTGCACACCATTTCCCCCGTGGGTCATGACGGCGACCTCGAGGTGCGGTACGTCCTCGAAACCGGCGAGGTCAAGGACGAAATTTTTGACATGGTCGTCCTCTCCGTGGGCATGGTGATTCCCCCGGATGTGGTGGCCCTGGCCAAACAATTGGATGTCCCGCTGAGTCCCAACAACTTTGTGGAAACCAGCTGCTTTGCGCCCACCACCACGTTCCGGGACGGGATTTTCTCCTGCGGCGCCTTCAACGGTCCCAAGGACATCCCCCAATCGGTCATGGAAGGCAGCGCCGCCGCCGGGTCGGCGTCCAGGCTCCTGGCGGCCGCCCGGGGCACCATGACCCACGACAAGGTCTATCCCCCGGAAGTGGATCTGGGGGAGGAGGCCCCCCGGATCGGGGTGTTTGTCTGCAACTGCGGCCTCAACATCGGGGGCATCGCCGATGTTCCCGCCCTGGTGGATTATTCCAAAGACATCCCCGATGTGGCCTACGTCCAGGCCAACCTCTTCAGTTGCTCCCAGGACGCCCAGAGCCAGATGGCCGAGGTGATCAAAGAGAACAAGCTGAACCGGGTGGTGATTGCGGCCTGCAGTCCCTCCACCCATCAACCCATCTTCCAGGACATGCTCCGCACCGCCGGCCTCAACAAATATCTCTTTGAGATGGCCAACATCCGCAATCAATGCACCTGGGTCCACCAAAGTGACCCCGATGCCGCCACGGAGAAATGCAAGAGCCTGATCCGCATGGGCGTGGCCAAGGCCCGCCTGCTGGAGCCCCTGGAATACCTCTCGGTGCCCATCAACAAGACGGCCCTGGTGGTGGGCGGCGGCCTGGCCGGCATGACCAGCGCCCTGGCCCTGGCGGACCAGGGCTTCCAGGTCCACCTGGTGGAACGCACCAACCGCCTGGGAGGCAATGCCCGGAAGCTCCACACCACCTGGCGGGGCGGCCTGGTCGCCCCCCGGCTCGAGGCCGTGATCCGGCGAGTGACCTCCCACCCCAATATTTCGATCCATTTCGAGTCCATCATCGAGGCCGTGGACGGCGTGGTGGGCAACTTCACCACCCACCTCTCCCAACACCAGGTGATCCAGCACGGCATCGTGGTCCTGGCCATCGGCGGCGAACCCTACCGCCCGGTGGGGGAATACCTCTACAAAAAGAACCCCAATGTCATGCTGTCCCTGGACATGGATGCCGAAATCATGGGGAACACCGAGCGGCTGAAGCAAGCCCAGGCCGTGGCCTTCATCCAGTGCGTCGGTTCCCGGATCCCGGAGCGCCCCTATTGCAACAAGGTCTGCTGCGCCCATTCCGTGGAAAATGCCATCAAGCTGAAAGTCATGGACCCCAATCGGGAAGTCTATATCCTCTACCGGGATATGCGCACCTACGGCGAACGGGAACTGCTCTACCAGCGGGCCCGGGAATTGGGGGTGGTCTTTATCCGTTTCCGCCTGGCCGATCCGCCCCGTGGTCTCGGAAGCCGACGGCCGCCTCAAAATCACGGTCACGGACCAGATCCTGGGGAGGTCGGTGGACCTGATGGTGGACCTGCTCAACCTGGCCACCGCCATCATTCCCCACCACAACGCCCCCCTGGCGGAACTTTTCAAGGTGCACCTCAACGCCGAGGGCTTTTTCGCCGAGGCCCACGCCAAGATCAAGCCGGTGGAGGCCGCCACTGAAGGCATCTACATGGCCGGGCTCTGCCATTATCCCAAACCCGTCCAGGAGTCCGTGGCCGAAGCCCTGGCCTGCGCCTCCCGGGCCACCACGGTGCTGGCGAAAGAGTTCCTCCAGATGGAGTCCATCATCTCCACCCCCGTGGACGCCAACTGCGACGGCTGCGCCTTCTGCGTCGACGCCTGTCCGTATCACGCCATCACCCTGGTGGAGTACATGAAAGGCGGCGACATCAAAAAGACCATCGAAGTCAACCCCATCCAGTGCAAGGGCTGCGGCTCCTGCATGGCCACCTGTCCCAAGCAGGGCGTCTACGTGGCCGGGTTCACCCCGGAACAGCTGGAAGCCCAGGTGGAGGCGGCCATCGGGTTGATTTGAATGTAGGGTGCGCCCTGCGCACCGACCAATCCACTTTCGTTTGCCGGAGGTCCCCAAATTCACCTTGGGGACCGGAAAAGATCGAGCCCTTTTATCGTTAATAAGTGACTGCTGCTAGCTAAGGGGTTTTAACATGGAAGACCAGTACGAACCGCTGATCGTCGCTTTCTGCTGCAACTGGTGCTCCTATGCCGGGGCGGACCTGGCCGGGGTTTCCCGGATTCAGTATCCCCCCAACGGCCGCATCATCCGGGTGATGTGCTCGGGTATGGTCCACCCCAACCTGGTGATCAACGCCCTCACCAAAGGAGCGGACGGCGTCCTGGTGTGTGGGTGACACCTCGGCGAATGTCATTACCTGGAAGGTAATAAAAAAGCCAGAGATCGCGCCGAAGGAATTGACATGATGCTGGAAGACTTCGGCCTGGAGCCGGAGCGCTTCCGGCTTGAGTGGATTGCGTCAGCCGAAGCCCAGAAGTTCGCCGACGTCATGACGGAGATGACCGAGCAGTTAAAGACCCTGGGCCCCAGCCCGTACAGCACCAGGGCATGATGACGAGTCCAAGGCGAAGCGGGACCCAGCGAGAGAGGGGGATGGCAACCGGAAGGCTCCGGCTTTCTTGGCCATTTTCGCCGTCTCCGCCTGGTCCCTCTTCGCCTTTGCTTTTAGATGGAGGAGTAAGCTTATGGATACCCCATTGGCCAAAATGGTCAACGGCAAAAAATTCATGTGGGACGGCGCCGTTTACGACAGTGACGAGTCGGCCCAACAGGTTATGGAGGGCTATGCCAAGGACGGATTCGAGGTGGAAAAATTTGACGAGGAGGGACAATTTTTAGTGTATTCCCGCAGGGTAGCGGGGCAGTCGGGAAACTAGCCGGGGGTTTCAGGTTTCAATGGTCAGCCGATAAAGCCAAGCAGATTTTTTCACCCCCCCGGACGGCAGCCAGCTCGGATGAGACGTAATGAAGACTTCTCTACAGCTGGCATCTGGCCCTGATAGCCCCTACGGAGTTGGCCCATGAATGCTTACCAAAGGAGGTAAGAAGATGGCGGTAAACGTCGTTTCAGAGTGGTTGAATGCCTGCTCCGGTTGTGAGATCTCCATTCTCAACACCGGGGAGGCGCTGTTGGACTTGTTACCCCAACTCAATTTCGTCCACATCCCCGCTTTAGTAGATCATAAGTATTATGGGCAGCTGGGGGATGGGACCAGCATGGAGATTCCCGAGGCCGTGGTAGGCATCGTCTCCGGCGGCGTCCGCAACGCCGAGCACGAGCACGTCCTGAAGGAAGTCAGGAGCAAGGTCAAATTTCTCATTGCCCTGGGCAGTTGCGCGGGCTTTGGGGGCGTGCCGGCCGAGGCCAACATGTGGAAGGCCGAAGACACCTTTGAAAAGGTCTTCCGGCATTGCATCACCACCGAGCCGTCCCCGGACCCCAAAGACCCCAATGTCCCCGTCTGGACCCCGGTTTGCAAGGCCCTGGACGAAGTGGTCAAGGTGGATATCACCATTCCCGGCTGTCCGCCCCACCCGGATTGGATCGCCGACGCCCTCACCGCCCTGCTGGAAGGCAAGACCGCCTGGGCCCTGCCCGAGCGCAGCGTCTGCGACACCTGCCCGGTCATTCGGGAACAGAAGTCCGGCGGCGGCCCCATCAAGCGGGGTTGGACCAACCTCGACTTCAACGCCGAAGAAGGCCTCGAGAAGATGCGCTGCATCAACGAGCAGGGCTTCTTCTGCATGGGACCGGTGACCCTGGCGGGCTGCGCCGGCAAGACCGGGGTGCCCCGGTGCGTTCAGGCCCGGACCCCGTGCCGGGGCTGTTTCGGCCCCATCCGCAAGGGGGCCCGGCCCATGGTCGACATGATGGGCGCCCTGACCTCGGTGGGACTGGATCCCAAAACCTTGATAGACCGGCGGGCCATCATGAACCGCTACATCGGCGGCCATGGTTTTCTGACGCCGCTCCCGGCCCGGCCGGCCAGATAAGGGGTAATAACTATGGGAAAAACCATCAATATTCAACCGGTAACCCGGATCGAAGGCCACGCCAAGGTGGCCATTACGCTGGATGATGGCGGCAACGTCACCGATACCAAGGTCCATGTCCAGGCGCTGCGCGGCTTTGAAAAATTCTGTGAAGGCCGCCCGGTGGAGGAAATGCCCCGGATCGTCTGCCACATCTGCGGCATCTGCCCCTGGGCCCATCACCTGGCCTCCAGCAAAGCAGTCGACGCCTGCCTGGGGGTGACGCCGCCCCCGGCCGCGGTGAAACTCCGCCGCCTGATGCAGAGCATCGCCTACGTCAGCGACAAGATCCTGCACTTCTACTTCCTGGCGGCCCCGGACTTCGTCATCGGCCCCGACGCCGACTATTCGGTGCGCAACGTCGTCGGCATCATCCAGGCCGCCCCGGACATCGCCAAGAAAGTGGTGCAGATGCGCCAACTGGGGGCCCAGATGCTGGAGCACTTCGCCGGCCGGGCCATCCATCCCACCTTCGCCCAAGCCGGCGGGGTCAGCAAATGCATGACCGAAACCGAGCGCAAGGAGATGCTGCCCCACGCCAATGAACTGCTGGAGTTCGCCAAGTTCTCCATCAACTTCGCCAAGGAAAACGTCTTCCCCAAATACCTGGATGCCATCAAATCCATCGGGGTCATCAACGTCGGCTATATGGGTACCGTCAACGACGACGGCGCCCTGGACTTCTACGACGGCAAACTGCGCCTGATGAGGGCCGACGGCACCTACGACGATTTCGCCTACGACCAGTACGTGGATTACATCGGGGAGTGGGTGGAGCCCTGGTCCTACCAGAAGTTCCCCTATGCCAAGAAGTGGGGCAAACTCGACATGTCCCTGGACAACCCCGTGGGCGTCTACCGCACCAACTGCCTGGCCCGGATCAACGTGGCCGACAAGATGAAAACCCCCGTGGCCCAGGCCGAGTTTGAGGAGTTCCGGGCCGCGTTCGGCCGCCCGGCCCACTTCACCCTGCTCTACCACTACGCCCGCCTCATCGAACTGGTCCAGGCGGCCGAGACCGCGGTAGAGCTGTTGAACGACCCGGAGATCACCAGCCCGGACATCCGGGTGCCGGTCACTCCCAAGGCCGGCCGGGGCATCGGCTGCGTGGAAGCCCCCCGGGGCACCCTGATCCACGACTACACCTGCGACGACAACGGCCTGATCACCAACGTCAACCTGATCGTCGGCACCACCCACAACAACGCCGCCATCAACATGTCGGTGAACCAGGCGGCCAAGACGTTCATCAAGGACGGCGTCTATGACCAGGGAATCCTGAACAAGGTGGAAATGGCCATACGCGCCTACGACCCGTGACTGAGCTGCGCCACTCACCGCCTGGATGGCGGTGTCGCTGTGGAAGTCACCTTGCTGAATCAGAACAACGAGGTGATCGACCAGCTCAGGAATTAAGCAAACAGTTAGCTGTCAGCAGTATTAGCCAAAAAAACAGGGGCCACAAGGAAACGAAACCATCCTTGTGGCCCTTTTTTTGCTGAGAGTGAAAGGTCGGAAACTATCGTGCTGTCCCAAGCGCAGACCTGGTCCTGGCAGTAGTAGGGGCGGGTTTATACTCGTTGCCAAAAGTTTTTTCGTTATGGCCCATGCTCAAAAACCAAAATCCCCCTTAACCCCCCTTTTTCAAAGGGGGAACTACCCCGGATAATTCGCCGGACCGCCAAGAACTGGGTGGCACCGGCTTTCCAGCCTGTGCAAAAAACCCTCGGCTTTCTTGCAGTTCCCCCCTTTTTTAAAGGGGGATGTCAGGGTGGGAAGTTATGAATAAAGTGGGCTACAAGGGATTCCTTTGGAAGCCCCTTGGAAAAGGGGGACTTTATGGCGATTCGCTAAAATATCGCCCTGCCCCTGAAAGGGCTGATTGTGGCTGTAGGGGCGGGTTTTAAACCCGCCCCTAGGAAAGAGCGGCCAGTAATGGTGGCGGGTAATCGCCTCAGTTAACCGCGGCTCTTGCCTCCGGACTTGAACTCCCGGTGGCAGGAGCTCATGCAGGCTTGCAAGTCCCTCAGTTCATGGGCCACAACTTCCGGCTGGCGGTTAGCCACCGCCCGCTCCAGATTCCCCAGGTGGTCCAGGTATTCCTGCATGGCCGTCCCCCAGTCCGGGTCGGCCAGGGCCGCGAAGGCCCGGGAACTCTCCAGGTAATCTCCCAGGGTCCGGTCATCGGGGACCCCCCCCTGGCTCACCGCCTGCTGGAGCGCCTTAAACGCCGCGCCCAGCCGCTTCTTGACCGTTTTCATGGACTCCTGGACCCGGCTGACTTCCTGCCTCGCCGCCCCGTCATAATCCCCCAGGGTGGACCAGGACCATCTCAGTTTGGCCACCAGGCGCCCCTTCTTCTCCTTGACCTCCACCCCCACGTCCAGGTGGTCCGGAACGCTCCAGTGCCGCCCCTGGACCGCCAGGGCCCCCCGGCGCAGCTCCTCGCTCAGGTTCTTCAGATAATCCGCCAGCTCCAGCCGGCTCATCGTCTGTGCCTCTTTGTCTCCCATGCGGGGTCACCTCTTTTTGCCGTAGTCATCACCACAATCAGGCCCTGCGCCCACCCGCCAAGCCACCCTGCCGCGTCCCCCTGCTTCAGGCGGGGCGCCTCAGCATTATGGCTCCACGAGGAAATCAGGTTGTTTTACCCCCCTTTGCTAATGGGGGCAGGGGGGATTTTTATAAGGGAGTGAAATTTCTCTAACACCATGTTCGTCATGGAGGGGCGGATCTTAAACCCGCCCCTGCGTGTGATATCACTAGATTATCTGATTTGTTTTGTTATGTTAACCTGCCCATTCAGGTGCACCCGGCGCACTTTTCAATCCATCCCCGCCTAAAACGCCCCACCAGCTCCAGCAAAACCTCAGCCCATCACTTCATCCCCCTCGATGAGCCGCTCCATCTCCGCTTCTTTGATAACCGCCTGCTCTCCCCGGAGCAGACGTTCCACCACCTTGAGCAGATGCTGGGCCGCCAGCCGGTTGGGCAGATAGACATAATCGGCCCCGGCGTTATAGAGATCCAGGGCCCGGGACGGACTTTCGGCGGTGACGATGATCCGGGCCCCGGGTGCGATCTTCTTCATCTGGTCGATGATTCTCAGATTACTCGTACCCACCAGGATTTCATCGGAAATGCTCGAAATCACGATCTTGGCCTCGCCAATACCGGCATGATGCAAGGTTTCCGGGTTGCTGACATCGCCGTAGACCACCTTGATGCCGTGGCGCGGCAATCTCCGCAACACCTGGGGGTTGAAATCCACCACCACGATCTTGTCTTTAAGGCCCGCCGCCACCGTCTCGATCTCCCGGATGAAGGCGCTGGCGACCCGGAAAAAGCCCAGCACCGCGATGTCTTTGGGGGGCGCCGCCAACTCGTCCGTGGGCGCGCTTTTCAGATCCTTGAAGCCGATCCCCGCCATGACTCTGCCCAGGACACCCTGGAGTTGCTGGTTGTACTTGATCATGTAGGTGGAGGAAACGGAGGTGATCACAAAGACAAAGATAATAATGGCTTGGATGTCAGGGACGATGTGCCCGCTCCTCAGGCCGATGGTCGTGATCACCAGGGCGAACTCGCTGAGCTGGGACAGGTTGATGGAGGTCAGGAGGCTCACCCGGTTGCCGTTCTTGAGAAAATAGAGGATGGGGTACACCGACAGGAACCGGGAGGCGATGAGAAAGAGGGCCGCCGCCCCCGCCACCATAAACATTCCCAGGTTGGCCGCGGGGTTGGGAATTTCCATCCCCAGGGCCACAAAGAACAGCGTGATGAAAAAGTCCCGGATATTGACGATCTTGCCGATGATATCCAGGTTGTAAGGAAAAGTGGAGATGGCCACCCCGGCAATCAGGGCCCCCATTTCCAGGGACAGGCCGAAGACGCCGGCCAGGCCGCAGATGAGGAAACACCACCCCAGGGAGGCCACCAGCATGAGTTCCGGCAGCCTGGCGATCTTCCGGAACAGATACCCCAGGGCATATTTGCTCAGGGCCATGCTGAGGGCAATGAGGAGGGCGGCTTCCCCGAACTGGATCAGGATCTGGAGCATCTGGGGGTTGCCCAGGGTGGTCTGGATGCTCAGCACCACGATGGCCCAGACGTCTTGAAACACCAGGACCCCCAGGGTGAGCCGCCCGGCCAGGGTGCCCAGTTCAAACTTCTCATAGAGCAGTTTCACCACGATGGTGGTGCTGCTCAGGGCCAGGCACACCGCCAGGTAGAGCAGATCGTACTGGCCCCCCAGGACCTTGACGCCGAAAATCCGGTATTCAAAAGGCTCGCCGATGGTGAACCCCAGGAGCATGAAGAAACCGAAGCCCATGGCGGCGCACAGGATGAACTGGAAAATCCCCGTGGTAATCAGGGACTTCCCCGATTCTTTCAACTTGTTGAGGTTCAGTTCCAGCCCGATCATGAAGAGGAGCAGAATCAGGCCGATTTCCGTGATGATCTTGATGTCTGAGTGGCTGCTCACCCAGCCGAAACCGAATTGGGGGCCGATGACCGCCCCCGCCGCCAGGTAGGCCAAAAGGAGAGGCTGCTTGATCAAGTAGGCCAGATAGGCCAGTACCGTGGCGGCCATGATGCTGATGCCGATAGCCGAGATCAGACCGCTGCCCCCGCCGTCGCCGCTGGCCCAGGCCGCCACCGGGCTCAACAGCACGGCCGTCGCCAACAGCAAGAGCGTCGTCAGCCAGCCTTTGAACCGGGTTGGAGTCAAAACTGCGGACATCGTGCCTGGCAGGTGAAGCCTCGGGACCATCCTTTCCCCCCAGATGGTGTATCGGACTGATCGGTAAAATTGGTTAAGACGCCCATGACGCGGCGAGGCAATAATAATCTACCACGGATAGCGGGGATTTTTGGAGGAAAAAATAAATGGCGCAGGATTATGCCATTGAGGCCGGGGTTTAGCGAGCCTGGGCCTCATACCGAGTTGCGGTCATACAGGTAATGTTGATTTTTGTAGGGGCGCACCTGCGTGTGCGCCCTCAACCCAGGGTGGACACCTGGGCCCGCCCCCACAGGGTAGAGGCGTTTATTACTTCTATGCGCGCAATTTGGTCTTATACCATGTTCGTAATGTAGGGGCGGGTTTTAAACCCGCCCCTCCGGGTGATATCAATAGATTATCTGATTTGTTTGTTTTATTTCAAAGCGAACTTGGTATTAGACTCAAGAGCGATCAACAGAGGCGCTTGCAAAACTTTTTATTTACCAGAAGCCATTTCAAAACCGATTTTAAGCGTCATGTTGCCTCAACCAGAGGAGCTTAAGCTGGGAAAGAATCACCCCCCCCTTTTCTAAAGGGGGGCAGGGGGGATTTGATAAGCGCATGATATTCCCTCTAAATCACCCTTTAAAAAAGGGGGATTTAAAACTCCTGTTTCCATCTCTCCATCGGTTGAGAGAAAATCTTTGCAGCGCAAGACAGGTTTTGCAATAGGTTATACCATTGTCATTCTGAGACAGCGAAGAATCTCACTTTTTGAGATACCGAGATCCTTCACTACGCTTCGCTCCGGTCAGAAAGGCCTGAATAGGTAATACGGTCATTTGACTGCAACTTCATATCAGACCTCCACCTGAAAACTGTCTCGCCGGTGGAAGTCGGCCCGGGGCCCGGGATGGGTCAAGGCCCAGTAGGTCAGCCCCTGGTCTCTGAACTCGATCACTGCCGCCAAACCAACCGCCAGGGGCTGCTCCGCGGCCACCAGCTTCCCCAGGTCCAGTTCCAGGGCGACCTCCAGCCGGTCCGGCCGGCGCCTCACCCTGAAGGCCAGTGAGGTAAACGCGGTTTCCTCGGCCATGCCCTGCCGGTAGCCCTCAAAGCGATAGACGTTCCAGTGCCCGGCCGGGGACAGGTTGAATTCCCAATACCCCGGCGCCTCCTTGACCCCGAGAAAAAACTCGCAACAGGTCGCCTCCCAAAGCCCGTGCCTCCGGGCCGGCATCCCGGCTGGCCCGGGAATCACCAGCTCCGCCAGCCGGCCCCGGAGGACATAGCGGATGGCCAGGATATCGGCGCTCCGGGCGATGCTGCCGCCAATGGCGATATCCCCGGGCCAGCCGGTTGGGGCAAATGGCACCAGCCGAAAGTCCCGGCCACTCATCTCAAGTCCCGAATGATGGCGGCGATGGCGGTTTCCTGGGATTCGATGCTCTCGGTCAGCCTGAATTGGACCAGGGCCCGGGCCAGATTCTGTTCCGGGTGGCGAACCTTGAAATAGACATTCCCGGCCAGATAATCGGTAAAGAACCGCAGTCCCAGCTCGAAGGCGATGAGGCGGATGGCGTCGTACAGATAGGCATAGTCGGCCCCGTCGAGAAAGTCTCGGGCCAGGGACAGATACCCGGCCAGGATGGCCCGGCCCAGGTCGGCCTCGAACCGCACCATTTCCCAGTCCCCGGGTTCCTCCCCCAGGGGATTGCCCCCCGACCGGAGGCAGTCGCCGATATCATAATGCACCAGCCCGGGTTTGACGGTGTCCAGGTCCACCAGGCCCACGGCCCGCCCGGTGATGGTGTCCAGCATGACGTTGTTGACCTTGGGGTCGCCGTGAATCGGACGCAGCCTGAGCTTCCCCTGGGACCGGGCCGTTTCCAGCCCCGGCGCCCAGGCCCGGCGCGCCCCGATGAACTGTAAGCCGTACTTCACTTCGGGGGATTGGCCGGCCCCCCGGCGCGCCAGGACCTCGTCATAGTGCGCCAGATAGCCCGGGGTGATATGAAACCCCGGCAGGGTGTCGAACAACCGGTCCGGGGCAAGATCGCTCAGGAGGCTGTGGAACCGGCCCAGGGCCGAGCCCACTTCCTGCGCCTGCCCGGTATCCTTGATGGTGTCAACGCTCTCGGCGGCCTCGATAAAGCTCAGGGCCCGCCAGAACGCCCCCCCGGAGTCGATGACGTGGTCACGGCCCTCCCGGGTCAGGAGCACCCGGGGCACCTCAAAGCGGCGGCCGGCCGTAAGGGGCGCCCGCGCCAACCGCCGGGCCACATGCTCCCCCACGGTACGGAGGTTTTCCATGACCAGTTCCGGCCGCCGGAATACGTGGAGGTTGAGGCGCTGTAGGATAAAATGTGGCTCGGTGGCCCCCGCCACCGTCACCAGGAAGGTGTCGTTGACATTGCCGGAGCCATGCTCCCGGAGGTCCAGGACCCGCCCCTTTAGAGTGAATTGCCCGGCTACGCCCATCAGGTCATCCAAGGTTGCGCCCCTGCCCTCAAAAATGAGTCTGCCCTGGGTGGCCAGCGGCGTCTCGGCTGTCCTTGGCTCCGGCTGCCCCCGGCGCCCCCCTATGAGGCAATGCCCGCCCGACCTTACTTTTCCCGGTTCTCGAGCCGATCATCGCCGGCCAGAAGGTCAGGGGCCGGCTCCTTCACTCCATATCCGTTCAGTCCGCTCGGCATCGGTCTCGGGATTTTGATACGGCATCCCTATATCCTGATACGTGGGAGTTTCTTCCGGGTTCGCCGATGTTTTGGCAGAGTATCCCTGGGCGCAGCCGGCCATAAACGCCAGGAAGGTCAAAAGTAACCCAAGCCAGGTCTTCACGGTTGTCCTCCCGGAATGAAGGTAAAGGATAGGGTGCGCACTGCGCCCCTGGATGAACTCCCCTCTTATCCCTGCCCCGGTTTCGCCGTCCCTAACCTCAGGGCCACCTGGGCTTCAAAATCCCTGGTGATGCTGTCCAGATTGCGGCTCGCGGGGACGGGACCGGAATCGCCCCAGCCTTTGCCCAGGGCCTCCCGCTTTTTCAGTCTGAATTCCTCGACACTGGCCGCCATATCCTTCCAGATGAACAATTTCTGCAGGATGTGGCGTTCCGCCGAGGAAAAATCTTTTTCCAGATCGAAGCATTCGCCTCTTTGGGTGGTATAGATCATTGGCGGATTCTCAGGGTTTTTACATCCCCAATGCGGCCTGGAAAAGTTCTTTACCTTGGTGGCACAGGCTTTCCGGACTGTGCCCTGGAAGCAGGTTAATCGTGCACAGCCTGGAAAGGCTGTGCCACCGGTTAAGGGCAGGGCCGCCACTACCCGCCAATTACCGCTGCAAAAAGTTCTCCCCAGGCTGCCTGTCTCACCCGCTCCCCCCACCGGGGGAGAGGGGGCTGGGGTGAGGGGGAGCAACTGTTCGTGCCATCCGTCCCTGCCCCAGGCCCCGGTTCGACTGCTCAAGAACGGGATCATGCCGGTGAGGTGGGCCAGGGCCCACTCCCCTGTTACTCCATCCGGCGAATCCGCACCTCGATCTCCGGGTGATCCTTCACCAGGGCCACCAGTTTGGCGGTATCCGTCTTGCCGAAGTGGTAGGGGTAAAGGATCTTGGGTTTGATAGCCAGTGCCGCGTCGGCCACCATCTCCGGGGTCATGGTGTAAGGGAGATTCATGGGCAGAAAAGCGATGTCGATGCCCTTGAGGGCCTTCATCTCCGGGGTGTTCTCGGTGTCCCCGGCCACGTATACCCGTTTGTCCCCAAAGGTGATGATATAGCCGTTGCCCTGGCCCTTGGGGTGGAAGGGTTCACCGCTTTCCCGCTTGTGCACCAGGTTATAGGCCGGCACCGCTCTGATGGCCAGGCCCACCACGGTTATCCCGTCGCCATTGGCCATGACCAGGCCCCCGGGCACCAGGCCGGCCGCGGCCTGGGTCAGCACGATCTCGGTACTGGGCTGGCGCAGCATCCCCACCGCCTTGGGGTCCAGGTGGTCCCGGTGCCCGTGGGTGATGAGGATCAGGTCCGCCTTGGGGAACCTGCGGTAATCGGCATACTGTCCCACCGGGTCCACATGGATGGTCTTGCCTCCAAAGGCGAACATCAAGGTGCCGTGGCCGATAAAGGTGATCGTCAGATCCCCCGCTCCGGTCTTGATGACGTCCTGCTCAAATGTTCCTTGGGCGTTCGCCATGCCAACCCCCATTATCAGTAAAATACTCACCAGCAAGCCTAACCGCTTCAGAAAAAACATCCGCTGTACCCGCCATTCCTTTTTGATTAAACTGTCCCGCTGCCCGCAGAGCCCCTTGGCCCGGTAAATTATAGGGGAATCCGCCGCCAATAGCAAAAAGAGGACAATCGCCTGACCTATTCGGTGCCCCGGGCGATGGCCGCCTCGGTAATGTCGCACAGGGTGTCCAACTCTTCAAGGGTAATGGCCAGGGGCGGCAGCAGGACGATGACGTCCCCCAGGGGGCGCAGGATGGCCCCCAACTGACGGGCCGCCAGGATTACCCGGTGGCCGGTCCGCCGGTGTACCGGGAAGGGTTCCCGGCTGTCTTTATCGGCCACCAGTTCCAGGCCCACCATCAGGCCCCGCTGGCGAACGTCGCCGACGTGGGGCTGCCCCGCCATGGTGGCCAGGCGCCCGGCCAGCCAGCGCGATCTTGGCCGGCAGCCCTTCAATGACCCGGTCCTGGACGAAAATATCCAGGCTGGCCAGGCCCACTGCCGCGCCCAGGGGATTGCCGGTATAGGTGTGCCCGTGGAAAAAGGTCTTGAACTCCTCGTATTCCCCCAGAAAGGCCTGATAGACCTCCTCCGTGGCCATGGTGGCGGCCAGGGGCAGGTAGCCCCCGGTGATGCCCTTGGCCAGGCAGAGGAGATCGGGACTCACCCCTTCGTGCTCGCAGGCGAACATCTTCCCGGTGCGGCCGAAGCCCACCGCCACCTCATCGGCGATGAGGAGCACGCCGTAGCGCCGGGTCACCTCCCTGACCCTGGCCAGGTAGCCGGGGGGCTGGGCAATCATGCCCGCCGCGCCCTGCATCACCGGCTCCACGATCACCGCCGCCAGTTCCTGGTGATGCGCCGCCACCAGCTCCTCCAGCCTGGCGAGACACTGCTCCCGGCAATCTTCCCGGTGCTCGCACCGGTAGCAGTAGGGGGCTGGGGCCTCCAGGCTGTGGAACAACAGCGGCTGGTATATTTCCTGGAATATGGGGATGCCGCCCACCGACACCGCCCCCAGGGTATCCCCGTGGTAAGCGCCGCTGAGCTTGAGGAAACGCTGTTTCCGCCGTTGGCCCCGGTTCAGCCAGAATTGGAACGCCACCTTCAGGGCCACCTCCACCGCGGTGGAGCCGTTGTCCGAGAAGAACACCTTGTTCAGGCCCGCCGGCGCAATCGCAGCCAGGCGCCGGGCCAGGAGAATGGCCGGGGGATGGGCGATCCCCAACAGGGTGCTGTGGGCCACCTGCCCCAACTGATCTATCAGCGCCTGGTCCAGTTCCCGGCGCCGGTGCCCGTGGAGGTTGGCCCACAGGGAAGAGACCCCGTCCAGGTAACGGTTGCCCTCGAGGTCATAGAGGTAAATCCCTTCCCCCCGGCTGATAATCAGGGGGGTTTCTTCCCGGAAGCCCTGCATCTGCGTGAAGGGATGCCAGACGTGCTCCCGGTCCCACTGCCTAAGCGTCTCGGGGTCGTAACCCATAGTGTGCCTCGCTCACCTGACCGCGCTCCGGAAGGCTCTCTTTGCGTCGGCCCCCCGATCGCACCTCTAGTAGGTAAGCGGTCAGCTATCAGCTTTCAGCGGTCAGCTTTATGCATCATCGCAATTGGTTGTATTATTCCAGTAAATCAATCGTTATCGGCCCGATTTGATAAGTCCTGGTTTTTGCTGACTGCTGACTGCTGAACGCTGATAGCTTAGGATAGTATAAGCACAAAAACGCCGGGAAGGAAGACTATCCCGCCGGCTCTGGGGGGATTAAGACGAGGGTGATTCGGTTTGGCTCTCGCGGGATGAACGCCGGGGATCCACCAGTTGCAGCCGCCGCATCTTGTTGAACAGGGTGGTGCGGCTGACCCCCAGGGTCCGGGCGCTGAGTTGGCGGTTCCAGCGAAAAGATTCCAGGGTTTCCAGGATGATCTGCTTCTCGGCCCGCTCCATGGCCTCTTCCAGCTTCAGATGCTTGAAGCCCTCCCCGGAGGTGACCGACTTAATTTCCCTGATATTGCCCGGCAGCGATTCCGGGACGATGAACTCTCCGGGGCTCAGGATGACCGCCCGTTCAATAACATTCTCCAATTCCCGGACATTGCCCGGCCACGGGTATTGGAGACAGAGTTGCAGGGCGCTCTTGGAGATGCCCTTGATTTCCCGGTGGTGGACCCGGTTGAATTGGCCGATGAAATGGATCGCCAGGGGCTCAATGTCGCTCAAACGGTCTCGTAGAGGCGGGATGGTAAAAGACACCACGTTGATGCGGTAGTACAGGTCTTCCCGGAAGTTCTGCTTGGCTACCTCGTCTTGCAGGGAAGTGTTGGTGGCCGTGATGATCCTCACATCCGTCTTGACGGGGGTATTGCCCCCCACGGGTTCGATGATCTTTTCCTGGAGGACGCGCAGGAATTTGATCTGTAAATTGGCCGAGGCCGAGTTGATGTCATCCAGGAAGATGGTGCCCCCGTTGGCCTCCTCGAATTTTCCCTTCTTATCCCTGATGGCCCCGGTAAAGGAGCCCCGCACATGTCCGAAGAGCTCGCTCTCCAGCAGGGTCTCGGACAGCGAACCGCAGCTGATCTTCACAAAAGGCCCTTCCCGGCGGTGCGACTGCTGGTGAATGTAGTGGGCCAGCATGGACTTGCCGGTACCGGATTCACCGGTGATCAGGACCGTCGCCATGGTGTCGGCGATGGTGTGGACCATGGCCAGGAGCTGGTCCATCTTCCGGTCCCCGAACACCAGGTTCTCATCTAAATTCCAGGGCTTGATCCGTTTTTTCAAGGAGTCGTAAGAGGCCTGGAGCTTCCTTTGCTCCAGGGCGCGGCCGATGGTCAGTTTGAGACGCAGATCGTCGATGGGCTTGACAATGTAGTCGTAGGCCCCCAGCTTGATGGCCTCCACGGCCCCGGCAATGTGGCCGTGACCGGTAATGAAAATGACCATCGTATCCGGAGAGCGGCCCTTCAACTCCTTCAATAACTCGAAGCCGTTGAGCCCGGGCATCTGAATATCCGAGAGGATCATCTGATAGTGATCGGTCTTGATTTTGGCCAGGGCGGCCTGGCCGTCCAATACCGCATCGGCGCTAAAGCCTTCCAGTATGAGCATCTCCTTGAGAGACTCGCAGACCAGAACATCGTCATCCACAACCAGAATATCTTTATTGCCCACGCAATACTCCCGATTCGTCAGAGGGCAGCAGCACCTTGACGGTGGTGCCCTGCCCGCGCTGGCTTTCCACCACTAAACGGCCATTGTAGCGCCCCAGGATCTTTTGGCAAATGGGTAAACCCAGGCCCAATCCCTGGGCCTCCTCTTTGGTGGAATAAAACGGCTCAAAGATTTGCTCCATCTCCTCGGGCGTGAGACCGGGGCCGTTATCCTGAAAGGCAATCTCCAGCCGGCCTTCACGCAGGGAACAGTTCACCTTCAGGCGGCCGCCCTGGGGCATGGCCTGGAGAGCATTCTTGATGAGATTGATGAATACATAATAGAGGTCCGACTCGGCGACGATCTTTTCGAACTCCGGGGGCGCCGAGAAATCCACCTGCACCCGCTGGTCGCTGGCCTGGAACATCATGATCTTGATGGCGTCCTGGAGCAGGTTGAGCACCGTGTCGCTGGGCCGGGGCGGCGCCTTAAAAGGATTTGTCGAGAACATCAGGCTCTTGAGGCTCAGGGACATCTTCTGGAGACCTTTCTGCGCCTCGGTGAGGTAGCGATCCACACTCCCGGGGTCATCCTTCTTCATGATGGCCAACGACAGGTAACGCCGGATGCCGTCCAGCGGGTTGTTCAACTCGTGGGCCACGCACAGGGTGAGCTTGCCCATGATGGCCAGATGCTCGTAAAGTTCCAGGCGCTGTTTGAGCTGTTCCGCCTCGGTCACATCCTCCACCAGCAGCAATCCCCGGAGGGGTTTGGGTTCATCCGGCACGGAAAACATTTTGACCGATAGGTAACGCACTCCTTTATCCCGGAGAGTGGACTTCAGGGAAAAGAATTCCCGGGACTCCTGGCCGGCCAGGACTTGTTGGAAGGCTTGATCCAGACTGCCCCGGTCCGCCGGGCTTAATCCCAGGCAGGCCAGGAGGTTCTGTCCCACCAGGTTCGCCTTGGCTAAATTTACCATCCGTTCCAGGGCCGGGTTGGATTGGATCACCTTGAGGTCCTGGTCCAGGAACGCCATCCCCACCGAGATCTCCTTGGTGATCCAGGTGGTTAAAGCCGGGATGAACACCTCCTCGGGGGCTTCCCTGGCCTCCAGGATCTCCACCAGCAGCCGCCCCATCAGCCAGCCCAGGAAGAGATCCCGGGAGACAAAGGGATTTTTGTCCTCCCGGTCGGCTAAATTGATCACTCCCCAAAATTTATATCCCGTCAGCGGGATGACCATGAAGCTGTTGGTCTGGTAGGTGGTGCGCCGGGGCATGAGGGCCAATTGCGAGTCCCGGCTCAGATCGGGGACCAGCAGAGGACGCCGGTGGTTGGCCACATAGCCCATCACCCCTTCGGCGGTGATCATGGCCCCGGCCTTGGCCTCCGATTCGGGTCCCAGGGCCGCCAGCCCGGAAAACTGGCCCCGAACCGGATCATGGAGAAAGATGGAACTGTTGGTCACCTTCAGGAGTTTCTCCGCGGCTTCCAGGAAAAGGCGGCCCACCTCTTTAAGGTCTTGCTGATTCCAGGCCTGCTCCCGCAACTCTCCCAGGATCAACGCCTCGGGAGTGGTGGAGACTAACTCTATGGCCTGCCATCCCAGGGCCTCGGCTCCTTGGAACACCGTCTCCAAATCCCGCTGAGACCGCAACAGGCGCTGGTACTCCAGGGCCCGCTCGATGGCATGACGCAGAATTTCGGGCTGTAAGGGCTTGGGGAGGTAATCGAACGCCCCCAGCTTCACCGCATCCACCGCATCCTGATAAGAGGCAAATCCCGTGAACACGATAACCAGGGTCTCCGGGTGGTGGAGACGCAGGTATTGCACCAATTCCATACCCCCCATCTGGGGCATGATCATGTCGGTGAGAACCAGATCGTAGGGATGCGCCTGGATCGCCGCCAACGCCTCTTTACCGTTGCTGGCGGTGTTCACCATATAGTTGGCCGGAACCAGAATATCCTTTACCAACTCCAGGATAGCCGGTTCATCGTCCACTACGAGAATGATCGGTTGCTTTGTCATAGATAGTGCAAACCCCGAGGCTGCGACCCGAACCGCTACGCCCCCCCATAACCCTGTTCGGGTATTCTCCCCAAAAACTTAACTTTAATCCTCCGGCAAATCGCCGGCACCTCGCATTTCTGCAATCTCTGCGCCAATCGAACCTGACCTCACCCTTCCCGGTGCGGCCAAAGCTTCAGGCGGAAGTGCCCATGCTTAACCTTTAATCACCTTCTTCCCCTCCCGCCAGGGCTGGAGGAAATTACTTATCCCTGGCAGTCCCGAACTCCCCTGGCCGGGAGGCTGCCCGCCGCCGCGCCCCCTGCGCCCTTAACAGGCAACTGCTTATAGCCTTTGCCATAAATTCTTTCTCCTTGGAGGTTCTCAAATCCCCCTAAATCCCCCTTTTTCAAAGGGGGACTTTATGAGCAATTCTTTATAGTTCCCCCCTTTATTAAAGGGGGGCCAGGGGGGATTGGTGGATTTCCAGGGTCGGGAAAAAACTTTTGGCAATCGCTATAAATCCCTCCCAAGGCTCAGGCCTCAGGGGACCCCATGGGCCCCGCCACCCCGATCCCATATTGTTGCGTCAGGAAAGAGCGGTAAGCCTGGGAGCGCACCCGGTCCAGCCAGGCCTTATGGCCCAGATACCAGCCGATGGTGCGCCGCAGCCCTTCCTCCAGACCCACCTGGGGACGCCAACCGAGCTGGCTCTCAATTTTGCCGATGTTGAGGGCATAACGCCAGTCGTGCCCGGGGCGGTCCGGAACCAACGTGATCAACCGGTGCAGCTCCCCCAAATCCGGCCGGAGCTCTTCCAGCAGGCTGAGCAACCGCTTCACCAGTTCCAGGTTGGGGACCTCCTGCCGGCCGCCGATATTATAGGTCTCGCCCACGCGGCCCTCTGCCAGCACCTGGAGCAGCCCCTGGCAATGGTCCTCCACAAAGATCCAATCCCGGATGTTGGCCCCCTGGCCATAGATGGGGATGGGCTTACCTTCCAGGGCCTGGCTCAGGCAGAACGGGATCAGCTTTTCCGGGAACTGGTAAGGGCCGTAATTGTTGGAACAGTTGGTGATGAGCACCGGCAACTGGTACGTGTGGAAATAGGCCCGCACCAGAAAGTCGGCGCTGGCCTTGGACGCGGCATAGGGGCTCCGGGGGGCGTAGGGCGCCGCCTCGGTGACCGGTGGATCACTCGGCCCCAAAGAGCCGTACACTTCGTCCGTACTGACATGCAAAAACCGCGGCGCCTCCGGCCCGGTTAGGTTTTTCCAGGCCTGCCGGGCCGCCTCCAGCAGCGTGAAGGTCCCCACCACGTTGGTGCGCACAAACACGCCCGGGTCCAGGATCGACCGGTCCACGTGGGATTCCGCCGCAAAGTGCACCACCTTCGTGATGGGATACCGGGAAAACAGGTCCTGGACCAGTTCCCGGTCGGCTATATCCCCCCGGACCAATAGATACCGGGAATCGCCCGCAAACCCGGCGAGGTTCTCGGGGTTGCCGGCATAGGTCAGCAGGTCCAGGTTGAGGATCTTCGCCTCCGGCTGCTGCCGCCGCAAGCAATAGAGAAAATTGGCCCCGATGAAGCCCGCCCCGCCGGTTACCAGAACCCAACTCATAGTCGGTCTCCGTATGCTTCCCAGAACTGCTGGTAGGCTGCCTGCCAGGCGGGCATGCGGTCGAGCCCCGCCACTCGAAGCAGCCGGTTTTCCAGCACCGAGTTGGCCGGCCGGGGCGCGGGGCGGGGAAATGCCGCCGTGGTGCAAGGGCTGACCCGCACCTCGATGCCCGCCGCCGCCAGGATCGCCTGGGCAAATTCATACCAGGTGGTCTCCCCCTGGCAGGTCGCATGATACGTGCCGAAGGCCTCGGTCCCGGCCAGGGCCAGGAGCTGGGGCGCCAACGCCAGGGTGCTGGTGGGGGTCCCCCGCTGATCGTGCACTACGTTCAGCTCCCCGTCCGGGCCGAGATCCCGGCCCCGGCCCAGGATGGCCGTGACGAAATTAGGGCCGGGAACCCCGTAGAGCCAGGCCGTGCGCACAATAAAGTGGTCGGGGCACTGCTGCCGCACCCACTCTTCCCCCAGGAGCTTGCTCCGGCCATAGACCGACAGGGGCCCCGTGGCGTCCCACTCCACGTAGGGCCCGGCTTTGGCCCCGTCGAAGACATAGTCGGTGGACAGGTGAATCAGTTTTATGCCCAGGCGCCGGCAGGCCACCGCCAGGTTCCGGGGCCCCATGGCGTTGACCCGGAGCGCCCCGTCCGGGTCCGATTCCAGATCGTCCACCCGGGTGGCCGCCGCGGCGTTGATCACCACCTCCGGTCGCCCCCGGGACAGTCCGTCCCACACCGCCTGGGGGTCGGTGATGTCCAGGTTGTGGGCATCGGTGGCCGCCGCCGTCCCAGCCCTGCCGGCCGGCCTCCTGGACCAGGGCCTGGCCCAACTGCCCCGCCGCCCCGGTAATCAAGAGCGTCCCGGCCACGGTGCCCTCCCTTTTTGCCCTCGGCGCTCGCTTATAGGGTTTGCCATAAATTCTTGCCACTCGGAGATTCTGAAATCCCCCTCAATCCCCCTGTTGCAAAGGGGGACTTTACCCACAATTCCTTCTAGTTCCCCCCTTTTCTCCAGGGGGGTTCGGGGGGATCAGCATAATGCCGCCATCGGAAAATACTTTTGGCATTTGCTATAAGTAACGGAGCATTGTCGCCTTAACCTGAAAATATGGATTGAATCTCCCTTCGCCACGGGAGACTTCACCGGCCCAAGCCATTATTCCCCCCCTTGGCAAAGGAGGGTAAGGGGGGATTTTCTTTTTTATCCACTCGTCCTGTCCGGAAAATTCTTGCTGCTTAATAAGCGCCCTTTCCCCGCCCCGCCCCCCAGGTCATTCCAGCCGGAAGGGGGAATCAGGATCGTCCTCAAAGCGAATCTCGTCCACGGCCTCGCTGCGTCCGGGGCCCCGGTAAAGCCGGTTGGCGAAGTTGCAGACCAAACCGGGAATCTCGCCCACATTCTGATAGGCGTGCACCACCCCCGGGGGCACGATCAGCACCCCCGGAGAGGATTCCCCCAGGTGGAAATCCTGGCGGACCCCGAAAGTGGGACTGTCAGCCCGGTTATCCCAGAGGACCACCCGGAAGTCCCCCGGCCCGGCAAAACAGAACATATCGGTCTGGTCCCGGTGGGCGTGGGGGCCCCGCCCCACCCCCGGCTTGGTCACCGACAAATAAGCCATCGCCGGAATATGCTCCGGCGCGGTCTCATCCCCTCGAAAAATTTCCGCCAGCCAGCCGCGCTGATCAGTATACATCACCAGGGGGCGGCAAATCACCCCGGAAATCTTGACTTCCACGTTGACTCCTTCCTGTTCACCCCAACCCAAGCGCTCATGGCCCCGACCAGGATGCCGTTACCCGGATACATGCCAGCCTATCTCCTGATATACCAAGGTAAACATACGCCCAATGTTTCCCCAAATCAATAAAGAAATGTTCCAATCTTTAAACTTCTCGTCCCCTCACGTAACGCCGCGGCGGCTTCAAGGCCGCCATCGGCCCCGTCGCCCCCGGCGAAACCCTGAGCCCGCAGTAGTGTCCGGTCAGAAAATTGCCGGCGGTTGCTCTACCCCCCTCAAGAGGGAGGTACCCAACGGTTCTTCTTTTTTAAGGTTTTCCGGAAATGCTGCTCCAGGACCTGATCCCCTCAAGGCCCCGGGGCGCGATGGCTCCGCGCCGCCGGACCCGGCCCCTTTAGTCCCGGAGATCAGCCCACGATGTAGGTGTAAATCGTCCGGATGATGGGATCAAAATAAGGACTTAAAATGGCGTGGTGGGTGAGGCGCTCTGCCAGGGCCAGGGCCAGGATCAGATAGGGCCCGGCCAAAAGGAACATCGCCTTGAGGTTGTCTTGGGACTCCGGCAGCAATTCACAGAGCAACTGTCCCATGGCCAGGGGCGGGATGGGGATCAGGTTATAGATGGCCGTGGTGACGTTGACCCCGACGAGCATCATAAAGACCCGGGGATTATACTCCAACACATTGAAAATCATCACGGCGCTGCCCACGATGCTGGCCATGAGCAGGTTCCCCAATGGCCCCGCCGCCCGGGTCAACACCATGTAGAAGCGCGGATGTTCGAATTTAGTGCGGTCGATATCAAACAGCTTGGGCCAGCCGAAGCCCCCGATCAGGTAGCAGATCGACCCCAGGACCCCGACGTGCAAAAAAACGTTGAAATTCAGACGATCCTTGGCGTCCGGACGCCGGTCCCCTAAAAAATTGGACATAAAGGCCTGGGTCTCGGAATTGAGCATGACGGTCACCAACACCGCCACGCAAAAGGACACCGTCCCATCGATGGTGAGGTTACTGGGATCGAGAAAAAAAGGCACCGGCCAGGCACTTTCAATGGGCATCAAGGTTACCTTGGTCCTTTCCTGAGAAAATAGTCTAACGCCGCCCTTGATATCATAAACCTTTTCCTGGAGTCCGGGTGGCACTTTCTGAAGCGGAGAGAAAAATTCCTTCACAATAGAGAGAAGGCAGGGGGTTTTGCCACCCTGCCTTCTCGAGATAGCTTGATGCTTCCGTCCCTCACTTAACCGCCAGAACCCTTAAGGCTCAGCGGGGTGAGGCGTGAGAGTTATTCGGTTGCGTGCATGGGCCGCTTGGTTACCCGGGAGACCGCCACCGCGATGATCAGTACGATGGCCGACAGGATGAAGGCCCAGGTCAGGGTGCCGGTCATGTCCTTAATGGTACCGGCCAGTTTGGTCATAAAGAAACCGAGACCCCATCCCAGGAAGACCAGGCCGTAGTTCATGCCCAGGTTCTTGGGACCGAAGAAGTCCGCCGTGTAAGCGGGCATCAGGGCCAGGCCGCCGCCGTACTGCCAGTAGGCGATGCCCACGGCCAGGAACAGCAGGAAGACGTTACCGCCGGCGATGATCACCGGCAGCAGGAACAGACAGAGGGCCGACACCAGGCAGTTGATGGTGTAGGCGTTGTCACGGCCGATCTTGTCGGAGTACTGGCCGGTGCCTACCCGGCCCAGGGCGTTGACCAGGCCGCCGTAGGAGGCCAGAATCCAGGCATTATCCGTGAGGAATTGCACGTTCTTGGCCGCACTTTTGAGAATGCCGGTGGCGTTGGCGATAATCATCAGACCGGACTGGGTGGTGCCGATGAACATCAGGACCAGGGCATAGAACTGCCAGGATTTCACGATTTCGCTGGGAGCCCAGTCTATCAGCGTGCCCGCCGCCTTGGCTGGGGCTGCCCCCGCTTTGACTACCAACCCAGGTGCCACATAACCCGGAGGCGCCTTGGCCAGCTGAGACCCGGCGATGATGACCACTGCCGCAAAGAAGATGCCCAGGAAGATCCAGCTGTAACTAACGCCGCCGGAGCTGATCAGATGCGCGGCCAGAGGTGAGATATACAAGGCTGCGCCGCCGTAGCCGCCCACCACCAAGCCTGCTACCAGACCCCGGCGATGAGGACCGAACCAGGAGAGGGCCGCGGGCGTGGGAGCCGCATAACCGATCCCCATGCCGATGCCGCCCAGGATACCAAAACCGAAGACCAGGCCGCCGTAGGATTTCATCAGGCCGGCAACGATACAACCGATCGCCAGGAAGAGACCGCCGGTGATGGCTCCCACCTTGGGACCCATTTTATCCTGAATACGGCCGCCGGGAATCATTAATAAAGCAAAGACGATGACGCAGAGAGAAAAGGGCGTTGCAGCCTGGGCGTTGGTAATATAAGTCCAACCAGCCGCGGGGCCTTCGGTGATGAGCTGCCCGGCTTTGGGCACATTAATCAGCTGCTTGGTCCAAACGGACCAGGCGTATAAAATCCCCAAACAAAGGTTGATAGCCGTACCGCAAAATACCACTACCCATGCTTTTCCTGGTTCTTTTTCTGCCATGAGATCCCTCCTAAGAGATAAAAAATGGAATAAAACTTGCGGGTAATGTGGTTAATGATTGCCGATGCCTTTTCCCTGAGCCTCGCCTCCCACCTCCTTCCCGGGACAATTTTTTATATCGTGGTGAATAGTGCAAGGTACTTGCCAACCTTATGATAGGCATGAAAATATTCGAGAGTCAATCAAAATAGCTAAAATCATTAGCATTATGAAAACTTTCACAAGCTCCCTGCTGCCCCGGTCAGGCCTACATAATCCTTGGTTCCGGGTCATTCTTCCCACTTTGTGGGGAGCTTTACCCCATCTGCTCGGGAAAAGGCCGGGACGCGACCGGCTCGGCCCGTCTGCGTCGGTCTCCCCTGCCAGCCCGCCGGAGCCCGGCAGGACCGGGGCCGCAACCGCCCTCAGATGCACTGATACCAGGGGAAGGCCTGGCAAAAAGCCATCCTGTCATCCTGAGCGGAGCCAAGGCTCTCGTTTTTTCTCTTAACCCAAGGTGCCTGCAGATGGTGGCACAGGTTTTCAACCTGTGCCTGCCCGGGCTGAAGCCCATGGCTACCCCAAATTACCTTATGATTGCGACGTGAGACCTCTGCGAAAAGCTATTTTGTCATCCTGAGCGGAGCGAAGGATCTCGTTTTTTCTCATACTTATGGGATTCCTCAGTTGCGCCTCGCCCTCAAAATGACTGGTGCGAGGACTTTTGCCGGGGTATCGCGGTGCGACCCGCAGGCAATTTATCTTTAGAACCTGCTGCAAAACCTTTCTTACGCTGCAAAGATTTTCTCTCAACCGATGGAGGGATGGAAATGGGAGTCTTAAGTCCCCCTTTTTAAAGGGGGGCGGGGGGGATTTGGGTTTTTGAGCCTGGGCCATATCGGAAAAAACTTTGGGCGATTACTATCATACCTCGAAGCCAGGCCAGGTTGTCATCCTGAGCCCCGGGAAGCATTGCGTATGGTCTTGTAGTTTTGAGATGAGCCTGACCGTTTTGGGGAGGTTCCCCAAGGTCTTAGGTTGCCCTTCGGTGCCAACTAACCCCACCTTAATGCCACCGGGCCCAGACCCCCTCGGCCGCCGCCACGGTAAACTCCAGGTCCCCCTGCGTGTGGGCCCGGGAGATGAACAGGGCCTCGAATTGCGACGGCGGCAGAGAGACTCCCGCCTCCAGCATCCCCTGGAAGTATTCCCGGAACTGCGTCAGGTCGGATTTCTTCGCCTCTGCCAGGGTGCTCACCGGCCCGGCGGTAAAAAACAGGGTGAGCATGGACCCCACCCGGTTGATCGTCAGGTCTACCCCCTGGCGGGCCCCGGCGCCCTCCAATTCCCGGGCCAGCCAGGCCCCCTTCTCCTCCAGGTCCTCATAGGCGCCGGGTTCGCTCAACGCCGCCAGGGTCGCCAGTCCCGCCGCCACCCCCACCGGGTTCCCCGACAATGTCCCCGCCTGGTAGATGGGGCCGCTCGGGGCCATCTGGGTCATTAAATCCCGCCGGCCGCCGTAAGCCCCCACCGGCAGG
The DNA here is from genome assembly GCA_963766185.1 of uncultured delta proteobacterium. Classification (GTDB taxonomy): domain Bacteria; phylum Desulfobacterota; class Desulfobaccia; order Desulfobaccales; family 0-14-0-80-60-11; genus 0-14-0-80-60-11. Next base: position 49,975 of record CAVXZU010000004.1, on the reverse strand, counting down.
CCGCCGCCGATGATCTTGCCCAGGCAGGTGAGATCGGGCCGGATGCCGTATAATTCCTGGGCCCCGCCCCGGGCCACCCTAAAACCGGTGATCACCTCGTCGAAGATCAGAATGATCCCCTCTTTATCGCACACATCCCGCAAGCCCTTCAAAAACCCGGGCCCGGGCGGCACCACCCCCATGTTGCCGGCTATCGGCTCTACGATGATGGCCGCAATCTCGCCCTTATACTGTCCCACCGCCTGGCGCACCGCCTCCAGGTCGTTGTAGGGCAGGGAGACCGTCAATTCGGCGATCTCCTGGGGCACTCCGGGACTGCCGGGGATGGCGTGGGTCAGGACCCCGCTCCCCGCGGCCACCAGAAAAGAGTCGGCATGCCCGTGGTAACAGCCGTCGAACTTGATCACCCGGGAACGGCCCGTGGCCCCCCGGGCCAGCCGCAGGGCGCTCATGGTCGCTTCCGTACCGGAGTTGACCAGGCGCACCATGTCCAGCACCGGCACCGCCTCGCAGAGCACCCGGGCCAGCTCGACTTCCCCCGGCGTCGAGGCCCCGAAGCTGGTGCCCTTGGCTGCCGCGTCCTGTATCGCCGCCACCACCGCCGGCGCCGCGTGGCCCAGGATCAACGGCCCCCAGGAGCCCATGTAATCCAGGTAGGAGTTGCCGTCCACGTCAAAGATCCGGGCCCCCGACCCGTGGGTGATGATCCGGGGAGTGAGGCCCACGGCCTGCCAGGCCCGCACCGGGCTGTTCACCCCTCCGGGCATGAGTTCACTGGCGGCTTGAAACAGCGCTGCGGATTTTTCGTATGGTGCCATTGCCGGTCTCCTGAAAACGGGTAAATATCTTGAGGGGAAGGGTTAATCGGTAAGTCAGCCCCGATCTCTCCTCTGCCGTTGGCAGCCCCCAAACCTGGAAAGATCGCCAGCCCGGGCCGCCGCGCCACCGTCTCTGCCGGCGGAGGCTTTGACCATGAACAACTTCACCTCCCCCTCAATCCCCCTTTCCCAAAGGGGGACTTTAACACCCCCCTTTGAAAAAGGGAGGCAGGGGGGATTTTTATCCTCGGAGGTGAACCATTGGGGATTCATGCATGGTTAGCCTCTGCGCCGCATCGGCAAGAGCCCGGCGCCGGGCGCAACTTTCCGGAGCCGACCCGAAAGAGGCGCTGCCGATGGCGCCGGTTGTCACCCCTCAGGATGCGGCCGGCGTCTCCCCCTCCTTGAAATACCGCATGGTGGTCTTTTTCAGTTCGGTTTCGCTGAACAGCATCTCGTAGTCCTGGATGCCGGTCTCCGCCGCCATCCTGGCGGCGATGGTCACGCAGGCTTCCGGGGTGCGGCCATGGATCATGGTGTAGAGATTGTAGGGCCAGGTGGGCGCCGGCCGCCGGGCGTAGCAGTGGGTCACGGCCCGTTGCCCGGCCAGGTGCTGGCCGATGCGCTTCAGGTCGCCCTCCGGCACCGCCCAGGCCACCAGGGCGTTGGCCTCGTAGCCTGACTGCTGGTGGCGCAGGGTGGCCCCGAACCGCCGGATGTAGCCCCGGTCCATCAGGCTCCGGATGGCGGCCAGCAAGGCCTCTTCCCCAATCCCCAGAAAATCCGCCACCTCCTGAAACGGGCGGGGGCAAATCTCCAGGTCCCGTTGCAGAGCCAGGATCACCTTCTTGTCCAAATCCGACAGCATCCACGGCCTCCCTAATCTCCCGGGAGTTTAGACCAATCCGCCGGGCTTGGCAAGGGGAGCCGCAGCCCCGGAGCCGCCATCGCTTTGGAGAGAACCACGAGGCTTCTGAGAGACGCTGAGAGCGCCAGGGGCTGGGTTTCCTTAACTTCAACTCCTTATCTGGCCCTGATGCCTCTCCTGACCCCCCTCACTGCCACCTCGCCGGGTCACCCGTCTTAATCCCGTGGCGGTCGACAAACCCGCCGGGCACTTCCAGGACCAGGTTTACCGCCGCCGGCGAGTTCAGCTCCCCCGGGAAAGTCGCGGGCACGTTCCGGGTGACTCCCGCCACCCGCCCGTCGCTGATCCAGATGAGGTCCAGGGGGAGGCGCATCCCCCGCATGCAGAAGCTCTGCACCTCCTTGCCGCGGCATGAAGAAGAGCATCCCCCGGCCCTCCGGCAGCTCTTTTCGGTAACTCAGGCCCAGGTAGAGCCGCTCCGGGGTCCGCACGGCTTCCGCCTTTACTGTGACCTTCCCAAGGCTCACCCGGACCCAGGGATTGCCCTGTTCCGAGACTTCCTGGCCCCCCGCCCCCCCGGCCAGTCCGAAGAGCCCGGCCATAAGCAGCGCCGCCATCACCCAGACACTCATGCGACTCAATCTCATCCCCACCTCCGGCGCGGCCCCCAGGGCCCGGCCCCGGCCTCCTCCTCCGGTGCCCCTCCATAAAAAACCCTGGAACCCGGCGACACCCTGTGCTATAGTATTTTGGAGTACCAGTCAGGCCTGAGCCTGAAGTCCACCGCTATAATGATGAACGGGCACCATGGGCCTGCGCCTAACCTTGAACTTTGAACCTTGAACTTCCCAAACCAGAGCCTTGCGGCAGTTCCCGCCGGCTGCTCCCTTCCCTTCCAGGATGCGGGCAGGCCCGGGGGGTGACGGTAACCGCTTGGCTCATCTTAGGTAATTCCTCACCTTTTTAGGAGACGTTCCCATGAAAATTGTCGCCGTCCTGGGCAGCCCCCGGCCCCAGGGCAACAGCAACACTCTGGCCCGGGCCTTCCTCCAGGCCGCCGCGCCCCGGGGCGCCCAGGTCACCGAGTATCTTTTGAACCAGCTGGCTTATCAGGGCTGCCAGGGCTGCATGGCCTGCAAAACCAAGCGCGATACCTGTATCCTGGAAGACGACCTGGCCCCGGTCTTGAACGCCGTCAAAGAGGCTGACCTCCTGGTCCTGGCCTCCCCGGTGTACTTCGGGGACCTCAGCGGCCAAATGAAATGTTTCTTTGACCGCACCTATTCCTACATCAACCCGGATTTCTCCACCCGGGTGGCGCCGGGCAAAAAAGCCGTTATGGTCCTGGTCCAGGCCAACCCCGATCCGGCCCAATTTGCGGAAATCTTCCCACGCTACGAGCGCTGGCTGAAATTGTACGGCTACGACCCCATCCGCCTCCTCCGGGCCGTCGGCGTCCGGGAGCCCGGCGAGATCGCTTCCCAGGCCGCGGCCCTGGACGAAGCCGCCGCCCTGGCCCGGGAGTTGGTGACCCGGTAAGCCGGTGATGGGGCAGAGGGGATTTTGGTTCCGAGAGCAGGTGCCGTAACCGCGGGCGTTTGCCATAAATTCCTGCCGTTTGGAGGTTCTCAAATCCCCTTAAATCCCCCTTGTTCAAAGGAGGACTTTAACAGCAATTCCTTGCAGTTCCCCCCCTTGATCAAAGGGGGGCAGGGGGGATTATCAGGCTTCCCGGAGCGGAAAAACTTTTGGCAATTGCTTGAATTGCCGGATTCGAGATGAGGACGGGGACGCCCCTCGGCGCCAGGACCACCGGCAACCTCCGCTCACGGGACCCGGGCTGCTTACCTGCCCCGTTATCGGTGGTCCCGCTGATAATCCTGGGGGATAAAAGGGTCATAAGCCGGGGGGGGAGTTCCCTTCAAGCTGTTGGTGTACGGGTTGAATTGTCCGGTGTAGGGATTGATTTGTCCCGGGGTCGCGGCGCGGTTCTTTGTTTTCTCCGCCTGACTCTGCCAGTGCCCTGGCACCAAGGTGCCGTCTTTGGCCGTATGCGGCTCAATCCATTTCTGCCCCCAGGCCGGGAAGGGCGCCAATAAAAACCCTAACATCAGCACCACCATGAGCTTTTTCATAAACCGCACCTCTATGCCAGGAAGCCCGCCAAAAGAAAATCTTTCTAAAAATCTACAAAAAAAACCCGGATTTGTCAATCCGGGCTTGCTCCCCCCAAAAAACCGGTGGCCACAGGTTTTCAACCTGTGCACTGTCGCCTTCCTACTTTCCCTTAATGGCACCGGCTTTCAGCCGCTGAACCCGCTGAGGATCAGCGGTCCCCAGGCGGGGACGCCTGCGCCACTAGGGCTGAACTCGCGAGTTCGGGATGGGATCGGGTTTACAGGTCTTCAGGTTTGAGACCGGTAACCTTGGCGATGCGGGCTAACATTCTGGGGCCAATTTCTTCATTATCGTGGAAAGCAAAGACCACCTCCGGCCAGCCGGGTCGAACCAGGGTGCGGTGGGAGCCGGAACGCCTTTTCTCTTTCCATCCTAATCGCTTTAAAACCGCCAAGAGCCTCTTGGCCTTGGTTGCTGGCCAGCTGCTCATGCCGCGGCAAACAGAATATTGATGGGCTCGGCCAGCATCTCGCCATGTTCCAGCCGTTCGGCCAGGACCCTCAGGGCCAAAGCCTGGGCCCTGGCCTGGGCTTCCTGCTTGGTCTGGCCATATACCATGACCCCGGGAAGCTCCAGCACCTCCGCCAGCCAGCGGCCGTCTTCTTCCTGCTCTGATTCAATGGTAAATTTCATAACCTTACCCTCTGATTTCTATATACCAAATTATTCAAGGAAAAATGCAAAAAAAAGCCCGCCTCCATCAAGAGGCGGGGTTGCAGCCATGAAATTAATGGTGGCACAGGTTTTCAACCTGTGCACTGGCGCCTTCCTACTTTCCCGTGCAGGGTGCGCTCTGCGCACCAGTTAGCAGTGGCACCGGCTTCCAGCCGGTGAACCCGCCGAGGATCATCGGTCCCCAGGCGGGGACGCCTGCGCCACTAAGGCTTAACGAACAAGTTCGGGATGGGATCGGGTGTGGCTTATCTAAAGACGAGAGGATAATGCTCCGGTTGTTCCAGGGCATCAATTTCGATATCCGCGTCCAAATCAGGCCAGTGCAGTTGGGTGGGGGATAAACGTCGCATCTGGAAAATTTCCTGGATGGAGGCACCCATAAAAACCGGGTAGTCGGCAAATGGAACGAAATACTCCCTGTCGTCCACTAAAACCCAAAATCCCAGCGGCTCAATATTGGTGACTTCACTGGGCGAAACGCTTATCCCAGGCTGACTTGAAATCATCTTTTAATAGACTTCTTCATGCTTCCCGATTGATATTAGGGCCACGTTATCCTTGTCCAAGAATTTGATAACTACCCGGCAATCGTAGCCTAAGCCGAAGGCATGATGCCCTTTCAATTTTCCTGAAAGTTTGTGGGTGCCAAGGAAGGGATGATATGGGTGGTTAACAAATAATTCTAAGGCCTCCCGCAGCGTTTCCTTTATTTCCGGCGTTTTCTTGATAATCTTTTTAAAATCTCTAGTAAAACTTTTATACCAAATCAGCTCAATCACTTTCCAAGTCCTTTAATAGATCATCCACCGTCCCTCTTCTGGCCAGGCCCTTTTTATAGGCGCGGCATGGTTTCCCGGGAATCTCTTAAAATCTGCTCCCGCTTGCGTTCGATCTGGCGCTTTTTAATAATATTTATGAGCATATCCTGCTCGTCCAAAGTCAAGGATGCTATCTCGTCCAAAATTTGGTCTAGGTGAGACTGAGTCGCTTCCATGGGCTTCCTCCCCCAATAACCTTAAAATCATTTTAATCATGCTGGGGAAAATTTGCAAATGGGAATAAAAAAAGCCCGCCTCCGTCAAGGGCAAGGGGCAGGGGCAGGTTTGCAGCCAGGGAAATCAAGGTGGCACAGGTTTTCAACCTGTGCACTGGCGCCTTCCCACTTTCCCTAGGTGGCACCGGCTTTCAGCCGCTGAACCCGCTGAGGATCAGCGGCGTCGCCGGGCCTAACAAACGAGTCCGGGATGGGCCGCTTGCTAATTTATTAATACAATATAATTTTTTGAATAGTAACATTTGTAAATTCAGAGTGCAGCGATATATAATTTGATTCGCCCTTCCTATGATGCTCCTTCATCAAGTATACATGGAGTTTTGCCAAACCATCATCCCTAAAGTATAATCTATTACTGCTCCCTTCAGTTTCCCAATCTATCCCAATAGCAAAGAACCCCTTGATGGTAACAGGTTCATATGAATAATATATCCAAATATCTACCCAATTATTCTCCGAATCTTTTGGTAAAAATAAAATCAATCCTGACTGTCCCTTTTTTCTTTACCAATATTGATTTATCACTATTTATCAATATATTATAACTCTCTTGTTTATTAATTTTATCATTAGGATTAGGCCATATTATAAATTCATTATTATCTTTCTTGGCTTCCTTATCTCGGTCCAATATTTTCGTAGGCGAGCCAAAGGAATTTGGCGGGATTCCGGTTGGGGTGCCGGATTGGGTACTTTGTGAAAGACTGCCTTTCGAATCTGTACTAGATGACGTTAATGGTTGTTGTGGTTGGCTTGAAATGGAGCTTTGAGCAAGAGTGGGCTGGGCCTGTTTAGGCCAATTGGGATGAATTAAAAACCAGAATATAATGTTACCCACTACAAGCGCTGCAGACCGATATTATAAAAGTTTTCATTCAATATCCTATCATAAATAAAATTAGTGATGCATACTTTTTATACAATCTATATAATGAAATTAATTATTAGCGAAATTAAGAAATATTGTCAACAAAAAAACCCCGCCTCCATCAAGAGGCGGGGTTGCTCTACTTACGAAAATAAATCCGGCGGCGTCCTACTTTCCCACGCAGTCACCCACGTAGTATCATCGGCGTTGCAGGGCTTAACTACCGAGTTCGGGATGGGATCGGGTGTGGCCCCTGCGCTATGGCCACCGGAAACTGTATGACCGCAAGCAGTGAGCGGTAAGCAGTTAAGCAGTTAAAGCTTTTGGCTTTTCCTGACTGCTAACGGCTAACGGCTAACTGCTGCATTGAAGCAAATCTGGAAGAAAGAGAATCCTTAGGAGTTTCTAAAAGCAAGGGAAATATGGTCAAGCCGCACGGCCGATTAGTACCAGTCGGCTCCACACATTGCTGCGCTTCTACCTCTGGCCTATCAACCTGGTGGTCTACCAGGGGCCTTTAGGAACCTTACGGTCCGGGAGAGCTATTCTTGAGGTCGGCTTCCCGCTTAGATGCTTTCAGCGGTTATCCGGTCCGAACATGGCTACCCGGCGCTGCGCCTGGCGGCACAACCGGAACACTAGCGGTTCGTCCATCCCGGTCCTCTCGTACTAGGGACAGCTCCTCTCAACTCTCCTACGCCCACACCAGATAGGGACCAAACTGTCTCACGACGTTTTAAACCCAGCTCACGTACCGCTTTAATTGGCGAACAGCCAAACCCTTGGGACCTTCTTCAGCCCCAGGATGCGATGAGCCGACATCGAGGTGCCAAACCTTCCCGTCGATGTGAACTCTTGGGGAAGATCAGCCTGTTATCCCCGGCGTACCTTTTATCCGATGAGCGACGGCCCTTCCATACGGGACCGCCGGATCACTAAGGCCTACTTTCGTACCTGCTCGACTTGTAGGTCTCGCAGTCAAGCTCCCTTATGCCTTTACACTCAACGGCTGGT
>CAVXZU010000004.1:0-37500 GCA_963766185.1 uncultured delta proteobacterium | reverse complement strand
GCCGTCGGTAGGCCAGCCGGTGGCACAGGTTTTCAACCTGTGCAGGTCAACCCGGGGCCTCCCCGCCGGTGGGGCAGGCGTCCCGGTGGGGCAGGTATCCCCGCCCGCCATCCTGATCTCCTTCCTTTCCCTGGTGGCACCGGCTTCCAGCCGGTGTTCCTTAAACCCCCTCTCCACCCGCTTGCGGGGGGAGAGGGCCGGGGTGAGGGGGGATTACTCCTCCGGGTGGGGCAGGCGTCCCTGCCTGCCATCCTTATCCTTTCCTTGCCCGGCTTCCAGCCTCTATTCCTTATACCTGCCAAGCTCCCGCTTGGGAAGCCCCTGCCCAAGCTCGCTTGGGCACCTCCCCTGGGCGGCCCCACCTGTCCGCCCTCTCCCCCCGGTTCCCGTAGGGGCGACCCGGTGGGTCGCCCTTTCCCGCCGCCTCCCCTGAGCTTCGATTATCCTCTGGTGGCACAGGTTTTCAACCTGTGCAGGTCAACCCGGGGCCTCCCCGCCGGTGGGCCAGGCGTCCCCTGCCTGCCATCCTGATATCTTTAACCTCGTTCCCAAGCTCCTGCTTGGGACGCCCTTCCGCCCAAGCTTTGCTGGGCACCTCTATTCTCTTCCGCGCCTGCTTCCACGAGCGCCCGGCCCGTTTTTTGCTCTTCCGGACGCCTCAGCCCTTGGCCTTTTTCCGCTTATGCCAGCTGCCTTTTTTCTTTGCCGACCCGTACGTGTGGTTCACCGAGCTGCCTAATCTGGCCACCCCATGGTCCTTGCTCACCAGGCCGCCGTATCCCACCGCAACCTGGCCCGACGCCGGCGGTCCTGATGCCAGGGCCAGGGCCGCCACCATCAGGGCGGTAATCCATACCTTGTTCACGATACCATCCTCCCTGCCAGGTACGGCTGATTCCCCCGGGGCTCCCCCCCCTTTTATGGAGAAGCGAAAAAATGAAAAAGCCCACGGCCCGGCCTCAGGACCATTTACGCATACGAAAAACCCGGCCGCCATCGGGGAAACCCTGAATCTTCCCCGGGAAATTACCTGAATCTGCGCGCACCGCGTTGCCAGTGAGCAGTTAGCATTTAGCGGTCAGCGGTTAGCCATGAGCCGTGAGGGATTAGGGATCAGGGATCAGGGGCCAGAGGCCAGCCGGGCGGGACCAGATGTGAGGTTGCAGCTGTCAGGTTTCAGGAGCCAGCCGGGCGAGGCCGGGTGGAGAACTCTGCGCCAAACCATTATGAGACCTCTGCGAAAGTCTCAGGTAGGATAGCCGCCCTCGGCTGTCCATACTCCCTTGAGGCGCAGGCGAGAGCGCCTACGCTACATTTTGATGCGGAGGGATAGCGCCAGAGACTTTCGCAGAGGTCTCAAGGAGCAGTTTTAAGACTATTTTTTGTCATCCTGAGCGAAGCGAAGGATCTCCCATTGTCTCGGATTTGAGAGATTCTCCGGTCGCTCCACTCCCTCAGAATAACAAGTAAGGGGACTTTCCCAGAGGTCTCAGAGGTGAGGTTTCAGGTGCGGACTGTCAGGAAAATAATGCCGGGCGGACCCCGCCCCCCGCCCCCCATCTTTTCCTTAAAACCCCCTCTCCCTTGATGCGAAAGCCCGGAGGCAATGGCAGATCAGGGCACCGGCTTCCAGCCCCAGAAACCGTAGGGGCGGACCTGTGTGTCCGCCCTCCATCATTTCACCCGGCCCATTATTCCCCACCTTGCCAAAAGGGGGTTAGAGAGAATTTCCGGTGGCTAAGGCGTTGCATCTGTGTTTAAAAGCCTTTGGGACGCCTTATTATTCTTCTTCGGAGTCTTTTTCTTTTTCGCGATAGGATGCTGAGAGCAGTGATTTGATATCCTTCGAATACTCGGAAATTTCTTTGAGGCTTTTAGCAATAGACACGATAGGCTTTTCTGAGGCATCAGTGCCTAAATAAGATCGGACTTCAAGCTTTGATTGAGCCTTAATTAACCTCTTCCCACTCCTGTATGTGTAGTCAAGGATGATTGAGTCCTCACCAAGTGCTTTCGTGAGACCTCCAAACTGCCCCCAAGTTATTACTCGCCTATCCCTTGGACCAAGAGCGGGAATTCCCTCGATCAATGGCCCTTCATGCATGGCCTTAGCGGACTTGGCACTTTCGGTTGTCAAACCAAAAGCTCGAGATGGAATCGGTCTAGAAGACTTAAATTTCACGTCATAGGCAATGTCGCGCCCGATATTTTCAATAATTATCATCAAGATGCTTCGACGCTCCAAGTCATCCTTAACATAGACTATTACTTTTGGATCTCCCTGCATACGTACTAGCCGAAAGGTCAGCAGGGTATAAAAAGCCGCCATCAGTGCAGAACTTCCCGCTGCCAAGGCAGCTATCGCTGTCCAGAAAGGGATTTTCTCTTGGGTAAACATTGACACAACTTCATAGTCCATAATTAGTCCTTCTTGCTCCCATGTTAAGATAACCCCGCCAACCTGTCAATTTCTTTCCCGATTCTTCTCCCTTTCCCCTTTTCCCCCCTTTTTTCTCCCCTTTCCGCCCTCCGGCTTTTTGTGATAGTATGATAAATAGGAGTTTGTCATGTTGATCAATTTCACCGCCAGGTATACCAAGATTCCCTCGGGCTACCTGGGCCAGTTGATCGAATGGCCCGAAGTGCTCACTGAAGGCCGGGATTTGGAAGACTGCCGGGCCCTGCTCCGGGACGCCTTGAACGAAATGATCCTGGCCTACCGGCAGCAAGGCAAGGAAATTCCCCTGGGCAATGCCTTGATCGAACAGCTTCCCGTCGACCTTGCCGATGTCCGTCAAACGGCGTGATCTCATCCGCTACCTGGAGGAAAATGGCTTTTACCTGCTCCGGGAAGGCGGCAATCATGCCATTTATACCAATGACCTTAAGACCATCCCGGTAAAACGCCATAAACTTTTCGACCGCATCACCGCCAACGAGATCTGCAAACAAGCCGGCCTTTCCCCCAAATTTTGAATCCACGTGTCTTTTCCTTAACCCTCCCCTTACGAAAAAACAAAAAACCCGGCAGCCGCAACCGCGACCCCCGGGCCTCCATCGAACCCCAACTGCTCCCTGCTTACTGCTCTCTGCTCACTGCGTCTCACTCCGGATAAAGCAGAAACTCCCGGCGCACCTCCATGAAGCGGTTTAGGTCCTCCTGCCAGGAAGCCTCCAAATCCCCGGCGCCGACGCCCTGTTCCAGGCCCTCCCGGATGGCGCTGTCCCCGGTGAGGAGGTCGAAGGGCAGGCGCACCGTCTCGTATTCGTAGGGCGGCTGCCGCCAGGCGAACTGGCCGGGATAGAGCTCCCGGATTACCATGAGCAGGGCCAGGGTGGTGAAGTAGGGCTTGAAGGCTTGCCGGTCGGTGACGTGGAGTTGGAAGCCCCGGCAGAGTTCCCCGGCAAACTTATGGAAGGTGGGCTCAAAGCAGGCGGTCCGGAGGATCACCCCGGGGAGCTCGAAATCTTGCAGACGTGCCAGGATACGCCCGGGTTCCAGGAACGGGGCCCCGAACAGCTCAAACGGCCGGGTGGTGCCCCGGCCTTCCGAGAGGTTGGTGCCCTCCAGGAGGACCTGGCCGGGATAGACCACGGCGGCCTCCAGGGTGGGGAGGTTGGGAGAGGGCAGCACCCAGGGCAGGCCGGTGGCGTCGAAATAGTCGCCCCGCCGCCAGCCTGCCGCGGGAATGACCGTGAGGTCGCAGCCGATTTTCTGGGTGACGTTGTAGTAGCGGGCCAACTCCCCCAGGCTGAAGCCGTGGCGCATGGGCAAGGGGTAGGGCCCCACGAAGGAGGCCCACTCGGGCCGCAAGAGGTTGCCCTCCACTGCGGCGCCGCCGATGGGGTTGGGGCGGTCCAGGACCACCACCTTCTTACCCTGCCCTGCGGCGGCCTCCATGACCTTGGCCAGGGTGGCGGCAAAGGTGTAGACCCGGGTGCCCACGTCCACGAGGTCGACCAGGACCGCGTCCGCCAGGGCCAGGGCCTCGGGCGGGGGGCTCAGGCGGGGCCCATAGAGGCTCACCACCGGGAGGCCGAGGACGGGGTCGGCAAAATCGGCGGAGGCGATCATGTTGTCCTGTTTCTCCCCCAACAGGCCGTGTTGGGGACTGAACAGGACGGTGAGTCGGCCGGGAAAGCGCCGGGCCACCAGTTCCCGGGCGCCGGCCAGGTCCGGCCCGACGCTGGGCGCATGGCTCAGGAGTCCCAGCCGGGCGTCGGCGGCCCAGGCCGGGGGCTCCCGGAGAAAGACTTCCAAACCCGATGCTACCCGGCCCATGCCCAGCCTCCCCCGGAAAATGCCAGGAGGGCCGGAAGAATGGTGTCGTTCTCCCCTGCCCTCCCGGTGCGGCGATTTACTTTAGAATTCGGCGTCGTCTCGTTTTACCACGGAACGCATCATCAGGACCACGTCATGGGTGACCCCGTCCTTGCGGATAAAATAATCGTCCAGGATGCATTTCTGTTCGAAACCCTTGACTCTGAAGGCCTTGACCACCTTCTTGTGATCCGCCAGGATCTCCGCCTTGACCCACATGAGATTTTCTTGCAGGGCCAGGTTAAGGATCTCTTCGAGCATCAACGACCCCAGACCCAGGTTCCGGAAGCCGCGGCCCGCGAAGATGCGAATCTCGCCGACATGCTTGGTGGCATGCTTGCCCCGGTGGAGGGTGGCGTCCGCAATGATCCGGTTGGTTTCCAGGTCCACCGCCACCAGGGGCAACACCTTCCGGTAATCGAGTTGATCAATCCAGGCGTTGACCAGTTTCAGGTCCTTGACGTCCTGCTTCAGAAAACGGATATCTTCCTCCGGGGCCTCCTGGAACATCTGAATCAAGGCATCCCGATCCTGATCGTTGAGGAAGCGGAACATCACCCGCTTGCCGTTCTTCAGGGTGGCGAACTTACGGTACGCGACGTAATTGATCATTGCGGACCTCAAATTGGGATTTCGGTGTGGCTTTAGGCCATGATACCCCCTGGGGGAGATTTGTCAAGGCGGCAGCCGGGGGCGGTCAACCGGCCGGCAATCGGACGGCGTCTCTCTTTGCGGCTGGGAAGAGAAGCCCCTGGGGGAATCCGGTGGCCACAACCTCGCCCGGACCCCGGGACCATCCTCCAGAGGAAAAGGCCGCCAAAGGTCGCGAGGTCCACTCTGGACAGTTCACCCGGATCAACCCGGGCCCATAATCCGGCTGGGATCAAGCGTTTTTCTGATATTATATTTTAAAATTAGTTAGTTAGCGATTTTTGCCCCAAATATTTTTCCCTCCCTATGAAAAACCGTGAAAAACCCAGGATACGGGAGATTCTTTAAAATCTTGGGAAACGGCCCAGGGCCTTGGAATACTCTCAATATCGGGTTTTATGCACTATAACCCATTGAATTACCTATTTTTTTTAAAAACTTGGCCAGAGGCGCGCCATTGTTGCGTTCTGTAACATTATCCTAACAATCATCGACGGGAGCATCCTAAGGTAGATTTCGGTCTATCCCCTTTGACCTGGATTTCGGCCCCGGTTACTATTCCCCTCACGAGTCAAGTTACACCTAAGGGGGAATATGGAAGCAATCTGGCAGGCCGTCAAGGAAGTCACCAAGAACCAGCTCCCCGAAGCCACCTTCGATCTGTGGATCGAGCCTCTGCAAGCAGAGTCGGGGCCCGGGGGCGAGCTGGTCTTATCCTGTCCTAATCCCTTTGCGCTCAGGTGGGTCCAGGCCCATTATCTCAAGCTCATCCAGCAGGTATTGAAAACGGCCCTGGACTTCAGCCCGCCGGTGCATCTGAAGTTGCTCACCGCCCCGGTGCGGCCCCGGGTGGCGCTCCCGGTGAGTCAGCCCTCCCTGCCCCTGGTTTCGAGAAAGACCGGCGGCCGGCGGTTTAACCGGGCCTTTACCTTTGACCAGTTCGTGGTCGGGGCTTCCAACCGCCTGGCCTACCAGGCATCCCAGGCCCTGGCCCGGAACGATACCTTTTATAACCGCATCCTGTTCCTCTCCTCCGGCCCCGGGCTGGGGAAAAGCCACCTGTCCCAGGCGGTGGGAAACTTCGTCGACAAGTCGGCGACGGGCAAACAGGTCATGTATATCACCGCGGAAAATTTCGCCAATGAGATGGTGAGCGCCCTGAAGAACGGCCGGATGTCCACGTTCAAAGAGCGCTTTCGCCAGGACTGCGACATTCTGCTCTTGGAGGAAGTACAGTTTTTAAGCGGCAAGGAGAAGATCCAGGCAGAGGTCTGCTACACCCTGGATACGCTCATGGGCCAGAATAAGCGGCTGGTCTTTACCAGTTGCTATCTGCCGGGGGAGATCAGCCATCTCTCCCAGGAATTGCGGTCCCGGCTCACCGGCGGCCTCATCACTCCCATCGGCCCGCCGGACTTCCCCACCCGGGTCAATATCCTGGACAACAAGGCCAAGCGGCGGGGAGTGCAGGTTTCCGTCAAGATTCTGGAATATCTGGCGGAATACGTCGATGAGGACGTGCGCCGCCTGGAGAGTGCCCTGGATTGCCTGGTAGCCCGGTCGACTCTGCTCAACGAACCTTTCACTCAGCGCCTGGCCCAGGAGGTGCTCCAGGACCTGAAGGCCGTGGATACCCGGTTGAACACCCCGGATATTCAAAAGATCGTCAGTGATTACTACGGGATAAGCCTCCCGGACCTGCTGGGGCGTTCCCGGCAAAAGCGCCTGGTGCGGGCCCGGCAGATGGCTCTTTATTTCTGCCGTATCTACACGGAAAAAACCATGGTGGAGTTGGGGCGTCTGTTCCAGCGGTCCCATGCCTCCGTAGTCCATGCCTTGCAGACCCTGGAGCGCAACCGTAAGACCCAACCCCGGGTGGCCCAGGAATTACAACTGTTGGAGGAGAAACTGGCTCACGCCAAGGTCAGGTCGGGGGCTAGACCATTATCCAATCTTCGCATCGATGCTTGATTACCCGGCCCTCGACGATGAACACGATGTCTTCGGCGATGTTGGTGGCCAGGTCGGCGATGCGCTCCAGATTCCGGACAATGATGATAAAGTGATGCAGGCGGGTCACCCAGCGGGATTCTTGAATCATGGAATCCAGGAGCTTCTGGATATATTCGTCGTCCAGGATGTCGACTTCCACATCCCGCTGACAGACCTGGAGGGCGAGCTTGGGGTCCTGGTTGACAAAAGCGTCGATGCTGGTGCGCACCATACCTAAGGCCATATCGGCCATGAGCTTGATATCGATGGGGAGTTCCAGGGGGGGACGGCTGTTCAATTCCAGGGCCCGTTCGGCGATGTTGACCGCCTGATCGCCGATGCGCTCCAATTCCGTGGCGATCCGCATCGCCGCCACGGTCAGGCGCAGGTCGGTGGCCACGGGCTGTCGCAGGGCCAGCAATTTAAAGGCCTGTTCTTCAATAGCCAGTTCCGTGCGGTTGAGCGTGATGTCATCGATAATCACCTCCCGGGCCCGATCAGAGTTCCGGTTGGTGACCGATTCCACACTCTTGCCCACCGCAGTCTCGGCCAGCGCCGCCATCCGGAGCAAATCCTGCTTCAGACTGCTCAACTCGCGGTCGAAATGTCTCGATAATTCCACGGGCGTAGTCATTGTCGCCCCCTTTCTCGAATTATTCGTAGAAATTTTAGTACAAATCATCTAAAAGATAAAGAATACTCCGGCATATTCCGGGGCTATTTCACTATTTTCGTTCAGGATGAGCAATGAAAGTGGCCGTACTGGGGCCAGGGGCCCTGGGTTGCCTCCTGGCCGCCCTCTTGCGGGAGGCCGGCGCCGAGGTCTCATTGGTGGATTACCGCCCGGAGCGGGTGGCCCGGTTGCGCCTCCAGGGCATCCAGATGCGCACCCTGGACGGGGTCCATCGGGTTATCCAGGTGCCCATCGGCCTGGCGCCGGAGGTAGGCCCGTGCGCCTTGACCATCGTGACGGTCAAAGCCTATCAGACGGAATCCGCGGCCCGGGCCCTTCCGGAGCTCATGTCCCAGAGGGGCATGGCCCTCACCCTGCAAAACGGCCTGGGCAACCTGGAGTCCCTGGCCCGGACCGTGGGGCCCGGACGTCTCCTGGCGGGGGTAGGCCTCCTGGGGGTGACCGGCCAGGATGAGGGTCGGATAATCTATGCCGGCCGGGGGGTTATTTATATCGGGGCGCCGGCCGGGTCCCAGGTGTCCGGGACTGAGGTGGCGGCCGTAGTGGACCTCTTGCACGGCGCCGGCCTGGAGTGCCAGCCCCGGGAGGACATCGAGGCCGTCTTGTGGGAGAAGCTGGTCATCAACGTGGGCATCAATCCCCTCACCGCCTTGCTCCGGGTCCCCAACGGGGCGCTGCTCCAGTTGCCCGAGGCCTGGGAAGTGGCGGTGGCCGCGGCGGCCGAAGCCCAGGCGGTCGCCCGGGCCGCTGGTCTCACCCTCAGGGGCGACCCCGCCGCCCGCCTCCGCCAGGTCTGCGCCGATACCGCGGCCAACCGATCTTCCATGCTCCAGGATATTCTGGCGGGGCGGCCCACAGAGATCGAGGCCCTGAACGCCCAGGTGGCCACCCGAGGCCGGGCCCTGGGCCTGCCCACCCCGGTCAACGACCTGCTCACCCTGCTGTTGCGCGCCGTGGCGCAGTCCGCCCCTTTTCAGGTAGGATAGCCCCCCCGGGGGAGACCTGCCGCCCCGTTATTCCCGTTGCCTCATGGGGCTGGAAACTGATAAATAGAGCATTTGCCAAAAGTATTTTCCGATGGCGGCATCATGCTAATCCCCCCTACTCCCCCTGGAGCAAATGGGGTAACCATAAGGATTTGCTGTTAAAGTCCCCCTTTGAAAAAGGGGGATTTAGGGGGATTTAAGAATCTCCCAGTGGAAAGAATTTATGGCAAACGCTATAAAGATCAGGAGCCGAAGGAGGCGCCTTTTCCGAGAGAGCCGTGGGGCTTAACCATTTTTAGTGACAGGGGCAGCAAAGAGGAGACCGGGGATGAAAAGGATCATAGCCGTGGAGCCTGGCGAATGGATTATCCTGCCCTGTATCCTGGAAACCGAAGAGTGTTACTACCGGGTTGACGTGTACCCGGACGGCCGGATGGAGGCCAGCGACGACGACCGCTTCCAGAAGACCGACCTTTACGGCCCCGACTACAAACGTTTCGCAGCGATCTATAACAGCAGCCACGATTTCATGATGTTCCTGCGGCGGCCCGTATCCCTCACCCCTCAAGGGGCCGTGCCGGTGGCGGGGGTGAGGCGGTTGGCCATCATGGCGGTGAAGTCCCTGTTATTGGAGATCTGATACCGAATCGCCCTCAATTGGCGACCCAGGCGTCTCACCTGGACTGGCACTTTTGATGACCATAACCCTCCACCCTATTACGAAATTTGCGAATAACATCTCCTATTCTCCGTAATGGGCTGGTGGCTCGCCAGGACCGTGAATTAAGCACTCTGGTTACTGCCTGTTCTAATTCGACTATTTTCTGATCTTTTAAATTGAGATCATTAATTAATAAACTATATTCGACTGGAAAGTAAGCGTTAACCAGAGTGTCTTTATTCCTTATAAAAAGCATATCCTGCTTCTGCGAAGAGTTTCCCTCCAAATTATATCGAGCTATTATATTTTCTATATAGCAATGGCGAATATCTTCTTTATTGAACCATTGCATATTAAATACCCAATCAGCCAACACGGAATATTTAATATCAAATTTGCCAATCTTATCAAAAACAGTGGGTCTTACAAATATTGCTTGATGACAGATATTTTTTTGAATTAATTTTAGCCTTGAAAATTGTCCGTCGTACAGTTGTTCTGTGTTACCCCACAAGACATTACCATAAATTACATCAATATTCGACACCTCTATTCGGTTAAATATGTCATTCAAAACCGTATTCGAGTAAAGAACATCATTGCTTCCCATAAAATATAGCCAATCACCAGAACTTAAATCAATACCTCGATTCATGGCATCGAATATGCCCTCATCATTATCGGTTATCCATTTGAGCTGCGGATTATTTTTTGCATATTTCTGTAAAATATTCAGAGTGCCATCGGTTGATTGCCCGTCAATAATAAGATGTTCTTTATTTAAATAAGCTTGGTTTTTAACGTTTAATATACAGGCCTCTATGGTTTCTTCGGCATTGAGGGTTGGGGTAATTATGCTGATTTTGGGCAACTTTTCCATATTCTCCTTACCAACTGAGATTAAACGGCACCTTTGCTGCTTCGCTTCCACAACAGCACGAATGATTTACCAGGAATTCTTATTTTTGCAAGAATTGCTTATCCGGCCCTAAAGCCCCGGCGCCGCCAGCGGGTCCTTCCCGGGCGCAGCTTTCAGCGCCGGAGGGCGCACCAGGGGCACAAAGCGCACCGCCAGGGAGGCCTCCTCCACCAGTTTTCCCTGTGTTTTGCGATAACGTTTCAGGGTTTGGACCCCGCCCGGGGACCCCAGGGGAATCACCAGGCGGCCCCCCTCTTTAAGCTGCGCGGTCAGGGCCGGAGGTATCCGAGGCGCCGCCGCGGTTACCAGGATGGCGTCAAAGGGGGCGGCCTCGGGCCAGCCCTGGTAGCCGTCGCCACTCCTGACCCGGACCCGGCCGTAGCCCAGGTCTTGAAGACGCGCCGCCGCCTGGCGGGCCAACTCCGGCAGGATTTCGATGCTAAAGACGTCCCCGCCCAGTTCCGCCAGGACCGCGGCCTGGTATCCCGAACCCGTCCCCACTTCCAGCACCCGGTCTCCCGGGTGCACCTCGGCCCACTGGGTCATCAGGGCCACAATATAAGGCTGGGAGATGGTCTGCCCCTCCCCGATGGGCAGGGGGTAATCGCCGTAGGCCCGGGAGGCCAGGGCCTCGGGCACGAAGCGGTGCCGGGGCACCGTGCCCATGGCGATCAACACCCGGGGGTCGGTGATGTCCCGGCGCTGCAGTTGACGGGCCACCATGGCCTGCCGGGCGTCCTCGAAACTATCCAGGGCCCGGGCGGGGCCGGCGCCCACCCCGGGACCGGCCAGAAGCATGGCCCCGGCCAGGAGTGTCGGGACGATAAGGCGCATAATTCTTTTTCCCGGAACGCTATCCCGGAGCCGGACAAACGGCCTCCCTGCCGCCGGGTTGGCGCAGGCTCTCTCAGGATGATTGCATTATCAGGGTATATGTCTTGTACCGATTAGCGCTCAATGGACAATTTTTGTGGGGGGGACCTGCGTGTCCCCCCTGAGGGCGCCCACCCAGGTGCGCCCCTAGGTTTTGTCTGTCTGTTTTGACTGCAACTGCGTCTTATACCGAATCGCAATCAATTGGCGACACGGGCGTCTCCCCTGGGCTGGCGCAGACAAAAGGTTCGTGACCCTGGGGTGGGTCAATCCCGGGGAGAAAAATCCCCCCTACCCCCCTTTAGAAAAGGGGGGAAAGGCTGCGGTTTCCTTAAAGTCCCCCTTTTTAAAGGGGGATTTAGGGAGATTTGAAGTTTCACGGTAAAGCCTGCGTCCGCAAATAATTGCCTTTTGATCGCAACGCGGTATTAAACAATCCCCCCCCCCGCATCTCATTCAACTCCGGCGCGGCACCGCCGCCAGCCGCTGGGCCACGTCCGCCAGGTACTCGGACTTCTCGACGCGGTCGACCCACTCCGGCGGCAGGGCCCGAATGCCCAGGTAGGCGCCGCTGATCCCCCCGGCGATGCTGGCGATGGAGTCCGAATCTCCCTGGGTGTTGGCCCCCCGGCGAATCGTGGCCAGAAAGTCATCCGGGGATTTGCAGAAACAATAGAGGGCCAGCAGGACCGCTTCCTCCACCACCCAGCCCTCGCCGATATGAGCCAGGGCCGCGTCCGTGGAGGTCATTTCCAGGGCCTCCTCCAGGCGTGTCAGGGCCTGGTCGAAATCCCGATCCTGGCCGTGGGTCTCCAATTCCAGGGCCGGGAGCATCTCATCCGGCGGCAGGCGGTCCAGGGCCAGTTTCACCAGGAAAGCGGCGGCCACCGCTCCCAACTGGGCGGCGGGATGGTGATGGGTGACCAGGGCCGAAGCCGCCGCCACCTGGCGCAGCTTGGGCAGGTCATGCTGATAGAGAAAGCCGATGGGAGCCACCCGCATGGCCGCCCCGCAACCCTTGGAATTGGGTTTGCCGCTCTTCCACCAGGGGACCCCGGCCTCGAGCTGGCGCGCCCCGTAGAGACAGGCGCCTCCCGGCGACCGGTCATTCTCCGGAGAGCGCAGCCAGGTGACGAACTGGAGGGAAATCGCCGCCATGATGCCGCCCAGGTCCTGATGACCCGCGGCGATCAGGGCCTCGGCCAGCGCCAGGGTCATCTGGGTGTCATCGGTAAATAAGGCCGGCTCCGGCAGCTCCTGGATACCCTCCGGGCCGTAGCGTTCCCGAATTCCCTTCAATTCCCAGAATTCCACCGGCGACCCCAGGGCATCCCCCAGCGCCAGACCGTAAATCATTCCCAAGACCTGTTCCATGATACTCCTGTGAGGGCTTTTTGTCGTTACTGACCGTTATGCTGCAACCGGGCCGCCTTGCCGCCGGGACTAGGGTTGAGGGACGACGGCGCGGGAGTCCGGGGGTTTCCCGGCCACTGCGACCTTGGGCCCCGGAAGCCCCAGGGCCGCCTGCTCCTGCTCGATTTTCCCAAAGATGGCGTGAGCCAACACCTGATGGCCTTCCCGGTGCAGGTGGCCGCTGAAATTGGCAAACAGCGGCCGGAAATCCACCCGGGAGAAGACATCCTTCATGGAGATATGATAGACCCCCGGGCCTGCCAGGGTCTCCCCCAGGGGGTCCAACCCGTGGTCGCTGAGGTAAAGGTGATGCCGGGGGTCTTCTTCCAGCCGGCACTGGGTGACGAGAATGACGGGAATATGCCGTTGGCGCAGCATGGCCACATTTTCCGCCGCGGTCTCCTCGGCCAGCCGGATGCGGGCGGCGATCTCCCGGGGGTCATGGGCCGCGGCCACCTGGGCGTCGGCGTCGTTAACGGCGTATTTCAGGCGGATCTCCTCGGGGACCAGGGGCCAGAACACCTTCTCGAGCTTGGCCTCATACAGCCGCCGGAAAATGAAGACTTTCATCAGCCAGTGCCGGGGATGCCACCCCTTGAATTCCTGGCTGCGGCGCCACTCCCGCTCATCCTCCCACTTGTTGGTGTCATTGATGTGCAAGACGACGAGGCTGGGTTCGTATTCCAGGATTTTCCGGAGCACGACCTGGCAGCGGCGGGGCCCATAGCCGGGCACGGCCAGATTGATGGACTCGGCGGCAATATGGTGCCGGCGCAATTCGTCCCCCAGGAACCAGGGATAGGCCGTTTTGAAGCTGGGCCCCCGGGGGACGGAGTCGCCCACCACAAAGATGCGGAAAGTCCCCGGGGGCCGATGGCGCTTAAAGGTCTGGGGGTGGAACCGCCGCCCTCCCGCCCGGAACAGTTCCACCGTGCCGTCGGCGCGCTCATTGAAGCCCGCCTGGGGATTGTAGCCGTAATCGAAGCGCCCCGATATATCCTTGGCAAAAAAGACGCGGGCCCCCACCTCCGCCAGGACCAACAGGCAGACAACCATCAGGAAGGCGGGAGTAATGAGCCGTTTCATCAGAATTGAAAGTAGATAAACTCTTTATCCTGTTCCCCGGAGGAGACGATCAACAGGATCATCAAGGCGTAAACCAGGCCCCGGGCCGCCCAGGGAACATGGTCCAGGGTGGCTTCATCCCGGTATTTCCAGGCCAGGACCTGGAGCAGAATCAAGGGGACAATATGAATCAGCAGCCAGAGAGAGGAGGATTGCCAGGCGAGCCCCGACGACGGGTTCCAGTTGCCCAGGGCCGCGAACCAGACCCCCAGACCGGCCACGCTGGGGCTGCGGAAAATGGCCCAGCCCACCAGGGTGAAGGCCAGCATCAGGGGCACCGCCAGGACGTCCCGCCAGGTCCAGGCCCCGTCTTTGGCCTGGATGCGGTTGAACGGCGGCACCACCCGGTAGAGAATGAGCAGGGCGCCGTGGTAGGCCCCCCAGAGGACGAAGACCCAGTTGGCCCCGTGCCAGAGGCCGGCCAGGAGCATGACGATGGCCAGATTGCGCAGGGTCTCCCACTTAGCGCCGCGGTTGCCGCCCAAGGGGATATACAGGTAGTCCCGGAACCAGGTGGACAGCGAAATGTGCCACCTGCCCCAAAATTCCGAGGGTGTCCGGGAGAAATAAGGGAACCTGAAATTCTCCATGAGGTCGATCCCCAGCAGCTTGGCGGACCCCCGGGCGATATCGGTGTAACCGGAAAAATCGGCGTAAATCTGGAAAGCGAAGGCCACCACCCCGATTACCGCCCAGTAGCCGTTGAGGCTGGTTTGGGGATTAAAGGCATAGTTGGCCAGGAGGGCGCAGTTATCCGCCACGAAAATTTTCTTAAAGAACCCCACCAGGATGAGGCGCAGGCCGTCCTGGATATGGGCCTCCTGGAAACTGGCCCCTTTCTCCAGCTGGGGAATAAGATTCCGGCCCCGCTCAATGGGCCCCGACACCATCTGGGGAAAAAAGGCGTCGAAGGTGGCGAAGGTGAGCAAATCCTCACAGGCCGGGCCCTGGCCCCGATAAACATCGATGACGTAGCCCAGGGATTGGAAGGTATAAAAGGAGATGCCCACGGGCAGGATAATGTTCAGCATGCTCCAGTTGGTGGTGAAGCCCACGGTTCCCAGGAGCGACGTGAATGAACCGACAAAAAAATTGAAGTATTTGAAGAATCCCAAAATGGCCAGACAGAAGACCACGCTGAGAATCAGGTAATATTTGGGGCGCCGGTCCCGGGGCATAAGCCCGATGGCTTCATGGCTCCCGAAAAACGCCAGGCCCATGGCGGCGCTGACCAGCACGAGGTGTTGAGAGATGTCGGACGCGGGCAGCCAGACATAACAGCCCAGACACCAGGCCCCGGGCAGAAGAGCCAGGCCCAGGACCTGCCAGGGACCTTTTTTCCGGCCGGCGATGGCCAGGCCGCAGTTGTAGTCGATGACCGTGGTGGCCAGCACCAGGGCCAGGAATCTGACGTCCCAACAACCATAGAAGAAATAGCTCCCCGCCAACAGCAGCAGTGACCGCCGTCTTGCCGGCAGGAGCCAGTAGGAGATGATGATGAGAGGAAGAAAAATGAAATACTGCCAGGAAATGAAAGACATAACCTTCCGATTCAACCGTCAGCTTTCAGGGTTCAGCCAACACCTGTCCAAAACGCCGCCGCCGCAGGTAACCTTTTCCCCCTGGGATAGGGGCGCCGATAAGAGGCGCGCCATGTTCCGGTGGGCCGGGGCATCCTCCCGCACCTCACTTGAGGAAAACCAAGCCTTTGTTGCAGAGATACCGCCGGATGTGCCCCTGGCGACAGGCCCGGCCCGGGATTACGCGAATTTCTTGAGAGGTCTTGTACCGAGTTGCGCCCAAGAAGCATTTTTCCAGCCACTGGCTTCAGCCCGGGTCACCGCCTTGATGGCGGCCTGGCGCCACCCTGCTTGCCGCCGGGATCCGAGAGGATAATCGCCGCTCCACCGCGGCCGCCGCATCCGGCACGGTACGCTATTATACCTAACCTCAGGGTATAAAGTCATCCCGGGGAAAGCAAGATAATTTTCATCGCCGCCGGAGAGGCCTGCTTCACCGTTTCCGGGCCATGACCAGGAGCCGGGGCTCCCGGCTGATGGGGAGATAATATTTATGGTGCTCCAGGGGACTCAGACCCACCAACGGCGCGGCAGACCCGGCCGCTTCCAGTTCGCCCAGGGCCAGGTGCACGCCCTTGAGGGCCAGCACTACGCCTCCCGGGGCCAGGAGCGGCGCCGCCAACTCCAGCAGGCGGGGCAGGATAAAGGCCGCCCGGGAGACCACGGCCGCGACCTTGGGCTGCCACTTTTTCGCCAGGGAGGGCGTGAGGTGGGCCTGGACCACCTCGACGCCGGTCAAGCGGAAACGGGCGGCCAGGTACTCCAGAAACGCGGCTTTTCTCTCCCGGGCCTCCACCAGGGTAAGGGCCAACTGGGGCAGGGCCAGCTTCAGCACCATCCCCGGGAAGCCGCCGCCGCTGCCCAGGTCCACCAGGGAGGCGGCGCCGTCCAGCCACGGCAGTACCGCCAGGGAGTCCAGGAAGTGCTTGATAACAATGTCCCGGTCGGTCTTCAACCCGGTTAAATTGGTCTTGGCGTTCCAGAGCTTGAGCTCTTCCAGGTAGATCTGCAAATGCTCCAGGGTGGCGGGGGCCAGTTCCAGGTCAAGGGCCGCGGCGCCCTCCTGCAGGAGGGCCAGGGGCTCGGGTTCCGAGGGTTCGTGTGCCATGATGCCTCTCTACAAGCGGAGGAGGTGCGGCTTTGATGGTAGGGGCGGTTCGCGAACCGCCCCTACGAATTCCACCCAGCCCCCCGTAGGGGCGGACCTGGGTGTCCGCCCTGGGCGCACCCAGGGGTTCGGCCCTCCATAAAACCCTTACGGGGTGGGAGGAGTTATGTCCCCGTTCCCAAGCTCCTGCTTGGGAATGCAGTTGTTTTCCAAGCTCTGCTTGGGGTCGTTCATTCACTTCCCCAGGCAGAACTGGCCGAAGATCCGGTCCAGGATGGCCTCTCCCACTTCCTCGCCGGTGATCTCCCCCAGTTCATGAATGGCGGACCCCAGCTCCAGGGCCACCAGTTCCCAGGGCGGCTCCGGGGCGCAATCTTCATCAAGGCCCAACAGTCCCCGGGCCTGGCCCAGGTACGTCAGGCATTGCCGGAGGTGTTCATGGTGGCGGGCCTGGGTGATGACCTCGCCGGCCACCCTGAGACCGCCGCCCAGGCCCAGGGCAACGATTTCCTCCTTCAAGGCCTCGATGCCCTGGCCGGTCTTGGCGGAGATTCTGGTCAGGGGCCAGGCGGTGTATTCCCGACAACTCATCTTCCGATAAGCTCGGGCGTAGGTCGATCTTGTTGATTACCACCAGCCCCGGTTGCCCCGCCAGTTCCGCCAGGGCCGCCCGGTCTTCCGGGGCCAGGGGGTGGCTGCCGTCCACCAGATAGAGGACCAGGTCCGCCTGCTGCAGCCGCTCCCGGGTGCGCTCGATGCCCAACGCCTCCACCCGGTCCTGGGCCGGGCGCAGTCCGGCGGTATCGCTGAAACGCACCACCACCCCCCCCAGGGTGATGGACTCCTCCACCAGGTCCCGGGTGGTGCCGGGGATCTCGGTGACGATGGCCCGCTCCATGTCCAGGAGGCGGTTCAACAGGCTGGACTTGCCCACGTTGGGCCGCCCGGCGATCACCACCAGCAGCCCCTCTCGCAGGAGCCGCCCGGCTTCATAGCTCTCGGCCAGCGCCTGGAGAGACCCCGCTGCAGGGCCAGCCCCTCCCGGACCAGGGCCGGGTCCAACTCCCCGGCTTCTTCCGGAAAATCCAGGGCGGCCTCCACCCGGGCCAGGAGGTCCAGGAGGTCCTGCCGCATCTCCGTGTGAGCCTGCGTCCCAGGCCGCCCGTACAGGTGCGCCGCCGCCACCTGGAGGTGAGTTTCGGTCCGGGCCCGGATGACCTCCAGGACCGCCTCCGCCTGGGTCAAATCGAGGCGCCCGGAGAGAAACGCCCTCAGGGTAAACTCCCCCGGCCGGGCCAGGCGCGCCCCCGCGGCCAGGGCCAGGTCCAGGATGCGCCGCAAGACCCCATAGCCCGAATGACAGTTGATCTCGACCACGTCTTCCCGGGTATAGGTATAAGGCGCCGCGCATGAGGGTGACCATGACCTCATCGATGATGTCACCCTGGGGGTCGACGATGTGGCCCAGATAGAGCCGGTGGGACTGCCAGGTGGGACGGGGGCGGTGGGGGCGGAAGAGGCGGTGGGCGATGGGCCAGGCCAGCGGGCCGCTCAGCCGGACGATGCCGATCCCCGCCTCACCCAGGGGGGTGCTGATAGCCGCGAGGGTATCGGCCGCCTCATGGGAAGTCATGCCGGGCCGGCGGCATCCTCCCGGCTTTCCTTCTTTTTGGCCGGTGAAATGACCACCTTCTTATAGAGGCCTTCGCCCCGGCTGACGGTCTTCAAATCCTTGTCACCCTGGAGGGCCATGTGCACGATGCGGCGATCATAGGGATTCATGGGATTGAGGGTCATGGACCTGCCGCTGCGCTTGACCTTCTCCCCGTACTTTTGGGCCAGCAGGGCCAGGGCCTCGTTGTGGCGGGCCCGATAAGCCTCCACGTCTATGGCGATCCTGACCTTGCCCCGGGTCTGCTTCGCCAGCATCTTGGTGACGAGATATTGCAGGGCGTCCAGGGTCTGGCCTTGCTTGCCGATGAGCAGACCGGCGTCGGAGGTTTCAATGAGCAGGTTGATCCGGTCTTCTTCCTGCGTGGCCCTTACCGTGGCCGGCTCTTGCATCTTCGCCAGGACCTGCTCCAGAATTTCCCGGGCCAGGGGCAGCAGATCATCCTGCTCCTCCTGAGGCAGATTGGCGCGAACCTTGGCTTTTCGACCTCCCAGACCAAAAATTCCGGGAGATCCCACCGAGACAATCTCTATCTCCAACTCCTCCGAGGGAACTTGAAAATGGGCGCAGGCATTTTCTATGGCCTCTTCGGTGGTTTTGCCTTCAAATTCCAGAAACTCCATCAATACTTCCCCTGAGAGCTACGTAAGGTACTTATTGGTATAGTGCTGCTGGGCGATTGACAGAACGTTGTTCACCAGCCAATAGACTACCAGGCCGGAGGCGAAGTTCAGGAACATAAACGTAAAAATCAAGGGCAAGAACATCATCATCTTGGCCTGGGTGGGATCTCCGGTGGACGGGGTCATTTTTTGCTGGAGGAACATGGTGGCCCCCATAACGATGGGGGTGATGAGCAATGGGTCCTTGGCGGACAGGTCCGCCAGCCAGACGATGTTGGTAAACGGCAAAATGGGGATAAAGGAGGCATGGCGCAGTTCGATGGCATACCCCAGGACGTTGTACAGGGCGATGAACACCGGCAGCTGCAGCAACATGGGCAGGCACCCGGCCATGGGATTGACCTTGAAGGTGCGATACAGGGCCATGAGCTCCTTGTTCATGGTCTCTTTGTCGTCTTTGTATTTCTCCCGGAGCTTGGCCACCTTGGGCTGGAGCTTCTGCATGTCCTTCATGGACTTGTAGCTCTTGTGGTTGGGATACCAGAAGACGATCCGGAGCAGAATGGTCAGGATAACAATGGCCCAGCCGTAATTGAAAGAATAGCCTTCCAGCCAGTTCAGGAACTTCAGGAGCGGTTTCCCCAGGAAGTCGAACCAGCCGAAGTTGACCGCCCGATCCAGCCCGAACGGCTTGAGATCGTTCAGGTTTTTCGGGCCGAAATACAGGACGTAGGAAAACTGGGCCGCCTGTCCCGCGCCCAGGCCTTCCACCGGGGTCCGGACGCTGGCCACCATGGGCGCTTTCGGCGGCTCGCTCAGGGTGACCCAGGACTTGGCGGACTCGGGGATGATGGCGGTCATGAAGTAGCCTTCATCCAATCCGGCCCACTCCACCTTGCCGGTAAAAGTCTTGGAGTATGTGGCTTCACCGCCCTTGGTCTTTTCCTTGACGTCGCCGCTCTTGATGTCGTGGAGCTTATTATTGATGGAGCCGTTAAACCCGAGGAAATGAAAGCGGTTGGCCTCTTCCCCGGCAAAATTCTCGCTCAGGTCCAGGTTGAGTTGGCCATTCACCGGCTGGCCGGTGCGATTGGTCACCTGGACCGCCAGGTCGAAGCCGTAACTGTCGCCCTTGAAAGTGAACGTCTTGACCAGGGTCAGACCCTCGGGACTGACAGAGGTAAATTTCAGCGTCCCCTTTTCTCCGGCCTTGAGGGTAAGGGCCGTGGTCGAGGCCTCGCACAGGGCCAACCCCGAAACGTTGAGGGTTTTCCCTTCCCAACTCAGGGTCAGGGGCAACTCATTGGCATCGCCCTCCCGCACCAGGTCCTTGGATTTGATCCCGGCTGCGGCCGGATTGATATAGCGGTCCAGCTCAAAGGCCACGGGCCCCAGCTTAAAATGATAGATGGGCGTATAGGGGATGCGGTCCTTATATTTCTTTAGGTGGAAGCTCTTGAGCCGGCCCCCCAGTTCGGTGAATACCGCCTTGAACGAGGGGGTGTCCACCACCACGTCTTTGGCCGGACGGGCCGGTTGCGGCCTCACTGCCGGGGCGGGATGCACGGCTGCCGGAGCCGGGGCCGGGGCCGCCGGGGTCGCCGGCGCCGGCGCGGCGGTCTGGCCGGCAGGAGGGGGCGCCTGGGGGGTTCTGGTCTTTTCCCCATAATACATGAACCCCATGAACACTACGAAACTCAAGGCCAGGGCAATCAAGGCCCGTCTTTCCATAAGAAACTCCTAAGGTACCGGGTCCCACCCCCCGGAATGCCAGGGATGGCAGCGAGCCAGACGCCGGATGGTGAGCCCGAGGCCGCGCCAGACGCCGTGACGGCTCAAGGCCTCAACGGCATACTGGGAACACGTCGGCGCAAACCGGCAGCAACTGGGAAACAAAGGTGAGATCAGCACCTGGTAGGCGCGGATTATCAGAAGGGCCACTTTAGTCATGGGTTCTCTTACTGGCCCGGGAGAGCAGCAACCGGCCCAACTCCTCTTCGACCTGATGATATGCCAAAGCCGGCGCCCCTTTCTTGGCCATGATCACCAGGTCAAAGGCGGGCAATCCGGTTTGGTGGCGGCGAAAAAACTCCCGGAGCAAGCGCTTGACGCGGTTGCGCTGGACTGCTTTTCCCAGGCGTCGGGTAACCACCAGCCCCAGCCGGGGGTGGCCTTCGGCCATGGGAGCCAGAACCACGCCAAAATGGCGCGTGTGGAGCCGCTTGCCCTGGGCCTGCGCCCGCAGAAATTCTTGGCGATGGCGGAGCCGCGCCGCCTTGGTGAAACGGGCGGTCCCTTTGGGATTGGGTTCAAGACAGGGGCTGAGCACCGGCAGTTGGCATCAGGGATGAGGCTTTAAAACTCCTCACCTCAGACCGAAAGGCGTTTCCGGCCTTTGGCCCGGCGGCGCTTGATAACCGCGCGTCCGGCCCTGGTGCTCATCCGTTCCAAAAACCCGTGAGTGCGGTTCCGACGTAAATTACTTGGTTGATAGGTGCGTTTTGACATTTACTCTTCCTTATTCCTGGAACTAACTCCAAACATGATATAAACCATTTATGGGTGATTTTGTCAAGGTCCGGGCGAGATTAATCCGGCTCCGGATGGGGGTGAGCAATCACCCGGCGCCGCCCAGCTCGCCTGCCTGGGGCAGGCCTGCCCCGACCCCGGGGAGTTTTTCCCCAACCCGGTGGAATTCATAAAATTCCTCGAGATTTGCCTCCAGGGGCACTCGCAGGCCGACTTTGGCAGCCTGGAACGCGGGCCGGATAGCGGCCGCTCGGCTCCGGGCCGGGGGAAGTGAGGATTTTTAAGTTGAATATTTTCCTCAAATAGGCAAAATAGATAAGTGTGGGGCTTCTCATGGGGCCTTGGCGATCGGGGACCGGACGCTTTTTTTTTAGCCCTCTGGCCGGTGTGACCCCCACGAGAAGCGGTGCTGCCGCGATGCTAAGGAGTTATGCGCATGTTTCTTGATCCCATCCTGGGATGGTTTTCCAATGATTTGGCCATTGACCTGGGCACCGCCAACACCCTGGTTTACGTCAAGGGCAAGGGCATCGTCCTGAGCGAGCCCTCGGTAGTGGCCGTCCGCAAAAACGATCGCGACCGCAGCCGGGTCCTGGCCGTAGGCCGGGACGCCAAGATGATGCTGGGGCGCACCCCCGGGAACATCGTGGCCATCCGCCCCATGAAGGACGGGGTCATCGCCGACTTCGAAATTACCGAGGCCATGCTGCGCCACTTCATCCGTAAGGTTCACAACCGGCGCTCCCTGATCCGCCCCCGCATCATCATCGCCGTGCCGTCAGGCATCACCCCGGTGGAAAAGCGGGCGGTCCGGGAGTCGGCGGAGTCGGCCGGGGCCCGGGAAGTCTATCTCATTGAAGAACCCATGGCCGCGGCCATCGGCGCCGGGCTGCCCATCACCGAGCCCATCTGCAACATGGTGGTGGACATCGGCGGCGGCACCTCTGAGGTCGCCGTCATTTCCCTGGCGGGCATCGTCTATGCCAAATCCGTGCGGGTGGGGGGCGACAAGATGGACGAAGCCATCCTCCAGTATGTCAAACGGACTTACAACCTGCTCATCGGGGAGCGCACCGCCGAGATCATCAAGACCACTATTGGCAACGCCTATGCGGGCACTGAGGTGGAGGCCATGGACGTCAAAGGCCGGGACCTGGTCACCGGCATCCCCAAAATCATCAATATCAATTCGGACGAGGTTCGCCAGGCCATCCAGGAACAGATCGACACCATCGTGGTGGCGGTCAAGACCGCCCTGGAGCAGACTCCTCCCGAGCTGGCGGCCGACATCGTGGACCGGGGCATCTATCTCACCGGGGGCGGCGCCCTGCTGAAAAATCTGGATATCCTGCTCCACCAGGAAACCGGCCTGCCCATCAAGATCGCCGATGATCCCCTGTCCACCGTGGTCATGGGCTCCGGCCGGGCCCTGGATAATCTCAACATCCTCAAAGAAGTGATGGTGGATTGAGGCGGTTAGATGTGCACCCCCCAGGTCGCTACCGCACCCCGCTCCTGTTAATTCTGACCCTGCTCCTGGTCTTTTCGGTCCTCTCCCTGAGCCTCAAGCGTTCCCCGGCCTTGAGAAAGGTACAGGAGATGGTCGTCTCCATGACCGCCCCCGGGTTAGCGGGGCTGGAGTACGTGGGCCGCAGCGCCAAACAACTCTGGCAGGGCTATTTTTATCTGGTGGGGGTGCGCCGGGAAAATGCCGTATTGCAGCGGCAACTTGAGGAATATAAGCAGCGGGAGGTCCGTTTCCAGGAAGCCCAACAGGCCCTGACGCGCCTTGAGACCCTCCTAGACCTGAAGCGGCAGGTGGCCCTCCCCGTTATCGGGGCCCGGGTCATCGCTTACGACCCCACCCTGTGGTCCCGTTCCGCCATCATCAATCAGGGCAAAGCCCAGGGCGTCAAAGAGGGTCTGCCGGTCCTGGCCCCCCAGGGCATTGTGGGGCGCATCGTAGTGGTCTACCCCGAGTACTCCAAGGTGATGCTCATCGTGGACCGCAAAAGCGGCGCCGATGCCATGATCCAGCGCACCCGGATCCGGGGCGTGCTCAAGGGCAAGGGCGGCAACCGCTGCTCCCTGGAGTTTGTCCCCAAAAGCGCCGACGTTAAGGTGGGGGACCTGGTCCTGGCCTCCGGGCTGGTGGGCCTCTATCCCAAAGGTCTGGTCTTTGGGACGGTCACCGAGGCCAACAAGAAAAATCCAGGCGTCTTTCAGGAAATCGAAGTGACCCCCAACGTCGATTTATCCACGCTGGAGGAGGTTCTGGTGGTGAAAGTGGCCACCCTCACCTTGTCCGAACCATGATTGCGCCTCTCATCGCCTTCAGCCTGGTGGGCCTGGTCATCTTTTACGTGCAGAACCTGGTGTTCTTTCCCTATGTGCACCTGCGTCTGCTGGCCCTGCTGCTGTTCTATGTGGGCCTGAGGCCGTCCCTCTCACTGACCCTGGCCTTGAGCCTGGTGTTGGGCTCCCTCCAGGACAGTTACGCCACCACCCCTTTCGGGCTCCATTTGGGCGCCTCCCTGGTCTTGGTGGCCATGGCCCGGTATTTCCGGCGCCGCCTGCTCGTCCATCAGTTGGGTTTCCAGGTCCTGGCCGGCCTGGCCGCCCTGGCTTTACAAGAGGTGGGCCTGCAGATCGGCACCTTCATCCTGGGCTACCAGCCCCTTTTTTCCGGCGACCTGACCGGGGTGCACCTCATGGAGATATTGGCCACTGCGGCCCTGGGGCCTTTGATGTATCTTTTAGTGCGGGCCGTGGAAAACTCTCTGCGCCGCCTGGGCTGGCGGCCCCGAACCGAACCCATGCCCTATCAGCCTTTTGGGGAATGAGCCCGGTACAACTCGATACGAACCCGGCCTTGAGCCGGGCCCGTAACCACGACGGAGTGAGGTTGGCCCCAATCAATGAATTTTTTCCCCACTCCGGTAACCAAGCGCCACGGTTATCGCCTTGATGACCCGGATGAGTGAGAACGGCCATGCTGCGTCCGAATAAACCGGGATTTGCCGGCTTCCTGCTCCCGGATACCAGCTTTGGCGGGGTGATGCCCCCGGAAGAACAGGAGCGCCTCCGCCGGACCTTCGCCCGGACCGCCCTCATCGTCCTGTGCCTCTTCGGGCTCCTCTTTCTGCGTCTCTGGTTCCTGCAACTGTTGCAGGGGGAGGAGATGCAGCAGCGTTCGGAACACAACCGGATTCGTCTCCTGGACCTGCCGCCCTGGCGGGGCATGATTCTGGACCACCAGGGCCAGGTGCTGGTGGCCAACCGGCCCAGCTATGAACTGGTCGTGGTCATGGAGGATGTGGGCAACATCCCCCTCCTGGCCGGGCGCCTGGCCCACCTGCTCCACCTGGACCCCCAGCAATTAACGGCTCAACTGCAAAATGCCAAGAAAGCCGGCCTGCACCAGGTGCGGGTCCGGGCCGACCTGGCCTGGGATGAAATGGCCCGGGTGGAGACCTTTCAACCGGAGCTGCCCGGGGTCCTCATCCAGATCCAGCCCAAGCGGGAATATCGCCACAAGGGCATGGCCTGCCACGTCCTGGGTTACCTGGGGGAAGTCAGCGACGCCCAGCTGAAGAGCGGCAAGTTTTCCAATTATAAGATGGGGGATTACCTCGGCAAATGCGGGGTAGAACTGGCCTGGGAAAAGTACCTCCGGGGCAAACGGGGCTCCCGCCGCATCGAAGTTGACGCCTACGGGCGGGAACTGGGCCAACTGGACAGCGTCTTCCCCACTGCCGGGGCCAACATCTACCTCACCCTGGACAACCGGATGCAGCGGGAAGCCGAGGCCTGCCTGGAAGGCCAGGTGGGGGCCATCGTGGCCCTGGACCCCAAAACCGGCCGGGTCCTGGCCCTGGCGTCCTCCCCCACCTTTTCCCAGGAGGCCTTCGAACGGGGACTCACCACCCAGGAGTGGCAGAAAATCAACACCGATAAGACCCACCCCATGGAAAACCGCGCCCTGAGGGGCCAATATCCCCCGGCGTCCACCTTTAAAATCATCATCGCCGTGGCCGGCCTGGAGGAACAGGTCATCACCCCCAGCACCATTTTCGACTGCACCGGCAAATTGCCCGTGGGCAATCACGTCTTTCACTGCTGGCGCAAGGGCGGCCACGGCGCCATGAACCTCTACCGGGCCATGGTGCATTCCTGCGACATCTATTTCTACGAGGTGGGCCGGCGCCTGGGGATCGAACGCATCGCATGAGTGGAGCCGGCGCTTCGGCCTGGGCGCGCCCACCGGCCTCGATCTGGACAAAGAGATGCCGGGCCTGGTGCCTTCCCCGGCCTGGAAAAAGGCTCGATTCCATCAGCCCTGGCATGAAGGCGATACCATCTCGGTATCCATCGGCCAGGGCTACAACCTGGCCACCCCCATCCAGATGGCCCGGGTGGTGGCCGCCATTGCCAACGGCGGCATCGTCTATAAACCCTATCTGGTGGAGAAGGTGGAGAGCCCCACCGGGGAGATTCTCTACCAGGCCAAGCCCGAGGTGCAATCCCGCCTCAAGGCCAGCCCGGCCAACCTGGAAGCGGTGCGCCAAGCCCTGGTGGGGGTGGTCAACGACGGCACGGGCAAGGCCGCCCGCCTGCCCAACATCCAGGTAGCCGGCAAAACCGGCACCTCCCAGGTGGTCGCCATAGATCGGAATAATCCCAAAAGGAAGCGGGGCCGGGGGATGCTGGATCATGCCTGGTTCGTGGCCTACGCCCCGGCCGGCGACCCCCAGGTAGCCGTGGCGGTCCTGATTGAGCACGGCGGCCACGGCGGTGAAGACGCCGCCCCCCTGGCCCGGCGGGTCATCAAGGCCCGCCTGTCCGAACCCAAGGTGGCCCAGGCGGAGTAAAAACTTGAGCGCGGCGGCCAGGGACTTGTTCCTCCGTCCCCCGGCGCTTGCCAGGACCCTCTCCTACCGAGCTGCGTTCATCCAGGTAATATATCTTTAATGCTTTTGTAGCGACCGATGGGTCCGTCCACAGGCGGGCCAACACCCAGGTGCGCCCCTGCAATAGCTTGTCTTTCTTCATAGGCGGGCAACTTCGTAACCGGCCCCCGCCAATCACTTATTAAGCACATCGCCATCAAACCGGTGACACCGGCATCTTGCCTGTGGGGGTGCGGGA
Organism: uncultured delta proteobacterium; assembly: GCA_963766185.1. Taxonomy (GTDB): domain Bacteria; phylum Desulfobacterota; class Desulfobaccia; order Desulfobaccales; family 0-14-0-80-60-11; genus 0-14-0-80-60-11. The sequence goes on along the minus strand of CAVXZU010000004.1, from coordinate 11,205 downwards.
TTTCGCCTGCGGCTAGTGAAAATATCTCCTCGAAGCCAATCTCTGGATAGAGACATACGTAGGGGCGACCCGGTGGGTCGCCCCCAGGTTCCTATCCGCGGCATAGCAGCTTGCCGGTGCTCCCCTTATGCCCCCGCCTCTTTATTCTCGAGGTGAGGCGGGGCGTTCCTTAGCATCCCAGCCAGCTCCTGATCTTCCTGATTCACGTCCCCCCCGCCTCCGGCCAGCCATGCTCGCCGATGAGGCGCACGAAGCGGCAGCCGCCGTGGTACTCAAACTTCAGGCCTTCGGCGGTCTTGCGGACGCAGGTCAAGGTTTGGGACCACCGGTCCCCCACGGGAATCACCAGCCGCCCCCCCAGGGCCAGCTGCTCCGTCAGGGGCCGGGGCACCTGGGGGGCGCCGGCGGTGACGATGATGGCCTCGAAGGGCATTTCCTCGGGCCAGCCCAGGGTGCCGTCCCCCACCCGGGTCTTGATGTTGCTGTATCCCAGCAAGGCGAGGATGTGCTCCGCCTTGGCCAAAAGCGACGCCACCCGGTCGATGGTGAGGACCTGGGCCGCCAACTCCGCCAGGATGGCCCCCTGGTAGCCCGAGCCGGTACCGATTTCCAGCACCCGGTCCGTCTCTTTAAGCTCCAAAAGCTCGGTCATCAGGGCCACAATATAGGGCTGGGAGATGGTCTGATCCTCCCCGATGGGCAGGGGATAGTCGCTGTAGGCCTGGTCCCACAGGGGGGACGGGATGAAGCGGTGCCGGGGCACTTTTTTCATGGCCGCCAACACCCTGGGGTCCGACACCCCCCGGGCCGCGATCTGGGTCTCCACCATCCGGTGGCGCATGGCGGTATATTGATCTTCAGTCATGGGCTATCCTCTTTACCCCAGGATCGGCGGGGCCAACCACAATAGTGGCAGATCGAAGTATCTCAGATCAAGAGATTTTCTCTCTTACTGGTTAAGTTAAGTGCTAGCAACCTTGGTAGGTCGAGATATTTCGTATTAATACGAATGCAATCAATTGGTGGCACAGGCTTTGCCTGGGCTGGCGCAGGCGCAAGGTTGAAGCCCGCGGCTGGTAATCCCGGGAAAAAAATCCCTCCTCCCCCTTGATAGGGGGAAAGTCTGCGGCTTCCTTAAAGTCCCAGATCTAAAGGAGGATTTAGCCGGATCTTGACCGCTTCACAGTTAAGCGCTAGTCTACCAGAAATTGCCTTTTTCCCTCAAGACCGGTCGATAGGATTATTCCTTTTATCAAGGGGGAAAGCAGGGGAAAAAGGGAGGAGCGCGCCTGAGATCATGGCGAACCGGCGTCTTGCCGGTGGATATGGACCGTCGCAGGATACGTTTTACGCACCCTATCACCCTAGAGGTTCTCGCCACACAGCGGTGGCGCGTGGAACGCACCCTACAGAAATTTGGCGGTTTTTGCTATAATCTATCCATGGACTACATGGATAAATGCCGCCACCACCCGGACCGGGACGCCTGCGTGCGGTGCCAGAAAATGGAAGTCTCCTACTGCCAGGAGTGCCTGGATAACTGCAAGGCCTGCACCGACCCCTGCCTCTATTGCAAATTCCGCCCCAGCTGCGTCATCTGGGAACTCTGCCGCAAAGAGGCGAGGAAACGGTGTAAGGAGATGGCCGAGGGTCAATAACTTTTTGCCGCCTCCCTATGCATTAATCAGGAGACGCGAGCCCGGAATCCGGGTCAACAGCTTAAACCCGTTCCTTCCCAGGCCAGTCGTAGGGTGCGTCTTACGCACCATTTTTTATGCCGCAGCCTTTGATGGTGCGTGGAACGCACCCTACATAACCAAAATCGGGTTTGCAATGGTTTCTAACTATTCGCCTCAGCCAGTTCTTCTTTAATCACCCGGCGCAGGGTCTCCGCCAGGAGGCCGTCGCGATATTGGATGTATTCCCGCAGGGCCTGATTTATCAAGGTCTGATAGTTCCCGCCTCCGGCTTCATGCACCTTGTTCTTGAACCACTCCAGGATATCCTGGTCCAGACGGATGGTGATGCGGGCCTTGCTGGCCGGCGATGCCACCACCGGTCCGCGCCGGCCCTGGCTGAAATCATATTCCGGTTCTTTTCCCTTCATAGCAGTCTCGCTCTTTGGTGGCACAGGCTTCCAGCCTGTGCTTTGCACCGGCAAGGTGCCATTCAACATCATTGTATGTACAAATAGCATACAAAGCAAGGAGGAAATTTTGGGATTATGGAATATCAGGTGGATTAAGGCAAGAAGAGGCAAAATCCGCCAAAGGGCAGGGGCAGCTGATTACTTCGGCCATCGAATCGTAGGGTGCGTCTTACGCACCATTTTTATCCATCCGACCCGTGATGGTGCGTGGAACGCACCCTACATCACTCTGATCTGTTTCATTCAAATCTCACCAATATCTGAGTATTCTTGTGCAATTATTGTGGATATGTCTCTATGATAGAGTAATTGCCAGGGTACTTTGTTATAAAAACTGGCGGTGAGACTTTCCACCTTTTCTATGACTCTCTCTTTGTTAATCTCCTCAGACAGAATCACCTCAACTCTGAGCTTTTCCCAAAAGAGTATTTATATGCTCACCTTGATCAGGAGGCATTCGCTTTGAGATGATAGTATCGAATTGATGCTTCTGTTGGTGAAGTGTTTGAAGCAGAAGTCGTAGGGTGCGTCTCACGCACCATTTTTTATGCCGCAGTCATTCGATGGTGCGTGAGACGCACCCTACAAATCACACCTTCTTCTCCCACCTTAACAAATCCGTCACCTGCGCTAACGTCCGGCCTTCCTTGATCTCCTCCCGGATGCGGTTTTCTTTTTCCAGGACGTCCATGGCCCGGTTGGCGTATTCCACCGCCATTTTTTTCGGCAGGACCGCCACGCCGTCGTCGTCCCCCAGGAGCCAGTCCCCGGGCTCGATCTTCTGGTTGCCGATGCGGATGGGGATGCCGATCTCCCCGAAGCCCTTGGGTTCCCCGGCGTTGGGCATCACCAGGCGGGAAAAGCCCGGAAAGCCCAGTTTGACAATGTCCCCGGAGTCCCGGATGGCCCCGTCGATGACCACCCCGGCCAGACCCCGCTGGAGGGCCGAATGGGTGGCCAGCTCGCCCCAGATGGCCGGCCCTACGCCCCCGGCGTCGATGACCAGGACGTCCCCGGGCCGGGCCAGGTCGATGGCCTCCACCGGTTTGGCCCAATCCCCCGGGTAGGTCCGCACCGTCAGGGCCGGCCCCGCCAGGCGCATCCCCGGGGCCAGGGGACGCAAGCCTTCCAGCACCCCGCCCCGGTGCAGGGCGTCCGAGAGATTGGCGACGGACACCATCTCCAGCACCCGGTGGATCTCCTCGGCGCCGCCCCGCTTAAACAACGTGGTGGGAATGACCGCGCCTTCATCCAGGGCCCGGCGGATCTCCCGGGTCGCCACCGCCGGGTCCAGGGCCTTGGTGATGGCCCCACCCACGATGACGTAGGCCGCGCCGTGGGCCACGGCCGCGGCCGCGGTCTCGGAGTTGATGCCCCCGGCCACCCCCACGGGCACGTGTACCGCCCGGCTTACTTCTTGCAAAATGGCAAAGGGGTCCCGGCCCCGCATCTGCTCGTCGATGGCCACGTGCACCGAGATGTAATCGGCCCCCAGGGCCTCCACCTGCCGGGCCCGGGCCACCGGGTCGGCCACCGCGATGAGGTCCACCGCAATCTTGGCGCCGTAATTCTTTCCGGCCTGGATGCACTCCTCGATGGTGGCGTCGGTGGCGGTCCCCAGGACGTCGATGATCCCGGCCCCGGCCTTAGCCGCGGACTCCACCTCGATGCGGCCCGCGTCCATGATCTTCATGTCGGCCACGATAATTTTGCCGGGGAAGAGCCTTTTCAATTCCCGCACCGCATCCAGCCCCTCGCTCTTGATCAGGGGGGTGCCGGCCTCGACCCAATCCACGCCCCCGGGTACGGCCTGCTCGGCCACGCCCACGGCCCGGTGTAAATCCACAAAATCCAGCGCTAACTGCAAAATTATCGTCATGGTTGAGGTTCCTATTCAGATTATGAGGGATCAGGGGTTGATGCTGATTTGGGCAATCTTTTTAGGGATGCTATGAGTCCATTCAATATGCGCCCTACCTCCCCTAACCGGCCAACAAGTTGATCCATCTCTGTTTCGTCAATATAGGCGAGTTGGTGGGCGATGGTCAGCTGGGTTGCCAATGCCGCCAGGGAGCCCCGGGCATTGCTGAGAAAATAGTGGGATTCCTTTTTTGAAGTTCGGGCCTGACCTTCGGCAATATTGCCGGGGACGGATACTGCCGCCGCGCCTGATCTGGCTTACCAGCCCGAAAATTTCTTCTTTGGGGAACCCCCGGCTGACTCGATAAACTGAGGTGGCCAGGTCCATGGACTTCTGCCCGGCCACCAAATCTTTATAAGATCGCACTTCGTTTGCCATCACCGCGCCAGCTTTTAAAACTAACCTCTGATGCCTAACCCCGCTCTTATTCCAAATCCGCGTGGCGGTCCAGGACTTCGCCCTGGTTATGGCCCAGGCGGCGCTGGTAGAGAATCAGCACCACCGCTTCCAGGAACAGGAAGGAAGCCTGTTCGAACAGGCTGCCGGGGCATTGCACCGACTTGGCTTCCTGGTTCAGGGTCAATTTGGTGGTCCCGGGAATGCTGATGGTTACCTGGGCCTCCTGGCCGATGGTGGATTCCGGGTGGGTGGTCAGGGCCAGGGTGCGGGCGCCCACGGCGTTGGCCCGGCGTTGCATCTCCCGGGGCTGGGCCGTCTCGCCGGAGCCCGACATGACCATGAGCAGGTCGCCGGGGCGGACCCTGGGGGTGGTGGTCTCCCCCACAAAATAGACGGTGAACCCCAGGTGCATCAGCCGCATCAGAAAGCCCCGGAGGATAAATCCCGACCGGCCGGCGGCGCAACCGAATATCCGGGGAGCGATTTCCAGTTCGTGGATGAGGGTCTCGGCCATATCCGCAGTGAGCCGGGCCAGCACCGCGCCCAACTCCTCGTGCATCTGGTCCAAGGCCTGTGTGAACTTGAGCCCGTGAGCCGGCTCGGCGAATACGGCCCCCCCTGGGGGGTTTGGCAGGTAATCCATGGTTTTCCATCCTTTAAGTCTCGGTCCAAAGTAGTTTGGATCCAAGCTCTCCAGGTAGTGGAGGAATCTTAACCGGAATTTAACACAGCCGCCGGGAAATTGCCAGAATTGTCATAAATTGACGCCGGAAAGAATAATTTTTTCCCGGTCCGGTTGGGGTCCGGGCCTCGAGGGGGATGCGGCCGAACCAAAAAGTCGGGGCGGTGCTCGCACCGCCCCACAAAAAATTAAGGTGAAAAAGCCGCCAGGCCAGGGGCCTGATTGATCTCAGGCCCCTGGCTCCGGGTTAGGGTTCCTCCTGGTTGCCCTGGTCTTCGGCCGGTTTCTCTTCGGCGCTGATTTCCTTGTACCATTCCGAATGGTGCTTCTTGGCCCACACGCGGCTCACTTTGCCGTCCACCATAGCGCTCCAGGTGCCCGGATTGGCGATGGTGCCCAGATAGGCATGGGCGACGATGGCGGCCACCAAGACGATGGCAAAGAAGCCGTGGACCGTGGACAGAAGGCAGTTAAAGGTCAGCGGCAGGCTGTTCTTGAAGATGAGCAGGATGCCGGTCACCCCCATGATGAGGGAGAGGACCACCGTGACCCAGAAGAAGATCTTCTGGCCGGCGTTGAGCCGTCCCGCCGGGACCTCCACTTCCTGGCCGCCGATGTAGCCGCCGTGCTGCTTCAGCCATTCCCGGTCATAGGCCACAAACCCGGCGTCTTTGTACCACAGGCAGAGACTGACGACGGAGGCGGCCACGAAGATCAGGCCTGCCACCCAGTGGAAGATGACCGCGGCGTTGGCGGACCCGAAGAACAGCCGCAGCATGGTGACGTTGTTGTAGAAGAAGATGTAGCCCGTAAAGAACAGCAACAGGAAGGTTATCAGGCGGACCAGGTGGGTCCAGCGTTCCGCCAGGGTGAACCGCTGGATTTCCCCGGGCGCGGCATAGAAATCCGCCCGCTTGGGGCCCTGCCCGGTGTAATGCAGCATCAGGATAAAGACCAGGAGCATGATCCCCCAACTCACGTAGGGCGTCAGGTAGGGCTTGTGGATCTGGTTGAGCGTGAAGGCCCAGGGCTGGCAGCCGAAGAGCCGTCCGGCGCTGACCGTCACCGGTTTCCCTGGGTCCGAACATGTCGGTGACGATCTGGCCCTTGAACATGTGGCCCTTATCCGAGTGGCAGTCGCCGCAGCCGTTCGCGCCCAGGGCCAGGCCCGCCGGGGCCACGTTGTGGTTGATGTTGAAGCCTTCCGTGTGGCCCACCCAGGTGGTGTCTTTGCGGCTGGCCACCTCGCCTTTATCATTCAGGCCGTAAATTTCCCCGCCCTTGTGGTAAAACGGCTTGACCTGCTGGAACCGCTGGTTCCCCTTCAGGGTCTCGGTCAGGGCCACCAGCATGAGCCTGATTTCCTCCGGGGTGTGGAGTTCCGGCTTGTTGGGTTTCTTGCCCTTGAGCTTATCCTTGATTTTGGCGTAGCCCTTGCCGATCTCCTTGCCGTAGAGAGGATAATAGAGGCCGTCTTTATTGAGGTTGGTGTAGGTGACGGGCAGCATGACGTTGACCGGCCAGATTTTCTCGCCCTTGTGCCCGCCCTTGGCGTACCGGGGCTTCCAGGTGAAGCGCGCCCGATCTTCTTGGCGCCGATCTTGGGATAGTTGACGATCTTGCCGGTGGTGACGTCAAAGCCTTCCGCCGGGCCACGTGCAGGGCCGGGATGTGGCAGGTCTCGCAGGCCAGCTTCTCCAGGTGGTTGGGCCGGATGCTCAGGTGCTTGGGCCGGGGCGCTCCCATGTAGCCCTGGCTGTGGCACTGCTGGCAGTTCTTCATGGTGTTGTCCAGGTCGTTCCGGACGCTGGAGACGTTTTCATCGCCCTTGGCAAAATTGTGCTGCTTGTCGATGGCCGGGTGACAGGCGGCGCAGCTCATGCCCCGCATATTGTGGATGTCGTGGTTGACGCGGTCGTTCCAGGAAAAGCCCCGCTTCTTGGCGTCGGACATGCCGTGACAAAAGACGCAGTTTTCCGAGGGGGGAGGATAGGCCAGGTCCAGGACGATCTTGCCGTCTTCGTTGAACAGGCGCTTGTTGTAAACCACCTTGGGCCGGCGGGCGATCGACCTATTGGTGCCCGAGGTGCCAACGCTAGGCGCTCGGTCGATCGGCCGGGTCCCGCGGCTGAGGTTCGGGCTGGACGGCTCCGGGAGGCCGTCCTATAGCGGCGCCGCATTTTTTGCAGCGCGGCATGGGGCTGGCAGTCGGGCCCGGCGAGGGGACGCCGCCGCTTTTGGGGTGTCCACGCGTCAAGGGGTAGGATGATGGCGTACGAGACCATTCTGGTAGAGAAGCGTGGGGCTGTAGGTCTGGTCACGCTTAATCGTCCCAAGGCGCTGAATGCTCTGAACCATCAGCTCATGACCGAGCTCGACGGCGCGCTCACGGCGTTCGATGCCGATCCTGGGATTGCCGCGACGGTTATCACCGGATCCGAGAAGGCGTTTGCGGCCGGTGCCGACATCAGGGAGATGGCGGAGAAGGATTTCGCCGAGGTCTACGGGACGGACTTCATCGGCTTTTGGGCCAAGATTGCCGCGCACCGAAAGCCTGTTATCGCGGCCGTCGCGGGGTACGCGTTGGGCGGTGGGTGTGAGCTCGCCATGATGTGCGACATCATCCTGGCGGCGGACAACGCGAAGTTTGGCCAGCCCGAGACGAACCTCGGAACGATTCCGGGGGCGGGCGAACCCAGCGGCTGACGCGCGCCGTCGGCAAGTCCAAGGCCATGGAGATGATCCTGACCGGCCGCATGATGGATGCCGAGGAGGCCGAGAGATCGGGCTTGGTGACGCGGGTCGTGCCCGTCGCCGACTTGGTCGGGGAAGCGATCAAGCTTGGCGAGGCGATAGCCAGCAAGTCCAAGCCCATCGTTCAGATGGCGAAGGAGGCGGTCAACGTCGCCTTCGAGGCCTCGCTCGCCGAGGGGCTGCGATTCGAGCGGCGCGCTTTCCATGCGACCTTCGCCACCGAGGATCGCCGGGAGGGCATGGCTGCTTTCGTTGACAAGCGGTCCCCGAACTTCAGTGATCGTTGATGCAGCCAGCGCTCGGCATCCTACGGGCTCCTCGAGCCGATCGGCGGGAGCTCCGGGACGAGCGATGAGCCGGAGACACACGCCGGCGACCTCCGGATAGCTGCCGCCCTGGGACGACGATATGGCTATTCGGGTCGTGCTGCGAAGTCGGCTCATCAAGCATGGCGGCGCACTGGGTCCATGGCGGCTCAAGCCGGTGCCGGCGATCCCCTGCGCTGTCCGGGCAGGGCCCCGGGGTGGGGGCGCGGTTGACGGTGGCCGGACGTAGAGATATAGATGCAACCCCTGTTCTGGAGATCGATCTGTGGCTAACACGCCTTCAGCGCGCAAGCGCATCCGTCAGGCGGCCAAACGTGCTGCGCTGAACAAGAGCCGTATCAGTCGCATCAGGACCTTTGTTCGCAGGGTCGATGCGGCGCTCGCTCAGTCGGATGTGGAGGCCGCCCGCGAGGCGTTCCGTGCTGCTGCGCCGGAGCTCCAGAAGGGTGTCTCGAAGGGCGTGGTTCATGCGAACATGGCGTCCCGGAAAATCTCGAGGCTTGCCCAGGGCATCAAGCGCCTGGAACAGGCGGCCCCTTGAGCTTTTCGTCGTTGTGGATTTCGTAGCGGCTAGGGATGCCTAGCCGCATCGTTTGGTATTTCTGATCTCAACCTCCCGGCGAATTTCTCCGTTCCCTATTCGATCCCCTTGTCAGCGGTCCAGCCTCTTCTTAAGGTCTTTGCGTATTGCCACGGTCGCCTGAGTAGGCGGCGCTAGGTGATACGTTTAGTAGGCTCGGGATACTTCTTGTCTCAGAAGTCGTTTGCCTTGTGGCCGACTTGTGAGTCTTCAGTGTTGTCTACCTGATATCAGTATGGCTTCTTCGCCAAAGGAAGAGGCGGTCTTGCATGGCCGTCCGGTAGAGGGGGTGCTTGCCGATATCCGCACGGGAATCGGCAACGTCAGAGGCACTGAGCGGCGGGGCTTAGCGATGGCCTTTTGGCCGAGACATAGATTGAATGCGGATTCAGGCGAGGACGACGTTGCCTCCGAGGGTGGCATGACCCCTCCGACGAGCGAGATTTCGTATCAGTGGCAGCAGGTCCGGTCGTTGCTTCGGGCCGAGGTCGGCGACACGGCCTACAGCACGTGGCTGAAGCCGCTGGACCTGTGCGCGATCGAAGGCGAGCGCGCGGTCATCGCGGTGCCGACGCAGTTCATGCGTGATTGGGTGGTCGCCAACTATGCCGGACCGCATCCGCTGCCTTTGGGCCAGCGTGAATCCGAGTATCCGCTCGATCGCGCTCAACATTCGGCCGACGAGGTCACGCCGGTGGTGACGGAAGTCGCCCGACCCGCCCCCTTTGGCCGAGGCCGCGTCGACCGGCCCGTTGGACGAGCTTGGTGCTCGCATCGACGCCAGATTCACGTTCGAGCGCTTCGTCGTTGGCAAGCCCAATGAGTTCGCCGTGGCCGCCGCAGAGCGCGTGTCCACGCTCTTGAAGCCTCCGTTCAATCCGCTCTTCCTCTATGGCGGCGTGGGTCTTGGTAAGACCCATCTGATGCATGCCATCGCTTGGCGCGTGAAGCAGCGCGATCCGGGGCGCCGGATCGTCTATCTCTCGGCCGAGAAGTTCATGTATCAGTTCATCAGGGCCCTGCGCTCCAAGGATACGATGGGCTTCAAGGAGCTCTTCCGCTCGGTCGACCTGCTGATGGTGGACGACGTTCAGTTCATCAGCGGGAAGGACAGCACGCAGGAGGAATTCTTTCATACCTTCAACGCGCTTGTCGATCGTGGACGCCAGATCGTCATCTCCGCGGATCGCAGCCCATCGGATCTGAACGGCCTCGAGGAGCGCATTCGCTCGCGTCTCTCATGGGGGCTCGTCGCGGATATCCACCCGACGACCTATGAGCTGCGGCTGGGGATCCTCCAGTCCAAGGCCGAGCAGGTCGGCGTCGATGTGCCGGCCCGGGTCATCGAGTTCCTGGCCTCGCGCATCACCTCGAACGTTCGCGAGCTCGAAGGGGCGCTCAATCGTATCATGCACCAGGCTGGGCTCACGGGCCGCCCGGTGTCGATCGAGATGGCACAGGAGATCCTCAAGGACGTCCTTCGGGCCGCCGATCGGCGGGTGACGATCGAGGAGATCCAGAAGGTCGTGGTTGAGCACTACGGCATTCGCCTCGCTGACATGAGCTCCAGCCGTCGGTCACGGGCCATCGCGCGGCCGCGCCAGGTGGCCATGTACCTGGCGAAGATCCTGACGCCTCGCTCGCTGCCGGAGATCGGCAAGAGGTTCGGCAACCGTGACCACACGACCGTGATGCATGCCGTTCGTCAGATCGAGAAGCTGTCGGCCGAAGACCGCGCTCTCGCGGACGATGTCGAGCAGCTCAAGCGACGGCTGCAAGGCTGACAGGGTGATGCCGGAGGTCCCGGGTGGAAAAGCACTGAACGGCAGCGCGCTATTCTGCTAGCGTGATTGCCCCTTGGGCCCCGGCGGTGCCGAACAGCCGCTCTTCCACAGGTTTGCTCCATGAAGCTCACGATCGAGCGCGCTGCGCTTCTCAGGTCCCTTGCCCACGTTCAGAACGTCGTCGAGCGTCGAACCACGATACCCATCCTTTCGAACGTGAAGCTCGATGCGGAAGGGGGGCGCCTCGGCCTTACTGCTACCGACCTTGATGTCACGCTCATGGCGTACGAGGACGCTGAGATCGCCGAGCCGGGCGCAACGTCTGTCGCGGCCCACACCTTCTTCGAGATCGTGAGAAAGCTGCCAGAGGGCGCTCAGCTGGCCCTGTCCCAGGCGAGCGGCTCTGCCGAGCTGAGCCTCGAGGCCGGACGGTCGACATTCGCCTTGCCCTGTCTTGCGGCAGATGAGTTCCCGGCGATGGCTACCGAGGAGCTGGAGGTCCGTTTTGCGATGCCTCCGAGTGACCTCGCGAAGCTCATCGACAAGACGCGATTTGCGATCTCGACCGAGGAGACGCGCTATTATCTGAACGGGATCCACCTGCATGCCG
>CAVXZU010000003.1:0-20645 GCA_963766185.1 uncultured delta proteobacterium | reverse complement strand
CTGGGCAAACGCATCCGCCGCATCTCGCATTTGACCCAGGTGGCCAACGCCCATCTCTATACCGTCCTCCAGGAGTCCCTCATCGGCCAGCGCATCGTCAAGGCCTTTGCCCGGGAAGACTACGAGGAACAGCGCTTCTTCCGGGCCAACTGGGACTATTTCCGCATCCGCATGAAACTGAACGCCACCCGGGAACTGTCCCCGCCGGTGATGGAGTTTTTGGGTTCCCTGGGGATGGCCGGCATCATTTTCTACGGCGGTTACGCGGTCATCCGGGGCACCTCCACCCCGGGCACCTTTTTCTCCTTTCTGGCCGCCCTCCTCATGCTCTACCAGCCCGTCAAGAGCCTGAGTTCGGTCCAGAACGTCTTCCAGGAAGGTCTGGCCGCGGCGGTGCGGGTCTTCGGCCTCATGGACCGGGAACCCGAGATTCAGGACGCCCCCGGGGCCGCCACCCTGACGCCCCTGGCCCGGGAGATCGGCTATGCCGGGGTCAGTTTCGCCTACGACGGCCGGGAGGACGTCCTCCACGACATCGACTTCACCGTGCGCCGGGGCGAAGTGGTGGCCCTGGTGGGTCCCTCCGGGGCCGGCAAATCCACCCTCTTGAATCTCCTGCCCCGCTTCTACGAAGCCACCGGCGGCGCCATCTTCATCGACGGCCACGATATCCGGGACGTCACCCTGGCCTCCCTCCGGGGCCAGATCGGCGTGGTCACCCAGCAGACCATCCTGTTTAACGACACCGTGCGCCACAACATCGCCTACGGCCGCCTCACCGCCACTGAGGCCGAAATCATCAGTGCCCTCAAGGACGCCCACGCCCTCGACTTTGTCACCGCCATGCCCCAGGGTCTGGACACCCTCATCGGCGAACAGGGGGTGCGCCTCTCGGGCGGCGAGCGCCAGCGCCTGGCCATCGCCCGGGCTTTGCTCAAGGACCCGCCCATCCTCATCCTGGACGAAGCCACATCGAGCCTGGACTCCGAATCCGAGCGGGAGGTGCAGCAGGCCCTGGACCGCCTCATCATCGGGCGCACCACCCTGGTCATCGCCCACCGCCTCTCCACCGTCCGGAACGCCGACCGCATCATCGCCATGGAAAACGGCCGCATCATGGAGATCGGCACCCACGCCGAACTCCTGGCCGCGGACGGCCTCTACCGCCGCCTCTACGAAATGCAGTTCGCCCGGAAGGAAGAGCCCGGCCCTGCCGACAACGACGACACCCCGCCTCCGGAGGCGCTGAAATCGACCATAACCTAAACCATGCAGCCCTACTGGCATAACCTGTTCCAGCGGCTTCAGGGGGACCGGGGCGCCGGCCCGCCTCCCGGACCCGTCGTCCGCGCCGCCGCCGGACTCGCCTCCCGGCTCTATGGCCTGGGGGCCGGCTGGCGGCGCCGCCTCTACGCCCGGGGCCTGCTCCGGACCCAAAAACTACCCGCCCCGGTGGTCAGCGTCGGCAACCTGACCGTGGGCGGCACCGGCAAGACCCCGATGGTGGCCTGCCTGGCCCGGCTCCTTACAAGACCGGGGGCAGCGGGTGGCCATCCTCAGCCGGGGCTACGGCGGGGAAAATCGCCACGTCACCTGCATCTCCGACGGCCGGCACCTCTACAAAAAACCCCCGGCAGTGGGCGAAGAGCCTTACTGGCTGGCCCGGACCCTCCCCGGGGTGGCGGTCTACACCGGGGCCTGCCGTTATGCCGCCGGGCTGGCCGCCTGGCAGGAGTTTAAACCGGACCTCTTTCTCCTGGACGACGGCTTCCAGCATTTTCAGCTGCACCGGGACCTGGACCTGGTGCTCCTGGACGCGGCCGCGCCCTTCGGCAACGGCCAACTCCTCCCCCGGGGACCCCTGCGAGAACCCCTCGCGGCCCTGGCCGCGGCCCAATGCCTCATCCTGACCCGGTTCGAGCCCTCACGCCACCAGGCCCGGCTTACGGCCATCCGCGCCGCCTTCCCGAACCACACGGTGTTGACCGCGGCCATCCTGCCGGTGGGGGTCGCCAGGTACCCCGGGGGCCAGGCCGAGGCCCCCGAGGCCCTTAGCCACCGGGCCTTAATGGCCTTCGCCGGCCTGGCCCGCCCCGAGGTATTTACCGCCACCTTAGAGGAACTGGGGGTGGACCTGAAAGGCTGTCGAACCTTCCCCGACCATCACGCCTATAGCCCCGAGGAATTAAATCGCCTTACGAATGCGGCCCGGACCCTGGGAGCCGAAGGCCTGGTCACCACCGGCAAGGATTGGGCCCGGCTGGGAGAACGCTGGGACGAAGAACTCCCCCTCTGGGTCCTGGAAGTCGAGGCCCGTCTGGAGGATGCCGGGCCGCTCCTGGAACTCCTGGACCGGCGCCTGGCGCGGCTCGAGGCCGCCCCCGGCCCGGCCCCGGACCGCTTCCCTCAACCTCCCCCTACCGTAGCCGGCAAAAATGTTTTACAATACCTCAGCGGGTTTATAGTATATGCTAAAAATTCCTGCCCGTTGATGGTTTGTAAATCCCCCTAAATTCCCCTCGTTCAAAAGGGGACTTTAAAAGGAATTCCGCTCAGTTCCCCCCTTTGGAAAAGGGGGGGCAGGGGGGATTTAGGTTGTCGGAGCAGGTGCCATAACAGCAAGAATTTTTGCCAACCGCCATCTTTCGCCCCCATCAAGGAGAGGGTGCGGTTCCCCATGGACCGGACCTGGCCTATGACTGACGTCTCTAGAGAAAATCCGCCCAGGCCTCAAGACCTGCCCCTGCCTCCCGAGGTCCGGCAGCGGTTCCAGCAGCTTCAGGTGTCCCGCCGGTTTTCCCGGGACCCCGAAGTAGTGCGGCGCATCCTGGTGCGGTCCCCCAACTGGGTTGGGGATGCGGTCATGAGCCTGCCGGTGCTGGCGGGGCTCAAGCGGCTCTTTCCCCTGGCCAAGATCACCGTGCTGGCGGCGCCCCGGGTGGCCCCCCTCTTTGCGGCCCAGCCCGGAGTGACCGCGATCATCCCCTACCCGTCGGATAAGGGCAAGTGGCAGGTCCTCTGGGAGCTGCGCCGGCGCTTCGACGTGGCCCTGGCCTTGCCCAACTCCATGGAATCCGCCCTGGGGCTGTGGCTGGTGGGGGTGCCGTCCCGGGTGGGATATACCACCGACGCCCGCCGCCTCTTCCTCAAGGAGGCCGTGTCCAACCACCGGGAACTGGCCGGTTTGCACACCGTCTTTTATTTTCTCGGCCTGCTCAAGGCCCTGGGGGGAGTGGCCACCTTTACGCCCCCCACCCTCTACCTGGAACCTGAGGAAGAGGTCTTGGGGACCCAGATCCTGGCAGAATCCAACCTCCCCGGCCAGGGCCCCTGGATCGGCCTGAGCCCCGGTGCGGCTTACGGCCCGGCCAAACGCTGGGACCCGGAGCGCTTCGCCGCCCTGGGCCGGGAACTGCACCGGGAATTCGGAGCCCGCCTGGTGCTCCTGGGGGGGACGACGAGCGGCCGGTGGCCAAATTGGTCAAGGAGCACCTTCAGGCGCCGGTGGCGGACCTGGTGGGACGGACCAGCCTCCGCCAGGCCCTGGGGGTCCTGTCCCAACTCAATCTCCTGGTCACCAACGACTCGGGGTTGATGCACGCCGCCGCGGCGCTCTCGGTCCCCCAGGTGGCCCTGTTCGGCTCCACCGACCCCATGGCCACCGGACCCTTCACCTCCCGGGCCACGGTGATTCGCCATCCCCAGCCGTGCAGCCCGTGCTTCAAGCGCACCTGCGAGGACGGCTATGCCTGCCTGGACGCCATCAGCGTCGACGAGGTCGCCGCCGCGGCCCGGACCTGGCTGAAGGACTGCTCATGAGCCAGCCTGCAGTCTTCCTGGACCGGGACGGCACCATCAACGCCGAGATGGGCTATATCAATCACCTCAGCCGCTTCGTACTCCTGCCCCAGGCGGTCCCGGCCATCCGCCGCCTCAATGAAGCCGGGGTCAAGGTGGTGGTGGTCACCAACCAGTCCGGGGCGGCCCGGGGCTATTTCCCCGTCTCCCTGGTGGACGAAATTCACGCCCTCTTACAAAAAACCCTGGCGGCCGGGGGCGCGCATCTGGACGGCATCTACACCTGCCTCCACGGCCCGGCTGACGGCTGCGCCTGCCGCAAACCTTCCCCGGCGCTGCTTACGCAGGCGGCCCGGGACCTGGACCTGGACCTGAGCCGCTCCTATCTGGTGGGCGACCGCTATAAAGATGTGGAGACCGCGGCCAATGCCGGGGCCAAGGGCATCCTGGTGCTTACCGGCTACGGCCGGGGCGAGTACGAATATCTCCGCCACACCTGGCCGGCCCCCCCCACCCACGTGGCCCCCGATCTCCTGGAGGCGGTAAAGTGGATTTTGGCGGATTTGGGGAGAGAGCCCTTGTAGGGGCGACCCGGTGGGTCGCCCTCACGGACGCCCCGTCTATGTTCGGCCCTGGATACTATCAATGATCATGTCCCCCCATCATCTTCCCGGTCACCCCCGCATTCTCCTGGTCAAGCTCAGTTCCTTCGGGGACGTGCTCCACGCCCTGCCCACCCTGGAGGCCCTGCGGGACGCCTACCCCACCGCCCACATCACCTGGCTGGTGGAGGCCGCGTATGCACCGCTCCTGTCCGGCCACCCGGCCCTCGACGCAGTCTGGATTGCCCCCCGCCTGCGTCCCGCCGAGTTTTTCTCCGGCTCCAATCCGGCCGCGCTCCGCCGCCTCCTTCAGCAACTCCGCGCCCAACCCTTCGACCTGGTGGTGGACGTCCAGGGCCTGCTCAAGAGCGCCGTGTGGGTGGCCCTGGCCCACAGTCCCCGGAAGGTGGGCTATGCTAAGACCCGGGAGTTGAGCTACCTGCCCCTTACCGAACGGGTGCCGCCCTTTGACCCCGAGGCCCACGCGGTCCGAGCGCTACCTCAACCTGGCCCACTATCTCGGGGCCCCCCCTGCCCCGCCCCGCTTCCGCCTGGGACTGGACGCGGCCGCGGATACTGCCGCCCTGGTCCCGGCCGAACCCGCCCGGCCCCTGGTGGTGCTCCATCCCGGGGCCCGCTGGGCCTCCAAACTCTGGCCCCCCGCCTCCTGGGCGCTTCTTTCGGACTGGTTTAACGCCCAGGGGTTCCGGGTGGCCGTCACCGGCAGCCCCGCCGACCGGGATTTGGCCGCGAGTATTACCGCCCAATGCCGGGCGCCGCTTATCAATCTGGCTGGAGCCACCTCTCTGGCGCAGCTGGCCGCCATCCTGCGAAAAACCCGGTTGGCCGTCACCACCGACACCGGGGTCATGCACCTGGCAGCAGCCCTGGGAACGCCGGTGACAGCCCTCTTCGGCCCCACCGCGCCCTGGCGCACCGGGCCTTTCGGCGACGGCCACCAGGTAGTCCGCCTGGGTCTGCCGTGCAGCCCCTGCTTCAAGCGCCATTGCCCCGCCCCCCGGTGCCTCAACGAACTCTATCCGGAAATGGTTGAGGCCGCGTGCGAGAAAATCTTGTCTAAAGCCGAAATTACTTGATAATATGCAACCATATAGAGGCTCTTGCAAAACTGCTCATGGACCACCATGGTCATTCTGAGCGGCGCGAAGCATCTCGCATGGTCGGGAGGTTGAGATCCTCCGCTTCTTTCAGGATGACAGCAAAACCGTTTTCCAGAAGGCTCTAGTGGTTACGCATAATCCCCCCTGTCCCTCTTGAGAAAAGGGGCGTTAAGGAAAATGTTTCTTTATGCTTGATGACCTGACCGGCAAAGTAGCCCTGGTGACCGGGGCCTCCCGGGGCCTCGGCCGGGCCATCGCCATTGCCCTGGCCGAGGCCGGGGCCGCGGTGGCGGTGAACTACCGGGACCGGGAAGCCGCCGCCCTGGAAACCTGCGAGGCCATTCGCCGCTACGGCGCCCGGGCCCTTGCCGTTAAGGCCGATTGCTCCCGGGCCCCGGCGGTGGCCCGGATGCACGCCGCCATCGCATCTGACCTGGGGCCGGTGGATATTTTGGTGAACAACGCCGGCATCGTCAGCAACACGCCCCTGGCCGACCTCACCGAGGCGGACTGGGACGAAATGCTGGCGGTGAACCTGAAATCCGCCTTCCTGGTGACCCAGCAGGTTTTGCCCGGCATGCGCTCCCGGGGCTGGGGGCGGATTATCATGGTCTCGTCGGTGGCGGCCCAGACCGGGGGGATCACCGGGCCCCACTATGCCGCTTCCAAGGCCGGGCTCCTGGGGCTGACCCATTCCTACGCCCGGCATCTGGTCAAAGAGGGCATCACGGTCAACGCCATCTCCCCGGCCCTGATCGAAACCGACATGGTGACCGGCAGCCTCAAGGCCAACCCGGCCATCATCCCGGTGGGCCGCTTCGGCGCCCCGGACGAAGTGGCCGCGGTGGCCGTCATGCTGGCGAAAAACGGCTACATCACCGGCCAGACCATCAACGTCAACGGCGGCTGGTACATGAGTTGAAAAAGCGGTTAGCGGTAAGCGATTGATCCAAAAGGTAGGGCGGGCATGGCCCGCCATTAATCTATTTCCCTGTAATGGTCTTTATGGACATTTTGGAGGAATCATGCCCATCAGCCCGGAACTACTGGAAATCCTGGCCTGTCCCAAGTGCAAGGGTGACATTCGCCTCAACGAGAAAGGCGACGGCCTCATCTGCGACCAGTGCCGCCTGGTTTATGAAATCAAGGACGACATTCCCATCATGCTCATTGACGAGGCCAAACCGTTGAAATAGTAGTCAGTAGCCAGTAGTCAGTTGCCAAAAGATGCAAAAACTGACCGCTGACATCTGGCTACTGGCTAGCGACTACTGACTACTGCTCCTATGCCCCGACTCTCCGTCATCATCATCGCCCTGAACCAGGAGGCCAACATCGGCGATTGCCTGGCTTCGGTGGGCTTCGCCGACGACATCGTGGTGGTGGACACGGGCAGCACCGACCGCACCGTGGAGTTGGCCCGGGCCTGCACCGACCGGGTTTTGACCACTGACTGGCAGGGCTTCGGCCCCACCAAGAACTATGCCCTGGATCAGGCCCGGGGCGATTGGGTCTTCAGCCTGGACACGGATGAGCGGGTGCCCCCGGCCTTGCAGGCGGAAATCCTGGCCACGGTGGCCGCCGACGGCCCTCTGGACGGCTACCGGGTGGCCCGGAAGAACTATTTCTGCGGCCGCTGGATCAGGCATCTGGGCTGGTACCCCGATTACACCCTGCGCCTCTTTCGCCGGGGCCGGGGCCGCTTCCGGGACCGGGAGGTCCACGAGGAGGTGGTGGTGGACGGGCCCCTGGGGAGCCTCAACACCCCCTTGGAGCATTACAGCTACCGGAGCGTCAGCGACTACGTCGCCCGCATGGACCGCTACGCCCGCCTGGCGGCCCGGGAATTGGCCAAGGCGGGGCGGCGCCCCTGCCCGGGAGAATTATTCTTCCGGCCCTTGCTCTCTTTTTTCCATCTCTACTTTATCCGCCTGGGGTTTCTCGAGGGGACGCCGGGCTATACCCTGGCGGTGCTCATGAGCATGTACAAGTTTCTGAAATACTACTATCTCCGGGAGCTTGCCCGGGGGAGGGATCTTGATGGCCATTGACCCCAGCGCCCGCATCGCCCCCGGGGTGGAACTGGCGCCGGACGTGGAAGTGGGGCCCGGGGTGATCATTGACGGCCCCAGCACCATCGGCGCCGGCACCCGCGTCCTGGCCCACGCCTACATCGGCCCCTACACCACCATCGGGGCCCACAACCTCATCGGCTTCGGGGCCATCGTCGGCTACGACCCCCAGGATTACGCCTTTACCGGGGAGGAGAGTTACACCCTCATCGGCGACCACAACCTGATCCGGGAGTACGTCACCATCCACCGGGGGACCAAGCCCGGCAGCGCCACCCGGGTGGGCAACCATAATTTTCTCATGGCCTTGAGCCACATGGCCCACAACTCCTGCCTGGGCAATCACGTGGTGGTGGTCAACGGCGCCCTGGTGGGCGGCTACGTCGAGGTGGCGGACCGGGCCTTTATTTCGGCCAACTGTCTCCTGCACCAGTTCATCCGGGTGGGCACCCTGGCCATCATGCGGGGCGGCTCCCGGGCCTCCCGGGACATCCCCCCTTACGCCATTGTCGACGACACCCACACGGTCAAGGGGGTCAATCTGGTGGGGTTGAAGCGGGCCGGTCTGGCTGCCCCCAACATTGCCGCCCTGCGCCAGGCCTTCCGCCTCCTGTTCTTCCGCCGGGGCAACCTCAAGGACGCCTGCGCCCGGGTGGAGCAGGAAGTGGACCTGACCCCGGAAGTGGCCCACCTCCTGGAATTCATCCGGGCCGCCAAACGGGGCGTGGCCATGGGTCCGAAAGAGGCCCGCGATGCCGACCCCGAGTCATAAGCGCATCCTGGTCATCAAGCTCAAGCAGCCGGGGGACGTCCTGGTGAGCACCCCGGTGATCGCCGCCCTGAAAGCGGCCTGGCCCGAGTCCCACCTGACCTATCTGGTCCCCAAGGGCACCGAGGATATGGTCTCCGGCCACCCGGGGCTTAACGGCCTCCTGGTGGTGGACCGCCGGGGCCAGACCTGGGGCCAGGCTCTCAGGTTCATCCGGGACCTCAGGCGGCAGCGCTTCGACCTGGTGCTGGAGCTCTCCGGCGGCGACCGGGGCGCCTTTTACTCCCTGCTCACCGGGGCCGGGGAGCGCCTGGGGTTTGCTCACCCCCGGCAGCCCTTCTGGCAGCGCCATCTGGCCTTCACCCGGCTCCTGCCCCGCCCGCCGGTGAAAATGCACCTGGTGGACCAGAATTTGGCGGCCGTCCGGGCCCTGGGTATCGAACCCGTCAACCCCCGGCTGCAGTTTTTTTGGGATGCGGCCGTGGAGCAGAAAGTACAGGACCTGCTCACGTCCCTGGGACCTGGCCGACAAGCCCTTCGCGGTGATGCATCCCGGGGCCGGCTGGCGCTTCAAGTGCTGGACCCCGGCAGGATACGCCCGGGTGATCGAGTTTCTCCAGGAAGAATGGGGCCTGCCCGGTGGTGCTCACCGGGACCAAGGCCCCCCATGAGCAGGAACTGCTGGCCGCGGTGCGCCGGGAGTGCCGGGCCGCGCCCCTCGACCTGACGGGCCGCCTGAGCCTGAAGGAACTGGGGGCCCTCATCAGCAAGGCCCGCCTCTTCTTCGGCATGGACAGCGCCCCCATGCACCTGGCCGCGGCGGTGAACACCCCGGCCGTGGCCCTCTTCGGCCCCAGCGGGGTGTTCAACTGGGGTCCCTGGGGCCCGGGCCACCTGGTGATCAAACAGGACTGGGATTGCCTGCCCTGCGGCCGGGACGGCTGTGAGGGCACCAAAGTCAGCCGCTGCCTGGTGGAGCTGACCCCGGAAGAAGTCCTGGCGCAGATGGAGCAGCATTTTGGCCAAATCTAGGGCGGCCTGTGGCCGCCAAAGGTCAGCGTGCACAGCAGGCCATAGATTACTGGCGGCGAGCGGCATCCCCTGCGGTGTCCTCCTCATCCACCATGAATCGGCAATAAACCCGCCGGGACGGAGGGACAGGTTTCAAACCCGTCCCTGCCACTCCCGGAGATGACCCTTTTATGCCGAGTTGCAGTCATAGATATACACACAACACGTAGGGGCGCACCTGTGTCTGCGCCCTCAGGAGGGACACCCAGAGCGTTTGCCAAAAATATGTTCCCATGGCGGCATCATTCACCCCAAGCCCCCTTGAGAAAATGGGGGAACTATAAGGAATTGCTGTTAAAGTCCTTCTTTGAAAAAGGGGGATTAGGGGGATTTAAATCTCCAAGTGGAGAGAATTTATGGCAAACGCTCTGGGTCCCCCCCGACAAAAATTGTCCATTGTGCGCTAATCGGCACTAATGCCCTGATTAATAGGCTATCAGCCCAGGAGGCAAACCATGGCCAGAGTAGTGGGAGACAAACTGAAAGTCAACGTGGCCCGGAAACCCGGGGAAGAGCAGATCATCGACCTGATGGCCCTGTTCAACCAGAACCCTAACAAGATTATCGTGGTGGCCGGGACCATTGGCGAAGGCGGCGCCCCCAACACCTGCCCCGTTTCTCTCATCTACGCCAAGGATGAGAAAACCCTGCTGGTGGGCCTGCTCCGGAACAGCGGCACGACCGCCAACCTGCGCCGGGACGGCCGGGTCTCCCTGGAAATCATCGGCCCGGACGACCTGGTCATGGGGATCCAGGGGACCATGCGCCTGGTCAGGGAGCCCATGGCCATGAGTGACGCCATGGCCATCTGGGAGATGCAGGTCGCCAAGGTCAAACAGGACACCTCCCCGGCCCAGCGGGTGGTCCAGGGGCCGGCCTCGATGCCCCGGTCGGACAAGGCCGCCGCCTTCGAGCAGGCCGCCTTCGCCGAACTCAAGGCCGGGGTTTAAACTCTTGGGGGAGGGGGCAAAGGGCGGATGCCCTTTCCCCCTCCTCCAAACCCCCACCCCCAATCCCTTATATTAAAAATGGTAGCCACGGGCTTCAACGTGAAAAGTCAAATTCCCCTAAATCCCCATTTGCTAAAGGGGAACTTTAAACCCCCCTTTGAAAAAGGGGGGCAGGGGGGATTTTTTGTGGCCGGGGGTGAACCGCAACTGGCTTATGGCCTTTTTAACCTGCGCCGGCGCCGGCAAGACGCCGATGCCGCCACTTGATACACTATGAAAATCGCCCTCATACGACAGCGGGTGACGGCCACAGGCGGGGCCGAGACCACCCTGGGTTACCTGGTCCGGGGTATGGTTGCCGCCGGGCACAGCGTCACGGTGTACGGCACCGAGAGGGAGCCCGAGGCCCGGGCCGCCCTGGGGCCATTGGTGGCCTACGTGCGGGTGCCGGTCTGGGGGGGCAAGACGCTCCGCCTCATCTCTTTCGCCTTGAACACCCGCCGCCTCCTGAAAGTGGCCGGGCCCCAGGTGGGGTTCAGCCTGGAGCGCGTCCCCGGTCTTCCGGTCTACCGCGCCGGGGACGGCTGCCACCAGGAATGGTTGGCCCGCCGCGCCCCCTACCTCTCCTCCCCGGCCCGGGCCGCCCAGAACTTCAGCCTTTTTCACCAGGTGATGCTCAGCCTCGAGGCGCGGCTCTTCGCCCACCCGGGGCTCTTGCGGGTGATCGCCAACTCCCAACAGGTCCGGGAAGACATCCTCCGCCTCTATGGGGTAGACCCGGCCCGTCTCCGGGTCATTGTGAACGGCCTGGACCGGCAGCGCTTCCACCCCCTGGACCCCGGCGCCGCCGCCGCTCTCCGCCTCCGCCTGGGAACCCCGGAGCAGGGCCCCGTGGTCCTTTTTGTGGGTTCGGGCTTTGAACGGAAAGGTTTGCCTTATCTTTTTCAGGCCTTCGGCCGTCTAACCGATAAGACCAGCCAGTTATGGGTGGTGGGCAAAGGCAATGTGGCTCTTTACCGCCAGGCCGCCAAAGGGTTGGGGGTGGCTGACCGGGTCAAATTCTGGGGGCCGGTGACCGAAACCGCGCCGTTTTATCAGGCCGCCACGGTGCTGGCCCTGCCCACCCTCTACGACCCGTGCAGCAACGTGGTGCTCGAGGCCCTGGCCTGCGGCACCCCTGCGGTCACCACCGCGGCCAACGGCGCCGCGGAGTTCATCACCCCCGGGGAGAACGGCGTTATCCTCCCCCGGCCGGACGATATCGTGGGCCTCGCGGCAGCCCTGGCAACGTTGCTGGCCCGGGGCCAAGACCCCGAGGCGCGCCGGGCCGCGGCCCAGGCAGTGGCCGGCCTCAGTTGGGAGGCCACCGTGGCCCAAACCCTGGAGGTGTTGGCGGAGGTGGGGCCGTAGGGTGCGTTTTACGCACCGGTACGGGGTGTTTTCAACCGGATTAATTTATCCTCCCAGGATTATCTTAACGAAGGAGGCTCTTGCAAAACTCCTTATTGCCCACCGTTGTCATTCTGAGCGGAGTGAAAAATCTCGCATGATCTCGCATTTATGAGATTCTTCGGTCGCTCCGCCCCCTCAGAATGACAAGTGAGGGAACTTCAGCAGAGGCCTCAAGTTACGCTCATACAGGTCATTCATCTTTTTGTAGGGGCGGACCTGTGTGTCCGCCCTCCCATGGGCGCACACGCAGGTGCGCCCCTACAATCAGGGAGATTTCCTTACGTCCCTGAACGCAACTTTTTTTGAGGACGCCCTGGCCCATTATGAGTTCACTTTAACCATCTGCGGTTTTAGCTAACCGCTAACCGCTAACTGCTAATAGCTGACAACTCTTATGCTCGCTCTCTTTTTTGACGCACAACCCCGGCTCCAGGAACTCCCCCGGCCCGAACCCGGCGACGGCGAGGTTCTCGTCAGGGTCCATCTGGCCGGCATCTGCCGCACCGACCTGGAGGTCCTCAGGGGCTACCATGGCTTTAAGGGCATCATGGGCCACGAGTTCGTGGGCCAGGTGGCCGGCCCCGAAGCTTCTCCCTGGCTGGGCCGCCGGGTGGTGGGGGAAATCACCAGCGGCTGCGGGACCTGCGACCTCTGCCGCCGGGGCCTGGCCGGCCACTGCCGCCGGCGCCGGGTCCTGGGGCTCAAGGACCGCGACGGCGCCTTCGCCCCCTACCTGACCCTGCCCGCGGCCAACCTCCACGCCGTGCCCCCGGAAGTCCCCGAGGTTTTTGCGGTCTTCACCGAACCCCTGGCCGCGGCCCTCCGGGTCCTCGAAATTGCGCCGGTATCCCCCGCCGCCCGGGTCCTGGTGGTGGGGGACGGCTCCCTGGGGTTGCAGATTTCCTGGGTCCTGGCCCTGAGCGGCGCCGACGTCCACCTGGCCGGGCACCACCTCGAGCACCTGGCCCTGGCCCGGCCCCGGGGGGTCGCCGCCTTCCTGTCCGCCGATCTCCCCGCCGGGGACTACGACATCGTGGTGGACGCCAGCGGCAGCCCCACCGGTCTGGATCTGGCCCTCACCCGGGTCCGCCCCCAGGGCACGGTCGTTCTGAAAAGCACCTTTGTCGGCCGGTATCCCCTGGACCCGGCGGCCCTGGTGGTCCCGGAGGTCAGCCTGGTGGGGTGCCGCTGCGGTCCCTTTGCCGGCGCCCTGCGCCTCCTGAGGGACGGCCGGGTTGACCCCCGGCCCCTCATCCACCGCACCTTCCCCCTGTCCCGGGGCCTCGAAGCCCTGGCCTGGGCCCAGCGCCCCGGGGTCCTCAAGGTCCTGATCGATTGCCGGGAGGGAGATTAAGGTTTTTTTCAGGCGACGCCAGGCGCTTTTCCTCGCATCACCGCGCCGGCAAGAAAATGCTATACTTTCATCAATAAGTCGGTTATATGAGCCAGTCCTGGTCTCAAAACCCTACAGCGTTTGCCAAAAGTATTTTCCGATGGCGGCATCACTCTAATCCCCCCTGACCCCCCTGGAGAAAAGGGGGGAACTATAAGGAATTGCTTCTAAAGTCCCCCTTTGAAAAAGGGGGATTTAGGGGGATTTAAGAATCTCCAAGTGGAAAGAATTTATGGCAAACGCTATAAGCCATTGCAAAACCGCTGGTCAGCGTTATTTTGAATCAACCACAGGAGCTTACGTTGGGGAGGAATCGCCACCTTTCTTATAGGGGGGCGGGAGAGATTTTGATAACCACTTGAAAATCCGTACACGACAGGAATTTACGGCAACTGCTCTAAGATAAAGCCATTTACTGGAGGACAAGTATGCGTCAGCATTTAAGAAAATTAGGGCTTGCGTTGGGCCTGGCGGCGCTCCTGGTGTTGGGAATCTGCCCGCCGGCCCCCCACCCGGCCCTGGGCGCCAGCGCTTTGGGGCTGCAAGAGGACTTCATCCGGGTCGCCGAACAGGTGATGCCATCGGTGGTCAGCCTCAAGGCCATACGGGTGGTGACCGTGCGACCCTTTGGCCCCCCGGAGGATTTTTTCCGGGGCACGCCCTTTGAAGGCGTGTTCCGGGAGATGGGCGGCCGGCCCATCCAGCGGCGCATGGTGGGCGAGGGCTCCGGCGTCATCATCGACCCCCGGGGCTACATCCTCACCAACAACCACGTGGTGGCCGGGTCCCAGCAGCTCCAGGTGCACCTGAACGACGGCCGGAAAGTGACGGGCCGGCTGGTGGGCGCCGACCCCCGGTTTGACATCGCCTTGGTCCAGGTGCCCATCAAGGGCCTGAGATCGGTGAAGACTGGGGGATTCCACCAAGATCCGGGTGGGGCAGTGGGCCATCGCCATCGGCAGCCCCTTCGGGCTGGAAAAGACCATGACCGTGGGCATCATCAGCGCCACCGGCCGCCGGGGCCTGGGCAAGGGCACTTACGGCGACTTCATCCAGACGGACGCCTCCATCAACCCCGGCAACAGCGGCGGGCCCTTATTGAACATCAACGGCGAAGTGGTGGGCATCAACTCCATGATCTCGGCCCAGGGCCAGGGCATCGGTTTCGCCATCCCCATCAACATCGCCCGGCAGATCATCGCCCCCTGGATGAAGTGAGCCGTGACCCCGGAAGAACGGGCCGCGCAGCTTGAGGCCCATTTTCGCCAAGTCAGGGAGATCATCCGGGCCGAAGAGATGTGGGAGCGTGTGCCGGAGCGGGCCCGGGAGTGCTCCCCGGAAAACTTGGAGGGCCTGGTGAAGTTCGCCTATTTCGGCGGCTTCATTGACATGGCCGGGGTGCGCCGGCTCCTCGGAGTCGAAAAAGCCCACCTGCGCCGGCTTCTGGTCAAGTGGTACGAGGAGGTCCGGGAGCAGGGCTGCTGGCTCTGCTGACCCGGGTCTCCTGAGGCCGGGCCGGTCCCGGCGGCGCGGCCCTCATGGCCAGCCGACCGGCGGTTCAGCGGGGGTGAATTTCCACAATCAGGGACAGGGTCTCCCCCACCCGGCGGTTTTCCAGCCCCAGGCGCCGGTCGCCCAGGTCAAGGGTACAGGCCGTTTGCCGACCCAGATAGACCTCGTAGCACCGGGTTGGCGCCTCCGGAAGTTTTATGTCCGCCGGCGGGGTCGGGACGATCACCCCGGGCCCATGGAACAGGGGATACTGGATCTCATTGATGAGGTCGTTGAGCCCCTGGTCACCGGAGCCGGGAAACGCCGCCGACAAAAAGCTCTTGACGATATCCCGGGCGAAAGCCCCGTCCTTGAGGTCATCCACGAAGACCCGGGACAGCACCAGTTCCAGGGCCTGGAGACGACCCTGCCCATCAGCGGTGACGTTCAGGGTCACCAGGGGGCGGAATTTCTCGCCGCTGGGCTTGAACGCGGCCACCGTCTGAGCCCCGGCCCGGTTCAGGTCCGTCTGCTCCAGGTGGAACCACCGGAAAAATTCCGTCTCTCTGACCTGGCCCAGCCGCCCCCCCAACTGTCCGAACGTCGCCCCGGAGGCAGAGCTGGGCAAAACCAGGGGGGCCAGGAGAAGCGCCAACCTCCGCCAAACTTTTTTCATATCCCTACAAAGCGCCCCCGTTTTAATAGCGCGTGCCATACATTCATTCCACGGGCTGATGGTTAAATCCCCCTGAATCCCCCTTTGCCAAAGGGGGACTTTAAAAGCAATTCCTTGTAGTTCCCCCCCTTGGACACAGGAGGGGTCGGGGGGATTTTGGTTTTTGGGCCTGGGCCATAACGGCAGAAACTTTTGGCAATTGCTATAAATAAGTTTTTCAACCGATAGTGAATAAATTGCCGATTTGCGCGTATAATAATTTTATCAAAAGAAACCACGAAAGGAGAGCGCCATGCAGGAATATGTCATCCACCCCCTGGTGGTGGGGGTCAATGAAACGGACCAGGGCGTCATGACCTATCTCAAAGGCTACGGCAAGCGTATCTGGCTGCCCATCTACGTGTTCTACCTGGAGGGGGGGCCCGAGAAGATCCTGGTGGACACGGGCCTGGAGCAGTTTATGGTGCCCCCCGGAGTGGAGGAGCAGTACGGCATCAAAATCCAGGAGTTCGAGGCGGCCCTGGACACCTTCGGCCTCAAGCCCGAAGACATCGACATCATCATCCACACCCACCTGCACAACGACCACTGCGAAAACGACTACAAGTGCACCAACGCCCGGGTCTATGTCCAGAAAAAGGAATATGAATTTTTTCGGGAGCCCCACCCGGTGGACCACCGCTACTTCCCCGACCTCCTGGATGACGTCGAGGTGATTCAGGTGGACGGGGATGTGGAGATTGTCGACGGTATCCGGGTGCTCCTCACCCCGGGGCACACGGTGGGGGGCCAGTCCGTGGTGGTCAACACCCGGGTCGGCCAGGCGGTGATCACCGGGTTTTGCTGCAACGAGGTCAACTTCCCCGCCTCGGGGCCGCCCATTCCCTCGGGGGTCCACCTCAATCTCATCGACGCCTATGAGAGCGCCCGGCGGGTCAAAGAAGTGGCGGACATCCTCATCCCCCTCCACGACCTGTCCGTGGGCCGGCAGCAAAGCATTCCCGCCTAAACCCGGCTAACTTCGGGGAACTCCGGGAAAAGGGCATGTCCTGGCCGCGGCTGATCCGCGCCTGGATGGTCCCGGCCTTGGCCACCCCGGGCCAATTTGTCCCGCCCGGACCGCCCGGGCCCAGGGTCCGAACCGGGAACCGCCGGATACGAAGTTGAGACTTCTGCTCAAGTCCCCAGACCGGTCATTCTAAGGAAACGGGGCGACCGAAGAATCTCATAAGTATGAGAAAATACGAGATGCTTCGCGGCCCTCAGCATGACCACAAAAAGTCTTTTGATGCTTTTTGGTACAGGCGAGCCCGCCTCAGCGCTCCACTTCTATCCGGATGGTGTCGCCGGTCCGGGGGGACATGAGCAAGGCCCGGCCCATGGGGTTGATTCTCCCCACATACGTCTCGTCATTGTTCTCCGTGGTCAGCTCGACGCTGCCCGTCCGGCTGACCGTCCCGTAAATGATGGTCTTGCCGCCAGGGTCCGTGATGACGATCTTGCCCCGATCGCTGCTCCATCCCTCATGGACCTTGCCTCCCTGGGTAACGATCACCTTACCCGGGATGGCCGGCTGACAGAGCAGCATCACGACCACGGCCGTCATGATTAATACGGTTACGAGACGCATAGTTGACCTCCGGCGCCAGTTCCCGGCCGCCTGGCTTGCTGCGGCCTGAACCACGATTTATCCTCTCCGGTCAATTGCCCGGCAAGTTCCGCCGGTCTGGCAAGCCTAGGATCGGCATATTTCTGAGTTTGCTTAAGGCCATTTTAGACCGTTTGCCAAAAGAGGCTCTTGCAAAACTCCTTACTGCCCACCGCTGTCATTCTGAGCGGAGCGAAGAATCTCGTTTTTTCATGAGGTTGAGATCCTTCACTTCGTTCAGGATGACATAAAAACAGTTTTGCCAGAGGCTCAAAAGTATTTTCCGATGGCGGCATCATGCTCATCCCCCCTGACCCACCTGGATAAAAGTGAACAACTATAAGGAATTGCTGCTAAAGTACCCCTTTGAAAAAGGGGGATTTAGGGGGATTTAAGAATCTCCACGGGGAAAAAATTTGTGGCAAACACGATAAAACCGATCTTCGGCGTCATTTTGAATCAACCGCCGGAGCTTAAGGTGGGGAAGAATCACCCCCATTTTCTCAAGGGGGAGAGGTCAGGGCGAGGGGGAAGCAAGTTTCACGCAGGAGGCAATACGTTAGCGGATTTATCAACTTGTTGCGCTTAGTCTTACAACTCGAACTTCGCGGCAATGGGGATGCGCCGGCCCATGCCGAAGGCCTTGGAGGTTATCTTCAGTCCCGGGGCCGCCTGGCGCCGCTTGTACTCACTCCGGTCTATGGTGCGGATCACCCATTGCACCGTTTGGGGCTCAAACCCCAGCTTGACAATATCGTCATAGGCCCGGCCCTCGGTGAGGTAATAATTCATGATCCGGTCCAGAATGTCGTACGGCGGCAGGGTGTCCTGGTCCGTCTGGTCCGGGCGCAGCTCCGCCGAGGGGGCCTTCTTGATGATCTGCACCGGGATGAGTCTCCCGGTCCCGGTTGAGGTATGCGGCCAGTTCATAGACCATGGTCTTGGGCACGTCCGCCAGGACCCCGAGCCCGCCGCTCATATCCCCGTAAAGGGTGCAGTAGCCCACCGCCAGCTCGCTCTTGTTCCCGGTAGACAGGACCATGTGGCCTTCTTTGTTGGAAATGGCCATCAGGATGTTGCCCCGGATGCGGGCCTGAATATTCTCCAGGGTCACCTCGATCTCCCCCAACTCCAGGGGCCCCGCCAGGGCTTCCCGGTAGCTCTCGTAAATAGGGGTAATGGGGATAATCCTGGTCTTAACGCCCAGGTTGCGGGCCAGGCTGAGGGAGTCGTCGATGCTGTCCCGGGAGGTGTAGGGCGAGGGCATCAACACCCCCAGGACGTTCTCCCGGCCCAGGGCCGCGGCGGCCAGGCAGCAGGTCACCGCCGAATCCACCCCCCCGGACAGGCCCACCACGGCTTGCTTGAAGCCGCACTTCCCCAGGTAATCCTTGAGGCCCAGGACCAGGGCCTCGTGCACCGTAGCGATCTTCTCCTGGGGCTGGTACCGGCCCGGGACGCCGGGTTGGGCCAGGTCCACGGTGACCACCGCTTCCCGGAATCCCGGCAGCACCGCGATGGCCTCCCCCGCCTTATCCAGCGCCAGGCTGCGGCCGTCAAAAATCAGCTCATCGTTGCCCCCCACCTGGTTCACGTAGACCAGGGGCACCCCGTATTTCCGGGCGTGGGGCTGGAGCAGCCGGTGGCGCAGTTCCTCTTTGCCCACCTGGAAGGGCGAGGCGGAAATGTTGATGAGCACCGTGGCGCCCCTGTTGGGCCTCCACCCGGATGGGGTCCAGGGCATAGAGGCGCCGGAACCACAGCTCCGGATCGTACCAGGCGTCTTCGCAGACCGAGATCCCCAGGACCTCGTCTTTAAAGGGGACGACCTTGACCTCACCGGCGGGATCGAAGTGCCGGGTCTCGTCGAAGACGTCGTAGGTGGGTAAAAGCGATTTGCCCTGGCGCAGCCGCACCTGTCCCTGGTGGATCAGCACCGCACAGTTGCACAGGCCTTTACCCGTGTCCCGGCCGGTGGGCTGGGGCGCCCCCACCAGGATGCCGGTGTCGGGATAGCGGGCGGACAACGTCCACCAGGTGGTCCAGGGCCTCCTGGACCTGGCGCAGCAGGGCCGGTTTTTCCAGCAGGTCCCGGGGCGGATAGCCCACCAGGAAAAGCTCGGTGAAGACGATCAGGTCGGAGTGCTGATGTTCTTGGGTCAGGGTCGCGACAACCTTGGCGAGATTGCCGCGCACATCCCCCACCACGGGATTCAGTTGGGCCAGGGTGATCTTCATGGGCGTAGGTTCATCTCATTTCCGGTCATAGTTACGCCGTCATGCCCCACTATACCACAACCCCGGCGCCCTTGATGACAGGAAAAATCCCACTTTCTACCCCCGATCATTTTCCTACAGACGCAACGAAGCATGGAAATGCAGCACCGTCGCCTTCGGCGCTGCAATGGAGGACAGCCGCCCCCGGCCGTCTTAAAGGTAATCCCCTTAAGAAAGGTGCGTCTTGCCAACTTATAATCACCCGATACCAGCGGCAATTTTCCCGTAGGGGCGGACCTGTGTGTCCGCCCTAACTTTCGGGCCCACGAGGGCCTTCACTCCTGCACTGTTGATTTTCTCCGGCGAATTGATCTTGGCAGGACGCAAGAAACCTGACCCTGCGTAGGGTGCGTCTTACGCACCAAAATTGGCGCCTGAGACGCACCCTAAAGGTTTCAGCCATGCGGGCTGGGATGACCCGCCATTGCTGGACCCGGCGTTCCCGGCGATGGTGACGGCCCCAACGCGGTAGGGGCGGTGCCCTCACCGCCCCTACTTTAATCGGATAACTTTTTCGAACCAAGGCCGCGAGCCGCTTACCTAATCCAGTTCGAACTCCGTGCGCCAGTCTTTGGCTGTCCTGCCAGGCCGGCTGGTCCGTCTTGCTGAACAGGTAGTCCCCCAGGACCAGGTAGTCCATTTCGGTGCGCATGAAGCACTGGTAGGCGTCTTCCGGGGTGCAGACGATGGGCTCGCCCCGGACGTTGAAGCTGGTGTTGACGATGAGGCCGCAGCCGGTCTGCTCCTTGAAGGCCCGGATCAGGCGCCAGTAGCGTTCGTTGGTCTCCCGGTGCACCGTCTGGATGCGGGCCGAATAGTCCACGTGGGTGATGGCCGGCACGTCGGACCGGAGGTGGTAGAGGCGCTCAAAGAGGTCCAGGTCGTCATAGCCCGGGGGCAGGGGGTTGCGCCTCGCTTCGTTGACCGGCGCCACCAGGAGCATGTAGGGGGACGGCCGGTCCAGTTCGAAGTAGTTGGCCGTTTCCTCGTGGAGGACCGACGGCGCAAAGGGCCTGAACCCCTCCCGGTACTTGATCTTCAGGTTGAGGCGCTTTTGCATCTCCGGATGCCGGGGGTCCCCCAGGATGCTGCGGTTGCCCAGGGCCCGGGGACCCCACTCCATCCGCCCCTGGAACCAGCCCACCACCTGCCCTTTAGCCAACAGGGCCGCCACGTCCCGGGCCAGGTCGGCAAATTCGGGGAAGCGCTGATAAGGGGCCTGGTGCCGCCGGGCCACTCTGAGGATCTCGTCGGCTCCGAATTCCGGCCCCAGGTAGGAGCCGGCCATGTTGTCCATCTGGGGATTGGGGACCAGGCGCTCTTTA
>CAVXZU010000002.1:0-9640 GCA_963766185.1 uncultured delta proteobacterium | reverse complement strand
GCCTGATGCCGCCATCGGAAAATACTTTTGGCAAACGCTATAAAAGGTTGTCGGGGCGCTACTGACCGCGGGGGTCATCGTTAGGGCGGACGCATGGGTCCGCCCCTACGATTCTCCATTTATTGGCATGTTGCTCGGTATTGCCGCAGTCCATCAAGTCACTGACGTATTTTTCCCCCTCAATAATCCAGCTTTTTTTCCCGGATAAACTGATCCACCAGGGCGAAGATTTCCTGGTTGCCGCAGAAATTGCCGGTCCGGATGTTGGCGCGGTAGCGGTCCAGGTTCGCTTCGAAGGCGGGGATGATCTCGGGTGGGGGACGGAACCCGGTGAAATAGCGGCCGTAACCCAGGCGGTCGATATAAAGGGCGTTCAAAAATTGCTCGAAGGCGTTTTTGATGGGGAAGGAGATCACCGGCTTGCCGTAGAACAGGGCCTCGGAGGTGAGGGTGTGGCTGCCGCCGCAGACCACGTAGCGGCAGGACGAGAGGTCGTCCAGGAAGCCGGTTTCGGAGTTTTTCTTGAAGATGAGGTTGCCTTCGGTGCGTTCCTCGTTAAAGCCGTAGACCAGCACCTTGGAGGGGATGGCGCTCAGGAAGGGGAAAAACCGCTTGAAGGTGGTATAGCCCTGGTAGGCCACCACATGGCCGCCCGAGGCTGGGCCGGCGCTCCAGGACGCTTTCCCGGAGGAGGGGCGGCAGAATTTTGGCCCGGGCCCCGGGTTGCACCGGCGCCTGGAAAAAGGAGATCACCAGATAATCCGTGGCCCGGCTGAACAGGGAGGCCACGGCGTAGCTGGTGGAGCGATAACTGGGATACTGGGTCCAGGGGACCCGGTGGCGGCAGCAGGTGATGACGTGCTGATGGTCGATGGACAGGCAGGGGATGCCGGCCTGGCGAGAGGCCCGGGGGAGAAAATACTCGTAATCGGTCATGGTCACGTCAGGTTGGAACCGGTCGATGAGGTCGAGAACCTGGCGCAGATAGCGGCGGGATTGACACTTGATTTTGAGGCTGGCGAAGAGGGTGGCGACGACGTCCACCCGGTGGCCCTTGATGACGGTGGGCGGATTGGGGCATTCCTCCACCGGGAATTCCTGGCCCAGGATAGCGGCCCCGGTATCGTGGCTGAGAAAGAGAAACTCGTGCTCGGGGAAGTGCCGGGCAATGGTCAGGGCCCTGACGGCGTGGCCGTGTCCGATACCGTGGACCCCGTAGATAATTTTAGCCATAGCGTCAGGACCGGGGCAGCCAGGAGCCCGGAGTTAACCGGGGTAAGGGTGTTTCTCCGCTGCCGGGAAGGATAGCCATAGTAAATCCAGTTCTTGTGATGAAAAAATTTCGGCGGCGATGGTCGGGGCGGTGCGCCAACCGCCTTGACGGCAAACCGTTCCTGCAGCCAGGAGCAGGCAACCCAAGTCCAGTGGTTCATAAATATGGTAACATATTTTTTGCTTCGCGAACTTACTTCCCCCTCACCCTGACCCTTTCCCCCATCGGGGGAGAGGGGAAAAGTTGGGACCGATTTGAGGCTCTGCCATCATAAGAAACCCGGCGCTCTCAACTACCCCTTTTTCCCCGCTTCGGGGGGAGAGGGGGGGCGATTCATGAAATCCTGTCCTCATATTCGGGTCCCCGTTTAAGGATAATTTTGCGGACTCTGCCGCCCCAGGCTACCCGGTAGGAGATGCCGTGCCAGGCGATAGTGTCGGTGCACCAGGTCTTGAGGTAGCACCGGCAGGCCATGAAAATGTTGGCATAAAAGGCCAGGAGCCAGGGCCCCAAGGGGGGCCGGCGGGGGACCAGGGTGCGGCACCAGGCCCCGATGGCGGTCATCGCCAGCAAAAACCCCAGACTCACCAGGGCCAGGTTGGGGGGCACC
Organism: uncultured delta proteobacterium; assembly: GCA_963766185.1. Lineage (GTDB taxonomy): Bacteria > Desulfobacterota > Desulfobaccia > Desulfobaccales > 0-14-0-80-60-11 > 0-14-0-80-60-11. Next base: position 7,757 of record CAVXZU010000002.1, on the reverse strand, counting down.
AGGCCGGCCAGGCCCCCGAGCCCGGCGGCGACTGCCAGGAGAATGGGCCCGCCCAGCACCCACACCACCAGCGCCGAGGGCAGCCAGACGCTGGGCAGGCAGTATTTCAGATATAACAGTTGCCGGGTCAACCAGGTATTCCAGTCATCCAGGCTCTGGCCGGCTAAATGGGTGTCCAGGATGGCGGTGGCCACGGGCTGCGCCCGGATGCCGAAGCGCAACAGGCGCTGCCCCAGGGGAAAGTCGTCCAACACCATGGTTCCGAGGACGCCGGCGAGGCCACATTCGTGGAAGACGGACCGGAGCATGGCGGTGGCCCCGCCCCAGGGCAGGGCGATAAAGGCAAAACCGTGGAGCAGGTGCAGGGTCAACACCGTCTGGAGTCTCCCCAGGGTCGACACCCGGGTGTCGCCGGGAATGATGCGGTGGAAACCGGTGGTCAGGCTGGCCGCGCCGGTGACCAGGGGTTGAATGAGGTTCCGGAGAAAGTTTGGCCGGGCCTGGTGGGTGCTGTCGCAAAACACCAGAATTTCCACGGAGTCGTCCAGGGCCCCGACCCCGGCCAGGATGTTGTGGTTTTTCTGGGAGCAGCCGGCCGCCGGGCCGCTGACGATGTGGCGGCTATGGGGGTGACGGGCCAGGAGGGCCTGGACCAGGGGAGTGGCGGAGTCCTGGGGGTCCCGGGTGACCAGGACGGTTTCATAGTTGGGGTATGATTGGCTGAGCAGGGAGTCGAGGGCGGTCTCCATTTCCGGGGCGTTCCCGGTCAGGGGGATAATGAGGGCGACCCGGGGGTAGGCGGGCCAGGCGCCGGACTCCGGGGGGAACTCCTCCGGGGTCCCGCCCCGGGAAACTAAGGCGCAGGTGCGGGCCGCTGTGAATCAGCAGCACCAGGAGGAGCACAATTTCCGCAGCCATGGAGACCAACATCAGGGTGGCCAATCAATTTCTCCTCATGAGAACCTGGTGCAAAACCTGGTTAAAATACCGGGGGCCTTGGGGGTCAAGTCGGCGGCCGCCTCCGAGGCCATTATCTCAGGGCATTTCTTTCCGCCAGACCCACCAGCGGCCCGCCAGGAGCAGAGTGGGGGCCAGGGCCAGGGCTTCGGCCACTTCCCGGGGCAGGAGACCGTGGCCCACCCAGTAGAGCAGAGCGCCCGCCAGGACGGCCAGGCCCAACTGGAGCAGGGGGCGCCCTGAAAATGAGCCCCAGACGGCGCTGGCAGAAAGACACGGTGAGGCAGGCCACCCCTCCCTTGGTGAGCACCATGGCCAGGGCCGCCCCCATGAGGGGGTAGCGGGGCATGACCAGGCTGCACCAGGTCAGGTTGAAGGCCAGCCCGCCCAGGTAAAAGATCAGGAGCAACCGCTGGAGCCGCATGCTGATCATGAGAAACGCCGAAAGGTTGTGCATAAAGGCAAAGACCACGGTCACCGCCAGGAGCTGTTGCAGCCAGATGGCGTCCGGGTAATTAGGGCCGTAAACCAGGGGGATAATCCGGTCGCTTTCGATGAATAGCACGAACATGACCGCCATGGCGGCGGCCAGGAGCCAGCGGGCGGTGTTCTGGGCCAGGTGGGAGACCTTGGCGCGGTCCACTTCCCAGAGCTGGACGAAGAGCGGGAACAGGATGCTCTGGAGGAGCAGGTTGGAGACCAGCCCGGAAATGCCGTCCACCGTTTGCCAGGTGACGCTGTATTGGGCGACTCCGTGAGGCCCGGCGTACTTCTGGAGAAAAAAGAGATTGGCCTTGTTGTAAAGGATGGCCGAGACTTCAATGAGGGCAAACACCAGGCCCAGTTTCAGCGTGGACCCCAGCCGTCCCAGGGAGGGCCGCTTGAACCGGAAGCGGGCCCGGGTGCGCACCATGATGAAGCTGCCTCCCAGGTTGACCAGACTCTCGATGATCTTAAAGGCGGCCACTGCCAGGGGGGGGGCTCCCAGGGCCAGGGCGATGAGGCCATAGCCGAAGCCCAGGCCGGCGGCCAGGGCCTTGATCTTGCCCTGGAGGTCCTGGCGGCCCCGGACCTGGAGGGCCACAAAAAAAGAGTTGGACAGGGCTTCCAGCCCCACCCCGGCGCTGAGCATAAACATGAGGCGCTTGAGGGCTGGGGAGTAGTCCTGCCACTCCATGAAGCCCACTACCCCCACGAGGGCCAGGACCAGCAGGCCCCCCTTGAGGAGGGACACCTGGGTCAGGGCGGCGTCCGGGTCCCCGTCCTTTTGGCCCAGGAGGGTGACCAGGGGCAGGTTGAGACCGAATTCCGCCACTAACAGGAGGATGCCGCCCAAGCCGATGGCCAGCATAAACTCCCCGTAGGTGGTGGAGCTGACCCGGGCCAGATAGATGAGGAAAACGGTCTGCAAGGCTTCCCGGACCCAGCGGGCGCTGAGCAGGTAGGCAAACTTCTGGAGGATACGGGGAGGCGGGGCCTCTCCGGGATCGGGCGGGCTATGGCTGCTATCGAGTATCAAGGGGTCGATGCCGGCCTTCGGGTTGGTTTTTTATAAGCCCGGAGCCCCCGAGGCGGGAGCTTGCCGAAACCTCTTCTATATACCAGATATTGCCGCCGGCGGTGAGATAAAGTCGCCTTACGTGGGCGGCCGGGGCTAAAATTCCGGCCGGAGCGCACCCTGGCCCTCCGGGTCGGGACACCCGCCCCGGGGGCAGACGAACTGCCCGGGGCCGTGAAAGTGATTGCCATGCCCGGGTTCATGCTTTATCATCTTTTTAGGCTTGGGCGCGGCCGGTCCGGAGGGGTTGCCGCCGGTCCAGCGTATGAACAAACCCTATTTGCAGGGCAGGGGTTTTGAGTCCCCCTTTTTTAAAGGGGAGAGAAAAACACCACTGGCATTGCCAGATTCATTTTGAAGCGTCATAATGCCAAATTCCGGCTCAGGCGCGTCCCCGGGCCCAATTAAGGCAATGAAACGGTATCCGCACCTCCCGGCGCGGCCGAAAATTTTCTGGAATAGTCACTCATGACGGACCACCGAAACGATACCGCGGCAAACTGGTTTCAGCGCCATCCCAAGAAAACCCTGGCGGCGGTTACCCTGATTGTCATCCTGGCCATAGTCTTCGCGGCGGAGAAATTCCTGGAATTCAACAACCGCCAGCACGGGATTTTCCTCGAGGCGGAAGTGGAAAGAAGATATGTCAAGTTAAAGGAATACCGCCCCGGCACCAGCCTGCTGCTCAGCTTTCCCCGGAATCACCTGCCCTTCACCGACAATGTCTTCACCAAGAAGTACCGGTTTACCATAGATAATAACGGCTTTGTCGCCCCGTCGCGGAAATATGCGCGGCCCGATAAGGTCATCGTGTTCCTGGGCGGGTCCACCACCGAGTGCATGTTTGTGGATGAGGACCACCGGATGCCTTACGTGGCGGGGCAGATCCTGGAGCGGGAGACGGGGGACAAGATCAATTCCTACAACGGCGGGATGTCGGGCAACAACAGCCTGAACGCCATCGACATCCTGATCAACAAGGTGATCCCCCTGAAACCCGACGTCGTGGTCTTCATGGAGAACATCAACGATCTGAGCACCCTCCTGTATGAAGGGACCTACTGGAATAAGAATAAGGCCCGGTCGCCCCTAGAGACCCTGAAAAAGCGGCCGCTGGTGGGCAAACTCCTGAAAGAAATTTTTATCCCCAATCTCAACTACGCCTATAAGACCATGAAGAAGAGCCTGTTCAGGCCGACGGAGGACGAATTTTCGAGCTCCCGGGGCAAAAAGCTGGTCGTCGACCAGGCCAAAATGGTGCACGATTTTGCCGCCGACCTCCAGACGATTGTCTGTACCTGCAAGGCCTGGGGCATCGTGCCGGTGCTCATGACCCAGGCCAACCGGATCACGGCCCACCCGGACCCGGTGGTGGCGACCTACATCGGCCGGTACGGCCAGGAGACCGGCATCAGTTATCAGAAATTCAAAGAGGTGTATGACGCCTTCAACGACACCATCCGGGAAGTGGGCCGGAAAAATCAGGTCATGGTCATCGACCTGGCCCGGGAAGTGCCCTCGGACAAGAAATACCTGTATGACCTGGTCCACTTCAATGACGCCGGGTCACAGTTGGCGGCGCAGATCATTGCGGCGCGGTTGAAGGGGATTATTGCGCCGCAGTAGGGGGCGGAAGACATGGGGGGCCCGTGGCCGGCACCCGCCAGTTATGGAAACAAGCGCCCAAGGGACATTTTTCCGTAGGGGGGGACCTGGGTGTCCCCCCATGAGGGCGCACACGCAGGTGCGCCCCTACCCTCCATCTACCAGAGCTTGCCCGACCGCGCCTCCTTGACCGCCAGGGCCAGGCCGTCGTGCTCCGGGGAGTGGCGGGGCAGGAAGGTCAGGAGGTGGACGGCGCGCCAGGCGGGGTTTTCCAAAAGTTCCCGGTTGAAATCCGCCGCCCCGGAAAACCCGACGTTGTCCGCCACCAGGAGGCCGCCCGAGCGCAGGAGCCGCCGGCACAGGGACAGGGCCGGCAGGTAGGATTCCTTGTCGATGTCCAGAAAGACCAGGTCGAAGGTTTCGGACATCTCGGCCATCAGCTTCAGGGCCTCCCCCACCCGGACCTCCACCACCCCGGTGAGCCCGGCCCGGGCGAAGTTGCCCCGGGCCCGTTGGGCCATGGCCTCATCCAATTCCAGGGAGACCACCCGGCCCTCGATCCCGGCGCAGGCCCGGCCCAGAAAGATGCCGGAATACCCGGTGGCGGTGCCCAATTCCAGGATATTTTTCGCCCCGGTGGCCCGGGCCAGGACGAAGAGGAGTTCTCCCACCACGGGGCCGACAATGGGGATGGACTCGCGGGTGGCCTCGGCTTCCAACTCCCGGAGCAGGGCATCGCTGTCCGGCGCCAGGCCCCGGAAATAGCCTTCCAGATCGGGGATCATGTTGCTCATGGTGCCTCCTTCCGTCTTCGGATATGACCAGAGAATTTCACGCATTTTCTCTGAAGTTTGGTTGCTATTATGCCAGGAAACCGGCGGGAGGGGAAGGCCGGGCCGCAAGCAAGGCGGCGGCGAAGGCTTAACGGGTAAGGGCCGACGGTGGCGCACGGCCGGACACGAAAAATCCCCCCGATCCCCAGTAGTGTCCGGCAAGCTTATTGCTAAAAGGCGGGTATTAGATACCTTGTTCATACGCCATATTTAAGTATCCTATTAAAATTATAAGCTATTTTACCTATACCCCCTTGAGAGGAGAGGGATTGAGAACCCGTAGGGTGAGTCTTATAGCGTTTGCCATAAATTCTTTCCACTGGGAGATTCGTAAATCCCCCTAAATCCCCCTTGGTCAAAGGGGAGCTTTGGAAGCAATTCCTTATAGTTCAACCATTTGCTCCAGGGGGGGTAGGGGGGTTAGAATGATGCCCCATCGGAAAATACTTTTGGCAAACGCGCTAGGCACCGAACGATGGCGCGTGAGAGGCGCCCTCCGTCTGACTACGTTGGGGATATTCGTCTGCTGTTGCGGTTCTTTTTCACGTTGAAACCTGCCCCGGCAACAAATAGCCCTCGGCAGGGAATGCGGTGGCAGGGAAGCTCAGAACCTATTGTAAAACCTATCTTACGCTGCAAAGATTTTCTCTCAACCGATGGAGGGATGGGAACGGGAGTTTTAAGTCCCCCTTGTTTAAAGGGGGATTTAGGGGGATTATCAGGCGCTTATTAAATCCCCCCTGCCCCCCTTTAGAAAAGGGGGATGATTCTTTCCCAGCTTAAGCTCCTCTGGTTGAGGCAACATGACGCTTAAAATCGGTTTTGAAATGACTTCTAGAAAAAGCGATTGCCTCAGCCGTGAACCATGGCATTGATCAGCACAAACCCCCAACTCCCGGATAGCGGGTCCCCCTGAGCCTCCCTCAAATATTGCGGAAAAAAAAGCCTATTCATGATAAAATTAAAAATTGGGAATAATCCAGGCAGAGGAGAAGCATGGCGACAGAAAAACTGAAAGATGCCAACCCGAAATCCTGGTGGCTGAAGTCCACCCCGGAGCAAGCCAAAGATACCGGGATGGCCATGGTGTTGATTTGCCTGCTCCTGGGATATTGGGGCAAGTTTCCCAAGTTTCTGCCCGTAAGCCTGGTGCTGCTCATCATCACCATGGCCTGGCCCAAGGCCTTTAAGCCCCTGGCCGGGCTCTGGTTCGGCCTCTCCCATCTTCTGAGCAGCGTGGTTTCCCGGGTGCTCCTGACGGTGGTGTTTTTCCTGATCGTGACCCCCATCGGGGTTATCCGCCGCTGGGCCGGAGCCGATGCCCTGCAATTGAAGAAGTGGAAACAGGGCCAGGATTCGGTATTCGTGGTGCGGGAGGGACCCGTCCAGGGGAAAGATATGGCGAACCCCTATTGAGAGAAAGCATCGGGGCGGGTTTAATCGTCCCCGGCCGGGGGTTTCCCCCATGCCGCCGTGGCACCTCAAAACGGGGCGATGCGGCGAAAGAATTAAGCAAAGCGCGGCATGGAGCAGTCGTAAAGCCGGGCGCAAGGAGTGGTACCATGGATTTTTTCAGGGATTTGTGGGGCTTCCTCAAGGTGAGGAAAAAATTTTGGCTGCTGCCCATCATTTTGACGCTCTTGTTTTTCGGGGCCTTGATGATCTTCGCCAGCGGGTCGGCCATCGCCCCCTTCATCTACACCATTTTTTAAGGGGATAACAGGGTGTCCGAAGCGATTCTCGGCCTCTCGGCTTTTTATCACGACAGCGCCGCGGCCCTCCTGGTGGACGGGCAGATCATCGCCGCGGCCCAGGAGGAGCGGTTCACCCGCAAGAAGCACGACCCGGCCTTCCCGGCCAACGCCCTGGCCTATGTCATGGCGGAGTCGGGCCTGGCGCTCTCCGACCTGGCGGCCGTGGCTTTCTATGACAAGCCCTACCTCAAGTTCGAGCGCCTGCTGGAGACCTACCACGGGTTTGCCCCCCGGGGGCTTCGGAGCTTCCTGTCGGCCATGCCGGTGTGGATCAAAGAAAAGCTGATGATGCGCACCATGCTCAAGGAAGAACTGGCCAAGGTGGGGGACGGCAATCCCCCGGTCCTCTTTCCGGAGCACCACCTGTCCCACGCCGCCTCGGCGTTTTATCCGTCGCCCTTCCCCGAGGCCGCCATCCTGACGGTGGATGGGGTGGGGGAGTGGGCCACCTCCACCATCGGGTTCGGCCGGGGCCGGGAGCTCACCATCCTGCGGGAGCTCCATTTTCCCCACTCCCTGGGCCTGCTCTATTCGGCCTTCACCTACTACACCGGTTTCAAGGTCAACAGCGGCGAATACAAGCTCATGGGGCTGGCCCCCTACGGCAACCCCGAGGGCGAGCAGGTGCAGCGCTTCAAGTCCCTGATCCTGGAAGAGCTGGTGGACCTCAGGGAAGACGGGTCGCTGCTGCTCAACATGGAATATTTCGACTTCGCCACCGGCCTCACCATGTGCCGGGACGACAAGTGGGAATCCCTGTTCGGGGTGCCGCGCCGGCCCCGGGAGACCTTGCTGGACCAGCGGCACATGAACCTGGCCCTGGCCGTCCAGCAGGCCACGGAAGAGATCGTGCTGCGCCTGGCGGAGACCGCCAAGAAGCTCACCGGGGCCGACTACCTGGTGATGGCCGGCGGGGTCGCCTTGAACTGCGTGGCCAACGGCAAGTTGATCCGCCGGGGCACCTTCAAAGACATCTGGATCCAGCCCGCGGCGGGGGACGCCGGCGGCGCCCTGGGCGCGGCCCTGGCCGCCTGGCACATCTGGCAGGGT
>CAVXZU010000001.1:0-130186 GCA_963766185.1 uncultured delta proteobacterium | reverse complement strand
CCGGGCCAGGAGGAGATGAGTCCGGGTTTAACCGGGGGGGATTCCTCAGGATTGCGCCAACTGGGCGCCGTGAGAGGCTTTGGGCCCGCGAGGGTCAGTTGCCAGGATCGCTCCTAGGCGGCGATGGCTTCCTGGCGGCGCCCCTGCTGAGCATCTTGCCCGGGAGTCGCGGCGTTTCCCCAATCTTATTATGGAGAGTTAAAGATCGTTGACAGCATGTTTCAGCTTCTGGCCAATTCTTCCGGCGCGCCGCAATCATTCCCCGGCCCCGATAGGCGTAGGGATCCGGAGGCTCGATGATCGGGGTGCGCTAAGGACCATTACCCTGCGGCGCACTTCCATTCGGCTCCAGATCCGCTAGGCCTCGTCATGATTTTCCATCAGGTGGATATCAGCTGCCGGGACAAGGCCAGAGCGGCCTCCGGGGCCTTTCATCAGCTAAGTCCTCATTATGGGAAGCTTTTTCGAGGCTGGAAGTTGGGAAACCTGCGCCACCGGTGCGGCCCGATTATCTCGGCCCGGGGATAATCGGTTTGGCAAAGGGGGCAAATCGGAGGTGGACATCGTCCCCATCGTTGAGCACCACGCCCTGGAATGTCACCCAGGCGTGGGCCTCCAGTTGATCGCCTTTGGGTTGCACCCCGATACGCAAATCGCCGTCGATCTGCTGGCGTCGCAGGAACCACCAGAGGACCAGAGACTGGGTGAGACATTGGGGCCGGCCAAGCGTATGCCGGGCCGCGATTCCCACAATCCGGGCAATGGCGCAAGCTCGAGGCAGGAGCAGCTTGCCGGAATCTTCATCCAGGTTGTGGTCGAGACGACGGGGATTGGCCAGGATGGTCTGGATGGGTCGAAGGCCGAAGACTCGCACCCCCAGGGCTACCAGGGGCAATACCAGGAAGGCCTCGAGGAGCAGCCGGCGCTCGGACCAGGAGAGCTGCTGCACCTTACGCAACTTAGTTGTCAATAACTTCCACCAAGCCACGTTCTACCATGTTTTCAATAAAGGCTTCCAGGTCCTTCTGCAAAGTTGCAGCATCCACCGCATATTCAGACAGCAGGGATTCGTACGCCGCTTGAATGTTGGCGGCTTGGCTGAGCGCCTGCCACATGCGGGTTCCGACATCGTCCAGGCCATGATAGCTCTCGCTGTCGAGATTAAGGAGCACGGATTCATTTTGGAAAGTGCGGACCAGTACCTGCTTGGGCACCGAGATCTTTGCTTTAAAGGAGATGGGCATCCATACCCTGCCTTTTTCTTAATTTCTCACCAGGACAAGTCTGGAACGGACTCTAGAGGTAAGATTCATCCTTAAATAACGCTATAGCCAACCGACATCCCGCCGCCGACTAAATTTTTAAAATCTATTATGAACCTTCTGATAGTACTTTCGGGCACGAAAACCACATCTTGTTCTTGAAGAACGATGTCCGGCTCTTCCTTGGCCATGATGGCGTTGAGGTTGACGGGGATGGTGACGGGCTGCCCTTGGTCATCCATGCGCAAGATGGTGGTATTTTGAGGCTTGGCAAGACCTGCCACCGTACTCCCGGCCACCGCGATGGCCTGGGAAACCGTCAAATTGTTCTTGACCGGCACACTGCCCGGCCTGGTGACGGAACCCAATACATAGGCCAGGCCGGCAAAGGGCACATTAATGACGTCTCCTGGCTGAATGACAATATTGGGCTTCCCCTGACTGGCGAGCTGTTTCAGGTCAATAACAATGGTTTCGCTATTAGGGGAAAAGGGTCGCGAGACCCCGGCCAGGTTGGCTCCCGGCGTCTCTTTCTTAGCCCCTTTCGTGCGGATGATCTGGACCCGATCGCCGGCCTTCTCGTCCAGACCTTCGGCCGTGGCCAACATCTCCAGGAGCGTCCGTGGTCCGATTATTTCGTAGAAACCGGGTTTCTTGAGAGCGCCGGTTAAGGCTACCCGCTCGTGACGGTATTCTTTGACAAAAACGCTGACCTGGGGGTTCCTGAGATATTGGGCCCCATACAGTTCCTCCAGGCGTTTTTCCAATTTTCGGGGGGTCAGTCCGCTTACCTTCACCGGACCCACAAGGGGCATACTAATTTCCCCATTGCCATTGACCCGGACCTGGCGCTGCAGATCTTGTTGTCCAAATACGCCTATATCCAAGAGATCCTCGGCCCCCAGTTCATAGTCCTGAGGACTTTTGACCGCGGCTAACGCTCCCAGATTGGCAATCTGTTGGTTTAAGTTATTTTTCTTATCCTGAGCTGCAAAATGGGCCATGGCTTGTTGCTGGGTCGTGACTTTCGGAATGGCGCACCCTGAGATCAACACGGTAACCACGATTGTTATGATGAGCCATCCCCGGAGATTCATGATTGCCTGCCTCTAACTAAAATTATTTATAATCCATTTTACTGATTCTCAAGATAAAAATCAACCTATTAGCTCCCGGCTCAACGGCAGCCTGGACCTTGTAACCACGAAACTTTCCTGGAAAATTCAACTGCCCCCAAGCAGATCCATCAGTTACGTTTCGGGGAGCAGACCAGCCCAACCGATTCGGGAATCCCGGTTCCGGTGGGGCGCCAGGCCATAATTCTTAGGTTATTAACTAGCACCTATCGTGCCAAAGCCAAAGCTTATTGAAAAATCTGGAAAATATTTGATATGATGCAGGGAGAGGGGGAATTCTGAGCTGCAAGATCAGTTCCCCTGGAGAGGAGCCGGCCCACGCCATCCATTCTGCAAGTTGCCCTTCTCTAAGGGTAATGGGGGGAGTCCCTGGGAAAAAATGATATAAAAACAACTCACCTATTTTAGAGGCCTGCCATGTCTGACCGTGAATCCCGAGATCAGGTTACCGCTGGGGAAGCCGCCTATATTTTAGAACTGACTGAAATTGCCGTCCAGGCTGAAGACCTTGCCGGGCTGGCCCAGAGAGCCCTCCCCCTGTTGGTGCGGGAGCTGGGAGCTACTGGTGCCCTCCTTTGCCTTGAAGAACTTACCCCCCCCTCTCACTTCCTTTTCCACGCGGGGATTCAGACCGACACCCTGCCCTTGATAAAGGGCATGTGCATCGAGCAATTTCAGCACATTCCGATCCAGGACGAGGCCCTCCCGAGAATCGTCCCTCTATCCCCCCAGGAGGCTGCCTGTCTGGCCCTGTTTCCTCTGAAGTGCAACACCAAAAAGCTGGGGTTTTTCGGCATCGTGCTGCCTGGGCCGGAAAAGCTGCCCCGGCAGATTCTCATGGAGAAGATCACCGGCTTGCTGGCCTATGCCCTCGCCCAATTTCTTGACCGGCTGGCCTATGACCAGAAGATCGCTCATCTCGAGACTTACCTGGCGGTGAGTTCCAAGATTGCTCAGACGATGAACCTCCATGAGGTTATCGAGGCCGTTTTGTACTCCTGCATGGCCGCCGTTGCCGCAGAAGCAGCCTCGGTGCTGCTCCTCGATGCGGAGAAGCAGAACTTTCGCTTCTACGGGGTGGAAGGACCTGCCAAGCCGGTTCTGTTGGATGTCACCTTTCCCGTTGATCAGGGACTGGCGGGGTATGTCTTTCAAACCCAAAGATCTGCCATTTTCAACGATGTTCAACAAGACCGCCGGTTTTATGGTAAGTTTGATTCGGCCTCGGGTTTCCAGACGAAAAACCTGGTGGCCATTCCCCTGGTGGCCGGGAATGAAAAGGTCGGCGTCTTGGAGGTCCTGAATAAGGCTGGCGACGAGCCGTTTTATGAAGACGACCGCCTGCTCCTCGAATCGATTGCCGAAGAAATCGCCTTCGCTTTCCGTAACGCCAACACCTGTGAGGAAAAACAGACCCTGGCCGCGGAAGTCCAGCGGATGCTCGAATTTCAAACCAAGCTGATCCAGACCTCCAACGACGGCATTATTGCTAACGATCGGCTCGGCAACATTATCATTTTTAATGAAGGGGCCGAAAGAATTCTGGGCTATCGCCGCGATGAGGTGGTCGGCAAGATCAAGGTAGCTCGACTCTACCCTCCCGGCGTCGTCCGAGCAATCAGGACTGAAATAGCCGGTGCGGAATATGGCGGCAGGGGCTCCTTGATCCATTATGAGACCATGGGGCTCAGCAAAACCGGAGAGCACATTCCCGTGGAACTTTCTGCCAGTCTGATTCATGGAGACGATCAAGAGGTGACCACGGTGGGGTTTTTCCGGGACCTGCGAGAGCGCCGGCATCTGCAGGAAAAGCTTCTGCAATCGGAGCGCCTGGCTGCCCTGGGCCAAATGGCGGCCCATATCAGCCACGAGGTCAAAAATCCCTTGATGGTTATTGGCGGGATGGCCGGTCAGGTTCTGAGGGCTTCCCAAGGGGACTCCCCCAAGAATATCGAAAAACTCCGCATCATCGTCGAGGAAATTCGCCGTTTGGAGGAATTTTTAGCCGAGGTGGGAAGCTTCGCAAAGTTATCGGAGCCCAGAAAGTGTCCCATAGATCTCAATTCCCTGATCCGGGAAATGTGCCTCAAATTGGAAGCAGGTCTCCCGGACAATCAAGTAAAATTAGCGATGCATCTGGACGCCAACCTTCCTCAGATCCAGTTCGATCCGCTCCTTTTGCGCCAGGTGCTTTTAAATATCGCCAAAAATGGCATCGAAGCTATGCCGGCCGGGGGTACATTGACCTTCACCAGCGCATGGGATAACGACCGGGCCCTGGTGCGGATCAGTGATAGTGGCGAGGGCATTCCTCCCGACATCGTGGATAAGATTTTCCAGCCCTTTTATTCCACCAAGCCCAAGGGCAGCGGGCTGGGGTTGGCCATTTCCCAGACCATTATCAAGGCCCACCAGGGAGAGATGAGAGTAGAAAGCGAACCACATCAAGGCACCGACGTGACGGTCTTCTTGCAAGTGGAGTCATAGGCGGAGTCAATTTTTCCGGTTGATTCGGTGGGCGGCGGGCAAATTCAGCATCGCCTGGCCCACCGGTTTGCCCCTCCAGGGCAATCCGTAATTTTGCGGCAGCGGACGTGGGACTGATGGCACAGGATTTTCCAGCCGGTTGGTAATTAAGCTTGACAGCAGCCAAATCAATGGTAATATATATCATAGTTTAGCATGTCAGACTGAAGGCAGGGCCAAAAGTCCTGGACAACTATCGGACGGGGATGCTAATTCCCTGGCCGGTTTTTTTTGCCTGACTGCTGGCTCCCTGCTTTTTTAGCAGGTTATTCGCTGCACCATGAGTAGGAGGTTTTTCAGCAATGAAGGAAACTGGCAGAGTAAAATGGTTTAATGACTCCAAGGGCTTTGGCTTTATCACCCGGGAGAGCGGTCCGGATGTATTTGTGCATCACAGCGCCATCCAGGGCGACGGCTTCCGCTCCCTGGCGGAAGACCAGGAAGTGGAGTTTGAGGTGGTTCAGGGTCCCAAGGGGGCTCAGGCCCAAAACGTGGTAAAACTTTAGGTCGCAAAGCCTGAGGGACAGAACTCCGGCGGTCTCCGGACTACCGGAGTTCTGGCATTTTGAGCTCCAGGGAGGGGAAATTTTGGCCCGAAATCGTTATGGCTGGCAAAAGCGCGCCAAAGAAATAGCCCGAAAACAGAAGAACGACGACAAGATGAAACGTCGCCAGGGCAAAATCATCACGCTTTCCGAAGAGGAAATGCCGGGGACGTCTGAGGAAGGAACTGAGGAAGGGATGGAAAGCCTGGGCGAAACCGATTCGGTCGAAACCGACCTTCCGGCCGGTCCGTCCCAACCGGACTGAACGGGAAAGCGGCCGCCAGGTCGCTTTTTTCTTGTCTGACCGGCGACGCCGATTAATTTCGCCGGGGTCTCATCCGGCTACCGTCAGCGGCCAACTTCCGGATCTTTCCGGGAAGCGCCCTGCCGGCCTGCCAGGTCACCAGCCTTCCGGCTCGATGCCGAAACAATCCAGATAAAATTGAAAGCGACGTCTCTGTACCTCGGGGTCTAACCCGAATTTTTCCAGGGAATAGCGGTGCATCCCGCCTTTGTCCTTGGGGTGCTCCGCCAGGAACCGCTGCATGGCCGTTGCCGCGGCACTGGTCAGCTCCAGGTCGAAGTGTGCATAAATGCGCTGCACCATGGACATGGGGTCCCGCACCAGTTCCAAGTACTGGATGTCAAGCACCTGTTGCCGCAAGTTCCCCGCCTGCCGGTACTTTACCGCCAGCCCAGCGCCTTCTTCCCAACGTTCCGACACCTGCCGGGCCATCGACACCTTATTGACCCGGTCGCTGAAGGCACTCCGCAATACCTCGGTGAAGCTGGCGCATGAACCCAGGACCTTGAGGGGGTCGCGATGCGTCATCAGGACGCAGGCATCGGGGTAGACCTGCAACAGGGCCTCCAGGGCCAGCAGGTGGCCGGGCGCCTTGAGGACCCACCTTTGGCCGGGGCAGCGCCACTGCAGGTGTTGCAGAAATTGCCGGTGAAACTCGTATTCGGGGCGCTTGTCCTGGCGGTCGTGCCAGGCCCGGTAGGAATGCACCGCCGCCATGGTTTCGAAGGAATAACTGCGAAAGTCGTGGCTGGTAATGGCAATGCACTCTTGGGGGAGCCTGGCCCCGATCAGGTGCACCTTTTTGAAATCCGGCATCAGGATGTCGGCAAACTTGAGCTGCCGGGCCGTAGTGGCGATGCGCCGGTCGGTGGCGTAGGACGCCGTTTCGGGCGGGGGGAAGGGTGCATCACTTCCCAAACCTGGGGGGCGCGATGGGCCGGGTCCTGGGCCAGCAGGGCGTGCAAAAAGGTCGTGCCACTCCGGGGCAGCCCGGTGATGAACAGCGGCCGCCGGATGACTTCAGCCGCAATGCCCGGGTGGCGCCGGCGGTCCTCCACCAACCGCAGCCGGTTGCTTAACAACCGCACCGCGTCGTTGTTGACGCAAAGACGGCCAACGAAGCTCAACTCCGCGTCCTGTTCATAGGACTGTAACAGAACCCGTAAACCTTCCCGAAACGAGTCGTCCCCGTAGTCGTCCAGGCCGGTCTGGCTGCAGGCCTTTTGCAGCAGAACCTTTGCATCCAGGCTCAGCCATTGATAGCCATTCTTCACAAACCGGTGGCCAGCGGCATTGATCAGGCGCAGGAGCATTGAACTCTGGGGGCGGTCAGTCGGTCTCATCATGGGCGAAATGGTGATCCGCGGTGGTTTAAGGCCGTTTATCAAGGGCCTTCTTCTGAAGCTTGGTTAACATTGTAACCATATCTCGGGTATTCTACAACCTGGGAGAGAAAAAAGCGACAAAATCCCGTCCGGCTTGGCGCGGCCACGTGATCCTGCTGCGGTGACCGGCGACCCCACCGGCTGGTCGATGGCCTGGGTCGGTCAAGGCGCCTTGAGAGCCCGGCGTCAAGCCATTTGGTCATCCTAAGCCGAGAGAAGAATCCTCTATTTTGCGTAGTTATGAGATGCTTCGGTCGCGCCGCTCCCTCAGAATGACATGCATATTCATAGGTTTTTTGACCGCAACTTTTCTATGAGCGGAGGTTACATCGATAATGGGGAAAAAACTTGATTTTTAATCGATGATACGGATAAATCAACGGCAGGAAGGAAGGGACGCCGTGAAGTGGTGTGACTTATCTTGTGAGCATGCCTCATTTCCCCAGAGTGAGGCGGTTGACGGCTCCGGGTCCTGCAGGACCTTTGCGGCGCTTTATTGTGCCAGGCTCGAAAGACTCGTCCATAAGAACGGTCCCTGTCAATGGGAAGACCAGTCCGGCTCCCCTGAGGATCAGGCCAAGACTCGGGGCCCGGCCTGAGGCAGTCCTGGGGCAACCGCCGGCCTGCCGCCCCCGGGAAGCCCGGCCCTGGCGGCCAGGGGGGGCCGCCTGATAAGTGGTGGAACATAGAGCGTTTGCCATAAATTCTTTCCACCTGGAGATTCCTAAATCCCCCTGAATCCCCCTTTTTCAAAGGGGGACTTTAGCTGCAATTCCTTATAGTTCCCCCCTTTATTAAAGGGGGGGTAGGGGGGATTTAGCATGATGCCGCCATCGGAAAATACTTTTGGCAAACGCTATAACCCTTTAGTCCTGGCAATGTGCCGGGCCCTTTTCCTGCCGGCTGAACTGAGGTATCATCCCTAAGAGAGTCGCCGGGTCTTTGGCGGCCGGGCCATTGTCCCAACCAGCCTCACCGGGGAGAGTCAGGCGTGGAGCCATTTGCCGAAACCCTTGAAGCGGGCCGCCTCACCCCCGCCGCCGTCCACCGATTTCGCCGGCACCTCTACCGCTTTTTTCATGAACAGGGGCGGCAGATGCCCTGGCGGACCACAACCGACCCCTATCACATCCTCGTCTCGGAAATCATGCTGCAGCAGACCCAGGTGGAACGCGTGGCCCTCAAGTATGAGCCCTTTCTTAACGCCTTCCCCGACGTGTGGTCCCTGGCCCGGGCCCCCCTGCGGGACATCATGGCCGGGTGGCAGGGACTGGGGTACAACCGCCGCGCCCTGGCCTTGCAGCGCATCGCCCGCCTCTTGGTGACGGAGTTTAACGGGCGCCTCCCGGCCTCGGTGGAAACCCTCCGCACCTTTCCCGGCATCGGCGCGGCCACCGCCGGGGCCCTGGCCGCGTTTGCCTTCAACCAGCCGGCGGTGTTCATCGAGACCAACATTCGCCGGGTTTTTCTCCACTGCTTCTTTCCGGGGCAAAGCGAGGTCAGGGACCGGGAGATCCTGCCCCTGGTGGACCAGACCCTGGACCGCAAGCAGCCGCGCCCCTGGTACTATGCCCTCATGGACTACGGCGCCATGCTCAAGCGCGCCGCCCCCAATCCCAACCGGAGGAGCGCCCATCACCAGCGCCAGGCCCCTTTTGCCGATTCCGACCGCCAGATCCGGGGCCTGATCCTCAAGGCCCTCCTCGGGTCCCCGGCGCTCTCCGTGGAGGAACTGGTCGAGGCCGTGGGGAAAAGCCCGGCCCGGACCACCGGGCTCATTCGCCGGCTGATCAAGGAAGGTTTCCTGGAGCCGGAGGGGACCCGTCTCCGCATCGCCTCCGGCGCCGAGGCGCCAGGGGGTGAGGCCGGGGACCGGGAGGCGGTTTCCCTGAAGGTATGAACCCCCTCAGCTTCCGGCCCGTCCTGGGGTAACTCCCTCAGCCTTCCGGAGATTCCTGACTTTCCGGGGCCTTCGGCTCCGAACCGGGACGCAACGCCTGGGAAATGAACATGCCCACCAGCCAGCCGATGAGCACCGCCATATAGAAGTGGCCCACCACCGCCTCCACCGCGGCCAGCATGCGGGAAAAGGGCAGCAGGGGCAGAATGTCGCCATAACCCACGCCCACGATGGTGATCAGGCTGAAATAGATCATTTCATTCGTCAAGAGATGGAATTGGCCCGGGGTTACCGACGCCGGTATGTTGAAATAGTGGGGGTTAAAGGCAGACATCATGGTGAAGATGATGGCAAAGATGATGCTGAGGAAGAAATAGGCCACCACTGCCGCGAAGATGGTGTCCAGGGTGATCCGGGGGCTTTTAAAGACATAAATCAGGATGGCGGCGGTGCAGCCCATCAGAAACAACAGGTAAAAGGCGGCGCCCAGAAACAGGGCCAGGCCGAAAGGCCCCGATCCCGGGAACAGGGTGGCCTTAAAATAGAGGGCCAGCCCGAGCAACCAGAACATCACCAGCACCAGGCGAAGCCGGGGAAGGCGGTCGCTGGCCGATAGAGATACCAGCAAGGCATTCAGGAGCAGGAGATGGAAGCAGACGATGATGAACGGGTGGCCGGAGAGCAACGGCATGATCAATAAGAAGAACAGGATAAAAATGGTAAGCTGCAAAAAGCGCAGAGAACTGGACCAGGCGACGAGAAATCTATGCATGCCGGACACTCCGAATAGGGGGTGCAATGATGGGTGCGGGAAACATCATGACTTCCTCGAAAGGGTGACCCTGGTCAACTCATCCGTGCTTGATCCAACCAGTTTGGTTCATCCGCGGGAAGTGGCGATCTTCCTGGAATGATGGCTGATTTTACCAGGATTCTCAAGGAACCGCAAAAAAGGCGGATGACGGGCCACATCGACATGAGAGCGGACCCGCTTCAGGCCCCCGGGGGCCGGCCGGAGACAGCCTGGTGGAGGCGACTGCATAAATTAAATAATAAACAAAGAGTGGCACCGGAATTTTTCGGACCTATATTATTACCAGCAAAAATAACGATCAATTCAGACTAAGGAGCTATGCATGCAAACAAAGACCCGGTCAGGTCTGGCGAGATTCTGGATAGTACTGATGGCGGTTCTCTTCCTCGTGACCACGGCCGCCTCGGGGTGGGGCGCAGGCCGCGCCGCGGACTTCAACCTGAAAGCCGTTCAGGATGGCAAGACCTACAGCCTGAGCCAGTTTAAGGGCAAAGTGGTGCTCATCAACTTCTTTACCTTTTTTTGCGGGCCGTGCCGGCAGGAGATGCCGCATCTGAGCCAAATATCCCAGGAACTCAAGGGGCAGGGTTTCCAGATGCTGGGGATCGGCCTGGCCTCCACTCCCGCGCAGCTGAAGCAAATCGTTACGCAGTTGAACCTGGCCTATCCGGTGCTGGAAGGAAATGACGCGGTGAGCAAAGCCTATGGCGGCGTCGAACTGGTGCCCCTCACCTTCATCATTGACAAGGAGGGCAACATTGCCCACAAAATCCTGGGGGCCCGGAGTAAAGAGGATTTCGAGAGAATGATCAAACCGCTCCTCTAGAGGAGGCGGCGCCGGGGGTCGGGCTCAGGTTGAGGCCGGCTCCCGGCGGGGCAAGCCGGCTAACGGGATTTGAGGGGAGGGCGCCTGGCGCTTTCCCCTCTGTCCCGGGTCCCTCCGGTTTCCCAGAGGGCACCCTGCCGCTGTCCTTCATCCCGGGCCGGGAGCGCCATCAACTCGCCATGCGCAACCTAAAGGCGCGGATCTATATTGCCTACCCCGCCGCATTCCGGCAAATAACAACTCACATTCTTAAATTCGCAGGTTCCTTGCATTGCGGGCATTGCTCCGGGGGAGAGGGCTGCGTGAGGGTGAAGCCGCATTTGGTGCACTTCCAATAGTTTTTGTCTTCAGTCTGAGTCATGGCCTTGGCCTCCTGTC
This sequence comes from uncultured delta proteobacterium, assembly GCA_963766185.1. Lineage (GTDB taxonomy): Bacteria > Desulfobacterota > Desulfobaccia > Desulfobaccales > 0-14-0-80-60-11 > 0-14-0-80-60-11. Next base: position 119,110 of record CAVXZU010000001.1, on the reverse strand, counting down.
AGGTTTGGCCCGGCACGCCGGGCCGGGAAGTGGCGCTGCGTTAATGTTGATGCGGCCAGGGGACTCCGGCCGCCTCGGTGACCACGTAGCAAAACCAGTCGCAGTCAAGTTCCTTGTGGGAGATGGGACAGCGCAGTCTGAGCTTCCGTTCGCCCACCCCGATTATCTCCCAATCGCCGCGCCGGGGCCCGGCTTCGATGGTGATCTTCTGCCCCACCCGGACCGGATAGGGGCGCATAATTAATACGGTATCCCCGCCGGCGGCATCCGGTTCCCTGGCCGGGGAATCAGTTGGGGCGTTAGTCATTTCGGTCACTGGTCCGAACTTTCAGGCCGCCCCGGCTCATTGGGAGCACTTAACCGCCTCTGCGGCCACCGAGCCCGGACCGGCCAGAGGCTTGAACATGGCCTTGCTCGAGCCGCAGCACGGGCATTTCCAGTCGTCCGGCAGATCTTCGAACCGCGTGCCCTTGGGGATCTTGCCCTTCTTGTCGCCGTGGGCCGGGTCATAGATATAGCCGCAGTTGGTCATCTGGCACTGCCACATTTCTTCTGGATTTGACATCAAAACCTCCATCGTTGATGCACGCTACCTACAGTTTATCATCTCGGCCGTCATCCCGAAAGCCTGGGACCGGCCCGGGTTTGACAAAAACGGGATAGGGGCTGGAAAAGCCCCTATCCCCCTACGTTACGTCGTCGTAAACGACGCCATCCGGGACGGGTTGCGCCCGGTCCCGTTGGCCGGTTAATCCATCTCTTGCATTTTCTTGCCGCAACATTCCGGCGGGGCCGCCCCGGCGGGAGCATTCTTGAAGGTGTTGCATTGATGACAGATATAAGCCTTCTGCTCGGCCTCAGGGGCCGCCGGTTTTGCATCCTTGTGTCCGCAGCTACAGTTACAACCCATAAACAATCTCCTTTTTCCTTTAGTTTAGGGGGGGTTCCCCGTTCTATCCGGCACTCCGGATTATTATCCGAAGGCCTCCGCCCGCTGGGCGGCTAACCTTAAATTCCCAGATAATTCTTATCTATCAGTAATAATTACCCTCAACAAAAAAGCAAGGGCCGCCCCGACATTTTTCCCCGGGAGGAAATTCTTTGACCAGGAAACCGGTTTCCGGGGAAACCGGCCGCGCCGCCGTCCCCACGGGTCCCTCTCCTGGATCCGGCGTAGCCGGGAACTCGCGGCCGGAGTCCCGGAGTCACCCGGAGCCCGGGGGTGGCGATTGCCAAGATTTTTATTTAATTCCCTGTGAAGATATGGTTCAATACCGCACACCATCGACAATATCCCTGCTGCAAACCTCTCATCGAGCCAAGGGCTCAGCACCGGAGGGCAAGAGATGTTTAAGGACTTCAAAGAATTTGTCATGCGGGGCAACGTGATGGACATGGCCATAGGCATCGTCATCGGCGCGGCCTTCGGGGCGATTGTCAAGTCTTTTGTGGACGACGTCCTGATGCCGCCCATCGGCCTGCTCCTGGGAAATGTTGACTTTTCTAATCTTTTTATCACGTTAAAAGAAGGCGCCAAGGCCGCCGGACCCTACGCCTCCCTGGCCGCCGCCAAAGCCGCCGGAGCCGTGACTCTTAACCTCGGGGTCTTTATCAACACCATCATCAGTTTTCTCATCATCGCCTCGGCCGTGTTCCTGGTGATCAAGGGCCTCAACCGCCTAAAACGGGAAAAGGAGGCGCCGGCAGCCGAGCCCACCACCCGGGAGTGCCCTTTCTGCCGGTCCACCATCTCCCTCAAAGCCACCCGCTGTCCCTACTGCACCTCGGAGTTGGGGGCGCCGCCGGCCTGAGGCGGCGGGGTTTAGGGGTTATAGAGAGCGCTTGCCAAAAGTTCTTTCCTCTTATCCCCTCTCCACCAGCGGGGAGAGGGACAGGGTGAAGGGGATAAGAACAAACTTCTGGCAACGAGTATAAGCCGCCGGATCGAGACTGGGAGGAGTTGCCGCGATGTCCTGGGTTAGAGAAATGATTGAAGCCGGCGCCAACCGATTCCAGCACTTTTTCTCGGGGGTGCTGGGCAGCGGGCACCCGGAAGCGCTTTCCTGGAGAATTCTGCTCACGGCGCTGGCCATCGGACTGCTCTTTCTGTTCATCGTGATCGGCAACCGGCTGCTCCGGCGCCTGGACGCCACCCTGGAGTCCTGGCGGGGCACCCGCATCCGGCCCATCCGGCTGCAGACCTTTGAATTGCTATCCGCGGACCGCCTCACCGATACGCTGAAATGGCTGGTGCGCAAGCTCCGCCTGGTGGTGTGGGTTGTCGGCCTCTACATCTTCATCCCTTTGATTCTCACGTTTTTCCCCCAGACCCGGGGCCTGGTGGCCCGCTATCTGGATTACCTCACGGCGCCCATCTACCGCCTGTTCTGGGGGCTGATCTCCTTCCTCCCCAACGTGGTGTTCATCGCGGTGGTCTTCGTGGTCATACGCTATGTCCTGAAGGTGTTGCGCCTCATTTTTAGCGAGATTCAGAAAGGTAAAATTGCCTTCTCCGGGTTTCACCAGGATTGGGCCGAACCCACCTTTAAGCTACTGCGGGTCCTGGTCGTCGTTCTGGCGGTGGTGATGATATCCCCCTACCTGCCGGGGTTCGGCAGTCCCGCTTTTCAAGGCGTCTCCATTTTCTTCGGCGTTCTCTTGTCCCTGGGGTCCACCGCGGCCATCGCCAATATCGTCGCGGGGGTGGCCTTGACCTACATGCGTCCCTTCACCGTGGGAGACCGGGTGAAAATCGCCGACACCATGGGAGACGTGATGGAAAAGACCCTCCTCATCACCCGGGTCCGCACTATCAAGAATGTGGAAGTGACCATTCCCAACTCCATGGTCCTGGGCAGCCACATGATCAACCTGAGCGCCCTGGCGCAGCAGTCCGGCCTCATCCTTTATATCAGCCTGACCATCGGCTATGACGTCCCCTGGAGAAAGGTCCACGAACTCCTGATCGCCTCGGCCCTGGCCACCCGTGACATCCTGGCCGAGCCAAGCCCCTTTGTGCTCCAGATCAGCCTCAACGATTATTCCATTACCTACGAACTGAACGCCTACACCGCCAACGTCAAGGAACTGCTGCTCATCCAGTCCGAATTGCATCAAAATATCCAGGACCGGTTTAATGAGGCGGGGGTGGAAATCATGTCCCCGACATTCTCCGCTATTCGGGACGGCAACCAGACGACGATTCCCGAGGACTACCTGCCCAAGACCGCTCCGGTCAAAGGGTTTCGGATCTTGCCGGTGGATTTTCTGAACCCCGGCACGAAACCGTGAACCTGCCGGCGGGCCGGGACCAGTGCGGGGCGGCAGGGTTCCCCCAAGGAGTGACTTCCATGCCAGAGAGTTATTGCGGTCTCTGTGACCACTGCCAGTTATACAGCCCGGATTTCCAGGCAGCCGTCCTCAAGATCAAAACCTCCATGGAACGGTTGCCGCCGTTCTGGCAACGCCAGTGTTTGCGGGAAGGGCAGGGGTTTTCCACAGTAGAGTTTCGCCGGGGCCTGGACTGGCTCCTGGGACTGGCCCAATGTCCCGGCTGCAAAAAGGCCGGCGGCCTGACCCGTTGCGACATCCGGGCCTGCGCCCAGGACCGGCAGCAAGACCATTGCCATAACTGCTCGGACTATGATTCCTGCCGGCACCTGATCTTCGTCTAGGCTCACCGCGCCTGGGGCACAGGGAATTACTCCGGGCCATGCCCATAAATCAGCCCTGAGGAGAAAGTCATGAACGAAGTACCCCGGGTCACCCCGGAGGAGATCTATCCTAAACTTCGGTCAGGGGAAGCCCTCCTGGTCTGCGCTTACGAGGATGAGGCCAAATTTCAGCGGCTCCGGTTGGCAGGCGCCATCTCGTGGTCAGCGTTCAGGGCCCTCCGGCCCACCCTGCCCCGGGACCGGGAAATCGTGTTCTATTGCGCCTGACCCCAAGAAGGCAGCGCGGCCGGTCAGGCCGCGGCCTTGATCAAGGAAGGATACAGCAACGCCAAGGCCCTCAAAGGGGGAGTGGCCGCCTGGAAAGAGGCGGGGTTTCCCATGACGGGGTAGGGACGGGGCGGGGCAATCTCTAGAGCGGAAATTCCGTCAGACTCCCCTGAGGACTTGACATGGCCACCCCGGAGGGGAAAACCTCACGGTCCGGTGAGCTGACCCCGGGGTCCCGAGGGGGCGTCAAAAAAGGGGGTGCTCCAGGGGCGGATGGTGGTGTCCACCCTTATTGAGGCCCCCCCCAGGGGAATTGGGTTGTTTTTGCAAAACTGCCCGGTACCGGTCTCTTCAAGGCAGCCCCGGGGAGGTTCGGTCTTGGCGAGCCTTACCGGGGCCAGACGGGGTGAGGCGGAGGACCTGAAACCCTTGGCCGCATTCCGGGTTCGCAAGGAGAAAGAGCATGGGACAACAGCATCGCGGCATCCTGCTTTCGGGGATAATCTCGGCGGTAATCGGCCTTGCAGCAGGTTTTATCGGAGGCCGGTTGGCGCCGCATCCTACCCCTACCCCTGCCTCTGCCCCCCCTCCGGCCTCAGCAGCTCTCCTCCAGGCCCAGACCTTCAAACTGGTGGATCAGGCCGGGCATGAGCGCGGCGTGTGGGGGATTGACGCCGACGGCGCCACCCGGCTGGCCCTCTTCGGCTCCGAAGGCCGCCCTGCCCCTGATGAACCTGGCTGTTTCCTCCCGGGGGAGCGCCACCCTGCAACTGAGCGATTCCCGCAGTACCCAAGCTGTGGTGCTCAAAGCCGAGCGAGGCGGCTTCCGAGGCGTCTCCCTCTATTCTGGAGATAAAATCCGGCTCAAGCTGGAGGTGCAGAAGAACGGCGACCCGGCCGTCAATCTGTACGATAAAGGCAGCCGGCTGATATCGTTGGGGCTCACTAACCAGGGCGACCCGCATCTCACCTTCTACGGCGAGGGCCAGAAGGCCGCCCTGGAGGTGATCAGTAGGAAGAACGGTGATCGCAGTCTCGATCTGATGGGCAAAAACGGCACGCCCCGGGTGGTTCTGGGGTTGAAGAACGACCAGAAGGCCGCCTTAGGGTTGTTTGACCGCCGGGGAAAAACCCGGGTGGCCCTCCTGGATGAACCCTCCTTGATCCTGTTGAAGGGAGGGAAGCCGGTACGGACCCTGCCATAAGACCGGCCGCCGGGACTCCGGGGCCATACCCGGGAAACCGACGCGGTCCCCGGCGACTGGGGCCCGGAAGGCCAGGAAAGGGAGGGTAAGGTTCATGCGCCCTCAAAATCAGCACATTTTTAATGAAAATTAGGGGGTTTACCGATAGGTTATGTAAGCGGGGCAAATTATTCTAGGCTCAACCCAAATATTTCCCCATCCTTATAATCGGCAGGGATCGATCATGAACAAGAGCACAGGGAGAAAAGAGGTGGTGGCGGCATGTATGGAGAGCCCTTTTTATTTTACCCTGCCGCTCCAGGAAAGGCTGGCATTGATGAAGCATGTTGAACAGCAAGCAGTCTTTTCCACCCTGCGCCAGTCTTTCTTAGGTTGGATTAAAACCGGTGTATTGAGCGCTTCCGAGTGAATCAGGCCACCGCATCAGCCGGGCAGCACCACAGAGCAATCTTTCCTTAAGGCCGCCGCACTGTTTTTTCCCCGATTCCCGAGACGTTCCTCTCCGTCACCGGCAGTTTTCTCTGGCCGCGATGCTCCTCTCCCGAAATTCCGGGTTGCCGTCAAACAACTAATAATCGGCATGGTCGGGGCGGTGGGCTCACCACCCCGACCATGCCGATTATTTCTTGAGGCTCTTGCAAAACTCCTTAGTGACCACAGTTGTCATGCTGAGCGCCGCTGAGATTCTTCACGGCGCTCCGTTCAGCATGACCTGAATACGCAATGGTTATCGACTGCACCTTCTGATAAGACGCCCTATTTCCCGGTTAAACTTAAGGTTACGCTCACCGCCACGGCCGCCTTCTGAGGCTGAGGAAACTGGATCCCCATAAAGGCCGCCACCAGGCAGTCTTTCAGGCTTTTCAGCGTCGCCTTTGGGGTGACGCTGGCAGAGCCGATAATTTTTCCGTCAAGACCGATCGTAAAGCTCACCGTAAGTTCCGCCGGCAGCTTCAAACCGGCCTTGGCGGCATCTTGACAGCACAGGGTCAGTGTCGCCACTTCGCCTTCCAGGGCCTGGCGTACCGCGGCGGGGGTCAGGCCTCCCTTGACCTTGACGTCCTTAACCATGACCGTCACCTTAGGCACGCCGCCAGGCATGGGGACCGGCTTTCGGCTTCCGCCCCCCGCCCATAAATCCCACGGACCCTTCCCGGGTCAGTATCCCGGATGGCGAGGCCGGCATCATGGACGGCATCATGGCCATTTTAACTGCCCCCCCGCCACCCACGGCCAGGTCCGAGACCCCTTCCGGCAGGGGCAGGGGCTGTTTCACCGTAACCACCTGGCCGTCGGCCCGCTTGACTTGATCCACCGCCACGAACGAGGTGTAAGGGGTCATGAGGCTGTATTTCAGCCCCAGGGCGGTGACCTCTTTCACCATCTCCTGGTTTTTCCGGTCAAACCGGCTGAAATCCACCAGGTTCATGATTCTCTGCCGGGCCCAGAGCAGCCGGAGTGCGGCGTTTTCGGGTCCGGCCTTGGCCTGCTTCAGTTCCAGGCGCTGCTCAAAGGGACCCTTGGCCGTTTTGCCCCGCACCACAATGGCGCCGGTGGCGCTGCCCTGATATTTGCCCAGAAGGGTGAGGGGCCGCATGGCGAAGAGGTCGGGGAGGGCCTTGGGCTCCACCTCGGAGGCCGAAAAGCCTTCATAGGCCACCTTGATGTCGGTGAGCACCGGGTTGGCGATATACTGGCTGAATCTGGCGGCCTGTTTGGCGGCCGCACCGGGGTTGAGGACCACGAAGGGCTCGCCCATCCCGGCCCGGGCCATGCCCTCGATGAGGTGGCGGTTGACCGAAGTGCCGATGCCGAAAGCAAAGAGGTTGGCGGTCCCCAGGTTGTCCCGGATGAGCTGAAAGACCTGGGGCTCCACATCCACGTAGCCGTCGGTGACCACCGTGACAATCCGGGAAACCCCCGGGGTCCGGGGCAGGGCGAACGCCGTGGTCAGGGCCGGCACGATATTGGTGCCGCCTCCCCCTCGCGGGTTCTGAATAAAAGCCAGGGCCTTTTCCTTGTTGGCCTCACTGGCCGGCAGGGAACCGGTGGGGGAAAGCGTGGCCGAACCGCTGGCAAACAACAGGACATTGAGAAAATCCTGGGGCTTCAGGTCCTTGATGACGTTTTTCATCAGGGCCTTGGCGGTATCCAGGGGAAAGCCGTGCATGGAGCCGGAGACATCGACGATGAATATATATTCCCGGGGTACGACGGCTTTGGGTTTGACCCGGGCCGGGGGCTCCATCATCAGGAGGAAAAAGTTTTCTTCCTGGCCGGGGTAGAGCAGGAGGCCCGTTTCGATCTGGCTGCCGGCCAGGGTGTACCGCAGTACAAAGTCCTTGTTGCCGCCGGTTTTCTCATCCTTGAGGCTGATCTGTGCCGCAGTCTTGCCGGAGTATTTGATCGCCACCTCATGGCTGGAGCTGGTCAGGCTGGCGATGGGGACCCCGCTGGTGAGTTCCACGTTCAGGCCAAAGGTATAAGGCGGGGCCTCCCCTTCGTGCAGGTAAGGGTTCTGAACCCACTTGTCGTTATCCACCGCGCCCTCGGCCGTCTTGGTGGTGTACCGGGGACCCACCACCGTGGGGTAGACGAACTCATAAACATGGTCTTCCGGGATCAGGAGTTCCATATACTTGAGTTCCACCTTGATCTCATCGCCGGGCAGAATATTGGCCACGTTCATCTGGAAGACATTGGGCCGCTGCTGCTCCAAAAGGGAGGTGGTCTTGCCTGCCTTCTTGGCAGCCTCATAGGTGTCACGGGCCTTTTGCCGCTCCATGATCTGGGCCTCCACCACCCGCTCGCCGATGGTCATCCGCATGGCATGGACCGCGGCCCGGGTGGACATGGGGAACACGTAGATGGCCTCCAGGGCCTTTTTCCCGGCATTGCGGTAAACCTGGGTGATCTTAACTTCGGCCACCACGCCGGCGATCTTGACGTCAGCCCTGGTGCTTTTCAGTGGCAAGGCGTCCACTTTCGGATCGTCGCTCAAAACGACAAAGTAAGGCGACAGGGTCTTGTCCGCCGCGCCGGATTTACCGTACCCGTCAGGTTTTTCACCGGGGAGAAAGGCCGTGGTCAACAAACCGGTCACCAATAAAGCCAGGATGGTACCAAAGGTATGGGGCGACTTAAACATGAAGTGATTCCTCCGACGGCAAGGTTTGAAGGGGTTCTCCCGGCAGGTGCGGCCAGGCCAGGCGGTGGCTGCTGTTGTTAGATTTAGACTCGCACTCCGGGAATCCGTTAAGGGGCGGGGAAGAAAAAAGTCCGGGATAACCCTGAGTTAACCAGAGGCACGGGAGGGCCGGGAGGGCCAAGGCCCCGGCTGCAGCAGGCCCATCAAGGCCCCTGGGGTCTGGGTTTATAAATCGATTTGAACAGGGCCGGGTCAAGCTGGCGAATCGCCGGAGGCGGCTCTATCTCGCGTTTCCAGGGGCCGGTGGGGGTATCCCCGCTTCTCCATCCCGCGGCCACCCAATAGTAATAACGCCCGCCATGGCGAAACAGATCAACTTTGAGGTTAGGAGCATATTCCACGCCCGGGCTCCCCGGGGCCGGGGTCCAGTTTGGGGTAACCCCCGGAGGGACCGTGGGGGGCAGCGGCACCAGGGCCCGAGCCGGCAAGGGCATCAAGGCCGTCACCAGCATCACGGCCAGGAGAAGCTGAATGATGCGGGTCATGGTGTCGCCTCTCTCTCCTCTGGCAAGGGAAATGGTGCATCGAGCCATCGGGGATTTAACGACGTGGCTTTGTCGTAATCGGCCCGCGCCTTGTCATAAGCGCCGGTTTTCTTGTATAAAATAGCTCGCCGGTAATAAGCATTAGCATAATGAGGATTGATGTCGATGGCTTTATTAAAGTCTACAAGGGCTTTGTCATAGTCTTCGTTTAAATAATATGCATATCCCCGGTTATAGTATGTACTGCTAAATTTAGGTTCTAACCCAATTGCTTTAGTATAATCATTTATTGCCGCTTCATAATTTTTTTGTCTGAAATATGCGTTTCCACGGCTATAATAAGAATATACATATTCGTCATTTAATTCTATTGCCTTGTCAAAATTAATTATTGCCTGATCATCGTCTTCTTTAGCATAATAAATCCTGCCACGATTATAATATGGATAATAACTATGTGGATCTAAATCTATTACTATCTCAAGATCTCTTAATGAATTTTGATAATCTCTATTATGATAATATAATCTCGCCCGATTATTGTAAGCATCAACATAATTATGCCGTATGGCTATGGCTTTACTATAATCATTGAGAGCAAGGTCATACTCCTTCCTTTTGTAATAGGCATTGCCGCGTCTATTATAAGCCTCGGCGTAATTTGGGTCCAGGGCAATGGCCTTGCTGTAAAATGATATCTGTTCGCGAGGGTCTCGGGTTTGATCGCCTTTTTTCAGATAACCCTGGGCCGTCATGAGGGCAGCCGGCTTTCCGGAGGTTTCGGTGAGCCTGCCGGTGGGCTCTTTGGGTGCGGGGGGTGGAGAAACCTTCCAGAAATATATGCCTGATGCGGCGATCACCACGATAAGGCCGATCAAGGTGAGCACGGGGGCCCAAGGGTTTTTCCGGGTGAGGCCCCGCTCAGCCACCCCTGCCGCAAATTGCGGCAGGGCATCCTTCCCGGGGGCTCCGGCCGTTTCCTGGCCGGCGGGTGCCTCCCCCCGGACCGGGTCAGGCCCGGAGTGAAATCCCACCAGGGAGGCGTAAAAGGCGGTGAGGGCGCACCAACCGACGGGCAGGGTGACCAGCAGCCCCACGACCAGGGCCAGGGCTCCCAGGAGATTGATGAGGATGATCAACAGGAAAAGTCCAAAGAGTTCGAACCAGTGCGGCTGCACCGCGCGCCGGCTCATGTGCATGGCCTCCCAGAAGCCCACCCTGCGGTCCAGGACGAACCAGGGGGCCAGGAAAAAGCCCACCAGCAAATAAACCCCCGGGACCACCAGCAAGACCAAACCCAGGACAATAAAAATCTGGCTCACTACGCCCAGCAGGACGAGGGTCGGGAGATATCGAAAGCCCTCAAAAAATTCGCCGAATTGCGGGCGTTCACCCTGTATCAGCCTGGCGCTCACCGCCACGAAGCCAAAAATGAGGGGATATTGCATAAGCATTACGGTCCAGCCGACTTTAGGCAGAGACCCTAAACCCGTTTGGATCAGCAGGACCAAAGCCGTGAACCCGATGAATCCCCCGGGATATTGTTTAAAGAGATGCCAGCCGGTTTTAAGGTATGAACCACGCAGTGCCTGGTTGCCTCCGGGGCCAGAGGGGGGCAGTGATGTGACCGCGGCCGGGCCGGAGGCCTCAACCTCCTGGCCGCAATTGCCGCAAAACAGACTGCCTGCTTCCAGTTCTTCACCACAACGGGAGCATTTCGCCATGACCCACTCCTCGGGTAAACCTCATGGTGCAAAAAGAGGCGGCTACCATCGGAGATTATGCGGCTGTCTGGCGCCCGTCAGCCTTCTCCCCGGCAGCATCACTTAGGGTAAATCGGTCTTATCGACCGCCATCATAAGCCAAAAATCCAGAGAATTACAGCCCCGAGCACAAATAATCCCCGGATATTCCGGCCAGGCAACCTCAAAGCCTGAAGGCGATGGCCCCGGGGCACTATCTCACTCAGTCCGCGAGGGGTTAATCCGGAATCGGTATAATCCGGCCAAAGGTAAAATTTCGCCGGACCGCGGCTTGCGGGTGGGCAGTCAGGATGCTCCTTCTTCGAGCAGGCTGTTGAACAATAAGTTCTTTTTGTCATCCTGAACAAAGTGGAGGATCTCAAGCGGTTGGAAATACGAGATTCTTCGCTTCGCTCAGAATGACAAATTTACCATGATAGGAGTTTCTCAACGGCCGGTTAGCGTGGCGGTCGGCTCGGGTTGATCCTGGGAGTACCGGCGGCTGAAAAAACCGATTCCTGACCATTCCCCACGAGGTTGAGGGTCGAACCCTCATGAGAGGAAAAGGTTCTACCCGAGGCTTGATCATGATAAGATAGCTCACTTGATCGCTTTCTGATCGGGATGGTATTGCTCTTAAACTTAAGGGGCAACCCGGCGGGAGCCGATTAACGCTGCGGGCAGCACTTACCGACAAATTCCCTTGAGCCTATGAAGAATCTCCGTCGAAAGACTTCGTGGCTGCACCTGGTCGTCCTGCTGGCCTTGGTGGGCGCGGCCGTGCAGGGTATGACCTGGGCCGGGTGGCTGGAAAGGCCGGAAGGTATTTACGTCGACCTCTGGCATCGCCTGGCCGGCCGCCGATATAAGCCTGGGCATGTGGCCATCGTGACCCTGGATCAGGCGACCCTGGATGCCTACCCCCAAGACCCGCTGGTGTGCTGGACGCCCTACTTTGCCCGGGTCATAGGAGTCCTGCGGGGGGTCGGGGCCAGGGTCATAGGATTGGATTATCTCTATTATGTGAGTATCGAGGACTGGCTCAAGAAGCTGCATTTACCCGCAGACCACCCGAGCCTGAAGTATGATGCCGCGTTCAAGGCCGAGCTGGCTTCCGGGCAGGTGGTCATGGCGGCCAACCTGGGGATCGACCCGCAGCAGAAAGTCAAGGTCAGCCTGCCCCTCCCGAGCTACTTTGCCTCCCTGCCCCGGCAAGCTCTTGACGTGGGGCTGGTGGATTTTTTCACCGACCCCGACGGGGTGATCCGCCGCTATACCCCCGCCATGGCCGACGATTACGGCCAGGTCATGCTCAGTTTCGCTAAACTTCTGGCCGCCAGGGGCTCCGGCCAGGACCCGGCCCAGGAAATCGAGCGCCTGAAACATAATCCAGCCCTCAAAGACTGGTCGGCTGATGACCCCAGTACCGTCAACCTGGCGGCGTTTCCCCTGATCGGTTATGTGGGTCCTCCGGGCACCTTTGAGCGCCTTGCCTTCCGCCGGTTTCTCCGGCCCGGGGCCGAAAACGACCCGGAGATTCGCAACCTGAAAGGCAAGGTCGTCATCGTCGCCTATGAACCCGCGGCGCTCCAGGACATCCACCCCACCCCCTATTCCCTGAGCCTGTGGAAGTGGCAGGGGCGCGACATGAGCGGGGTGGAAGTGCATGCCAACATCGTGGAAACCCTGCTTACGGGGAAATTTCCCCGCCCGGTTCCCGGCTATCTCCGAGCCCTTTATCTCTTGGCGGCCCTCGGGGTCGGCGGCCTTTTGTTTTACCATTTGTCTTCCTGGCGGGGCCTGGCGGCAGCCGGGCTCATGAGCGTTCTCGGCGCCGTCTTGGCCTACAGCCTCTTCCGCCATTATTGGCTCCTCCCCACGGCCAACGTGCAGGTGGCGGTCATGTTGAGTTACATGGGCATATTGGGTCTCAGGCTCACGGGGGAGGAGCGTGAACGGGCCCGCATCCGGAATATTTTTGGCCGCTACGTGGCCGACGAGGTGGTGGAGAAGCTCCTGGCTACGGGAATGCTCCCGGACCTGGGGGGCGACAGCCTCCGGGTCACGGTTCTGTTTAGCGATATTCGCAACTTCACCACCATCTCGGAACGCCTGGGGCCCCGGGCGGTGGTGGAAATGCTCAACACGTATCTGGCCCAGGCCTGTGAGCCCATCCTGGCCCAGGGCGGCACCGTGGACAAATTTATCGGGGATGCCGTGATGGCGGTGTTTGGGTCCCCGGTACTCTATCCGGACCATGCCCGGCGGGCCCTGAGCGCCGCCCTGGGCCTGGCGGAAAAGGCCCGGGAGTTCCGCGCCTGGATGCAACAACGCTTCGGCGATCAAGACCTCCCCGATTTTGCCATCGGTATCGGCATTCACACCGGTGAAGCTATTATCGGCAACATTGGCTCACCCAAGCGCCTGGAATTCACCGCCATCGGCGATACGGTGAATACCGCCTCGCGGCTGGAGGGCCTGACCAAAGAACTGGGCTGGACTATCGTCGCCAGCCGCAGTACCATCGAGGCGGCTGCGGGAGTGGTGACCGGCCGGCAAGACACCCGGGCGGTCAAAGGCCGGCAGGAACGCATCGAGGTCTTTGAGGTGCTCGGTCTGGAAGAGGAAATAGCCTGACCCGGTGAAGCGAAAACCGGAAGCCCCCTGAAGGGCGGCGCCGTCGGCCAGGCAGTCAGCGATTCATTCCGGTTAAGGCAACTTTGCATTGTGGAGGCAATTATGCAGTGGCTCATGAAGTATTGCGCCAGAGGCGCACTCGGCCTGGGGGCGGCAGCGCTTCTGCTGTCCGGAATCCCGGCGCGGGCCAATCCGGTACCCGGCGCGCCCGAGGCCCAATTCCGGGAAAATCAACCGCGCCTGTTGGCCCAGAGTACCACCCAGCCAACGGCAGCTGAGCAGATGGAAAAACGCCGCCTGGAAGAACAACAGAAGAAAGCCGCAATGGAAAAACAGCAGCAGCAGACAATCCCAACCGAAGAGGATGAGGACCCGGGGGGCGATACCGGAGGCGGTGGCGCCGCCCCCAGCCGGCCGGGGACGATTTGGCGCCGGGGTTATCCGGGATAAGGAAACCAAGGACGTAGACTAAGACCAGCCCCCAGGGTGTGGTCCAATCATTACCCGCCAGTTATGCGGCCATGGTTTTCCCGCGGTTCATTCCCTCTCCCCCCAGGAGGAGAGGGAATTATTTATTATCTCAATAAGTACTCTCGCCACTTTCTTGGGGGTCTTGCTTAGGGTGGCGTCTGCGCAAGCTCCCTTCCCGGTCATGCTCAGGGAGCCGAGCGACCGAAGAATCTCAAGAAGGCAAGAAAATGGGAGATCCTTCGCGTTACTCAGGATGACAAACTGGTGTTGCGCAGAGCTCTCTTAGCAGTAGGTTCGGGGGGATTGGGAGATCCGGTTCTCCCCGCCGGGGAGGTCCGAGCCGGCCCCAAACACGGCCAGGCGGGCCGAAAAATGCCCCCGGGGCACCGGTCAAAGCCCGGCCCCCGGAGAGATGGTTTCGCCGTGGCTCCACCCGGCCCGCCACATGCTCCAAACTTGCATCTGGGGACTCGTCTCGGGCCGGAGGTAGCAGGATGAACTGCACTCCACGTACCATTCGGGAGCGCCTCGCCGGGTGCACCGGAGGTTGATCATCCGGTCGCCGTTCGAAACGACCTTGATCAAAATATTCTCAGGCACCGCGAAGCCGTATTCCTGGAAAACCGCCTCGGGGGTGGTGAGCAGCCGCTCTTTGAAAAGAGCATCCTCCCAGGCCCTGGCTACAACTATGCCCCAGGCCTTTTGAAACGCTTGCCGGTCCATATGATTCTTCTCCTGTGGTCTCTTCAGAGAGATCGCCCACCCTGCCCCAGGCGCCTTGTGGTCCAGGAAATCTGCCGCGCCCCGGCAAGAAACGGGCGCACTCCGCAATAACCGGGGAACCACACTTCCTCTCTCCGTCGGTCAAAATCCGTCACGGTTCAGGCAATTTCGTTAAAGAGGTTTTCGGCATGAAGCCGCGGATTCATAAATTTTTCGGCGATTTTCGTCAGGGGTTTGGAACCGGCAACTTGGGTCCCTGAGGGATAGTTATTGAATTAACTCATAATTCACGGCAACACCAGGAGGGTGTGAGGCAAAAAGTCCAGGGCTCATTAAGGTCCGTTGACTGGGGGCCGGGACCGGTCACCGCCGGCGGGATCCAGGGGTGGGTCAGGGTGAGGGGGGATAAGGACAAACTTTCAGCATCAGGCATATATTAGGGTGATGGCCAAAAATTCTCCGAACCAGAAGACCCTTAGGCGCACCTTACGGGCGCCTAAGGGTGTGGAAATCAGGGTCCCGGCAGACTACCCTGACGTTGCGTGAAAGGGATAGTATTGATCAGGTGTGGGAATCAATGCAAACCGGATAGTGCCTTATTCCTGGTTGAGATAATCGCCGAGACGTTGCCGGTTGTGTTCGTCTTCGTGGCAGTAGACGCAGAGATTCTCCCAGTTGGAGCCGTCGGCGGGGTTATTCCTGGGATTTCCGTCTTTGTGATGCACGGTTAACAGCTGCCGGTTGCGATGGGTGAATTCCCGCTGGCACTTGGCGCAAATCAGCCCATGGATGCGCAGTGAGCGTTCCCGGTAGTTACTGGCTGGGTCTCCCAATCTGCACCATCCTCCATAAAGTTGGCAGCCGGTGTTGGTCCACCGCCTCCAAAGGAGCAAATCTCTCCCCTGAGCTTACGGCCCAACGCGCACCTCTCCCTCACGGGCCCCTTCTGGGGTACGACCGAAAAATCAGGTCCTGGTTTCCAGCTCACCCAGAATTGGGCTGTTCTTGGTAAGAACAATCACTGGCGGGGTGACTTAAGCAGAGGCCTTACGCCTCCCGCCCTGCGCTCCCAAGCCTCTTTCCTTGGCCAATTTGCTGCGCTGTTCGGAATACTCTTTGCAGACCAGCGGAAATTTCTTCGGGTCCAGGCCATATCTCTGGAAATACTCTTTCGGCATCAAGTTGTGAGCCTTGCGGAGATGAGTCTTTAAGGTCTTCATTTTTTTGCCGCATTCCAGGCAGACCACGTATTTGGCCTTGACAATATCTTTCAAGGGCACCGACGGTTTTTTCACCATTCCCGCCTCGCCGCTCTTTTCAATGCCCAGCTCCTCTAGCCCTGCCCCGCCTTCCAGGGAAGACAAAACATTGTAAATCTCTTTAATTTCATCAACTAATTCATCGGGGCTGAGTTCGCTCATCGAGGCGTGGGACATTACAATTTGTGCGGTTAACTTTAACACTTCACTGGCCATGTGGATCCTCCCGGTATTTTTTGGTTATGGGGGTTTATTTCAATAGGTGCGTTAATATTTAATAATCATATTGTTTTTTGTCAAGAGATATTATCTTAAAATGGTGATTATTCATCTTTTCAGGGTGGGCTAACGTAAAAATTGCTTCTGCCCGGGAACATAATCCCCGGGCCAGGGTTGTTGCTGGAGTTATGAGCCGCAAGTCAACCGAGAAATTTTCTCAGTCATAATAGTCTAAGATTTATCAGACGATTGAAGCAGGATTTGGGTTATGCCGGTCAGTGGTACGAGGTTTCGTCTGCAGCGATGATCTGTTATGGCGCCGTTGGCCCGATACTCTGGTCACCAGAGATCCATTTGTTTTACGGGGGTGAATTGTTATTCTGCCAGGGATTTTCCGGTCATGAGGGGGGCACTCAAAGGAGCGCGACCCCCGGCCCTCTCTTTCCCTCGGGGCCAGATGCTCAACATGCGGCTTCCGGCGCCTCTAACTCGAGTAACTGCGTCGATCTTTGAACATCCCGTACTGGGTAGCAAAGCCGACACCTCCCAGCACGACCATGGCCGCGAGGGCCAGGAAGTTGGCTCGGCCGCCCCCAAAGGCCAGCCCCGGAAGGAGAAAGCCCAGGCCGTAGACCACCTGCACGGCGCCGTTAAAAGCGGTAGCCAGCATTACGAAAAGGTCCCGGGCGCCATAGAACAGAAACCCCAGGAGCGCCGCGCCCAGGGTCCCCATTAAGATCACCGTCCCCGGGGAGACATTCAGAGCCAGCCCCAGACCGCCCAGGATCATAAATCCCAATGCCGCCCCGATCACGATGACCCCGATGCTCCACAGCGGATAAGCGAGCAGCGCCAGGACCACCGCGGCGCCGACCCCGACCATCAGGGCCAACCACGGCTGGCTGGCCGAGGTGAAGGATTGGCCGAGCAGGTAGCCGGAGATCAGGCCACCCACGATCAAGAAAAAGCGGAACAGGGGATAGCCATAAAAACAGCTGGCCAGGCCAACGAGGATGGCCGCGACTCCTATCCACATATCCATGCGCACTATTCCTTCCCGGGTTCTTTGCGGTGGAGGTCAGGCAGGGGCTTCACGGTAGTCTCCCCCGCCTCAAGAGCGGCAGTATCCCTGGTTGAGCCCCACTCGACGGGACCTCGCCTAAGACCACTTCCGCCCCAGCGCCTCCAGCCCCGACTTCTCCAGGTCTTCCGGGGTCAAGGCTATCCGGAAGCGAGCCTCGGCGTTGAAGGCGAGAAACCAGGGTTCGGCCAGGGCCGGGACCTGGGAAGGGTCGGCCACGTCGACGACCAGGATGGCGCCTCGCCGCCCGTTTTCTTCCGTGAAATAAACGGCCTCCGGCTTGGTGTCCTCCAGAATCCGGCGGATCTTCTGGCCGACCGTGCCGTCTTTGACGGCCTGGTTGAATACCTCAGGTGGAAAGTCAACATGTAAAAGCATGCGCATGATTAGGCCTCCCAGGTCATGGTTTTTTGAGACACGGTTCAACTTCAGGTTAATTATGAAACCGGCTCAGGGCAAGGTGAGGCGGTGAGATTGGCTCAGGGCAACAGAAAATAATCGGGCGCGGACTCCTCTGGATCGGGGCCGCCGGCCCCACCTGCCGCAAAGTCCCCGGACTTCGGGCCGGACTCTCCCCATCGAGAGATAAACTTGAATTTCCGGTCATCTCTGTGATATTTAGGTCTCCAAACCCTGGTTGCCCATCTCCCCCCTCCGGGTCGAGAGGAAGGGGCAAGCTTTTTGTTCGCCGTTTGCCAAACGTTCTCCCCTCTTATCCCATCTCCCCCCGGCGGGGTGAGACGGTCAGGGTGAAGGGGGATAAGAACAAACTTTTGGCCAGAAGTATTGCCGGCCCGAATGGGCCAGATACCGCCGCGGTATCCTTAAAGGAGTTCATGGTGGACTTACCCCTCTACCCGGAAGCGATCTTAGGCCGGGCCCGCGGCATCCGGCTGCTGGTCCTGGATGTGGACGGCGTCCTCACCGACGGCAGGCTCTATTTCGATGCCAAGGGGGAAACCCTCAAGGTCTTTCACGTCCGGGACGGCCACGGCATCAAGATGGCCCAGCGGGGCGGCATCGAGGTGGCCATGGTATCGGGGCGCCGTTCCGACGCCGCCTTTCACCGGGCCCGGGAGTTGGGGATCAGCCGCTTTTATGAAGGCGTCCGGGACAAAGTGGCCATCCTGGAGGAACTCCTGGCGGCCTTGAACCTCACCCCGACCCAGGTGGCCGCGGTGGGGGACGAATTGGTGGACCTGCCCCTGTTCCACCGGGTGGGCCTGGGCGTGGCGGTGGCGGATGCGGTCCCGGAGGTCCAGGCTGCGGCCCACTGGGTCACCACCCTGCCGGGCGGTCAAGGCGCGGTCCGGGAGGTCTGCGACCTGCTCCTCAAGGCCCAGGGCCGGTGGGAGGAACTCGTGCGCCCCTGGCAGGAGCCGGCCGCCGGTTAGGCGGGCGCCCCTGGCCCCGGCGCGCCCGTTTCCCCCGGGTTTGCCCGGCAACCCCTGGTTCAACCCCGGCAAAAAATCGCGGCCTCCCCTCCTATAAGTCATTTCAAAACCGATTTCAGGCGTCATTTTGCATCAACCGGAGGATCCCAGGTCGGGAAAGAATCACCCCCCTTTTTCTAAAGGGGGGCAGGGGGGATTAAATAAGCGCCTGATAATCCCCCTCAATCCCCCTTTATAAAAGAGGGACTTAAAACTACCGTTTCCAACCCTCCATCGGTTGAGAGAAGATCTTGGCAACGCGAGACAGGTTTTGCAATAGGTTCTAGTCAATCAAGGCTGACAGGTCTCTGAGCTCCGCCGGTCTCTTCCCTTCTCTCTATCCCCCCGTAAGTCCAAAGCCCCTGGGTGACGGCCTGCCGCGGCCGGGCTGCCAGGCGCGGCCCTGAAGCCGGATCTCCTGCCCCGCAGCCAGGTTGATGGTATTTCCTCGGGGAACCGATACGCATTATTAAGCACCATGTGACTGGGCGGGCCGGGGCCTCTGCCGGCTAACGCCGGGGATTAAGCCCCTCGACCTGTCCCGGCCCCAATCATCGGCAGCACCCGGGAGAAGTCACATCATGGCCGGGAAGAAATCAGCGGCAACGCCGGGTGAAGTTTTGCAGCGCCGCGTGGAAAGATTTTTGGCAGGAACGGACCCGGGTCCGGGGAAGATGTCCCTGGAGGAGGTCCGGAGTCTGGTGCGCGATTTGCACCTCCACCAGCTGGAACTGGAGGCGCAAAACGCCGCCTGGCGCCGGAGGCATGAGCAGGTGGAGGCCTCGCACCGCAACCTGGCTGAATGGTACGACTTCACCCCGGTGGGCTGCTTCGCCTTCGACCGGGAAGGTCTTATCGTGGACGTCAATCTGACCGGGGCCGCGGCCCTGGGGGTAGCCAAGGAATTCTTGTTGAACCGGCCATTTTCCGGCTTTGTGGAGCCTGAGCTACGCGGCGCGTTTCAGGCCCACCTCCAGCAGGTGTTCTCGAGTGGCGGCAAACATCAGTGCCACCTGCAACTCGCGCCCCAGGGCGGCGCCCCTTTCCTGGCCTCGCTCCAAAGCCTGGCCGTCCGGGACCGCCGGGGGCATTATGCCCTCTGCCGCACGGTGGTCAGTGACCTCAGCGGGCGCCTGGCGGCGGAGGAACGCCTCTCCGGGCAACTCCGGTTCCTGCAAAAAATGATCGATACGGTGCCGTATCCGATATTCTTTAAAGATAGCAATGGCTTATACCAGGGCTGCAATAGGACTTTCGAGGCATATTACGGGGTTTCCCGGGAACAGATCATCGGGAAAACGGTTTATGCTCTGGCCCCCCGGGAATTGGCCGACGTCTACTGCCAGAAAGACGCAGAATTATTTCGCCATCCCGGCACCCAGATCTATGAGTCTCAGTTGCGCAAAGCCGATGGCAGCACCCGGGATATCGTCTTCCATAAAGCTACTTACACCAATGCTGGCGGCGTCCTGGGCGGATTGCTGGGCGTGATCCTGGATGTCACCGACGCCAAGTTGGCCGAGGCGGCCCTCCGGGAGATGCATGAGCGGCTCACCGCGTTGCTCGAAAGCGCGCCCGATCCGATATTTTTCAAGGATGCCCAGGGGCGCTATCTGGTGATCAACCAGGCCGGCGCAGAAAGTTTCGGTCTCCGGAAGGAAGAGTGCATCGGCAAAACCGATGCCCAACTCTTGCCTCCCGAGGCGGCCGAACGGTTCCGCCGGAATGATGAGGAACTCTTGGAAAAACGACAGCCGACCCTCACCGAAGTCTACGCGACTGATATTGAGAACCAGAAGAGGATTTTTCAGGCCGTCAAATTTCCCCTTTTCAACGATCGGGGCCAGATCAGGGGCATCGGCTGCATAGCTCGCGATATTACCCCGCGCCGGGCCGCAGAGGAGGCCCTGCGGCGCAGCGAAGCCAATCTGCAGGCTCTGTTCGACACGGTACAGGACTTTATCTGGGTTTTAGATAATAACGGCTGCATCCTGCGGGTAAACCACGTGGTCAGGGAGCGCTTGGGCTATGAACCGGAGGAGCTTCTGGGCCGGAGTGTGCTGGCGGTGCACCCGGCCGGCCGGCAGGCGGAGGCCGAGGCCATGCTCACCGATTTGCTGACCGGCAAAACTGATGTATGTCCATGGCCCTTGCTGACGAAAGACGGCAGGGAAATTCCCGTGGAGACCAGAGTCACCCGTGGACGCTGGTTCGATCAAGAAGCCTTGTTTGGCGTCAGCCGGGACCTCACGGTGCGCCGCACCATCGAGGCGCAACTGATCCAGTCGGCCAAAATGGCCTCCCTGGGGGTGATGGCCGGGGGGATTGCCCACGAAATCCGCACCCCCCTGACCGTCTGTTCCTCGGCGGCGCAGTTCCTGCGGGAAGACGATCTGGCCCCGGAGTTTCGCCGCCAGTGCCTCGAAAAGATGCTGTCCGGCATTGCCAAGGCCTCCACCATCATTGAGAATCTCCTGAAGTTTGCCCGGGCCCCGGAAAACCTCGAGATCACCAGGATGGATCTGGTTGCAGTCATCGACGACACCCTGGCGCTGGTGGCCAACCAGGCCCGGCTGCAAAAGGTCGAGTTGCGGCGGGAGGGGCCGGCGGCGTCCCTTTACCTTGACGGGTTGGCCGGTTTGTTGCCCCAGGCCTTCCTGAGCCTGTGGCTCAATGCCCTGAACGCCATGCCGGACGGTGGTATTTTAAGGGTCCGCCTGGAGGCGGCGGACCAGGAGGCGGTGATCACCATCAGCGACACCGGCCGCGGCATCGCGGCATCAGACCTGCCCCATATCTTTGATCCGTTTTATACCACGGCGCCGGTGGGGCAGGGAACCGGATTGGGCCTGGCCCTCTGCCAGTCATTTATCCAGCAACATCTGGGGACCATCGAGGTGGAGAGCACCCTGGGACAGGGGGCCCGGTTTACGGTGAAATTGCCCTGCATCCAGTAAGCCCGGAGGGCCCGAGGCAGATGCCGCAGTGCGGGCATCGCCGTGCCTAATTTTTGCCCGGCATTTAAGAAATTAGAAAAGAAACCGATAGAGAACATGAGGGCTGACTCGGAAGGAGCGCCCCGGGAACCATAAAGCTGATAATCGGTAAGCCCGGCCTCGGCCTCCACCAATCCACCGGCACCGGACGGTTGGCAGGGTTCTCTCCACCGAGGCGTAACCTTGTCCGGCAAATAACGGCAACCCTTTTTGTTAAACAAAAGAGCCTCTGGCAAAACTGCTTTTATGTCATCCTGAACGAAGTGAAGGATCTCAACCTTCTGAAAATACGAGATTCTTCGCTCCGCTCAGAATGACCATGGTGGTCAATAAGGAGTTTTGCAAGAGCCTCAAAAATAACTGTTCTTGCCTCATAGCCCCGGTGAGGGGGTGGCTGGCCACCATCCGCAACTCTTCCACCCGGGGATGAGGCCGAGCCAAAGCTGGCGTCAATGTTTGGGTTTCATGTCCAGTAAGCATACTCACCAATCTCAGCCGCGCCCCCGAGACGGCTCTGCCGCACAGTCTTCCCGGACGTTGATTTACCTTCCCATCGTCCATACCCAGGATGATATGGGCGCCCTTAAGGAATCCGTGGCCCGGGCCAGCCTCGAGAAAATGGGCCGGGCCGGGCTGGCCCGCAAGACCGCGGCCATTGACCAAATCTGGACGGAAATCGAGACAGGCATCGACGCTTTGCCCCTGTCTTTTGACCGGGTGCGCCTCTACCAGGACGGCCTGCCGGTGTGCGGCCGGGAGGTGGAGATCGTCACGGAACTGGCCCAGGCGGGCAGCCGGAACCATCAACTCCTGCTGCGCCTGATGGCCCAGGGGGCCGTCC
Source organism: uncultured delta proteobacterium (assembly GCA_963766185.1). Taxonomy (GTDB): domain Bacteria; phylum Desulfobacterota; class Desulfobaccia; order Desulfobaccales; family 0-14-0-80-60-11; genus 0-14-0-80-60-11. Next base: position 96,869 of record CAVXZU010000001.1, on the reverse strand, counting down.
TCATGGGGACCGAATCCGGTGATCTGTTGACGCAGGAGTACCAGTTGGCCAGGCAAACCTTGACCGCCAAACCACCCCGGGCCGCCGCGCTGGCCGCGTCCCGCCGGGCCTTGAGCGACACCCTGCTTCAACGCCGGGATCAATTCATGGCTCAGCGCATTAACGATACCCTGAAAGACGGCGAGACCGGCATCCTCTTTCTGGGGATGCTCCACGCCTTGGAACGGTACCTCAACCCGGATATTAAGGTGATCTATCCGCTCCAACCGCGTCGTTGAACCAGACCAGGAGGAATGATGGATTCAAGCATCCCCCGGGTGCTCATCGTGGATGATGATCGGGATATCAGCCTGATGCTCTCGGCGCTCATGAAAAAAGAGGGGTTGTCCAGTTTGACGGCATTCGACGGAGAAACGGCCCTGCAGATGGTCCCCGCGGCGAAGCCCGACATGCTCCTGGTGGACGTCAAGATGCCCGGCATCGACGGCATGGAGGTCTTGAAGCGGGTCAAGGAGACCGACCCCCATCTGCCGGTGGTCCTCATCACCGCGTATGCCGAAGTCCCGGCCTCGGTGGCAGCCATGCGGGCCGGGGCCTTCGATTATCTGGCCAAACCTTTTGACCACCCGGAGGTGGTCCGGGTGGTGCGAGCCGCCCTGGCCGAACGGGACCGCCGGCGCCGTTCCATGGCCGAAGAGATTGGCGCGGACAATTTCCTCCGGGTCATGATGGGGCCCAGCGATGCCGTTACCCGGATCATCCGGGAAGTGAACCGGGTGGCCCAATCGGACTTCAGCGTCATCGTCCAGGGGGAAACCGGCTCCGGCAAGGAGCTGGTGGCCCGGGCCATCTGCCAGTTGAGCGGACGCGCCGAGGCGCCCTTTATTCCCCTGGATTGCGGGGCCATTCCCGAAACCTTGATCGAGAGCGAACTTTTCGGCTACCAAAAAGGGGCCTTCACCGGGGCCACCGCACCCAAGCCGGGCATATTCGAAGCAGCTCACGGCGGCACCCTTCTCCTGGACGAGATCGCCAATCTGCCCCTGGGGGCCCAGGCGAAACTGCTCCGGGTCCTCCAGGAGAAGGCGGTCCTGCGTCTGGGCGCGGTCAGGCCGGTCAAGGTGGACGTGCGCCTGGTCACCGCCAGCAACCAGGAACTCTCGGGACTGGTGGCTTCGGGGCAGATGCGGGAGGACCTGTTCTTCCGCCTCAATGAATTTACCATCACCATCCCGCCCCTCAGGGAACGCAAAGACGACATCCCCTACCTGGCCAAGCGGTTCATGGACCTCACCAATAAAGAATTGCAGAAAACGGTCCAGGGCTTTTCCGAGTATTGCCTCGAGGCCCTGCTGTCCTACAACTGGCCGGGGAACGTCCGCCAGCTCAGGTCCGTCATCCGCCGGGCCGTCCTGTTGGCCGACGACATGATCACCGAAAAACATCTGGAGATCAAGCGGGTTCCGGTGCCGGGCCTGGCCTTCACGCCCAAGATTCAGGGAACTCCCTGGGACGAGCTTTCTCTCCGGGAAATCGTCCACCGCAGCGTGGTCACCGTGGAACGGGAAGTCCTGGTCCAGGTCCTGAAGCATACCCGGGGGAATAAAGCCAAGGCGGCCCGGCTGTTACAGATAGATTATAAGACGATCCACACCAAGTTGAAGCAATTCGGGATTAACCGACCTGGAGGCAATCATGACTAGAAAAAAGAGCAGTGGCGAGGAATCCGGCTTCGGAGGAGTCTTCAAAGGGCTGGCGGACCTTATCGAGAAACTGGGCGATCTGGCGGACAAGGGCGAAGAGCTCAAAAAAAGCGGGGGGGAGCTGCACCAACGGGACGTGAAAGGAGTCTATGGCTTCTCCGTGAAGGTTGGTCTGGGCGATAAGGGGGACAAAGAGGTCAAGGTGGAGCCCTTCGGCAACGTCCGCCGGGACGAAAAGTCCGGGGAGACCGTCGTCCAGGAGATCAGGGAGCCCGTGGTGGACGTGTTCGAGGAAAAGGACCATACCCTGGTGGTGGCCGAGATGCCCGGAGTCAGCACCAAGGACGTGAAGCTGACGGTGGAGGACGACCTGCTCACCATCTATGCCGAGAAGCGGGATAAGAAGTACCGCAAGGAGATCCTGCTGCCCCGGAGCTATCCCCGGGAGAAGATGACGATGTCGTGCAACAACGGCATCCTGGAGATCAAGTGCGTCATATAGCCGCGTCCCGGGACTATGATGAAAAAATGTGGACACTATGAAAAACCTGAAAAAATCTGAAGAGGTAGGCCTCAAGCTGAAAGTGACGGAGGCCCTGAGCAAAGACGTGGGCCGGGCCTATGCCCGCATGGGGCCGGAAGACCTGGAAAAACTCCAGGTGGCCATCGGCGACATCGTCGAGGTCGCCGGCAAGCGGACCACGGTCTGCAAGGCCATGCCCGCCTACAAGGATCTCCGGGGCCGGTCCCGGCTCCAGTTGGACGGCATCAGCCGGGAAAACGCCGGCGCCGGCATCGATGACTTCGTTCAGATCAAGAAGATCGCCTGCCGCCCCGGGGAACAGGTGATCCTGACCCCCATCACCATCACTCCTGCCGAACGGGATCTTAAGTACATCGGCAGCCTGCTGGACGGCCTGCCGGTGCTGGAGGGAGACCGCATCCGGGCCACCCTGTTCGGCAGCCGGACCGCCGATTTCAAGGTGGAAGCCCTGACTCCCCGGGGGCCGGTGCTGATCAACCCCACCACCACCCTGGTGATCGGCAAGGCCGGGGTTCCGGAACCTCGTAGGGCCGCGGTGTCCTATGAAGATGTGGGCGGCCTCAAGCCCCAACTCCACCGCATCCGGGAGATGATCGAGCTGCCGTTGCGCTACCCCGAGCTGTTCGAGCGCCTGGGGATCGACGCGCCCAAGGGCGTGCTGCTTCACGGCCCTCCCGGCTGCGGCAAGACCCTCATCGCCCGCACCATCGCCCACGAAACCGAGGCCAACTTTTTTTCGGTGAGCGGCCCGGAGGTAGTGCACAAGTTCTATGGCGAGTCCGAGGCCCACCTGCGCAAGATCTTTGAAGAGGCCGGCCGGAAAGGCCCCAGCATCATCTTCCTGGACGAAATAGATTCCATCGCTCCCCGGCGGGAAAACGTCGTGGGGGACGTGGAGAAACGGGTGGTGGCCCAACTCCTGGCCTTGATGGACGGCCTCAACAAGCGCCAGAACGTCATTGTCATCGCCGCCACCAATATCCCCAATGCCCTGGACCCGGCGCTGCGGCGCCCGGGGCGGTTCGACCGGGAGATCGCCATCCCCATCCCCGACCGCTACGGTCGGCTGGATATTCTCGAGATCCACAGCCGGGGCATGCCCCTGAGCGAAGACGTGGATATGAGCCACCTGGCGGAGATCACCCACGGTTTTGTGGGGGCCGACCTGGAGGCCCTCTGCCGGGAAGGGGCCATGATCTGCCTGCGCCGTCTCATGCCCGACATCGACTACGGCCTGGCCACCATCCCCTATGAGCAACTGGCCCAACTGGAAGTGCACCGGGAAGACTTTCTGGCGGCGCTTCGGGAGGTGGAGCCGTCCGCCATCCGGGAGGTGTTCGTGGAAGTCCCGGATGTGCGCTGGGAGGACGTGGGTGGCCTCGGGGCGGTGAAGGAGCGCCTCAAGGAAGCGGTGGAGTGGCCCTTGAAATATGCCCACATCTTCAAAAAAGCCGGCATCAAGCCCCCCAAGGGCATCCTGCTGTCCGGGCCGCCGGGATGCGGCAAGACCCTCCTGGCCAAGGCCATCGCCACGGAAAGCCGGGTGAATTTTCTGTCGGTGAAGGGGCCGGCCCTGATGTCCAAGTATGTGGGCGAATCCGAACGGGGCGTCCGGGAGATCTTCAAGACTGCCCGCCAGGCGGCCCCCTGCATCATCTTCCTGGATGAGACCGAGGCCCTGCTGCCGGCCCGGGGCATGGGCGGCTCCGACTCCCATGTGTCGGAGCGGGTGCTGAGCCAGTTCCTGGCCGAACTGGACGGCATCGAGGAATTGAAGGGAGTCCTGGTGCTGGGGGCCACCAACCGCCTGGATATGATGGACCCGGCGGTGCTGCGGCCGGGCCGGTTCGACGCCATCGTGGAGATTCCCCTGGCCGATGAACAGGACCGCCAGGAGATCTTTGCGGTCCACCTCCGGGGCAAACCCCTGGCCAAGGGGGTCAGCGCCAAAACCTTGGGGACCCGAAGCGAAGGATTGAGCGGCGCCGAGATCGCCGGGATGTGCAACCAGGCGGCCCTGGCTGCAGTGCGCCGGGCGGTGGCCGCGGAACTCGCACCGGGCGGCAAAGGTGCTGCCAAGGTGCAGATCCTGCCCTCCGACCTGGAGGCAGCCCTGAAGGAGATGCTGGGAGAGGGTGGCCGGTAGTCAGAGGCCAGGTGGTCATGCGGGCGCCCTCACCCGCCGCCAACCAGTCACGTGGTGCCCCAAGGACGCACCCTCCGGAGAACTTTTCAGAACGGTCGTTCATGAGCCCATGGCGTACCCGTAAATGATGAAGAGTTCCCGATGGCCATATAAATCAAATTCTTAAGGGGGCGGTTGGTATGAAAAAAATAACTCTTATCCTAGCTGTGGCTGGATTAATTGCGGCGGGCGGCGTTGCCAACGTTAAGGCTCAGTCAACGAAAACGTCTCCGGAAGGCTCGGTGCCGGTCACAGCGCCTGCGTCTGATGTGCCGAGAGCTGCTCTGTTTATAGGTTTAGGTGGAGGTTTCACCGCAGTTAACTTTGGTACTCAGGATGCCTTTGCGGTGGGAACTTCTCAAGTCTACAAAAATGGCTCATTAATCTCGACTGGATCGGCTTCAGGACCTGGGAAAGTTGATATGAGCACAGAACCCACCTTTGCCCCTTCAGTGCAAGTAGGTTACTTCCAGAAATTTTCAGGCAGCGATTGGTTATGGGGAGCTAAATTTTCCTACAGCTTTGTAGGGGCAACCTCTACTGTCCGGGATGCTCTTATTCCCCAGGCGGGAGCAAACACCGCCACAGGAAGCAATACTCCCGTTCCTTTTACGGGCAATGCCCTTGTTAAGTATTATCAAACTCGTCTTAAACATCAGATTGCTTTAGTCCCTTTCATTGGGCGCTCGTTTAAGCAGGGCTTTTTCTATATCGGTGGGGGCCCTACCTTGTCTCAACCAGAAATCAAAATGACCGGTCTCTTTGGCTTCGCAGATACCAATGGAGCACCTTCCGATGTCTCGGGTAAGCCGACTAATTTTGCCAGTTCTCATTGGGTGTTTGGCGGCGCCGCAGTGGTTGGGGCAACTTACTTCGTTAACGCGTCCTGGTTCCTTGATATCGGGTATACCTTCACCATAACGGGCAATCAGACCAGTAATTTTTCAAGCCCTTTTTCCAATCCTGATGGCCCGCAAGATACGAAAATTGCTGGAACGTTAGTGGGGAGCTCCTCCGGGAGCGTGATTACTCATGGGGTAGGGATCACCATTAACCGGGCATTTTCACTTTAGCAGCAAGCGACGGTTCCGCCGGTCGACCTCTCTGCCTTGGAACCGCAGATTGTCGACTCACGGCAGGGACCGCGTTCTAGGTCGCCGGCGGAATCCAGGTTTATAACCTTCTTCTCCTCTTACTAACCCTGAACTTTTTGAAACAAGAACCGGGAAACGAAGCAGATGCCTCAGGGACTTTACCTCTACTGCCTGGCCCGGCTGGACCGGCTGCCGCCCTTACCCCTTTTAGGCCAGGGACTGGATGGCCGGGATTCCCTGGCATTGGCAATATTTCAGGACCTGGCCGCGGTCTGGAGTCCGGTGCCGGTGACGGATTTCTCCGGGCCGGAGGCGGAAGAACGGCTCCGGGACCTGACCTGGATCGGCCCCCGGGTCATCCGCCATCAGGAGGTGGTGGCCGGCTTGATGCGGCATTCTCCCGTGCTGCCGGCCCGGTTCGGTACCATCTTTGCTTCCCTGGCTAATCTGGAAAAGATGTTGCAGCGGCACCATGACAGCATCGACGGGTTCCTCAAAAGCATCACGGACCAGGAGGAATGGGCCGTCAAAGGGCTGTTGGACCGGCATGGGGCCCAGGAGAAGCTGTTCTCCCTCAACCTGGCCCGGGAGGCGGCAAGCCTCGAGGCTCTATCGCCGGGAAAGCGGTATTTTGAGGAGCAGCGGCTCCGGACCGCGGTGAAACAGGAATTGCAGCAGTGGCTGCAACAGGTCTGCCGGGAGGTGTGGGCCGATCTCCGGAATTGTGCCGCGGCTGCCCGGGAACGGCGCCTGCTCTCCCGGGAAGTCACCGGCAGTGACCAGGACATGGTCTGGAATTGGGCCCTCCTGGTGCCTGAGAAGGCCCGACCGGATTTCCAGGCGCGGCTCCGGGACGCCAATGCCCGGTATGCCGGCCACGGCCTGGCGCTGGAATGCACCGGCCCCTGGCCGCCTTACAGCTTCGCCCCTGCCCTGGATATGGAGCCCGAACCATGAGCTGCCTGTTTTATTGCATCAGTCATAATCCGGGGCCGGGATTAGCGGGACCCCTGTCAGGGGTGGCGGGCCGCCCGGTCTACCAGGTGGCGGACCGGCGCCTGAGAGCGGCGGTTTCCCGGATTGACCGGGCCGATCTGACCCCCGACCTCCCCCGGGTCCGGGCCTATGAGCGGGTGGTGTCTCTCCTACCACCGGCGGGGCACCGTGGTCCCCATGCGCTACGGCTGTGTGGTGGAGCAGGAATCCCAGGTCGTAGAGATGTTGAGCGCCCAAGCCTCCCATTATGAGGCCCTGCTCCAGGAACTGGAGGGCTGTGTGGAGATGGGGCTGCGGGTCTTGCTGCCGTCCGGGCCCTGGGCCGGGGTCACTCCCGGCGGCCCGGAAGGGTCCCGGGAGGTTGCCGGGCCTTACCCCTTAGACCCTGAGGCCGATAGAGACCGCCTCGGGTTGGCCTACCTCACGGCCCGTAAGGCCCATTATGCCCATCAGGACCGCTGGACCACGGAGTACCGCGAGGCGGCGGATCGCTGTCAGGCCCAGTTTGCCGGCTTATTTGTCAAATGCAAGACTGAGGCTCCTTCGGCGCGTCTGCCCTTGCTCTCCCTGTATTTTCTCTTGCCCCGCCCGGCTGTGGAGTCATTTCGCCAGGCCTTCCGTCAGCTCACCGAAACCGAGTCGGCCAGGCTGCTGCTCAGCGGTCCCTGGCCCCCATATAATTTTGTGACGGCCGGCCCCGGTCTCTGGTGATTGCCCCGGGCGGGGAGGGATGAGCAGTTATGGATGAAAACGCCGCACCGATGGATAATAGCCCGGAATCACAGCGGTACCAACAGCTCTACGACATGCTGCTGGACGCCATTCCCTCGTCGGTGCTGCTCATCGACCGGGACCTCCGGATCGTTTCGGTAAACCGCAATTTTCTGGAGAAAAACCGCCGCACCCTCCCGGACACCATCGGCCACCGCCTGGAGGAAGTCTTTCCGGCCATCATCATCGACCAGATGGATTTCCCGGGACGTATCCGCCAGGTCTTTGAAAAGAACTTCCGCATCAAGGGAGAACGGATGACCTACCGGGCCCCGGGCATTCCCCTGCGGATCTATTACTACAGCATCCTGCCTTTCTCCTGGCAGGGGGTGGTGGAACTGGCCATGCTGCTCATGGATGACGTCACCGAGCAGGTGCGCCTGAGTGAAGAGGTGCACCGGGTGGAACGCCACCTGGCCTCGGTGGTGGAAAGCGCCCAGGATATCGTTCTGTCCACCGACATGGAAGGCCAGATCTTGACCTGGAACACCGCCGCGGAGAAGCTTTCGGGCTTCACGCTTTATGCGGTCCGGGGAGAAAATTTTTTCGACTTCTGCGCCGGCGACGATCAAGGCGAGATGGAGCGCATTTTTGCCAACCTCCAGGCGGGCGAAGAGGCCCAAATGGCGGAATGGGACCTGAAAACCAAGGATGGCGGCCGCATCCCGGTCTCCTGGATTTTTTCCCCCATGAAGGACCACCTGGGGCAGACCGCCGGGATCGTGGCCGTGGGCCGGGACCTGACGGAGCGCCGCAAATTTGAGGCGCAATTGCTCCAGTCCCAAAAACTGGCGGCCCTGGGGGTGATGGCCGGCGGCATCGCCCACGAAATCCGCAACCCCCTGGCGGTCTGTGGCTCCGCGGCCCAATTTATCATGGAGGAGCAGGTCACCCCGGAATTCCGGCAGGAGTGCGCCCAGAAGATCCATACCGGCATCCAGCGGGCCTCCATGATCATCGAAAACCTGCTGCGCTTCGCCCGTCCTTCGGTGAAGCCCGACATTAAGGAAATCGATCTGACCCGGCTCATCGAAGAAACCTTGTCCCTGGTCACCAACCAGGCCCGGATTCAAAAGATTGAGCTGCGGGCCCAACAGCCCCCGGAGACCATCTTGATTAGCGGCATGGAAGCCTTGTTGCAGCAGGCCTTCATGAACCTGTTGCTCAACGCCATCAAGGCCATGCCCGATGGGGGCGGACTGGGTGTCTCCCTGGGACAGGCCAACGGGGAAGCCTGGGTCAGCATCAGCGACACGGGCCAGGGGATTGCCCCGGGGGACCTGAACAACATCTTCGACCCCTTTTACACCACCGCGCCCGCGGGCCAGGGCACGGGATTGGGTCTGTCCATCTGCTATTCCATCATCAAGCAGCACTTCGGCACCATCACCGTGGACAGTGAAGAAGGCAAAGGCAGCACCTTCACCGTGGGATTACCCATATTGTAATACCGGTTTCACAGAAACATGGAGGAATGAAGACTTCGGGGATAGACCTGGCGTTGGGGTTCCTGGGGGTGGTGAACGGGATCAGCCGTGGGGGACAGTCGGCCCCACCGGCTAAAAAAACCGGGTGAGGCCATGTCTGCCGAGGGCTCACCCGGTGGGAGCCGATCCAGGTGTCGGCCCCAGGGCCGGGCGGACCTACCGGTTGGCCCCGGCAGGAGTTGTGGTGCCCAGATGGGAAAAGACCAGAGGAGCCGGAACGGCATGGCTGGACAGACCACCTTGATTCTCATCGTGGATGACGAACCGGATATGTGCTGGGCCCTGGAGCACCTGTTCAAGAACCACGGGTTGTCTACCCAAAAAGCCCTGAGCGGCCAGGAAGCCCTGAATCTGATGGGGCAGCACCGTTTCACTATCGCCTTCCTGGATGCCAAGCTGCCGGATATGGACGGCCTGGAACTGGCGGCCCTGATGCGGCAGCTTAACCCGGACATCAAGATTGTTATGGTTTCCGGTTTTTTTTACCGGGATGACGTCTCTATCCAGGACGCGATCTCCCGGGGGCTCATCATCGATTTTATCAGCAAGCCCTTTCTCCAGGAAGAAATCCTCAGGGTTTTGCAAACTTGACCGGAAATATTCCTTCTAGAAGCCCCCAAGGGCATAGGCTGGCTGCCCTAGTTTAGGGAACCCATTCCATAGTGCCGATTGCCTAGACCCCGCCGGCACCCCAACACCTCACATACTAACCTACTGATTTATTTAATCTTTTAATATATTTTTCGTCATGGCATGCTTCTTGGATACTTAATCTGTTGAGGCATTGCCTCTCTCCCAAAACTCTAAAAATTTACATGAAGGAGGTTCCCCATGGCCAAAGTACAGAAGTCAACAGATTCCTCCAGCCTGGCGGAAGTAGTGGACCGCATCCTGGACAAAGGTATCGTCATCGATGCCTGGGTCAAGGTATCGCTGGTAGGCATCGAATTGCTGTCCATTGAAGCTCGTGTGGTTATCGCTTCGGTGGAAACTTACCTGAAGTACGCCGAAGCCATCGGCCTCACGGCCAGCGCGGCGGCTCCGGCTTAAGGCCGATAAGGGGAACAGTCCTCTTGCCGGTTAGGGTCCGGTGTGACCCCTCCCGGCAAGAGGCCCCTCAGCATCCTTCAGGGGCGAGCATTGCAGTGCCGACCTACCCCTAAAGGCCTAAAGGCGGAGAGAAAAGGAGATACCTATGGGTCGATTTACCGACGAAATGACCCGGTTGGTGGGCGAGATCGTAGAAGTACGCAGCGCCCGGAAGGGTTTTGTCAAGGACCTGACCCAGAATACGGCAGCCTTGATGGCCAACTTCCACCGGGCCCACAAAGACATGGCCCGGAAGACCAAAGCCGAACGGCGGGCCGCCGTGGCTCACTTGAAGAAATCGGTGGGCGCAATGCGCCATGCCTTTGCCGCGGACCTGGACGGGGCGCGGCGGGCCTGGGCCGGAAAATAAACCGGCGCCACGGTCTCAGTTGCATCTAACGAACCATTAATCCTTAAAAGGAGATTTACCATGGCTAAAGTACAAAAGTCAACCGATTCATCCAGCTTGGCGGAAGTTGTCGATCGCATTCTGGACAAGGGTATTGTCATCGACGCTTGGGTCAAGGTGTCATTGGTGGGTATTGAGCTGCTGTCCATTGAAGCCCGGGTGGTCATCGCCTCCGTGGAAACCTATCTGAAGTACGCCGAAGCCATCGGCCTCACGGCCAGCGCGGCTGCCCCCGCGTAAGGACTCATTCGGGGACTGACGCCTCTTTCGCTGAGGGGCCGTAAATGGGCCCCTCGCCGGAAGGGGATTGCGCTTGCGCAGCACTGAGCGGCAATCCTGGCGGCAAGGCAAGTTCCCCGGCATGGTCCATGAGAAAGGAGGTACTTCACATGGGTACATTAACCGAAAGTATGACCCGGTTGTGCGGTGAGATCGTGGCCCTGCGGGGGCGCGCCTGACCTTCGTCCGGGACCTGGGCCAGGATGTGGCCACCCTGAAGGCCGACTTTCGCCGGGCGCACAACGACATGGCCCGGCGGACCAAGGCGGAACGTCAGGGCTTTGTTAAGGCCTTGGGCCACGAAGTGGCGAGCCTGATGGCGGGATTTCACCGGGCCCATAAAGCCATGGCCCGCCAGACCAAGGCGGAGCGGCGAGCTGCCGTTAACCACCTGAAGAAAACCGTGGGCGGGATGCGCCGGGAATTCTCCCTGGACCTGGCCGGGGCGCACCGGGTCTGGTGCGGCCCCTCGCCGGCGGAACTGCAGGCCAAGGCCGCGGCGGCGCATCGGGCCAAGGCCGAGGCCGAGGCCGAGTCGAAACGAGCCCGGGAAGCAGCCGACCGGGATCGCCTGGCCGCGTTGGAAATGGCTAAAGCAGAGGCAGTCCGGCATCATGCCGCCCATGCCCCGAAAAAAGAAGAAACGGGGCGCCCGGGCAAAAAGAAGGGCTGAAACCCTTAAGCTCCTGGCGATCTAGACCGATAACGTCAAGAGAACGAGAGGCGCAGAAAATGGTGCACCTGGACCGCTCTGAAGGGAAAATGGCGGAAGTCACCTGCTCTTTCTGCCGCGGCCACGGCACCGACCCCTTTGGGATCATGTCCTGGCACTCCACCTGCTGCGTTTGTGGCGGCAGGGGGGTGGTGCAGGTGCCGGCGTCTCGCCGGCGCTGTGCCCACTGCCGGGGGACCGGAGCCATCAAGACCTTCACCTGCACCGTGTGCCGGGGTCGCCGGTTATGTATCCGTCGATCCCCGGCCCCCTGCAAAACTGCCCGGAGTGCCGGGGAACCGGAGACGATGCCGCCTCGGCCCTGGCCTGCCTGACCTGCCGGGGGCGAGGCTCGGTGCCCCGGGAGAGCGTTTAGATAATTCAGATTACCCATCCTGCCCCTGGTTTCCAGGGGCAGTTCCATCCGCAGGAAGAGGAGCAACGCGCATGAGTGGTGAGCAGCGGAAAAGGGCCGCGGTGGCCGTGGTTAAGGTGGAGTCCCGGGATGACCAGGTGTCGCCGGAAGCCGGTCCGGAATTCGTGGAAACGGGTTATGTCCAGGACCTCAGCCAACGGGCCCTGGCCTACCTGGCGGTGGGTTATCCGGTCCATTTTGCCGGTCCGGCGGGAACCGGAAAGACCACCCTGGCTTTTCATGTGGCGGCGCAGCGAGGCCGCCCGGTAGTGCTGATCCACGGCGACGACGAATTCGCCAGTTCCGATCTGGTGGGGCGCCACTCCGGCTATCGCAAACAGAGACTCATCGACAACTACATCCATTCCGTCCTCAAGACGGAAGAGTCCATGAATGTCACCTGGATGGACAACCGCCTCACCCTGGCCTGCAAGGACGGCTATACCCTGATCTACGACGAGTTTACCCGGTCCCGGCCCGAGGCCAACAACGCCCTGCTCAGTATACTGGAAGAAAAGATCCTCAATCTGCCCAAGATGTCCCGGGGAGGCGATGGCTATCTGGAGGTCCACCCGGATTTTCGGGCCATCTTTACCTCCAATCCCGAGGAGTACGCCGGAGTCCACAAGACCCAGGACGCCCTCATGGACCGGCTCATCACCGTCAACCTGGGGCATTTCGACCGGGAAACCGAGGTGCAAATCGCCATGACCAAATCCGGTCTGTCCCGCCTGGATGTGGAAATCATTGTGGATGTGGTGCGGGAACTACGCGGCTTTGGGGTCAACAACCACCGTCCCACGATCCGGGCCTGCATCGCCATTGCCAAGATCCTGGCGCATCAGGGGGCCCGGGCCCATAAAGACGACCCGGTCTTCCAGTGGGCCTGCCGGGACGTCCTCAATACCGACTCCGCCAAGGTGACCCGGGGGGGCCAGTCCATCATGGGAGAAAAAGTGGGGGAAGTGATTGACACGGTTATGGATTCCCGCCGGCAAACCCCTCTGAGAGCCGGGGTGGTGCGCAGCCGCGCCAAGGAGTAAGCGTATGGCCATTCCCAGGAGAGGTATACAGGACATTCGCACCCTGACCGGGAGAGTGAGAAAGGCTACGATCCCTCATGAGGCCTATCTGCGCATCAGCCACATCGAAATGGAAAAAGCCCGGAAGACCCAGGAGAGCGAGAAGGCCAGGCAACTGATGGCGGACATCGCCGCCCGCCTCGCCGAAATTGAGACGGAGAAAGAAAATCTTTTGCAGACCATGGGGGAAAGGGGAGGCCCGGCCACCCCGGCCCGGCCCGGCCCGGCCCGCCACACCGGCGGCTTTAAAATCAAATATTAACGAGGCCCTGGCAAAATTCCCCATTGATCACCATGGTCATTCTCGGCGGAGCGAAGAATCTCGTATTTTCAGAAGGGTCAGATCCTTCACTTCGTTCAGGATGACATAAAAACAGTTTGTCCAGAGGCCCTAACGATTAAACAAAATTGCAGGTGATGCCGATGCTGACAATTAAGGATGCCAACCAGGTGCGGACCATGCGCCAGGTGAAGAGTTACCGCTCCTGCCCGACTTCCACGGGTCTGCCCATGTGGGGTGCAGAGTTAGGCCGCAGGTGCCAGGAAGAAGTGGCCCGGTGCAACCGGGAGTTGCGGCGCCAGTGGCGGGCCGCGACCTGGCGGAATCGCGCCGGCTGCTGCCGGTAAAGGACCGGTGTGCCCATGGAATACGCCATGAAGATCCTCAACCGGCACGGGCCGGTTTCAGGCCAGCCCACCCGCCGGAAGCGCTTCGTGGATGAAGTGTCCTGCGCCTACTGCGGCGGCGCCGGGGCCGATCCCAAGTACAGCAGCGCCTCCGGCTGCCCGGTATGCCGCGGCGCCGGGGCCGTGCAGGTAATTCCCCCGGTGGTGGCCTGCCGCCCGTGTGGCGGGTCCGGCCGGGTGGGCGGCGATTTAATCTGCCTGACCTGCCGGGGAGTGGGGGTGGCGCCGGTCCGGTTTGAGGCCGACACCTGCCCCAGGTGCGGAGGAAGCGGCGAAGAGGGAATTTTTTCTTGTAACGCCTGTAAAGGGCAAGGGATCGTCTGACGTTACCAGACGTCGGGAAGGGTGAATTGACATGAAAATTAATTGTCTGTCCTGTGGCTTTAAAGTGGATCTGGACGATACGTATGAAGACTTTGAGGGCCCCATCAAGTGTATCTGCGGCGCCCTGCTGGAGGTCAGGATCGAAGAGGGCATGCTCAAGGGCATCAAGCTGGCGCCACCCTTACACGCCAGGTCGAAGCGGATGGAAGGCGGGGCCACCCCCTGAGGAGCGTTCTCGCCGGGTCAGGCAACGGAAGTTGCGCAATGCAGGACTATCTTGGATCTGCGGGCATAGAGCCCCGGTTCCCCCTGACGTGAGAGAAAGATATGGCAGAACGTCCAGCAGCACCTAACGGCAGATACTTATACGCCATAGTGACCGCTCCCGTGGAGCCGACTTATGGCTTTACCGGAATTAACGAGGCTCCGGTATACACCATCTCCAACGGCCAGGTGGCCGCGGTGGTGAGCGACGTGGCAAACGACCGGATCCGCCCGGAACGGCGGCATCTGGCCGCCCAGCAGGCGGTCCTCAGAGGACTGATGTCCCTGGCCGACGCCATGCTCCCCATGGCCTTCGGCATCATCGCCGATGGTCCCAAAGCCATCCAGAAAATCCTGTCCCGCAACCACGAAGCCTTCCTCAAGCAACTCCAACGTGTGTCCGGGATGGTGGAAATGGGGCTGCGGGTCTCCTGGGACGTTCCCAATATTTTTGAATTTTTCGTCAATACCCATAACAACTTGCGGGCCGCCCGGGATCGTTTTCTGGGTCCCCATAAGAACCCTTCCCAGGAAGACAAGATCGAGCTGGGGCGCCTGTTTGACCACCTGCTGAACGAAGACCGGGAAGCCTTTACCGAGAAGGTGGAGGATATCCTGTCCGGTTATTGCCAGGAGATCAAGAGTAACAAGTGCCGCAATGAAAGCGAGGTGATGAGCCTGGCCTGCCTGGTGGGGCGCCATAGCCCAGGGGCGCTTCGAAGAGGGTGTGTTCGAGGCGGCCAAGCTGTTCGACAACAATTATACTTTTGATTACAACGGCCCCTGGGCTCCCCACAATTTTGTGGAACTGGATCTCCGGCGGTAAGCCTCCGCAAAGGAAGATCTGATGTTTCTCATCGACGACCTGCTGCTGTCCCCTGTTAAAGGCGTGCTCTGGGTATTCCGGGAGATTCACGATGCGGCTGAAAAGGAACTGGCCGGGGAGGGCGAGGCCATCACCGGGGCCTTGAGTGAACTCTATATGAAGCTGGAAACCGGGCAGATCACCGAGACGCAGTTTGACGCCCAGGAGAAGGTGCTCCTGGACCGCCTGGACCGGTTGCAGTTGGAACAGGATGCGACCGCGCCTGAAAAGAAGCCGGCCAAGCCGCGCGCCAAGGCCGGAGCGAGCCGGAGAAAATCCCCGCCCGGGGAGAAACCGGCCACTTTCGCCTGACCGACGAAGGCCGGCCAACGCCGGCAGGATTAACGTAAGCGCCAGGGAGACGGGATATGAACCAGCTGGTGGCCGGGGACGCGACGTCGTGAGCCCGGGGAAGCCTTGATGAGGTCGCCAGAATTTTTCCCGCTTGAGGCGGCAGGCGCCACCCCCGGCAGGTATGATACCGCCTTTCACTACCCTCATGGGGGCAACGGCTGTGCTCAGTTTTCTAGAGGATTCCAGTCTGAAACTGCTCTTTTTCGGCGGCAAAGGCGGGGTGGGGAAGACCACCTGCGCCGCGGCGGCGGCGCTGCGCTATGCCAGCCGGTCTCCCCAAAGCTCCTGCCTGCTGGTCTCCACTGATCCGGCCCACTCTTTGGCCGACAGCCTCGGCGATTTCCAACCTCCCCACAATCTAACAGTCCTGGAGTTTAGCGCCCAGCATGCGGTGGATACCTTCAAGGCCAAGCACCGCAACAAGTTTGCCGAGATCGCCGCCCGGGGCACCTTCCTGGATGAAGAGGATATTCGCCGCCTCCTGGACCTCTCCCTGCCCGGCCTGGATGAACTCATGGCTTTGCTGTCCATCGCCGAGTGGGCGGAATCCCAGGTCTATGACCTTATTGTGGTGGATACCGCGCCCACGGGGCACACGCTGCGGTTGCTGGCCACACCGGATTTAATCCGCACCTGGCTTAAGGCCCTGGATGCCCTGCTGGCTAAGCACCGCTTCATGCAGCAGCGTTTCCGGGGTTCATATCAGCGGGACGAATTGGACCAATTTCTGTTGGATCTGGCCGCCGCGGTAAAGCAGATGGAGGGTCTGTTGCAAGATCCCCGGTCCTGCCGTTTTGTGCCGGTGATGCTGGCGGAAGACCTCGTCATCAGCGAGACCCTGAAGCTCCTGGGCACATTGCAGCGTTTGCAGATCCCGGTCAGCGAGGTGGTGGTCAACCGCCTCTTCCCGGAGAATTCCTGCTCCCTGTGCGCCGCAGCGCGGCGGCGTCAAGGGCAGCTCCTGAGAGAGCTCTTGAGCAACGTCTCCTCAGGCGGATATGCCTGGTGGGGCGTGCCCCTGTCCCCGAAGGAGATGCGGGGCTCCCTCCTGGAGACCTTTTGGGATGGGGCCACCCCAGTGGACCCGGCGCCGCCGGTCCGGCCCCTAGCACTCCTGGAGCTGCCGCCCCGGGTGGAGGCCGCGCCCCCCTGCCCGTCTCCCGGGATCACCTATCTGATCTTCGCCGGCAAGGGGGGCGTGGGCAAAACCACCCTGGCCTGCGCCACCGCAGTGCACCTGGCCCAGGAGTTCCCAGGCAAAGAGATACTGCTCTTCTCCACCGACCCGGCCCACTCCCTGGCCGCCTGCCTGGAAGCGGACATCGGCCCCGAGCCGGTGCGCCTCGCCCCGGGCCTGAGCGCCCTGGAGATCGACGCCCCCGGGGAATTCGCCGCTTTAAAGAAGCAGTATCAACAAGAGCTGGAGAATTTCCTGCAAACCGCGTTCGAAAACTTCGATCTTCCCTTTGACCGCCGGGTAATGGAGCGGATGCTGGACCTGTCCCCTCCCGGGCTGGACGAGATCATAGCCCTGGTACGGGCCATGGAGTTCCTGGAGGCGGGCCGCTACGATATCTTCATATTGGACTCGGCCCCCACCGGCCATCTTCTCCGCCTCCTGGAACTGCCGGAACTGATTGACCAGTGGCTCAAGACCTTTTTCGGATTACTCTTGAAGTACCGGCTGACTTTCCGGTTTCCGTCTCTCTCCCAGCAGTTGGTAAAAATTTCCCGGAACCTGAAACTACTGAGAAACCTGTGGCAGGACCCGGCCCGGGCGGCGCTCTATGCTGTCAGCATCCTTACGGAAATGGCGTTCCAGGAGACCTGCGACCTGCTGGCAGCCTGCGGGCGGCTGGGGGTGCCGGTGCCGGTGCTGTTGCTCAACCTGGCCACTCCGGCCCGGGATTGTCCCCTGTGCACTGCCCTGAACCGCCGGGAGGCCCTGATTAAGGATAAATTCCAGCAAACCTTTTCCCACCGCCATCAAACCGTCATCTATCGCCAGAGCGAACCTCGGGGACTGAAATGCCTGGGTGAATTAGGGCAGGCCCTCTATCGGCCCGGGATAATGGAGAACCACCATGGGGCTGTTACTGATATGCCCTCATTGTCAAGCTAAGATACCTCTGCCCTCCCGGGCTTGTCCGGCTTGCCGGGCCGACCTGCGGGACCTGGCCCCGGCAGAACGCCGTTATTTCATCGGCAGGCCAGGAGCCCCGGAGGCGGCGCCCCCGGTCCCGGAGATGGTTTCTTACCCCGTCCCGGAGGCGGATGAACCGGAATTGGGGGAGTTGTACCCGGAACCCATGATGGGTGCAACCGCCCGACTGGAGAGCAAAGATGTGTCGTTGTGTGAGGCCCTGGACCGCGTCCTCAATAAGGGTGCGGTGCTCTTTGGGGAAGTGATGATTTCCGTAGCCGATATCGACCTGGTCTACCTGGGCCTCCAGGTCATCCTGGCCTCCATGGAAACTGCCAAGGGACTCAAGCCTCTCCAGGAGGGGCAGCGGGGTCCGAATATTTTCGCTAAGGGAGCCCAATGATGAAACTACCGGAACCGGGGCAAGTCGAGTCCCAGGCCCTGGGCGATTTTGCCAAAGTAATGCAAGGGGGCGCCTCGGTGGCGGCCCCCCGGGCCGACGGCCAGCCGCCCCGGATAAATCTGGACCAGGACAAACTCAAGAACAGCCTGGGACAACTGGTCCTGACCCTGGTGAAACTGCTGCACGAACTGCTGGAGCGCCAGGGAATCAGACGCATCGAGGCCGGGTCCCTGACCGACGACCAGATCGAACGGCTGGGGGTAACTTTTATGAAGCAGGCACAAGAGATCGACCGACTCCGGCAAGAGTTCGGGCTGGAAGAAGAAGACCTGAATATCGACCTTGGCCCCCTGGGCCAACTCCTCTAAGGAGGAACCGCACATGGAAAGACAAAAAGGCATCCAGAGTTCCATTCAGAGCACCAACCTGGCGGACCTCCTGGAACGCATCCTGGACAAGGGTATTGTCATCGCCGGAGATATCAAAATCCGGCTGGTGGAAGTGGAACTCCTCACCTTGCAGATTCGCCTGGTGATCTGTTCGGTGGACAAGGCCAAAGAATTGGGGATAGATTGGTGGGTTGCCAACCCCTCCTTCAGTCCCCAGGCCCCGACGGAGGAACTGGCCGCCTCTCTGGCCAGGATCGACGAGCGCTTGGGCCGGCTGGAATCTGCCGTAGTGGCCCCTTGAGTTTCCCTAACTCCCGGCGGCATGGTTCGCCCTTTGGTTAGCCAAAGATAGTGTTGTGTTTCGGAAGTAGCTTCAATAAGTCAGGGTCTTAACGTTCCCCCTCCCCTGGTGGGAGGGGGTTAAGACTCTGTATCTTTTCATGGTTTCGTCACCCCCACCCTAACCCTCCTCCATCAAGGGGGAGGGAACAAGAGGTTTTTCTTTTTTAAGGTTTTCCTGAAACGCAGCAATAGAACTCTTTTTGCGAACCTAACTCTTTATGGATTATGCCGATCCAGATATCTAGCCCGGCCATGCCCCGGTGCCCAGGGTGGATTGGCCCCTGCCGCGGCGCCAGGTGAAAGCTATCGGTCAGCCAAGGAAATTTAGGGGCCCCCTCGCGGGGCCTCGCCTGAGAGAATTTTAAATCCCTCCTCAAGCCCCAGGGGCGAAAGTCCTGAGGCGCTCCCCCAAAATGAGACTGTCGTAAAGCGGGGCCCCGAGAGACGGAGGCGGGGACCTCATGGGGCAGTCTCGCTCCCGGTCCAAGAGATCATCCGCATCATTGCTGCGTCAGAGTTGCCCGCCACCCCCATCCGGGGCACCCCGTGGAGACCCGTGTGCGCCGGCATAACCGGGAGCGCCCCCGGTTCTCCGAGTTTGCAAAGCGTTTGGGAATATGGTAGATTTTCCCTTATAATTAAAGAGTTTCAGGAGACCCCAAGGATCAATCCATGACTGAAATCGATGCCGCGACCTTTGCCTCCGATGAAGAGATGGAGGCGAGAGTCCGTCCCCTGGTAAATGAAATCCTGGAGCGCTTCAACCAGGAGAATGTTTCGCCCTCCCAAGCCGGGCTGGTAGTCCTGGCTCTGATTTACCGGCTGTTGGAAGTGATGCGTGACGGGCCGGAGGCTCGCCGGTTTTTCATCCTCGCCTTGATTAACCTGGTCAATAATTATCTGGCCGAAGAAATGGAGAACCCGGGGGAGTGTGTCGCCGCGGATAAGGAAGAATAGTCCTCAACACGGCGCACCACCGCCAACGCCAGGAGTTCGAATCCCGCTATGCTGCGCAAGGCCAATAACATACTGGAACTCGTCGGGCAGACCCCCATCGTCCGCCTGAACCGTCTCAATCCCCATCCCCAGGTGGAGATCTACGTCAAGCTGGAATATTTCAATCCCGGCGGTTCCATCAAGGATCGTCCGGCCCTGGCCATGATCGAGGCGGCGGAGGCCGCAGGCGACCTGACCCCGGAGAAGACCATCATCGAAGCCACCAGCGGCAATACCGGCATCGGTCTGGCCATGGTCTGCGCCGTCAAGGGCTACCGCCTGCTCCTGACCATGCCCGAGTCCGCCAGCCTGGAGCGCAAACGGATCCTCAAGGGCCTGGGCGCCGAGCTCCTGCTCACCCCGGCGCACCTGGGGACCGACGGGGCCATTGAAGAGGTTTATCGGATGGCCCGGGAAAATCCGGACAAATATTTTCTGGCGGACCAGTTCAATAACCCCGTCAATCCCCGGTCCCACGAGTCCACCTGCCGGGAGATCTGGGAGCAGACCGAAGGCAAGGTCACCATGGTGGTGGCGACCATGGGCACCACCGGCACCCTCATGGGCGTCTATGCGGGCATGAAGCGGTTCAACCCCGACATCCAGGTGGTGGGAGTCGAGCCCTTCCTGGGCCATGCCCTGCAGGGCCTGAAGAACATGAAGGAATCTTATAAGCCGGGGATTTTCGATAAGACCAAGGCGGACGAGATTGTCAACATCGAGGACGAAGAAGGTTATGAGACGGCCCGGAGAATGGCCCGCCAGGAAGGCCTGTTTCTGGGCATGAGCTCCGGGGCCGCGGTGGCTGTGGCCATACGCAAGGCCCGGGAGATGGACCGCGGCCTCATCGTGGCCATCGCCCCCGACGGCGGCGAACGCTACCTCTCCACCTCCCTGTTCACCGAAAAGGAGGCCCCCAGCCTCCACTTTTACAACACCCTGGCCCGGGCCAAGGAGGCCTTCGAACCCCGGCGCGCCGGCGAGGCCACCATCTTTGCCGACGGCCCGGCCCTTTACGGCCACCTCTCCCTGGGGGTGGCCCGGCGCCTGGCGGTGGCCGACCTGCTCCACCGCTACCTGGCCTTCCGGGGCTTCAAAATCCGGCAGGTGGTGAGCCTCATCGACCTGGACGACCGGGCCATGGCCGGGGCCGCGGCCGCAGGCCAAAACCTGCAGGAATTCACCGGGCACTACCGGGAGGAATTCTTCCGGGATATGGAAGCCCTGCGCATCCAGAGGGGCGTCCTCTACCCCCTGGCGTCCGACCACATCGACGACATGGTCAACCTCACCCGGAAGCTCCTGGAGAAGGGCTACGCCTATGAAAAACTGCGCTCGGTCTATTTCGACATCTCCCGATTCAAGGACTACGGGCGCCTCTCCGGGGTCGACCTGAGCAAGATCCGGGTGGGCAAAACCGTGGACCTGGACGAGTACGCCAAGGAAAACCCCCGGGATTTCACCCTGCTGAAACGCGCCAAGCTGGCGGAACTGAAAAAGGGCCTCTATTACACCACCCCCTGGGGTCAGGTGCGCCCCAGCTGGCACCTGGAGTCTGCCGCCATTGCCCTGAAACATCCGGGAGAAACCGTGGATTTTCACGTGGGCAGCGTGGAATCACTCTTTCCCCACGATGAAAACGAAAACGCTCTCTTTACCGCGGCCACGGGTAAACCCAAAGCCCGGGCCTGGCTCCACTGCGAGCGGGTCCTGAA
Organism: uncultured delta proteobacterium; assembly: GCA_963766185.1. Taxonomy (GTDB): domain Bacteria; phylum Desulfobacterota; class Desulfobaccia; order Desulfobaccales; family 0-14-0-80-60-11; genus 0-14-0-80-60-11. The sequence goes on along the minus strand of CAVXZU010000001.1, from coordinate 75,621 downwards.
GGACGGCCACCCCCTGAAAGAAGCGGGCCAGATCACGGTGCGGGACCTGATGGCCCAGGGTTACCGGGGCGAAGAGGTGCGCTACTTCCTCCTGGCCGCCCACTACCGCAAGCCTCTGGCCGTGAGCGACACCAACCTCAAGGCCGCGGCGGTGGCCCGGACCCGCCTGGACCACTTCCTGGAGCGCCTGGCCCTGATAACCGGTGCAGTCCCCCTCACCCCGGCCATCGAAGAGCGCCTCTTTTTGCTGAAAAAAGAGTGCGTCGCCGCCCTGGATGACGACCTCAACATCTCCCGGGTCCTGTCGGCGATTTTCGCGGCGGTGGGGGATTTCCACACCGACATCGACCACGGCCGCCTGGGGCACGCCGCCGCCGCCGCCATCCTGACGCGCTTCCAGGAACTGGACGAAGTCCTGGGCGTCATGAACCTGGCGCCGCCGGCGGAGGCCGCAGATAACGAGATCGAGGCGCGGCTGGCGGCCCGGGAAGAGGCGCGGCAGCGCCGGGATTGGGCCGCCGCGGATCAGATCCGGGATGAGCTGGCGGCCCGGGGCATCGAGATCACCGACACCGCCGCCGGCCCCCGCTGGCGCCGGAAGGGGTAGGTGGAGGTCAAGGGAGCTAGAGAAGAATTGTGGGCGAGGGGCTAAGGGCGCCTGCCGCCCTCCCTCAAACCCCCTCCCCAATCCCATACCTAGGGGTGACCCGGCGGGTCGCCCTTCAGATTGCCCGGTGGCGCACGCTTTCCTGCCGGTAACTTAAGAGGCTCCCATGTATCCCGAACATTACTGGCAATGGCACCTGTGGATCTTCCCCATGTTCATGCCCATTTTCTGGCTCGTCATCATCGGCCTGTGCCTTTACTTCATTTTCGGGCGCCGCCGCTCCAGCCGGACCTGGATACCCGGCCGCGGCTTTGGAGACGAAACCGCCCTGGATATCCTGAAAAAGCGCTATGCCAAAGGGGAAATCAGCAAAGACGAGTTCGAGCAGATGAAGCGGGATATTCAGGCGTGAGGGTTCTGTACGGCGGAAAAGCTGGCTTAACGTAAGACGGCAGGCAATGTTACCATTACCGCCCCGGGAGTATGGTCGGGACGAGAGGATTTGAACCTCCGACCCCAGCGTCCCGAACGCTGTGCTCTACCAGGCTGAGCCACGTCCCGACTTTGTTAAATGTATCCAAAAGACGGGGCTGGGGCAAGAGAAAAAGGCGTTTGGGGATTTCCTGCCCTGGCCCTCTCCAGTTGACAAAGCCGGGCTTTTTCATTATTTTGGAGAGGAGAGATCGCTATCATTAAGGTGCGATGGGCATGGAAAAAGAACTCAGCCGGGAATTCCTCAATAAAGTCCAGAAGGTGGCCCAAGGCCCCGATGCCGATCTGCTCTACGACATGGTGGAACTGCTCTATGCGCGCCGGGCTGAATACGCCGACGAACCCTTGAGCGACTCGGATTGGGCCGCCATCCGGGAGGGCAGGGAAGCCATTGCCCGGGGAGAATTTGTCACCTTGGAGGAGCTGAAAAAAGATCTCGGCTTATGAACTATGGACTCCGGATTGACAAACAGGCCGCCAAGACCCTTAAATCCTTAGATCAACCCACCAGCCGCCGCCTTCTCGCCAGATTTGAAAAACTTTCGGAAAACCCTTTCGATCAGCGTTTCTCCAGTCCCTTGGAGATGTTGCCATCAGTGCGGAAATCCAGAGTAGGCAACTGGCGGATATTTTTTGAAGTGGACGATTCCCAGCAGATCATCGCCATCGTGGCTATCAAACCACGTAGCCGGGCCTACCGCAAGCTGTGACCGGCCACGCACCCGGGGGCGTCCACCTCCATCCTCATCCCAGGGATACGGCACAACTATGATGAAGAAATGGCAAATTTGGTTAATTACCGCGGTGATGGCCTGGTTGCTCCTCGCCGGCTGCAAGGCCCAGGAGGAAGAGAAGCACTACGGCGGCCCGGATACCGGCCCGGCCTACGGCGACCTGTTCATCGACGCCTCCATCGGCGACGCCAGCACGTTGATCCCGCCCCTGGCCATGGATGCGGCCTCGGCCAGCATCAACTCCCTGATTTATAACGGCCTGGTGAAGTATGACGGCAACCTCAACCTGGTAGGAGACCTGGCCGAGAGCTGGGACATCTCCCCGGACGGGCTGACCATCACCTTCCATCTGCGCCATGGGGTCAAATGGCAGGATGGCGCCCCTTTCACGGCCAAAGATGTCCTGTTTACCTACCAGGTGATGGTGGACCCCAAGACCCCCACCGCCTATTCCGGGGACTATCTCCAGGTGAAGAAGGCGGAAGCGCCGGACGACTACACCTTTCGGGTGACCTATCCCCAGCCCTTCGCCCCGGCTCTGGGTTCCTGGGGCCTGGCCATCCTGCCCCAGCACCTGTTGGCCGGCAAGGACCTCACCAAGTCACCCTTAGGAAGGCACCCGGTCGGCACCGGCCCTTATGTCTTCAAGGAGTGGCGGGCCGGGGAGAAGATCTCCCTGGTCTACAACCCCAATTATTTTGAGGGCCGCCCCTATCTCAACGGCTACGTCTACCAGGTGAAACCGGACACGGCCACCATGTTCATGGAGCTCAAGGCCGGCAACCTCGACCGGATGAACCTCAACGCCATACAGTATACCCGCCAGACTGAGTACCCCAAGTTCACGCGGCTGTATAAAAAGTATCGCTACATGCCTTTTTCCTACATCTACCTGGGGTACAACCTGAACGATTCCCGCTTTGCCGACCGCCGGGTGCGCCAGGCCCTGACCCATGCCATCAATAAGAAGGAGATCATCGAAGGCGTGCTCATGGGCCTGGGAGAGGAAGCCACCGGCCCCTATAAACCCGGCACCTGGTACTACAACCCCAACGTGCCCAAATTTCCCTACGATCCGGCCAAGGCCAAGGCTTTGCTGGCCCAGGCCGGATGGACCCCCAATGCCGACGGTATCCTCACGAAAGACGGCCATCCCTTTGCCTTCACCATCCTCACCAACCAGGGAAACGATACCCGGCAGCGCACCGCGGAGATCATCCAGAGCCGGCTCCGGGCCATAGGCATCCTGGTGAAGATCCGGCAGGTGGAGTGGGCCGCCTTCCTCAAGGAATTTATCCAAAAGGGGCGCTTCGAAGCCATCCTGTTGGGCTGGAACACCGGCCTGGACCCGGACCAGTTCGACATCTGGAGTTCCACCAAGACCAAGCCCGGCGAGCTCAACGTCATCGGCTACAAAAATCCCGAGGTGGACAAGTTGCTGTCTGAGGGCCGCCACACCTTTGACCGGGAAAAACGGCGCCGGGCCTACTTCCGCTTCCAGGAAATCCTGGCCGAGGACCAGCCCTACACCTTCCTCTTCGTCCCCGACTCCCTGCCGGCCATCTCCCGCCGTTTCCGGGGCATCAAACCCGCCCCCGCCGGGATCGACTACAACTTCATCAAGTGGTACGTCCCCAAGGGCGAGCAGAAGTACACCATGAGCCCGTAGTGCAAGCTGACGCCGACTGATTCATCTTCCCCACGTATGGGCCGGCGCTTCCTGCTCCAATCACCATCCGACATGAGGGTATATTCAGGAGGGGCAGAGTCAAGCTTGCCCGGGGGTTGCAGGATGCGGTGCGGATTTGGCCAGTCCCCTCACGGGTGGTCCCCTTCCCCGGGGAACCACCCGTAAGGGATCGATTTATGCAGGGCCGGCATACTTGCCGGCGTGGTTGCCAACTGACAGGGACTCCCCGTTAACCGTCGCCATCCCCTGGGCCAGGGCAAACCCGTCCTCACCGTTTGCACCTGGGGGAAGCCGAGGGGGCACTGGGACTAAATGGCAAGGCTAATGAGGCTCTTGCAAAACTCCTTATTGACCACCGTTGTCATGCTGAGCGGAGCGAAGAATCTCGTTTCTTCATAAGGTTGAGATCCTGCACTTCGTTCAGGATGACATAAAAACGGTTTTGCAAGAGGCTCTAATGGTTGTTGGGCATATCTGGCAACAAGGTAGATACTTCAAAATGCTGGGCCTGATTATAAGCCCGGATGACCTCGCGCACATAGGCCGTGGTGCAGGAAGCGTTATACGTGTGCAATACTCTCCTGATGTCTCCGTGGTATTTCTCCATCAGATGGGCCAGGACCGCGGCCCCGCCCATGATATTGGCCCGGGGGTCGTGGGCGTCCACCCCGTACTTCTTGGCGGTGTCCTGGTGCAATTGCATCAGGCCATAACATCTCCCCGATTTGGCGTCCTTATCATATCTCGATTCAATGGCGCAGACCGCCTGGATCAGGTAAGGTGAAATTTGGTATTTTTTGGCGGCTTCCTTGATGTAGTTCCAGTACTCTTGCTTTAGGAAAAGATGGCCTATGGGGGGCGGAGTTTTGGGCCAGGGCTGGGCTGCGGCTGGGACAGCTAAGAGCAAAAATATGACCAATGTTTTTAACATAGAGATTATCTCCCGGGGTTTTGGTTTTTTAGTTGAGGTCAGGCACCAACGGAAGTGATAAGACTGGCGTCGTTCAGAAGGCGTGTCGGCAGGTTGACCTAACTTATTGGCAACTAAACGGAGCAAAGATTGTGCCAGAAAGTTGAAAGCTAACATAATAATATTAAGAAATCAAGCAAAAAAACAAAAGTCTTTATTCATGCGGATATGAGGGTCATGAACCACCCCGTCTGAGCCCGTTTCAGCAACCTGGGAGCCCCAGACGTGCCTCCAAACCCAGGCCGGCTCGATGCACGGGGGGGTGGGGGGCTTGCCAGGGGTGCCGGCGGCCGGGGATTTCCACCGGTTTTACTATCATCGGCGGCGCCCCCGGGGTTCCCTGGTGGAAAAATGAGGCAATTTCGGAACATTGATTGTTTGGTAGGTCTGGGGTAAGGACAAATTGGGTTCCTTAACTGACTGATTCAGGTAAAATCTATCCAGGACCAAGGTGTCCGGATGATCAGGCCGATGCATTTCTCGGCCCGGCCTCAGGTTGGCTTAGATGAGGGTGGGCTGCAAGGTGGATAAGGCGTTGACCGACCAAGGTAAAGGCGAAAGAGAAGGCTCTCCCGAGAAGAGAAGGCCGGTGACCCTGTTCTCAGCCGCCATCATTGTCATTGCTAATATGATCGGGATCGGCGTGTTCACCACCCTGGGCTTCCAGGTGGCCAGCCTGCACTCTCCCTTTGCGGTTCTCATGCTGTGGGTCTTGGGGGGGGTGGGCGCCTTTTGCGGAGCCCTGTGCTATGGAGAACTGGGGGCGATGATGCCGCGGTCCGGCGGCGAGTACACCTATCTCTCCAATATTTATCATCCCGCCATCGGCTTTCTGTCGGGATGGGTCTCCATGGTGGCCGGGTTTGCGGCCCCCATCGCCCTGGCGGCCATCGCTTTGGGGGTATACGCCGGCGCTATCATCCCAGGCATCGACAAGACGGTCATCGCGGTGTCCATAATTGTGATTCTCTCCCTGGTGCATCTGACGGATGTGAAATTCGGCTGCCATTTTCAAAACCTGTTTACCGGGGGGAAAATTCTCCTGATCGTAGCGTTTATCGTCTTGGGCCTTTTCGTTACCAACCCCCAGGACATTGCCCTGGTGCCATCCCGCCGCGACCTGGGATCACTGTTCAGCCCGGGGTTTGCCATCTCCCTGGTATATGTCTTTTATGCCTATTCCGGGTGGAACTCCTCGTCCTACATTGCCGGTGAGATTCTCAAGCCGGAGAGAAATCTGCCGATCTCTTTATTTATCGGGGCGGCCTTCGTTTCCGTCTGTTATTGCCTGATCAATTATGTTTTTCTTTATACCGTACCCATGGGCGAGCTTGCCGGTCAAATCGACGTTGGCTACCTGTCGGCGAAAGCTATTTTCGGGCCGAGAGGCGGCGCCATGATGACGGTTTTAGTCTGTCTGGCGTTGATCTCCAGCCTCAGTTCCCTCATCATGGTGGGCCCCCGGGTGACCCAAACCATGAGCGAGGACCTGCCCAGATTGAGGTTCTTCGCCAGACGGAATACCAGTGGGGCCCCGGTCTTTGCCATTATCCTCCAGGCCGTGGTGGCAATTTTTCTGACCCTGACCGCAACGTTTAACGCGGTGTTAACCTATGTCGGCTTCACCCTGGCCCTGTTCGCCTCCCTGACGGTACTGGGGGTGTTCGTCTTGCGCATCAGGCACCCGGACCTGCCAAGACCTTTTAAGACCTGGGGTTACCCGGTGACCCCGGCGATTTTTCTCGTGCTCTACGGCTGGATGATCTGTTATCTAGTCATCGAGCGGCCTCTGCCTTCGCTGTTCGGCCTGCTGACCGTGGCCTCGGGACTCCTGTTGTACAAACTGCTGGCGACCACGGGGTCCCGCAGATCTCAAGAAAAATATTGTTGAGAAATCCATATCATAGAAAACGCGAAGGGAAACACTGATGCGTAAAGCCACCTGGTTCGGCCTGGCAACGATAGTGCTGCTCCTGGCTCTGGGGTCGGTCCCGGCTTTGATGGCCGCCTCGCAGCCTTTATCCGAAACTGACGGACCCGCCGTCCCGGAGCACGACCAAACCGACAAGTGCCTCCCGGCCTATAATGATTATGCCCTCTTTATCGCCGGCATCAGCAACCCGGAGAGTCACCCTGACCGCCTGTGAAGACCAGCCGGCCTGGGTCAGGCATGCCACGTTTTTCGACCGTAACTGGGAGAGGTTTCACCCAGGACGCGCCTTGCACCCATGCGCGAGTGGGCCTCCCAGGAACTCGGCTCCGCCTCAGCCGCCACCGTGTTTTATCCCTTCAGCGGCCCGGATTTCGTCAACGCTTTTACCCTTTTCCCGCATGCCAAAACTTACCTCCTGATCGCCCTGGAACCGGTGGGCGAGATCCCGGATTTTTCCGAGTGCCAGGAACAGAATTTTTTTGCCACCCTGCAACGATCCCTTTACGATCTTCTCCAACTGGACTTTTTCAAAACGAACCAGATGAAATCCCAGATAGGCAAGAGTGAACTCAAAGGCACTCTCCCGGTCCTGATGTTTTTCCTGGCCCGGGAACAGGCCCGGGTCCTTGACATCCAGTATTGGGTCATGGAGCCGGATGGCACCATCGCCGAGTCTCCGGCGTTGGGTGCCCAGATTCCCACCGCCGGCATTCCGGGGGTGCGGATCGTCTTCACCCGCCCGGGCTCGACGGAAAATCAGACTCTCTACTACTTTCAGTTCGATCTCGGCAACAATTCCTTGGCCCGCAACCAGCAGTTTCGTCTCTTTCCTGAAAAGCTTCGGCCCGGTGACGACCTTCACCAAGGCCGCTTCTTATTTAATGTTCAAGCCTTACTTTTCTGCCATCCGGCAGTTCATTCTGGACCAGAGCCTTTATCGTGCTGCAAGGTGATTCGGGCATCCCCCTGAGGTACTTCGACCCTGCCGTGTGGAATCTCCGATTTTACGGCACCTACACCGGCCCCATCGCCCTCTTCAGCAACTGCTACCAGCCGGATATGGCCACTATCTATTGGGAGGAGGAGGTTCAGCCTCTGCCCTTCGGGTTTGACTACCGCCACCGGGTGCGCACCTCAAACCTCATGTTCGCCGCCAAGAAGGCAAAAGATGCTCGCTGGCAACCCGAATTGATCGTGGAGAGTTGGGTGAAGGTTTTTGCCGCCATCGTTTTGGCCGCGCTGGGGGGGGTGGTGCTAGGCCTGAACCCGGCCGGCGCCGCCCCCCCGCCCTTCCCCAGCGGGGCTTCCGGCCCGGATTGGCGGCCGCTGTCCCAAAGGCGGGACCAGAGGCTGCAAACCCGGCTGGACCAGGCCCTGGCAAAGCACGGCTCCTGGCTGTCCCTGATCCGCGCCGGCAAAATGTCAGTGGGCCTGGTGGATCTGTCCAACCCCAAAATGCCCCGATTTGCCCAGGTGAACGGCAATACCATGATGTATGGCGCCAGCCTGCCGAAGCTCATGATCCTGTTGGCGGCCTTCCAGGGTTTTACCGATGGCACCCTGAAAGATACCCCCCAGGTCCATCGCGATCTGATCGAGATGATCCGCCGGTCGGATAACCAGGCCGCCAGCCAGGTGATTGCCCGGATCGGCCTGAGGAAAATCGAGGCCCTGGCCGGTGATTGGCGCTACCGGTTCTACGACCCCCGAAAGGGCGGCGGCATCTGGCTGGGGGGCACCTACGCCTCCGGCGGCGACAAGAATCCCGAACCCTTGACGGGTCTGTCCTTCACGGCCACGGCCTACCAGCTCTGCCGTTTCTATTACCTGCTGGCCTACGGCAGGCTCATCAGCCCGGAGCGCTCGCGCCAGATGCTGAAAATCCTGGCGTTTCCGGATCTTCCCGGCAAGTTTGTCTCGATGCTCGAGGCCACCGTGCCCCCTAACCACCTGTACCGCAAGTCAGGGGAGGTCCGGGGCTTCCATGCCGACTCGATCCTGGTGTGGGACCAGGGCTGGCGGCGCTATATCCTGGTGGCCATGATTGAAGACGCAGGAGGGGAAAAGATCCTGAAGGAACTGGTCCCGGTGGCGGAACACGTCCTCAGGCCCAGCCAGCCCCTTCGTTCCGGCGAAGGCCGGAAGAAAACCCGCAGATAATGCCCGGCTGGCGGCAGGATTTTAGCGTGGAGGGGTCGGAACGCCTGGGCCTGTTTCCCCCTATCGGCGGGGGGTGAGGGCAGAGGTTCGCCTTAAACCATTTGGCGGTCACTGGACAATTTTTGTAGGGGGGGGGACCTGCGTGTCCCCCCAAGAGGGCGCACACACAGGTGCGCCCCTGCATTTACTCTGTTCCTTTTTGCGCGCAATTCGCCTTACTTGCCGCCGCCCCGGGCGTTTCTGAGCATGGCGATGGGCTTGGCCATGTCCAGGACGTGTTGATGCAGCGCCGCCAGGCTGGTCCCGGGGACCCCCATCATCAGGTGGCAGGCGTCCAGGGCCGACTTCAGGCGGCACCCCAGTCCCAGAAAGGTGACGTTAGGGACCCCCTGGAGCAGGGGCAGGGCGGTGATATCGGCGCAGCCCCCCAGCGCCCCCCCCGACTGGGGCAGGTCCATCCGGCCGCCCTTATCGTAGTTCACCGCGTAGAGGAGCCACATGACCTGCTCGCTGTCGGCCGTGAACACCACCACCTGGGGCAGCTCCCGGAAGGTGCCCAGGGGCGCGATGAGGGCCGCCCGGGTCTTGCCGGGCTCCAGGTAGGTGGAGTTGAGGATGGTGGCGGCGGACGCCTCTTCGGTGCCGTAGAGGCCCACGCCGTATTTCTCCAGGACGCCGTCATCCAGAAAGCCCGCCGGGTCGGTCTCGAACCCCAGCACCGAAGTGCCCAGCTTGCAGCCCATCTGCTCCCTGGCCAAGAGCAGGGTGCGGCCTTTCCCGGCCAGGGCCAGGGCCTGGCAGTAGCTCTTCAGGCTTTCCCGGGCAAAGGGCAGGTCGGTGGGGAGAGGGTCGGTTTCCCGGTAGAGGGTGACGCCCACGGGTTCATAGGTGAGGGAAAGCCCGGCCACCAGGTCTTGAGACATATCTTTAAAAACGCTCATGGGAGGCTCCATCCGCTTAGATAGCTATGGTTCACAGATTCCTTGTAGCACAATTCGCCGGGGCGGGCAACCGGGCCGGATAGGCTGCCCCCGGCGGGTTCCCCCGGCCCGGGGGAGCGCAATTTTGTCCCCTGGGGCATTTTTATCTTGATGGTCTCCTCAGAAATCCTTATGGTTGGTGAGAAAAGCCCATACGCCGGGTGCCCGGGAGGTCGAGAAGCATCTCATGCTGAGAGAGATGGCGCATGTTCGGCAGGCCCTGCAAGAGCCCAGGCGTCGTTGGTTTGCCGACGACTATTTCGATCTCATGGTATGGGTCGGCAAAAAAGGCGAATTTATCGGTTTTCAGCTCTGTTACGACAAATCAGGCGATGAACACGCCTTAACCTGGCGCCGGGAAACCGGTTTCACTCACCATCGGGTGGATAGTGGTGAGCTGCAGCGCCCTTACAAAGCGACCCCTATCCTGGTATCGGATGGGGTGGTGGATTTTGCCAGGATTATCCATCAGTTTAAGGAGCGCAGCCGGAAAATGGATCAGCAGGTGGCCCGGTTTGTTTTGGGTAAAATCGGGGCCATCCAACCTGAGATTGAGCCGCATTGAATTAATTCAACGTCGGAGGCCGATGCCAATGAAGATTCCCGACCAGATGCGGGCCATGGTGCTGGAGGAGCCGGGGCAGCCCCTGAAATGGCTGGAAGTGCCGGTGCCGCAACCGGGTCCGGAGCAGGTGCTCATCCGGGTCCATACCTGCGGGGTCTGCCGCACGGACCTGCACGTGGTGGACGGCGAATTGCCCCACCCCAAACTGCCCCTGATCCTGGGCCATGAAATCGTCGGCACGGTGGTGGCCACCGGGAGTCAAGTCCGGCAGTTTAAGGTGGGGGAGCGCCTCGGGGTGCCCTGGCTGGGATACACCTGCGGCGCCTGCCGCTACTGCCGGGAAGGCCGGGAGAACCTGTGCGATAACCCCGGGTTCACCGGCTACACCCTGGACGGGGGCTACGCCGACTACGCCGTTGCCGACCAGCGCTACAGTTTCCCCCTGCCCCCGGCCTATGGTGACGCCGAGGCGGCGCCGCTCTTGTGCGCCGGGCTGATCGGCTACCGTTCCTACCGCATGGCCCGTGACGCCGGGGAGCGGTTGGGGATCTACGGGTTCGGGGCCGCGGCCCACATCACCATCCAGATCGCGGTCTACCAGGGGAAAAAGGTCTATGCCTTCACCCGGGCCGGGGACACCGAGACCCAGGAGTTCGCCCGGCGGCTGGGAGCGGTATGGGCCGGGAGCTCCGAAGCGAGGCCCCCGGAGGAGTTGGACGCGGCCATCATTTTTGCGCCGGTGGGTTCGCTCATCCCTGCGGCCTTGAGGGCCTCGGCCAAAGGCGGGGTCGTGGTCAGCGGCGGCATTCACATGAGCGACATCCCGTCTTTCCCCTACGACCTTCTCTGGGGAGAGCGGGTGGTCCGCTCGGTGGCCAACCTGACCCGGGCCGACGGCGAGGAGTTTCTCCAACTCGCCCCCCAGGTGCCGGTCAAAACCGAGGTGCAGACCTTTCCCCTGGAGGCGGCCAACGAGGCCCTAAACCGCCTGCGCCGGGGCCAGATCCAGGGGGCGGCGGTGCTGGTGGTGGGGAAAGAGTGAAATTTAAAGAGAGGGACGGAAGGGGGTCGTAAGTGGTCCCCCGCCCTCCCCTCAAACTCCCTTCCCAGCCTACGGTAAAAACAGAGTGGTGGCACAGGCGTCTCGCCTGTGTAGGAGACCAGTCGCCATGCCGAAACCCAAGGTCCTCTTCATCTGCCTGGGAAACTCCTGCCGCAGCATCATGGCCGAGGCCCTGGCCCGGCACCGGTGCGGGGATCGCTGGGAGGCGGCCTCCGCCGGCCTCAACCCTCTGGGGTTTGTAGCCCCGGAGACCCTGAAGGTACTGGCCGAGATAGGCGTGAACCCGGCGGGCCTGCGCTCCAAGGGGCTGAAAGAGTTTGACCTTACCGGGTATAGCCTCCTGGTCAATCTTTCCGAGCACTCCTTGAGAGGGCGCGTCCCAGCGGCTTACACCGGCAGAGTGCTCCACCGACCGGTGCTTGACCCCTATGGCGGCAGCCTCGAGGTCTACCGTCAAAGCCGGGACGCCATCAACCGGTTGATCAGCCGGGAACTCTGCCGGGAGGACGGGTCCGGACCTTAATGGAGATGGAACGGTGCTTGCCTCCCCTCCACCCCACGCCCTTCGAGGCAGGAGGGCCAAAGGCATGGACATCTCATCAGCTCTGTTCCAGGAAGTTCTTATGCAATGGCGGCACCGGCGTCTCACCTCTACCGGAGGGGCGGATGTAAAACCCACCCCTATCTGCCCATTTTTTATAGGGTACGGGTGAGCCAAGGACTCTTCCAGGACGGATTCGGAGAATCGTTTTCAGGCCGGATAGAGAGCAAAGGGACGGGAAGACCGGGTCTATGCAGGCAACCAAAGCCAAGCTGTGGGGCAAATACCTGGGGTGCATGCTCGGCGGCGCCCTGGGGGATGCCATCGGGGAGTTGGCCTTTCGCTTCCCGGAAGAGGACCGGCTCCGGGCCGCCATTGCCGCCGCCCCCGTCCTGCGTTACACCGACGACACGGCCATGGCCATCGGGCTGGCCGAATCCCTGGCAGAGAGGGGGGGCCTGGACCCCCAGCACCTGGGCCGGACCTTTCACCGCCATTTCAACCGGGAACCGTGGCGGGGTTATGCCTCCGGGCCGCCCACGATCTTTCACATGGTGGAAAAATCGGGACTCACTTACGAGGAGGCCGCCCGGAGTCTGTTTGGCGGCCAGGGCTCCCAGGGCAATGGGGCAGCCATGCGGGTGGCGCCCTTGGGTCTGTTCTTTCACGACGCCCCAAACTTGTATGACCAGGCCGTGGCCGCCGCGGCGGTCACCCACGGCCATCCCCTGGCCCAGGATGGGGCCGCGGTCCAGGCCGCCGCAGTAGCCCTGGCGTTGCACCTGGACCCGCAAAAACCTTTTCCCCGGGACGCTTTTTTAAGACGCCTGCTCACGCTGGCCAAGACCTCGGAGATCAAAGAGAAATTGTCCCTGGTCAGGACGTTGTTGAAGGGTGAGGTCCCCGGACGGGAGGCCGCCGAAATCTTGGGAAAATCGGTCAAGATCCACGAATCCCTGCCGTTTGCCCTCTATGCTTTTCTGGCCCAGCCCCACTCTTTTGAAGACTGCCTCCTGGGCGCGGTGCTGAACGGCGGTGACCGGGATACCCTGGGGGCTATGGCGGGGGCCATATCCGGGGCTTACCTGGGAGTGGCGGCCATCACCGCGCTCTGGCGGGAAAAACTGGAAAACCAGGGCCTCATTGAAAGGCTGGCTCTGGCCCTCCTGGTTTAATGGCCGGGATTGACCGCGCCTCGCAAGTGCCAAAGCCGCCCGGGTCAGCAGGCGGTGTGCCGGTATCGGACGCTTTCACGGGTCAAGTCAGGTAAAGAAACTTACCGGAATTCCATAAATTTAGTTGGCCGCGCCATAACGGCCCCAGCCTCTTCGGAAACCGGCTTTTCCCCCTAGCCAAGCCCTAGCCGGTAGGGTCTGAGAAGGATTATCACCGTAAAGAGGCTAGTGCAGGGTTGGCAAATTCGGGTAAGCAGTGTAAAATTTGCCCGGTATAGCCGGCATAGCTCAGTGGTAGAGCAGCTGATTCGTAATCAGCAGGCCCGGGGTTCGACCCCCCGTGCCGGCTCCAGGGATTTCAAGGGGTTAGTCGATTGGCTAACCCTTTATTATTCTGAGGTAGCAGATGAGGGAGCAAAACTGTCCCTGGTAGGATTCTGAAAGGATCGCCCACGGATGGAGCGCCAATAAGGATTTTGGCGGGGTGCAAGCGAGAAATAAATTTGATTCTTATGATGCATAGTTTATAATTGCGACAATTTTCCCAAAGGAGGTGATCCCAGGTGCATCGGCCCGTTTTCATTATTCGCAGGAAGTCCTGAAGCTCAGGTGTTCGGGGGGCCTTGGTAAGGCCCGCATCCCTAAGGCGCTGGATGAGGCCGGGGAGGATCGCCTGGGAAAAGGACTACTTGCCGTAAATTCCTCAAGAATCTCCCTCCGTTCCTTCCTTAGGTATTCTCTTCAAACTGCCTTCATTCCCGCGTAGTTTTCCGGACCCGCACATCTGGGCTTTGTTGCCGGCATAAGTTCGTCCGCGCTCGGTGAGTCGGTCTGTCTCTGCCGGACGGCGCGCCGCGGGCTGCGCCATGAGGTTATGGCTGCCGCCCTCCGGCCCGCGCCCCGAACCCGGTCCGGATGGTATCTCGGCCAATCGGCATGAAGGAGCTGTTTAAGGTGAGGCTAATAAAACTTAAGGGAGTCGGTTGATGAGCAACGCATTCGAGCCGAAAATCATGGGCTTTCTCTGTAACTGGTGTTCGTATGCCGGGGCTGATACGGCGGGGATCGCCCGGTTTCAATATCCTCCCAACCTGCGCATTATGCGCACTATGTGCACTGGCCGGGTGGACCCGGTTTATATCCTGAAGGCCTTGCAAAAGAGTTATGACGGGGTCTTGGTGTTTGGCTGCCACCCGGGAGACTGCCATTACCTGGAAGGCAATATCTTTGCGGCCAAGAGGATAGAATTGGTGCGCTATTTGTTGGAAATTTCCGGTATCGATCAGGACCGCCTACACCTGCGTTGGGTCAGCGCCACCGAGGGCCAGCAGTTTGCCGAATACGTCACCGAACTTACTGGCCTCATCCGGGAATTGGGCCCCCTGGATCACGACCTCATGGCAATCCGTCTGGCGGCGGTGGGCCGGGCTGTCACGAACGCTGATCTCAGATGGCTTATAGGCCTGCAGCGTCAGCTTACCGAGCGGGAGAATGTCTATCATGAGAGGCTGGACCCGATAGCTTACGACCAGTTGCTTAAGTCTTCCGCCCAGGAGGAATACCATCGGGCCCTGATATATGAAGTCCTGCAAACCGGGCCTCAGACCGTGCGGCACATGGCGGCCGTAACTGGCCTGCCCATTTTCACCATCTCCTTGCGTTTGAACGACCTGGAGAAAATCTCCCTGGTGAGCATCCAGGGCCATGAGGGCCACAGTCCCAAATTTGGCCTCTTGAGGGCGTGATGAGCCGGACGGACACTTTCCCGTTCAATCCTGGGAAGAGCATAACTCGGGACGCAGCCGGGCGGATGATGCCGGCAGGAGGAACCATGGATTTGTCCTATGCTCCTAAAGTTTTGGGGTTCTTATGTCAGTGGTGTTCCTATAACGGCGCCGACCTGGCGGGCAGCATGCGCCTGCAATATCCACCGGAAATCAGGATCATCATGGTGCCCTGCACCGGTCGGATTGACATTCTCCATCTGCTCCAGGCCTTTGAGGTGGGGGCGGATACGGTTTTTGTTTCCGGCTGTCACGTCGGGGACTGTCATTATGTTGCCGGAAACGTTCATGCCTGGAAGCGAGTAGAGCGGGTCAAGGGGATTCTGCACAGCGTGGGGCTGGAGCCGGAACGGGTGGAAATGTTCCATGTATCCGCTTCCGAAGGGCCGAAGTTCGCCGCGGTGGCCAAGGAAATGACCGAACGCGCCTATAAGCTGGGTCCTAACCCGGCCAAGGGAGAAGTTCGGGCCGCCTGGCTGGCCCGGCGGCCGGCTGCCGGGGACGAGGCATGACCAGATTAAGCAAAGGAGAAGAAATGGAACCATCGGATTTTCCTAAAATAATAGGGTTTTGTTGCCGCTGGTGCTCTTATGCCGGGGCCGATCTGGCGGGCAGCATGCGCCTGCAATACCCTCCGGAAATCAGGATTATGTTGGTGCCCTGCACCGGGCGGGTGGACATCCTGCACCTGCTGAGGGCCTTTGAGTTGGGATTTGATGCGGTTTTTGTCTCCGGTTGTCATCTGGGAGACTGTCATTACCTGTCAGGCAACAACCGGGCGGTCAGAAGGGTCGCCAAGGTGAAACGAGACCTGGCTGTCATGGGCATTGAGCCGGAACGCCTGGAGATGTTCCATGTCAGCTCCGGTGAAGGTCCTAAATTCGCCGCAGTCTGCCGGGAAATGTTCGAGCGGGCCATCAAACTGGGGCCCACCCCGGTGAAGCGGGAAGCCCGGGCCGCCTGGCTGGCCGGTCAGGGGGCGGTCATTGACCGGCCTGAGGGCAACGCCGCCGCCACCCTCACTCTTTAACCAGCGAACCAGTAAGGAGGAAATAGCGTATGGAAACTTTAGATTTGGGCAATCTGGGCGAACGGAGGCAGAAGAGCATCTTTAGCGAAATTCTTCCGGAATCGCATATGAATGCCTGTTACACCTGCGGCACGTGCTCCGGCGGCTGCCCCCTGACGGGGATGGAGAGCACCAAAGACGAAGGCCTGGATTGCCGCAAGGGCATCCGCATGGCCGCGTTTAGCATGGATCAGGAACTCATCGACTCGCGCTTTGTGTGGATCTGCACCGGCTGCCAACGCTGCGAAATCGGCTGCCCCATGGGCGTCAAGCTGGTCAAGGTGTGGATGGCGGCCAAGGCGGCCCGGCCCCGGGACAAGGTTCCCGGAGTGCTCCACAAGGGGGTGGCTATGGTCCTCAAGACCGGCAACAACATGGGCATCCCGGAGGATGACTATGTGACCCTGCTGGAGGAGCTGGGCGAGGAACTGGCCGAGGAGTGCTGCCCCGGCTTCGTCACCCCGGTGGAGAAAGTGGGCGCGGATTACCTCCACTTCCAGAACTCTAAAGAGGCCTATGCCGAACCCGACGACATGAAGTGGTGGTGGAAGATTTTTTATGCCGCCAAGGCCGACTGGACCACGTCTTCCAAGAATTGGGAATCGGTGGATTGGGGCATCTTCACCGCGGACATGGAGGCCTCCAAGGAAATCGCCCGGCGCAAGGTGGAGAACATGAAGCGCCTCCAGGCCAAAACGTTCATCCTGCCCGACTGCGGCGGCGCCTCCTACGGCACCCGCCTGAACCTGGAAAAATATTTCAAGGACGAGTTCGGCCCCGGGACCGGCCACAATTACGTCTATTTCTTCGATGTGCTCCTCCAGTGGCTGGAAGAAGGACGCATCAAAGTGGACAAGAGCGTGCATGCCGGCCGCATCGTCACCTGGCATGACTCCTGTAAGCATGGCCGCTCGGTCTATTTGGCCTTCGGAGACGACTCCAACTTCGACAAGGCCCGGAAAATTATCTCCTACTGCATCGATATGCAAAACTTCCGGGAGATGCCCCACAATCGTCTGGAGAGCTTCTGCTGCGGCGCCGGTTCGGGCAACTGGCCGGGTCCCTTCGAAAAAGAAAAGACCGAACACGGCGGCTTCAAGGCCCGGGATATTCAGGCCACCGGGGCAGACCTGGTCATCGCGGGGTGCTCCAACTGCCGGGACCAGATCATGAAAAACCTGAAGCCCAAGTACAAGCTGGATATCGAAGTGAAATACATCTGGGAGATGGTGGCCGACGCCCTGATCCTGGAAGATTAACGCCTGACCCAGGGGGGCTCGGATCGACCTTCCCTCCAGGGTTCCCGGGTGGCAAAGGCCGGCAGGCAACTACCGGTGAAAATGAATAAACTATTCAGGAGGTTCCCGATGCATAACGCAAGAAACGGATTCATGGCGCTCATCTTGCTGCTGGTTCTCAGCCTGGTGACAGCCCCCGGTGCCTGGGCTCAGGATCCCCAACTGCAGCGTTTCCAAGGCCTGGAAGGCACCATCGACATCGCCGGCGGCACCGCGCATATCCCGGTGATGAAAGACGCCGCGGAACGGATCATGAAAGCGAATCCCAAGATCCGCCTTACCGTGGCCGGGGGCGGTTCCGGCGTGGGAGTTCAGAAAGTCGGGGAAGGTTTGGTGAACATCGGCAACACCGGCCGGGCCCTTACCCCCGCAGAGATCGCTAAATATGGGCTGAAGACCTTCCCCTTTGCCATTGACGGCGTGGCGGTGGCGGTCAATCCCAAAAACCCGGTGGGCGCCTTGACCTCCCAGCAGGTAAGGGATATCTTTGCCGGCAAGATCAAGAACTGGCAGGCGGTGGGCGGCCCTAACGCCCCCATCCATCTCTTCACCCGGGATGAAGCCAGCGGCACCCGGGAAACCTTCTGGAAAAAACTCCTCAAGAAGGGGCCCATCGACGCCAAGGCTAATGTGGTGGCCTCCAACGGGGCCATGAAGATGGCCCTGGCGCAAGACCCCCGGGCCATCGGGTACCTGGGTATCGGCTTTGTGGACCAGAAGGTTAAGGGCATCAAGCTGGACGGGGTCGAGCCGACGCAGGAAAACGCCAAGAACGGCACCTATCCGGTGACGCGCCTGCTCTACATGAACACCAAGGGTGAGCCCACACCCCTGGTCAAGGCCTTCATCGACTACATCCAGGGTCCCGAGGGGGCCAAGATCATCCTGAAGCACGGGTTTATTCCCACCTCAAAATAGGTTCGGGGAAGTTCCCTTGGGGCGGGGTGTCGGCTCTCGGGCCGGGGCTCCTCAGGAAGGCGGGTATACAGGTTGATTCAGGGACAAACTCCATCGCCTCGGACTGCCGAAACGGTTCTCCAAACCCGCTGGCGGCGTCTGGACCGGCGGCAGTCCGCCATCAAAGGCCTCCTGCTGCTGGCCACCCTGATCGCCTGCGGCTCCGTTTTGGCCATTCTGGGGTTTTTGTCCTATTTCGCCGTTCCCGTCCTTCTGGAGGGCCATCTGGCTGACATCTTGTCCTGGGAGTGGCGCCCCTTCCAGGGAAAATTCGGCATCCTCCCCATGGCGATGGGTTCCCTGGGCCTGGCGGTCGCGGCCATGGGCGTGGCTTATCCCCTGGGGCTGGGGCTTTGCGGTTTTGCCCACGGCCTGGGTCCCAGGTGTCTTAAGGGGCCCCTCATGGGCCTGATCAATTTCATGACCAGCATCCCCACGGTGATCTACGGTTTTGTCTCGGTGATTTTCCTGGTTCCCCTGGTGCGGGGCGTTTTTCCGGAGAGTACCGGGTACTCCTGGCTCACCGCCGCACTCACCCTGAGCCTGATGATTCTGCCCACCATCGTGCTCATGGTTCATGCCCAGTTCCAGCAGGTGGATGCCCGGGTGCGCCTGGCCAGCGCCGCGTTGGGGTTTTCCCCGGCCCAAACCCTGCTCTGGGTCATGAGGCCCCTGGCCTCCCGGGGTCTTTGGGCGGCCGCGGTGTTGGGTTTCAGCCGGGCTCTGGGCGACACCATCATCGCCCTCATGGTGGCGGGCAATGCCCCCCAGGTGCCCCACTCTCTCCTGGATTCAATCCGCACCCTGACGTCCCATATCGCCCTGGTGGTGGCCACGGACAGCACCAGCCAGGCCTACCAGTCGATCTTTTTAAGCGGCCTGATCCTCTTCGGGGTCTCCCTGGCGGTCAACCTGACTTTGCGGCGGCTCCAGTCCGAGGCGGTCTTGCCGGCCATGGGGCGCCATGATTAAAAAGATTACTTTTCTGGCCCAGGCCTGCTCCTGGCTGGCGGTGCTGACCACCGCGGCCATGATTCTGCTGTTCCTCGGCTTTCTGGTAGGGCGGGGATTTGACACGCTCAACCTGAGCCTCTTTTTTGGCAATACCCCGGCCTGGGGGGCCATCACCGGACGCCTCCCGGTGTGGCACGGCATCTGGCCGGCCTGTGTGGGCACGGTGGCCCTGGTCCTCCTCTCTTCCCTCCTGGCCATTCCCCTGGGGCTCGCCAGCGGCATCTACCTGGCCCACTACGCCTCCGGTGTCTGGAAAAGATGGTTCAGCCTGGCGGTGGAGCTGCTGGCGGGAATTCCGTCCATTCTCATGGGGCTGTTCGGATTCGCCCTGATCCTCTTTCTCAAGGAGACGGTGGCGCCCCGGGCCAACACCTGCCTCCTCCTGTCCGCCGGCTGCCTGGCCCTGCTGGTGCTTCCCTACCTGATTCTCATGACGCAAACCGCCCTGGAAGCCCTCCCCGAGGACCTGCGGCTGGCGGGTCTCAGCCTGGGGTTCACCCCCTGGCAGAATATGGTCCATGTCCTGCTGCCCCTGGCCGGCCGGGGTATCTTGAGCGGGGTCATCCTGGCCGTGGGCCGCGCCGCTGAGGATACCGCGGTGATTTTGCTTACCGGGGTGGTGGCCAACTCCGGATTGCCCTCCGGCATCCTCGGTAAATATGAGGCCCTGCCATTCCGTATCTTTTTTCTGGCGGCCGAGGCCCGGTCGGACGCCGAACTGGCCCAGGGCTTCGGAACCGCCCTGATTTTGCTTCTCCTTACCGCAGCTCTTTTTCTTGGCGCCTATTATCTGAAGAGCGCCGTTGCCAAAGCATGGGACCAAAAAACCCTGATGATTTAGAAACCACCGTGGTGGTGGAAGGTCTGCACGTCGGCTTTGCCGGGCGCGAGGTCCTGCATGGCCTCGGGGCCACGTTTCACCGGGGCCGGCTGGCGGTGATCCTGGGGCGCTCCGGCTCCGGCAAGACTACCTTCCTCCGCACCCTTAACCGCCTCAACGAGTGCTTAACCCGGAGTGAAACCAGGGGGTCCATAAAGCTAAAGTTGCAGGGCGAGTGGCGGGACATCTACCGGAATGCTCTGCCACTCCCGGAATTGCGGCGCCGGGTGGGCATGGTCTTTCAAACTCCCCACCTCCTGCCCGTGTCCATCGGCGACAATCTCGCTCTGCCGATAAAGCTGGTCCTGGGGCTGCCCCGCCGGGACATCGCTTCCCGGGTGCAAGGGGCTCTTGAGGATACGCATCTGTGGGGTGAAGTGAAGGATCGTCTCAAGCGCGCCGGCCCATACGCTCTCCGGGGGCCAGCAGCAGCGCCTCTGTCTGGCCCGGCTCCTGGCCCTGGACCCCGAAATCCTCCTGTTGGACGAGCCCACCGCCTCCCTGGACTTCCGCGCCGCCCTCAAGGTGGAAGAACTCCTCTTATCCTTAAAAGAGCGCTACACCATCATTGCCGTGTCTCACAGTCTCAGCCAGGCGCGCCGGCTGGCCGACGTGGCCCTGGTCTTCCGGGATGGCTCCGTGGCGCAACACCTCAGACGCGAGGATTTACAGGCTCCCGACACCTTACAGGCCCTGCTGGAGGAAATCTTTTAGGCAGGCAAGGCAACCCCAGGCTGGAAATCAACCTCCCCGGGGCCCTACCGTTACGTTTGGGCCCAGCTCCCGGCAGCAGGGAGCCATCCGCGGCAAGCGTACCGTTATAATTCAGGATAAGGTGGCCGCGGCCCCACAAAAACCTGGGGTATCACCCGCCGGCAGGGTATCGCTTTGGGGAAATCTGGAGGGGCAGAAACCAGAAAGGCAGAACCTATAAGGCTCTGCCCCTCCGTCCTGCACCCGCCGACGCGCTCAGGTTGCTCGAAAGCCAAGCCCTATCCCCTACGCCAGAGGCTCAGGTGGCCCGGTCCGGTGCAGGAAAAGTCGATAGGGTTGTGCGCCTGCTGCCTCATGAAGACCTGGAACTGCTTCCCCGGCAATAGGGGGTGCATGCAGGCTGATTCCTTCTGGAAGAAGTGCTCGTGTTTTTCTCTTGGGTGGTAAAACACCTGCACCCGGAGGCGCTGCATTCCAGGTTTTGGCCGGCCGGAGCTTCCGTTAGTAATGGTAGGAGAGCTGGCCGCCGGCGATGTGACGGCTATAATTATACAGATTGACGTTGGAGTTATCACGGATAAAATACCAGTGAATCCCGCCTTCCAGGCCTTTGGCGAATTCATAGGTGGCCTGCATCCCGAACGTGAGAATCTGGTCCCGCCGCTTGGGTTGGGGGAGCAGGGGCGCCCCGAAGACGTTGCCCACGGTGGCGCCGTTGTAAAAAGTGTTGTCATACGGCTGTTGCGTGAGGTCCAGGAAGATATTGTATTTTAACTTCTCGGTGACGGGCCAGAGCAGCGACAGGAGCAGATTATAGCTGGAGCTGTCCCAGTTGCTGCCGGTGGTGTTGTTGTGCAGATAGCCCAGGCGGGCCTGGACGAACCCCGTCTGCTTTTTGAAAAAGTAGTACAACCCCACGTTGCCCCCCCAGGCATTGCCGGTGCGGTTATCCTGGGTCAGATAGACGGGGGACCAATAGTATTGGCGATTATACTTGGCTCCCACTTCCAGGCCGAGCTTCGGCGTCAGCAGGTGGAGGTACGTGGGGGTCACGTTGACGCCGGTGTAATATTTGTCCGACTGCAGGTCCATATAGGTAAAATTCATGGGCAGCCATAAACGGCCTTGCTTAAAGCTGTAGGTGGGGGTGACGCCCATGAAGTGGCTCATGATGTCGTAACCCGTCACCGCGGGATGAAAATTCTGGAAATAGGAGTATTGGGTCAAAACGCTGAAGGGACCGGCCGGCAAGATGGTGTATTCCATCAGGGCGGTCTGGGAAAACACCGCGCTGGCCTTTCCGGAAACCGTGGCCACCGCGGCCCCCCCGCCCGGGGCCAGGGTGACGTTGGAGTCGTAATCAAAGGCCGAGGAAACGGTGATGTGGAAGGGACGCAGTTCTTGCACCCGCTGGGACAGGACCCCCATGTAGCGCTTGGCGAAATCCGCCGTCTGGCTCTGGGGGTTGAGGGCAATGCTCTCCTCCATGGCGGTTTTGGCCTCTTTGACCCGGTTGAGCGCGGCCAGGGCCAGGCTCGCCTGGAACTTGGCCTCCTGGGCCACCTTGGGCTCCGACTCGGCCTTGCGGAAATAGTCCAGGGCTTCGCTGTATTGGCCCTCTTTGGTGGCCGCCACGCCCATCAAAAAGGCGGTCTGGCCCGGTTCATAGCCCGAGGCCAGCAGGTCCTGCAGGAGAGGCCGGGCCTCTTTGGGCTGGTCCAAGGCCAGGTAGGTGTCGGCCAGCATCAATTGGGCCGGACGAAAATCCCGCTTGAGCCGCAGGGCCTCCTGGAGATATTCCTTGGCCTTGGCGTAGTTGAGCATGAGCCGGTAGACCTGCCCGAACAGGAAGGCCTTTTCCGGAGTATGGGCGCCCTTCTGCCAGGCCTCGGTCAGCTGCGCCAGGGCTTCGTCGTAATTCTCCTGCTGGATGTTCTTGGCGGCCTGCTGCACCAGCACATCGTCATAAGGCGTCACCGCCAGTCCCGCCCCAGGCCCCAGCCCCAGCCCCAACACCAACCCCCCCAAGATCAACAGCCCCCGCCAACCTCTCATCCCCCATCCCCCCTGGTCAAAAGCTCTTGCCCCTCAACGATTTTTAGAGACACAAAAATAGCACAATGGTGTAGAATGTAAAGAGATTTCTGGAGTTTATCGGAAAAATGAACGATAATATCCCTAATATCGAGTAATTTCGGCGGCCTTAGCAGTACCGAATTTTTAGACCAGGCCGTTTACCCGCGGCGGCTCCCCGGAGGTCTGGCGGTTGGAGGGAGCCCTGGGGTTCTGAAGCGTTTATGAGGTGAGATGATGGCAGCGGAACTGGAAGAAAAGTCCCGGGTCAAGGCCAAATTTTTCCGGGACCTATCCACGGTGCAGGACAGCCTGATGGAGTTGGCGAGCCTGGCGGCCACCGCCATGGAGCAAAGCTTCAAGGCCGTGATGACGCGGAACGCTGACCTGGCCCGGGGGGTGATCGCCGGGGACGGCGCCCTCAATATCCTGGAGGAAGCCATTGATCGGGAATGCGTGCGCCTGATTGCCCTGTTCCAGCCGGTGGCCGGGGATTTGCGCCAACTCATGGCCGTTGACCATATCATTACCGAGTTGGAGCGGATCGGCGATTCCGCCACCAACATCGCCGAAGAGGTGCTCACCCTGGGGCACCTGCCGTCTCGGCCCATTCATCCCCGCCTGGAGTCCATGGCCCAAACCGTCCAGGAGATGGTGCGCCAGAGCCTGGAGGCTTTTTTTCGGAGCAATTCCCACCTGGCCCGGCAGGTATGCCTGGCGGACGCCGACGTGGATGCCCTGGACCAGATCATCATCGAGGACCTGCTCCGGGAAATGACCGGGGCCCCGGAGGCCATCCTGCCCGGCCAAAGCCAGATCAACATCGTGCGCAACCTGGAGCGGGTGGGGGACCATGCCACCAACATCGCCGAACAGGTGGTCTATATGGTGGAAGGGGAAAGCGTCCGCCACCGGTGCCAGGGATAGGCGGCCCGCCAGGTGACCGGCGGGCCGGACCTGAGCCATTTCCCTCCAGGTAAAAGCCCCCTCTATCTCTTGACAAATCCCGGTATTATTATTAACTTGAAAGATTGGAAATGAAACAGAATCGCGTCATGGAACTCCTGGGGGAGCGGGATACCTGGGTCCTCAAAACCGTGGTGGCCCAGTATATTGTTACTGGGGAACCGGTGGGGTCGCGCACTGTCGCCAAGACCTCGGGCCTGAACCTTTCGGCCGCCACTATCCGCAACCTCATGCTGGACCTGGAAGAGCGGGGCTTCTTAAGCCAGCCGCATACCTCGGCCGGACGGATTCCCACTCCTAAAGGTTTGCGGTATTACGTCGACCGGATCCTGCCCGTCCAGACCTTGGGACGGTCCACCCAGCAGCAGATCCAGGAGGCCTTCTCGCCGCCGGCCCATGAGCCCCAAGAATTATTTCGCCAGGCCTCCCGGGTGCTCTCTTTGGTGAGCGGGCATCCCGCCCTGGTTCTGGGCCCCCGCCCTGAGGGCATGCGCCTTAAGCATATCCAGTTCATCAACCTGAGCGGGGATGGGGTGCTGACGGTCCTGGTGTCCCAGGATAATCAGGTGCAGAACCGCTTCGTCCGCACCAAAAGCCGTTTTCCCCAGGAGGTGTTGGACCGCTTCAGCCGGTATCTCAATGAGCTCTGTCAGAACCTGACCCTCAGGGAGTCCCGGCAGCGGATCCTGGTCAAGATGGAGGAAGAAAGGAGCCTGTTTGACAAGATGGTCTCCCAGGCCCTGAGCCTCAGCCGGCAGGCCCTGCAAAATGACGAGGCCGAAGAGCTCTATATTGAGGGTACCAGTCAGATCCTGGATTATCCGGAGTTCACCGGCGATGTGGACAAGATCCGGGGCATCTTCAGGGCTTTTGAAGAAAAGCACCATCTGGTCACTTTGCTGGATCAAACCATGGCGGCCCAGGGAGTGCAGATTATTATCAGTCCGGAGGAGCAGTTTCCCGAGATGCAGTTGTCCCTGGTGGCCACCTCCTACGGTTCCCAGCAAAAGCCTTTGGGCAGCCTGGGGGTCATCGGCCCCATGCGGATGGATTACGCCCGGCTGATCCCCATTGTGCGGTACACGGCCTCCCTGGTGACGGGCTTGCTGACCAGGCGCCAGACGTGAATTTCCCGCCCCGGGCCCCGGCCCTGAGGGGTTTTGGTTTTTTATAATTGATAGAGGTGGTTGGCAGTATGACAAGGAGAAAAGGCTTTATGTCCTTATCCAAATCCGATAAGGGATCCCATGATTCTCAGTCCGGGAAGGAGAAGACCGCAGCCGAGGTCCTCCCGAAGTCCCCGGGAGGTTCAGGAGATCTGGCGGAGTTGCACCAGAAGCTGGAAGAAAAGACTAAGGAAGCCGAAGAACACTATGGCCGCTTGCTCCGGCTGGCCGCGGATATGGAAAATTTGAAAAAGCGCCAGGAGCGGGAGCGGGCCGAACTGCTCCAGTTCGCCAACGAGAACCTCGTCAAAGAACTCCTGCCCGTGGTGGACAACCTGGAGCGGGCCTTGGAACACGGCCGGCAGCTCCAGGCGCCGCAGGCCTTTCTGGAAGGCATCGACCTGGTTTACCAGGGTTTTCTCAAGGCCCTGGACCGCTTCGGCGTCACTCCCTTTGACAGCGTCGGCCAGCACTTCGATCCGGCCATGCATAACGCCGTGATGCAGGAAGAGGCCCCGGGAGTCCCGGACTGCCGCATCACCAAAGAAGTTGAAAAGGGCTATCTCATGAACCAGCGCCTGCTCCGGCCAGCCATGGTCGTGGTGGCCCGCAATACCCAAGACCAAAATAAGTCATGTCAAAACGACTCGATCGTTCAGGAGGAGAAATAAATGTCCAAAGTTATCGGTATCGATTTAGGCACCACCAATTCCTGTGTAGCCATCATGGAAGGTGGCGAGCCTAAGGTCATCCCGAATGTGGAAGGGACCCGTACCACCCCTTCCGTGGTGGCCTTTACCGAAAGCGGCGAACGGTTGGTGGGGCAGATTGCCAAGCGCCAGGCCATCACCAACCCTTTAAATACCGTGTTTTCCGTCAAACGCCTCATCGGCCGGAAATTCAGCGACCCGGAAGTCCAGCGGGACCTGAAGATCCTCCCCTACAAGATCGTCCAGGCCGAGAACGGCGACGCCCACATCGACATCCGGGGCAAGGTCTATTCCCCCGCCGAGATCTCGTCCATGATTCTCAACAAGATGAAGCAGACCGCGGAAGAGTATCTGGGCGAAAAAGTAACCGAGGCCGTCATTACCGTGCCTGCCTACTTCAGCGACGCCCAGCGCCAGGCCACCAAGGACGCCGGCAAGATCGCCGGGCTCGAGGTGCTGCGCATCGTCAACGAGCCCACCGCCGCATCCATGGCCTACGGCCTGGATAAAAAGAAAGACGAACGCATCGCGGTGTTCGATCTGGGGGGCGGTACCTTCGACATCTCCATCCTTGAGATCGGCGAAGGCGTCTTCGAGGTCAAATCCACCAACGGCGACACCCATCTGGGCGGCGACGACTTCGACCAGCGGGTCATCGATTTTCTGGCGGATGAGTTCATGCGGGAACAGGGCATCAACCTGCGCAATGACAAGATGGCCCTGCAGCGTCTGAAAGAGGCGGCGGAAAAGGCCAAGATGGAGCTCTCCACCTCCATGGAGACCGAAGTCAACCTGCCCTTCATCACCGCCGACGCCTCCGGTCCCAAGCACCTGCTCATCAAGCTCAGCCGGGCCAAACTCGAGGGCCTGGTGGCGGAGTTGATCAACAAAATCACGGGACCCTGTGAGCAAGCGTTAAAAGATGCCAAGGCCACGTCCAAGGACATCGACGAAGTCATCCTGGTGGGGGGCATGACCCGTATGCCCAAGGTCCAGGAGAAGGTCAAGGAAATCTTCGGCAAGGAGCCCCACAAGGGCGTCAACCCCGACGAAGTGGTGGCAGTAGGCGCCGCCATCCAGGCCGGGGTCCTCAAAGGGGATGTGAAAGATGTCCTCCTGCTGGACGTAACCCCCCTGTCTCTGGGGATCGAGACTCTGGGTGGCGTCTTTACCCGGATCATCGACCGCAACACCACCATCCCCACCCGGAAGAACCAGGTCTTCTCCACCGCGGCGGACAATCAGACCGCGGTGACCATCCACGTGCTCCAGGGCGAACGGGATATGGCCGGGGATAACAAGACCCTGGGACGGTTCGAGCTGTTCGGCATTCCCCCGGCGCCCCGGGGTATTCCCCAGGTCGATGTCACCTTCGACATCGACGCCAACGGCATCGTCCAGGTCTCGGCCAAGGATATGGGCACCGGCAAGGAGCAGTCCATCCGCATCACCGCCTCCAGCGGCCTGTCTGATGATGAGATCAAGAACCTCATCAAAGAGGCCGAACTCCATGCCGCGGACGACCACAAGAAGCGGGAGCTGATCGAGGCCCGCAATCAGGCCGACACCTTGATCTACACCACCCAGAAGACCGTTACCGACCTGGGGGACAAGGTGGACGAAGCCACCAAGACCGACATCGACAGCCACATCGCGGCCCTCAAGACCGCGGCGGAAGGCACCGACGCCGAAGCCATCAAGCAGAAAAGCGAGGAGCTGATGAAGGCTTCTCACAAGCTGGCGGAGCAGATGTACGCCAAGACCGGCGCGGCCGGCCCGGGTGAAGGCCCGGGGGCTGGCGCCGGCGCCGGCGCCGGCGCGGGTCAGGGCCACGAAGAGAAGGCCAAGAAGCCCGAAGAAGAAGTGGTGGAGGCTGAATTCGAGGAAGTGAAGTAGGACCGAACCAGCACCGGTTACCTGGGGGAGGGGGCCGCAAGTCCGGCCCCCTCCTCCAGTTCTCACTCTTGGTTGTTTTTAGGGGTGCACGTGGCTCTGCCCCCGCCTTGCCTGCCGGGCGGACACCTGGTACAGGTTTTCAACCATACACTAACGTCATATATCGCCCTCTCCCCCCGAAGCAGGAGGAGAGCGGCTGGTTAGGTCGCTGGTCTTTAAGGGCGGCCGAGCCTCAAGTCGGTCCCATCTTTTCCCCTCTTCCCCAATGAGGGAGAGGGCTATAGTGAGGGAAAAGTGATCGTCACCGAGTAAGAAATATAGCGAATGCCAAAAGTTTTTTCCGATGGTGGCATTATGCTAATCTCACCTAACCCCCCTTGAGAAAATGGGATAACTATAAGGAATTGTGGGTAAAGTCCCCCTTTGAAAAAGGGGGATTGAGGGGGATTTAAGAATCTCCAAGTGGAAAGAATGTATGGCAAACACTCTATGTTGCCATATTTATCAAGGACTGTACTCAGGTCCGCTCCCTCAGAGGGTTACTTGGGGGTTTGAGGGCGGCGCAGGGGATTGGCTGAAAAAAATGAAAGAAAAATCCCTCAGTCCCGACCTCTCATGAATCTTTAAAACCAGATCCTGCGAAGGCTTCCGCTATGGTTCGAAAGCTCGTTATCCTGTTCCTGCTCCTGGCGCTGCTGCCGTCCTGCGTCGAAATGCCCCCCTTGCCTTCCGAGGCTCCGGCCCCGCAAGTCCGGGAGTCCGAGACCGCCCTCTTTCAGGCCGCCGAAGCCAGCTACCGCCGACAGGCCTACCGCCAGGCTTTCCAGCAATATATCAATTACCTGAAGCGCTATCCCCAGGGTTCCCGGGCCATGGACGCCCGGGTCCGGGGAGCCGAGATCTCGGGTCTCCTGGGGGACTGGCAAGGGTCCCTTATTCGCTACCAGAGTATTTTAAACCGCCAGCCCCAACCGGAGGTGGCGCTCAAGGCCCGTTACGGCATCGGCCGGGCCTACTTCAAGCTGGGTGAGTATCAGCAGGCGGCCCAGGTGTTGGACAGCCTCACCGCGGCCCCCGACCTGCCCCGGTCTCTGTGGTTCTCCACCCAGGCTCTGATGGTCGAGATCGCCCTGAAGCAGGGCCAGGTGCCCCAGGCTTTTGCCCGCCTTCGCCTGGCGGCCCAGGATTTGGCCTCCGGGGACCCGGAGTGGTTTGAGGACCTGAAGACCCGGCTCCTGGACCAGGCTACGGTTTCGGAATTGGATCAGCTGGCGGCCCTTTACCGGGATAATCCCCTGAGCGCGGCCCTGCTCCTGCGCCTGGCCCGCCTGGCCCAGGACTCCGGCCAATCGGAGGAGGCCCGCAAATGGGTGGCCACCCTCAAAGACCGGTTCCCCAACAGTCCTGAGGCCGCCAAGGCCGAGCGACTCCTGGCCGGGGGCAAAGTGGTGGTGGGTTGCCTCCTGCCCTTGAGCGGCCAGTTGAGCAACCTCGGTTTTCGGGTACAGCGCGGCATGGAACTGGCGGCCAAACGGGCCTCATTGAAGCTAATCTTCCGGGACACCGCCACGGACCCGGTCACCGCGGCCGACCTCACCCGGGAGTTGGCCCAGGATGAAAGCCTGCTGGCCATCCTGGGACCCCTGTCGTCGGCTGTGGCCCAGAGTGCGGCCAGCGCGGCCCAGACTGCGGGGGTGCCCCTCATCGCTTTGTCCCAGAAGGATGGCATCACCCAGACCGGCAACTGGATATTTCAAGCCTTCCTGACGCCTCGCCAGCAGGTGCGGGCCGTGGTGCGCCAGGCCCTGAGCCTGGGGATTAAGCGCTTCGCCATTCTCTACCCCGATTCCTCCTACGGACGCGCTTTTTCCCAGAAATTCCAGGAGGAAGTAACAGCCGCAGGCGGTGAACTGGCGACCCAGGCCTTCTACACCCCCGGCTCCCAGGAGTTCGGGCCTACCCTCACCACTCTGGCTGAAAGCCTCAAGCCCCAGGGGGAAGGCGCGCCGGCGCCCACCGCCCTGTTCATTCCCGACGACATCGCCACCGTGGCCGCCATCGCCGGGGGACTGGCCGGGACCCCTCTCAAGGACGTCCAACTGCTGGGCACCAATCTTCTCAACAACCCCAAAGCCCCTGCGGCCCAGCTGACGGCCTTGCAAGGGGTCATCTTTCCTGACGCCTTTTATGCCGGGGACCCCAACCCCGAGGTGCAGAAATTTATCGCCGCCTACCGGCAGCAGTACGGCGAGGAACCGGACTACCTGGCGGCCCAGGGCTATACGGTGTTCCGGGTGATGGCCCGGCTGGCGGAGTCTCCCCAGGCGCTGAGCCGGACGACGCTGCCCCAGCAGTTGTTGACCCTCAAGGGAGTTCCCGGCCTTCCCTGGTTCCAGAGGTTCAACGACCAGCGGGAGGAGGAAGCCTCGCTCTATCTCCTCACCATCACGGGCGGTACCGTCCAGATGGTGCCGCCGCCCTCCGGGAGCGAGCCCCGGCAATGATTACCCGGGTGAAAGGATTCCTGGTGGGCCATGCCAGTGATTTCGAGAATCTCACGGGCTGCACTGTAATCCTCTGCCCGCCCCAGACCGTGGGGAGCGCCGATGTCCGGGGTTCCGCCGCCGGGACCCGCCAGATGGACGCCTTGGTGGGGCTGCACATTGTGGATGAAATTCACGGCGTCTGCATCGCCGGCGGCAGCGCCTTTGGGCTGGACGCCGGCGGAGGCGCCTTGGCCTACCTGGAAGAGCGGGGCCTGGGGTTCGATGTGACCATTACCCGGGTGCCCATCGTGCCCACCGCGGTGATCTATGACCTGTCGGTGGGCAACTGCCGGCGGCGTCCGGACAAGGCCATGGGCTATGCCGCCTGCCAGGCCGCCACCGGCAGCCCCCAGGGGGACGGTAGCGTCGGCGCCGGGGTGGGCGCCACCGTGGGCAAGCTCCTGGGGGTGCAACAGGCCACCAAGGGCGGTCTGGGCACCAGTTTTCTGGAAGGCCCCCAGGGCCTCCACGTGGGAGCCCTGGCGGTGGTCAACGCCTTCGGCGACGTGGTGGACCCGGGGACCGGGACCATCCTGGCCGGAGCCCGCCGGGACCCGGACAGCCATGAGTTCGTCAACACGGTCGCGATGCTGCGCCAGGGTTTCGTGCGTCAGCGCTTCGGCGAGCCCAACACGACCATCGCTGTGGTCGCCACCAACGCCAGGCTCACCCGGGAACAGGCCCAGAAGGTCGCCCAGATGGGCCACAACGCCCTGGCCCGCTGCATCCGCCCGGTCCACACCCTGTTTGACGGGGACACGGTTTTCGTCCTGGCCCACCCCGAGGTAGACGCCGATCTGCACGTTTTGGGGGTGCTGGCGGAGGCCGCCCTGGAGCAGGCCATCCTGGGGGCCGTGAAGACAGCCCGGGGCCTGGGAGTCTTGCCCGCGTATCAGGATATTTATCCCGGCGGGGGGGTGGCCGGCAGCTAGGGTCCTGTCCCAGGATTATCTTACCAAGGGAGGCTCTTGCAAAACTCCTTATTGACCACCCTGGTCATTCTGAGCTGAGCGAATAATCTCGTATTTTCATGAGGTTGAGATCATTTACTTCGTTCAGGATGACAGAAAAACAGTTTTGCAAGAAACTTAAAGGTTGAGCGTTTTTTCTCCCTCCCACTTGATGGGGGAGGGGGAGTTCTTGAGGCCAACATTGTGTAAGGTACCTGTGGAACATGATACCAGTGGCCCGCTCCGGTTTATCTGAGCAATTACCGGCTCAATTGGGTTGGCCGGGCCAAGGCGGTGCGCGCCCCGTCCCTGAAGGAAACGGCGAAACTCCCGCCCGTGGCTCCCTGGGGGGGCCCTTTTGACCCACAATCTGATAAAATAGGCTAACATTGAGGAACTCCTATGACGTCAAAAATTGCGGTGGATCTCATCGTCTTTGATCTGGACGGCACCCTGGCCGACACCCTGCCGGATTTGACCGCGGCCGCCAACTTCGCCTGCCACCGCCTGGGGCTGCCGGAACACGTCCCCTCGACAATTCGCCAGAAGATCGGCGGGGGCGAACGTAAATTGATCCAACGGTTGGTGGGCCCGGAACATCAGGACAAAGTGGAAGAGTGCCTGGAACTCTACCTGGATTACTACACCCGCCACAATGGGGAATTGAGCCTCGTTTATCCCGGGGTGGTGGAGACCCTCGAGCGGCTGCAGGGGAAACGGCTGGCGGTCCTGTCCAACAAACTCTGGCGCCTGACCCAACAGGCCCTGGACGCGATGGGCCTCTCCCGGTTTTTTGTGGCCATCCGGGGAGGCGCCGCCAATCTCCCCCTGAAGCCCGCTCCTGACCAACTCCTGGCCCTGACCGCCGACATGGGGGTAGGACCGTCCCGCACCCTGATGGTGGGGGATAAACCCGCGGACATCCAGGCGGGACGCGGAGCAGGGGCCTTCACTGCGGCCGTCGCCTATGGCTATGGGGACCGGGACGCCCTGACCGCGGCGGCCCCGGATTTTTTATTGGAGCGGTTTCCCCAAGTGCCCAATCTTCTGGCCGGGTGACTCCTGAGGGTCTATGAGCGGCGCCAAGGCTCAGGCGGGGAAAATCCTGGATTCCCCTTGGCCCGGGCCGGGAAAAAATCCGGCGGCCGCCCGGGGCCGGAGCCCGCAATTTTGTTTGACAGAACCGGTATTGCTGCATATATTTTCCGTAAGTCCTGGCGGTGTAGCTCAGGTGGTTAGAGCATGCGGCTCATATCCGCAGTGTCCGGGGTTCGACTCCCTGCACCGCCACCACTAATTATTCTAAGTCCTTTCTTAAGGAGATGGGGCAACATGAAAAAACTCATTACCTTGGCCAGTGTTGGCGTTTTCCTGCTGAGCCTCCAGGGAGCTTCTCTGGCGCAGGATAAGGTCCCAGCCACCCCGGCCACTCCGGCCATCCCGGCCACTCCTGCTGGTCCGCCAACTGCGGCAACTCCTTCCATCACCCCGGAAACTCCGGCAGCCCCTGAAGTAAAAAAGGCTCAAAAGACCAAGAAGACCAAGAAGAAAGAACCAAGAAAAAGACCAAGAAGACCAAGAAGACTAAGAAGGCTAAGAAGGCTCAGACACCCAAAGTCGAAGAATAAGAATCCAGTTGCAGGAGCACCGGTTCGGGGTTCGATCCAGGCGGGATCGAATCCCGGGCCCGGGCTCTTAGCCCAACTCCAGGAGGAGGGTTCCTAAAATCGCCATGAAAAAATTCATAACCCTGGCCAGTGCCGGGCTCTTGCTTTTCAGCCTCCAGGCAGCCAATGCCCAGAAGGAGGTTGAGCCGCCGGCAGTGCCACCCATGCTGGAGGGGCAGAAGCCGCTGGCCCAGCCGGAAACCCGGGAACCGGCCGCCCCTAAGCAAACCGAGGCGGGGAAGGTGAAGCCCAAGTCCAAAAAGAAGGCCAAAATTAAGGCCAAGACCGGCAAGAAGGCTAAGAAAAAGACCACCGCCAAAAAAGCAGTCTCCAAGAAACCTGCCAAGGTCACCAAGAAAAAAAGCCAGAAAATTCACAAGAAAAAAACCCCGGTAGCGGTCCCCAAGCAGCAGGTCGCCCCTGAAGAAGGTTAAGGATTGTCAGGCTCATATTTTCCTCAGTCAAGGAGGGTAAGCCTATGAAATTGAAGGGTGTAGCAGGTATCTCCGTGTTGGTGATGCTCATGGTTCTGGCTACTGCAGCCCTGGCCGTTGAGAAAGGCTTTTTGTGGGATGGCACCCAGTGGAAAGACATGACCAAGGACATCAAAGTGGCCTATGTCAAAGGGATCGGTAACATGGCGGATTTCGAGAATGCCGCAGGCGGCCCCGGGAAGGCTGCGTGCATCTCGAAGGGTTTTGTCGATGAGCTCAAGAAAAAAACTATTACCCAGGTGATCGCTGAAGTGGATAAATATTATCAAGAGAACCCCGGCAAGCTGAATACGCCGGTGATCGCCGTGATTATGCAGCGTTGCACCAAGCTCTGCGCCGTGCCCCCGGCGGGGAAAAAGTGATGAAAATCCCGGCTATCCTGCTCGTGGCGGGGATCATGGTCGGCGCCCTGGTTGCGACCTCCCCGGCGGTGGACACCAACCAGGCCTTTTTGTGGAATGGGGTCCATTGGCAGCAGGTAACTACGGAAGGCAAAGCCGGATATATCTTCGGCATCGGCAACCTGGCCGACTACGAGGTCGCAGCAGCCAAGGGCAAAAAGTTGGCCTGTGTCTCCCGGGTCTTCGTGGATGAGATGAAGACCAAAACCGTCATGCAGATCATCCAGGAAGTGGACAAGTACTATCAGGATAGTCCCGAGAGGCTGAGCACCCCGGTTATAGAGGTGGTCCTCAGGCAGCTGACCAAGGCCTCTCCGGCGCAAGTTCCGGCAGGGGAAACGAAAAAATGAAACGGACAGCTCTTGTGATCATGGTTGCGGTACTCTTGGTGGGCGGATGTTCCGGCATGTCCCCCACCCAGCAGCGGGTGTTGAGCGGCGGCGCCATCGGCGCCAGCAGCGGCGCCCTCATCGGCTGGGCTGCAGGGTGCCCGGCCTGCGGTGCCGCCATTGGCGGGGGAGCCGGCATGCTGGGCGGCTATGCTTACGACCAGTATGAGAAATCCCAGGGCCGGTATTGAGGGCCTCTCCCTCATTCTCCGGGTAACGTCGAGGGGAACCGGTTTCCACCCCGACTTTCACTTTCCCCTCCCTACCGTGTGCGGGTCCCGTCAATTTGTGAACCCGGGTCCGGGACCCCTCTAACCACAGGCCGCTACTGCTGGAACTGCTCGTGACCTATGCTTTCGCACATTAACATCTCAGGGGAGGATGCAATGCAAAAGGTGGCTATTCTGTTGGTGGTTGTAGCCCTGGTTTTTGGAGGGTGCTCCAGCATGTCGACTACCCAACAACGGGTGTTGAGCGGTGGCGCCATCGGCGCCAGCAGCGGCGCCCTCATCGGCTGGGCCGCGGGTTCGCCGGCAGCCGGTGCCGCCATTGGGGGCGGTGCGGGTATGTTGGGCGGGTTTCTTTACGATCAGTATGAGAAGTATCAAGGCCGACCTTAACCCGTCCGGTACCCGGCTGGTCTGTCCCCTCCCCTGGACCGCCGCCAGTTAAGGTGACTGAGCCGGCCATGGGCTTTACCACTGGCCCCGGGGCTGGTTATCGGCAGCCGGCGGGCCGCCAAAGGCCTCCGGGGCATCGTCCCGGGGCGTGAGTCTCACCAGGGGAACCAGGCGGCCTGGCCAGGGCTGCCGAGGCCTTGAGGCCGGGAGATCTGCAAGCCGGAAAACTCATCCAGGAAGGAAGGTCACATGAAAAAAGAATTAATGCTGCTGATGCTGGCGGCCATGCTGTTGCCGGCCTGCGCCGATACGAACAGCAACTTCCGTAACCGCAACCGTGATGCAGTGATCGACCGGGCCAACCTCTGTGCGACCTGCGGAGGCAGCGTCTCCGGCGGCTATTTGGACGCCAGCGCTTTTAAAGCCGTCGGTCCCGGGAATTATTAACCCGGAGGCGGGCGGGGCCTCGGGCCGGTTTCTCCCCCGGTCCCTAACGTCCAATTCCCCTCCTTTACCCTGCACGCCAACTTATAGCGTTTGCCAAAAGTATTTTCCGATGGCAGCATCATCTAATCCCCCTACCCCCCCTTTATAAAATGGGGGAACTATAGGGAATTGCTGGTAAAGTCCCCCTTTGAAAAAGGGGGATTTAGGGGGATTTTAAAATCTCCAAGTGGAAAGAATTTATGGCAAATGCTATACGATGAGCCGGCAGTCTCAGGCGGGAGCATGCGCCTCGCGGACCTGCCGCCTGGGCCGCCTCCCAGGGTCCATTATGGTCTGAGACCACGGGGCCCGTCCCTATCGGGCCGAACCGGAAGAGGGGCGACCAGGTATCCGGCGCCGCTCCCGCTGTTTGTCAGCAATTCCGGCCGGGTGGCTCTCTCTCCCCAGGCTTTTCTCCAGGTCAGTTCAGGTCTTTGGGCCGATTAATTCAGTGCCTTCCTCCCCACATTCACGTGATCTCCTGATATTTTTCTCAATAAAAGTGTCATAAAAAGGTAAAAAGAAGCAAATAAGAATTGAGACCTCTGGGAAAGGCTCATGGAGGATAGCCGCCCTCGGTTGTCTCTCCTCTCATGAGCCGCAGGCGAGGGCGCCGACGCTCCATGATGATGAGGAGCCTAGCGCCGGAGACTTGCCCGGAGGTCCCAAGGCAGAGCTCCCACGGCCAGGTTGGCCTCAGCCTGGGACCTGTTAATGGAACTGCACGATAATGCCGAAACCCTTTATAGGTATCATCGCGCTCATCACGGGCCTGATATTTTTTGCAGGTTCCACCACCACTTTTGCCCAGGCCTCACCCGCTGGTGCGTCTAAGAAGTCTGGTGGGAAAAAATCGCCTGGGAAACAAAAGCAGGGGTGACGGGTTAAAAAAGACCGCCGGGTGGCCGAAATTGGGTATGCAGAACCAAGCCCCGAAATCGACGACCTCATAGCCATGCCGGCATTAACCTCCAGATGGCCGTGAATGGGGAGCAGACTTAACATAGTCTCGCATTGTTCCGGTCTGGGCACCCAGATCAATTTGTTGGCAGAAAACCAGGGTGATTTATCCGCACTGCCAGGAGACCAAAAATGAACCTGAAAGAGTATCAGAGACTTCAACTTAATCGTTTCGAATCAAGGGCAGACGTAAGCAGCTTGGGAGGTATTTTACTTTCAACTATAATAGTTGGATTTGCAATAATAGTAATAGTAACCTTTGCGGTTTTTTCATTATGTGGTAAAATATTTATTAAATAGACATTCGTTGCAGTATAGTAATATTATGCATAAAAATAAATTAACTATTATTGTTATAGTTGTTGCATTGTTTACATGTATGCCTATATTATCTGCTGGCGCTGGTGACATATTTGAAGAGTATGAAAAAATAATCTGGATTGACCAACCGAAGCAAGTTGGGATAGCCTACCAGGATGGGAAAAAGCTTTTCGAGTTTCCTATTGTGAGTGGCGATGACGAAACCACAACCGACCCAGGAATTTATGTTATTAAATTGAAGGATGAAAATTACTATTCTATGACCTACGACACCCCCATGCCCTACTCAATGTTTTTCGATCTCAAGGGGAAAAAGGCTATTCATGAAGGCGAAGTACCGCCCCCTGAAATAAGAAGAGAATTAGCCACTCACGGTTGCATCCATGTTGAGCCGCCCTACATTCAAAGGCTGTATGATTGGGCGGATGAAGGAGACACCGTGGTGGTGATCAGCGGCCGGAGAACCGGCGATTAATTCACCCCCTGGTCATCCGGATAGAGTTTTTTCCCCTGAAATACCTCTTTACCCTAACCGGCCACATTACTCTCCGGGTAAATTTCATCATCCCCCGCGGCAATATCGGTTACCCGCCGTTATCCATAAATTGCTGTCCCTTCCCGGCCTTTGAGCTATCCGTCATCTCAGGGCTGGATTTCCCACTGCTTCGCCGCCTCCGGGACATCGGCCCGCCTTCCCCGGAGGAGCAGGCGATAAGTCCTCATGGGGTTGGTGATATTCGTTGAAGAAACTGACCCAACCTCAACACGTTTTACGTCGACATATGTCAATAGATTGACACATGGTCCTGTGGCGCAAGGTGGTTACCGCTCTAACCTGCTGATTTCCTGTTATATTAAATTATCCAGCTCTATTCTTGATCTTGGCATCTGAATTGCAAAGCAATCGGACACAGCCTTATTACACCCGGCTTCCAGCTTTAACCGAGAAAATTTTCTACAAGGTGGCAAATCTAATGAAAAAACTTGTCATATTTATGAGCTTGGTTTGGCTCGTGGCTGGTGTTGGGGCCGCGCATGCGACAACCTATTCCTTCGACTTTGACACCGGCATATCCTCTCAGTGGTCCGGCATCACCCATCTGGAGAGCGTCCAGGGTTACGCCGGCCTGGGCTCTGGGAGTAATGTCTTTAGCGGGAATTTTCTCAGGAATGAAAGCGGCGGATATATCAGCACGCCCACCCCGTCGGTTCTGACCCTGACGGGACTACCGGCGCACACCAGCGTTAGCCTGGGCTTCCTGCTGGCCATCATCGACTCCTGGGACGGCAATAGTAACGAAGTAATCGCACACTATCCTGTCGGGCCGGATTATTTCAATGTCAGAGTGGTGGATGGCAATAATATCTGGACTTTTTCTCAAACTTTTACCAATTTTACCAATGTGTCCCAGACCTACACGGGGCCCATGCTGGGCGGAGGGCCCAGTGCCCAGGGTTTTAATGCTACCTGGCTTGATTCGGCCTATGATATGGGCCTGGACCCGGTGTTTCAAAATATTCCCCACACGGGCGCCACGTTGATTGTGGAATGGTTTGCCAGCGGCGCCGGTTGGCAGGGAGAAAATGCACTGTTCGGCTATACGCATGATGAATCCTGGGCCATCGACAACGTCAGCGTTACCCTGAACGGCGCCCACGCCCCGCTCCCTCCCACCTGTCTCCTGTTGGGTTCCGGATTATTGGGATTGGGTCTCCTGGGCTTCTTGAAAAAGAGCCGGGCTTAAGCTCCCACCCCCGTGAAACGCCCGAGCCCGGGCTCTGGTGGTCCGGTCTCGGTTTTGTCTCTCTTCACGATCAATGGATTGCAGATATGATCGGCGCCCCCGGCATGCCGGCTGGGGACCGGTCTGAAAAATTCTTTGGTCGGCCACCCCCGGCCGACATGCACCCCAAAATCATGCGCCCGAACCAGCCCGGCTAAGACTCCCGGCCCTTAAGCGCCCCGGTTCTTTTCAGGTACACCATCAGGACGGCAATGGCCGCCGGGGTGACCCCGGAGATGCGGGCCGCCTGTCCCAGGGACCGGGGCCGCACTTGCTGCAATTTTTCCCGGATTTCCCCCGAGAGCCCCGGCACCCCGTCATAGTCAAAGTCCGGCGGGATGGGTTTGCCTTCCCCCTGGGCGAATTTCTGGGCCGTCTCTTCCTGGCGCTTGATGTAGCCCTCATATTTGTGCTGGATTTCCAGCTGCTCCACCACGGCCGGCGGCACCGGTGGTGCTTCCCCGGACAGGCGGTACAGGGTGGGAAGATCCAGTTCGGGGCGCTTCACCAGGTTTAAGAAGGGGGTGGGGACTTTTATGGGCGCGGTGCCCCGGGACTCCAGCTCCCGGTTCACCAAAGGGGTGGGAAAGAGGCGGCGGCCCGCCAGGCGCTGCTCTTCCTCGGCCATCAACCGCTGCTTTTCCCGGAAGCGCTCCATGGCCTCCTGGTCCACCAACCCCAAATCGTAGCCCCAGGCAAGGAGACGGGCATCGGCGTTGTCTTCCCGGAGGAGCAGGCGGTATTCCGCCCGGGAGGTGAACAGGCGGTAGGGCTCCCGGGTGCCCTTGGTCACCAGGTCGTCCACCAGCACCGCCATGTAGGCCTGGGCCCGGGAGGGCAGAAAGGGGGGCGGCCCAGGATTTGGCAGGCGGCGTTGATGCCGGCCCACAGTCCCTGGCCGGCGGCCTCCTCGTAGCCCGAGGTGCCGTTGATCTGCCCGGCCAAAAAGAGCCCCTTGATCCGCTTGGTCTCCAGGGTGGCCTTAAGCTCCAGGGGGTCCACGTAGTCATACTCGATGGCGTAGGCCGGGCGCATGACTTCCACCGCCGCCAGGCCCGGGACGCTCCGGAACAAGGCCAGTTGGATCTCCGCCGGCAGGCAGTTCCCCAAGCCCTTGGCATAGATCTCGCTGGTGTCCCGCCCTTCCGGCTCCAGGGTCACCTGGTGGCTGATCTTTTCCGGAAACCGCATCACCTTGTCTTCCAGGGAGGGACAGTACCGGGCGCTCACCCCCTTGATCACCCCGCTGTACAAGGGCGACAGGTGGAGGTGGTCCCGGATGAGCTTGTGGGTGGCGCCGGTGGTGTGGGTGACGAAGCAGCTCATCTGCTCCTGGGGGAGCCCTGTGGTGCGCCAGGAAAAGGGGCGGGGCCGGGGATCGCCGTTCAGCACGTCCATGCCGGCGAAATCGATGGACCCCGCCGCCAGGCGCGGCGGCGTGCCGGTCTTCAGGCGCCCCGTCCTAAAGCCCAGGTTCTTCAGGCAGGCGGCCAGCGCGGTGGCGGCGAACTCCCCGGCCCGGCCGGCGGGGATGCGGCACTCCCCGATGTGGATGAGGCCGTTCAAAAAGGTGCCGGTGGTAATGAGCACCGCCCGGGCCCGGTAGGTCAGCCCCAGGGTTTCCACCACCCCCACCACCCGGCCGTCCTCCACCAGGAGCCTCTCCACCATGGCCTCCCTGAGATCGAT
This sequence comes from uncultured delta proteobacterium, assembly GCA_963766185.1. GTDB lineage: Bacteria > Desulfobacterota > Desulfobaccia > Desulfobaccales > 0-14-0-80-60-11 > 0-14-0-80-60-11. Next base: position 35,877 of record CAVXZU010000001.1, on the reverse strand, counting down.
GCCGCCGGCTTTTTCCAGCAGCGATTTCATGGCCAGACGGTAGGCCTGCTTGTCGCACTGGATGCGGGTGCCCCGGACCGCCGGCCCCTTGGAGAGGTTAAGGGTGCGGAACTGGATGCCGGTTGAATCGGCCAGGTGGCCCATCACGCCCCCCAGGGCGTCGATTTCCTTCACCAGGTGCCCTTTGGCCAGCCCCCCCACCGCCGGGTTGCAGGCCATCTGGGCCATGGTGTCCAGGTTGAGGTTGAAGAGCAGCACCTTGAGGCCCATCCGGGCCGCCGCCAGAGCGCCTTCACACCCGGCGTGCCCGGCGCCCACCACGATCAGATCATATGTTTGGGGATAACTGGCCATGGGGGAGGTTCACCGCACCGGCGGAAAATGGCGCACCGCCGCCCGGGGCGGTTCAGGCCCACAATGAGGGCGCCTTCGCCAATCCTTAGCCTTGGCTGAAAGCTGATGGCTGCACGCTATTTTCATAGAAAAGGTCATGGGGGGGGATTTCAGGCTTGAATTACTGGCGCAAGATGATTTATGCTAAACCTTCAAGCCCCATTCAGAGCCCAGGAGGAAGATATGGTTATTCCCGTGCAAGGCACCGACCCCAATAAAGCAAAACATCGCACCTATAAGACCCTGGAACCGGCAGGGGAGATCGCGGTGGTACAACGCCCCGAGGGAACGGTGAAGATTCTGTTCTATACCTGCAGCGGCGCCGACAGCACCTGCCATACTGAGGTGCTCCTGGAGCGCGAAGCAGCCTTCAACTTTGCCATGGAGATTCTCCAGCAAGCCTACCGGACCGTAGGCGAAGATTAAGCTAACTGCAACGCTTCGGGGCCGGAGGCGTCAGCTCACCGGTCCCACTCCACCTCCCGCACCAAGTCGATAAATTCCTGGGACTCGCCGTAGGATTTCATGGCTAACTGGTAATCGATCCAGGACTGCCAGAGGGCCACCCACTCCTCATTGTGCCAGTAAAAAGGGCTTGACTCTCCTTTCCTAATCTCCAGAAAGTCCTCGTACTCCTCTTGGCAGAAGGGGCAGAAGCGGTAGGGACCTTTTTGCCGCTTGTACATTTCGTGGGTCTCGAACTGGACCCCGCACTTGGCGCAACGGGCCAGGCAACGGGTGCACTGCACCACCTTGCGCACCGCCTCCAGCTTCTTGGCCCGGTTCACCTTGGCCTTTTTCTTCTGCTCCAGCTTGATCCGGTCTTCGATATCAATGACTTTAGACATGGCTGATCTCTAGGGGGGCCGGGCCCCGGCCTCCTGGGGCGCGCCGGGCCTGCCTGATATTGCCGGTTTCTCTTTTTAAAGAATATCAGGCCGGGAGTGCCGGGTCAAGAGAGGGCGAGAGCCCCTAGTCCTTTTCGGGGTCACCGCCGTTGCGGTCCGGGTCCAGGTGGAACAGGCGCCGCACCAGGTCAAGTTCCTGGTGGGGGTTTTTGGGGCGCCGGTTGCGCTTCAGAAAGATGATGGGGTCATGGAGGAGTTTTTGGGTGATGGAGGCGGTCAAGACCTCCAGGGCCTGGCGCTGAGCCGGGGTGATCGGGCCCAGCTGGTTCAGCGTCTTTTTCAGCTCCGACCGGCAGATGGCCTCGGCCTTGTCCTTCAAGGCGATGATCGTGGGATAGACCTCTAGCGTTTCCAGCCAGTGGAGGAACTTCAGGGTCTCGGCGGCCACCAGGCGCTCGGCCTTGACGGCTTCGTGCCGGCGCCGCTGCCAGCCCTGCTCCACCACTTCATTCAGGTCGTCGATGTTGTAGAGGTAGACGTTGTCCAGGTCGTTGATGCCCGGGTCCAGGTCCCGGGGCACCGCGATGTCGATGAGGAACAGGGGCCGCTGCTTGCGCCGCCGCATCACCCCCTTGACCTGGTCCCGGGTGATGAGGAGGTCGCCGGCGCCGGTGGAGCTGATCAGGATGTCGGCGTAGAGGAGCTGCTCCGGCAATTCTTCCAGGGAAACCGCCTCGCCCTGGAACCGCCGGGCCAGTGCCACCCCCCGTTCCAGGGTGCGGTTGGCCACGGTGATCTTGCCGGCGCCCTGGCCCTTGAGGTGTTCCAGGGCCAGTTCCGCCATCTCGCCGGCCCCCAACAGCAGGACGTTCTTCCCGGCCAGGTCCCCGAAGATTTTTTTGGCCATGGCGATGGCGGCATAGCTGACGCTCACGGCGTGGTCGGCGATGCCGGTCTCGCCCCGCACCCGTTTGGCCACCGAGAAGGCCTTGTGGACCAGGCGATTCAGGATAGGCCCGGTGGCCTGGTGTTCCGTGGCCTCCCGGTAAGCCTGCTTCACCTGCCCCAGGATCTGGGGTTCCCCCACCACCATGGAATCCAGGCTGGCCGCCACCCGGAAGAAGTGCTGCACCGCCTCCCGGTCCCGGTGGACATAAAAGGACTCGTCCAGGTCGCCCGGGGCGATCTCCGGGTGGCGGGCAAAAAACTCCCGGACCCGGCCCGCCGCCTCATCCGGCGCCTCGGAGACGCACATCACCTCCACCCGGTTGCAGGTGGTGTAGAGCAGGCTTTCCGAGACTTCGGGCCAGCTTTTCAGGTGGCTGTAGGCATGGCCCACGTCCGGGATGAGGCAGGCCAGCTTCTCCCTGAGGGCCACCGGCGCGGTCTTGTGGTTGACGCCACAGAGCAGGAGGTTCATGGTTGCTGAATGAAGCTGGAGAAACTGTGGTAGCCGGTAAGCCACAGGTTGGCGCCCACGAAGGTGCACAGCAGCACCACGAGGCCGCAGATAGCCAGGAGGGCCGCCCGGCGGCCCCGCCAGCCCACCGTCAGGCGCTCGTGCAGCAGCACCGCGTAGATGAGCCAGGCGATGAAGGTCAAAATCTCCTTGGGGTCCCAACTGAAGAAACGGCCCTGGGTGTGCTGGGCGTAGAGGGAGCCGGAGATGATGCCCGCAGTGAGCAGGGGAAAACCGGTGGTCAGGCACCAGTAATTGAGATTATCCAGTTGGGAGAGCGACGGCAGCCGGTGGTGGAAAAAGCCGAAGCGCTTGCTCTTGATCTGGCGTTCCTGGATCAGGTAGAGGATGCCCCCGAGGCCGGCCAGGGCCAGGGCGGCATAGCCCGTTAGCGTCAGACAGATGTGCACCGTGAGCCAGAAACCCTTGAGCAGGGGAGAGACCTCCCCGTGACGCGCCGGCAGGATCAGCGCCCCCGACACCATCAGGGCCGCCAGCGGCGCCACCAGGGCCCCGAGGATCTTGATGGGATAGCGCCAGATCAGGACCAGAAAGGCCGCCACCAGGGCCCAGGCGAACAACAACAGGGTCTCCCCGAAGGTGGCGGCGGGCAGGGCCCCGGTGACCCAGGCCCGCTGGATGAGGGCCAGGGAATGGCAGGCCAGGCCCCCGGCCATGACCCAGACGCCGGCGCGGTAGTAGCCCTCCCGCTGGGCCAGGAAGTATAACAGCCAGAGCCCGGTGGCGCCGAAGTAGGCAATCAGGGTCAGGTAGAGAAAAACAGTGGTCATGCGCTTCCTGAGCAGTTTTTCCTGAGCCTTGGGCTCACCCGGAAAATTTGCGTACTCGTTCCCAAGCTCCAGCCTGGGAACGGACGTTGTGGCCCAAGTTCTGCTTGGGCACAGTAATTATGCAAAAGCGTGGTCCTTCAAGCATAAATATTCTCTGTCACCCCTCCGTCTCCTTAAAGGCCTGGGACACCAGTTCCCCCAGGACCGGGGTGCTGATGGCCGAGCCCAGCACCTCGTGGAGGATGTTCAGCACCCGGGCCCGGTCCCCCTGGGCCACCGCCTCATGCAGGGGGCTGCGCACCAGGCGGTGGAAGAGGGGGCCATTGTCAGGATGGGCCCGGCGCTCCGTCAGGAGCCGGGCTCGCACCCGTTTGAGCAGGTCCAGGTAGGGCCCGTATTCCGGGCCGAAATGCTGCTGCAATTCCTCGCGCAACTGGCGGGCCAGGGCCGGGCTGGCCCCGCCGGTGCTGATGGCCAGGGTCAACTCGCCCCGGCGCACCTGGGCCGGGACAATGAAGGTGCAATGCTCCGGCTCGTCCGCCACGTTGACCCAGATGGCCCGGGCCTGGGCCGCGGCGCTCACCGCGGCGTTGACCTTCGGGTCGTCGGTGGCGGCCATGACCAGGGCCATGCCCTCCACCTGGGCCTCGCGAAAGTCTTCCCCAAGATAGGTGATCTCCCCACGCTCGGCCAGGGCCGTCAACCCAGGGGTCAGGGTCCGGCTGACTACCGTCACCCGGGCCCCGGCGGTCATAAGGTCGAGCACCTTGCGTTCCCCCACGGCCCCGCCGCCCACCACCAGGCAGGGCTTGTCTTCAATCACGGCAAAAATCGGATAGGTCTTCACGGGGCCGGATGTCGGCGCGGCTGCGAAGCGGAGAGATCGGCGCCATTCGGGATATTTATGTGCATGGCTAAAATGTACCAAGCCTGCCGGTGGTATGCAAGGGGAATGCCAGGGGGCGCCGGGCAAATTGCCGCTCCGGGGCTTTGGCATTGACAGGAAGCCCAAATCTTGGTTAGATATGAAGGCAGAGAATGGACGGCCCGCGGTGGATGAAGGAATGGCGCCTTGACCTTGAACCTGCTTCGTCTTGTTGCTATCTGCCTGACCCTGGGGGCCGCAATTATCCCGGGTTTCTGGGCAGTGCCCAGTTGGGGGGGACCAGCCGACATGAACCTGAGCCCTGCTGATAAACAGCTCTTGCTGCAAGTGGCCCGGGACAGCATTGCCTCCCACCTGCAAGGGAAGGCCACCCCCCCGGCAAAGGGCACATCCCCCGTGCTGGAGGAATTACGCGGCGCCTTTGTCTCCCTGCATCGCCGGGGGCAACTCCGGGGTTGCATCGGCTATATTGAAGCTGTCAAACCTCTCCTGCAAACGGTGAGAGAAATGGCGCCGGCGGCGGCTTTTCAAGATCCCCGCTTCCGCCCTTTGCAGGCCGATGAACTGGCCGACCTGGAGATCGAGATCTCCGTGCTGACTCCCCTCAAGCTCATCAAGAGCACCGATGAGATTGAAGTGGGCCAACACGGCCTCTATATCGTCAGGGGCCTGAACCGGGGCTTACTCCTGCCCCAGGTGGCCACCCAGTACCATTGGAACCGCCAGACTTTTCTGGAGCAGACCTGCAACAAGGCGGGCTTGCCCGGGGATGCCTGGAAGGATCCCGGCACCCAGATCTTTATTTTCAGGGCGGAGATTTTTGCAGATCATCCCCCTCAATAACCGGCTGCAGGTTTACGTTAGGAGCTGAATCTCCATGACGCCCAATGAAACTCCTGAACCAGGACATCTCCCCGCCCACGTGGAGCCGTCCCCTGGGGGGCCGCCCCCCGGGGGGTTGCTGTACCTGATCATGCAGCACCGCTTCCTCGTCGTTTCCCTGCTGGTAGTGCTGTTTTTAGGGTCGCTGTTTGCCTGGGAAGCCCGGCGCGGCGGCTCGACCCCGGGAAATTCGGCGGAGCCTGCGGTGGTGATGGCCCCCCATGGCGGACCGGCCCCCACGGCCCCCAAGGAACTGGAACTAAAACCCCTCTTGCCGCCCCCCGCCAAGGGCGCCCATGAAGCCGGCTTACCGGTCGCGCCCTCGCCCCAGTTGATTCACGAGCCCGCGCCCGCCGCTCCCAAGGCAGTGGAGAGCCACGTTCCACCGGCTTCCCCGGTTGTGGTGACGCCGCCCCGGGAACCGGTCAAGGGCGAGATCTTCACCCTGGCCTTGATCAAGATCATGGACGACCAGGTGAATAAGACCTGGTTCGGATGGCGGCCCAATACCATCGTGTTCGGCAAGATGGGCCTGACGGACAACGTCAACAACCTCCAACTGGGGGTCCTGGAAGTGGCCCGGCGCACCGTGGTGGTCCTCAACGAGCACATGACCCGGTTCGCCACCACTGAGGCCTACAACCCCCGGGTCAACGAGGCCATGAACTTCTTCATGGTCAGCCCGGACAAATACTGGTTCCCCTCCGCTTCCGGCAAGTACCGGGAGGCCATGCAAGACCTGGAAAAATATATCGACGGCTTAAAGGGGGGCCGGGCCCGGTTCTATTCCCGGGTGGACTACCTCATCGCCCTGTTGAGCAACTATAAGGACCTCTTAGGCAGCAGTTTTCACAATCTCCTCAAGGACACCGAAGCCGACGGCCAACCCGTGTCCTGGTTCATGGTGGACGACTACTTCTATTATTCCCAGGGAATCGCCCTGGCCATGGCCGAGATGCTGGAGTCGATCACCAAGGAATTCCACCAGGAACTTCAGAAGAAGAACTCCCATAAACTCCTGGAGGACGCCATCCACGCCTTGCACGCCGCCTCCCAGTTGGCCCCCTGGGTGGTGACCAATGGCTCCAAAGACGGCATCCTGGCCAATCACCGGGCCAATATGTCCACCTACATCGGCGAATCCGAGCACGTTATCTCCACGTTAATGTCCCAATTGGCCACCAATTAGGCGGAGTTTGGGGGCCGCCATCCGGGAGTCCGCCGCCGGCGGGAATTTCATTGAAATTCCCGCCGCTCTGTTTTATGGTGGGCTGACCAAGGCACAAGGAGGTCCGCCATGCTGGTCGGCCAGATCATGAGCCAAAAGATGGTCACCATCTCTCCCGACAAACGCGTCGGCCAAGCCCTAAAATTGATGCAAAAGCACCAAATCCGGCACGTGCCGGTCATGGAGCACGACCGCATGGTGGGGTGGATCACCTCCCGGGACCTGCGGGAGGTCCTCCTGGCCTCCATGCTGGAAGAGATCAAGGTGGGAGACGTCATGGTCCAGGCTCCCCTCAGCGTCACCCCCGACACCGAGGTGGAGGAGGCGGCCCGCCTGATTCATGAACATAAAATCGGCGGCATGCCCGTGATGCAAGGCGAAAAACTGGTGGGGGTCATCACCATGCTGGACCTGATCTCCGCCTTTATCACCATGCTGGGACTGCTCAAGAGTTCCTCTCGCCTCGACCTGCTCCTGCCTAACCGTTCAGAGGCCCTGGACGCGGCCACCCACTTCATCAAGGCGGCGGGGGGCAAGATCATCAACGTGGCCCTGGGGCCCACCAAGGGCGATCAGCGGCCTTACTATTTCCGCCTGGAAAAAGTCGACCTGGAACCCATCGTCAACACCCTGAAGCAGCAGGGTTACGTGGTGCTGGATACCATTGCTTGAAACCGGCCCGAAACCGGCCGGGAGAAATGCGGCTTTTACCGAAGGCGGGGGCGAGGTCTCGGGCGGGTGCCGGCCTTTTGCTTCGGCAGGGGGAGAGGTTCCGGCCCGGCAACCCGGTTTTTCCCGGCTTGCTTGGCCCGGTAATGGGCTTCATCCGCTTCTTTTATCAGGTCCTCCATACTCATCTCCGGCTTCAGCCCCGCCACGCCGATACTGACGGTCACCTTACACCTTTTTTTCAGCCGGTTCAGGGAAGACTGGGCGATTTTTTGGCATAGTCGCTCGGCCAACACCATGGCCTGATCCGGGGGTGTCTGGCTCAAGAGCATAACAAATTCGTCGCCGCCGTAGCGGCAGAGCAAGTCGGCCTGCCGGATCCCCTGTTTCAGGAGTGCCCCCACCTGCCGCATGGTCTTATCACCCTTCAAATGGCCCAGGGTGTCGTTGACCCGTTTGAAATCGTCGATGTCCAGAAAAAGCAGAGATAGCGGGGTGTTGTAGCGGCGGCTCTTCTCCACCTCGTAGTGGAGCGCCTCCTTAAAATACCCGTAATTATAGAGGCCGGTCAACGCGTCCCGGATGGCCATGCTCTTCACCTGGGCGAAGAGCACCAGATTCTTGATGCTGGCCTCCCCCTGGAGAATGAAGATCCGGAAGAGTTCGGCTTCCTCCGGGGTGAGGGGCTCGTGGCGCCCGGCCCCCGCCGCCAGGGTGACGTTATCCACCGTGAGTCTCTCCCACAGCATGGCGGGGAGCGGCGTCCCGGCGTCAGGGGGGGCGGCGTCAGGCGCGGCTTGCTTGAGCAGCAAGTCCTGAAAGTCTTTATACCGCGGCGTCCGGGACGTCCGGCTGGCGCCGATAGGCCGAAAGGGGCGATTCTCCTTCCGGACCCTGGAGTTCCAGGCCCAACAGTTCCAGGGGGAAGCTGTCCCAGATGAGGTTGGCCAGTCCCCGGACGAGCTGGTCCCAGGTAAGGGGTCCGGCCAGGGTTTCGGCAATTTGCCTCACCTGGTTCAGTTCCCGGGCCCTGCGGCTGACCAGTTCTGCCTGGGCTTTCGAGATGTTGTCCACCAGTTCCCGGTTTTGCCGGGCCAGGTGGCGACGTTCCAGGGCCCGGGCCACCAGGGTCTGGAGGTCGGACAGGCGCAGGTCCCCTTTCAACAGGTAATCATATGCCCCCAGCCGCAAGGCCTGAACCGCGCTCTCCAGGCCGGCATGGCCGGTGAAGAGAATAACTTCCGTATCCGGGGTGTGGGCCTTGATGTGGGAGAGGAGGTCCAGGCCGGAGCAATCCGGGAGCATCAGATCCAGGAGGGCCAGGGCAAACTCCTGGACCTGCAGCGCCGCCTTGGCCTCCTGGCCGTCCGCCGCCGGGGTCACGGCGTACCCCTGGCCGACCAGGAACTCCTGAATCGTCTCCCGCAACTGAGGATCGTCATCCGCCAGGAGGATGTTTTCTCCGGCCATCAGTGCCAGCCCTCCGAGGAAATCACGGTATCCTGGTGAAAGTTGTCATTATCCACCCGGGGGTAGTCCAGGTTATAGTGCAGTCCCCGGCTTTCTTTGCGCCTCAGGGCCATGCGGATGATCAGGTCGGCCACCGTGGCGATATTGCGCAACTCCAGGAGATCGCTGGTGATGATGAAGTTCCAGTAATACTCCTGGATTTCCTGCTGGATCAGGTCGATCCGGTGTTGGGCCCGGAGCAGCCGCCGGTCGGTGCGGACGATGCCCACGTAGTTCCACATAAAACGGCGGATTTCATCCCAGTTGTGGGACACCACCACCGCCTCTTCGCTGTCGGTGGCCCCGAAGGGGTTCCACTCCGGTATCGGTGAGTTGGGCCGGGCCAGGAGATCGGGCAGCGTCTCTTTGGCCGCATGGGCCGCCTGGTGCGAAAAGACCAGGGCCTCCAGGAGGGAATTGCTGGCCAGGCGGTTGGCGCCGTGCAGGCCGGTCATGGACACTTCCCCCACCGCGTAGAGGTTGAAGATGTTGGTCCGGCCCCACACGTCCGTCACTATCCCGCCGCACATGTAGTGGGCCGCGGGCACCACCGGAATGGGCCCGGCGGTGAGGTCGATGCCGTATTTCAGGCATTCCTGATAGATATTGGGGAAGCGGCCCTTGACGAAATCCGCGGGCTTATGGCTGATGTCCAGGTAGACGCAGTCGGCGCCGCTTTTTTTCATCTCCAGGTCGATGGCCCGGGCCACCGTGTCCCGGGGGGCCAGGTCCTTCAAAGGGTGGTACTTCTCCATGAACGCCTGGCCGGCCCGGTCGATCAGGATGGCCCCCTCGCCCCGGAGCGCCTCGGAGATCAGGAAATTCTTGGCCGCCACGTGATAGAGGCAGGTGGGGTGGAACTGGACAAACTCCATGTTGCCGATCCAGGCCCCGGCCCGGTAGGCCATGGAGATGCCGTCCCCCGTGGCGATGTCCGGGTTGCTGGTGTAGAGGTAGACCTTGCCCACCCCCCCGGTGGCCAGGAGGGTGATGGCCGCCGTAAAGGTGTCCACTTCCCCGGTCTGGGTGTTGAGGACGTAGGCGCCCATACAGGACTCCTCGACGTTGGACACCACCGCGCCCCGGCGCAACAGGCGCTGGCGGGTCACCAGGTCAACCCCCATGTGATGTTCAAAGACCTGGATATTGGGGTGGGCCAGGACCTGCTCCGCCAGGATGCGCTCCACTTCGGCCCCGGTCATGTCCTGGGCGTGAATCACCCGGCGGTGGGAATGGCCCCCCTCCCGGCCCAGATCATAGCCGTTGTCCTTGCCCAGATCGAAATGGGCCCCCAGGTCGATCAGTTCGCGGATGCGCTCCGGACCTTGTCGCACCACCAACTCGACGATGTCCGGGTGGGACAGGCCCTCCCCCGTGGTCAGGGTGTCCTTGATGTGATATTCAAACCGGTCGTCCGGCCCCAGTACCGCGGCAATGCCCCCCTGGGCCTTGCTGGTGGAGGTCTCCGTCAGGCCTTTTTTGGTGATCAGGTTGACCCGGGCGAACTCCGCCACCTTCAAGGCATAACCCAACCCCGCCAGCCCTGAGCCGATTACCAGAATATCTGAATTATGTTCCAAGTTAGTGAGTTCCTTTGACGGAAGCTGGCAGTTGTGAGCGATCAGCTATGCAGCGGTCAGCTTTCAGCTTTTTTCCCACTCATTCCCAAGTTGTACTTCCACTGCTCGTTTCCCACTCGTTCCCAAGTTGTACTTGGGAACGGCAATGGTTGCCAAGCTGAGCTTGGCGAGTAAAGGCGTTCCCAAGCCCAGTGTGGCGCTTCATAATGACTATGACATGTAAAACCACTGTTTTTACCCCCCTTTTCTAAAGGGGGGCAAGGGGGGATTTAGATAACCACTTAATAATCCCGCTAAATCCCCCTTTAGAAAAGGGGGACTTAAAAAGCCAGACATGCTTCATTTAAGGCTTGATTATATCGTATAACTTAAGAATCGTCACACCCAGCCTGGTCACGATAAAAAGCCGACCGCACCTTCGTTCACCGTTGAAATTCCTGGTTCGGCTTTTTTATTGAGGCCGGAGAATATTCCGTTTCCTGATCCCCATAAGCCCCGGCAAGTCCCTGGGCCGACAGCGCGGCCCGTGCTTCATGCTCCGTGGCCAGCTCTTCCGGAGGGGTAATGGTGATAAAAACCTTGGAGCCGGGTGATAGGGCCAGAGGCCGGGATAACTTTAAATGCAAAGCATCAAGAACCTGGGCTTCGATACATTGCATGGTGGCCTCACTTTTGGTCAATTGGGGATGTAGGGTGCGCCCGGCGCACCGTAAATTCTAAACGGCGCTAAAAGGTGCGCGGGGCGCACCCTACAGGCTGATACATTTCTCGTTCCCAAGTTGCACTTAAGAACGAATCGATAAAGGAATCCAGACGAGGCGCCCTGACTGTGACCGCTATACTCTTTGAAGCTGCCGTTTACCTTTTTATATAAGATAAGATTCCCGGTGAGATCATATACTTCCAGGTTAAACCAACTAACATAGGTAGGGTGCCCTGTCAATAAGGCGAGCAAATCCCAAGCCATTAAGCCGATTCTTCCGGTATAGGTGAGCAGTGCTACATATTTTGAGTCCGGGGACCAAGCTATATCGGCGATATATTTTCCAATACTTTTTCTGAGCAGATTTCTGTCGCTGTCGATATCTCGAATCACCAAAATCGATTTCGATCTATCGTCTTTATTCGGGGTCGAATAAGCCAGGTATTGCCCTTTTCCGTTCCACACCGGGTTTTCAAAACGCTCGAGGCCAAACGGATTTAACGATATCTCTTTCGTAGTTAAATTTAGCAGAGCACCAAAGTCGGGGTAAGAACTATCATAATATACGATGTAGGAAAACTGCTTATTAGGTATAAAGTAATCGACATATTTTCCCCTAAAATATGGTAATTTTTTCCCTGGCCCGGTTAATAAATACCTGTCTTTTCTCAAGTTGCGTTTAGTTTGGTGAAATTGTCTAACTATGTTGAACAGTTCCTCTAAATTATATTGAGATAATATTTCTGCCAACTTATCATTCTCTTCATAATAATAAAGACGCTCGGAGCTGTAAATATGCTTAAATCTTCACTCCAGTCACTATAAGGAATCTTTCTTTCCTTATTAAAGCCAATGACTTCGCCCTCTGATTCTTAATAATCTTTCCATTCTGAATTTAAATTCAGTGAAATTATTTCCATATTTAATATTGATTAATATTTCTCCGGAAATCGGGGAAGATTTCTCCCAAAAATCATTGGTCTTAACCATGGCGATAATTATGCAGACAACCAGCACAATTTTACGCCATGTAATTGTTTTGCGCATAATCCGTATCGATCTTCGGTATAATGAAGTTTATGTAGGGTGCGCCCGGCGCACCGAAACCCTTCAAGATCACAATGCTGGTATCTCTCAACTTGAAAGGCAAATCGGTGATCAAAGGCTGTAATCTCGAACCACATACACTGCATTGAGTTGATGTCCCTCGTTCCCAAGTTGCACTTGGGAACGCATTTACCCGCCAACCTTAGCTTGCAACCATTATCATTCCCAAGTGCAACTTGGGAACGAGGGGGAAAAGCTGAAAGCTGACCGCTGAAAGCTGACAGCTAATACCCCAGCAACCTCGCCAAATTCCCCCCCATAATCATCTCCCGCCAGTCCTCCGGCAGGCCCGCGTCCTCCAGCTCTTTGAGATAGCGGCTGACGGGGAGCAGGGGGTAATCGCTGCCGAAGATGATCTTCTCCGGACCCACCATTTCCGCCACCAGGCGGTAGATCTGGGGCCGGTAGAGGTAAGGGGAGGCCGCGGTGTCGAAGTAGACCCGGCGCAGCACCTCGGGGCCTTCCTTTTTCATCAGGCCGTAAAAGGGCAGGCCCCCGCCCCAGTGGGCCAGAATCCAGTCCACCTCGGGAAAGGCCTTGATGGCGTTATACAGGGCCGGGAGCGACAGCGCCCCCTTGCCCGGATAAACCGGCCCCACCGGGTCGTTGGTGTGCAGCAGGAGCGGCACCCGGTAATGGGCGCAGAGTTCGGCGAAGGGGGCGAGCCTGGAGGTGAGGTCTTCTCCCAGGTCGGCTTCATACCAGGCTAACTCGCCCACGCCCTTAAACCCCGCGGCCAGGCAGCGCTCCACTTCCCGGAGGGCGCCGGGTTCCAGGATGTGCACCGCGCAAAACCCGATGAGGGTCCGGGGAAAGCGGCGCATGGCCTCTAAAATCACTTCGTGCTGGCGGCGCCAGAGGCCTTCCCGCCGCCAGGGGAAGCCCATGACCACCGCGGCCTCGACCCCGGCCTCGGCCATGGTGGCCACCATCTCCTCCGGCCCGATCAGTCTGGATTTGGGAGACTCGTAGAGCAGGCGGAAGGCCGGTTCATCGCTGAAGTAATCCTCCCGGTGGCGGCAGACTTCCTCCGGGAAGACATGGGTGTGACCATCCAGAATCATCTTTATACTATGGCTCTAAATGTGCAAAGGCGCAAGCCCTTTCTGTTGCGGGTAACCATCAGGAAAATCAGGCTTTTCTCTTGGGACCCCAGCCAGCCTCGGCCAAGGGGCCATTTTCCCTTGGTTTACTGGCTGTTTTTCGATAAAATATCTGTAATGTCAATGATCTGGAGAATTCTTCGCCCTGTTCCTGCTGGAATGGCTGATTCTGGCCGGAAACCCCGCGGGAGCGGCCGGGCCCTTCACCTACCGCTTCCCGACCGGCCCGGGAGTGGACCCGGCCGCAATCACCGTGGTGGGCCAGCCCCAGACCCACCACATCGTGCGCTATGAGAATCTCTACAAGATCGCCCGGCAATACGACCTGGGGTTTTGGGAACTGGCCCGCTTTCATCGCGCCCTGGACCATTTCTACCTGCCCTGGGAAACCGATATCGCCATCCCCACCCAGTGGATCATCCCCCAAGTTCCCAATCCCCCCGGCTACCTGCTCAACGTGGCGGAACTGCGGGGCTACCGGTTTTTCCCGGACAAGCATGAAGTCTGGACCTTCCCCATCGGCATCGGGGTCCTGGATTACAAGACCCCCTTTAACCAGCGCTTCCGGGTCCAAAACAAGGCGGTCGACCCGGGGTGGCGTATTCCCAAGCATCTCCAGGCCAAGTACGGCATGTCCTATATGCCCCCGGGGGAAGACTGTCCCGTGGGCAACCGCTGGATGGGCCTGTCCCACTATGGCCTCCACGGCACCGCCGCGCCCATGGGGGTGGGCCGCCTGGTCAGCCACGGCTGCATCCGCCACTACCCCGAGGACATCGTGAAGCTCTTTGACATGACTCCGGTGGGCACCTCGGTGGAGCTCATTTATGAGCCCGTGAAGATCGGCTTCCTGAAGGGACGCATCTATGTGGAAGTGCATGAGGACATCTATTTCAAGATCCCGGATATGCTCCAATACGCCATGAAGCGGGTGCAGGACAGGGGGCTGGCCGGGCGGATCAACTGGCACCGCTTCCTTAAGGCCGTGGAAGAACAAACTGGAGCCCCGGTAGATATTAGCCGATAAGCCTTAATATTCCCTCACTCCTCCCCGGCAGGCGCGTGCCGCCGCCCGCAACCTGGCCTGACCGGCCCGGGCAAGACTCCCGGGAGTTGATGATAACCGTAAACCCCGCATCTCCAACAGGTGAGTAAGAGAGCAGGATACCTCAGAGCGTTGCGGATATCTGCAGCAGCATTCGACCGGTCATGGAAAAGTCCTCTCACTTCAAAGATGTGCAGGCCTTATTGGATGAGGCGCTCCTCCAGGCCCGCCGGTTGACCCGGGCCGACGCCGGCTCCATTTATCTTATCGAGAATAATTCCCTCAATTTCAGCTACATCCATAATGATACCCTGTTTGGCTCCTCCAGCGCCGATCGCCAGCTGTATCAAAACCAGACCCTGCCGGTTGACAACCATTCCCTGGCCGGATACGTGGCCTTGACGGGGGAGCCCCTGATTATTGACGATGCTTATCACTTGCCGGCCGGGATGCCTTTTGCCTTTAATGATGCTTTTGATCACCTGGCGGGCTACCGGACGCAATCCGTCCTGGCGGTTCCCCTCGTGGATAGCCACCAGAAGACGGTGGGGGTGATGCAATTTATCAATCCCCTGCAAGGCGACCGGCAACCCCTGGCCTTTACACCCGGCGACCTGCCGCGGCTCAGGCAATTTGCCGATAACGCCGTTGCTGCCATTGAACGGGCCAGGCTGACCCGGGAGGTCATCCTGAGGTTGGTCGAGATGCGCCAACTGCGGCACTTCAGGGACACAGAGGCGCATGCCAACCGGGTCGGGGCCTATGCCGCGGAGGTCTTTCAGCAGTGGTCCCGCCAAAAAGGCATTGCCGAAAACAATATGCGGCGCGGCAAAAACTTGCTGGGAATTGCCGCCAGGCTGCACGATCTGGGGAAAGCGGCCGTCTCTGACCTCATCCTGAAAAAACCCGACAGGCTGGATGCTGAAGAGTTCCGGATCATGCAGTCCCACACGATTCACGGGGCCCGTTTGTTCCAGAATCAGGAATCCGCCCTGGATGTGCTCTGCGCCGAAATCGCCCTGAATCATCATGAGAAATGGGATGGCACCGGATATCCGGGAAAGATCGACGATATTTACCAGGACCAGTTACCCCCGGGCGCCGGGAAACAGGGGGAGGAAATCCCCATTGCGGCGCGCATCGTGGCCCTGGCTGATGTCTACGATGCCCTGGTGACCCGAAGAGCCTATAAGAGCCCCTGGTCCGAAACCATGACCCTCAACTACATCAAAGATCAGTCCGGCAGGCACTTTGACCCGGAAGTGGTGGAGGCCTTCCTGGCCATTTACGAGGTCATTGATGCCATTCGAACCAAATATCAGCAGCAGGACTCGTCGGCTCGCCTGACTGTTTCTCTTTAGCCCCCGGGCCGCCCCTTCCGGCGCAAAAATCTTGCTTCAGTTTTTCATTTGTAGTAGGCAGAGATATCCTTTTCCTGCGCCCGCCCCGGACCCGCAGACGGCCTTGAGTCCGGCGGCAGATGAAGCCGACCGCGTGGCCGGCGCTTCGGGTCTCGGCGGCTGCGGCCCCGCCCGGCTAAAAGCTTTGGGAACCTCATGATGTGGGACTGCCTGATCTATAATGCCCTGGTCCTGACCATGGCCCCCGGCGCCGGGCCTCGGCCTCAGGGCTATGTGGCGGTTAAAGGCGGTAAAATCGCCGCGGTGGGGCAGACTGGGGACTCTCCAAGACCTCCCCGCCGCCCGGGAGCGCCTGGACGCCCAGGGGGGCCTGCTCCTCCCGGGCCTGGTCAATACCCATTGCCACGCTCCCATGGTCTGGTTCCGGGGCCTGGCCGACGATCTCGCCTTGCAGCAATGGCTCACGGAGTTTATCTTCCCCGCCGAGGGCGGCTGGCTCGATGCCGATAAGGTTTACCAGGGCACCCTCCTGGCCGCGGCCGAGATGATCCGGGGGGGCATCACCACCGTGGCCGACGGCTACTTTTTTGAGGCCGCGGTGCGCCAGGCCCTGGCCGACGCCGGACTCCGGGCCGTGGTGGCCCAGGGGGTGGTGGACTTCCCGGCCCCCGGGGTCCCGGACCCGGCCCGGAACCTGGAGGCGGCCGCGGACTTTCTGGACTCCGGCGCGGCTTACCGGGACCGGCTTACTTCCGCGGTCTTCTGCCACTCCCCTTACACCTGCGGGCCCCAGACCCTGCAGAAGGCCAAGGACTTGACCCGGGCCCGGGGGGTGCCGTTCTTCCTGCACCTGGCGGAAACCCGGGAGGAAGCCGCCAGCCTCCAGCGCCGCACCGGCCGGTCCCCGGGGGCCTACCTCGATCATCTGGGCGTCCTGGACGACCTGACGGTGGCGGTCCATGCCGTGTGGCTGTCCCCCGGCGATCAGGAACTCCTGGCCCGCCGGGGCGTGAAAGTCAGTCACTGTCCCGAAAGCAATCTGAAGCTGGCCGCCGGCGTCGCGCCCATCCCGGCGCTGCTCAAGCTCGGCGTGACCGTGGGGCTGGGGACGGATGGGGCCGCCTCCAACAACAACCTGGACCTCTGGGGCGAAATGAGCCTGACGGCCCGGCTCCACAAGGTCTGGGGCCATGACCCCACCCTCATGCCCGCGGCCCTGGTCGCGGCCCTGGCCACCCGGGAAGGCGCCCGGGTATTGGGCCTGGGCGACACCACCGGGACCCTGGAGATCGGCAAAGCCGCCGACCTCATCGTGGTGGACGTGAATCAGCCCCACCTCACCCCCCTCCACGACCCCTACTCCCACCTGGTCTACGCGGCCCGGGCCGCCGACGTCAGGCACGTCATGGTGGGAGGCCGCTGGCTCCTCTCTGACCGGCAGTTTACCACCCTGGATTGGCCCGCCCTCGCCGGTTCCGCCCGGAACTGTCGCCGGGACCTGGCCGCCTTCTGCCGGCAGCTCCGGCCGCATTCTTGAACCACCCCTGGCGCTTCGGGAAAAGGTGATTATTATTTATTAATTAGGGATTACGCGGCAAGGGTCCCGCGGCCATTACCTCATACTAAGGAAAATCGGCGCCCTATGGTTAAACCCCGCCTCCAGAACCGGGAACTTCTCGCCTCCCGACTCGATTTCCTCATCACCACTCCCGAGGTCTTACGCCTGATCCACGACGTCACCACCTGCACCGTGGAGTGGTTGGACCGTCCGGACCTGGAAGCTCTGGAGGCCTCCGGCGGCCGGGAACTCTTCCCCTGCTTTACCACCTACCTGCAGACGCACTTCATGGAAGTCAGGGGCTTCATCTATCCTAACCTGACGGAAAATCAGCACGTCATCTATCACGTCATTCGCCTGGACCTGGCGGATTTCCAGTTTTTTTTCCGGCTGCGCACCACCCAGACCGCGTTCCTGCTCTCCCCCTTCCACTGCCGGTTTCTCAGCATGCTCTTCGGGCGGCTGGTGATCATGCACCTGTCCCTGGCGGGCCCGGGAGAGGGGGGGCCCTATCCCTTTACCCCCTACTCCCTGGAAGAACAGGTGGTGGCGGACTATCTCCAGAGCCTCACCCAGGCGCCCTGCGCCACCATCAAGCTGGACGCCCAGGACAACCCCTATATCGGCTCCATGCTCTATACCGCCGCCGGCTTGCGCCGCTGCAGCATGCTGGACAAGGAGCGGGAGGAGGCCATTATCCGAGCCTGGCGCCTCTTCAAGCGTCTCCTCTACTATTCGGTGGAGGGAGAGCGCCTCTTCACCGGGTTTGCGATTCTGCCCAACTACCGGCCTCTTTCCTACTACCGGCAGCACTGGCCCTCCCTCCTGTGGTTCCATGACGCCAACCATACTTCCCTGGACCAGGGGCTCCAGGGGCTCCGGCAGTTCCTCCTCAATGCCAATGGCCGCTCCATCTTTCTGGCCACCCACAACAGCCGGATCGTGGGCCTGCTCAAGCTTATTCAGGGCACCCAGCGGCAGCTCACCACCGCCGCCGCCTGGCGCACCGTGCTGCCCCTGGCCACCATCTCCAGCCGGGGCCAGATCAGCTTTTGGGTGGCCTTGAGGGGCCGCAAAAACCCCCGTATCCGCCTCTCCCTCCTGGAATATCGCCAGGGCCATCTCCATATCCCCCTGTTCCAGGACATCTTCTGGCAGGAACTGGAGAGCCAGTTAAAAGAGGTCTGCGCCGGCTGCCAGCTCCCCGGGGGCGGGACCATGCCCCGCCTCAAGGCCCTGCTCGAGGTGGTGCGCCGTAGCGGCCACGGGGCCATCTTTCTCCTGGGGGTGAGCCAGACCCAGTTTAATGACCCCCATACCCCCATCGAAAACCAGGTCCGCCTCGAGACCCCGGTGCCCGTCGCCGAACCGTGGCTCCAACATCTTGCCGGCCTGGCCAAGTCCGACGGCGCCGTGATCTTCAATGACCGGCTGGAGGCCTGCCAGTTCCGGGCCCGCCTGAAACCCGCCAACATTTGCCTCCTCCCGGACCAGGACGACCTGGGCGGCGGCATGCGCCACCAGGTGACCCGGGAGTTCTCGGCCTACGCCCCGGACGTCCTGGGCGTTTGCGTCTCCCAGGACAGCTACATCTCCCTCTACCGCCAGGGGAAGCTCATCAGCCGCTTGTATTGAGGCGGTATAACGATAAAGCTGGTGCGGCCTCCGGGCCCGCCATCGGTCGGTGCCGCAGGAGAAATGCGGGGTGCGCATTGCGCCCCATGGCTTTTGTTTATGATTCATTCTTCGCACCCTCAGGGGAGAAATCATCATGACCATGGAGAACTATATCCGGGCCATCGCCGGAAGTTTCATCCTGCTGTCCCTGCTGTTGGGCTACCTCTATAGCCCCTACTGGCACCTGGTCACCGCCTTTGTCGGCGCCAACCTGCTCCAGTCGGCTTTCACCAAGTGGTGCCTGATGGAGGACATCTTGCATAAACTGGGCGTGGCCAAAACGGGCTAATCCTTAGGCGGCACAGGCTTTCCAGCCTGTGGCGACGCTGGCCCCAGCCTGAGACTAACTTAAAACGCGATATCCCCGGTTTGTCATTCTGAGCGCAGCGAAGAATCTCGTATATTAAGGTATGCTCTGGTTCCCAAGCTCCTGCTTGGGAACCCCCTTGGTCGCAAAGCTCCGCTTTGCAAAATAATTCAATGAGAGTATTATCCTAATCACTATTGAGGTGCCCAAGCAGAGATTGGGCCAAAAACTTCGTTCCCAAGCAGGAGCTTGGGAACGAGAAAAAAATTACTGATGATCGATGCCGCCAGACTTTCCGAAATACTGCTTCCCGAGGTGAACCTCAGGTTGGTGGAGCCGCACCTCTACTCACCCTTTGCCGCCGGGGAGCAGACCAACTCCTACGACGAGACGGGGGCCCTGTCCTTCTATGACCGGGTGGCCTGCAACCGGCTCTACAACCGCCTGGTGTGGGGCTACGACATCGGTGATTATCATTCCCTCTGTCGCCAGGCCCTCAACTCCTCCACGGCCGGCTGGGTCCTGGACGCCGGCTGCGGCGCCCTGGCCTTCACCGCCAAAACCTACGCCGGCTATGACGAGCGCCCGGTGGTCTTTCTGGACCAGTCCATCACCCTGCTGCGCTTGGCGAAAGAAAGACTTGCCCAATTGAAGGGCGCGGTGCCCGGCAACGTCGTCTTCCTCCACGGCGACGTCCGGGAGCTCCCCTTCAGACCCAAGAGCTTCGGTGCCATCATCGCCCTGAACCTGCTCCACGTGCTCGAGGATGTCCCGGAGGTGCTCCGGGCCTTGCGAAAAATCTTGCTGGATGAGGGCACCATGACCTTTACGACGTTGATCGAGGCTAATCGGCTCGCCGACCGCTATCTCCGCCTGTGGGCCAAAGCCGGTGAACTGGTCCCCCGCACCGCGCCCCAGCTTTTAGCCGACTTTAAGGCCCTGGGCCTGCCCGTCACTTACCGCATCCAGGGGAATATGGCGTTTATTACGTATGGGTGAGGCGGGGTTTATTCCTCTGGTCCCCAAGCTCCTGCCTGGGAACCAAAAATTTTGGGGGAAGGGCCAGGGGCCTTTACGAATAGCCCTTGCCCTCCCCCCAAACCCGCATACGTAGGGGCGACCCGCCGGGTCGCCCTTTTTTCTCGTTCCCAAGCTCCTGCTTGGGAATGTATTTCTTAGCCCAAGCTCTGCTTGAGCCCTACATTGAGATAATGCCGCTCACCCTCCGCCCGCCATTATCCGAACTCTCCCCGCACCCACCCCTCCAGCGCCTCCAACGCCCGCTCCGCATACGCCGCGCCCCTGAGTTTCTTGGGGATGCGGCCTTCTAGCGGCGAAAACAGCCCGAAGTTGACGTTCATGGGCTGAAAATTCTTCGTCGCGGTGTTGGTGAGGTGCCCGATGAGGGCCCCCAGCGCGGTCTCCCGGGGCGGGGTGATGAGCGGGCGGCACAAAGCCTGGCGGGCGGCGTTGATTCCCGCCAGCAGCCCCATGGCGGCGGATTCAACGTAGCCCTCCACCCCGGAGATCTGCCCCGCCAGGAACAGTTGCGGGTGTTCAATGAAATTGAGGCAGGCGGACAAAATACCCGGGGCCCGGATAAAGGTGTTCCGGTGGATGGACCCCAGGCGCACGAACTCGGCCCTCTCCAGCCCCGGGATCAGGCGAAAGACCCGCTCCTGCTCCCCGTATTTCAGCTTGGTCTGGAAGCCCACCAGGTTGTAAAGGGTGCCTTCCCGGTTTTCGGCCCGGAGCTGGACCACCGCAAAGGGCTGGCGGCCGGTGTGGGGGTCCACCAGGCCCACGGGCTTCATGGGGCCGAACAACAGCGTTTGATACCCCCGGGCCGCCATGATTTCCACCGGCAGGCAGCCCTCGAAGTAGCGGGGCTCTTCAAAAGCCTTGCAGCGGCACCTGCTCCGCCGCCAGTCAAGGCCTCATAAAAGGCGGTGTACTCGGCCTCGGAAAACGGGCAGTTGAGGTAATCATCCCCGGCCCCGTAGCGGGAGGCCCGGAAGACCTTGCCCCTATCGAGGGAATCCGCGGCCACGATGGGGGCGATGGCATCGTAGAAATGCAGATGCGCCTGGCCGGTGAGTTTTCCCAGGGCCTCGGCCAGGGGCTCGGAGGTCAGGGGCCCCGTGGCAATGACCGTGGTCTGCTCCGGGTCCGGGGCGGCAATTTCTTCCCGGACGATGTCGATGAGAGGCTCGGCTTCCAAGGCCCGGGTGATGAACGCCGCGAACTCCCCCCGGTCCACCGCCAGGGCCTTGCCCGCCGGCACCCGGGTGGCGAGGGCCGCGGCCATGATCAGGGAATCGAGCCGCCGCATCTCCTCCTTGAGCAGCCCCACGGCGCTCTCGACCCCTTCGGCCCGGAGGGAGTTACTGCACACCAACTCCCCCAGGAACGGCGACTGGTGGGCCGGAGAAAATTTCACCGGCTTCATCTCATAGAGACGGACCCGAACCCCCCGGCGGGCCGCCTGCCAGGCCGCCTCACTCCCCGCCAGCCCCCCGCCGATGACGGTGATGGACCGGTTTTCGGTTTCCGGTTTTCGGTTTTCGGTGGTCATGTTTTGGTTAAGGGAAATCTTGGTGTGCACCGCCGCGCCAGGAGCCCCGGCACCCTGACCCTCTCCCCCGGGAGGAGAGGGAAAAAGGACGGAATCCCTGGCGGATAAGGAGGGATTTGGGTTTTTTGCCGAAAACTGAAAACCGGAAACCGAAAACCCTTACTCATTGACCGCGGCATCGGCGGCGGCGGCCTCCTCAAAGCTGCATTCGTCCCGGGGGCAGAGGATCTTCTTGCCTTTTTTCATGAGCCAGGGGTGCTGGCACTGGGGGCAGGGCCGCTCCTGGGGCGGCTGGTTCATGGTGAAATCGCATTTGGGGTAGTTTTTGCAGCCGTAAAAAATCCCCCGGCGCGAGCGCCGCTTCATCAAGTGGCCGCCGCAGCCTTCCCGGGGGCAGGGGATGGCGGCCTCGTCTTCCGGGGACTGGGGGATCACCTGTCCTTCGGGGTCCGCGGGTGAAATTCTGGGTGAATTTGCACTTGGGGTAGCCGGCGCAACCTAAAAACTCTCCCAGCCGCCCCCGGCGCAGCAGCAACTCTTTGCCGCACTTGGGGCAGGTAAGCCCGGTGGCCACGGGCTTGCCCCGGACCGCCGGGGCCGGGCCGGGCGCTTCTCCCGGGGCCGCCGGGGCCACCGGTTCCAGCCCCGCCAGGCTGATCTTTCCCTGGGCATCCCGGGAGAAATCCCCGGTGAAACCGCACTTGGGATAGGCGGCGCAGCCCACGAACTCGCCGTTTTTGCCCCAGCGCACCACGAGCTCGCCGCTCGCACTCCGGGCAGATCAGACCGGTGGGGACGCTCTTCACCCGGCGCATGCCGGTTTTCGCCGCGTCCAGATGCTGGGCAAAGGGACCGTAAAAATCCTGCATGAGCTGCTGCCAGGGGACCTTGCCTTCGGCCACCCGGTCCAGGTTGTCCTCCAGGCCCGCGGTAAACTTGGGGTCCATGATGTCCGGAAAATTCTCCACCAACAGATCGCTCACCACCAGCCCCATCTCGGTGGGCTTGAGCGCGGTTTTCTCCTTCACCACATAGAGGCGGTCCTGGAGGTTGGTAAGGATGGTGGCGTAGGTGCTGGGGCGGCCGATCCCCTGGACCTCCAGTTCTTTGATCAGGGAGGCCTCGGTGAAGCGGGCCGGGGGCTTGGTGAAGTGTTGCTGGGGGTCAAAATCCCTCAACTGGAGGACATCCCCCGCGGCCAGGGGCGGAAACTTCTCGGGGCCCACGGCCTCTTCGGTATCCTGGGACTCCTGGTAAACCTTGGTGAATCCGGCGAACTTCAGCACCGAGGCGGTGGCCCGGAAGAGATAATCGGCGGCCGCGATGTCCACGGTGGTCAGGTCAAAGACCGCCGGGGTCATCTGGGAGGCCACGAACCGCCGCCAGATCAGTTCATAGAGGGCCAGCTCATCTTTGCTGAGATACGCCTTGACGTCCTGGGGCCGCCGGGTCACCCCGGTGGGCCGGATGGCCTCGTGGGCCTCCTGGGCCCCCTTGGGGCTCTTAAAGCGGTTGGGGGCGGCCGGGAGGTACTTGTCGCCGTAAGTCTCCCCGATGAAGGTCCTCACCGCGTCCAGGGCCTCGGCCGAAACCCGGGTGGAGTCACTCCGCATGTAGGTGATGAGGCCCACGGGGCCTTCGTCCCCCAGGTCCTTGCCCTCATAGAGCCGCTGGGCCAGGCTCATGGTCTTCTTGGGAGGGAACCGGAGCTTGCGGTTGGCATCCATCTGCAGGCTGCTGGTGATGAAGGGCGGGGCCGGGTGGCGCCGCTGGGGCTTGGTGTCGATTTTGGCGACCCGGAACTCCGCCGTGTCCAGGGCGTCCAGGATCTTCTCCACCGCCACCACGCTGCCGGGCTTGATATTCTTGTTCTTGTGCTTCGCCAGATGGGCCACAAACGGCGGCGGCGCTCCGGCGTCCAGGCAGGCGTCCAGGCTCCAGTATTCGTCGGGCACAAAGGCCATGATGGCCCGCTCCCGGTCGCACACCAGCCGCAGGGCCACGGACTGCACCCGGCCGGCGCTTAACCCCGTCTTCACCTTCTGCCACAACAGCGGGCTGATCTGGTAGCCCACCAGGCGGTCCAGGATGCGCCGGGCCTGCTGGGAATCGTAGCGGGGCCGGTCGAGCTTGACCGGCGTCGCCAGGGCCGCCTTGATGGCCTTGGGGGTCAACTCCAGGAGCAGCACCCGGTGGAAGCGGTGGTTTTTCTCCCCCAGGACCTCGGCGATGTGCCAGGCGATGGCCTCGCCTTCCCGGTCCGGGTCCGGCCCCAGGTAAATCTCCGCGATGCCGGCGGCCGCTTCCTTCAATTCCTTGATTACCTTGGCTTTTCCCAGGATAGTGACGTATTTGGGCGCAAATTCGTGTTCCAGGTCAACCCCCAGTTCACTTTTGGGCAGGTCTTTGATGTGCCCTTTGCTGGAGATCACCTGGATGTCGTCGCCCAGGTATTTTTGCAGGGTTTTCGCCTTGGTGGGCGATTCCACGATGAGCAATGATTTTGGCATAGGCTAAGTTATATACATTTTTCTGATAGAGGGGTCAATCGGGGCGGACTCATTAAAGCCGATGGCCGGCCCGCTCCCGGTTCTCCTCCCGGCCCGATGATCAAGGTCCTGCCGGTCAGTTCGGCCATCTCACCTCCTTACTTTAATCATTAACCGTCCCGATCCCATAATTCGCAAAAAAATTTTTTTATCCGGAGGAGACGGCGGGGGAGGGGAAGGACTCACAGAGGACCAGAAAACGGCAAGCGTCAAATTCCCGACACGAATTGCCAAAAATCCCGACGGATCATATTAACGGCAAATCACCTTTCCGTTAATAATCTCCCGCATATTATCGTATCCGTTAATTGATTGCGATCAGCTCTTATTCAGAAAAACTCTTATGTATCCAGCACATAGCACTTCCCCGGCAGTTCCTTTACCAGGCCCTGGAGTTCCAGGAGGGTGAGGCGGCTCAAAACGTCCTGGACCGGGAGGCGGGCGGCCCGGACCAGTTCCTCCAGCTGCAGCGGCTCCGAGCCCAGCAGCGGCAGCAGCGGGTCCTCCGGCGCCGGGCGGCTGAACCCCGGGGCCTCCGCCACCCGGCCGGCGGGGGCCGCGGGGGTGAACCGGGGACCGGAAGCCTGGCGCAGGGCCGGGAGTTCATTGAGGATATCCTCCACGTCCTGGACCAGCTTGGCCCCCTCCTGGATGAGACGGTGCGGCCCGGTGCTGGTGGGGGAGTCGATGGGGCCGGGCACGGCAAAAACCTCCCGGCCCTGGTCCAGGGCGTAGCGCACCGTGATGCCGGTGCCGCTTTTGACCCCGGCCTCGATCACCACCACTCCCAGGGCCAGGCCGCTGATGATGCGGTTGCGGATGGGGAAATTCCGGGCCTCCGGCGGCGTGCCCAGGGGAAACTCGCTGACCAGGGCCCCATGCTCCGGGATCTCCCGGTAGAGTTTCAGGTTTTCCGGCGGGTAGACCACGTCCAGGCCGCAGCCCAAGACCGCCAGGGTGCGGCCGCTCATCTCCAGGGCCCCCTGGTGGGCCGCGGTGTCGATGCCCCGGGCCAGGCCGCTCACTACCGTCACGCCCCGGGCGGCCAGGGCCCCGGCCAGGCGGCGGGCCGCCTTGAGCCCGTAATAGGAGGCGCCCCGGGTCCCCACGATGGCCACCGCCAGGCTGTCGGCCGGGGTCAGGGTCCCCTTGAGGTAAAGCAGCGGCGGCGGATAGGGGATCTGCTTGAGGCCGGCGGGGAAGCGGGGGTCGTCCCGGGTGACCACCTCGGCTCCCTGGGCCGTGAGCTGCCCCAGCCGCTCCTCCAGTTTATCCCAATCCCGGAACCCGGCAATGGCCCGGGCCATGGCCGGGGTGATGCCCTTGACGGCCTCCAGGTCCTGAACCGCGGCCTGAAAAATCGCCGCCGGGCCGCCGAAGCGCTGGAGCAGACGCTGTCCCAGCACGATCCCCACCCCGGGGATACTCCGGAGACCCAGCCAGGGGAGTTTGTCGGTCATAGCGCTCTCTCCAGAATTCCTTCGCGGTGAAATGGCCGTCTCGTTCCGGTTCTATGCGATTTAGGGGCGAAGTACAAGGAAAAAGCCGCGGCGTGAGCGAAACCTTCGACCGGCGGCGCCGCCCCGGACGCCGCTGATGAGGCCGTGACGCGCAGCTCGGAGGATAAATTTTTCCAGGCAACCTTTTAGGCCAAAGTCTCGGCACGTACGGCCCAACTACCCAGCGGGGCCGGGAAGAATTTCCCTCGGACGGAGGCGATAGGGCCGGGGGAGCGCGGCGGGTTACGGGGTGTCTGGCCAAAGCGAAAGGAGATTTTCTGGCCAAAAATGCCGCAATTTTTCCTTTAAATTAAACTTAAGACATTAATTTTAGACTAGTAAATGCTATGCTTAAATAAAGTAGCCATATCCGACAAATGGCCAGCAAGTCTCCGGCGACCGCCCGGATATCGCTGCTTTATTATCAGCCGGGGAGATGGGACCGCCCCCTCTCCGGTTGAGAAGAGCGGGTGGCGGCGGCGAGCCTCATTTCTTAAACCCCAATGGACGATTGTGCTGGAGGGTAGCAAGATATGGCCAAAGCGAAGAAATCCGCCCCGGACGCACCTGCCGGGGACGCTCTATCCCAATCCCCTCAATCCGCCGCCCCATCCACTTCCTCCAAAACAGTCGCCAAGAAAGGCGCCGCCGCTGCCGGCAAACGCCGGCCAGCGTCGCCAGGCCCCGGCCGGACCCCGGCCTCCCGCCAGGAAGCCCGCGACCCTGACCACATCCAGGGAGAGCCTTCCCTGGTGGTGGGCATCGGCGCCTCGGCCGGCGGCTACGAGGCCCTGGCCCAGTTCTTCCCGGCGCTGCCCCCCGACACGGGCATGGCCTTCGTGGTGGTACAGCACCTGGACCCCAAGCACGATTCCCTCCTGCCCGAACTCCTCGCCAAACTGACCAAAATGCCGGTGAGCCAGGTGAAGGACTGCACCCGGGTGCAAGCCAACCAGGTTTACGTCATCCCTCCCAACACCCTCATGACCATCAGGGATAAGGAACTCTGCCTGACCGCCCGCCCCCAGGAACGGAAGCCCCAGATGTCCATAGACCACTTCCTCCGCTCCCTGGCGGAGAGCCACGACGGCCAGGCCATCGGCATCATCCTGTCCGGGTCTTCCTCCGACGGCACCCTGGGGATTGAGGCCATCAAACACGCCGGGGGCATTACCTTTGCCCAGGAGGAGAAATCCGCCCGCTATTATTTCATGCCCAAAAGCGCCATCGCCACGGGATGCGTGGATTTTGTCTTATCCCCGGAAGGTATCGCCAGGGAGTTGGACGAATTAGCGCGCCACCCCTACCTCTCCCGCTACCAGGGGGTAAAGGCGGATGCGCTCCCCGTGAAGGACAAGAACCTGGGCCAGATCCTGGCTCTGCTCAACAAGGCCAGCGGCGTGGACCTGACCCACTATAAGCACACCACCATCTGGCGCCGCATCATGCGGCGCATGGCCCTGAACAAGATCGCCAAGCCGGAAGCCTACGTCCGATATCTTCGGGACAACCCCGGGGAAGTGACCAATCTTTACCAGGACGTGCTCATTAAGGTGACGGGTTTTTTTCGGGACCCCGAGGCCTTTGAGGCCTTGAAGACCGAGATCTTTCCTCTCCTCGAGCGTCAACAGTCTCCGGAAGGCCAGGTGCGCATCTGGGTGCCGGGTTGCTCCACCGGGGAGGAGGCCTATTCCCTGGCCATGGCCTGGCTGGAGTACCTGGGAGACCAGGCCGCGGCCACCCCCATCCAGATTTTCGCCACGGACGTGAGCAGTACGGTGATCGAGAAGGCCCGGAATGGACTCTACCCCGAGAATATCGCCGAGGATGTCTCACCGGGGAGATTGGCCCGTTTTTTTGTCAAAAATAACGGCTCCTTACAGGTGAGCAAAACCGTCCGGGACCTGTGCATTTTCGCCCAACAAAACCTGATCCAGGACCCGCCTTTCTCCAAGTTGGACCTCATTAGCTGCCGTAATGTTCTCATCTATTTAGAGACGGTACTGCAAACCCGGGTGCTCCAAACCTTCCATTTCGCCCTCAAGCCTGGGGGCTTCCTGATGGTGGGGTCCTCCGAGAGCCTCGGCCAGTCCCCGGAGTTCTTCTCTCAGGTGAACCAGAAATACAAGATTTACCGCCGGAAAGCCCACTTTGGGCAGATGCCCCTGGCCCTGGGCGGGAGACGCCTGGCCGCGGGATTGGAAGCCGTCGCCAAGATTCCCGGTGTGGATGGGGCCTGGAGCCGCAAAGATCTCTATAAGGAAGTGGACTCCCTGGTACTCAATCAGTTTGCCCCCCCCGGGGTGTTGGTCAACGAGGACATGGAAATTCTTCAATTCCGCGGGGAGACGGGCGCCTATTTAGAGCCGGCCCCGGGGGAGGCCAGCTTCAACCTCATGAAGATGGTCCGGAAAAGCCTGCTCATGGAGCTCCATAGCGCTTTCAAAGAGGTCAAAAAGCTTAACAAGCCCGTTACCCGGAAGAACCTGCAGGTGAGCGGCGACGACCGGCTGCGGCCGGTCAACCTCCAGGTGATTCCCCTCATGCCCAAAGCCGCCCATGAACGCTTCTTCCTGGTCCTTTTCGCCGAGCCAGCCGGCGGGGGGAAAGCCGCCCCTGTGCCCGGCGGTGAGGAAGCGCCCCCGGCGGCGTCCGAAGAGGGAGCGGCGTCCAAAGACCGGCTCATCCGGGAGTTGCAGCAGGAACTGGCCGCCACGAAGGAATATATCCGCTCGGTGGTGGAGGACCTGGAGAGTTCCAATGAAGAACTCCGGGCCGCCAACGAGGAGATCCTCTCCACCAATGAAGAGTTTCAAAGCGTCAATGAGGAACTGGAGACCGCCAAGGAAGAGCTCCAATCGGCCAATGAAGAGCTCTCTACCCTGAACGACGAGCTCCAGGACCGCAACGCTGAACTGGGCCAGGTCAACAGCGATCTCAATAATTTCATCACCAGCACCAACCTTCCCAGTGTCAGGCTGGACCGGGAGCTCAAGATCCGCTCCTTTACCCCCCGGGCCCAGGAAGTCCTTAACCTGATCCCCGCCGACCTCGGACGACCCATCGGGGGTCTGAATCTCAAGATTGGTATCTCTGATCTGGAGATGCAGACCTTGCATGTCATTCACTCCCTGAAGGACTGGACCCGGGAAGTCAAGGACCGGGAGGGCCGCTGGTATACCTTGCAGGTCAAGCCCTATCGCACGGTGGAGGACAGGATCGAGGGTGCGGTGCTTCTTCTCATCGACATTAACGGTCAGAAGGAATCGGCTTTGGAAGTCGAAAAATCCCGGGATCTCATCCAGGCCGTCTTCCAGACCATGCGGGAATCATTGCTGGTGCTGGACCAGGACCTCCGGGTGCGGATGGCTAATCAGGCTTTTTACAAGACCTTTGCGATGGTGCCTGAAGAGACGACCAACCGGTTCATCTATGAACTGGAAAACCGCCAGTGGGATATTCCGGAGCTGAGAAGGCTGCTGAAAGAGGTCTTGCCCAAGAAAACCTCGCTGTATGATTACCGGTTGGAACACAAGTTTCGCTCCATCGGCGAGCGCGTGATGCTGCTGAACGCCAGTCACATCCGGCAGGAGAATGCCGCCGAAGAACAGATCCTCCTCACCATCGAGGACATCACGGCCCGGGACCGGGTTGAAAAAAGATTGCAGGAGTCGGAGCAGAAGCTCAAAAAGCTGT
The DNA here is from genome assembly GCA_963766185.1 of uncultured delta proteobacterium. Lineage (GTDB taxonomy): Bacteria > Desulfobacterota > Desulfobaccia > Desulfobaccales > 0-14-0-80-60-11 > 0-14-0-80-60-11. Next base: position 6,452 of record CAVXZU010000001.1, on the reverse strand, counting down.
CCTCTCAACTCCTGGTGGTCCAGGAGATGGAGCGCCAGCACCTCTCCCTGCAGCTTCGCGATGAACTGGGGCAGGCCTTGGGGGCCTTAAAGATCCAGATCAGGATGGCGGCCGAAAAATTGGCCCCGGAACAAGCGGAACAGAAGAGTGTTTCCGATGAGGCCCTGCACAACATCAACGACATCATCGATGAGTTGCGGCGGCTTTCCCGCAGCCTGAGCCCCGCCATCCTGACGGACCTCGGATTTACCGCGGCCTTAAAATACCTGGTGAGCGAATTCAACCGGGATCATGACATCAAGTGCGTGGACAAAATCGAAGAGCTTAACGAACTGGTGGTGTCGCCGGAACAGAAGATCACCTATTACCGGATCCTGCAGGAAGCCTTGAGCAACGCCGGCCAGCACGCCGAAGCCTCCAAGGTGACGGTGACCATTACGAGCCGGGGGGAAATCATCCTTTTCAAGGTGGAGGACAACGGCCGGGGCTTCAATGCGGACGAAGTCATGAAGCTGGAGCCGGCCCGCAGGTTCGGGTTGGCGGCCATGGAGGAGCGGGTGGAGATCCTGGGGGGCAGTCTAAAAATCGTGAGCCAGGCAGGAAAGGGCACCACGATAAGCTTCTCAGCCCCCGTGTCCAGGGATTGACCTGCATTTCCCTCTGCACCGAGGCTCAGAGTTCAGCGCCAAGATTTATCAAGATGCAGGCTGAAATGAAGATCACTGCCCCGCTTCGACGTTGAAGACCAAGATGGAGGCAAACGGCAATTCTCTGTAGGGGCGGACCTGTGTGTCCGCCCTCAGGTTGGACGCACCCGCGGGTGCGCTCCTACAGACCGTGAGCTTTTCTTCCTGGTATGAACGCCACGGGGCGTGGAGGGAATACCGGGGTAAGCGGCGCGGCCGCAGTCATGACCGGCGCCGGGGAGATGCCGGGGCCCCCAGGGCTAGCGCTGAGGTTCTCCCGCTTCCAGCCGGGACTCGATGCGCCGGGCCACGGGGATCAGTTGCTCCAGCCGCCGATGGCGCTCGGTGCGCTCCTCCTCGGCCAGATGCATGGCCTCCGCCGCGCCGGAGAGGCCCCCGAGGAGAGACCCGAGGGTGTCTTCCAGGTTGGCTTCCTGCTGTTTGAGCCACTGGTCCACCAGGGGGAAGAAGTACTGGAATTTCAGGCCTTCCCGGTAATTGAGCAGTTGGCCGTCCAGTTCGGAGCCCAGCCAGGTCTTGAGCGCGGCCAGGGCCCGCTCCAGGTCCCGGAGGAGTTGCCGGCGGGGGTCCACTTCCCCGGCCAGCTTCAGGCGGCGCTTGATGGCGTCCCAGGCCCTTCCTAAGACCCCCAGGCCCGAGGCCACCCACACCTCCCGGGCAAAACGCCAGTCGGGGGCTACCTCCAGGCTCAGGAGTGGCAGTTCCAGTCCCTGGGGCCGGGCCACGGCCGAGGCTTCCAGGCTGGGCGCCGCCGCCGCCAGACCCAGATCGGCAATTTCCCGGTAATAGAGGGCCAGGGCTTCCTCCAGGGTCAGAAACAGGGGCTCCCACAGGCGGGCCAGTTCCTGGCGCAGCCACTCTTCCTGCTCCCGGATAAATTCCACCAGGGTGATGTTGACCTCGCTGGTGACGTGGTGGGCCAACGCCTTGGCGAATTCCTGGAAGAGTTGGTAGAGCACCGGGCGGAAGGCCGGCGTCACTGACGGCGGCGCCAACTGGTCCCAGTCGGGCGTAAAGTTCTGGATGAACTCGCTCAGGTCTTTGCCCACCCGGCCGGAATGGCGGTCCAGGAGGGTGTCCACCCGGGAACGCAGGGTCTTTTTCAGGCGGTGGCCGGCCCCTTCCAGGGACTGGCTCACCGTGGCCATGGTGGCGTGCAGCGGCTGACGCCGGGCCGCCAGGCGCGTTTCCAGCTCCTGGATGGCGGTCAGTCCCCGGGTCAGAAGGTCCCCGGTGAGTTCCAACTGCTCCCTGAGGCCCCGGGCCACCATCTTCACCTGGGCCAGGCTGCCCCCGGCCAGGCGGCGGGTCCGCAAATCCCCCAGCGCGGCTTGCAGGTCGGCCTCGAACCGGGCCGCTTCCGCCTCCGAAAAGGCGGCAGAGTCCGGGTCCAGGGCCCACATCTTGAGGACCGCGGCTTCCCGGGGGTCCAGGCTCTCGCCCCGGGCCTGGCGGCGCTCCAGGAGCAGCTTCAGCGCCGAAAAGGCATAGACCCGGGGGTCCGGCTGCCAGGAGGACAATTCCCGGGCCACCCGGTCCCTGATCTTTTCCACCTCCCCGTAAGAGCTGTGCTCCCCCAAATCCAGGTTGAGGAGGGGCAGGATATGGGGCATCAGCCCCATTCTTTTCAACTCCGCCAGAAACTGGAAATCCGCCTGGCGCAGCCCCACCCGGGAACTGACGACGTAAAGCACCAGGTCGCTCTTGATGAGATAGGCCAGGACTTGGGCCAGGTGCTGGGGAAAGGGCGAGTCGCTCCCCTGGCAGTCTCCCAGCTCCACGCCCGTGGCCGGCCAGGGAAAGGGGATGGTGAGCAGGACATCCTTGAGGTACACCGCGGTGGCCTCCCGGGTGACCAGGTCCCGGTGCCGGGCCAGGTCCGGACCGGCGAGGGGGAGCACCCCGGTGGCGGGCATGAGACCCTTAAGGAGATCGTAGCCCTCCAGGTAGGATTTGAGCAGCAGGTAGTTCTGGTCCAGGCTGCCACCGGTCCAGAGGTCGGCCTCCCGGGCCTCGGCCAGGACCTGGGCCAGGAGCTCCCGGTCCGGGGGCGCCTGTAGGTCCAGGGGCTCGCCCCGGTCCACCAGCCGGGGATTGGGCAGCAGCCCCAAGGCCCGGCGGATTTCCCCGTTGATTTCGTCCCAACCCTTGAACCGGAGCACTGCCTGGGATTCCGGGCCGGGTTGGACCCGGGTGACCATGGCCGTGAGAATCCCGGCGCCCCGGCGCAACAGGTCCTGGCCCACCAGGGCGTTGATCATGGTGCTCTTGCCGGATTTTACCGCGCCCACCACCGCCAGGCGGCAGGTGTCTTCCGCCGCATGGGCCTGGACCTGGGACAGCACTTTCTGCCAGTGCTGGCCCTGGATCGCGGCCTGGGGGAAAAGCTCGATCCACTCCCGGGCCAGGTCCTCAAGCCGGTCGATCTCCTCCATCAAGGCCTGATGGGCTTGAGGCTCAGGCATATCAAGATCCCGGGACGGTGCGGGGAGAGTGCATCAGGGCCGGCTCAACCAGCATTCTTCGGGGCGAACCCGGCGACGGAGGGGCGGGCTATTTTGATACGGACCTTGTCGGCGATTTCCAGGTTGACGATCTGGTCGTCAATCTTGACCACGGTGCCGAGGATGCCGCCGCTGGTGATGATTTGATCACCCTCTTTCAGGTTGTCCAGGAGCGCCTTGTGTTCTTTGGCCTTTTTCTGTTGGGGCCGGATCAGGAGAAAATAAAAGATGCCGACCATCAAGACCATCAGGATAAGGGGATTGCCCAAAATGCTCCCCATGGGATTGTCGGCGGCGGCCCCTGCCGCAGCCTGGGCATATGCCATATTAACCACTTATACTACCTCCCTGGTTCCGATTTTGATACTTTTCATAAAAGTCTCGGCGAAACGCCGCGAACCGGTCTTCGGCCACAGCTTGCCGCATACTGACCATTAACTTTAAATAGTAATACAAATTATGCAAAGTTAAAAGGCGATAAACCAGAATTTCTCGGGCCATATAGAGATGCCTGAGATAGGCCCGGGAGTAATGGCGGCAGGTGTAGCAGCCGCAGGCCGCGTCCAGCGGCCCGGCGTCCGACCCGTGCACCGTGTTTTTGATCACCACCTTGCCGGTGCTGGTGAAGGCCATGCCGTTCCGGGCGTTGCGCGTCGGGAGCACGCAGTCGAACATGTCCACCCCCCGGGCCACCCCCTCCACCAGGTCGGAGGGCGTGCCCACCCCCATGAGGTACCGGGGCTTATCCTCCGGCAGGGCCGGGGTGGTGGCCTCCAGCATGGCCAGCATCAGTTCCTTGGGCTCCCCGACGCTGAGGCCGCCGATGGCATAGCCGTCGAAGTTCAGGGCCGCCATGGCCTGGGCCTGTTCCCGCCGCAACTCGGGGATCATGCCCCCCTGGACCACGGGAAAGAGGGCCGCGCCGGGGCTCGTCCGGGCTGCCAGGCAGCGCGCCGCCCACCTCAGGGTCAGGGCCGCGGCCTTGGCCACTTCAGCTTCCGGCGCCGGATAGCCCGGACACTCGTCCAGGCAGATCATGATGTCCACCCCCAACGCCTCCTGGAGACCCACCACGGTCTCCGGGGTGAGGAAATGGCTGGAGCCGTCCAGGTGCGACCGGAAGGTCACCCCCTCCTCGCTCAGGGTGCGGAACGGCGCCAGGCTGAAGATCTGAAAACCGCCGGAGTCGGTGAGGATGGGGCCGTCCCAGTGCATGAAGCGGTGCAGCCCCCCCAGGGCCTCGATGGTGGCAATCCCGGGCCGCAGGTACAGGTGGTAGGTGTTGCTCAGGATGATGCTGGCGCCGATGTCCTCAAGGTCCTCCGGCGTCAGGGTCTTGACGGTGGCGTAAGTCCCCACGGGCATGAACACCGGGGTGTCGATCACCCCCCGGGACGTGACGATCTGCCCCAGCCGGGGCCCGCCCGGGCCGGTGGATTTGATGAGACGAAAGTCGAACATTAAGATATTTGTTTTCAGGGAAGACTGTTAGAATTAGAATAAGAAAGTTAAATCCAATATGGAATGAGTTGGAAAATAAAATCCTAAGAAGGTTCTTGAAGGGAAGCCTGCATACAATGAATCCGCTAAAAATTTCGCTTCATTAATGCTATTAGAATTCCAACTCTCGAAATAAAATTACAAAACCGTTGAGACAATTCTTCCCTATATAGGATAGTCAGTGATGCAATATATGATTCATTCATTATATTATTATAGAAATAATCTCTCGAGATAGTATAAAAATGCTTAAAATCGATAGTAAGTTCAGGAATATTCTTGTCTATGGCCGCTTCTAAATGATGATATCTTTTGTTTTCTTGCCTCTTTAGTTTGTCCCATTCTTTGCTATTAATACGTTGCATCTTTTGCCCATAATCTTCTAAATGTCCCCCATATCTCAAAGACTCAGCTAAGTAAGCAGGAGCCATTAATATCATATGGATGTATTTGTCATGATCTTCTTTGTCTTCTATTCTATTCTTATAATCTTGTTCCAAATCACATTCTTGAGTTAATACTATTGAATAATTATAAGTTACCTCATTAAAATTCCATTCTTTTTCCCCTTCAGGGGATTCACTATACGTAACATCTTGGATTAACGTAACATCTTTGTAAACATCGCCTTGCCAAGGCCTATTAAGGGACATGCTCCTAATTAAATACATGGACTTAACTGATTATTTTTCATATAATTTATAAGTTTTCTTACTAACGGTAGATTTTTTATAATCCTTAGTTGACAAAGGAAGATCCTGGGGAATAATTTCAAAAGATTCACCATGTTCTTTTTCGATAATTGGTGAGTCAGTTTTTGGACAAGTAAAATACTCCCCTTCAATACAAAAAGTATTTTTGTAATCTTTCATAAAACATTCTCTCCTTTCATAATCCTTATCAACTTTTCACCACGACTTTGTTTAAAAACCTTCTTTATATCTTCATAGTATAACCTAAATTTACTTAAACCCCATCTGGTTCGCTTTCATCTTTAGATGCACAATCATAGTCAAGAATAAATTCCCGTTGAGTAATAATATTTGGGTACTCACTGTTAAATATACCAAATTGAAAAGTTATCGAGTGATCATCCATGGATAAGTGTAATTGAGACATTGCCCGTGTCGAAGAATTAGACAAATCAGGGAAGGCATTAGTAATACAATAAAGATTATTATTAATTAAACCATCCCAATCAAGTGGGTTACCTTTTAATTTTATTTCATTAATGAATCTTAATCCGATTCTATTACTATACTTGGATGATAAATATTATTAAATGTATTAAACATCAATTCAATTTTTAAAAAAAAATGATTCAAAATTATCATACTTCTTCATAATTAAGGTTACAACTTTCGGTAATTTAAACTAATTTGGTCCGTTTTTTCTTTACTTGTAAATTGCCAAGTAGGAATTTTTGTGGGGACTGGAACTTCTCCAGGCTTTATAGAGATGTCGAGCGATTCCTTCGTGTGAAAAGCGAGGAAATTGTTCCCGGATAATTTCCTGGAAATCAACTGGCTCTTGTTTCAATTTAAGAATTGGCTGAAAATCAACTCTTGCTATGACCTTGGAGACAAAATTTGTGGGGTAGGTAGTCATTAGATTTCCTCGTAGATAAAAATAGTCTCCTGCAAATATATTGTCAACTAAAACTGCGTGATTCTATTCACTAATTATAACTTATCGGAATCAGGGGCATTCGGCCGAATTCTTGGCCACGGGAAGAAATCCC